>JAKOUW010000019.1 GCA_029782365.1 Chloroflexota bacterium
ACCACTCTCACACTGTGCTTGGCTGGAACCAATTCATCCCCACTCGGAGGAATCAGGCTCGGCTGTGCCATCGTATACGGTTTGAAGACGGGGTAGGCGGGTTTTCTGTGTTTCATACCCCGTATTGAATCACATTTTCTTTAAACGCGAAAGGGGCTGCCCAGTTCTTTTTGGACAGCCCCTCAATTAAAACTTTTCCCAATGAATAACTTGATCAAATGATTTCTTCTCTTTTTTGGGAATGTCAGCGGGTATGCCCAGCGGCACTAAAGTGAACAACCGTTTGCGCTGAGGGATATTCAATAATATTTTATATTCCGCCTCACGTTCGATTGTGACGCCTTCCAGCCAACAGCCGCCATATCCCAGGGCAGTGGCGGCAATCAAAATATTTTGTACTGCCGCCGCGCCGTCTTCAACCCACCAGCGGGAAGATGGATCCATCACAACTGCAATTACAGCTGCCGCTTTGGTAACCCAATCCGTCGATTGGGCAAAATAGGCAAAAATATCCTTATTGGTAATAATAATAAAATCCCATGGCTGTAAATTGTTCCCAGACGCGGCTAACCTGCCGGCATCAACAATTTTTTCCAGCGATTCTTTCGGGATTTCTTCACCGGTGAAATTGCGCACCGTATGCCGGTTTTGTATTGCTTCGAATGCATCCATACTTTATCCTCCGTGACTTTTAACCCGCTCAAGATAAAAGCGAGGCGAAATAAGATCGACGCACAAATTATATCCCCAATTTCCATCCGGTTGACAGTTGCTTACTTTGATTGTATAACCAATTCAGCTTCCGCTCACATCCCCAAAAGCGGCGGTTTTATGCTTGTTGATATTAAATCGGAGCCTTGTTCATGCGCACTTTGCACCTAGTATCCCATACTCATTGGGATCGTGAATGGTATTTAACTTTCCAGCAATTTCGCCTGCGCCTTGTCCATCTGATGGACAATGTGCTTTCATTGCTGGAACATGATTCAAATTTTCAATATTTCACTTTGGATGGACAGACGATTATCCTGGAGGATTACCTGGCTATCCGCCCAGAAAGAGCCGCGGAAATTCGCCATTTTATTCAAGCTGGTCGGCTGCTCATCGGTCCGTGGTATGTCTTACCGGATGAATTCCTGGTAAGCCCTGAAGCGCTCATTCGCAATTTATTGGTCGGTCAAAAAATTTGCCGGGAATACACCTCGATGATGAAAATCGGGTACATCCCTGACCCCTTTGGACACATCGGTCAAATGCCCCAAATTTTGCGCGGTTTTGATATTCAGTCGGCTTCGGTAATGCGTGGCCTGTCCGATGAACCTTGCGAATTTTGGTGGCAGTCTCCCGATGGTTCAGCCGTTTTGATGGCTTATCTGCGAGATGGATATGGCAACGCTGCCGGTCTTCCTGTAAAAAACCAACAGAGATTTTGCGATGAACTGATCCGTTTGAGTGACTCCTTAGCAAGTTACAGCGCAGCCCAGAATATCCTGATTATGTTCGGCACCGACCATATGGAACCTCCAGCCGAAACGAGCCAGGCTGTAGACTATGCGAACAGCGCGCTCCAGGGCGTTCGACTGGTTCATTCTAACCTTCCGTTGTACCTCGAAGCTCTTCAAGATGATCTCAGCCAGCGCGGTGTTAATCTTCCGGTTATCTACGGCGAGCTCCGCTCCTCAAAACGCACCCCCTTGCTTCCAGGTGTGCTTTCGACTCGAACCTGGATTAAGCAGCGCAATCATGCCTGTGAAACGCTGCTCGAGCGCTGGGCTGAACCTTTTTCTGCCTGGGCCAGCCTTGTGCTAGCAGACCAAAATCCTTCGCTGTATTTCACTGGTGAGCGATTGCAGAATCCCTCTGGTGCATTACACACGGCCTGGCAGTTGCTCCTGACCTGCCAACCGCACGACTCTATTTGCGGATGTTCAATCGACCAGGTGCACGAAGAAATGCGGCCGCGCTTTGATCAGGTGGAGCAGATTGGCGAAACGCTCACCCACCAAAGCCTAAGCGCTTTGGCGCAAGCTGTCAATACCGACAGTTCATCCACTCAGGCGGTCCAGGCATTGTGCGTTTTTAATCCCGCTCAGGGTGATCGAACCGATATTGTTGACATAGACCTTCAGCTCCCCGAAGATGTGACCACCTTTGCAATTATGGATCATTTGGGCCAATTCCGTCCATATCAGGTGCTGGGATCAGGCAATGAGGAGCTGATCAACGTCTCTCTCTCCCCTGTCGAATTCCTGAACGCCGCCAATAATATTCAAGATGGGCGGATTGCCGGGAATGTCATCCAAAAAATCAAATACACGATTCATTCAGACACAGTAAAAGTCGAAGTCTTGTTGTCGGCGCACGGAGAACCAGCCCTCGAGGCGTTTCATCAGGCCATGGCCGAATTTCATGCCCTTGCTGGAAAATCCATAATCAAACGATTTGAAGTGCGCGCCCATTCAGGAGAAAAAATCCACCTGCGCTTCCTGGCAAACCACGTCCCTGGCCCTGGTGTGCGCACCTTTTGGCTGCGCTCTGTCGCTGAGCAGTCGAATAAAGCGGTTGAATTGAGCCCGCTTGTCCGTTTGGCTTTGCCTGCTGCAGTGTTTTTCGGGAGATTTCCCTGGGTCAGTCGGGCATTAGCCCAGCTTTCACAACGCCGTTCGTCGGCGAAACCGCCTTATTTTATCGAAAATGAATTCATGGTTGTCAATGTCAAACGTGGCAGCGGCATCCTCAAGCTTCTGGATAAAACAACCAACCTTGTCTTCGATGGCCTGAACCATTTTGTAGATGGGGGCGATTGTGGGGATGAATACAATTACTGCCCTCCTATGCATGACCAAGTGGTAAGCCAGACTCACTTGAGACATATTGAGGTTCAGACCAGTTCATTAGGCCAACAGCTAATGATGAAATTGGAGCTCAGACTGCCGCAATCTTTAGATGCCACGCGCCAGGCACGCAGCAGCGAAACAGTCATTCTCCCAATCCGCTGCACACTCAGTTTATGGTATGGTGTACGGCGGCTTGAAATCCACACGGAGATCGACAATTCAGCCTCTGACCACCGCTTGCGTGTCCATTTTCGCACACCATTCCAGGTCGATTCGGCCGATTACGACGGACATTTTGAAATCGTCCGGCGTCCAATAGCCATACCCTCCCATGATGACACCTGGGTGGAACAACCGCGCTCTGAAGCCCCTCAGCGTCTATTTAGTGGTTTATCGCAGGGAGCGAATGGCATGCTCCTGGCAGCTCGCGGTTTACCTGAAGTGGAAGCAATTACGCTGTCAGAATACGGCAGCGAACTGGCTTTGACTCTCCTTCGCTGTGTTGGCTGGTTATCTCGCGACGATCTGGCTGTTCGCAAAGGACACGCAGGCCCTTCAATCGCTACCCCAGGCGCGCAACTGCACGGAAAACATGTATTCGACTACGCTATCATACCTTATGAAGATGTCAGCGAAGCCCGCCAGCTTGCCCGCGATTTCCACTCCCCCATGCGCTGTGTTTCCACAGGGCTCCACAGTGGTAAGCTGCCGCCAACTTCGAACCTGGTGGAGGTGACTTCTGAAGATCCACTTTCTATCAACAATTTTGTCATCTCTACCATAAAACAATCGGAAACAAGTGAAGGCCTGGTAGTGCGAGGGTGCAATCTTAGCAGCGAGACAATTCATTTCCAACTCAGGCCTTGGCGCCCGTTCGCGCAGGTGAAACTGCTGCGCCTCGACGAAACGCAGGTTGGGATCCTGAAACCAGAAACAAACGGCGGTATCTCTTATGTTGCCAATCCTTACCAAATTTTGACCTTTCAATTCCATGACTGAAACTATGCAGAAAAAATCAAGAGTAAATCTTATCCTCCATGCACTGGCCTTCACGATCATGTTATGTTCGGTGGCGGCATGTGCATCGGCCACCCCGTCCGAACAGGTGAATATCGGGAAGCCATCAATTCAATTAAATCCCTGCAACATCAGTTCACCCGGCCTGCCGGTGCACATGGCCGCCAAATGTGGAAAAATCAATGTTTTCGAAGACCGCATTTTACAGGCTGGGAAACAAATCGCATTGAATTTTGCCGTTATTCCGGCGGTTAGCCGCAACCCTTCGCCTGATCCGGTCTTCTTCTTAGCCGGCGGCCCCGGAGAGGCAGCAACCGAATCGTATCTGGTTGTGGCTGGAGCTTTTCAACGGCTTAATTCGAAAAGAGATATTGTTCTCGTCGATCAGCGCGGCACGGGCAAGTCCAACCCCCTGGAGTGTCAGGAGGAGAGCGCAATCACCACCTCTGAAACAATTCTCCCTGCACAGGTTATCGCCCAGCAAACACAAGCCTGCCTGGCGCAGTTGCCTGGAGATCCACGATTCTATACCACATCGATCGCGGTGGATGACCTCGATCAGGTGCGCCAGGCACTGGGGTACACAACAATCAATCTGTACGGCGCATCATACGGCACCCGGGTTGCCCTTGTTTACGCCCGCCAGCATCCCGACCACCTCCGCAGTCTCATTCTTGATGGTGTGGCGCCGCTTGATTGGTCGATCGGCCCGCAAGCTGAAGTCGATGCCCAAAGCGCCTTAGATCTTGATTTTATGCGTTGCCAGCAAGACGACCTATGCCGAAAAACTTACCCTGGAGTTGCCCAAGAATTTCACAGCCTGCTTGTGCGTCTGCGTCAATCGCCCGCGGAAGTACGCCTGCCAGGCATCGAACTAGGAAAGCTAATAACCACAACATTCAGCGCGGCTGATTTTACGACCACCATCCAGATGATGAGTTATTCACCCGAAACAGTCGCCCTATTGCCATTCATGGTACACCAGGCATATGCTTTTAACGATTACCAGCCCTTCGCCAGCCAGGCAGCTAATAACCTGAATACGCTCCAGCACAGCATCAGCGCGGGGATGCGCTTATCTGTGCTGTGCAGCGAGGATGTCCCATTCTGGCCAGTTCAAACAAAGAGCAACACCAGTTACCTCGGCGAGGCCTTCATGCAAGATTTGCGGCTAATATGCGAAAACTGGCCGAAAGCCAACCTGCCGGCAGGATTCAAAGAGCCTGTCCAATCGAGCGCCCCCGTTTTGTTGATCTCAGGCGAGGCTGACCCGATCACCCCGCCAACCAACGCACAACAAGCAGCAAAAACCCTGCCAAACAGTCTGTTAATTGTTCTGCCTGGCTCGGGCCATATCAATGCAATGCGCGGTTGTATGCCTGGAATTCTGTTCGATTTTATCGATAATGGATCCCCTGCCGGGTTGGATGTTGCCTGTGTAAAAGCCATAACCCCATTTCCATTTTTTCTAAATTTCAACGGCCCTACCCCTTAAACATTATGATCGAAGTCAATAACCTGCATAAAAACTTTGGCAAAGTCGTCGCTCTTCAGGGCGTTTCGTTCACAGCTCTGGACGGTCATATAACTGGATTACTCGGGCCAAATGGCGCCGGCAAAACGACGACTCTGCGTGTGCTCTATACCCTGATCGTGCCAACAACAGGCGAAGCTCGCATCGATGGCTACCATACACAGCGCCAGCGGCTGAACGCTCAGCGATGTATTGGCGCACTTCCTGACAGCCAGGGGCTTTATCCCCGTTTAACCGCTCGTGAGAACATCCGTTATTATGGTCGCTTGTACGGTCTTTCTGGTGAAAATCTCGAAAACCGCATCGACGATCTGGTGAAATTGTTGGATATGCAATCCTTTGAGAGCAGGCGCACCGAGGGATTTTCCTCTGGGCAGCGAGTAAAAGTGGCGATTGCCAGGGCCTTGATTCATAACCCGCGTAATATTCTCTTAGATGAGCCAACCAATGGTCTGGATGTGATGAGCACACGCGGTATGCGCGCCTTCATCCGCCGCTTGCGCGACGAAGGCCATTGTGTGCTCTTTTCCAGCCACATCATGCAAGAAGTAGCCGCCCTGTGCGACCAAATTCTGATTATCAGCCGCGGCCAGGTTGTTGCGCAGGGCAGCGCGGATGACTTGCTGGCCTCCACCGGAAAGGCAAACCTGGAGGATGCTTTTGTCAGCGCTATTGGTACAGAAGAAGGATTGCAGGCATGAATACACCTCTTAAAAATGCCTTTATTATTTTCTATAAGGAAATGATGGATAATTTACGCGACCGGCGTTCTCTGGTCGGTGGGATAGCCAGCGCTTTATTCACGCCAGCTCTGCTCGTTTTCGTGATAATCGCCATTGGGCAATCCTTCTTCCGTGATCAGATCGAAAAGCCTCTAGAATTACCTGTTCGCGGTGCGCAGTATGCTCCTACGCTAATCCAGTACCTGCAACAGCACAATGTCCAAATTTTGCCTGCCCCGGCCGATCCCGAAGTTGCTGTACGGAATGGAGATGTCAAGCTCGTCTTGATCATCACCGAAAAGTACGGCGGCCAATTCCAAAGCGGGCAGCCCGCCGCTCTCCAGTTGGTGATTGACAGTTCCCGCCAGGCTTCCACCGCGGATATCAGCCGGGCCAATCGGATACTGGAAGGGTATGGCAATTTTGTGAGTTCCTTGAGATTGATGGCCCGCGGAGTGGATCCAATAGTCATCTCACCATTGAGCGTCGAACAGGTGGATATGGCTACACCTGAAACACAATCCCTGCTCTTTATCAATATGCTGCCGTACTTCTTGATTCTGATCCTATTCAGCGGTGGACAGCATATCATATTGGATGGTGTGCTTGGAGAAAAAGAACGCGGTTCACTCGAGCCTCTTTTAATCACTCCGGTACCGCGCTGGGTGCTTATGGTGGCGAAAATGGCAGCCTCTTTACCCTTCACGATCTTGATCCTGGTCGTCGAATTAATCGGTTTTGCGATTGCTTTCATCGCTGTTCCGCTGGAAGATTTTATCGGCTTTCAATTGACAATTAATCCCCAGGCACTGGCCTGGATATTCTTGGTCTGTCTGCCGATGACGCTGCTGGCCGCTTCATTGCAAATGTTGATCGCAACTTTCGCTCGCTCTCAGCGCGAAGCCCAAACATACGCCAGCCTGGTGCCCCTTTTGTTGGCACTGCCCGGCTTAGGATTGGCTTTTGTGCCGATCAAACCCACCTTACCGGCGTATCTTATCCCAACTTTTGGACAGCAAATTTTAATGACTCAATTACTGCGCAGCGAGCCGATCAACCTCACCTATGCTTTACTATCCAGCCTGGTAACCCTGCTGACTGCACTTCTCCTGGGACTGGCGGCGGGCTGGCTTTTCTCGCGTGAGCGCATGATCTTCGGTACTCGCTGAACTGCAACCCTGGACGTGAGATTGCGTATGCATAGCTAGAGAACTCAAGGAATAATCAAGGAGGTTCAAAATGCGTAATCGTCCTGGCTGTCTGGGAGGCTTGTTTCAACTCCTGCTGATTGATGTATTGTTCGATTTTCTCCAGCGTCGTTTTGGCTTTGGGCGAGGCCTATCCTGCACAGGCTGCGGCTGCGGTTTGATTTTGTTGATCATCTTTATTGCCTTGATATGCTCCACGTTGGCCGGAACAAACTGGACACATTTCAGTTTCTGAAGACATTTTCTTTTTAAACAACCAGAAATGCCCCTTAAGGGTGTTTCTGGTTGTTGGTTGGTATATATTCATCTACCTAAGCCCCCTTATTTTCCTGAGTGCCACTATAATTATCCTATGGTAAAAATAGTGACCGATACAACTGCCTGTCTGTCCCCAGAAAGCGCCGCTAAATTTCAAATCCCTATCATTCCCCAGGTGATTAACTTTGGTGAGCAAAGCTTTTTGGAGGGCATTGACCTCAATTTTGAGGCTTTTCTGCAGAAGTTAAGAACTTCTTCCGAATTGCCAAAAACAGCCGCCCCGCCGGTGGAACAATTTATCAAAGTCTTTGAAAAATTGGTGCCTGAAGGGCAGCCTGTGTTGTGCATTCATCCATCCGCCGAAGTGAGCGGCACCGTGCGTTCGGCGCTCACCGCGGCAGCGGAGTTTCCAGGTGCGCCGATCCATGTACTTGACACCCGTCTGATCGCTACTCCGCTCGGCATCCTGGTTGAAGAAGCAGCTCAAATGGCCGCCGAGGGAAAGGATCTGGTCTCAATTCAAAAGGCAGTGATGGCAAAAGCAGACCGCTGTCGGATCTATTTCCTGGTCGCCACCCTCGATTACCTGGCGCGAGGTGGGCGCATTGGCGGAGCACAGGCCTTATTGGGCAGCGTCTTACAAATTAAACCAATTTTGACTTTTAAAAACGGACGTGTTGAGCAGTATGAGCGAGTTCGTACCATGCATCAGGCGCTCGCGCGTTTGAAAGAAATCGTGTGCAGCCAAATCAAGCCGGGGGGTGCGAGCCAACTGACCGTTCTGCATGGGGGTAATCCCCAAGAAGCGCAGGAACTGGCATTGGACTTGAGCCTGTCACTCGGAGTTCAGATTCCGGGGATATTCGCCATGCCTCCAGCTATTGTCACGCATGCCGGTCCTGGGGTTCTAGGGGTCGGCTTTTTCGTGTAAAACACCCACAGTTTCCTAAATATAGAAACCTTTTCGCGTTTGTGTTGTTTAATCAATCAAATCCTTGCAAAAAGAGAGAGATATGGCGACTACCAATTCTGCAGCACCTAAAATGAACGACCAGCGTGAAATTTTCGGCTGGGCAATGTATGACTGGGCGAATTCCGCTTTCAGCACCACCGTGGTGACGGTTTTCTTAGGTCCATATCTGACTGCGATCACCAAATCAGCTGCAGATGCAAATGGGTTTATCCATTTGCTCACATATCCGATAAAATTTGATTCGTACTTCACCTTTCTGATTTCAGCTTCTGTATTGCTTCAGGTAACGATTCTGCCTATTTTGGGCGCCCTGGCAGATTACTCTCATGCCCGCAAACAACTGATGCAGTTATTCGCCTTTATGGGCGCGGCCGCGACGATCCTGATGTTCTTCATCCAACCCGGCGGCCATTGGTTCGCCGGCCTGCTGTTCCTGGTGGCCAATGTGGCTTTCGGCGCCTCAATCGTTTTCTATAACTCTTACCTGCCCAATATTGCCAGCGAAGACCGCCGGGATGCTGTTTCATCGTACGGTTGGGCGATGGGGTACCTGGGGGGCGGCTTACTGCTGATCATCAATCTTGTAATGTTCTTGTTCCAAGATAAAATTGGCCTGGACAGCAGTCTGGTTGCCCGCATCAGCCTGGCCTCGGCAGGTGTTTGGTGGGGTGGATTCTCGTTGATCACCTTCAGCCGGTTGCAGCCTCGCCATCCAGTACGCGCCCTGCCATCCGGCGAAACGTATTTTTCAATCGGTTTTAAACAGTTAGCAGATTTGATCAAAGCACCGCGCAGTGTCATCACCCTCTTGATGCTTGCGCCGCTGCTGATCCCGGTTCTCATATTCCTCAATCTTCCAATTTTCATCGCCTTGCTGCCTGCTGCCGGTCCAATGGTCATTCTTTTCTGGTTTATGATTGAAAAAGGCAAGACACTCAGCGAGGCAATGAAATTCCTGGCGGCTTATCTTCTGTACAATGATGGCGTCCAAACAGTCATCAGCATCTCAGCAATTTTCGCCGCCAATGAACTCGGCATGAGCTCAACCCAGCTTATCCTGGTCATCTTGATGATCCAATTCGTCGCTTTTATCGGCGCACTTGGCTTTAACAAAGTTGCCGAACGTATTGGCACCAAGCAAACCATTTTGTTCAGCCTGGTGATCTGGTGTGTGGTGACAATCTATGCGTTTGCCGGCATGAAAAATACTGCCATCGTGCTGGGCATGGAACAGCGTCAGCTCGAGTTTTGGATCTTGGGTTTTGTTTTGGCTTTGATCTTAGGCGGGTCTCAGGCTCTCAGCCGCAGTCTGTTTGCCCAGATGATTCCGGCGGATCAGGAAGCCGAATTTTATTCATTCTACGAAATCAGTGAGCGCGGCACTTCCTGGCTGGGCACTTTCACATTTGGGGTAGTCAATCAGCTGTTCAACAGCCTGCGCTTAGGCATTCTTTCGGTGATCTTTTTTTTCATCGCAGGTCTGATATTGCTGCCAATGGTTAACGTGGCCCTGGCAATGAAACAAGCCAAACAGAAATGATCATCACGGGCATGGATTAATTTCTATGCCCGTGATTTATTCATTTGCACACATCCAGAGTGACATCATCCACGAACATAGCGCTGTAACCATCCAAACCGTCGTTATATGTGCCGAACTCTATTGTGATTGTCCGGCCCGCGTATTTTAATAAGGTGTATTCATAATATGTCCAAATGCGACTGTCGCTTCGTTGATACAGCAGAGTTTCTAACAAATTGTTGGATTGATCCAGGATCATGACAAATTGCAAATCGTTCGCCAGCGGCGCATTGCCAAAGAGCGGTCCAGCCGGTGTAGGCAATATGGCCTGCAGCGGCAGTTCACCACTGAGAGGATAAATCCAGAATTTCAGGAGGGCGGTATTGGCCTGAGCAGGAATGGTGAATGACTGTCGGACAGAGGAAAAGGAGTAGATATTCGTGGCTGCGCTGGTGGATCCGGTGCGCGCCGATCGCAAACCGCTGTGGGACAGAGTGGTTGAATAGGAAGCTGTATTGACGGTCGCCGGAAACACCCAACCAGTGTTAGCTTCGAAATCGCTGTTAAGTAACGCGTTGCCACACACCGGGGCAGTCGGGGATGGCGTGTTTGTAGAAGTGCCAGTCGGCGTTAAGGCCGGTGTAACTGTCCAGGTAGCCGTCGGCGTCGGCGTCATCGTCGATGTGGGCGTTTGGGTTGGCATCGCGGTTGAAGTGGGTGAAGGCGTGAAAGTTTTCGTCGCGGTAGCAGTAGGGGTGGGCGTGGGAGTTTTTGTATTCGTCGGCTCCAGCGTGCCGGTGGCTGTATTGGTCGGTGTTGGTGTATTAACAGGCGTTGGAGTAGATGTGGATGTTGGAGTTGGTGTGAAAGTTGGATCACGGCGCAGTTCGGGCAGGAAAATCTGCGATTTCTTTACCGTCACCGATCCATTCACTGCATTGCCCAAGATGGAAGCGCCATTCAAGGTGACATCCGTCAGGCGAGGCAGCGCTCGATTGAACTGCAGAGCAGTATTGTTTGATTCGGCTCTTGCCGAGAATATGATGGTCACAAGATCGATTGTCCCAGAGGGCTGCGGCGGCGTAAGGTTACCGGCGGCAAAATCAACATTCCCGGCGGCGTTATCGAATGAGCTGGCCAGCACCAGGGGAAGCTTGCTCCCTGGGATCAGGCTCACAACGTGCAAAACGGCGGGGTCAAAGTTGAGATAAGCGCCGGCTCCGTCAACCTGGCTGGCGCCGGCCTGGACTTGCAATGTCACTGTAAATATCTTGCCGATCAGGGTGGTTTGGGCTGCGGGAACAATAAGTAGATTTACCGGCAAAGTGGGATTGGGGCTGGCCAACTGGCGCGCGTCGCTTGCCCCAGCGGCTCCAAAGTTCTTGGCCAGCATTGAAAAATCGGTTAATACCACGCAATGGTCCTGGTTGAAATCTGGGCGGTTGTCATAACCCACCATTCCCTGACAGCGGTTGAAGGTGCTTGCCAGGATCGAGAAATCAACCAAGCCGACAAAGTTATCGTCGTTGGCATCCCCTTCCCTGAGCGTTCCGAAATCAACGAAATTATTGCCAGCTTGCAAAGTCACCGGTAGGATATTTTGCAGAGTATGCCGGTTTTTGATCCTGGCTGTGTAAGCGCCAGGGATTATCCCGCTCAGATTGAATTGGCCGTTCATATCGGTGGTCAAGGTGCTTGTATACACGGGGGTAATTTCACCCGTCGGCGTCAGGCTGATGCGCACATCCGTAATCCATTGCGAATTAGGAGGCGCGGCGCGCCCTTCCAGGGTTACACTGCTGTTTATTGACGCAGACTGGTCTGGGCCTAACAGGGCAAATTCAGTCAGGTGGCATATCGCGATGCTTATAGTGTGCATGCCTGACTGCCTGTTGTATGTGGAGGCAGGCGCACAACTGGTCGCCGCGTCTTGCCAATTCAAAAGGCCGCTGTCCCAATAATAAATTTTCAAAAATCCAGCATCCATCCCGACGATTTCAGAATCTGTATAGGTCATGGTGACAGTGATGGGATGGTTAAAAACAGAAATTGGTGTTCCACCGCCTGCAAATCCTTGCAATTTAAAACTGATGCCGCCAAATGCCAATCCACCCAGGATGTTTTGTGGTTTTTGCAGAGGAATGAAGGTAAACAAGGTATTTGTGACCAGGCTGCTGGAGGACAACGCAATTTGAATGCGCCCGTCGGAAGAACGCACTTCTCCAGCACTGCCGGCGACTGAGTGGGTTGCCGGGGTAAAGCGTGCAATGATCAGACCGGCCGAATCGTCGCTGAGTAAGACAAATCCGTGGCGTGAAATCACGTCAGTGATCCTGCCATACGATGTAAAATAACCGGCTTGGACCGGCGTGAACGGATTTGTTACATCGATCACATACAACCGGTCGGAGCAAAGATAAACATAATTCCCTTCGAAGGCAATCGCTGCCGGATTCGCTGCAGAAAACTGGCTGATTATGTGTGGCGCGGCAAGGTTGCTGATATCTACCACCTGCAATCCAGCGCCAGCATATGTATTACCGTCCCACAGGCCACTGGCAGCCAGGTAAGCATAGCCCTTATCAACCGCCAAACCAACCACCCCGCCCGGAATTGAAAGCGAGCCAACCAGTTTCGGCAAGGCCGGATTACTGATATTCAAGATTGTCAGCCCGAAGGAATCGGAGGCAATCAAGATATAATCTCCAGAGACAGCGATAGATTTTTGGACTCCACTCAGGTTGTACGTAGAAATTATTTGAGGATTGGCAGGATCTTGCACATCCACAACCCGCACCGCATCTTCACCTGCCAGATATGCATAATTCCTCGCCACGGCGACAGCCAGTGCCGGTGCGCCCAGAAATCCTTTTTCAACAGGCGCCGCTGAGTCGAGCAAGTCAAGAATATGTAGTCCATCGCGCTCTGCCAGGTATGCCTTACTGCCAATTGTAAAAATATCATTTAAACCTGCTGGCAAAGACATGCTGCCTGCCTGGGCAGGCGCAGACATATCAGCGAGGTCAATACTTTGCAGGCTCACTTGGCCGCCAGCATCCTGACTGCTGATATAGGCGACATTGCCGGCTAACGCAAGGTGCGAGCCATTGGCCGGCCATTTCAATTGAAAATTCCCCAGGTAGGCGGAGGAGAGGGCGTTGAGATTCTCTGGCTGGAATTGCGGAGCGTGTTTATTCGCCAGTTTAATCCCGCCTTCATCGCTCACCGCACCGCTGTTAAGCGCATTGACGCCTGCCGCATTTCCAGTGTTGTAAGCTACAAAAGCCGTTTGGCCTGCTATACTGAGCCCTCCTGCCTGGCCTGGCAAGACAAAATTCCCACTCAAAACCGGGTCGGCAGGGTTGGTTGTATTGATGAAATACACACCAGTGTCCTTCGTAAGCAAGACAAGGTTATTCCCACTCGCCAAACCTTGTAAACCAGCCTGGTTCCAGGCGCTGATTTCAACAGGGTGTATCGGATCAATCATATTCATGATATGTAAGCCATTCAGGTGATCCAGGAAATAGGCGGTTTGGTCTTGAAGGACAATTTTGGACACATTGATCCCTTGCAGCCAGTTTGCGAGGAAAGGGGCAGTTGGGTCAGAGATATCGACAATCATCACGCCGCTGTCGCCTAAAGGCACATATACATAATGCCCGGTCAATGCCAAGCTTAAACCGGAGGTTGGGAAATAACCAATTTCCATAGGTTGGGAGGGATTGCTAACATCGATGACGCGTAATCCACCTGCGATCAAATAAACCAGGTTTTGGTGAACAACCAGGTCCAGGGCGGCTTCGCCAGTGGACATTGCGCTGACTCTCACGGGTTGAGCTGGATTTGCGATATTGAAAATCTGTAAACCGCCCCCGCCGTCAGCCAGGTAAGCATTACTTCCATCAACGGCAATTTGGTGAATCATACCGCCGGTCGGCAGCGTCATCGCCACCTGTTGTGGGTTTGCCGGATTGGAAAAATTCAGGATGAGCAAACGTGGGCCGAGACCCAGGTAAGCCATGTTACCATTCAAAGCCAAAGGTTGAGCGCTTCCGCCGATCTGCCCATAAGCTTCAATTTGGCTTGCACTCGGCGGATCTGCCTCAACAGCGCCTGCATCGCAAATTATCGTCCCATTTCCATCGCCATCTTGCGGGCGTAAACTGCCGCGCTCATCAAAAGCCGGGCAGCCAACCGGATTTCCCGTATCAATCGCTGGCGATCCTGTCAATGGTTCTCGCGTAGCCTGACCTCCACCATTATGTTGCAAAGCACCCAGGTACGCCTGGGCGTTTACTTGATCCCCAACACCCTGCACATAACTACAAGCCTGGTTTAATCCTATTACATTGTACCCCCCTGAATGGATAACCCCACCGCCGGCTGGGGTACAATCTAGTGCGGGTTGGCTGGCGTTGCCCGCCAGGATCGAATTGGTGAAAACAGGGCTGTTATCTGGACAGCGCAAAACAAATTCTTCCAGGGTGCTGTTATCCGCCTGAAACGCATCCTGGCAAGAGTTGACCGCATTGCCGCTAAATGTGCTGTTGTTCAAAAGAATTTGTGAAACGCCGCTGTATAAACCGTAGCCAGAGTTGCCGCTGATTGTACTGCTGTCTAACATCAGGCGGCTCGATGCGCTGGTGCTTATGCCGCCTACCAAGCCCAAGGTTGAGTGATTTTTATTAATTGTAGACTGAGTAAGTGTAATTTGACTGTGAGCCGCAAGCACAGCGCCACCAGCCCCATTGGTTGAAGCATTATCCTGCAAGATGCTTTGATTCAAAGAAACTGCACCGAAATACAAAGAAAGACCTCCACCGCCTTCTGTATCTCCATGATTGCTGCTGATCATACTGTTGTTTAGAAAAACCTGACCACCCGTATAAAACGTGGATACATCTTGAAAGCCATAAACGGCGATTCCACCGCCCTCCAGGCTGGCTGAATTGCCGATCACCTGTGAATCAAGCAATTCGGCATTACCTTCTATCGTATTATAGAGACCGCCACCAGTTTGAGCTGAATTACCCACTAGCCATGAGTTGCTTAAACTAAGAGAGCTGTCATTGATGGAGTTATAAACGCCTCCACCGTTCAATACTGCCTGGTTGGCTCGTATCTCGCTGTTATTGAGTGTTACTATTCCCCCTGAGTTATAAATGCCGCCTCCGCTGAGACTGGATTGGTTTCTATTGATAGCCGAATCGCTTATCACGAGCACGGCCAAATCTCCAACATTGATACCAGCTCCATACGCGGCTGTGTTGCTGATCACCTGGCTGTTTGCGATTTTTACCACGCCGAAGAAAGCAGAAATTCCCAACCCGCCCCCAGGACCTCCGGCAAAATTGTTCTTAATCACCTGCGTATGGTCGAGGCTTAGTTCTCCGGCGTTATCCTTTATTCCTTCCGCCGAGATGCCCTGGCCTGTATTATCGCGAACAACGCAATTCCTCAGCAAAAGAGCGCCAGTTTTCAGCAAAACACCACCAGCCGTCTCAAAAGCGCCATTGGTTTTGTTACCATTCCGAATGGTCAAAGCCTGCAGAGTAACATGCCCCGGGCTGTTCACTTCAAATACTCTGTCCAATTGATTGGCATCGATTATGGTTGACGATGCCCCTGATCCGGTGATTGTGACTGGTTGGGTGATATCAAGATCCCCGGTCAGGGCTGCATTTTCACTGGTTCCAGGAATTGTCAGAGAGTACACACCAGACGGCAGGCTGATGGTATCTGTAACTGGTGTCGCATTGGCCTCCATGATCGCCGCTCGCAGCGAGCACTCACCGCCTGCGGTTGAACAAATCCCGTCGCCAGGGTTTGCGTCTACCATATCTTGGGTGGTATTTACCGTAAAATTAACCAACGATGCCGATCTCTCCGGTAAGACGCTGGTTTTTCTCGCCATGGCAGTTTGCCAAGCCGCAAAGATCATCAAAACCGCAAAACAAAGCCAGCCAATAAAACGCAAAGAACGCATCATCATTTGCGACCTCCGGAGATTTCAGCCATCAAATACCTGTGTCTGGACGCCAGGATAAAGTTAAGGTACCGATGAATCTTCAGCCCCCATAAAATATCAAATAGAGCAGGAAAATATTCACTGCTCGCATTATTCCAGCGCCGATGAGAAAAGTCTATAAAACAAGCGTGAAAAAAGCTGTTCATCGAACCATGAACAGCTTTGTATAAATAGAAAAGCCTTATTTTCTAGACCTCTCTTCGAACCGCCGGATTTGCTCTTCTGCGCAGATTGGGCAAATGCCATGGCTGGTTTCCTGTTTATTCTGGCGAGCCAAATAATCTTCCACGGAAATCCACTCATTATCCAACTTGATTTTTCTACACCAGGCACACATGACAATAAATGATTCTAGCTTGCGGATGCGAGAATATAATACGGTTGTAGCGGCTAGCATTACAACCAGACCGATCAATGCCAGAAACGTTTCCACCACAAGTTCCTCAAATTCTTTTGGCAGGTTAAAGGGGGCCAGGAGAAAGTGATGAAAACTGACCAATTCATCAACCCAAACCGCCATGACAATTAATAACCCTCCGAAAAGCTCTAACCCAATAACTGTTGGTTGGGATAAGTTTCTCATAGAGTGGTCTCCTGACTCACCTGCCAAGTTGATTAAGGATTGGAAAGGATGGTTGGAAAATGGTATCTGGAAAATCAAGTTTGATTTGGGTCTTCAACATATCAATTCGCCGCTGAATATAAGGGGAAAAATAACCGGCGTAATCGTCCCACAACTTAGGGATACTCCAATCTGCACCAGTTATTCGGCCGCGACAGCTCTCAGCCCCGCAAGCGCAGGTGAATTCATCATAGCTGGAGCCATCACACATAGCATAATCAAAACATATCTCTTCGTCTGTGTCAATATCCCTGATCGCAACCAGGCCAATCTGGCCCGACATGCCAGCATTGGGACTGCACGAATGGTTGAAGCAATCCGATGGTTCAAGAAATTCGGGTGTTTCTAAATACAAATCTTCTTCAATTTGTAAAATTCGCTGCGTAAAATTGGGCATTTCCGGATTTAATTCCTGCACCGAGACGACCCTGCCTCCCCACAAGGCGATTAGCTCGCCACGATAAATAGATTGGTGTGCGTAAACGCCGCAGCGTCCTTTCTCCGGGTGCTCTCGATTTTCAGCTTTTGGCGACAGGTATGAATAAAATTGGCCCGTCATGCTGCTCCCAGCTTCTCGGCCGCAGCCATATCCGAAGTATAATAATTGCAAGTCAGCTCTTCATCAACCGAAATATCCCATGCGGCGTATTCCAGCATCCCATCCTGGCTGTCGATCAGGTTGGGATGATCGGAATGGTTTACAAATTTTGCATTATCGGCACACAGAACCATCACTTCCCCTCCCTGAAAAACTTCAATGTAAGCACGAATTTTCAGATACTCCTGAATGGCTGGTGGAAATTCGCCTAGCATTGTCAACGCTATGCGCAGGTCGATGCGCGGGTCAAACTGCCAGACAACCTGGCCTTGATAGATCGGTTCTGCGGCAAACACCCCGATGCCGTGGATTGGACTTGGACGCAGGCTGGTGCGGACAAGGAACATAATCACCTCCAGTAGATAATAAGTGCGCATTTTAATCGATAATGAAATAAATTCAGGTTAATCTTTAGGTATAATAACCTGCGACCCCTCATCCACAATAAATTAAAAAGGATTCCGTTTTATGAAATGGTGGCAAACCGCTGTTTTTTATCAAATCTATCCGCGCAGTTTTGCTGATGGAAATGGAGATGGTATTGGTGATTTCCCTGGCATGATCCAGAAATTGGATTATCTCCAGGCACTCGGCATCGATGCTGTCTGGCTCTCACCGCATTTTCCTTCTCCGATGTTTGACTGCGGTTACGACATCAGCGACTACACCGGCGTTGCGCCGGAATACGGCACCCTGGATGACTTTCAGCATTTCCTGGACGAAGCTCATTCCCGCGGCATGTACGTCATTCTTGACCTGGTGCTCAATCATACTTCAGACCAGCATCCCTGGTTCATTGAATCTCGCTCCAACCGCACCAATCCAAAACGCGATTGGTATATTTGGAAAGACGGCAAAAACGGCGGACCTCCCAATGACTGGTGCTCCTGCTTTGATGGCGCCGCCTGGGAGTACGATGAAGAAACAAGCCAATATTATTATCATTACTTTTTCAAGCAGCAGCCCGACCTGAATTGGCGCAATCCAGCTGTAAAACAAGCTATGTTTGACGCGGCTCGATTCTGGCTGCGGATGGGCGTGGATGGCTTTCGCCTGGATGCCATCGGTACGATCTTCGAACGGCCTGACCTGCGCAACCACAACACCGGATTTAATCTGGCCTCCCTGCGAGACCTGGAGCGTCGATCAACCACACCTGAAGAGCGCCGCCAGTTTGTCCGCCAGTGGATCCGGACCTTTCACCACCAATTCGGCCAGCCCGGATTGCATGAATTGATGAAAGAACTGCGCAGTGTGCTGAACGAATTCCCTGGCGACCGTATGCTGGTTGGTGAAGATGCGGATGTCGCTTATCTCGGAAATGGCCATGACGAACTGAATATGGTTTTCAACTTTCCCCTGATGGATGCCGTGCCTTTGACCCCAGCCAGTGTGCGTAAAAACCAGAAAAACCGGCTGGCGCTGCTCGCACCTGTTAACGGTTGGCCGTGCAACACTCTGGGCAACCACGATGCCGGTCATTTCATCGCCCGCTTTAACCCGACTGAAGCACCGGCGCTGGCTCGCCTGCATACTGCCGTTTTGCTGACTTTGCGTGGCACACCTTTCATATATAACGGTGACGAAATTGGCATGACCCATTTGACTATATCCAATGTGTCAGATTTTCGAGATCTTCTGGGCTCGTGGGTGTACAACGAGGATATCCAGCAATTGCACATGACCCATGACCAAGCACTGGCGCATGCCGCCGAAACCACGCGTGACAAAGGCCGCACGCCGATGCAGTGGGCGAACACTTCGAATGGTGGATTCTGCCCGCCATCTGCCAGCCCCTGGCTGCCGGTTAATCCCAATTATGCACAGGGGATTAATGTAGCAGACCAGGACCCTGACCCTTCCTCGCTGCTCAACTTTCACCGCCGCCTGCTGACCCTGCGGCGCCAGGTTCCCGCCCTGATAGAGGGAGAATTCACAGCCCTTTTGCCGCGCTCACGTTATTTGCTAGCTTATTTACGCAAAAATGCAAGTCAAACGGTTCTGGTGGTTTTGAATTTCTCGGATGTGCCGCGTATTTTTGCCTGGAAATCCACCGGTCCCAGCAAATACAATAACCTGCACACCCTGTACAGCGCATCCGGTATTTCAAATTCAAAGTCTGCCATAAGACTCGCTCCGTTCGACATATTCATTGGCGAGCTGCAGTGACGCCCACGTTCGCATTTCTATGCTAGACTATTACTATGAGCAATAAAAAAATTCAGCACAAACCGATTGATGAACGGGTGCTGGCTTCCGCTGCCAAACACCACCATGACCCACAAGCCGCGCTGGAAGTCTTGACTGAACTGCAAGCGAGCCGCGGCCGGCTGGATGGTGAAACCATTACAGATGTCGCCCGCGCTTTGCACATCCCTGTCGAGCGCGCCTTCGGCGTGGCCAGCTTTTATTCAATGCTCACCGTCCAGAGGCCTGGCTTGCCTGAGGATGAGCCCCAGCCGGGCCTGACTGTGCGGGTTTGTGACGGCCCAGTCTGCTGGCTGCACGGTGCTGGGGCTGTGCGCCAGGCGGTTGGCCAGGCTGCTACCAATGATAGCTCTATCAAAATAGAGCGCACCTCATGCTTGGGCCTGTGTGAACGGGCCCCATCTGCCCTGGTCAGCCGTTCTGATGGTTTGCAAGCCCAGGCCGGCCCGTTGAGCCCGAACACTGCGGCTGCTCTGCTGGCTGGCGACTACGGACCACTGACTGACTACAGCCAACCTCTCCCCGGAGAGCTGCGCGTTATGATGGCCAACGCTGGGAAAATTGACCCACTTTCTTTGCAATCTGCTTTGGAGCATGGTGCTTACTGCGGCCTGGCATCTGCACTGCAGCGCCAGTCCGAAGAAGTGATTGCCGAAATGGAAGCCTCCGGGTTGACCGGGCGCGGCGGAGCGGGTTTCCCGGTAGGGCGTAAATGGCGCTTCGTCGCCCAGGCAGCCGCGACGCCTAAATACATCATTTGTAATGCAGATGAATCTGAACCGCTGATCTTCAAAGATCGGGTTCTGATCGACACCAACCCGCACCAGATCCTGGAAGGCATGGCCATCGCAGGCTATGCCTGCGGAGCGCAAACGGGCTTTATTTATATCCGGGGAGAATATGCCGGGCAGGCTGGAAAGCTGGAAAATGCGATTGCTCAGGCAGAAGCCGCCGGTTGGCTGGGTGAAAACATCCAGGGCAGCGGCTTCTCCTTTTACGTCCATGTTCACCGCGGCGCCGGGGCGTATATCTGCGGTGAGGAAACGGCCCTGATCGAATCATTGGAAGGCAAGCGCGGCGAGCCGCGCAACAGACCGCCTTACCCGCCAACCGCTGGTTACTTGGGCAAACCGACATTGGTGAACAATGTCGAAAGCTATGCCGCCACCCCGGCTATCGCCTGTAACGGCGCCGCCTGGTATCGCAGCTTGAGCAGTTATCCGGTGCCGGGCACCAAAATGTACATGATTCTGGGCCATGTCAACCGGCCAGGCTTGTTCGAAGCCCCCTTTGGGCTTACACTCCGGCAGGTAATTGACGATTTTGGCGGTGGGATGCGCCGCGGCTCAAAATTCCATTTTGCCCTCACCGGCGGCGCGGCTGGCACCATCGTCAACCAAAGCCTGCTCGATACCCCCATCGATTACACTTCCGGGGCAAGCGGTATCTCCCTCGGCGCCGGTTCCTTCCTGGTGTGCGATCAGCATGTTTCACCGGTGGCGTTCTTGCGTGAGCTCCTGCACTTTTTCACAGTCGAGTCGTGTGGCAAATGCACCCCCTGTCGGCAGGGTACACAGCGCTCCTACGAGCTGTTGGTCGGGCTGGCGGAGAGCCAGGGCCGGCGCGGCAGTGTGAATGAGCTGCTAAACCTGGCCCAGGTGCTACAAACTGCTTCGTTTTGCGGCCTCGGTCAATCGGTCGCTATTCCGCTGCGGTCCGCAATCAAATCGTTTGAAACCAACTTCCATTCAGCAGAAGTGGAATAATCATCAGCAAGGCATTCCTAATATGACCATCAACCTGCGAATCAATGATCAACCTATACAAGCCCGACCTGGACAGACTATTCTGCAGGCAGCCCGTGAGAATGGCATCACCATACCAACATTGTGCTACCACAAAGATCTTTCTCCGGTTGGCTCCTGCCGCCTGTGCGTGGTGGAAGTGGAAAAATGGCGCGGCTACCCGGCCGCCTGCACTACGGAGGTCGCTGAAGGCATGCTCGTGCAGACCGAGACTCCTGCTCTGCGAACCGCCCGCCGCACAATCCTGGAACTGCTTCTGCAGAATTACACCGACAGCAATTACAGCGCCCATGATGAACACCCCACTGAGTTCATGCATTGGGTCAACCTATACCAAGCGCGCTACCCGTCAGGCAATCCGCCAGCAGCGCGCTATGCAGTTGACAGCGATCCCAACCCCTTTGTGCGCGTGGATTTAAACAAATGCATCCTTTGCACCCGCTGCATGCGCGCCTGTTCCGAGGTGCAGGGCCGCTTTGTGTGGGGTGTGGGATATCGCGGCGGCGAAGCAAAAATCATCGCCGGCGCCGACACCAACATGCTCGAAGCGCGCTGCGAATCTTGCGGCGCCTGCGTGGCCTACTGCCCTACCGGGGCATTGGATAATAAGCTCTCTGCCAGGGCTGGCATGCCAGACAAATTAGTCACTACCACCTGCGCCTACTGCGGCGTTGGCTGCCAGTTCGACTTGAACGTCAAAGATGGCAAGATCATCCGCGTCACATCTAACGCGAATGCCCCTGTCAACGGCATGCACTTGTGCGTCAAAGGTCGCTATGGATATGACTTCGTCCACCACCTTGACCGTCTGACCCGTCCCAAAGTGCGCCGCTACCTGCTCGAGAAGCAGCCTAAACCAACCGGGCACCGCGAAGCTTCCAACCCACTCTGGGCTTGGGTGGAAGTGGAATGGGAAACAGCATTGGAGATTTCAGCCCGCAAGCTGGCCAACACACGCGACACATGGGGTGGCGACAGCATCGGCGTGCTGACATCTGCCAAGTGCCTGAACGAAGAGAATTACCTGATGAACAAATTTGCCAGGCAAGTGTTGGGAACAAATAACATCGATCACTGCGCCCGTCTCTGACACTCCAGCACCGTGGCCGGTCTGGCCACTTCCTTCGGTTCGGGCGCCATGTCCAACTCAATGGACGATGTGGCCGAAAAAGCCGCCGCATTTTTTGTGATTGGGTCGAATACCACCGAACAGCACCCGGTTTTTGGCTCGAGACTGCGCCAGGCCGTTTTGCGGCGCGGCGCCCGACTGATAGTTGCAGATCCGCGGCGGATTGACCTGGCGGAGCTGGCCACGGAGCAGTACGGCGGCCTATACCTGCGCCAGCGGCCAGGCACCGATGTTGCACTGATCAACGGCATCATGCATATCATCCTGGCCAATGGTTGGGAGAACCAAACGTTTATTGCCGAGCGCTGTGAAGGTTTCGATGAATTTCGGCAGGTGATTGAAACATACACACCGGAAAAGGTGGCCGAGATCACGCATATCCCGCTAGAACAGCTATACCAGGCGGCCGAAATCCTGGCGCTGAACAAACCCATGGCGGTCATATGGGCGATGGGCATTACCCAACACATTGTCGGTGTGCGCAACGTGATGGACCTGGCCAACCTGCAAATGCTGTTGGGCAATGTAGGCATCCCTGGCGGCGGCGTCAACCCATTGCGCGGCCAGAACAATGTGCAAGGCGCCTGCGATATGGGCGGCCTGCCCAACGTTTACCCTGCTTACCAGCCTGTCACCAATCCAGAAGTCCAGGCGCGTTTCGAAGAGCTGTGGGGCGCGCCTCTCTCTAGCAAAATCGGCGCCACTGTCACCGAAATGATCCCCAATATTCTGGCAGGCAAAACCAAGGCGCTTTACATCCTGGGCGAAGATCCCGTGATGAGCGATCCCGACACGGCTCACATTCGCCGCTGCCTCGAAGCTTGCGAGTTTCTCCTGCTGCAAGAGATCTTCCCCTCGGAAACATCGATATATGCCGACGTGCTTCTGCCAGGAGCAACATTCGCTGAAAAAACCGGCACATTTACCAATACCGAGCGGCGGGTTCAAATGGTGCACCAAGCAATTGATCCGCCCGGAGAAGCTCTACCCGATTGGCAGATCATCAGTCTGCTGGCACGGCATATTCTAGAAATCGGTGAGCGGCAGGCGCAATCTGCTCCGCTCGCAGGTTGGGAATATGGCAGCACCGATCAAATCATGGCTGAGATCAACCTGACCACACCCAGTTATGCCGGCGTCAGCCATGCCCGCCTGGAGCGCGGCGAGCGCCTGCAGTGGCCTGTGCGCAGCGCTGACCACCCAGGTACGCCAATCCTGCATACTGCTCAGTTCGCCCGCGGCCGTGGTAAATTCATGCCCGTCGAGCATATCCCGCCTGCTGAAATGCCCGATGACGCTTATCCAATGTTGATGAGCACCGGCCGGGTGCTCTATCACTGGCACGGCGGTCAGATGAGCCGCCGCGCCCAGGGGTTGATGGAAGTATATGGTGAGGCGTTAGTAGAGGTAAACCCAGAGGACGCCCTGCGCCTGGGGCTAAACGGCAGTAAGCACCTGCGCATCACTTCACGGCGCGGCAGCATTGTAGCCGAAGCCTGGATAACCGAACGTGTCCCACCGGGCATGGTTTTTGCCAATTTTCATTTCCCCGCCGCTTCAGCCAATGAGCTTACCCTGGCTGCCCTAGACCCTGTAGCGAAAATACCGGAATACAAAATCACAGCCGTGCGGGTGGAGCTGGCTTGACAGGAGGAACCGATGGAAATTCGAAAGATATATGAGTATGCGCTGGAGCGTGAGCGAGAAGGCAAACGCTTTTTTGAAGAAAACGCTGGCCGCCTGAGTCACGGCGCGGCGGTCAGCGCTTTTAAACGCCTGGCAGCCGAGGAACAAAAGCACATCGATTTTATTCTCAACCTCCTGGCTGCCCTGGAGACCGGCGAATCGCCGGCTGCTGTGCTGAGCCAGGAAATCGAGCGCTCGCGCAGTTTTTTCGCCGAGCGCGCTGAGGCTGAAAAAGTCGACCAAACCGCTTCGGAAGCCATGGTGCCCGACCTGCCAATCCTGCGCATGGCGTATCTGATCGAGCGTGACTTTGCCGAGTTTTACGAGCTGGCGGCCAGTAAAACACCAGGTGAGGCCGGCCAGATCCTCAGCAAACTGGCCAATTGGGAGCGCAGCCACGAAAACCTGTTCAAGCAGATGCACGATAAAGCTTTTCAGGAGTACGCGCAGATGCCCTGGGGAGGGTAAAATAGGATGGCAGCTGACCTGCCACCCTGTTCTACTTAAAGGTAAGGTGTGCGCGACGATTTACGACATAATTATATTTTCAACCTGATGGACGCAGCTTTTTTTGGGCTCGCCATCGGGTTTGCTTCGTTTTCAACGATCATCCCGTTGTTTATCAATCACCTGACTTCCTCCCAAACATTGATTGGCCTGGTGCCAGCCATCCACAACGTCAGTTGGATGGCGCCGCAGCTGTTCACAGCCGGGTGGGTCTCACGCCAGAAACGCTACAAGCCGCTGGTGCTGCTCATGACGATCCACGAGCGCCTGCCGTTCCTGGGCATGGCACTGGTGGCTTATTTGTATGCCCGCCTGGGTGTCCCGCTTGCCCTGGCATTGACGTTTGCCCTGCTGACATGGCAGGGATTAGGAGCGGGTGTCACTGCCAATTTCTGGCAAAGCTACATCGCTAAGATCTTCCCGCCGAATATGCGCGGTACGTTCATTGGGGTACAGGCTGCTGCAGCAAATTTGACGCTCGCGGCGGGCGCTGTCCTTTCCGGTTTGCTGCTGGACCGCATCGCCTTTCCGTCCAACTTCGTGGTCTGCTTCGTGATTGCCGGTTTGTGTTTGGCGCTCTCCTGGCTGGCTCTGGAACGGTCCCGTGAGGCCGATCACACTCCCATCCACGAAGAAAAGGCACAGGCATCCCTGTGGCAGAATATGGGCGCCATCTGGAAACGTGATGGCAATTTCCGTTTGTTCATCCTGGCGCGCAGCCTGGCTATGGTCGCCAGTATGGGATTTGCTTTCTATATCATATACGCTGTGCGCCATTTCGGGGTCAGCCAGAGCCTGGCGGGCATCCTGACAGCTGTGCTTTCTACCAGCGCTATCCTTGGCAACGCCACCATGGGTTGGTTGGGCGACCGCATCGGCAACCGGACCATCATGTTGAGTGGAGCGGCCTGCGCCGTGATAAGCACCTTGATTGCACTGTTGGCGCCTTCTATGGAATTTCTCTTTGCTGCAATGATCCTGGCTGGCATCACCAACGTTGCCATCTGGACGATTGGCATGACGATGTCCATGCAGTTCGGCTCCGATGAGGATCGTCCGATGTACATCGGCATGGCCAATTCACTGACCGCTCCCGCGTCCATCCTAGCCCCGGTAATGGGCGGTTGGATGGCCGATATAGCCGGCTATTCATTGACGTTTAGCGTAGCCATAGCGGCAGGCATTTTGATGTTTATCAGCTTTTTACTTATAAAAGAACCCCACCATTCTCCGCAGGCCGTGCGCCTGCGAGCAGTTGCCGAGGAAATAAGCTCCAAGGCAGACCCTGCCATCAACCCATAAGGAGGCAATGTGAACCAGCGTAAATTAGGCCTGGCCCTCGGTGGAGGTGGAGCGCGCGGCCTGGCTCATATCGGCGTGCTCAAAGTCTTGGAGCAGGCCAACATCCACGTCGATTTCATATCAGGCACGAGCATGGGCGCCATCATCGGCGCCGCTTACGCCGCCGGCAGTTCACCCACTGCCCTTGAAAACGATGCTATATTTCTTTCTAAAACACGCCGGCTGGTGCTGATGGCTGATCTCGGCCGCCCCAGCCGCGGCCTCTTGCAAGGGCGCCGGGTCCGAAACATGTTGGTAGAAAAATGGAGCCTGGATAAGACTTTCGACGAGCTCCGTTTACCGGTGGCGGTCGTCGCCACGCATTTGCGCGGCCAGCACAGCGTTGTCTTGCGCGCTGGTTCGGTGATCGACGCAGTAATGGCCTCAAGCGCCTTCCCGAGCGTCTTTCAACCGGTGCAGATCAACGGCGAATGGTTATGCGACGGCTTTATTTATAACAATGTTCCCGCGGACATCGTGCGGGAAATGGGCGCCGAAGTCGTATTGGCAGTTGATGTGCTTTCAATTAAGCCGCCCAGTCAACAATCCTCTGAACCTCTCGAACAGCCGGTTGAGCCGGCCCAGGGGTTGTACCAGGCGGTGATGATGATGGTAGAAGCCATGACAATCGACAATCTGCGCGCAGCCTCGGCAGATGTTGTTCTCCGACCAGTGATCCCCCCTGACTTAACGATCTTCTTTGGTTTCACTCGTGCTGCTGAAGCCATAGCCGCCGGTGAGACCGCTATGCAAGCTAACCTGGAACGATTGAAGAGAGCCCTCGAGCCACTCCCCGAATAAAGTGGCAGTAGAAAAGAAGGAAAAGACGGGTCCATTTATGCCGGGTAATCCCCACCCGTTTTCAGTGTTATACTCCCCCCACGATGGATGATGTTCACCCTCTCCTCTCCAGATGGCGCAGCGAGCCCGAATTTGCCGCTAATGTCGCTGCCTGGCAGATCTTCCCCGCCCGTTCTGCGCAGTACGCCGAGATCCCTTCTGGCCTGCATTCCGCTTTGCTGCATGCCTTGCCCAACCTGGGCATCTGCCAGTTGTACAGTCACCAGGCGCGCGCTTGGGAGATCGTTCAATCCGGCGACCATCTGATCCTGGCAACCAGCACCGCTAGCGGTAAAACGCTGGCTTACAACCTGCCAGTTATCGACCGTCTGCTGCGCCAACCGGAAGCGCGCGCTCTTTATCTCTATCCGACCAAAGCCCTGGCGCAAGACCAGCTCGATGAGGCGAAAAATTTGCTCTCCGCGGTTGAAAACACTTCTATCGCGCCCGCCGTTTACGATGGCGACACCCCTACTGGCCAGCGCCAGGCTATCCGCCAGCGTTCCCGCCTGGTGTTGAGCAACCCCGATATGCTGCACACTGGCATCCTGCCGCACCACACCGCCTGGGCCGAGTTTTTCCGCGGTTTGCAGTTCGTGGTGATCGACGAACTGCACATTTACCGGGGTGTGTTCGGTTCCCATGTAGCCAACGTACTGCGCCGCCTGCGCCGCGTGGCTCGCTTTTACGGCGCTTACCCGCAGTTTATCCTGGCTTCCGCCACTATCGCCAACCCACGCGAGCTGGCTGAGAAACTGGTCGAAGCGCCGCTGCACCTGCTGGAGGAAGATGGTGCGGCGCGCGGCGAAAAACATTTCATCATTTATAATCCCCCCATTGTCGATCCAGATCTCGGCATACGGCGCAGCTTGCTGCAGGAGACAGGCCGCCTGGCTGGCGACCTGCTGCGCCAGGGCTTGCAAACCATCATTTTTGGCCGCGCGCGCCGCACCATCGAGCTGATCCTGGCTTATCTGCGCCAATCTGGAACGGATGAACCCGGTGAACAATCGGCTTTGCAGCGTATCCGCGGTTACCGCAGCGGCTACCTGCCTCACCAGCGTCGGGAGATCGAAGAGGCGCTGCGCCAGGGAGAAGCCCAATTGGTCGTGGCGACCAGCGCGCTTGAGCTGGGCATTGATATCGGGGGGATGCAGGCTGCCGTCCTGGCAGGCTACCCGGGCACCATCGCCTCTACCTGGCAGCAGGCTGGCCGCGCTGGGCGAGGCGCCGACGCCTCACTCGCCGTGCTGGTCACCTCGGCCAGCCCGATCGACCAGTTCTTGGCGCACAACCCACAATATCTGTTCGCCCGCAGCCCAGAGCAAGCCCTGGTCAATCCTGATAACCTGCTGATCCTGTTGGGGCACTTGCGCTGCGCCGCTTTTGAGCTGCCTTTCCAGCCCGGCGAAGCTTTTGGCAGTTTGCCCGCCGACCGGGTAGTGGAGATCCTGCGGTTTCTGGTCGATGAAGGGGAGCTGCACCAATCGGGCGAGCGCTTTTTCTGGATGTCAGATGCTTATCCTGCACAGGGCCTTTCCCTGCGCAGCGCTTCAACAGAGACTGTGCTGCTGCATGATGAAGAAGGTCGCACAATTGGCCAGGTGGACCGCCCCAGCGCCCTGTGGATGGTGCATCCGGGTGCGATCTATCTGCATGACGGCCGGCTTTTCCAGGTGCGTTCGCTGGATCTGGAAGGCAAGCTGGCTCAGTTAAAGGCGGCCACCCAGGACTATTACACCGAACCACTGCGCGAAACCAGCGTCGAAGTGATCACTATGCAGGCCGAAGCTGCTCCTCCGGGCTGCTGGAAAGCGCACGGCGAAGTCAAAGTCACCACGCAGGTCACCGGCTACCGCAAGGTGCGCTGGTTTGCCCACGAAGTGCTGGGCGTCGAATCGCTCGATCTGCCACCATCCGAGATGTACACCACCGGCTATTGGTTGACGATCTCCCCTGACACCATCGAGCATTTAGATGTCCAGGGACTGTGGAACAGCTCGCCCAATGACTACGGTCCACTATGGCCGGCTATCCGCAACCGGGTGCGCCAGCGAGATGGCTACCGCTGCCAAAGCTGCGGCGCGCAAGAAAACGGCAAAGCCCACGATGTGCACCACAAAATCCCTTTCCGCTCGTTTCATTCAGCCCAGGAAGCAAACAACCCGGCCAACCTGGTCACGCTTTGCCCGGCCTGCCACCGGAAAGCGGAGAGCGCTGTGCGGGTGCGCAGCGGATTGGCGGGGTTGGCCTATGTGCTGGGCAACCTGGCCCCCCTTTTCTTGATGTGCGATTCCGGTGATCTGGGCGTGCATGCCGAGATGCAGGCCAGGCTCTCTCCCGATCCGCAGCAAATCGGCCAACCAGCGGTCATTCTCTACGACCAGGTACCAGCCGGCATCGGTTTCAGTGAACGCTTGTATGAACTGCACGCCACGCTTCTCACCGAAGCACACCGGCTGGTCGCAGCCTGCGGCTGCCAGGATGGCTGCCCTTCTTGCGTCGGGCCAGGCGGAGAACTGGGCTACGGCGGCAAGCGCGAGGCGTTGGCCCTGTTAGAAGCGTTGGGGGCGTGATGGGTTGGAGTTGCGCGTTAGGAGGCGCGTTTCTTATTCCCTTATAACCTTCGGCCTCAAGCGCAACGCCTCGTTTAAATGCGTGAAGCTGTGCCGCGTAGCAGGCATCAGAAGGAGGCCGGCAATCGTGCGGCTGGCCCAGTAGTCCATCACTTCCTGGGCTTCTGGCAGCACCAGTTTTTGATCTTTCACCATCTCCAACCGCTTTGGCAGCACCCTGATTTTGAGCGCCTCGAATGATATCTGCGGAATGAGCTGGCGGGTGCGCCTGCCAACTGCCTGGCGGTACTCCTTCAGTGCCAGTGTATTCACAGTTTCACTAAAAACCCGCACGGCGTCTGGATTCATAGCATTGCCTGAGTGATCTACCGTGCCATGCAGGCGCCTGGCCCAGCCTTCATCGGCGAACACCGTCGAGCGGCCGGCCGCCAGCATATTCATGGTGATATCTTCGATGCGTGCGATGTGCCACAGAATCCAGGCGATGGAATGCTCAGAGCTGCTTGGGACTGTACGCAGGGCAACATCACTTAAGTCGTCCAATACCTCATCTTCAAACGACCACAATCCTATACCAGATACAGCGGCGGCGTGCACCTGCGCGTGCAGTGTCAGGCACAGCTCAACGGCACGCGAGTGATCGCTGCAGTCTTCCAGCAGCCTGCGCAGAGTCTTCAGCGATTCATTCCATTTCTGGCGGTCAATCTCCATAGCAAATCCTCCATTGCACTCGTCTATTAATCCGAAGATTATCGCAAGGTACGCTAACCAAAATTATAGATGATTTTTGAATTACGATTGACAAAGCACGGTACCAACCAACTTTTTTCAATTCCTCTACTTTAACTATCTTTCGTTATAATGTTCAAGCAAATTTTTATTGGTCTGCGGATAGCAGAAGATTGGAGAGTTACGATGATTTTTGTCAACCTGGGAAAAACGGGTTTAAAAATCTCCCGGCTGTGCCTGGGGATGATGACCTATGGCTCGAAAACCTGGCGGGAATGGGTTTTGGAAGAATCTGAAGCCCTGCCCTTCGTGCGCCGCGCCTTAGACGCCGGGATCAATTTTTTCGACACCGCCGATGTCTACTCGTTAGGTGAAAGCGAGCGTGTGTTAGGCAACGCCCTGCGGCATTTTGGTGTGGCGCGTGAAACCGTCGTCATCGCCACCAAGGTGTGCAGCCCGATCAGCAGTGAAGTCAACGACCGTGGGCTGTCGCGCAAACATATCCTGACCTCGATCGACAAATCGCTCAAGAACCTGCAAATGGATTATGTCGACCTGTACCAGATCCACCGTTGGGATTACAGCACACCCATCGAAGAAACCATGGAAACGCTCAACGATGTCGTACGCACCGGCAAGGCGCGCTACATCGGCGCTTCCAGCATGTTTGCCTGGCAGTTTGCCAAAGCGCAGTATACCGCCGACCTGCATGGTTGGAGCCGCTTTGTTTCGATGCAAAATCACTATAACCTGGTGTACCGTGAAGAAGAGCGCGAGATGATCCCCTTTTGCCAGGATCAGGGCATCGGGTTAATTCCCTGGAGCCCAATGGCGCGCGGCTTTTTTGCCGGCGACCGGGTGCGCGGTGGAGGCGGCGCAACTACGCGTTCCAAAAGCGACCCATTCGCTAACCAATTGTATTTCCGCGAAGAAGATTTTGAAGTGGCAGACCGGGCGCGCGAAATCGCCGCTCAACGCGGTGTGACCGGCTCTCAGGTTGCACTGGCCTGGATGCTGCAAAAACAGCATATCAGCGCCCCAATTATCGGGGCCAGCAAAATGGAACACCTGGACCAGGCAATTGCCGCCCTGGATATCAAACTCAGCGAGGCAGAAGCCAGACACCTGGAGGAAATGTACCGGCCCCATCCCATTTTGGGCCACTCTTGACCAAAGACTGCTTGCCTCAGCCTCGGGTAGGCTGATCGTGTTCATCAGATCAGCAGGAGCACTCTGACGGCCGACCAATCAGGCGCCCAACCTTGTTTGTCGAACGCCAGGGCTACTCGGATTTAAGAAATCTCCTAGCGGCGGTACGTCAATGCGAAACTGGCATCATAGAGACCTCGTGATGCTATCAGATTATCCCTCCAACTGGCTGCGCAGCTTTTGGGCGGTTTCCTTGAAAGCTGCCAGCTTTTCGCTTTCCTTCTGCACCACCGGTGGGGGTGCCTTTTTGGCAAACGGCCCCGAGAGCAATCCTTCCAGGCGGCGGATCTGCGCTTCGATCTCGGCCAGTTCTTTGCTCAGTCGCGCCGCTTCAGCCGCGTTGTCTACTAGATCGGACAGCGGCAGGTAAATTTCCACCGGCCCAACAACCAGCGGGGTATGGCCGGCCGGTTTTTCGGGCAGGTTTGTTTCTATCTGCACCGCAGCCGGGTCCAGCCCCGCCAAAAAAGCCAGCACACCGGCTTGCTGCCGCACCAGCCTAGTTTGCTCGCCGCCAGCTAAAATGGCGGCCAGCCTCTTCGACGGCTTGACATTTTTTTCTGAGCGCAAATTGCGGATGGCGCGCACCATGTTTTGCACCAGAATAAAATCGGTCAGGGAGGCTGCTTCCCAATCTTCTTCCGGCCTGGGCTCCGGCCAGCGGGCGATGATCAGCGCCTCTGGCCAATCCTGGTGCAGGGTAGCCAGATTCACGCCGTAGCTTCCGGGCTTGCCAAAGTGCGCCAGCGCGGCCTGGCGCAGATGGCCCCACAGCTCTTCAGTTACAAAGGGCGTGAAGGGATGCAGCATGCGCAGCGCCTGGTCCAGGATGCGCACCAGCGTGTAAGCAGTGTAAAACGCACAGTCGCCGCCCTCGGAGAGCTGCAGCTTGGCGATCTCCAGGTACCAATCGGCATAATCGCCCCACACGAAATCGTAAATCTGCCGACCAGCTTCACCATACTGGTAGTTTTCAAACAGCCGCTCGACATCCCGCACCAGCGCCTGCAGGCGCGCCCAGATCCACGAATCGGCCAGTGTCCAGCTAGGCTCAGCCAGCGGGCGAGCTGGCGCCTGGGTCATGGCGCCGCACACGAAGCGGCCCATATTCCAGACCTTGTTAGCGAAATTGCGGTTCGCCTCCACCTTTTTCACACTCAGGTTCATATCATTGCCCGGTGTTGAGCCGACCAGCAGGGTGAAGCGCAGGGCGTCGGTGCCCAGTTCGTCCATCACCGTCAGCGGGTCGATCACGTTGCCGTAGGTCTTGCTCATCTTGCGTCCGTGCTCGTCGCGTATTAAGCCATGCAGATAGACAGTGTGGAAGGGGATTTCGCCAGTGTATTCCAACCCTGACATGATCATGCGCGCCACCCAGAAGAACAAGATATCATAACCAGTCTCCAGCACCGAGGTGGGATAGAAATAGTCCAGGTCGGGTGTTTTATCCGGCCAGCCCAGCGTGGAAAACGGCCACAGGCCGGACGAAAACCAGGTGTCGAGTACATCTGGATCCTGGGAAATCTGCTCACTGCCGCAGTGCATACATTTCAGTAGATCGTGGCGCGCTACGCTCATGCGGCTGCAGTCAGCGCAGTACCATACCGGGATGCGGTGGCCCCACCACAACTGGCGCGAGATGCACCAGTCTTCGATGTTCTCCAGCCAGTTGTAATACACTTTGGTAAAACGCTCCGGCACAATCCTGATCCGCCCATCGCGCACCGCTTGCAGAGCAGTCTCGGCCAGCGGTTTGATGCGCACAAACCATTGGGTAGAGATCATCGGCTCGACAATCTCGCCGCCGCGCTGCGATCGCGGCACTTTCATCATGTAGGGCTCTTCCTTAATCACCAGGCCAGCAGAGCGCATATCATCCCACAGTTTTTTGCGGCACTCGAAGCGCTCCAGGCCGGCGTACGGCCCGCCGTGGCTGTTGATGCGGGCGGCGTTGTCGAGCACAGAGATAACCGGCAGATCGTGCTTCTGGCCAATAGCGTAATCGTTCGGATCGTGCCCAGGTGTGATCTTCAGCGCTCCGGTGCCGAACTCACGGTCTACGTATTCGTCAGCAATCACCGGAATTGCACGACCCAACATGGGCACGCTGACATTGCGACCGATGAAATTTTGATAACGGGGATCAGCGGGATGCACAGCGACTGCTGTGTCGCCCAGGATAGTCTCAGGGCGGGTGGTTGCTACCGGAATGAAATCTCCACTGCCGTCTGCCAGCAGGTACTTAAAGAAGTACAATCTGCCCATCTCCTCGGAATATTCCACTTCAAGGTCAGAAACGGCGGTCTTCAAACCAGGCGACCAGTTGATCAAGCGTGGGCCGCGGTAGATCAGGCCTTTTTCATACAGGCGGACAAAAGCTTCGCGCACTGCACGTGACAGCCCTTCGTCCAGGGTAAAGCGCTCGCGATCCCAATCACACGAGGCGCCCAGGCGGCGGATCTGGCGGGTGATCTTGGCGCCGTAGGTAGCTTTCCATTCCCAGGTGCGCCGCAAAAATTCATCCCGCCCGATCTGCTCGCGGTTCAGCCCCTGTTTGGCCAGCGCTTTCTCCACCTGCAGTTGCGTGGCTATGCCGGCGTGATCGCTGCCCGGTACCCACAAGGTTGGGATGCCTTTCATGCGGTGGTAGCGGATCATCAAATCTTCCATTGAAACGAACATGGCATGCCCCAGGTGCAGTTCACCGGTCACGTTCGGTGGAGGGATCGAAATGACGAATGGCTTGGCATCTGGGTTGTGCCCCGGCTTGTTGGGATCATTGGAGGGTTTGAAATAGCCCATCTGCTCCCACCAGGCGTAGACGCGCTGTTCGGTGGATGTAAAGTCATATGCTTTTGGCAGGTTATGTTCGGGCATAAGAGACTCCGCGAGAAGAATTAAGAACGTTTGAGTTTATCACGATTTTCCGGCCAATTAATTTGATTTTTCAGGCAGATGGATTTCCAATTCCGCCTCTGCCGGGCCAGGTATAATATCGAAAGATTTAACACGCGTGATGCTGGCCAGGTCAGGTATTGCCAGGCGCAGGTTCTCGACCATTTCTGGTGCGGCGCGCAGCGTCAGGCTTTCTATCTCACTGCCCAGCGAAAGGTTATTTTGGCTTTTGTAACGCCGCACAGCCGTAGCGATCTCAACCAACCGTGCGCCCAGGGCTTCGGCCTGTGAATCTTCCAGGGTCTCATCCGGTATTGGCCAGGCAGAACGGTGGATGGAGGCCTGCGCGCCGGAGTTGGCCAATAATCCCTGGTAAATCGCCTCGGTGACATATGGCAGGAAAGGTGCAAAGAGGTGTATCACTGTGTGGATCAAGGCGTAAAGCGTGCTGCGGGCGGCCTCTTGGGATGCGCCAGGATCACCGTACAAGCGTTGTTTGCACATTTCCAGGTAATTGTCCGCCAGATCGTTCCAGAAGAAAGCCTCCAGCTCGCTTTTAGCGGCGGCATATTCATATCCTTCCATCAGTTCCGTTACGCGGCGCACCAGGCGCTGCAGGCGCGCTAGGATCCACCGGTCAGCCGGGGTGTAGGCAGTTGCGCCTGCAGGTTGAAGATGAAAATCGGACAAAAATCGCTCGCTGAAACGCGCCACGTTCCACAGCTTGGTCACCAGGCTGGCGCCGGTCTGAATCTTCTCTTCGCTGATGACCGAATCTTTGCCTGGGCCAGTGGAAGCTGCCCAATAGCGCACGGCATCTGCCGAATACCGCTGGATCATTTCAAGCGGTGGCAGCGGACCCCCGCCTCGGCTTTTGCTGATTTTGCCCATGCCCTCCCCAGCTAATCCCCAGCCCGAGATCGCCACGTTTTTCCAGGGCAGCGCGTCTGCGCCGGGTTGGCGAAAGTGGAAAAACGTTTTAACCAGCGTGTAAAACGCCCAGGTGCGAATAATCTCGTGCGCCTGGGGACGCATATCAAAAGGGAATACTTTGTGGTAAAGTTCTGCGCTTTTATCCAACCATCGCCCCGCAATCTGGGGAGACATGGAAGAGGTGGCCCAGGTGTCAAACACATCCATTTCCGGTCTGAACTCTTTTCCACCACAGTGCGGGCAAGGCCCAGAAGGCTGTTCAGCGCTGGGATCAACCGGTAAGTCTTTTTCATCTGGCAGGATAGTTTCCCCGCAGCCAGCGCAGTACCAAGCAGGGATGGGCACACCGTAAAAACGCTGGCGCGACAGGCACCAATCCCAATTCAAATTCTCGACCCAGGCCTGGTAGCGCGCTCGCATATTGGCAGGCCGCCAACTCAACTGCTCGCCGAGACGCAGCAGCTCGTCTTTAAAATCCAACACTCTGACGAACCACTGTTGCAGAAGTATGAACTCCACCGGTGTGTCGCAGCGTTCATGCACACGCACCGAATGATCGATCGGCCGGCGATCGAGCATAAAGCCGCCCTCCAGTAGGGCTTCTTTGATACGGGCGCGTGCTTCTTCCAGGCGCATTCCCGCCAGGAAGCCAGACGCCGGTCCCAGCCGGCCATCACGCTCAACGATGGCAATCAACGGCAGCTCATGTTTGCGCCACCAGATCACGTCCGTGGTATCGCCGAAGGTGCAGCACATTACCGCGCCGCTGCCTTTCTCTGGATCGGCCTCAGGATCGGCCAACACCGGCACCCAGCGTTCGAACAGCGGTGTTCTCACCTGCTGTCCCACCAGCGCCTGGTACCGGGCATCATCGGGATGGACGAAGACCGCCACGCACGCCGGCAGCAGCTCGGGTCGTGTGGTGGCAATCGGCAGAATGGAATCTTCACCTGCTAAATGAAACGCCAGGGTAACATACTCGCTCTGCCGCTCCAGATCGTTCAATTCGGCCTGGGCAATGGAAGTCTGGCACTCCGGGCAGAAGATCGCCGGGGCTTCGCGGCGGTACACCAGCCCCTTTTTATATAAGTCGAGAAATGAAAGCTGCGAGGTGCGGCGGGAAAAATCATCGATCGTGCGGTAGGTGTAGCGCCAATCAATTGACAGGCCCAGGCGTTTCCACAACGCTTCATAATCCTTCTCGGCTTCTTCGCTGACCTGCAGACAGCGCTGGATAAATGCTGGCCGTCCCACCTCAGCCGCCCGGATTTTCAACCGCTTTTCCACCAGCCGCTCCGTCGGCAGACCGTTGTCGTCATAACCCATTGGATAAAAGACATTCATACCTTTCATGCGGAAAAAGCGCGCCATGATATCCGTGTGGCTGTAAGAATAAACATGGCCGAGATGCAGGTGACCGGAAACAGTCGGCGGCGGAGTATCGATTGAAAATACCGGCGCAGTGGAGGCGGGATCGAAATGGTAAATACCAGCATCCTGCCAGTACTGCGTCAGCCTGGGTTCATTCAGTTTTGGATCATATCGCTGCGCTAACATTACAACTCCTTAAAAAGAAAACGCCCTTTCATCTGAAGAGGGCGAAAGGGCGCAGCTTCCGTGGTACCACCTCGTTTTATCCCGCGCTTAGCGAGATACTCTTTCCCAGACAGGCAGGATGGCCGATCTGGTCAGGCTGTAACGGGCCGCCCGTGCCAGTCTACTGGCGGGTTGAACCGCGTTCTTTGGCAGGCTGTCCAGGCGACATTCAGGATGGTTTGCTGAGGAGGGCTTTCAGCCAGGGCCGCTCCATCTCTGGCGGTGCGCCAATCCCTACTCCTCCTGGAGGATGTGAATGATGCGTTTGTTAGCTTGATTATACTTACAAATTTTGACCTGGTCAAATCAGGTTTCCAATTCCACCGCCATAGCTCTCCCTGCCAGCCAGGCGGTCGTCCAAGCTGCCTGGAAGTTAAATCCGCCAGTCAGCCCATCAATATCCAGGATTTCTCCGGCAAAAAACAGACCAGGGATTGTCCGGCTCTGCATGGTTCTAAAATCCACCTCTTTCAGGCTTACGCCCCCGCAGGTCACAAACTCTTCTTTGAAAAGACCTTTGCCCTGGATTTCAAATGCGCTGCGCGTCACCTGCTCAGCCAGGCGACGCAGTCCTACTTTAGGTATATCCACCCAGGCCTGGCTTTCCATGATACCCGCTGCCGCCGCCAATGCTTGCCACAAGCGCCTGGGTAACCTGCCGGCCGGTTCGCTGGCAATGGCCGGCTGCCGTGACTGGTTTGCTTTGACGCGGTCGAGTTCATCAAAATACTGCTCACCGTTGAACTGCGGCAGCCAGTTCACCTGCAGGCGCGCCTGGTAACTGCTTTCTGCCAGCAGCCTCGCACCCCAGGCCGAGAGACGCAGCACTGCCGGCCCACTCAATCCCCAATGGGTGATCAACAGCGGGCCGCTGGCAGTCAATTTTTTCTCTCTGCCCTGCCAAGGCACCTTCAAAACCAGGTCGACTTCCGGCGTCGAAATACCCATCAGGCCTTCCAGGCGAGCGTCGCGGATTGCAAAAGTAAACAGCGAGGGCACTGGTGGCACAATCGTATGTCCCAGGCCCGCAGCCAGGCGGTAAGCCGAAGCTGAACCGCCTCCGCCAGCCAGCAGCACACGCTTTGCCCGGCAAATATCGCCATTGGCCAGACTAAGTGTGAAGAAACCCGCCTCAGCTTTCAGGGCATTAACTCCGCAGTGAGTTAACCAGGAAATGCCCAGGCGGCGAGCCTCGTTGATAAAACAATCAATCACACTTTGCGAATCATCACTCCGCGGGAATACCCGCCCGTCCGCCTGGATGTATGTTGGGACACCATGCGCGGCCAGCCACGTTAGCATGTCTTTGGGTTGAAAGCGCGCGAAGGCTCCGCGCAGCTCCTGCTCGCCGCGCGGGTAATACAGAACGAGCTCAGCCGGATCGAAACAGGCATAAGTCACATTGCAGCGTCCGCCGCCCGAGATGCGCACCTTGGCCAACGGTTGGGTGCCTTTCTCAAGGATCAAAATGCGCAAGCTCGCTCGCTGTTCGGCCGCTGCCAGAGCTGCAAAAAAGCCTGCCGCCCCTCCACCGATGATGGCGATATCGCAGGTTTCCATCAGCCAGGCGTTGAAGAACGAACCAGCACTTCAACCAGGTCACCGACCTCGGCGTTCAGCCGGCGGGCTGCGCTGCCGTTGACCTCGGCGATTTCCAGGTAACCAGCGCTGTCGCTCAAGGCAACCAGTTCACCAACCTGCCGATCTCCATAAGTGTGCACCAGCCCAGTGATCTGCACCCCGCCAATCTGTATCAGCATAGCCGCCGGGTTGACGATGTGGCCCGCGGGCAAGTCTATCGCCAGGTTGCCGAATCGATCGATGCTGGTGACGTGCGCCTGCCAGCCACTGCTGGTCGGCTGAGGTTCTGGCAATTGCAGTGCTTGAGGGTCATCGATGACTGAACCAAGTTCCTGCAGTGGCACCCCCAACGCCAGGTATGCCGCCGCCGGGGCAAAGATATCCCGCCCATGAAACGTACGGCTGACCTGCGGCAGCCAGTAGCGTTCTTGATCCAAATGCACAAACCTGGCTTCCTGCTGGCTTTGGCCAACCGCCTGCATCAATGGATAAAGCAGACCATTGTCTGGGGCCACGAAATACTGGCCGCCCAGGCGAGCTGCCAGTGGACGGCGCTGTGTGCCCACTCCCGGATCGATCACCGCCAGGTGCACGCTGCCCGCCGGGAAATACTGTGCATGCCGCCGCAGCAGGTAAGCCCCTTGAGACACGTTTTGCGGCGGCACCTGGTGGCTTAAATCCACGATCTGTGCTTGCGGCGCAATTCCCAGGATGATACCCTTCATTACCCCAACAAAGCCATCCTGCAGGCCAAAATCAGTCGTCATGCTAATGATCGTCATAACCGCTCCCTGTTTAATCGGATAAAATAAGGCAACCCAAGATCAATCCTGAAATTATACACACAAAATGAGGGTGGGAGTCCGCCGATGATATTCTCAAACAATCCTGGCAGCGAAGCGCTGAAAGCCGTGCGCGATATGATCCTCGTCCCTTACTGGTTGGACGATCCAACTCGCCCTGCGCCTGTTCCCGGCCTGGAAAAAACCACGACTGCTGACCTTGTAGTAATCGGGGGTGGGTTTACCGGGTTATGGACGGCTCTGCTCACCAAAGAAGCCAATCCCGTGCGTGATGTCGTGCTGCTTGAGGGTGGATTGGTGGGCCAGGGCGCCAGCGGCCGCAACGGCGGCTTTGTCGCCGCCTCCTTAACCCATGGATTGGAAAACGGCCGCTCACGCTGGCCTGGCGAGATGAACACCCTGGTGCGGTTAGGATACGAGAATTTGGAGGCCATTGCAGATGCTGTCCGCAGGTACACCATTGACTGCGATTTCATCCGTTCCGGCGAACTGTTGGTAGCCACCGAGCCTTACCAGGTGGAAGACCTGCGCGGCTTCCCTGCTGCCGCGGCAATCTACGGCGAGGAATTAACCTGGTTGGAACAAAACGAGCTGCAGGCAATGGTGAACTCCCCCATCTACCTGGGTGGTGTTTACAATTCGCACGGCGTGGCAATGGTCAACCCGGCGCGCCTGGCTTGGGGACTGCGGCGAGCCTGCCTTGAGCAGGGTGTGCGGCTTTACGAAAACACACCAGTGACACACCTGGAAGAACAGGGCAGCGCAGTTGCGGCTTTCACTCCTCACGGCGTAGTCAAGGCCCGCCAGGCGGCGTTGGCCTCCAACGCTTACCCGGCTTTGTTGAAACGTCTTGGCTATTACATCGTTCCAGTTTACGATTACGCATTGATGACCGAACCCCTCTCTGTCGCTCAGCGAGCCAAAATTGGCTGGTCTGGGCGCCAGGGCATCAGCGACTGCGCTAATCAGTTCCACTATTACCGCATGACGCAGGATGGGCGCATTCTATGGGGTGGCTACGATGCGGTTTACTACCGAGGCAACGGCTTTGGTCCGGAATATGAACAGAACATGGCCACCTTCCAAAAGCTTGCCGGTCATTTCTTCCAGACCTTCCCTCAGTTATCCGGCCTGCGTTTCAGCCATGGCTGGGGTGGCGCGATAGATACTTGTTCACGCTTTTGTGTCTTTTGGGATACCCTTCATCATGGGCGCACGGCGTACGCAGCCGGCTTCACCGGTCTGGGCGTCGGCGCATCGCGCTTCGGTGCCCAGGTGATGCTCGATTTACTGGCGAAGCTGGATACACCGCGCACTCGTCTGAAAATGGTGCGCAGTAAGCCCATTCCCTTCCCACCCGAGCCTCTGCGCGCACCGATTATCCGCCTCACCCAGGCTTCTTTGAACCAGGCCGATGCTAACCAGGGCCGCCGCAACTTGTGGCTGAGGGTATTGGATGCCTTGGGTTTGGGTTTCGACTCTTAACATTAGAAAACCGTTAATATTTCTTGACTTTTATGGTTCGTTTGTGCTATTCTTTGGCGGAAATCCACCCCCTTTGAGAAAGTTGTAACAAGCTAAATGGTTCAAAGAGAACGAGTTGCGGATAATGTCTTTTGGTTTCAAAGCGATATCTATGCTCAGGTCACCTCTGGCGCAGTAATCGGTCCAAACTGGGCGGTAATGATCGATACCCTGGCTTTGCCGGAGGAGACCATCGAAGTTCGGAATTTTATCGAACAAGAGCTGGGTGTGCCGGTGCGCTATGTGATTAATACCCACCACCACGCCGACCATTGTTGGGGAAACTGCTTTTTCCCCGGCTCAACCGTCATTTCGCACACTTTATGCCGTGAGAAGCTGGTCAAGGACGGTGCAGCTTCCCTTCGCCAGGCAACTTTGCAGACCCCGACCTTCCGGCAGATAAAAATTATCCTGCCGCACCTGACGTTCGATGAAAACAATCTCAGCCTGCGCGTCGGCAAGAAAACTCTCACCCTGATGCCTCTGCCAGGACCCTGCCCGGACAATATCGGCGTGCTGGTCGAGGAAGATCGCATCTTATTCGCTGGAGATGCCTTCATGCCCCTGCCTTACCTGGTTGGCGGTGATGTGGATGATACATCCAGCTCTCTCAAGAAAATTGCCAAGATGGGGCTAGAAAATGTCATCCAGGGTCACGGCGATATCGTCTTGCGCGGCGAGATCGACAACGCCATCAAAGAAAACCAGGCCTACCTGGCGGCTATTCGCAAAGCAGTGCGCCAGGCATCCAAGCGTAAATATCCGTTGGATTACCTGGCAGATATTGATATCGAGTCGTGCGGCAAGAGCCGGGTGATCATCGGCGGCCTGGGACCTGACCTGCACCGCCGCAACCTGCGAGCGCTATACGCCCAAACCTACGGCCAGCCACGCCTGCGCACAGCTGAGGATGACGAAGACGATTTCGATGAGTACGATGACGAAGAATAAAAAAACAGGCGTAGGCCCGTTATTCATTCTGTTTTCTTGCGGGCGAAAATCCCCACGCGCCGCTCTGTGCCATTCAACAGCCGCTCAATATTCGGCCTTAATGCCCAGGCCACGAATACCGTAGTCATCAAGCCATAAATCACATATTGCCACGGAGCACCTGCGGCCAGGAATCGGATCAAGAAAATGACCGGCAATCCCACCGCTGCCACCAGTGAGGCTACAGAGCCATATCCCACCACCAAAACAAAGAACGCCACGGTTGGCGCCATAATCGGCAGCACCGGCCACCAAAAAGCAGTCGCCGCGCCGATGTTCGGGCCAGTGCCAGCCCCTGCGGAGAATTTCTTGGTCATCAAGAAAAGCCACAGTGACCAATTGTGCCCGAAAACGGAAGCCATACCAGCCAACACCTCCACCCAATGGTTGCTGCCAGTCAATAAGCGGCTGACCGATACAGCCAGGTAACCCTTGGCCAGATCTAATACAGCGGTCGACAACCCCACGCCAATCCCGCCTGCGCGCAGCGCGTTTGTTCCCCCCGTGCGGCCGCTGCCGATCTTGGTTATATCTTGTTTCTTGAACAAGCGGACGACAAAATAGCCCATCGGCAGCGCCCCCAAGGCATAACCAATGATAACAGCTAATAAACCACGGAAGGCTTCTACCATAAAAGCTCCTTTGACATTCCTTTGTCCGGATTCATTCAACCCGTTTTGCGGCGTGCTCGAAAGCCGACGATGCGTTCTTTGCCTTGCAGTAAACGCTGAAAATTGGGGCGGAGCGTCCAGCCCAATAAAAGAATAGATCCTAAGCCGTAAAAGATGTATTCCCACGGAGAAACACCTGCCCAAGCGCGCATGCTGAAAATCAGCAACGACATGACTGCTACGCTGATCGTCCCAACCGAGGCATAACCGATAAAATACAAAATAAATCCGCCGATAGGGATGATAATAAAAGCCGACAGTGGCCACATTGCAAAAGTCGCGCCAATGCAGGGAGCACCACCCGCCCCGCCACGCAGCCGCCACTTTCCTTGTGGATCTTTTTCAAGCAAAAATATCGAGTGGATATGACCGGCGATGGCAGCCAGCGCTACGCCCACTTCCACCCAATGACTGCCAGGAAAAACAGAACGCACAACCCAGATCGGGACGGCGGCTTTCATTGTATCCACAACCCAAGTGATCAAGCCCGCCCACAGCCCTGCTGCCCGCACGGTATTCGTCGCTCCTGTACGACCTGATTCAATCTCTCGGATATCTTTACCGGTGAATAACCGCACGATGAGCAGTCCTGTGGGCGTTGATCCCATCAGGTAAGCCAATAGAACAAATATAATCTCATATACGATGGTCATCGTTTGCCGATTCTCCTGTTTGCCAGGGAATGCACCAGTTCCCGGGCAAATTCCTCCGATTGGCATTGTCGATTATGAGTAACCCACAAAAATAAGGTTGGTTACTCCAAGATTTCAAATACATTTTCCTGCACCTGACCCTGATCAATTGTGAAAGCGCGGCAATGCCAATCTCCACCCATTGGCGACCAAATAATCACGAGCACACCCGGGTAGTAAAACTCAGCGACATCCGTCTGGCTGGGCCAGGGAGGTCCGGTGGGATGGGAATGAAAGATCGCTATTAATTCCCAGCCGCGGTCTTCCAGCTCAACCAATGCTTTGACTTGTTCCCGCGCATCCATCTGGAAACGCACCGGGCTTTGCAGTTCATTGTGCACAGTATACACAAATGTTGATCGACCCTCCACGCCTGCCAGCAAGCCGCAAGCTTCATTGGGCAGTTCATTCTGAATATGTCGTAGCATGGCTTCGTAGTGATCACGTAAGATCAAGATTTTCACCATCGATTCTCACCGCACCAGGAATGCAGACATTGCGCTGAAACTCAGCGCGGCCAGCGGCTCTAAAATCGATTGGGAGAGAGGTTTACCTTCAATCAGACTGACAAACAGGCTGTTTACAGCGTATGTTGGCCCTAACAGAAGCAGACCATAAGAGATGGGAGGTAAAGGCCAATAATGCAGCGCGGTGGCGATTTGGCTGACGATGAAAGCCACCAACAGGCTCTCATACACTAACCACTCACCGTTTAATCGTAGATGGAAATTTCGCAGTCCAACCAGGAAAGTCGCCGTGAAGACAGATGGCAGCAGTAAATATAACCGGGTATCGCCCGTGCGCATCAAGGTCACAAAAGCGATATAAATCATGTACGCAACCGCCATAAGGACTGCCTTAGACAATGCGTTATACCGATCGGCTTCGTTGATCGAAATATATTCAGCCACCATAATGATTACCATCAAAGTCACACCTACAAATAAACCGATCCACCAGACGTACGTAAAAGGTAGACGGATCAATGCTACGCCGATCATCAAGGAGGAAAGCGACGGCAGTAGTATGTGAGCAAACACTACCCGGTTTTTCAAATCGGGGTGATCGTGGAACAGCCAATTCGCTCCCGTGGCGGTCAATCCAGCCAGCAATCCTCCGATCACCGATTGGATGTCTATCTGGAAATCAAAATAACTTCCCAACAGTACAAATTGCGTTTTCCAGACAGGCAGTGAAGTGAGCCGGCCGGTCACATACGCCAACAGGATCACAGCGGTCAGTACGCTCAAACGATCCAGGTCAGGCAGCTTACGCACTGCGCTGGAAGAATTTTTCATCACCACGTTTGCATTTTACCTCGAAAAAGTTCAAAAAACGAGCGAGGGTTCGATTGCGTCGTGGCCAACCTGGTTGTAGTAATTTATCGTAAATCACCCAACCACGAGCGCTTGACGTTTTTTCATGCTTAGCTTAGGATAAGACAATATCGATGATCGTTAACGATTGGACGGATGACTCATGAAAATTGCCATGCTGGTGGATCGCTACAAGCCTTATATCAGCGGAATCACCAATTATGTTGCTCTAAACAAACAGGCGTTGGAAAAAGCAGGGCATGAAGTGTATGTATTCACTTTCGGCGATGAAGATTACCAGGATTTGGAAACCCACATTATTCGCTCACCAGGTATTCCCTTAGTGGACACTGGTTACTTTATTAGCCTGGCATATCCACGACGGGTGCGCCAATTGTTATACACCATGGATGTGGTCCATGTCCACCACCCATTCTTGAGCGGTTCGCTGGCATTACGCTACTGCCGACCCCGGCGTATCCCCTTGATTTTCACGAATCACACCCGCTACGATCTGTATACCCAGGCGTATCTGCCCAATCTCCCCGAATCAGTCGGTGAAACCGCCATGCGCGCTTTCTTGCCCGTGTTTTGCCGCGCAGTTGACTTGGTCATCGCGCCTTCGGCGGGCATGGCGGAAGTGCTGGTGCGGTTTGGTGTGGATGTCACGGTCAAAGTCATCCCAAATGGTGTGGACCTTTCTCCATTTCAGAATTCTGTCGAAGCGAAAAATCGCCAGGATTACGGCATGAGCAGCGGAGATGTCCTTTTGATTTACGTCGGGCGTCTCGGCCCCGAAAAGAACCTGCCTTTTCTACTGCGCTGCTTCGCCGGAACAGCCCAGGCTTTCGACCATGTGCACCTGATGATTACCGGCGACGGTGTTGAACGGCAGAATTTGGAGGCCCTGGCGCAGGATTTGAAAATCTCCCCCAAAGTCCATTTTACCGGTATGGTGGCTTACCCAGAATTGCCCGCCTACCTGGCGATGGCTGACGCTTTTGTCACGGCTTCGGTCACGGAAGTTCATCCACTTTCGGTGATCGAAGCCATGGCGGCAGGCTTGCCGGTTTTAGGCATCATTTCACCAGGTGTGGCGGATACGATTGAAGAAGGACTCACCGGCTACCTGGCAACCGAGGATATGGCATCCTTTACCGCCAAGATGGTGCGTATGGTGACTGTTGGGAATGAGCGGCGCGCCATGGGCGCACGCGCCCGCCAGTCTGCGGAAAAATATCAGATCGACCGCACAAACCGATTAATGCTTGAACAATACGAATTGCTTGCCGCCCAGGCTCTGCCTGCTCGCCGCAGCCTGCGCACTCAATTGCGCCGTCTGATGGATCACTGGTTGGAGCTGCAGTGAACAAGAATCAAAGCCTTGGCCGGTGGGGTGAGGCAGAAGCCCGCCGATACCTGGAGAGCAAGGGGTATGCAATCATAGCTCAGAACGTGCGCACACCGTATGGAGAAATCGACATCATCGCCCGCCTGCCGGCAGCCAGTCTTGCCGCACCTGCCTGCCTGGTGTTCGTCGAAGTAAAAACTCGCGCTAGTGCCAGCCTGGGCAAGCCTGAAATATCGGTCAACCGGCGCAAACAGGCGCATTTATTGGCTTCCATCCAATACTTTATGCAGAATCGTCCATCTGAGGCCATCGATTGGCGTCTCGATGTGCTGGCAATCGAAGGCGCAAATGGTTCGGACGCCCCTTTGATCACCCATTTCGAGAACGCGGTTTCCGATTTGTAATCTTCATGCAGCTCGATTTACCCCGTCTGGTCGTCCTGGTAGGTCCAACTGCTGTTGGCAAAACCGAGCTGGCCATCCAGCTTGCGAGGCGCTTAAATGGCGAAATTATCTCAGCAGATTCGCGCTTGTTTTATCGCGGTATGGACATTGGCACTGCGAAACCCAGCCCGATCGAACGGCAACGCATCCCTCATCATCTGGTGGATATTGCCGCTCCGGATGAAGTGATCAGCCTGGCTGTCTTTCAACAGTTAGCCGATCTGGCCATCCATGATATCAATTCAAGAGGGCGGCTTCCTCTTCTCGTTGGCGGCACTGGCCAATATATTCGTGCAGTTATCCAGGGTTGGTCGGGACCAGAGGTGCCGCCAAACCCGGCTTTACGCCAAGCGTTGCAGAATTGGGGTCAGGCCATCTCAGCATATAGCTTGCACCAACGCCTGGCCAGCCTCGATCCTCAGGCAGCTCAAGGGATTGATCCACGCAATGTGCGTCGCACGGTGCGTGCATTGGAAGTCATCCTGATCAGTGGCAGGCGGTTTTCCGAACAGCGCCTGGCCGGCGCGCCGCGCTACCAGACTTTTATGGTTGGCCTATCTCGGCCGCGCTCGGAATTATATGCGCGCATCGATGCGCGCATTGACCAGATGCTGGCTGGCGGCCTGGTTGCCGAGGTCCATGATCTGATGGCTGCCGGCTTTCAACCCCATACATCCGCCCTTTCTGCGATCGGTTACCGCGAATTATGCGCTTATCTTAATGGAGAAATCGCTCTTCCAGAAGCAGTTTCGCAAATCAAACACAAGACGAGAGTTTTGGTGCGCCGCCAGGCGAACTGGTTCAAGGAAAACGATCCTCAAATCAATTGGTTTCCGGCTGGTCTCGATGCGAGTCGCCAGATTGAAGAAGCCATTCGAACCTGGATCCAACATACTTAATCTAAGCAGTTGAAAATTGGCGGGAATAGCATTGACAAACTTGAAATTCTATTCCATACTTTAATTACGTTGTGGGCAATAGGTATAAGAACACACCTGCTCATCTTCTGCCTGTAATCCCAGATCGCCTCGAATCAACCGCAGGATGCGGAATATACGTACCGGTCACAAGGAGTGAATTATGGAAGACAGACCCTGGATCAAGAACTATGATAAAGGAGTTCCATCCCACATAGATTATCCAAACGTGCCATTGTTTGCTTTTCTGGAAGAATCTGCCAGGAAATATTCCAACAGCATCTGCACAAATTTCAAGGGCGCCACTATCAGTTATGCCGAAATGGATAAATTGACCGACCGCATGGCAGCAGGTCTGGCTTCTTTGGGTGTTAAGAAGGGCGACCGGGTAGGTATATTTATGCCCAATTCTCCGCAGTTTGTCATCACCTTCTTCGGCATCCTCAAGGCTGGCGGCGTGGTGGTGGCCACCAATCCCCTGTACAGCGTGCGCGAGATTGAACACCAGGTAAATGACGCAGGAGTTGAGGTAATGGTGGTCATGAGCAACTTCTACAAGACGATCAAAGAAGCCCAACCTAAAACTCGCATACGCACGATAATTGTTTCCAACATCAAAGAATATTTGCCGCCCATTCTTAAAATATTATTTACTCTGGCCAAAGAGAAAAAAGATGGCCATTATGTCGAGCTGCAACAAGGCGACATTTGGATGAAAGATTTAATGGCCAAGTTCCAACCTGGCGACCGTCCGAAACTCACTGTAACAGGCGATGATACCGCGCTCTTCCAATACAGCGGTGGAACAACCGGAGTCTCCAAAGCCGCCATCGCCATGCACCGCAATCTGGTGGCTAATGCCATTCAAATTCGCAGTTGGTTTGTGGTCGCCGAGGATGGCAAGGAAGTCACCCTGATGGCGATTCCCCTCTTCCATGTGTATGGATTAGTTGCAGGAATGGCCTTTTCCATTTACTCAGGCGCTTCGATGGTTATGGTGCCAAACCCGCGTGACTTGAAAGATGTGCTGGAAAATATTCAAAAATTCCGCACAACGATCTTCCCGGGTGTTCCCACATTGTACAATGCCATCAATAACCATCCAGATGTCAAAGCTGGTAAATATAATTTACGCTCCATTAAGGCTTGTATCTCGGGCTCGGCGCCGCTAATGGAAGAAACAAAAGTAAAATTCGAGGAATTAACCGGCGGTAAATTGTTCGAGGGATTTGGCCTTTCGGAAGCGCCCACAGCCACCCACTGCAACCCACTGCTTGGAAAGAATGTCACCGGCTCCATCGGTCTGCCTATGCCAGATGTGGATGTTCGCATCATCAGTCTGGATGATGGCGTTACCGTGCTGCCCGCTGGCGAAGTCGGCGAGCTGGTAGTAAAGGGTCCCCAGGTGATGAAAGGTTATCACAACATGCCTACGGAGACGGCCAATGTGCTGCGAGAAGGTTGGCTGTACACAGGCGACATTGCCCGCATGGACGAGGAAGGATATTTTTATATTGTTGATCGCAAGAAAGAGCTGATCAAGCCAGGCGGTTACCAGGTCTGGCCGCGTGAGGTTGAAGAAGTGATCATGAAATATCCAAAAGTGATGGATGTGGGTGTCGCAGGTGTTCCCGATCCTTACCGGGGTGAAACCGTCAAAGCATGGATTGTACTCAAGCCTGGCGAAAATGCTACGGAAGATGAAATAAAGACATACTGCAAACAGGAAATGGCGCCCTTCAAAGTGCCCACTCAGATCGAATTCCGCAGCGAGCTGCCCAAAACAACTGTCGGCAAAGTTTTGCGCCGCGAATTGGTGCGCCAGCATAACGAAAAAGTCAAGGGATAATCATATTAAACAAATAAAGAACAGGGGCTGTCATCAATCGGTGCGGCCCCTGTTTGTTTACGAATACGCCGCTCGGATGCGTTCGAAAAGCTGATTCTGCAGAGCAGTACCGGGTTGCTCAGCCTGCTGGGAACGAATCATCTCGGCTTCACCTTCTTTACCTTGCAGTAAAGCCAATAAATACCAGTATTCTGCGTTCTTCAACCGATTTTGACCATCTGCGCGGTTGTAGGCTAACTGCAGATCGTGCAGTGCTTCTTCAACCTGGCCATTCAAAAAATAAACCAACCCGCGCGCTCCCCATGCAAATGGGCAAAATGAGCCAAGCATCACACCTTGATCGGCAAACATCAGCGCTTGTTCCAGGTGACCTGCCATCGCCAGTCGCACTGCCAGTTTCTCGTAGGCGTCATGATCGTCAGGGTGAGCATCTCTCAGCGCATACAACGCAGGGAGCGCGTCTTCTTCCTGGCCCAGACTGATCAATGCCTGAGCGCGAGCGGAGAGGCCGGGGTAGTTTTGAGGATCCAATTCTAGAGCGCAATCCGCAAATGCCAGGGCCAACTCTGGCTGGCCGGCTTGCCAGGCAGTCCAGGCTGCTTCCCCCCAGCCCAGTGCACTGAGATTTTCCCCATGCAAGAAAGCCATTGCTTCATCGAAGTTGTGAAGCTCAACCAGGAGACGCATTCGGGCTTTCTCTGCCCAACCCAGGCGGCCATCTCCGGCCATTTCCCCGCTTTGGAATATATATTCATCAACGATGTGAAGAGCAGAATCAAAATCCCGGCGTGCTAAGGCAGTTTCATATTCTGCCTGTAAAATTCTCTCTTTGCTCAAACCATGGCTGTGTGCGCGCCGCAGCATCGCATCAGCTTCATCATAACGTTCCAGGCAGCGCAAGCTTTCGGCCGTATATAAATACCACTCCCCCATCTCCGCAAAAACACGGCTTGCTTTGCGTGCTGTGCGCAAAGCCCGCTCCCAGTCGCCGCAGCGTGTTTCGGCCTGCCAGAGCAGAAAAAAAAGCCCGGATTCTGGCTCATCGACTTCCACCACAGAGCGTCGAAAGATAACTGCGGCTTCTTCATAATGGCCTGCCTGGTGCAGGGCGCGTCCATGCGCCACCAATAATTCAAAGTTTGTCTCTTCATAACCACGCGTAAACTCCAGCGCCTCCAATGGACGCCCGATCTTCGTCAAATAGTTTGCCAGGTTAGCACGCGCTTGCGGCCATTCCGGAGCGCTCATCAGCCCACGCCGGTATAAAAGCTCTCTGTCCTCTTCTGAAGAAGCCACATGTCCCAACGCCAGTGCCAATTCTGCATCATCTGGCGCAGCTTCGTACGCTAACCTCAGCCAATGACGCGCCATTTCTTCCTCCGGCGGATCCATACCTGCCAACACCAGACCTAAGGACCGCCACAATTCTGTTTGATGAGTTTCTTTTTGCGATTGGAAGGCAGCCAGGATATGTGGAATGCCTTCATGAGGCCCCAGAGCATGCAAGATAATCTGCAATGCTTCGGTTGTCTCCTGGCGATCTTGTCCACCCGGTCTGACTGCCAGGGCGATCAACATTGCCTGCGCCGCGGCATTAAAATCTCCTGCCGCGTGCAGGAAATGCCCCCTCAAATACTCTACTCGGCTGCTCGCCTTCATAGATGCTGTAAGGTTGTTGAGTATGGTTAAACAAGCAGTTGGACCGGCCAATTTCTCCACATAGCCCAGATAATCCTGCAGCACTTGCATGTCTTCGGAATTAGCTTCCAGCGCATGATCGTACATTGTTTGCACTTCCTGCAGCGTGTCGGGAGAAATAGTCTGTTCGGCGGCTGCCAGTTTTTCACAATATGCAGCAGCCTGGAACTGGATGGTCCAAGGGTCTGTAGGGTAGAGGTCCCTCATATGTTGGGCCTGATCCAAAGCCAGGTCAAACTGACCGCTGTTGAAAGACAGGCTCGCCAGGTTCTGCAAAATTTTGTATTCAACCGTTGGACTGCGTTGAGGAAACGCCGCTAACAGGTTTCGCAAATTACCCCCGGCAGCAGTTATTTCTCCCTGGGAAATCAGGATAAAGGCTTCCATCATGTGTGGCTCGGGCCAGGCTGATCCGAGGCTGAGAGCCAGGTCATTTTCCTGGCGGGCCAAATTTAGTTTTCCGGCATAAAAAGCCGCCTCAGCCATGGCATAATGCGCCAGCCAATTTTGCGGACCAAAATCCAATGCACAGGCAGCGAAATGCAGGGCAGTCTCTGGCTGGTGCGCCGCCAGGCAGCGCGCCATCCAGATATTCGCTTCCTGAAAAGATGGGTCGATCTGGAGGCTGCGGTTAGCTTCGGTTTCAGCAGCAGCAGCATCGCGCAAAGCGAAATAACATTCTGCTAATGAGGCATGGTTGGCGGCATCTTGTTCGTCAAGCTGGCTGGCGCGTTGAAAAGCTGTCAACGCCCGGGAATAGTTTCCATCCAATAAAGCTCCCCACCCCTCGAATTGATAAGTCAAAACCATGTCATCTGGCAAAGCCTGGCGTGCCTGCCTCAATAAACGGTAAAACCGCCTGCGTTCGGCATCCCCCTCATTTGACGGATGGCTTGATCCGCCAAGTTCATTTTGCGCCTGACTTGCTGCGCGCCAAGTTTCCAATGATTCATGCAGGCGCAGCAGCCAGCCAAATGCCAAGCCAGGCTTGCGTTTTAAGGCGCGTTCTGCCAGTTCACTGGCAGCGTATCTCCTGCCCTGTTCCAACTCTAAAACTGCCTGGTCCACCCACACCAGCGAGGCCTCTTCGAATATTTCCAGGCGTGCCAGACGTTTCTCAAAACCTTTACCATGCGGGAAAGCGATTAAGGCAGCATCCAGAAATGTGCGCCTCAGTCGTTGGAACTCAATCTCATCGATTAATTTCACCATGTGAGTCATGGGGTCTTGCAACTCCATAACGCCTTGGGTTTCGTCAAAACCGATCACCACGGCCACATGGGATGTGTTTGAATATTGTTGTTGGATAATCACCGGAAAGCCGTTTCGAATAAGCTGTTTGAGCAAACTCACCGAAGCGTGGCAGCGGATCGTATCAAAACCTGCCAGCCGGAAAAATTCTCGCATGCGGAATATTGGCGTCCCACCGCTGGTGTACTTAATTTTTTCCGCAATTTGTTCATTGGAATAGCTTGATTCACCATTCCAATACCGCAAAACCAATTCAACTGTGGATGGGCCGCAGTAATCTCGCCGCTGCACGAGAGTTGGAAAAGCTGCCAGCCTGTAACGGCTGCCGCCGGATTGGGTTGCCAGGTGGTTGGTTAGTTGTTCGGCCTCTTGTTTGAGCCAGGTCAGATTTTCGGCTTGCGGGCTGCGAGCAGCCAGGTCATGAACCACCTGGTTAATAGCCTGCAGATCATTTTGAGCCAATGCGATCTGCGCAAGGGTAAATAACGGCGGCACATATTCTGGCGAGGATCTCAAAACAGCGAGGGCATGTTTGCGAGCATCTTCAAATTCGCCCAATAAATAGGCAACATAACTTAATCCCCAGACTGCTACGGGCTGTGCCCAAGGCGAAGCCAACGTAGCCAACCGTTCGTACACTTTGCGCGCTTCCAGGCGTTGGTCAGCTTCCAGGCGTATGCGCGCTTGCAAAGCCAACACGCGCGGATTGGTTGGCGCGGCTTCCAGAGCATCGCGTAAATTGCGGTCGCTCAACCCCCAACAACGTTTGGCCGCAAAACCAGCAGCGCAGATTGCCAGGGCTTCAGCACGTGAATCTTCATCACGCGCCTGTGCCGCGATCCTATTTGCCTGCAAGATACTGGCATCCGGCCAACCACGACGACCGAAAATAAACGCTTTTAAGAGTCGCCCGCGCACCTGGTTCGTTTCATGACCCTCATCACCCAATTGATCCAAGAGATTCAGAGCTTCTGCAGAGCGGTCCAGTTCGACCAATGCTTCCGCTCGCAGCAGGGTCAGTTCCGATAAGCTGCTCTTCACCGGGTTAGAATTGCCCGCATCCTGCCCTAGAGCCTGCAATACACTCTGCGGAAAGTGGGCATCCAACAGCCGCCATAATTCGGCCAGGTCTGGCGGCTGTTTTACCCGAATTCTGGTCATGTCAGGCCAGCAGGTGGCGGCGAATCACGCCAGGGCAGCCTGGCGGCGCGTTTCAACTGATTGGAGTAGAGCTTCGAAGGAATCCGCAAAAGATTTCACTCCCTCCACTTCCAATTCACTGGTTACCTGGCTCATGGCAATCCCCACCTCTGCCAGGTCGGAAAACGCCTGGCGTGCGGCCGGCAGGTCACGCCCAATGCGAATACTGAGGTTGCCGTGCTCTCGAAAGGCCGCCAAGGTGGCTGGCGGCAAAGTGTCCACTGTATCTGGCCCGATCAATTCATCCACATACATTGTGTCAGGATAAGCCGGGTCTTTGGTGCTGGTTGAAGCCCAAAGCGGGCGCTGTACACGAGCGCCATTTGCTTTGAGCGCTTGAAAACGCTGGCTGGCAAAGGTTTTTTGAAATTCCTGGTAAGCCAGCCTGGCATTAGCAATCGCCATCTTACCTCGCAGTTTCTTTGCCAATTCTGCCCGCGCAGGTTGAGATTGAGCAATTGCATCCAGTTGTTTATCTACTTTGGAGTCCATCCGCGAAACAAAGAAAGACGCAACAGAGGCGATATTTGCCAATCGCTCCCGATTCTCCTCCGATGCAAGAAAATCCTCTAATCCTGACAGGTAAGCGTCCATGACCGCCTGGTATCGTTCAAGAGAAAAAATTAATGTTACGTTGACATTGATACCTGCCGCAATTGCCTGACGGATAGCCTGTAATCCTTCCAATGTTGCCGGGATCTTAATCATTAAATTCGGGCGGTTGACCGTTTTCCACAGGCGTTTCGCTTCTGAAACAGTCCCCGCGCTGTCGTGTGCCAGGGTTGGGCTAACTTCAAGGCTGACATACCCATCTCCAGCCTCCGATTGGCGGTAAAGTGGCAAAAATAGATCAGCCGCTCGCGAGATATCCTCAATGGACAGGCGGTCAAAAATTTGGATTGCATCCAGGCCTGCTATGGATAAGGCGCTCAATGCTGAGTCATAATCATGGGTTTTGGCAATGGCATTGTTAAATATTGTGGGGTTTGAAGTGATGCCGCGGATATCCCCCTCATTAATCATCTTTGCCAGCTCGCCGTTATCCAATAAGCGGCGCTCGATGTTATCGTACCACGGCGACTGCCCCAGTTCATACAAAGAAACCAGTCGATTAACCATTTAAACTCCTTTATTTATGGGCCGCTTCTATTTGACGAACTTTGTTGACCCGCCGCACATGCCTTTCTTCACCACTAAAGCGTGCTCTTAAGAAAGCAGCCACCAGTTCTTTGATTAATTCTGGACCAACAATACGCCCCCCCAGGCACAGCACATTCATGTCATCATGCTCGACGCCCTGGTGAGCCGAATAAGCATCATGGCACACGCTGGCATAAACGCCATCAATTTTGTTGGCAGCTATACAGGCACCAACACCCGAACCGCATAACAAAATACCCCGCTCAGCCTTACCTGCTAGGAGGGCTTCGCCAATCTTTCTGGCATAATCAGGATAATCCACGCTGGCGGCGCTGTTGGTGCCCAAATCCAACACTTCGTGCCCTTCAGTCCGGACTGCAGATAGCACAGTTTGTTTTTGGGGAAAACCTGCATGATCACAGGCTACAGCTACAATCATTATTGCCTTCTTAGTCGAACATGGAGAGGGCTTTTTCGGCAATCGCTTGCGGAGTAAGCCCAAAATTTTTGTAAATGGTCTGGTAGGGGGCCGATGCACCATAATGATCAATGCCAATCACAGCACCCTGGTCGCCCACCCAACGCTCCCATCCAAGAGAGATGCCTGCTTCCACGGCCAGGCGCCTCTTGATCGTCGGAGGTAGAACCGACTGCCGGTAAACTAAGGGTTGGGCAGCAAACAATTCCCAACTCGGGAAAGATACCAGACGAACGCTCCGGCCTTCGGCAGAAAGTATCCCAGCAGCTTCCACGATCAAACTGACTTCAGAACCGGAGGCCATCAGGATGATGTCTGGCTCACTTTCTCCTATATCAGCCAGGATATAAGCGCCTTTTTGAGTTCCAACGGCAGGAGCATAAACCTGCCTGTCAAACACTGGCAAACTTTGGCGGGTGAACAGCAGTGCAGTTGGCCCATTGCGCCTGGAGATAGCCACTTTCCACGCCTCTGTTGTCTCATTCGCATCCGCTGGACGGAGAACGACCAGATTGGGAATCGCTCTCAAACTGGTAAGTTGTTCCACTGGCTCATGGGTTGGGCCATCCTCTCCCACGCCAATACTGTCATGCGTAAACACCCAGATCGAAGGATAATGAGACAAAGCCGAGAGCCGTATAGCAGGGCGCATATAATCAGAAAAAACCAGGAATGTTGCCCCATAAGGAATTAAACCGCCATGGACGGCCATCCCATTGACTGCTGCGCCCATCCCATGTTCCCGCACACCGAAATGCAGGTTGCGACCCTGGTACATAGGAGGCTGAAAATCCAGGCTGTTATTGATCCAAGTGATCGTTGAGGGCGCCAGATCGGCCGACCCGCCAACTATTTCCGGTAAATGAGCCGCCAGAGCATTCAATACCTTGCCGGAAGCTGCCCGGGTTGCCATGCCCTTGGGGTCAGCGGGGAATGAGGGCAAATCCGTATCCCATCCATCGATCAAATCTCCGCTGATGCGCCGTTCAAACTCAACGCATTCATCCGGGTAGGATGCTCGATATGCATCCACCCTGCGTTTCCATTCCAATTCTAGTGTTGAGCCGCGTTCCACCAACTGGCGGAAATAAGCCAAAACATCCTCCGGAATGAAAAAGCGCGGTTCAACAGGCCATCCCAATTTAAGCTTGGCGCCATTCAATTCATCATCTCCAGGTGGTTCGCCATGCGCTTTGGCTGTGCCCTGGCGTGTCGGTAAACCGAACCCGATTTGAGTGCGGCAGGCGATGATCGAAGGGCGCGGATCGAGCTTCGCCTGTTGAATCGCCAGGTCTATCGCCTCTACATCATTGCCATCGGCAACCCGTTGAATATGCCAACCATACGCTTCGAAGCGCGCCATGCGATCTTCTGTAAAGGCGACTTCTGTGCTGCCCTCGATAGAGATATGGTTATCATCATATAAATAAATCATTTTCCCCAGGCGCAGATGCCCTGCCAATGACGCCGCTTCGCCGGTGATACCTTCCATTAAATCACCATCGGTCACAATGGCATATACATAATGATCGACCACGGAATGCCCTGGTTGGTTAAACAATTCCGCCAAATGCGCTTCAGCAATCGCCATCCCAACGCCAGAAGCAAAACCTTGTCCGAGCGGTCCGGTGGTAAGCTCAACGCCTGGGGTCAGGCCGTGTTCCGGGTGTCCTGGAGTCTGGCTGCCCCACTGGCGGAAATTTTTCAATTGATCGAGGGGCAAATCAAACCCTGTCAGGTGCAATAAAGAATAGAGGAGCATGGAGCCATGGCCCCCAGAAAGAATGAAACGGTCGCGGTCGAACCACTTGGGATTGAGTGGATTAAAACGCAGGTGACGCGTCCAAATAGTGAAAGCGATTGCTGCAGCCCCCATCGGCAGGCCTGGATGCCCGCTCTTTGCTTGTTGTACTGCATCGGCAGATAAAAATCGAATGGTATTGATGGCGCGTTCGGTCAATTCTTTATTCGTAGTGATCATCATCATTTCCTTATCGCGTAATAGCAACGAAATGGAGTATAGCACGCACTTAAACAGCGGGCAAGGAGGATCAATTCAGATGAATCCATCTCTTAATTCCGACTGCACTTGAAAAGACATATAATCCCGAATTTTTCGGCAAAGCGGTAGCTTAATCAAGTCGAAATATTACATTTGACCCAAAAAGACGTGAGAATGATCACATGCTTTAAAGGCATATAAGCGTTGCATTAAATTTATATTAGTGTAGAATCGAGAAAGAACCAAAGGAGTGATTATGTTTGCAAAAGAAGAAATGCTCTACCGGCAAATATTCACCCTGAAAGACGGCGTTCGGGTTTTGGTCCGCCCGCTGACAATCGAAGATCGCCAAAGCTTAATGGACTTTTTTTTGGCGGTTGGGCCGGACGACAAGAGCTACATGCGCCATGATGTGAACAACCCTGCGACAATCAATTCTTGGATCGATAATTTGGATTACAACAAGGTGATGCCGCTGGTGGCTGTTGTGAACAACCACTTCGTCGGCTGCGCTACATTGCATTTCAAAGAAGGTCCATATCGCCATCGGGCTGAAGTGCGCATTTACCTTGGCAAGGAATTCCGTCAGCGGGGTGTCGGCAGCCGCATGCTGCAAGGTATGATCGAAATCGCCCGCCGCCGAGGTCTTTCATTTATAGAAGTTGAAATCGTCAGCGATCGTGCAAATCTTATTAAATCATTCCACAATCTTGGATTCGAAACAGCCAGTGTGATTGAAGATTATTGGCAAATGCCTGACGGCGACGTACGCGATGTGAATTATATGGTTTTAAAGTTGCGAGCCAATTTGAATGAATTTTGACCTTATTCACCATCAGAAAATAAAAATAATTCTTATCGATGTTGGGTGGCCGCCGGGCCTCCAAACATCGAAAAGTCCCACAAAGACTGTGCCAGGATGGAAGACGGTACAACAAGCTTTGTGGGATTTTTTTATGCAAAGATTGTGCCTTTTGTCACTAGTAATTTTTCAAAAGGCCTTATATACTCATATTGGTTCTTTTTAGGAGGTCCCTATGCAAATAAAAACGTTCGATTTACCCACGCTGTACGGCGACCACCATGTCCTGGAAATCCGGAAAATTTTATTTGGCATTCCGGGCGTCAAGGATGTGTATGCCAGCAGCGCCTTTCGGATCGTTGAAGTGACTTATGATGAAACTCAAACCAACGATCTTGAAATTCAGGTTAAGCTGGATGCTGCTGGTTACCTTGGGGAGTGGACGATGCCAATCGAGATCGCCGCTACTTCGGCGGCTGGTGGAGATAGCAAGCGCGCTTTCTTCCGCCACACAGAGGCCTACGAGACCACCCGCAATGTCGTCAGTTTTTCCCAGGTAGTGAAAGATACATCTCGCCCGCTTTGGCCCTGCCCTGGCCTTGGCGCGGTTAAGAAAGTGGAGGATTAACAAATGGCAAAAGGAAAACGTTCTTACGAGGAGCAATCCTCCGATCCTGCAGCTCAGGAAATGCTCATTCGAGCTGATGAGCTGGGCATCGGGACTGCATTCAGTCGGGCCGATGAAATGGTCCCCTGCAATATTGGGGGGGCCGGTATGTGCTGCAAACAATGCGGTATGGGTCCTTGCCGGCTCACCAAGGATGGCCAGGTGGGTGTGTGTGGCGCCACCATTGACACCATCCAGGCGCGCAATTTGCTGCGCGCCATCGCCGCTGGCTCAGCTTCTCACTCTGACCACGGGCGGGATATGGCTTTTACCCTGAAGGCCGTTGCCGAAGGAACTGCTGAAGGTTACGCCATCCGAGATGTTGCCAAACTGCGTAATGTGGCCACATATTACAACATCCCAATCGAAAAACGTTCCCCACTGGAGATCGCCAACGACCTGGCCGACCTTTATATTGCCCAATTCGGACAGCAGCGTGGTGAGGTTGTTCCTATTCGCCGTGCGCCTGCCAAACGGCAGCAACTATGGCGCGAACAAGGTGTCGTGCCGCGCGGCGTCGATCGCGAAGTGGTCGAGGCATTGCACCGCACCCATATCGGCGATGACCAGGATGCCAAGCACATTTTGAACCATGCGATCCGCACCGGCCTGGCCGATGGTTGGGGCGGCAGTATGATCGCTACGGATATCGCCGACATTTTATTCGGTACACCTGCACCCATTCTGGGCCAGGCGAACCTGGGTGTGTTGAAAGATGACATGGTCAATGTAATCGTCCATGGGCACGAACCAACCCTCAGCCAGATGATAGTGGCGGCTACGCAAGATCCCGAAATTATCGAGTATGCTCGCCAGGCCGGCGCAAAAGGCGTCAACCTTTCAGGTATTTGCTGCACAGCCAACGAAATCCTGATGCGCCAGGGAATCCCTGCCGCTGGTAACTTCTTGCACCAGGAATTGGCAATCCTGACCGGCGCTGTCGAAGCCATGGTCGTTGATGTGCAGTGCATTATGCAAGCACTGGTTAACCTGGCGACGAATTTCCATACAAAGGTGATCACCACTTCACCGAAAGTGCGCATTACCGGCGCCACGCATATTGAATTTGACGAGCACAAAGCGCTAAGCGTTGCCAAGCAAATTCTGAAAACTGCGATCGATAACTTCAAAAACCGTGGCTCCACGCATATTCCAAACTTCCGCACAGACCTTGTGCCAGGCTTTTCCCATGAGTACATCAATTATATGCTTGGTGGGACTTACCGGGCTTCCTTCCGCCCCTTGAATGATGCCATTATCAGCGGTCGTATTCGCGGCGTAGCGGCTATCGTCGGGTGCAATAATCCGCGCTCGAAACAGGATTACCTCCATAACCTGGTCACCCAGGAGCTGCTCAAACAGGATGTTTTGGTAGTCGAAACTGGCTGCGGCGCGATTGCCGCCGCCAAATTGGGTTTGCTGCTAGGTGAAGCCGGCCTTGAAAAAGTTGGGCCCGGTTTGCGTGAAATCTGTGAAACTGTCGGCATCCCACCTGTTTTACACATGGGCTCTTGCGTGGATAATACCCGCATCCTCACTGTTTTAACCCAGATGGTAGAAGAAGGCGGCCTCGGAGATGATATCGATCAGATCCCTGCGGTCGGCCTGGCCCCTGAATGGATGAGCGAGAAGGCATTAGCAATCGCCACCTACTGCGTGGCTTCTGGCGCGTATGTCATTTTTGGCGGAGCATCTCCGATCAGTGGTATGCCCGATCGTGTTTCAGACAGTGACGAAGTGCTGCACTACATCAGCGAGGGCTGGGAGAAGATCTACGGCGGCAAATTAGAGTTCGTTGCTGATCCGAAGGAAATGATCCAGCGCACGCTTGACCATATTGATAAGAAACGCGCCGCCCTGGGCCTTACGCCGTATGACCCCGCTCGCTTTGGCCGCAGTGGTGATGCATTGATGGAAGAACTGGAAGCGCTGCCTTTCGCAGACCGCAAAGCCGCCCTGTACGGCATGGCCAACAACTAAGAGGAGCAGATTGATATGTCACGATATATTGCTACACGCGCAATTCGGGGTTCAAATGCCCTGGTGACGGAAGCCGAAGTGATGCTGAATAAGGCCATTTGTGATAAAGGGCCTGATGCTCCCGTCTCCTTCCCAAATACAGCTTATTATCTCCCATTGATATTGGCGATGACCGGAATCGAGGTCCGCACAATCAGCCAGCTCAAACCGGTGTTGGAACACGCCCGCAAGCTGCTCCATCCAATTCCATCTGCAATGCACTGGACGCCATACCTGGGTGAGACCCTGGACAGCGGCATGGCGACTTTGTTGGCGGCTGAAACAATCGAAGCCATTCGCTTTGTATATGGTCTTCAGCCTGAACCTCGACCCGGCATCGAGCTATCGGGAGGTACAACGTATACAACGGATGCCAACGGCATCAAAGATCATCTGAACGGGCCCATAGACGATATCCAACTGCGTTCATGGGGTATCCAACTGGTTGATGGGCGTATGCCTGGTTTTGCCGCCATCGTCGGCGCAGCCAAATCAAATGAGGTTGCTGTCAAAATCGTCCGCGAACTGCAAAAACGCAACATCCTGACCTTCCTTTCCGGCAATGTCAATGGCCGCAGCATCATCGATCAGCTCGTCGAAGAAGGCGTTCAACTTGGATATGATACCTACACCGTTCCCTTTGGCACAGATACACTCAGCGCAATTTATGCGCTAGGTTTTGCCTCCCGCTCGGCCTTAACCTTTGGTGGCATCAAAGCAGGACAGGCGCGCGATATCTTGATGTACAACAAACAGCGCGTTTTTGCCTTTGTTCTCGCCCTGGGCGAAGTCGATGATCTAAAATACGCAGCCGCCGCAGGTGCCATCAACTTTGGTTTCCCTGTTATCGCTGATACTGTCATCCCCGAAATTTTGCCGACCGGGGTGACAACCTATGAGCACGTTGTCAGCATGCCTTTCAATAAAATTGATGGCAAAGATGATCTAGAACGCGCTGAGCGCCTCGTACAAAAATGCATTGAGGTGCGCGGTGTCAAGATCAAAATGGCTGAAGTGCCTGTGCCCGTTCCGTATGGCTCCGCCTTTGAAGGCGAGGTTGTCCGCAAGCCGGATATGCGCGTTGAATTTGGCGGCAAACATTCACGCTGCTTCGAATACCTGCACATGGCTCCGCTGGATTCCATCGTCGATGGCAAAGTGGAAGTGATTGGCCCCGATTTCGATGCTATCCCTGCCCAAGGCCATATGGATGTCGGCGTGGTTGTCGAAGTTGCCGGCCGCCAGATGCAAGAAGATTTTGAACCGGTCTTGGAGCGACAGATCCATTACTTCGTCAACGGAGCTTCCGGTGTACAGCACATTGGTCAGCGCGATATTGCCTGGGTCCGTCTCTCAACTGCCGCCGTCGATAAAGGTTTCCGCCTGGAACACATCGGCAAGATTCTGCATGCACGGTTTCATGCTGACTTCGGCGCGATCGTGGATAAAGCCCAGGTCACAATCTATACCGATCCAGATAAGTTCAATGAATGGCTGACCAGGGCTCGCCAGGCATACGATTTCCGCAACCGCCGCCTGGCTGACTTGACAGATAACAGAGTCGAAGAATTTTACTCGTGCACGCTGTGTCAATCCTTCGCTCCGAACCATGTGTGCGTTGTCAGCCCTGAACGCCTCGGTTTGTGCGGCGCGTATAACTGGCTGGATTGCAAAGCTTCCTACAGCATCAATCCTACTGGCCCGAACCAGCCGATCAAGTTAGGAAAGATGATAGACAATCGTAAAGGTTATTGGAGCGGAACGAATGAGTACGCAGCAATCGGTTCTCATGGCCAAGTCCAGGAAGTCTCCATGTATTCGATTATGGAAAACCCCATGACAGCCTGTGGCTGTTTCGAATGCATCGTCATGCTGATCCCCGAGGCCAACGGAGTGATGGTTGTGAGCCGTGAGGATCCTTCAATGACGCCAGCCGGTATGACTTTCAGCACACTGGCAGGCATTGCTGGTGGAGGTTTACAGACCCCCGGAGTGATGGGTGTTGGTAAGTACTACCTGATCAGTCCCAAGTTCATTTACGCGGATGGCGGATTCAAACGCGTTGTTTGGATGAGCTCCTTCCTGAAAGATTCGATGGCGGATGAATTGAAGGCGGTTGCAATCCGCGAAGGTGACCCGGATTTGATCGAAAAGATCGCTGATGAACGCTCAGTTTCCACGGTGGATGAACTGCTCGCCTGGCTCGAAGAGCACAATCATCCGGCGCTGGTTGCCGATCCGATGTTCTAGCTATCATGCCTGGCTGTGCTCAACCACAGCCAGGCGTAAAACCTATGCGCCCCACCTCACCAAAATTAGTCCGAGATTTAATGACAGTTGGTGTACCAACTTGTTCACCAGATACTAAAGTATCAGAAATTGCGCGCCTTTTCATTGAAAAGAATTTTGAAGAAGTGGTTGTGTTAGAAGAGGGCCATAATATCGGTGTAGTAAGCCGCAGTGAGCTGGTGAAAATCTATGCGCAAGAAAATGCTCAGGACTTAACCGCCGAGCAGGTGATGCGCCCAGGCATTATTTCAATCCCGCCCGACCTCCCCTTAGAAACTGCCGCTCAAATTATGGTTGACAAGGGCGTCAGAGCTCTTTACCTGACACATCATGCCGGTGGAGTTGAATACCCTGCGGCCATGATCAGTTATTCCCACCTGTGTCGTCACCTGGCTGCTCAAGACGACCAGGATTTGAAAGACCTGGGCATTGAGGCGGCGCGCCAATCGCCCTTAGAGACCTTTATTCAACGGCGCGATGCCGCACGTCAGAATGCCAGGAAACAGTAATATAACCCACTTAAGCATGAGGCGCTCTAAATCTACGCCCAAAGTTACAGGAGAAATCTATGCCCGTTGAAATTCCAAAAGATACCTGGCCTGGGGTAATTCGCAAAGTGACCCTGGGTGCAACTGCCGCCGATGGTGGCACACGCAAGAACAGCATCACCGTGGGCGGCGAAAAAGCACTGCCCTTTTTGCCATTCGAAACCCCCACGCCCCATCGCCCTGTGATTGCTGTCGAAATCAAAGATATCACTCCAGATGATTGGTCGCCAATGCTGATGAAAGCCTGGGGCGATGCAGCCAATAATCCAGGAACCTGGGCAAAGGCCGCTGAAGCCGCCGGGGCCGACTTGATCGTTCTGGCATTAAGTGCAAACGGTGCAGATGGAAAACCGAATACCCCCGCCGCGGCTGTGGCCGCTGTGAAAACGGTTCTGTCATCCAGCGGCCTGCCATTAGCCGTTTTTGGCCCAGGCCAGGCTGAGCTTGACAATACGTTGTTGGTTGCAGTCGCTGAGGCTTCAAAAGGTGAGCGCCTTCTCTTGGGCATCTGTGAAGATAAAAATTACCGCACGATCGTCGCAACGGCGATGGCGAACGGTCACCTGGTCTCCGCACGCACCCCGATGGATGTTAATCTGGCTAAGCAGCTCAATATCTTAATTCACGATATGGGTTTCCCCCTCGATCGCGTCATTATGGATCCTACCACCGGCGCCTTAGGGTATGGCATTGAATATGGTTACTCGGCGATGGAACGGCTGCGCCTGGCTGGTCTTCAGGGCGACTCAATGACACAGCTTCCGATGCTCATTACACCCGGCTTTGAAGCCTGGAAGACAAAGGAATCCAAAGTAGGCGAGGATGTGCCAGCAAGTTGGGGTGATTGGGAACATCGGGCTATCAACTGGGAAATATTGACTGCAGCCACGCTGCTTCAATCTTGCGCGGATATCCTGGTGCTGCGGCATCCGGAATCAGTACGCCAGATCAGAGCAGCCGTGGACGAATTAATGAGCAATCCTGCTTGAGCACCCTCATGAAAAAAGGATAACCAACCATGGCTCTTTCTGGTATTCAAATCTACAAATTACTGCCGCAAACCAACTGCAAGGAATGCGGTTTTCCTACCTGCCTGGCTTTTGCAATGAAACTGGCCGCCAAGCAGGTCGAGCTTTCTACCTGCCCTTATGTCAGCGAGGCTTCAAAAACCCAATTAGCCGAATCTTCCGCACCCCCCATCCGGCTGATTTCTGTTAAATCAGGCGAGTATGAAGTGAAAGTCGGCAACGAGATTGTCTTATTCCGTCATGACAAGACCTTTTATAATCGCCCAGGCCTATTTATCCAGGTGAAAGATAACACTCCGGCAGAACAAATCAAAACTGCAGTACAGGCCGCAGATGCATACTCGGTCAATTATGTTGGAATCGATTTGAAAATCGATGGCTTTGCGGTTTGTTCGGTTTCTGGCGATGCAGGCCGATTTGCTTCAGCGATCCAGGCGGTGCGCCAGGTGTCGAAACGGCCCTTGGCTTTATTAGGCACAGATGCCAGAATACTGGCAGAAGGCATCAAACACCTGGCGGGCGAATCGCCGCTCATTGGCAGCGCCAACATTGGAAACTGGGAGAGCTTCGCTGAACTGGCAAAGCAAGCCAACGCTTCGCTGGTTGTCAGCGCCTCTACTTTGGATGAATTGGCGGAGCTAACCGAGAAAATCAAAGCCAAGGGCTTTGAAAACATGGCGCTCGACCCGGCCGCAAAATCACTCTCGGATGAATTGGCAAAAAACACCCAAATTCGCCGGTTGGCAGTCAAGAAGAACTTCCGCTCCTTGGGCTACCCGACCATCGCATTTCCCAAAACGCCCGCTGCCGCCGCACAGGCCGTTGCCAAATATGCTGGCTTTATCGTGCTCGAACAATTCCAGCCCGAATTTGTTTATCCTCTTCTGGTATTGCGGCAGAACATCTACACCGATCCGCAGAAACCGATTCAGATCCAGCCTGGATTGTATGAAATCAATGCTCCAGGGCCAAGTGATCCCGTATTGGTTACCACCAACTTCAGCATCACTTACTTCAGCGTAGCAAATGAGGTTGAAGGAGCAGGTTTACCGGCCTGGCTCCTCGTCACGGATGCCGAGGGTATGAGCGTCTTAACAGCCTGGGCAGCGGGAAAATTTGATGCCGAACGAATAGCCAAAGCCGTGCGTTCTTTCAATGTCGCCGATAAGGTTTCTCGCAAGCGAGTCGTCCTGCCAGGCCATGTCGCCGTTCTGTCTGGCGAGTTGGAAAGTGAACTGCCCGATTGGGAGATCCGAGTTGGCCCGCGCGAAGCGGTTGACTTGCCAGCTTTCATGAAACAGGCTTTGAATTAGTTTTCAAGAAGAGTTGGAGAAAACTCACCTTCTGGAATTTGAAGAACTATGGCGCTACACACCGTCCGTTTCGATAATGGATCTGCTCCAGTTCAGGTGCCAACAGGCACCCTGTTAACTGAGGCAGCCCGCCAAGCTGGCATTGACCTTGGCCAACCGTGCGGAGGCCAGGGCCGTTGCGGACGGTGTGTGGTTCAAGTTTCGGAGGGCAGTGTCCGACGGCGCAGCGCGTTGCGCTTATCCGAAGCTGACATCAACGAAGGGTACTGCCTAGCCTGCCAGTCAATCGTGGAAAGCGATGTTGCAATACGCGTTCCAGAACAGGAAAAGCTTGAACGGCGCTTAACCACAGACCGCACCGTCGCCGAAATCCAACCGCCTGCTGGCTACAATCCTTTACACGATCAAAACATTCACCGTGTTCTGCTGCGCATGGAGCCGCCCAGCCTGGATGACCAAACAGATGACTTAAGCAGACTGCGCACCGCATTAAAGCAGCAGGCGGGCTTTTCTCAGGTTACTATCAGCCTGCCGTTGTTACGCTCGCTGAGTGAACTGCTGCGCCAGGGGAATTGGGAAGTTACCTGTGTGCTCGAGATGCTGCACGATACTGAACGGGTGATGTTAGATGAACGCCTGGTTGCAGTGGTGCCACGCGTTGTATTTGAAGATGAGCCGTTGTGGACAGCAGCCATCGATATCGGAACGACAACCGTTACGCTGTGGTTGGTGGATATCATGACCGGCGAGGTGAAAGCTCAGGTTTCCGAGTATAACGGTCAGATCCAATATGGTGAGGATGTGATTTCGCGCATCATTTACTCAGGGCGCAACGGGGGACTGGCTAACATTCAGGAAAAAGTAATCAGCACGATCAATAACCTGGTAAACCTGGCGTGTAAACGAGTGAATGCCAATCCCAATGAAATCTTTAAAGCCGTCATTGCTGGCAACAGCACGATGATTCATCTTTTGCTGGGCTTGCCTCCCCAAAACATACGCCTTTCTCCCTATGTCACTACTGTCAATCAACCGCCGGCGGTTTTTGCGCGTGATTTAGGGTTAAACCTGAACAGCGAGGCGACCATTGACTGCCTACCAGGTGTGGCAAGTTATGTCGGTTCAGACATTACAGCCGGTGTGCTTTCCAGCGGCATGGATCACACGGAATTGCTTACCCTCTTCCTGGATGTTGGAACCAATGGCGAGATGGTGATGGGCAACCATGAATGGTTGGTCACGTGCGCCTGCTCTGCCGGCCCAGCTTTTGAGGGGGCTGGAGTGGTACACGGAATGCGCGCCACCAAAGGGGCAATTGAGGAAGTCTGGATATCAAGCGCATTGTCCCAACATCCTTATGAACCGACCTATCGCGTGATTGGTGGCACTCGACCGCGCGGCTTGTGCGGCAGTGGTTTGATCTCTCTGCTGGCTGAAATGCTGATCACCGGTGTGGTTGACAAGGCAGGCAACATCAACCTCAACCAGGCAGAGGTCAATCGGCGCATTCGCACGGGTGAACACGGACCAGAATATGTTGTCGCCTGGGGTGATGAAACAGAATCAGGACAGGATATTGTCATTTCTACAGTAGACATCGATAATCTCAAGCGCGCCAAAGCTGCGATTTATGCTGGCTTCAATGTATTAGCCCAAAGCGTCGGAATTCCATTAGAAATGGTTGATCAGATGTTGATCGGCGGATCATTCGGGAAATACATCAATGTTGAAAAAGCGGTTCAAATTGGCTTACTGCCCGATCTACCCTGGGAACGTTTTCAATTTCTTGGGAATACCTCGGTGCGTGGAGCATATACCGCTTTAGTCAACCAGGATGCTAGAAAAAGAGTTGGCGAGATTGCTTCACGTATGACGTATATTGAGCTTTCTGCGGATAACACCTTTTACGAGGCTTTCATGTCCGCCATGTTTTTGCCACATACAGATCTTTCAAGTTTTCCTTCAGTCGAAGCTGCAATGGAAAAACAACCCATTTAAAATTGAGGAGTTGTCGCATGTATATCATCGGTGAAAATATTCACATCATTTCCGAAAAAGTTAAACAAGCCTTGATGGAAAAGAATGCCAGTTTCTTCCAGGAACTGGCTGTTAAACAGGTTGAAGCTGGTGCCCAGGCTCTGGATTTAAACCTGGGGCCTCGTAAAAAAGATGGGGAAGAAATATTTCCCTGGATGGTGGATACTGTTCAGGCGGTTGTAGATGTGCCGCTGAGCTTTGACTCGACAAATCTGGCGGCGATCGAAGCTGGCTTGAAGCGCATCACCAAGGCTCAGCCAATCATCAATTCCACTTCTGCCGAGCCGGAGCGGCTTGAGAAAGTGCCGCTGATCGCCAAAAAATATAATACCCGCCTTGTTGCGCTGACAATGGGCATGAGCGGCATTCCCGTGGCGGCTGATGAGCGCTTGAGCATCGCCGTGGAGCAGCTCATTCCTCGCATGTTGGAAGTAGATTTTCCCATATCAGATTTGATCATCGATCCGCTCGTGTTGACAGTTTCGGGCTGCCAGCAGTATTGTCCACAGTTGATCGAGGCTGTGCGTGGCCTGCAATATGCCTGGGACCCATCCCCTATGATTTCGGTAGGTTTATCCAATGTTTCAAATGCTGTACCAAATGAGGGTCGGCCCCTAATTAACCGCGTTTACCTCGCCATGTTGATGGGCGTCGGATTGAAGATGATGATTGCCAACCCAATGGACCTGAAACAAATGGAAGTCATTCGCATCATTGAGAACAGGGATGATTCGACTGCAGTCGGCCGATTGTATTTAAAAATTGCCGATCACACTGCGGCCGGAGAGGAACCCGTCTTCGATGATGTCGATCCGAGCGATCCCGAACAAATGGAAATCTGGAAAACAGTCCAAATCTTGTTGAATAAAGTCATTTACGCTGATGGCTATCTAAACCAATAGTTCATTGTTTATCGGAGGTGTCGTATGCCTGGATTTACCCCTGGTCGAAGGTGGCAGCCCCCATTTTATCCGTTCAAGAACGAGCCGATTGGCAGTCGTCTCCTCGAATCAATTGAGCGAGCTGTCAAAGGCCCTATGTTCGGCTGCCGGATGTGCGGCAATTGTTTACTGCAAGAAACCGCTTTTATCTGCCCGATGGAATGCCCAAAAGGAGCGCGCAATGGGCCGTGCGGCGGTTCAACTCAGGAACACTGTTATGTGGATGAAACTCGTCCCTGCATCTGGTATAAAATTTATGAACGGTCCTTTAAGATGGGCCGCGAAGAAATTCTGCTTGAAGTCTTACCGCCACTGGATTGGGATAAGGTGGGCACAGAAACATGGGGCGATGTTGTCCAGCAAATAAAGAAAGTGGGTGTGCGCTATTTTATCGGTGGTATGGCCTCGCGCGATCCAGCCCAGCGCGCCATTGTGTGGGATTCGGTTTTCAGGCCGGTGCGTCAGCCTGAATGGTGGCAGGGTGACTCTAAGTATCATGCTCCGTCCTACACAGAACCTGTATCCGAATTAGAACGACGGCTAAAAGCTGGCGAGTTCGTTGTCACGGCGGAGGTTGCCCCCCCTCTCACCACTTCAACAAAGAAGTTGATCGAGAATATCAAAATGGTAAAGCCTTATGTGGCATCGATCAACTTCACAGATGCGCCGTCTGCCACGCCGCGCATGTCCAGTTGGGCCTGCAGCAAAATCGCAATCGAGAATGGTGCAGAACCGGTGATGCAGATTGCCTCTCGCGATCGAACACGCACCGGCCTGCAAGGCGAAGTTCTGGGCGCAAACGCGCTCGGTGTCCGTAACATTTTATGTCTCTCAGGCGATAACATGATCATGGCCCCTCAACCCCGCGGCAGGATGGATATCCTGGATCTGGATTCGATCCAAATGTTGTGGATACTGCGCCGTATGCGCGATGAGCAAAGATATCTTGATGGCAGGGCAATTAAGTTTCCCCCTAAATTCTTCTTGGGTGCAGCCGCCTCGCCGTTTGCCTCAGAGCCAAAATTCCAGGCAATACGCGAACACAAGAAGGTCAATGCCGGCGCTCAATTCTTCCAGACCAACCTCGTTTTCGATCCAGAAGGCATGGATGAGTGGTTAAATGAGCTGGCGAAACGCAACATCCTGGATAAAGTCTATATATTGATCGGCATCACCCCTTTGAAAACTTTGAAGATGGCCCAATATATGGATAAAGAAGTGCCAGGTGTCTGTATTCCTGAGAAGGTTCTAAAACGAATGGAAGCAGCGGGCGACCGTGCTGAAGAAGAAGGCGTTCAGATTGCCCTGGAAATCATTGAAAAGATCAAAGGCAAACAGGGTATCCATGGCATCCACATCATGGCTGTGGGATGGGAGGAAATTGTTCCGCGCATCGTTACCGAAGCGGGATTACTCTCAAAAACAACGCCGGGCGAAAAAGTGCCACAGCCCAGTTAAAGCATTTCGAGCGGGTTTTTTCACCCGCTCGATGCTAAATTATGTCTTTGCGCACATACATTTTAAAAGAAACGGGCCAGGATATAAGACGCTGCCAGGGATGTGCATCGTGTAATCTAGATATCGACCATGATATACTGGATGTGCCGCTGGAATCAATGATCCAAATGATCATTCTCAATGATGACGAAATCCTGACCAGCCGCACTGTATGGTCGGAAATCGTCGTACAGGCCGCACGCTATGCATGTCAGCGCAACCTGAATTTATCAGCAATAATTTTGGCGCTGCGCGCCGAAGCGCAGCGCCGCGGCCTGGAACCTGATTGATTGACTTGAGGTATAAACTGTATGAAAATTGCTATTACTGGTAAAGGCGGGGTCGGTAAAACCACGCTTGCGGCCCTTATCGCCCAGGTGTACGCGGAAACGGGCAAAAATGTATTGGCGGTGGACGCTGATCCATCACCTTGCCTGGCTGGTGCGTTAGGCTTTCCAATCGAACTAAGAGCTCGCCTCCATCCCATTGCTGAAATGGATGAGTTAATTGAAGAGCGCACCGGAGCGAAACCTGGCACTCTGGGTGGTTTTTTCACGCTAAATCCCCGGGTAGATGATATTCCCGAGCGGTTCAGCGTCCTTCACAATGGTGTGCGCTTGCTCGAGATGGGATCTGTAGACATGGGTGGATCCGGCTGTATCTGTCCGGAGAGCGCTATGCTCAAAACACTCTTCACTCATTTGCTCTTTCGCAAAGATGATGTTCTGATTTTAGATATGTATGCGGGTGTGGAGCATTTGGGACGGGCAACTGTTGATTTTGTAGATGCGATGTTAGTGGTTGTTGAACCAACCCGCCGCAGCCTGGGAACGGCAGCTCAAATCAAACAACTCGCTGCGGATATCGGTTTAAAGCGTTTATTTTTGGTAGGAAACAAAGTGCGTAATCCTGAAGAAGCAGAATTTCTAAGGAAAGAAACCCCAGGGCTGCCGGTTTTGGGATTCTTACCAGCCGATTTGGCTGTGCAGGAAGCCGACCGGCTTGGCATACCGGTTTACACACACGTACCTTCGATGCACTTGGCTGCCGAAGAAATCGTCAATAAAATCAATTTAGAAGTAAAGGAAACGCTATGACGATAACAATTGCATTAGCAGGTAAAGGTGGCGTTGGAAAAACATCTATTTCTGCTATGGTGATCAAGTACTTGATCGAAAAGCGGAACGGCAGTGTATTAGCAATTGACGCCGATCCAAGCAGCAACTTGAATATGGTACTTGGCCTTGATTTGGATTGGACAGTTGGGGAAATTCGTGAAAACCTTTTAGAGCAGGTAAAGAGCTCCCTCACAGTCGGCGGTGCAGCGATGGGCAGCCTGCCTGGTGGCGCCACCAAGCGTGATTATCTGGATTACCAGATTAGATCATCCCTGGCAGAAGGCGACCGCTTTGATTTGATTGCGATGGGGCGCGGCGAAGGCCAGGGATGTTATTGTGCTGTGAACCATAATTTGCGCGAAGTGATCGACGCAATCAGCAAGCATTATGCGTTTGTAGTCATCGATAACGAAGCCGGAATGGAACATTTAAGCCGGCGCACAACACGCGATGTCCAGCATTTGTTGGTTATTTCCGACCCAACCCAACGTGGAATTGTGGCTGCTGAGCGGATTGCCGGTTTTCGAACGGAGTTGGATATCCGGATCGAACACACTTATTTGATCGTCAACCGCGTGGTCGGTGAAATGCCTCACGAATTAACCGAACGAATCGCGAAAATGGATATCCCATTGGCTGGTATAGTGCCAGCAGATAATGAGATTGCCGGGTACGAATTCAGCGGCAAGCCATTGATACAAATTGGTGATTCTTCGACTTTTTACAAAGCGGTTTCAGCGATTCTGGACAAAATCATCGTCTGATAACCCCTGATAGGAATTGAAGAAACCCTCAAATGTGCTGAAACATCCTGCGCCCAACTTGTGGCCGACTTCATTTTCACAGTATGTTATAACTGCTCCGGCTTGTTCTAAGACTTCCACTGCATGGTGAGCCATCGCAAGTGGAACCAACTCATCGAAAATCCCGTGAGCGACAAATGCGGGCTTGCTCCGCATAGGTTCTCTGAGCGCAATTACTTCTGCACCTTCAGGCATGAATGCAGATAATGCCCCCAGGCGGAATACTCGCTCAGGATATAACAAAGCCACGGTGTAGGCCAATGCACCTCCCTGGCTAAAGCCAATCAAGTCAAATTGGTTAATCTGCGCACCTGGAAAATTTGACTTGGTCAGAATCGAAACAAGCGCAGCAGCAGCAGGTTGCAGATCATCGAATTTTGACCATCTGCCGGTGGCATTACTATCCTTACGCCAGCTAAATCCTGAAAGAACGGATGGGTATGGTGCGCGTGGGGCAACCAGCCAGCAGTCTGGGGGCAGGCGTTTTGCAAATACCCACATTGAATTTTCATCACCGGTCCAACCATGCACCAATACAGCCAATGGATGAGGGCCAGGCCCGTTGGGTTTCCTTTCGCGGATCGTCCAACCCTGGAATTCGCGTATATGAGTGCCAGAAATCCCAAGCGGAGCCTGAGGTTTATTCATCGTGATCTTTTCGCACCAGCCAATCGATACCCCACAGAGCCAACGCTATTAAGGCCAACGGCGCCAACCCCGCAAAGATACATACCAACCCCATTAAAGCGCCGCCAGCGCCATAAATCACGAAGATTAACCCATCGCCAACAATAAATAGAATCAACAGGAATCCAATAAAAAGGCGAATATTGGTTTCTCGAGCATATTTTCGCAAATCATGACCCATATTTTTGCCGAACCATTTCGTCACCCAATGCAGGGTAATTGTGAATTAACCAATGCGCCAGGGCTTTGGTCAGGCGCCGCGACCAGGTTGGTTTTGCGAGAGCCGCTCTTAAGTATGGGATTTGCTTTAGAACCGCCAACTCTCCAGCCATCACCAGTTTATCCACATCTATTTTATCTACCAATCCAACATCGTGGACATCGGGCCGAATGATGATTTCAGGTTTTTCGATCTCCAGGCGTAAATCAGTCACCAGGAGACCGCCAATATCAACGGCGCGTGTAAAAATCTCAATGGCCTGCGCCCAAATTAATCTGTCTGCCAGATTACCAACAAAAGGTATCGAGGTGAACAAGCCACGTTTCACAGGTATAGTCGGCCACTCTTCGAGAGTTGGCGATAAAACGACTGCCACGACAGGCAAATCCGGTCTGAGCGAGCGGGCAAGTTTCACCGGCACAGGATCTAAGACAGCTCCATCGATCATTACCTTGGTTTCATATTTTTGCGGCGGAAACACGCCAGGTACGGCAATCGATGCCAGGACCGCTTCTAATACTGGGCCTTCGGAGATTATTTCAGGTTGGCCCGTATCCATATTCGTTGCTGTTACCGCGAATGGGAGCTTCAATTCATCGAATTGCAATTTGCCTACAAAGCCAGCGATCAAGGCGGCTGTTGGAGCGAGGCCCAAAAAGCCAGGTCCTTCTCCTTGCTTTCTTTGAAAAAGATGATTCTGATCTAATTCATTCAATCGACCTTGAATTTCATCCATGGAAAAACCGGCCGCAATAAAAGATCCGATCATCGCCCCTGCACTCGACCCGGCGATGCCCTTGATTTCAAACCCTGCGCGTTGCAAAGCACGCATCACCCCCAAATGAGCGGCACCCTTGACACCTCCGCCCCCCAAAGCGACAACAATTTCCATCACTCACTACCTTGTTTTAAAAAGTGACATTTCGTTTATAGATCTGTCTTGAACGATGCGTGCCAGGAACAGAGCCGCGCTAATAATTAACATCCAATCCAGGGGCAGGCGAAATCGGATGCGTGTGATAAATATCGCATAAACCAGACCATTTCCTATATACAAAAGCATCCACAAGATTTCCTGTCGATCGATGGGGTATTTCTTTATAAAGAACCACCGCAAAAAGAATAAAGAGAGCATTGGATAATACGTGATAAACATAATCAGGTCGCGTAAAGTCGAACTCTCACTTGATGTCACCAGGTCATTGCGAAAATTGAAGTTGTTAACAAATTTAGCCAAATACATCACCAGGCTGCGCAGAGGATGATTGATAATGTAGGTAATTGCTTGATTCGCAAGGTAACGATCTGTTTCAGTTTCATTTAATCCTAACTGTTGCGCTTCCATTTCATATTTCGAGATATCCGCAGTTGCCCCAGCACTTGGAGTGGTATTTTCAGAATTTCCATACAGCAGTACACGTCCCGAGTGCGTGGAAACAAATGTGAACGAGTGAAAAGTTGCATAATTGCGCCACGTCCAAAGACCTAAAATCAATACTGTTACTGCAAGGGAGACCCACAATGGTTTCAACGGAAGGCGATAAAGAACAAACCAACCGATAAAAATTATTGGAACGAATACAAATGTTGGAACTGCCAGGATAAGCAATGCGATTGCCAATCCAGAAAAAACCCCTTGGTACAATTTTGGTTGATTGCGGGTCAGAAAATCAACTGCTATTAAGATAAGCAGTCCACACATGATTTGGGGATAAAGTACACCTGCTGTAAAAAAGAAAACACCGTAAGCTGCAGCCATCAAAACGCCCAGCGATGCGGTTAGAGGAGAAAAACGCGATTTAAGAAATTGATTCAACCATACAATAGACACAGCCAGAAATACATAATTGAGCATTCGAGCGGCAATGATATTCCCACCTAGCCATGCTAAGACCGCCAGCACAAACGGATAACCAGGTGGTCGGGCAGCGGTTGGGTCGATTCCGTTGATCGAGAAATTGCCGGTTGTAGCGAAATTTTTGGCTATTGCATAATAATCGCTTTCATCTGGTAGAAAACGCAGCCCATTTCCAAGGAAAAATGAATAAGCTGTGCCTGCCATTAAGACGAGTAGAGTGACAACGAAGTAAATTTGAAGATTATATTTTGATAGGAAACCAGATATCCCGGAGAAAATAAAATGGCGAGAGGTTGGCGACATATTTTTATTCTATCACGGCTGAAATTTTATCGTATATAAGGTAAAATGCCTTTATGGAAAACCAACCAGATTGGAAAATCCGTTTTGATCATGAATTGAGTACAGCTTTGCAAGCCAGAAGTAAAGGGAAGGAAGGTATGGCGCGGGTCTGTGCTCGGCGAGCAGCTGGCATTATCGTTGGCGAATACCTCTTCCGCCGAGGATTAATCCTGACTTCCCCAAGCGCTATCCAACAATTACGTTATTTTGTCAGCCTGGAAGATGCACCAGAAGAGGCGCGCGAGATCGCCCAACATTGCCTGATTCATTTGGACAGCCAGCATAAGCTGCCGATTGACGCGGATTTGGTAAAAGAAGCGCAATGGCTGGAGCATTGGCTCCTTCCGCCTACCTGACCTGGCTTTATAGATATTACGAAACCATTCGACGCGCTTGTGAGGTGAAATGCTCAGTTTTCAAACCAGACTTCACTTGGCGTGCAATTCCAACCGCCGCTAACAAAGCAATCGCTGCCCGGATGCCAACAATTAATACGGCGGCGCCAGTCAACAATCCAAGGGATGTAAGAACTGCGTCTGCAGTAATGGCTGCGGTGAACGCCGCTTTGTCCAATGATTCGATTGGCAATGGTTTTTGGTCCGATTTTGGTGATAAATTTGCCAGGCGTTTTCTCAGTCCTGATAAATATTCAGGGCTTGGTTCAACAGTTCGGTAACTGTCCTCCAGCATCTGCTCGAGATGGTTTAATTCTGCCTCTCGATTTGATTTGCCCCAACTTCGTAACTTATCAAACATTCTGTCATCCTTCTTCCACCGGATAAGCAACAATTCCAACCGTGCCCGGTCCCAGGTTGGCTGCAACGCCGATCGATAAATTCGTGATAATGATCTCTTTACAATTAAGAACCTTTGAAACTCGGTCTTTGATTGCCTCGGCTACTTGAGGGGCTCGAGCATGCACAACTGCCACGTTCACCAACCGTTTGCCCATCTGCCGGAGCGCTGTGTCCAGGATATAGTCGATGGAGCGCTGTCGGGTTCGAACTCGGTCAGCCATTTCTAGAGCGCCATCTCGCAGGATGATAATTGGCTTTACCTGCAAGAGGGATGCTACTGCCGCTTGCATCGCCTTTACCCTTCCGCTTTTGCGGGCATATTCCAATGTATCTAAAGTAAGTACGATCATACAATTGGCTCGAATAAATTCCAGGCGGTCTAAAATCCTCTGCAGCGGGGCTCCCGCCCTTTCCAATATTCTTGCTTCTTTACACATATAACCCAAAGCTGCCGAACCCGTTGCGCTGTCTATCAAAACAATTTTATACTTTTCTTTTAGCTCACGCGCCGCAGCAGCAGCCGATGAAAATGTTCCAGAAAGCTTACCTGTCACGTGAATGGAAAGAATAGTATCTCCTAGTTTGGAAATTTTCTTATAGAAATCAATGAATTGCTGTGGCGAAGGTTGAGAAGTTTTCGGTATTTCGCGACCTGCGTCTGCTAACCGATAAAACTCGTCTGAGCTTAAATCTATATCCTGAAGAAATGTCTTATTTCCATAATGGATGTTGACAGGAATTACATCGATGTCATACTCCTGCAACCACCCATCGGGAAGATCCCCTGCGCTGTCCATCACTATTTTTAGCATGGCTTATTCCAACAATTCTTCTGGATTTTCCAGTTTAATTCCTTCTGCTATCAAATCGTCTCTCAAAGCTAACAAAGTGCGGTGATAAAGGCTTTTCACTGCGCCTTCTGTTCGTCCCATCACATCACCAATCTCTGAATTGGACATATGGTCGACGAATTTCAAGATTAACAATTGTTGTCGTTCCGGCGGCAGTTTATGGATAAGCTTCAATAAACGATCTCTTTCCTCAGACTGCATCAACGACACTTCTGGATGTTCTGCTGGATGATGGAAGGGGGTTGTTTCATCCAAAACAATTTCGGGGCGGCGGCTGCGATCGCGATGCCAGTTTGCTACCAAATTATGAGCAATTCTATACAGCCATGCTGAAATCGGCAGGCCGCGATCTTGATAATTGATAATCGACCGAATCGCCCGGTAAAAGACACGGGCGGTTAAGTCTTCAGCATCGTGGTGGTTACCGGTCCGGTAATAGATATAATTGTAAATTCGATGCACGTACCTTTCATAGATCACGCCAAATGCTTCAGTATCCCCTTGAACTGCTTTTGAAAGGATCAGGTCATCACTGATTTCAACACTATCCATAACTTTGATCTTCTCGCTCGGGTTGATTATGGTGCAATTATACGCCTGCGTCAAGTCAGTCGTTCCATTCAATATAGATTGTTTCAAATGTCAAAACCAGCTTCTTATTCACCGGCAGATCTTCACCTTTCGCATTATAAATGACGGCTGGCATTTCCGGTAAATCAATTGGTACCGCTTCTTTAGTTAACGACCACATCACCCAGTAACGTTTCCCATTTTTCAAGAATTCCAGTGCCATAACTTGAGGATTAATGTCAATCTTCTTCACCCATCTGGCGTCAGAAATAAAGCCTGATGAAAATTGAAAGACCTGGTAACTCGGTTGGCTTACTTTGAACCCATCGAAAAGCCCAGAGGCCCTCCACCCTTCAAGGCTGTACCAGACTGCTGCTCGAATATTCATTGCGCGTGCCAGGGTCATTGATTGGGTAATATACGCACGTTTGGTTTGTTGGAAATCTTCAGTCTTGCAATAATCTTCATTTCCTTTTGAACCACAGAGCAAAGCCACTTCTGTAAGCATCAAATACTTACCGGAGACATTGTATTTCAGTAACAAGGAATTCAGGTAGTCAGCTTTACGTACAAAAGCCGGTCCCTGGTTTGTGCTGCTTGTGTTCCAATTCGGGTTTCCATACGAACTGCCAGTGTAATAATCATATGCATGGAATGAAACACCATCGAAATAACCTCCACCACTATTCACTAGAATGCCTTCTAAGAATTTGGAGGAGGTACAATCGGCGTTCGCAGGTGGGTTTTCTGGATCACAATCCATCAGCAGGCCACCTACCAGCACTTGGGCCTCAGGATCCGCCAATTTAATTTGGGGGTAAATCGCTTTTAACACTTCACTATAATAACCGCCTCCATAATATGGATCACTGCGATCGCCCCAGCAGCCAAAAGGATTGTGCGCAGGCACAACCTCCGGGCTGACATCAATTTCGTTTCCGATTTCCCAATATTTGATGCTAAAAGGCGGCTGGCTGTATCTACGCACCGCTTCATAAGTGAACATAGCAAATCGTTCAATGGCATCTTCTGCAATTGCCCCACAGGCTACGCCCGGTATTTTCTGCGCCCAGGCAGGTGCAAACTTAATTACCGCGATCAATTCCAGCCCGGCTTCTTTCGCCATCTGCATTCCGGTTTCCTCTGCCGCTCGCCAGTTATATTTTGGTGGATTCAATTTCTCAGGTTCAATTTTGTCCCATTCCAATACACTGTAACGTGTCCAATTCGCTCCCGCATTCTTAACCAACTGGAGTCGATCAGGATTGTATAATTGGTTGGATTCGATACCTGCCAGAGGTCTGCCAGGCGTTGGCGTTGATGTGGGTTCGGGAGTTGCAGTTTCCATTACAGCCAGGGTTTCTGTCGGTTGGGAGGTAAATTTCGGTTGTGCCGTTTCTGATGGCAATAGAATTCTTGTCCCAATTTCTGTAGCAGTTGATTGTATTACTTTTGCTGTTGGAGTACTACCACTTTCCGCAGGCTTTGTAACCTGACTGCTACAAGCAATCAATAAAAACTCTGCTAAAAGTACGAAAAAAATACTTCTTATCATAAAAATTCCTCTTGATCTAAAAATGATCTTCCAAATTCCTCACTCAACGATAGTTTTCTAAGGCGTACAACTATTCACTTCCATCACTTCAAAAGGTCCGGATCGTTCCTGGAAATTTATACGACAGCCCCTGGCCAGCATGTCTCGCACAGTTTGGTCGGAGCGTGTGTCGGATAAAACCCAATACTGCTGTAATGATCTCAGCTGTTTTACCGAAAAACGTGAATTCGCAATAGCCATGCCTCTTAAAACATCAGCGGTCTGCGAAAACCAATACTCATCGCCTTCTTTTTGCGGCCAACTATATACATTATCTGTTTTGTTCAGGTAAAAACTCGCAGCAGCAGTCAATGAATAATGGAGGCTGATCAGGGCCTCTCCGCTTTGCATATGATCACGCACGACCTTCATGGCCGCACCCTCCGGGCTTTTCGTAATTGTCCAATATCGTTGTAATCCGATGTAACTCGCAGCCAGTATAATGCCACCGGTTAAAATCAATGGTAGGTTTTTCCACCAACCTTGAAATAAATCCAGAAACCAATCCATGCCGTATGCCACGCAAAGGCCAAATGCCGGGAGAAGTACCAAAAATTGCCGAGATTGATAAGCTGGCATTTTTACGTTAAAAATAGGTTCAGCCAGTAAAAAAAATACCGCAAACGGTATAAGCACTTGAGCAATTGCATAGAATACTAGCCAAGATTTCACCTTCACCGCATAACCAAGACTTCCAGCGGCACAAATCCCAAAAATAATTGGCAGCCACATTGAGCCCCAGAAAACTCCATAGCGAGGTGGATCTCCTGCCAGTAATGCTTGGGCAACAACAGGAAAGGTTAATGGCACGGCGTTGGCAGTTCTAGACAAGTCATTCTGCAAATTTGAAATCAGCAGCGGCGCCAAAGGTAAACAACCCAACACAACCAATCCGAAACTGATCCAATATTTCTGGTTACTGTGATATTTTAAGAACAAACAAAGCAGCTGAACACTGAGAATCAATCCATAACTATAGGCCGAAAAAATTCCAATTAAGCTGAACGCAACAAATAAGAACCACCACTTCCAATCTTGGTTTGACTTTTCTAGTTTGTATAAACACACCAGTGAACTCGTTGCAACCAGCATGACGATGATGTATGCTCTCGCCTCCTGGCTAAAATACATAATTGCAGGTGAGAATAAAAACATAAGCCAGGTCCAAATTGCCAGCCAATCGTTCAATAATCGGTGAAGGATAAAAAAGAAGATTGTTAATGAGAGCCCTGCCGAAACCGCCGAAAGCCAACGCAGGCCAAATTCCGTTCGCAAAACGCCAAAACCAGTGGAAAATTTTAATAGAAGGTAGTAAAGCGGAGGGTGAGATTCGTAAAGGCTGTTGATGAGAATCCCATTGATGCTTTGAATGCTGACTTGAAAGCTGTATATCTCGTCAAACCATGCTGGATTTTTGGAAATCAAATAAAACCGGGTGATAAACGAACAAGATCCAATAATAGCATAAAGTAAGAAGTGGTTTATTCGTGGGTGAGAGGGTTCTTTGGACATCAAAGTGCAATCAAGGGAATAATCCGATTCGATCGGCGTATGCTTTTATTCTACCCACAAATAAAAAAAATAGGGTACCTGCCGTACGCAAGTACCCTATTGATTCATAGTAGATACTATTTAGCCCATTCTACGTAAACCGGCTTATTGTCCACATAAATACTGCTGGAGGTTGGAATAGGATTACCAAAGGTATCATAAATGGCCAGAGGTGTACCGCCAAGGTCGGCTGCTCTGAGATCACCTGCTAGTGACCATAATACCCAAACAGATTTATTTCCACGGTCAAATTTATACACCAGGACCCCCGGCAGCAATTGGCCGCTGTCCACCAATGCGCCTTGAGCGATCTCGCGTCGAGAAGCGGTATAAGCGTTCATCGTCAGTCGTGGAGACAAATCGCTGTTTATCATACCGGTATAACACCATTCGTCATTCAGATTTCCACAGGCGCCAAATGCGGTAATCGTCTTATACCAGATGAGGGATCGGATATTATTTCTGATGCCATCGACAATACTTCTGGCAAGATAATACGCCTTCGTCTCCTCGAATCCGCTGCTTACACAGAGCGTTTTATCTGTGTACCACTTAGGATTGCACAACAATGCCAGCTCAGTTACATAGAGTGGTTTATTAGGAACGTTGTATTTCGCCATTAGGTTTCGAATAAAAGCGGCTTTCGTGGTAATTGCCGTGCCTTCTTTATCCCAGCTTGAATTCCAGCCTGGGTTGGCGAATTTACCTGGCGCCGCGCCATAATATTCATACGAATGAAATGAGACGGCATCCATATAATTCCCGCCGCCGTTGGCAAATATACCTTCAATAAATTTCGCACGGTCACAAGTAGGTCCGCAATCCAAAACAAAGCCGGATGCAAATACCTGAGCGCTGGGGTCCGCTGCTTTTACCTGTGGGTAGACTACTTTCAGCATTTCCGCAAAATATCCGCCGCCATACCAGAAATCTGCAGCATTGCCCCAACAACCAAACAGGCTGTTATCCATGACCAAAGCTGGATCGATATCCGGTTCGTTCATGATTTCCCAATAACGCACGTTGTAAGGTGGAACGCTGTACCGTTTCACCAATGCGTTGACAAAATTACCGAAATTTGCCAGTGCATCTGGCTTAATGGGGCCGCATGATTTACCAGTAACCATTTGAGCCCATGCGGGAATCCCTTTTACATTAACAATCGCCTTCACATTCATCGTTGAGGCCATGAGTAGGCCGCGTTCAAATTCCTTCGCTGCACTCCAGTCATAAACCCCTTGCGTAGATTCAACAGATGACCAGAGGATATCATTGGCGCGTGTCCAATAAGTCCCAGCATCGCTGAGCTGGACAACTCCGCTTTTGTAATTGAGCGGTGTTGCGTCTGCTCCAAAAACAGTGGGAACTTGTTGACTAACGAAAGGTAAGTAAATCTTATTGGCAACGGTTCCACCCAGCGCCTTACTGGTAGGTGAACCGGCTACGCTGGCGACCAGGCTTAAGGCAACAATTAATACGAACACTAGGTATATGTTCTTGACCTTCATATTGGGTTAGACCTCCATAAAACTAAGAATGCTTTTCAAAGACCAAACATTTACCACTAATAAGGATGCTATCTGGATTATAAACCAGGTCCAATAGGCCTTTCCCAAACGATTCTGCAAGTTATGGATCAGTGAGCTAATTCCGCCTAACAAAAAGAATATAGTCGGTATCAAGGCTGGATAAGCATAGCGGGCTGGAGAATAATACAATTTATCGGAGCCTAAAAACGACATACCTCGCACAAAAGTGAACAGCCAATACATACCAGTTATGGCCAGAAAAAGTACACCAATATCGTAGCGAAATTGTGGTTTTCGATTAATTAATAGCCAGGTGAAGGAAATAAGTGAAGAAAATATTCCGATAATAGTCACTGCGATAAAAATTCGATATGGCTTGGAACCCAACAAGGGTATTGCTCCCCATCCAAATTTTGCCCAAAAAGTGTAAAAATCTCCCACAACCGTTTGATAATAGAACCACCAGGCGCCATCTCGGTCAAGCACAGACATCAAGAGCGATGAAGGAAGTATTTGGTTCGGTAAAAAATTGGCTAAAGGTATATCAATTTGTCTCCTTAAACGAGGACCAATCATCTCTGCTGAAGCGTTCCGGACCATATTCACAAACGATCGACCTCCCCACTTTCCTTTGCTGGCATCAACATCATCAAAGGACGGAACTTGTTCAAGTGGAAAATTACCTTCAACAATTACCAAGCCATCATAATAAACGATGCCTGTCTTCGTATTTTTGGTCCGCGGATCTAAATTCAATCGTAAAGGAAAAATGTTTTGTGCTAAAGGCAACTTCACATGATAAGCAAAAAACCGAGGCGTAGAGTCAAGATCAACCGTTATATTGTGAATCAATGACCCGGCAGCGAAATCAGGTAAGCGAACCTGAATAGGCTTATCAGACCACATCCAGGCTCCAACGGTATAATCAGCAGATTTTGCCTGTAAACCATTTTGTAGAGGAAGCGGTTGATAAAAAGGTGCATTCCACCGAGGGTAGACCTGGGCCGCCAGGTTTATTTGAAAAGCATATTTCCCTAGAACCGTTTCCGTACGTGCGATGCGAAACGCTCCATTTTGGGATGAAGAACGATACCAGAACAAACTATCATGCCAATCCAGACCCAAGATCAGCGCTGCGACTATTGTCACTGTGAGTCCAACCCAGATGTACCTGCGGAAAGGCGGTTTGGTTAAAGTCAAAATTAATGTCAGGATCAAAAATGGAAGAATGAATAAACCGGTTGGTTTGCTCCAATACACCAGTATAATTGCACTGGCTGAAACCAGGATTACCGGCCATGAAAATCCGCGCTTCAGCAGGCGAACCATTCCCCAAATCACTAAACTGACAAGTGCAATCTCAGCTACGCCATTATTGACAGCGGTCATCACATCTACAAAACCGGGCAATAGGGCCACACCAAATGATAAGCTGTAACGCAATGGATGGTTTTCAGGAGCAAGTTCGCTGGCGATCATCCAGGCGATAATCACCGTCAAGATGTAAAGCAGAAATGACATGATGCGCGACAGATAAAGCTGAGCGGCTACATCTAATCCTGGAAACAAACGCAACGGAAGCCCAGCATAAAAATAATACAACGGCGGATCGCCCAATTGGGTTTGAGGACCAATCCACACTGGCTGAGTTGCGCTGTTCAGATTGGTGGGAGGGTTAATCCTTAACGCACTAAAAAAACCTTTGTCGATCTCAGATTGCGCAATCCCAATTCGAATTGCCTGATCATATTCCCCAATTTGAGGCACCCTATTCCATTTGACCATCAATTGGACATATTCGAAGTGATTCGGTTCATCATAATGCATCCAGGGAGGCACTAAGAAGACATAACATAATCCGACGCAAACAGAACACAACAGTAAAAATAAAAAAATAAAATGTTCCTGTTTTTTCACGAATTTAATTTCCCGATTCTATAACCCATTTCGTAAATCCGATCTTTAGAGGTATTGAGGATTTTCCATAATTCACGGGCAGTGTCTTCATAATCCGCCAATTCACCGCCCATCGGATCAATAATATCTTTGTTAGATCCGACCAATTCAGAAATTAGAAAAACCCTGCCCGCTAATTCGGGAAACTCTGAAAGAAGTGCTTCCTTGTGCCCTTTTTCCATCGTAAATACCAGGTCAAATGCCTGTAACAGTTCTTTATTTATTCCTCGTGCCCTGTGATGGGACATGTCGATGCCCCGTTCACGGAGCACTTTCAAGGTTCTAGACGAGGCGGGTTGACCTTCATAAACCCAAGTGCCTGCCGATTCAACTTTCCAGTCACCAAACCTGGGTTGTTCCTGCAGAATTGTACGCAGTAACCCTTCAGCCATTGGCGACCGGCATACATTTGCAGTGCACACGATTAAAATAGATGCCATGGATTTTTCATCTCGAGAATTTCTGTTTGAGAACCCTCATTGCAAACCGAGGATTCCCGATCAAATATCGACGCCACTTTCCAAAGGGGTCAACAATCAGGCGCCAAAACCATTCTAATCCTAAGTAATCCAGCCACTCCGGAACAGATTTTTCATATCCGGCCAGGTAATCGAAATAAGCGCCAACCACAACACACAATTTTGCAGAAATTTGATTTCTATATTTCGATAACCAAATTTCTTGGTTCGGAGAACCTAAACCAACAAATACGACACTTGGTTGAGAATGGTTGATTTTTTCGATTATACCTGGAATATCATCCTCCAGAAAAAAACCGTTTTGACTCCCGACAATTTTCAAGCCGGGTATTCGTCGGATTAATGACTGACCAGCCTCCTCAGCTACTCCGGGTTTACCCGCCAGGATAAACAATTGAAGGTTTTCTTCTGCCGCTTGTGTGCAAAAATCTTCGACCCAAACACGGCAGACCAATTTTTCGAGGCGGGTAGCGTGTAAGAATCGGGCTGCCAGTACCACGCCAAATCCATCCGCGAAAACAATATCTGCTGAATTGAACACTTGTTGTAAGAAATGATCATTGTACGCCAGGTTGAGCGTATGAGCATTTGCATACAATACACTGCGTGGCTGTAAATCTTTTGCCCAGCCAATTAGCGTACGAATAAGATCTGATTTCGTCAGGCAGCTTACATTCACGCCTAATATCTCTACCCGGCCAGGTCGATTTACTTCAGCATTTGAATCCATATCATTTGACTCTTGACGAGTCCTGTTTTTGTTCGTTTTGTAAGTTTTATTCCAGGTAATGATTGCCCCGAACGAGCCAATAAAAACAATTGGCAGCATCGTGATCAACTGCAGCAAGACTCCAAATGTTACGCCAACCGCGCCTTCAACTCCAAAAATTTGCAGCACAAATTTACAAATATATTGAAAAACGCCGACCGTCAGAGGAGCCGAAGGCAAAGTTATTCCAATTTGTAAAGTCACTAATAATAATATCATGGCTTTCAAGCTGTCTATTGGAAGCGAAAATTGAATCGACAAAGCCCAAAAAACACAGTAGATATTCCCTAAAGCAGTTAGCCATATAAGTAAAGTTGTTACAAATGCGGACCGCCAATTTGTCCGGAGTATGTGAAAACTTTCAGCAACCGACTTGATCCACCGAAAGAGAATACGCTGGATACCTGCTGGTAACCAAGAAAAAAATCCAATCCACCGATGAAAACTAAAATTTCCACGCCAGGTGAAAGCCAGAACTACAAGCATAAACCCGAACGCCAATAAAATTAAGAAATAAGTCGGTACGTGCATTTGGGGCGGTAAAGTGATAAATCCAAGCGATACAATTACAAGAATGCCATAGGCAATCGTATCCAATAATTTTTCCACAGCCACTGTGCTCAAGATAAAAATCTTATTTGAGCCTGCAGAATCGTACATCCAAGCGCGGCCAATATCCCCGACACGAATAGGATAAACCTGATTCCACAGCTGTCCCATCATAAGCAGGACTAAAAGCTGATGAAAAGGTATTTTTTTTCCCTCTTCACCTAATAAAACTTGCCAACGGAAAGTCTTTGCAAGGATATTGGCGATTACACTTACAAAGGTCATTAAGACGAAGAACCAATTCGCTTGAAATAATGCATGCTGAATGAGTGAAAATGGAATATCCTGCAAAGCAAGATAGAAAGCAAGCATGCTCACGCCAAAACCAAAAATGAAAAAAATCAACGTTGAATTATTTTGAATAAATCGTTTCATTGCAACACAAGATTCTAGCCCAGCACAGCATACTTTGCAATCAACTACCCTTGCCAATCGATCGTATGGCAAGGGTAGTTGAATATGATCTTATTTGATTAAATTTCGCCAGGGGATTCAGGCAGCTTGTTCTTTCACATCCGACTCTTTATCGATTTTTTTGCGCGGCACAAAACCGCCTTTCTCTCGCTTGCTGCTACCTTCTTCCGTATAATTGGAATAATAGGAATAGTAATATCCACGGTATTGGTAATAATAGTAATATCGAGAACGTTTCAGCTCTACACCGTTAATGACCACTCCCAACGTGTGGGCACCAACTCGATGCAACTGCTCGGCGGCTTGCCGGAGCGCAGCCAATTTTGTTTGCCCAGGTTTCACAACGAGAATGATCCCATCAGCGCGCTGTGATAAGATCGCAGCATCGGTAACTGCCAGAACCGGGGGCGAATCAATCACCACCATATCAAATACATTCTGTAAACTCTTGAGGATCGATTGCATTTTTTCGGAACCAAGAAGCTCGGATGGATTCGGGGGAATCCCACCGCTCGTCAGCGCAACCATATTGTTAATTCCAGTTTCCTGGCTGATGCCATCCAAGTTAAATTCAGACTGAACAAACATTTCCGTCAAGCCATGCCGGTTTGCCAACCCCAACAATTTATGAACACGCGGCCTGCGCAGGTCTGTATCGATTAGAACGACTTTCTTTTCGCTTTGAGCCAAAACCACGGAAAGGTTGGCAGCAATGGTTGACTTACCATCCGATGGAGAAGGGCTGGTGACTAAAATGACACGCGGCGGTTTATCTACGCTGGCGAACTGGATATTCGTGCGAATAGACCGGAACGCTTCTGCAACAGGGGTGCGAGGCTGCACATGCGCGATTAATTCACTCTGGCTGGTGTCGTACCGCGAAATTGCGCCTAAGACTGGCAAACCTGTGATCCGTTCAACATCTGCCGGGTCTCGTAAAGTATCATCGAACATTTCAGCAGCAAACACACCGGCAATTGCTAAAACCAGACTTCCCAACGCCCCAATCAAAGTATTGGTGAGCGTACGGGGTTTGATTGGAGTTTTCCCAGGTTTGGCTTCCTCAACCGCGATAATCGTGGAAATGGACTGCTCCTCGGTAAGGCTAATTTGTTGGAGGCTTTGCACCAAAGTGTTTTTCGCCAGACGGTAGGCAGTTAAATTGGCATCCAACTGAGCATACTGCGGATCGCTTGTTGATAAATTTTGTTTTTGATCGATAATATCATTGATCTGGCGATCGAGCTCCCCAATTTGATTATTCAAGGCGTCTTTTGATGATGCATAGCGATCACTTTGCAACTTAATCACATAGGTTTGTAATTGTTTGATCAGCTCGTTCGCAATATCAGCCGCTCTTTGCGGGTTCGTGTCTTGAACAATGATTGTGACCATAACAGTATCACGAACCGCTTGTGTAGTAATTGCATTCTTCAATTGGTTCAACGTGAGCTGGTTGTTTAATTTTAAAGCGTCAATCACACCCTGAAGTACTTTATCACGTGTAACCAAATCCAGGTAAGTTGATTGATTCCTTTGGCTGACAAGCAGTGTATTATAAGAATTTCCACCCGAACCTGGCGCCTCGTTGATCAAGAATGTGGATGACGATTGATACACAGGGGTCGTTTGCTTGGAGTATATATAAGCTGTTCCCCCTCCTATTAGAGCTGCGATAATAAATAACCACAGCCAATGTGACAATATTCCTAAATATCGACGAATATCATCTGACAAATTTGATTCCGAAACTTGCACGATCAAACTCCTTTTCGAGATTTGTTTTATATTACCACAAGTCCTTCTGACATCTCTAATAATTTGCTAATAAGGATCATGGTTTCAATGCATTTTGAACAGAATTGATGACATAGTCAACTTGTTCATCGCTCATCCCAGGATACAGAGGTAACGTCACTTCGCGTTGCGAAACCGATTCGGTTACCGGCATTGTCAATCCAGGATAGCGTTTTTGGTAATAGCTGAACTTATGAATCGGAGGATAATGGATGCTGGTTTGAACACCTTGAGCCCTCATTTTGTCAATAAAAGGATACCGCTCAATATTTTCCGGCAATAAAATAGGAAAGATATGATAAGAAGAATCACCAGCTGCATCACAGAATGGTAAGTCAACCCCGGGAATCGCTTGTAACCGATGCCAGTAATGCTCAGCAATTTCTTTTCGGCGCGCGTTGCCTGCGGGTAATTTTTTTAATTGGACCAAACCGAGGGATGAGCGAATTTCATCAATCCGATAATTAAAGCCTAAGTCAACCACATTATATGTATACGCGTGACCTTTATGGCGGTCCCACGTCAAACTAGTCATTCCATGTGAGCGTAAAATCCGGACTTTCTCGGCAATATCATCCCGGTTGGTAATCACCATTCCTCCCTCACCGGTTGAAAGGTTTTTATTCGAAAAGAAACTGAAACAGCCAGCATCACCCCAGGTACCGAGATGTCTTTTATTCAAATAGGATCCCGGCGAATGAGCGCAATCTTCAACAACTATGAGATTATTTCTCTTAGCTATATCAAGGATAGCTGGCATATTGCAGGCAAAGCCGCCAATATGCACAACCAGTATTGCCTTTGTTTTGGAAGTAATTTGCGCTTCGATTGACTCTGGATTAATATTTAAATCTCCGGGACCATATATTTCCGCAAAACGTACTTCTGCGCCGGTGTAAAGAACTGAATTTGAAGTCGCCACAAAAGTCAAAGAAGGAAGTATAACTTCGTCACCTAATCCGATGCCTAAAGCCAGGTTTGCCAGGTGCAATGCAACCGTGGCGTTTGAAACCGCAATTGCATGTTTTGCGCCAGTAAAACGAGCAAACTCTTGTTCGAATTCTTGGGTAACTGCCCCCATAGTCAGCCAACGTCGTTTTATGACCGCCATTACTGCTTCTTCTTCCTCGACACCATAATCAAGATCAGAAAGCGGCACACGCCAATCCATTTTCTTTATCCTTTCTGCTAAAAATTATTCGGGAAATTAAATCAGTGTCACAGCGAGTATCCAGAATCCCCAAATGAAATATCTGCGATTTAAATCATAAGAGATTAAGAGTGTATTTACATATGTTTGCATGGTGCTGCGAACTATGGACAACGTACTTTGCCCGCCAGAATTGATTTTTCATCTCGTACCTACAGAAATCAGCTTTTCTAGTAATTAACGATTATACCTGAAATAAATCGATCCAATATTCAAAATCTGAAAATTGGATTGTTTATCGATTAACCTTGGTTTGTAAAGCATCCCAAAGATATTCAACCGGATGCCTGGCTAGAATGCCGCCGAAATCGGCAATCTGGGCCTGGCAAGAAACGCCAGACGCAGCAAAATGAACCGGCGGAGTGGCGGCAGCAGCTTGGTGGATTGCGGGCAATAATTTTAAATTGGCGACTTTGTGTGAAAAACCGTAATGTTCTGCTTCGTATCCAAATGCGCCGGCCATGCCGCAGCAGCCTGCATCAATCAGGTTGACTTGAAATCCTGCTTTTTGCAAAATTTCCACGCTGGCTGCAGCGCCTACCGGTAAGCCATCGTCAGCGGGTGGTTGAGATTTTTGATAGCAATGGCCGTGCAAGAGAATTTTGCCTGTTGCACATCTTCCCGGAAAAATGTTTGCTATACGAGGCACGTTATTCTTCCCAAAACGCAGCAAATATTCCTCAACGGTCCACGCCCGAGCTGCCAGGCGGTTTACTTCAGGATTGTTTGGAAATAGATCAATAAATTCGTCTCGTAAAGTGTATATTTCACTTGGCTCAACACCGATAATTGGAATTTGGCCCTGAGGATCCATGCGTTTCACGGCTTGAACAATTTCTTCCGCTCGCAAACGCGCAGCATCTAAAAACCCTTTGGATATCAAGGTTCGGCCTGCTCCATACCCCGGCAAAATTAGTATGTCAATCCCTGCCAGATCCAGCAGTTGTAATGCTCTCAGGCTGGCTTGAGGATAGAAGAACTCTCCAAAGGCATCCACCAGGAATATTACTCGTTCCAGGCCATTGCGCTCAGGTTTCGAATTGGTTTTCTCTGACTGAGACCACAATCTTGACAATGGTTGTGTTGCCAATTGTGGGAATTTTCTTTCTTTAGTTATACCAAAAACAATCTCAACCAGGCTTTTGATCACCTGGATCTCGAACAATCCATTAACAAGTTTAGCAAATGGTGAACCAATCCTTGCAAAAGTGCCAATATACCCAAAGAAATAATCTCTCAAACGGCGGTGATGGCCTGCTTTTTGGTGATAGGCGGCTGAAAATTCATATTTCAATTTTGCCATGTCCACACCTGAAGGGCATTCGGCTTTGCAGCCCTTACAAGCCAGACATAAATCCAGAGCTTCTTTCACAGCTTTTTCAGCCAACTGGCCACTTTGAAATTGATCAGAAATCATTGCACGTAATAGATTTGCTCTGCCCCTCGTGGAGTGCATCTCCTCCTGGCTTGCCTGAAATGATGGGCACATAACGCCGTCGGCCTTACGACACACACCAGCGCCGTTGCAATGCTCAACAGCATCAATCAATCCTTCTGCACCTCTGGACTGAAAGCTCATCACTGGTTTCCAGGCAGAAGCAGCATAGGAAGGCCCATAGCGTAGATGAATATCCATCGCTGGCGGATCAACTATTTTTCCAGGGTTGAGTAAGTTATTAGGGTCGGCTGCTTCTTTGAGCGATTTAAACGCTGTGAGGATCTTTGCACCATATGCTGTTTGCAGCCACTCGCTGCGCACCATACCATCGCCATGTTCAGCGCTGACAGAGCCACCTAGTCGCAGCGTTAAAGCCACTGCATTTATTGCAATTTGTCGCAAGTTCACCACCCCCTGCTGTGTTTTTAAATCTATGATTGGGCGAATGTGTAAACAGCCTGCCGAGGCATGAGCATAAATTTCGGCTTGAACGCCAAAATTACCCAATATCATCTCAATTTCACGAACAAATACCCCTAATTGATCGACTGGGACGCTCAAATCTTCGATAAAAGCGACCGGCTTTTGGCTCCCCGGCGTGGACATCAGGATACCTAAACCAACTTTACGCACTGCCCAAACTTGTTTTTGCGCCTCTGAAGTCTCCGCGATATAAGCTGGTCGGTTTACCTGCTGAGCCTTGCACTTTAAGAATTCGATGTTTTCCCCAGAGAACTCAACTACAAGTAACGCCTCTGGGATTTGTCCTTTGTTGACCAGTTGATCAACAAAGGACAATTGTCTGGCATATGCAGGCACCGATTTCGCCAGCTCAACAAGGCGTCGAGGAATTAGTTCAACCGCGCTTGGCTTGTGTGTAAGAAGATACGGAACATCATCACAAGCAGAAGCGGTGCTCTCATACCCAATTACTGCAAGGATCGTTCTTTCCGGCAATGGCACGAGGCGCAGCCTGGCTTTTTGAATAATCGCAAGCGTGCCTTCAGAACCAACCAACAAGTTGGTCAAATTAAGAAAGCCCTGTTTAACTGGAGGGTAATCTGCCTCGCCGTGCCACGAGGAAACTGCCTCGCGCCACAAAGGTGGTTGGTCTGCTGACCAGGGTAATAAGTAATTCAAGTTATATCCAGAGACTCGCCTCCAGGTTTGAGGCCATGTCTTCTGAATTTCTTCTCGGAAATTTTCTCGGATCGACAGAGCTGCGTTGTAAATTTTGGCTTCAAGCTGACCAGGGTCTGCGGCTGCATGGCGCGCCGAATCGATTGAAACCGGGCCAAAATGTGCTTGACTCGAATCTGAGAGAATAACATCAGCCTCAAGAACGTGGTCAGCAGTCATTCCAAAGATAATCGAATGAGCACCGGCCGCGTTATTTGCAATGCACCCACCTAGAGTGGCACGTTCCGCCGAAGCCGGGTCGGGGCCAAACTGCAGACCGTGTTTACTTGCTAGGCGATTCAAAGAGGCCAATATCAATCCCGGCTCTACCTCTGCCCAACCATCTTCCAGATTGATTTCCAGACAGCGATTCAAATGTCTAGAACAATCCATAATGACCGCCCTGCCTACTGCCTGCCCGGCAAGGCTCGAACCGGAGCCGCGCGCCAAAACAGGCAGGCGATATTCGCCCGCCAAGGCAACCGCGGAAATCATATCTTCTTTTGTGCGAGGAAAGATAACCCCATATGGCTCAATTTGATATATTGAAGCGTCGGTGCTGTATAGCGCTCGGGATATAGGATCGAATTTTATCTCACCTGTAAATTTGGCGCGCTCTCTGAGCGCAATTTCAAAATCCTTTAACAATTCTTTTGAAAAATTTGATTCAGCCATTCGTATAACATACCACGAAAAACACCGAAAAGAGCAAAAACTGCTCTCTCCGGTGCAAAAATCCTTGTTGATAAAACCCGCATGCGCCTCGATTACTTATAGGCGAAATACCTTCGGGTTGTCTTTCACTATCTTTCCATAGGCATTGCGAGAATCAAAAATCAATTTGGCCGCCGCTAGAATCGCAACATAATCGTAAACCTTATGGTTAGTCACAATCACGACGCAATCCGATTCTTTGATGCCTCCCATTAAATCAGAAATGCTGTCCATTTCCCAACCATCATAATGATGTTTGATGTGCGGAATGTAGGGATCATGATACTGAACGAACCCACCCTTCTTCTGCAACAATGCAATCACATCCATCGCAGGCGATTCTCGAACATCATCAATATCAGGTTTGTATGCCACGCCTAATACCAGGCATTTGCTGCCCTTCAACGTTTTTCCTCGCTCATTCAAAGCATCCATCACGCGACTGACGACATAACGCGGCATATTGGTATTTATTTCCGAAGCTAATTCTATGAAACGCGCGTTATAATTAAACGCTTTCATCTTCCAGGAAAGATACAAAGGATCAATCGGAATACAGTGTCCACCTAAGCCGGGACCAGGAGTAAATTTCATATAACCAAAAGGCTTTGTTGAGGCTGCTTCGATGACTTCCCAAACATCCACGCCCATCCGATCGCACATGATAGCCATTTCATTGACCAGCCCTATATTGATCATCCGGAATGTATTCTCAAGCAGTTTTGAAAGTTCTGCTGTTTCTGTTGTTGAGACGGGCACAATCGTCTTTAACGCTTGACCATACCAGGTTGCGGCAACATCCGTGCAGACCAGATTGATACCTCCTACGACTTTGGGAGTGTTATAAGTGGTCCAATCCTTTCTACCTGGATCAACTCTCTCCGGAGAAAACGCTAAAAACACATCTTCTCCGAGTTTCAAATTCTTTTCATCACACAATTTGGGCAGTAAGATCTCACGTGTCGTACCAGGATAAGTGGTAGATTCCAAAACAATCACCATCCCCGAATGCATATACTTCGCCAATTCTTCAGTTGCCGAGATAATATATGACATATCTGGATCGCCTGTTTTGCGTAGGGGCGTTGGCACACAGATACTTACTGCCTCTGCAGAACGCAAAACGGAAAAATCCGTTGTGGCATTTATTTTTCCAGCACCAACCAGGCGATTGATCTGCTCATCCGAGATATCCTGGATATGGCTTTCCCCACGATTAATCGTCTCGACTTTTCGCAAATCAGGATCGATACCTGTGACATGGTAGCCCGCTTCGGCAAACGCTACAACCAAAGGCAAGCCAACATATCCCAAACCCATAACTGCCACTTCAGCAGACCGATTTATTAATCTTGCTTTCAATTGTTCTTTCATTGAATGAAGCCTTCTTTCAAATTATTGATTTTAAATAACGAATGAAATCCATTTATTATACCTGATCAAGTTCGCTAGTGATATTCTTCACATCCCGGACAAATATTCTTTAACAATACGATCCTCATAATTCTGGCGGGCATTTATTCGAATTTGTTTTCACAATGACTTCGGTTTTCCTTATTTACCCACATTGAGGATCGCAAAACCTAGAGCCTCCATTTCTGGACGTGAAAGAAAGTTTCGTCCGTCCAAGACCAATCGGCCTTTCATCAAGCTTTTGATCTGTGACCAGGAAATTTTCCTGTAATCAGGCCATTCTGTTACTAAAATTGCCGCATCCGCATCCGCCACTGCCTGATATGGATCATCTGTGAAGATGATCCCCAAGCCGCTGTACAGCCGGCGGGCATTTTCGAGGGCTACCGGATCGTGAGCGCTGACTTTCGCTCCCCGTTGGATTAAGTTTCGTGCAATATCAATCGATGGAGCATCTCGGAGATCATCTGTATTGGGCTTGAAGGCCACTCCGAACAATGCTACTTTTCGGCCTTTAAGTATTTTCAATTCGTTTAATAATTGGTCAACGACCCAGATGCGCATCTGATAATTCACTTCGCGCGCCGATTCTACAATTGGCATTTTCAAACCATATTCACTGGCTGTGGCTACCAGGGCAGCCGTGTCTTTTCCAAAGCACGAACCTCCCCACCCAATTCCAGCTTGAAGGAACCGAGGACCTATTCGGCTGTCAAGCCCAATACCCCGAGCAACCTGGGTAATATCAGCGCCCACCTTTGTCGCCAACATACCTATTTCGTTAATGTAGCTGATTTTCAAGGCCAAAAAGGCATTCGCTGCATATTTGATTAGTTCTGCTGACGCCAGGTCACAGGTAAGCAATGGCACACCTCCAAGATGTTCTGGTCGCTGCAAAAAGTCTGGCGCTGCGAACTCCTGGTTGAGAATGGGCCGATAAAGGTTGGTCATCATATCCAACGCATTCGTGTCTTCACCGCCGATGACCACACGATCTGGGTATAAGGTATCAAACAGAGCGCTTCCTTGGCGTAAAAATTCTGGATTAGAAGCCATTGCAAACCGGCCATCTGGTTTTTGACCATGTTGTTTTAAATACGCATCCCGAATCAAAGAGCTGACCCAATTACCCGAGCCGATCGGCACAGTCGATTTGTTTACAACCACTGTGAAGTGATCGCCCAGGTTGCGGCCGATCATCTCAGCGGCCATTTGTACATATTGCATATCCGCTCTGCCATCCGGCATAGAAGGAGTGCCTACGCTGATAAAAATTACATCTGCAAAATCCAGGCCAATGTCTTCTTCTTTATCCGTGAATTTCAAGTTACTGGTTGCCAGATTAAATAATTCATCCAGGTGCGGTTCGTAAATAGGCAATTTACCATGATTGAGCGAATCGATTTTCGCTCGATCCACATCGAAGCAAACAACCTGGTGACCAAGGTAAGCAAATGCTACACCAGTTGTCAAGCCAACATATCCTGTGCCCATTGATACAACTTTCATAACAAAAATATCCTTTCAAAAAACCTTAGGTCAGGTTTTTTCTGGCCCACCACTCCATCGCCCATTGAGTTGCTCTATAAATCCCCTCACGCAGTGATGTGGTTGGGGTGAAATCCAGAAGTGCGCGCGCTTTACCAATGTTTGCTACGTAATGTGTAACTTCGCCGACCCTGGCCTCTTCGTAATGAATATCAGGTTGCTTCCCTAAAGCCTCGCCAATAAAATTTGCCATTGCAGATAAAGTATTGCCCTGACCGTATGCCAGGTTAATTGTATGGTTGATCACAGAACGGTGCGCTAACCGATCGATCCCTCGTATTACGCCATCTATACAATCATCTACATACGTGAAGTCAAGAACTTTCTCTTTTCCAAAGATCGTAATCTTTTCCCCACGCTGAATCTTGCGAATAAAAAGCGGCACGACTCTTTCCATGCGTTCGATATCAACATCATAACGACCATATACATTACTGAAACGAAAGACCAGGTAAGGCACATCATAACATTGAGCATATGAATAAATCAACGCTTCACCTGAAATTTTACTGGCAGAATATGGACTTTCCGTATAAGCAAAATCTGCATACGACTCTTCTGTGATGTACCGGTGAATATCTCCGTAAACCTCACGCGAGCTTGAAAAAATAATCGGCAAATGGTTGCGCCGGCAAAACTCAAGAACGTTAAATGTCATGGTTATATTTTCTAAGGCGCGGTATGGCTGCTGGACTAGTTCATGCACTTTGGCGTGTGCAGCAAAATGAACCACAACATCCAGATTTGTTGGATATTCAATATTTCCGATCCCAGTGTCAAATTCGCGGTAAAAACTGCTCAGATCTTGTAATAAGGTGGGGATTTTATCCGTCCACGGGTTGGGTCTTTGATCAATGCCAAACACATAATGACCTTCATTGAGCAAACGTAAGGCCAGGTTTGTTCCGATCTGTCCACTCGACCCGGTAATCAATATTCGCATATTTGCACCTTCATAAACTAAAATCCGTTGACCGCGGCGTTCAATGCAGTCACAACTTGCTCAAATTGAACACCGCTCATCTCTGGATAAAACGGAATGGCCAGAGTCTCTTTGCTCAGCCGTTCCGCGATGGGGAAATCGCCCTCCTGGTAACCCAATTTCCTGCAAGGCGTAGTTAAATGCGGCGGTTGGGGGTAATAAACTTCACAGGCAATACCGGCCTCTTTTAGCTTTGCTTGGACATCATCTCTTTTTTCCACCCGGATAACAAATAAATGATACACATGCTTCGATCTTTTATCTTCTACTGGTAGTCCAATCTTGATTGAAGAAAGCGCCTGGCGATACATTTTGGCAAGTTGTCGACGCTGATCATTCCATTCATCCAAATGCCTTAACTTGACTCTCAATACAGCGGCTTGGATTTCATCTAAGCGGCTGTTATAACCCAACATTTCCGGGAAATACTTTTTCCGCCAACCATGCGTCCGCAGCATACGCATCTTTTCCGCAACTAAATCGTCATTTGTCACAACCATCCCACCATCGCCATAAGCCCCCAGGTTTTTCGTTGGGAAAAAGCTCAAACAACCAATATCTCCCAGGCTGGCCGTCTTTTGGCCCATGAATTCGGCGCCAAATGCCTGGGCATTATCTTCAATAATTTTCAGGTGAAAATTTTCGGCAACAGTCCGGATTTCATCCATATGAGCCGGGTATCCATAAAGGTGAACCGGCACTATGGCTTTCGTTCGAGAAGTAATTGCCCGTGATATTGTTTCACGGTTGGTCAGTACATACGTTTCAGGGTCAACATCCACAATAACTGGCCTGGCGCCAACCGTCATCACTGCCCCTGCAGAAGCAAAAAAGGTGTAGGCCGGCACAATGACTTCATCCCCCGGCCCAATTCCCAGAGCGCGCAGCGCAATCACCAATGCATCCGTTCCAGACGCCAGGCCAATTGCATGAGTCACCCCCAGGTAATCTGCTACTTCTTGTTCAAAATCCTTTACGTTCGGCCCAAGAATGAAATGACCAGATTCCAATACCACATGCACAGCCTGGTCAATTTCCTCTTTGATACGATGATATTGCTCCGTGAGGTCGAGTAAAGGGATCATACCAATTTTACCGATTGATTTTGCTTATTGTAATGTTTTCCACAGGCCGCGCATACTGCGCTCTCGCTATTAGCTTTCTTCTCAAATAATAGCCTCGTCCCACATTGGCACATCCAGCCTTGAATTCTTGCGGGATTGCCATAGGCCAACGCATAAGCTGGTATATCATGTGTAACCACCGCGCCTGCGCCAATAAAACTGTACTGTCCAAGTGTTATTCCACACACGACAGTGACATTTGCTCCAATCGTAACCCCCTGGCGGACTATTGTTTGCATATATTCTGCTTTTCTATTCACAATACTGCGCGGATTGATGACATTCGTGAAAACCATAGAAGGACCCAAAAAAACGTCATCTTCAATCACAACTCCAGAATACACGGAAACGTTGTTTTGGATTTTGACATTATTCCCAATGCTCACATCTTTTCCAATAAAAGTATTCTGTCCAAGGTTACACCGCTGCCCTATTTTCGCTCCAGGCATTACATGGCAAAAATGCCAGATAGTAGTGCCGGTCCCAATCACGGCTCCATCATCGATTACACTTGAAGGGTGCACAAAAAAGTCTGGCATTGTTTTATTTTCTTAAATATGGATGTGCTAATTCATCCATCGGTGATACAGCAGTGGTTCGAATCTGGTTTGTGAGTAAAATCGAAGGACGTGCGTCTTCGATCCCAAACCCACGCCCTGCCAGGGTTTCTTCGTAAATTCGAGTGTGTAAATCGGTAAATCCCTCAGAAAATTCAACCTCCTGCCCATCAACACTGATTGATCGGTAGGTGCTTTTTTTCCCTGGTTGTACCGCAAACGGTAAATCATTTACATCCACTGATAAGAACCAGCGCACGCGTGCATATTCCAGTTCAACAAATCCACTCATCCTTTGTTTGTCAGAATAATATACCCGACAGTTTCCGGGCTTTCCAAACAACCACATTAACAAATCAAAGAAATGGATACCAATATTGGTGGCAACACCCCCCGACTTTTCTTCTTGCCCTTTCCATGAAATGTGATACCAGGGGCCACGACCAGTCACATAGGTTAAGACCACATTCTGTTGGCGGGAACTCCGTTTTCTTAAGAGCGTCTCACGTAATTCAATTAACGCCGGGTGGACTCGCAGTTGTAATACAGTAAAAATTCGCCTTCCCGTCTCTTGCTCAAGCTCAGCAAGCGGATCAAGGTTCCAGGCATTGATAACCAGGGGTTTTTCGCAAATTACATCCGCCCCAACCCGCATCGCTAATCGACAGTGTGCATCATGTAAATAATTCGGAGTCATGACGCTGACCCAATGCACCCTTTGGTCTTCTGGACCTCGGCGCAGTTTTTCGAGGTGACGATCAAACCGCTCTATTTCTGTGAAATAGCGCACATTAAAAGAATATTGATCCAAAATTCCAACTGAATCCTTCGGATCAACCGCTGCTATCAGGTTGTTGCCGGTATCTCTTATGGCGCGTAAATGGCGAGGAGCAATATACCCCCCACAGCCTATTATTGCAAAATTTTTAGCCATAAACCACCTACCATTCTTCACGAGTCTGGATTTGGCTTGCCCAGGAGCGCTGGTCACGATACCAGGATACAAGGGCGGATACTCCCTCGTCGAGTGTAACCTCTGGTTTCCAATCGAGCAAGCGGCGCGCTTTGCTGATATCCGCCCAGTTGGCTAACATATCTGCAGGATGCAGCTCACCATAATCAATTGTTGCATTCTGCCCGATTTTCTTTTCAAAAAGATGGATCAATTGGTTAATCGTGATTGTTTCATGCCCACCCAGGTTGATAATTTCATATCCAAGCGGTTTCAACGCCAAAATTGTTCCTTTGGCAATATCATCTACATAAGTAAAGCCGCGTGATTGTTCACCGTTGCCATTTACCTTTAACGTTTGTTGTTCAAATATCCATTGGCAAAAACGAAACATCGACATATCTGGTCGCCCCGCTGGCCCATAAACCGTAAAGTATCGCACAACGCTAATGTCGATGTTATAAAGATAATGATAACTATGGCAAAGCACCTCAGCTCCTTTTTTGCTGGCAGCGTATGGTTGTAAAGGATGGTCGCTGTCGGCAGTCTCAGAAGTGGGCAATGGCGCATTTACCCCATACACGCTCGAGGTTGAAGCCAAAATAAATTTTGGGATACTGTACTTTCTGCACAGTTCTAATAGATTCAAACTGCCAAAGGTATTTGTCCCTACATAAACCCACGGGTTTTGAACCGATTGACGCACCCCGGCCCTAGCTGCCAGGTTGATCACAGCCGCAAATTGATTCGCATCACGGCTTAACCCATTTTGCAAAGATTGATTGTCACTGATATCAATTTGATGAAAAACAAATCCATCCTTCTTTTGCAACTGATCCAGGCGGTAATGCTTCATTCGCACATCATACGCATCATTCAGGTTATCTACCCCAACCACTTGATGTCCGCTTTCTAATAGCTGTTCAATAACTCGAAAAGCGATAAAACCCGCTGAGCCGGTGACAAGGTATTTTGCCATTTATATCCTCAAAAAAACAACTGCGTCTGTGCGCATCTATGACTTTCCGACACCCAGGCGTATCAATCGGAAGCCAGCAGACTGCCAAATTGAAATAGGAAAAATATTTACCGAATCGACAATCATTCGGGCGTGTGAAATCTGCTTAACATAATCAGGAGTAAGCTCTTGAAACTGCTTGTGGCCGACTAAAATCAAGATCAAATCTGCGTCAACCAGGGCACCTTCTAAAGAACCGGATGTTTCGAAGCCTTCGAACTGGGCGTCCGGCCTATAAGGTTCAAAGGCAACCACTCGCACTCCATGCTTCGCAAGCAAACGTGCTGTTTCAACTGCCGGACTTTCACGCAAATCGTCAACATCTTGTTTATATGTCAAGCCGAGTGCGGCAATTTTCTTATTGGATAGGCTTTCTCCTAAGGCTTTAAGCACCAGTCGAACAACATAAGCGGGCTGTGAGTCGTTTACCTGTCTGGCAGAATGGATTAGCGATGTCAAATCAGGCGCGGCTTCAACCAGAAACCAGGGATCAACGCTGATACAATGTCCACCAACCCCTGGACCGGGATTTAATATTTTTACGCGCGGGTGTAAATTCGCGATTCTTATCGCTTCCCAAACATCGATGCCGAAACGTTCTGCCAGGCGGGAGAATTCGTTGGCTACAGCAATATTGATATCTCGATATGTATTTTCCATAAGCTTTACCATTTCGGCTGTGGTAGCATCTGTCAACACAATATCGCCTTTGACAAAAGTTGCATAAAGGTTTTGCCCAGCTTTTGCAGAAGCAATATCTATCCCACCAATTACCCTGGCGTTATTCACTAATTCCTTCAATATCTGACCAGGCAATACTCTTTCCGGTGAATACGCCAGGTGGAAATCTTTCCCAGCCGTGAGGCCGGATTTTTCCAAAATAGGCTTCAGCAGATTGATTGTCGTCAGGGGCGGCGAAGTTGACTCTAAAATCACAAGATTGCCCTTGCGCAGATGAGGCACAATAGCTTCTGCAGCCGCTGCAACTGCACGCATATCAGCACGTTTATCCTCATAAAATGGCGTTGGAACTGCTATGATAAACGCATCGGCAGGCTCAGGTTCAAACGTTGGTTTCAGAAAGCCACTCTCAATCGATTGCTTGACAATTGCAGCCAATCCATATTCCTGTATATGGATACCGCCGTTGATCAAAGTGTGGATTATTTTGTCATTAATATCAATCCCGATGACTTCAACGCCATTGGCAGCAAACATCGCCGCTGTCGGCAAACCAATATACCCCAATCCAAATATACAAACTTTGGTCACGATTGGCTCCTTGCTTTCGGGTTTACTCAGTGCTTAATCGAGCGGTAGCCCCGCCATCCACAATCAATGCTTGCCCAGTCATGAAAGAAGATTGGTTGTCATCAGCCAGGAAATAGATAGCATGAGCAATTTCCTCCGGCGTGCCAACTCTGCCGTTTACAGTGCGGAAAGCAAGGTTGTCCAGTCTCTGCTGAATGCTGCCTTCGCCCACATGACCACGGTTCAATCCAGCTCTCAACATAGGAGTATCTACAGCCCCAGGTAAAATCGCATTCACCCGAATATTTTCACGCGCAAATTCAATGGCAGTGGCACGCGTTAAAGCCAGGAGGCCACCTTTGCTGGCTGCATACGCTGCGATATTTTTCGAGGTCGCCACAGCATGTACCGATGAAACGTTGACAACTGCCCCTCTGCCAGCCGAAAGAAATAATGGATACGCCAACTTGATGCTGATGAACGCAGAGCGCAGATTGGAAGCCATGACTGCATCCCATTCATCTATTGTTGTGTCCAACAATGGTTTAGCAATTTGTACAGCAGCATTGTTCACCAGGGCGGTCAAACGGCCAGTAAAAGCCCTGGTATGCTCAAAAATTGTGGCGATATCTTCTGGATTGGCAATGTCTGCCTGGATAAATAAACCATTTACAGGGAATTGGTCTCCGTAAGGGGCGCGATCCACCCCAACCACTCGCCAGCCATTTTCAGTAAACAAATTGACGGCTGCCCGGCCGATTCCGCCGGCAGCTCCTGTGATTAAAACGATCCTTTCCGATGTCCTTTCAACGCTCATCCAAGTTTCTCCCACAGTTCATCCAAAGAGGCTGTTTCTATTTCGAGCCCTTCTAACAAATTTCGAATAGTATTCCAATGAACACGTTCCCAAGCCGCCGGGCTTGAATTAGCATTGTGGGGAGCCAGCAGAACATTTTCCATTTGCAGTAATGGACTGCTGAGAGGCAGTGGTTCAGATTCAAAAACATCCAGGGCGGCGCCGCAAATTTTTTTCGCACGCAAAGCCTCGATTAAATCCAATTCGTTCACGACAGGACCGCGCGCTGTATTAATCAAAATCGCTTCCCGTTTCATCAAAGCCAGGGTTTGTTTGTTGATTAAATGAAAGCTGGTCGGGTTTAAATCACAATTCAAACTGACATAATCTGATCTCTGCAATAATTCCTGTAAAGAAACCATCGCAACGCCATTTTCCAAAACAAAATCTGGAGCGATTGGAATAATGTCAGTGCCTAATAACCTTGTCCCGAATGCTCGCGCCCGTCGTAAAATTGCTTTGCCACAATTGCCAAGACCGATGACGCCTAATGTTGCCTCGCTCAAAGAATGCCCAGGAATTTTCTCCCAATAACCGGCCTTCATTGCACGATCCATCCAAGGCTGCCGTCTGGCAAACGCCAGTATATATCCCATTACAGTATCTGCGACAGGCAATGTAAATGCATTCGGCGTTCTTCGAACTTGGATGCCCAGGCGTGCGGCAGTCACCTGGTCAATCGAATCGATACCCGTGCCCCATTTCGAGATGATTTTCAATCTCGGCGAACAAGCCCTAAGTACCCGCTCTGAAAATCGATCATCGCCGCAAATCACCCCATCAAATTGACCGGCATATTCCAAAATTTGCTGCTCTTCTAATCGTTCATGAACCTCGGGTTGGATGAGCTTGATATTAAAATGATCAAAAATCGGTCGAAAGCGCTCCACAAATGGGATCATGTATGGAGCTGAAAATAAAACAACAGCCATAAATCGATAGTCCTGTCCTTCTTCAGATCAAATATCCCTGCCCCAGAATGGAAAAATCACTCAATCTTTTCTATATTCTGGTTAAACCATTCTATTGTCTGTTTTAACCCTTCTTCGAAGGAAACCTTGGCTCGCCAACCAAAACAATCTGCGGCCCGAGAGGTATCTAATGCCCGACGAGGCTGACCATTGGGTTTCGAGATGTCCCAAACCAACTCGCCATGAAAATTACATAGTCGCGCGATCAGTTCAGCTAGATCTTTGATTGAGATTTCTTGCCCGGAACCAAGGTTTACGGGTTCACCGTCATTATATCTTTCAGTCGCGGCAAGAATGCCTTCTGCGGCGTCGCCAACATATAAGAATTCACGCGTCGGAGAGCCATCTCCCCACAAAACTACCTGCTTCTCACCGGACCTGTTGGCTTGCACACATTTTCGCACCAGCGCGGGAATCACATGCGAAGATTCTAAATTAAAATTATCTCTTGGACCGTATAAATTAACCGGAAGCAAATAAATTGCGTTGAAATCATATTGTTGGCGGTACGCCTGGGCTTGAACCAGGAGCATTTTCTTTGCCAGGCCATAGGGTGCATTTGTTTCTTCCGGATATCCGTACCATAAATTTTCTTCCCGAAAAGGAATCGGCGTGTATTTCGGATATGCGCAAACGGTTCCGATGGCAACAAATTTTTCCACGCCGCGTAAATAAGCCTCGTGCATCAGTTGGACGCCCATCATCAAGTTGATATAGAAAAACTCCGCAGGCCTGGCACGGTTTGCTCCAATGCCACCTGCCAATGCAGCCAGGTGAATGACAATCGTCTTTAAGGCTTTGTCTCCAGTTTGAAATGCGTCAGCGTACATGCGTTTAATAGCCGCACCATCAACAAGATTATATTGATCAATCGTTGGAATAAAGATTTGTGCTGCTCCTGAAACTTTCAATTTTTCCACGATGAAAGAACCTAAGAAACCCGCTCCTCCTGTGACGATTACCCGTTTATCCTTCCAAAAATCATTCATTTTCACCACTTGTTGCTATTATAAAAGGTCTCAACTATCCATACTGGCGACTTGCTTTTCCCAACGGTGCCAGTCGCCATGATGCTTTAGCAAGATTTCTCGCCCTTTTCCTGGGGACTGCAATCCTAAATATTCGAGATCAGCGTCGACCATCACTTTCACCAGGTCAGCGAACAGAACTCTAGGTTCCCAGCCTAATAATTGGATCGCTTTGGATGGATTGGCCTGTAAGAAATCCACCTCTGTTGGGCGAAAATATTTTGGATCAATGTGCACGTATTCTTTCCAATCCATGTCCAGGTAGCCAAAAGCAATATCTAAAAACTCCCTCACAGAATGCGCTTCACCTGTGCCAATGACAAAGTCGTCACTACGCTCATGTTGCATCATCTTCCACATCGCGGCGACATAATCTGGTGCGTAACCCCAATCACGCTTGGCATCGAGGTTTCCCAAATATAAATATTTTTGTTTACCTGCTTTAATAGCGGCCACAGCCCGGGTAATTTTACGAGTTACAAAGGTTTCACCTCTCCGTGGGCTTTCATGATTAAATAGAATCCCGTTGGTAGCAAACATTTTATATCCCTGGCGATAATTACGGGTAACCCAATATGCAAACACTTTGGCAGCAGCATATGGACTTTGGGGTTCAAATGGCGTTGATTCATTCTGGGGAGGCCGGGCAGCGCCATACATTTCGCTGGAGGACGCCTGGTAAAAACGAGTCTGAATGCCGCTTTTGCGCACTGCTTCCAGAACCCTAATTGTGCCCAGAGCTGTAATATCCCCTGTATATTCAGGCATTTCAAAGCTGACGCGTACATGCGACTGGGCCGCCAGGTTATAAATTTCATCCGGTTGAATGTTGTAAATCAGTTGCGTCAGGGTTTCAGAATTTGACAGATCGCCATAATGTAAAAATAATTTTGTTTCTTCAGCCTCACCATGCGGATCGGAGTAAATATGGTCGATGCGGCGGGTATTGAACGTACTCGCCCTGCGAATTAGTCCATGGACTTCATACCCTTTGGAAAGTAAGAGCTCAGCAAGATAAGATCCATCCTGGCCTGTGATGCCAGTGATCAGCGCTCGTTTCATATCAAATCTCCGTCTTTTATGCCTTTGGATTCTTTCGAGCCAATTGCACAGCAGGTAAATCAACCGGAACCCGCCTGTCATCCAGGAATTTCAATAAAACCCGCACACGCTCGCTTCCAGCGATGTGCACATCAAACAGGGCTTCGTAACCTTCGAATGGTCCGAATTGAATCCTGACTTCTTCGCCATGTTTCAAACCGTCCAAATATTCCGGCTTTGCCTGGTTTTTCTCGTCCACCTGCTCGCGGATAGTTTGCACCAAATTATCCGGCACTGCTGAAGGCTCATCTCCACACATCACCAGGCCGATTGAATGAGGCAGCCAATGGAAATCGGATAACCCGGTTTTTTCTAAATCAATACGAATGAAAAGGTAGCCAGGAAAGTAAGGTTTTATTTTCTGGGAGCGAGGATTAACGGGTTGGACGCGCAGCTGCGGAAAATACACTTCCACATTCCGATCAAGCAGTTGCTTTGCGACAACATTTTCCTTGCGCGGTTTACTGCGTAAAACATACCACTCAAATGACATTTGTGATGAACAAATGGCCCCTCAAGGGGTTTTGTCTCCTCTCTTATCGCAATTCGAAGATGAATCGAAGGGATTTTACCATTAAGAACCGATATGTAGGCCGAATATCTTCATCAAAACTGTACGCGCCAACCATATTGGCGCTAATAAAACGATATGTACTCCACTGCTGATCGCAATCACGACTGCACTTGCCTGAAATACTTTGTTGACAAAGGGAGCCACATTTTCGAGCATCCAGGATCCTGCGCCAATGAGCAAGGTCACAGTAACCAGAATCACCACCCCCAACGCCAGGGGCAACCAGGCTCTGCGATCTGACCGAGAAGGCAGCATTGTACTGCTGACAGTAAATACCAGGTAAAACCAAAGCCAAAAATCTTGAACAGAATAAATCTGGTTGGTTGCGCTCCACAGAATGTCTGAACTTCCGGAAATAATCGCTGACCATAATCTATCCAGGTGCAGAAGGGCCAAACCACCATAGGCAACGAAGGCGCTGCCAGCAAAAAAAGGAGCTGCACCGATCAGCGCGTCACGCACAAGATCAGTTTTTGCTGTTTCCACATACCCAAGCTGCAGCCGTCCATCTGGCATTGCCTGTGGAATGAGCGAGAATTTACCAGTTGGCACCTGGAGGATCATTGCCATCAAGAAATGGCTTAATTCATGCAGCGCCACCCCTGGAAAGAAAAAAATTGAAAAAATCACCGGAACGAGTTCGGCTCGTCGAACGATCACCAGCAATAATATTTGAATTTCGCGATGCAACCAACGTTGAAGCAGCAGAAGCGGTCCTAATAAAACGAGCAGCCAAACCAGCCCATCCAGGCTTTGAGGCATGCAGCCCCATCAACCTTTCGCAGCAGCCTGCACAATCCGAATAAAATCAGCCGATTTTAGACTGGCTCCACCCACTAATGCGCCATCGATATCCGGCGCATGAAAGAATTCGTGGGCATTTTCTGCCTTGACCGAGCCGCCATACAAAACCCTCACTGCTTGTGCCAGGTCAACCCCATATTGCTCTGCCAATGCAGGCCGGATAATATCTTTGATTACCATATTGGCGCCCTCTGATGTCGCTGCTTTACCCGTGCCAATTGCCCAAACCGGCTCATACGCGATTACCAATTCCGTTTCAAAATCTCCCGATAACATTAAATCAACGCCTTTAAGGCCTTCTCGCACTTGCCGAGAAACGACCTCTGCTGTCCGGCCTGCTTCGTTTTCTCGCAGTGTTTCGCCTACACAAAAAATTGGAGTCAGGCTTTGTTTAAGCGCGGCGCGTATCTTTAAATTCACCGTTTCATCTGTCTCACCAAAATACGTTCGACGTTCTGAGTGTCCAATAATCACATAGTGGCATAACTCGGCCAGCATCATAGGAGAAATTTCACCGGTATAAGCGCCAGATGACTCCCAATGCATATTCTGTGCACCCAAACGGATATCCGTCCCCTCAAGCAGCGCAGAGGCGGCTAACAAAGCAGTAAAGGGCGGGCAAATCGCCTTTTCCACGCCGTTCACTGCTTGCAGTCCGGGTACCAGTTCCGAGACCAGATGGCGCGTTTCCGTAATGGTTTTGTACATTTTCCAGTTTCCAGCAATCAAAGGCCGGCGCATTGTTCACTCCTTGTGTATTTCTTGTCAGACACAGCGCAGTTTACCACTGCGCTGTGTCTTACGATTACATCTCCCGGCGTCCATAACGTCTGGATGATGACTTTATTTGTCTTGCAAAGCAGACAGACCAGGTAGCACCAAACCCTCGAGCATCTCTAAGGAGGCGCCTCCACCTGTTGAGATATGGGTAATTTTATTCTCGAGCCCTGAAGCATTGACTGCTGCGACAGAGTCGCCTCCGCCAATAATCGAGACGGCATGGCTATCGGCAACCGCCTTCGCAACGCCAAATGTACCCGTGGCAAACTTAGGAAATTCAAAAACACCCATTGGGCCGTTCCAAACGACCGTGCCGGCGCTTGCAACGACCTTGCCGAAACTGGCAATCGTTTCAGGACCGATATCCAGGATGCGCCAGCCTGCGGGGATTGAACCTGTCGGCATCGTCTTAGAATCCGCTTCGGCATCAAAACGATCGGCTATCACAACGTCGATGGGCAACCGGAGTTTCGTCCCCGCGTGAGCCAGGATTTCTCGCGCTGTCTCCAAAGCTTCTGCTTCGACCAGGGAATCAGCCAGGTCGTAACCCTGGGCTTTGAAGAAGGTGTTGGCCATGCCACCGCCAATCAAGATTGCATCGGCTTTGGTGAGCAAATTGCGAATAACACCGATTTTATCTGATATTTTAGCCCCACCTAAAATCGCCACAAACGGCCGTTTCGGGTCAGCTATCGCTGCGCCCAAGTATTGAATCTCTTTTTCCATCAAGAAACCAGCCACGGCTGGCAGAAAGCGCGCTACGCCTTCTGTGGAAGAATGAGCTCGATGGGCTGATCCAAACGCATCATTGACATAAATATCCGCCAACGCGGCCATCTTCTTGGCGAGTTCCAGGTCGTTTTTCTCTTCCTCGGGGTGAAACCGCGTATTTTCCAACAGCAAAACCTGGCCAGATTTCAGCGACTTGGCTGCAGCTTCAGCCGCAGGGCCGACGCAATCATCCGCAAATGCCACCGGTTTACCCATCAAGCTTTGCAAGTGTTCAGCCACGGGTTTCATCGAGTATTTCGGATCCGGACCACCTTTCGGTCTGCCCAGGTGTGAAAAAAGAATTACGGCAGCGCCATGATCGAGCAAGTAATTTACGGTTGGCATCGCGGCGCGCATGCGTGTGTCATCAGTAACCTTTCCATCCTTGGTCGGTACATTATAATCAACTCGCACCAAGACTCTTTTACCTTTGACATCAATATCCTTCAAAGTCTTTTTGTTAAACATATTGTCTCCATTTCAAGCAGGGAAGCGAAAACGCTTCCCTGCTGGTTTTCGAAAGGATTAGAGAGACTTTGCCATCAATGCCGCAAGATCGGCCGTGCGGACAGAATATCCCCATTCGTTGTCATACCAGGCAACAATCTTGGCAAAAGTGCCTGCTTCTTTGCCCAGGACCATGGTGAAAGGCAGATCCACCGATGAACTGTGCGGATCGCCCTTATAATCAACGCTGACCAGCTCTTCATCCACAGCCTGCAGAATGCCTTTCAAAGGCGCTACAGCCGCAGCATCGCGGAAAGCCTGGCGCAGTTCAGCGGTCGTTGTCGCCTTTGCTAGTTCCACCGTCAGATCGATCACCGAGACAGTAGAAGTGGGCACGCGCAGAGCGTATCCATCTAATTTACCCGCCATTTCTGGGATTACAAGCTTCAATGCTTTTGCAGCGCCTGTGCTGGTGGGAATGATATTCAGGGCGGCCGCGCGTGCCCGGCGCAGATCGCTGTGGGGCAGATCAAGAATTTTCTGATCATTTGTGTAGGAGTGAATGGTGGTCATCAGGCCACGTACAATACCGAATTTATCGTTGGCGACTTTCACTACCGGCGCAAGACCGTTGGTTGTGCAGGATGCATTAGAAACCACGTGATGCTTGGCGGGATCATACTTTTGATCATTCACGCCCAAAACAACAGTTAGATCCTCCCCTTCAGCTGGAGCGGAAATGATTACTTTCTTGGCGCCGCCTTTCGTGATATGGTTTTCAGCTCCCTGAACCAATTTCCCTTTCTTGTTGACGCCATCGGCTTTCACGGTGAAAATGCCGGTGCTTTCGATGACAATATCAACGCCTTCCTTGCTCCACGGGATTTTGGCGGGGTCTGTTTCTTTAAAGGCCTTGACCAACTTGCCATCAACATGCAGACCATCTTCTGCGACTTCAACTGTGCCGTTAAACCGGCCGTAGTTGCTATCATATTTCAGCAAGTGAGCCATCGTCTTCAAATCACCAACATCATTGAAAGCAACCACTTCCAATTCTTTGGAATGATAATCGCGAATTGCTTTCAAAACCTGGCGGCCAATCCGCCCAAAACCATTGATACCAACTTTTACAGTCATGTCAAACCTCCTCATGGATTTGATGATAAATTATTTTTATCGCCAGGTGGTCAATTTAAACTTGCCCGGCGCTACAACCGGTGATGTTTTTCACAATCTACTATTCTACCAGAGGTCCGGTTCTTTCTTGGTATAAATCAAGGATGATTTTTGCCAATTTTTTCGAGTCATGCCGGAATGGTAGGTCAGCATCGACCAAATCTGCCTTGTGAACCGAATAATTTCCGCTATCGGGAAGCGCTGAAACCCATTGAACCCCCGGAGGTAGAGTACCTTTTTGAGAGTCATTGACCAACACAACATCAAATATATTTTGTCCGGAATGTTGTTCAATTGTCTTCAGGTAATCTTCCCATTCAAAGCCATCAGTTTCACCTGGCTGTGATGCCAGGTTACACACATACACTTTAAAAGCCCGGCTGGCTCGAATCGCTTCAAGGATATCTCTTACCAATAAGTTGGGCAGGATGCTAGTAAACAGGCTGCCTGGGCCAATTACAATAATGTCCGCCGATAAGAGCGCTTGAATAACCAATGGATAAGCCGGTGGGTTATCTGGATCCAACCAAACCCGGCTTACCCGACCTGGGAATTCTGGTATCTGACTTTCACCTTGTACCCTGACCTGGCTTTGTGAATGGTTCAAAGTGACATCCGCCACGAGCTTAACATCGTGCAGCGTTGCCGGCAGAACCTGTCCATGAACAGCCAAAACTTTGCCTGATTCTGCCACAGCTCTTTCAAAGCTACCCATCAAATCACTCAGCGCCGAGATAAACAGATTTCCAAAAGAGTGCCCCTCCAGGTTAGGATCTCCGCTTGCAAAGCGGTATTGAAAAAGTTTACCTAACAATGCTTCATCGTCAGACAAGGCTGCCAGACAATTGCGAATATCCCCGGGCGGCAAGATCCCCATGCTGCGGCGCAGCCTTCCAGACGAGCCGCCGTCATCGGCTACTGTGACAACGGCTGTAATGTTATAGGAGTAAGTTTTGATGCCGCGCAACAAGGTAGCCAGACCATGTCCGCCGCCAATGGCAACGATTTTAGGGCCTCGCCCGCGCAGGCGGTGCGCCGTAAGTACATCCAGCATTGGCCGATTAGTCCGCCGAAATGGAGCCAAAAGCGAACGGTTGAGCCCCGCAATCCCGAGCAGGATCAGCGCAGTACCAAGCAGACCAAAAATTATTGCCCGGATAGTATGTTGCAGAGGGCTTAAAGAGACTGTGGCTAATATTCGAATCCACCAGGCGGTTGGGTTACTGCGGTAAATACCTAATACCAAAATTGCCAAGCCAAAACTACAGAGCAGAATCCCAATCGAAATAGGGAGAATCCATCGTTTCACACCTAATCCTGGCATTAGCCAGCGCAGGAATGTGGAAAGGCTACCCCCTGTCGAGCCTAGCTTTTGGGATCGTTGTTCAGACATACCAGGATTTAATCATAGCAGTTAATAAGCATATCGTCAACAAATTATGCTATACTTTGCAGCATGATTCATCTAATTTTGGCAGATAAAACCGATCTCGTTCCACCTAACTTTGAGTTTAGCAGATGTTCCTTCCTGCACGGTCGTTCTTTTTATTGTAAGAATACCCTTAATCAGAAAATTTAGATATGCCTTTTGCATCGAAACGGTGGGTGATTCCTGATCCAATTCCGGCGAATATTGACCTCGCCTTGAGCGAATATCCGCCGGTTATGCGCCAAGTTTTGTACAATCGTGGGATAAGCAGCACCCAGCAAGCTCAGCGTTTTCTATTGGCGGAAACGCCTGAACATACAGATCCTTTTTTGATGCTTGGCATCCCCCAGGCAGTCGATCGGCTTCATTTTGCGATTCGCAACCAGGAAAAGATTGCAATTTATGGTGATTATGACGCCGATGGCGTGACTGCCACGGCTTTATTGGTTCAATTCTTAGAAAATCTGGGTGCTGAGGTCATGGGTTATATTCCCAGCCGTTTTGAAGAGGGATATGGATTAAATAATGAAGCCCTCACAGGCCTTCACGACCAGGGTGTGAAAGTGGTTGTCAGCGTGGATTGTGGTATTCGTTCGCCGGATGAAGCTGACCATGCTCGTTCTTTGGGCATCGACTTGATTATCAGCGACCACCACCAGCCTGCTGAGACCATTCCAAATGCTTTCAGTGTCATTAATCCCAAACAACCTGGCGATCCATATCTCGAAAAAAACCTGGCAGGCGTAGGTGTAGCGTACAAACTGGCGGCGGGCTTTATCGCGGCGATGCGCAAAGCTGGCGATCTTGTACCCAATCACCTGGCTGCCGAGGATTTGTTAGATCTTGTAGCATTGGGTACTGTCTCTGATTTGGTTCCTTTGTTGGGAGAGAATCGTTCCCTGGTTCGCCTGGGAATAGAACGAATCCGGCAGGGGAGGCGCCAGGGAATCCTTTCCCTGGCAGGAGCAGCGGGGCTAAAAACTTCCAACATCTCCTCCGGTGATGTGAGTTTTATGCTTGGTCCGCGCTTGAATGCCGCCGGGCGTTTGGATTCTGCGTTAACAGCATATTATCTTCTCATCTCGAAAGATGTGAGCGAGGCCAGTAATTTAGCTCAAAAATTAGAAATCCAAAACAAGGAGCGCCAGGAGATCACCCGCAAGATACAACTGCAGGTCGAAGAAAAAATCGCTCAACAAAGAACCGAACCATTCTTATTATTTGCAGCCGATCCAGGGTTTAATTCGGGCGTCGTTGGCCTGGTAGCTTCCAGGCTGACTGAATCCTATTACAGACCGGCCATCGTGGCCCAACAAGGCTCTGAATTCACTCGCGGGTCATGCCGGAGTATTCCAGAATTTCATATCACGGAAGCGCTCGACCTGTGTAGTGATTTACTTGAACATCACGGAGGCCATGCGGCAGCCGCTGGTTTTACCGTCCGAAATGAAAACCTTGAGAATCTAATTGAACAAATGGAAAGCATCGCCCAGGCAAAACTGGCCAATATTGACCTGCGCCCAACTATCCGGGCTGATATAGAGCTTCCCCTATCGGAAGTAAGGGCAGACCTTTTGAAGTATTTAAATTGGCTGCAGCCTACCGGTCAATCAAATCCCCAGGCTGTGTTTGTGTCGCGCGATTTGCGTGTTGTTCGTTCGAAAACGGTGGGCAAGGAAAACAACCATTTGAAATTGACCGTTACCGATGGTCGAATTACCTATGATGCCATCGCCTTCCGCATGGGAGAGCTGCAAAACAGCCTGCCCCCGCGCCTGGATTTGATTTTCAATTTCGAATCCAATGAATACAATGGGCAAGAATATTTACAACTGAACGTGAAAGATATACATGCCAGCATGCATTAGGTTGCTGGATTTCAGAATTTGCATTTTTTAATCCACAAAACGATACTTGATCAACGTCCACATCGCAATAAAGGCATCTTTCATTTTAATTTTCTTGCCTTCGGAATATTCACGCGGATTGAAGCTGATCGGCACTTCGAAAATTCTCACTTTTTGCTTGAGCACTTTTGCTGTAAATTCCGGCTCAAATTCAAAGCCGCGCGCATGCAGCTCCAACTTTTCCACAACATCGCGCCTGAAGACTTTATAACCGGTTTCCATATCAGTCAGGATATTATTGTATAGAACATTGGTCACAAGAGTCAAAATTTTATTAGCGACCATATTCCAGAATAAAATTGGCCGGCGAGGCCCTCCTAAAAATCTTGATCCATACACAACATCGGCAATATTTTCTGCGAGGGGTTTTAACAATCCCGGGTAATCCCGCGGGTCGTATTCTAGATCTGCATCCTGGATTAATATTATTTCCATGTGGGCATTATTAATGCCAGTGCGCACCGCGGCCCCTTTACCCTGGTTCTTGGCATGGAAAATTACGCGGACATTCTTCTGACCGTCGAGTTTCTGAATAATTTCACGCGTACCATCCGTCGAACCATCATCTACAATCAGAATTTCATCCGCAAATCCTACAGATTGGACACGGCGAACAATTTCCTCGATTGTATTGGCTTCATTGTATGTAGGGATAATCACAGAAAGTTTCATCGTCGTCATTATAACGGAATTTATATAAGTTTTAATTTAGAACGAAAGCTCTTGAGGCCGTGCTATAATCATTTTTATATCAGGCTTTCTCGGTTTGAGGAGGCGTTGTCGAAAAGGATAAATTATGCCAACAAATCCCGCACAACCAAACCCATCCACCGGGCCTGCCACGCCACCCCAGGACAAGAGAACCTTCACTCCACCGAATCTCCTCACTTTGGAAGATACCGGGTTAAGTGTGCTCTGGTTGCAAGATCTGGCCTTGAAAATTATGTATTTCCAAGGTTATCTGAGCGGCTTTAAAATCGCAGAATCAATGGCCTTACCTTTCACCGGGCTGGTCGATCAAATCCTCGATACTTTGAAACGAGAAAAATTTGTCGAAGTCAAATCCTCCCAGGTTGGGCTGGGAGAAGGCGCCTACCAATATGCCATTACATCCGCCGGTATTGCCCGAGCGCGGGAAGCACTGGATCGCAGCCAGTACGCCGGCCCTGCTCCGGTAACTTTGCAAGCATATAATGACTCGGTCAACAAACAGGCGCAAACGCGCTTGACGGTGACCTCACGGGCCATCCGGCAAACCTTGTCACACCTGGTGCTCTCGGAAAAAACTTACGCCCGTATTGGCCCAGCGATCAACTCGGGCACCTCAATATTTCTATATGGGCCTCCCGGCAATGGGAAAACCAGCGTCGCCAGGGCGATTGGCAATATGATGCTGCGGGAAAGCATGTATATTCCATTTGCTATTTATGTTGATGGCCAAGTCGTAAAATTGTATGACTCCGTCAACCATCAACTTGCTCCTGAAGAATCTTCAAACACATCCTCAACTGGCGCATTGCGCACAAATCCACGTCGGGACCCACGCTGGATTCGTATTCGCCGCCCATTTATTGTTGTGGGTGGCGAATTGACGCTTGCCGGCCTCGATCTGGTATTTGATGATACCAATAAATTCTACGAAGCTCCTTTTCAAGTTAAGGCAAACGGTGGCATTTTATTGATAGACGATTTTGGCCGTCAGCTTGTCCGACCACGCGACCTATTAAATCGTTGGATCGTCCCTCTTGAGAATCGGACGGATTTCCTCACACTCCACACTGGTCGTAAAATTGAAGTGCCGTTCGACGTACTGGTCGTTTTCTCCACCAATCTGCCGCCCAAAGACTTAGTGGATGAAGCTTTCCTCAGGCGTTTACGCCACAAAATTGAAATCAGCGATCCAACGTACGAGGAATATCGTGAAATTTTCAGCCGAGTAGCGAAAAGCAAAGGCGTTGTTTACAATGACCAGGGGTTAGCGTATTTATTGCAAGAATGGTACATCAAACGCAATCGTAAGCTGCGCGCTTCACATCCTCGAGATTTATGCGACCAAATTTTGGATGTGAGCCGGTTCATGGGCATCGAACCTGAGATGAGCCGAGAGTTATTAGATAGGGCTGCTGAGGCCTACTTTGTGGAGCTATAGTGATTATGTTTATTGATTTACCCCGTCCAGCAATTATAGGTCATCGTGGTTCTTGCCAGTACGCTCCTGAAAACACCCTCGCATCCTTTTTATTAGCCGTTCAACACCAGGCTGATGCTATCGAATTAGATGCCAAGCTCTGCGCAGATGGCACCGTAGTCGTGATCCACGATCCAACGGTGGACCGCACAACTACCGGCAAAGGCGTGGTTAGAAAAATGCCCCTGGCAGCCCTCAAAGAGTTAGATGCAGGCTCACATTTTGATATCGCTTACCGAGGTGAGAAGATCCCGACGCTGGATGAAGTATTCGCTCTGGTAGGACATAAAATCCCCATCAATGTGGAATTAACCAATTACACCTCGATGTTGGATGATCTTCCGGAAAGAGTGACCGCCTTGGTGAAGAAGCACAACCTGGTTGGAAAAGTATTTTTTTCCTCGTTTAATCCTGTGGCGCTCATCCGGGCTCGCAAACAACTACCGCAAGTGCCTATCTGTTTGCTGGCAACAAATGGATCCTCCGGCGCTTGGATGCGTGGTTTCCCGGGCCGCCTTGTGGGTTACCAAGCGCTTCACCCGGAAAAAGATGACGTGACGGCCAAATTGGTCAATGAGATTCACCAGCGCGGCCAGCGCATCAATGTCTATACAGTTAACTCAGAGGGTGACATGCGCCGCTTATTTGACATGGATGTAGATGGCATATTCACCGATGATCCGCCGCTGGCGCGAAAAGTATTGACTTCATCAAAAACGCCTTCGAAAGCGCGGCGCTAACGGGCAAAAATGTGATCCCGCTAGAATGGATCCAGGCAGCTCAAATTAATATTCGACAACATTTGCGTATCACGCCGCTTGAATTTGTCCCCAATCTGAATGCTTATTTCAAATGGGAAAATCTTCAAGTTACGGGCTCTTTCAAAGCACGCGGCGCATTGAACAAGGTGTTTAATTTGCTGGATTGGGAGCGCGCCCGAGGTTTGGTAGCTGCGTCAGCTGGAAATCACGGGCAAGGACTGGCATTGGCCGGAAAATTGGCGAAGGCGAATGTGACGATCTTCGCATCACAGCATGCCGTCCCAACCAAACTGGAAGCGATACGCCAGCTTGGCGCGCGTGTAATGCTGGTCAACGGCGGTTACCCAGAAGCAGAACAGGCCGGGAAACAGTTCGCAGAAGAACAGGAAAAAACCTGGGTTTCCCCATATAACGATGGCCGGGTTATAGCCGGGCAGGGTACCCTGGCACTCGAAATATTAGAGCAAAACCCAGGCCTTATTAATGCATGTTGGCTGATCCCAGTGGGAGGTGGAGGGCTGGCCAGTGGTATTCTTTCCACACTGCATCAGCAGAAACAAAGGCCGCGTTTGGTAGGTATTCAATCCGAGGCATCTCCTTTTTTTTACGGACTTTACCATTCTAAAAGCCAGGCAAATATAATCGAATTGCCATCGTTAGCAGATGGTTTATCAGGTCCGGTTGAAGAAGGTTCAGTGACGATCCCGATCCTGCAAAAAGGCCTGGATGACTTGATCCTGGTGACTGAAAGTGAAATAAGACGAGCGATTGTCTATGCGTGGCGGGTTTTCAGAATGCGAATCGAGGGATCTGCGGCAGTTTCTTTGGCGGCTTTACAATCTGGTAAAATACGTCACTATCCTTTGGCTTTGATAATTTCCGGCGGAAATATCCAACCGGAAACTCACCAGGAATTGCTGGATCAAAATGGAAACGCCAATAACTCCTGATGAAATTATGGTCACCTGTATCGCCCACCAGTTAGAAGATGGTGAAACTGTGGCCCAGGGCATTGCCACTCCGCTGGTAGCAGCAGGCTTTATGTTAGCGCGCCTGACACATGCTCCCCATATTTATTTCACCTCCGCAATTGGACAATCCATGAGTCGCGAATCAGCTCCGCTGAGCATCTCGAAAGTGGAAGGATATTGGCTCGATCGCAGCTTGAGGAGCATTGGCTTTGTCAGGGCTGCTCTCGAAATCTTGCCGAGCATTCAACCCAAAGAATTCTTCCGGCCTGCGCAAATAGATTCGTATGGTAATTTTAATAACCTGGCTTTCGGAAAAGATTACCTAAAAGGTGGGGCGTGCCGTTTGCGGCTTCCTGGAAGTGGTGGCATTCCGGATGTCACTACATTCATTGATGATATATATCTTTATGTGCCGCGCCATTCCAGGGTAACCTTCGTTTCCGAACTGGATATTCGATCAGGCTTAGGATTTGATCCTGCTCGTACTCATGGATCCGGCCCACGTTATCTGGTTAGCGATCTTGGCCAATTCGATTTTTCTCACGGTCGGATGCGCTTGATCAGCTATCACCCAGGATCCTCAATCCAACAAATCCAATCGAAAACTGGCTTCCCCCTGGATATCGCTGAAAACGCGTGTCAGACACCTCTGCCTAGCCATCAAGAGCTTGATTTGCTGCGCCATCATATCGATCCGCATGGCATTCGCCGTCTGGAGCTCTTAAGCGGCGCGCCTCGCCGCCAATTGTTGCTGGATATTCTGGAAAGAGAACAATGAGACGGCGTGTCCTTTCCGCTTTACTCTTGATCCTTATGTTATCCAATTGGCTGGCGCCTCGCTCTGGGTTGGCCGCTCAACCGCTGCAGTTCTCTTCAAGCCAGGCACGTGCCGCCGATTTACTGGCGAAATTGACTCCGGAAGAAAAAGTCGGTCAGCTTTTCCTCGCCACGTTCAATGGACCCGAAGCCGCACCTGGCGCGCCAGAAGCAGATAAGATTTATGACCTGATCACCAACTTTCACATTGGCGGAGTGATTTTAGAGCAAAAAAACAATAATTTTGTTGGCGGTGATCAAACAATCCCTGTGTTGCAGAGCCTGACAGACCAGCTTCAGCGAAACGAATATAACGCATCCCTCAGCGACCAAGTTATCACCAATACAAACACAACTTTTCGGCCAGCGTTCATTCCGCTATTCATCGGCATTTCACAGGGCGGCGATGGTTATCCTTACGATCAAATCCTCAATGGGTTAACTACTTTGCCCAACCAGATGACTATTGGCGCCACTTGGGTGCCTGATGAGGCGCGTAAGGTGGGTGAAATCCTGGGCAAGGAATTGAATATCCTGGGAATAAATATGCTCCTGGGGCCCTCCCTGGATGTTCTGCAACCCCCTTATTCGGAAACTGGCGGAGACCTGGGCACACGCACTTTTGGCGGCGACCCATTTTGGGTTGGCCAAATGGGCCAGGCGTATGTCTCTGGCCTTCACACAGGTAGCAATCAAACCCTTGTCGTTGTAGGTAAGCATTTTCCAGGGTTTGGCGGCTCGGATCGCTTGCCCGAAGACGATGTTGCTACAGTGCGTAAGAACCTGGAACAATTGAAACAGTTCGAGTTGTATCCCTTCTTTTCGCTTACAGGCAATGCTCCGGATACCAATTCTACCCTGGATGCCATGCTAACAGCGCCGATCCGTTTCCAGGGTTTTCAAGAAAATTTTCGTCAACAAACCAAGCCGATCAGTTTTGATCGAGAAGCATTCTCTGCGCTCATGAACCTGCCTGCTATCAGCACTTGGAGGCAGAACGGTGGCGTGATGATCACCGACAGCCTGGGCAGCCGGGCGGTGCGTCGTTTTTATGATCCGACCGGTCAGACTTTCAACGGCCGCACGGTAGCCCTAGATGCATTTCTGGCGGGAAATGATTTATTATATCTTGGTGATTTTGTGTCTAGCGGAGATGAAAGTTCTTATACAACAATCCGGCGAACATTGACAGCGTTTGCACGCAAATACCGTGAAGATCCGGCCTTTGCTCAGCGGGTGGATGTTTCAGTCCTGCGAATCTTGACCTTGAAGTTTCATTTATATGGAGATGTGTTTTTCTTCAATAAAGTGATTCCTTTACCTCAGCAGCAAGGTGAGTTGAACCGCTCAGGTCAGATCCGGTTCGAAATCGCTCAAAAAGCTGCCACCCTCCTCAGTCCAGTCTCATCAGAACTTGACACATCGATTCCAGGGGCAAATGAAAGAATTGTCTTTTTTACGGACAGCCGCTCATCCCGACAATGCGATACCTGTCCAGACCAACCGCTGATGCTTTCCAATGCCATGGCTTCGGCGGTCATGCGGCTTTATGGATCACAAATTGGTGGCCCGATTCGCCAGCGTAATTTATTTTCATACACCTACACAGACTTAACCTCTTTGTTGAATAAACCCGAAGATAGTGCAGAATTGGAGCAAAATATCCACCAGGCACAGTGGTTGGTGTTCATTTCATTAGATTTGAACACCAATTACCCATCATCTTTGGCCTTGCGCCGGATTTTGGATGAAAGGCCAGATCTGATCCAGGGTAAGAAAGTGGTTGCATTCGCTATGAATGCACCATATTTTCTCGGAGCAACCGATATTTCAAAACTCAGCGCGTATTATGGGCTATACAGCCACAGTCAGGAATCGATTGAAGTTGCCGCCCGCCTCTTATTTCAAGAAATTCAACCTACCGGAAATTTACCAGTTTCCATGCCTGGAATAGCCTACGATCTTAACCTGATCACATTTCCCAACCCAGACCAAACGATCAATCTAGAGGCTGAAATCCAAACCGGTACGCAGGCAACCCCAACGCCGCAACCTGGGGTTGCACAGCTTCAATTGAAAATCGGCGATATGCTTGCACTCAAGGCTGGCATCATACTTGATCATAATGGACACTTAGTGCCAGATGGCACAATTGTCCGTTTCATTCTTACGACGGTGGGGGATACCAATAATTTGAAAGTGGTTGAATCTACTACGCAGGGAGGATATGCCCAAACCATAATGCGGATTGACAATTCTGGAAATATTGAAGTCCGCGTGGAGAGCGACCCTGCCAAAAAATCGATTGTGCTTAAATACCTGGTTCCCTCCGAAAAAGGAACTGCAACCCCTTCACCATCTCTTGAGCCCACCACAACCATGACACCATCACCAACGATGACGCCTTCCGTGACCCCCACGGCGGTTCCATCAACCACCCCAACGCCTGCGCCTCCATTAAAAGCAGGCGTCGGTGATTGGATGGTAAGCATGGTGATCGCCCTGGCGATTGCCCTGGGCAGTTTTGGCCTGGGCATTGCTCTGAATAGACCTCAGAAAGGCTTAAGAGCCGCATTATTTGGGATTATCGGCGCCAGCCTGGTATATTCCTATCTGGCGTTGAGCTTACCAGGTACGAAGAACATTTTACAAATGAGCAATCCTGATGGCATTATCCTGGCTGCCTTTTTAGGTGCGTTGGTTGGCATCACCAGCGGATGGTCAATACCGGCCAAACGCTGATTTCATCCACCGCCGAAGGGTCTTATAAACTCAGCAGCGTGATCAACAGGCTGAAAACAACCAGCCCCAGGGCAGCCCATGCTAAGAAGCGATCCAGGGGGGTGGTCAGAAAATCGTCTATCTCCAGAGCCCTTGGCTGTACAAATCGACGCCCAATCGGTTTGCTGGGCGTGGCCGCATTCCCTAACAATACTTGCCTGAATGCATCGATATTCTGAGGTCTTTCGTCGGGATGTAAATTCATTGCCCACAGAACCGCCCGTTCGGTGCGGCTGGAGATATTTGGGTTGATTTGCCGTAATGAAATGAGGCTGTCGGGGTGTAAGAAGCGTTCGCGGGCTTCAACAGGAGGTTGGTTTGTCAATAACTGGTAAAGAGTGGCACCAAATGAATAAATATCGCTGCGCACATCGGTATGGCCTGCATCGCCCCCATATTGTTCTAAGGGAGTGTAAAGCGCAGTGCCTCGCCCTTGCAATATGGTGATCGTCATATCATCTGAGGCAAGGATCTTCACCAAACCAAAATCGACCAATTTCAGCAGATTGGAGGGCGTCAGCTTCAAGTTGCTTGGTTTGATATCGCGGTGTAGGATAATGGGTTTCTGATTGTGCAAATACTCCAATGCGTCAGCTAATTGGGCTGCCCAACCTAACACTTCATTTTCCGGAAGAAACTCCCCTTTTTGACGCGCTTCCAGCATGATCTCGCGAAGATCTCTGCCTGGTATAAAATCCATTACCAAGTAATCACACCCGCCGATTGAAAAGAAGTCGGATACTTTGGGCAGGTTGGGATGGTCAAGCCGGGCCAGAACAGTTGCTTCCCGCAAAAATTGCTCTCGCGCCTGGCGCAGCATATCCTGCGGCAGCGTTCGGTCATGCTCGACTTCTTTCAAAGCGCATTGACGGCCTTCAAGGCGCAAATCATCAGCCAGATAGATACAACCCATACCCCCCTGACCAATGATCCTGCGGATCTTATAACGATTTCTTAGAACTTCTCCAGCCTTTAAAGGTGTAGGCATACAATTTATTCCGAGAATCGATGCCAGAAAATGAAAAGAAGGGTCTGGGCTTTCTTTGCCTACACCCGTTTTGCATCTTCTACTCCGGATTCTCTTTCGGCGTATAAATTAGACAATTCGGCGATTTATGATATTATACACTGGAGGAAAGATATATGGAGCGAAACAGCGAAGACTCACCAACTTTGGTCGCCCAAACTGGTCCGCTCAACGGGCAAAGATGGATCATTCGAGAAGAATTAACGATAGGCAGGGAAGAGTCATGCTCAATTGTGGTGCCCAGCCGGCAGGTTTCTCGTTTGCATGCCCGGATCAGTTTCTCTTCACAAGGCCCTGTCATTGAGGATTCAGGCAGCAAGAATGGCACCCACCTGAATGGGAAATTGCTGGGCGTACCAACAGTTTTACAAGATGGGGATGTCATCCAAATTGCGCTCGCTCAGCAATTCCTCTTTATGAGCTCAGATGCTACCTTGCCCCTGGAAACAAGCAACCTGGTTGCATTTAACCAGGTGACTCAACGGAAGCGTTTGCGATTAGATTCGCGGGCACATCGTGTATGGGTGATGGAAAACGAAATCGAGCCGCCTTTATCTGCTGCACAGTTTCAATTACTTGAACTGCTTTACGAAAAACAGGGGCGGGTAGTATCTCGGTCCGACCTGATTCAAGCCGTTTGGGCCGAAGAACAAGCCATTGGGGTATCCGAACAGGCGTTAGACGCCCTGGTGCGCCGCTTGCGCGACCGCTTGGCAGCTTTTGATCCGGCTCACAATTACATCATTACCGTGCGCGGGCATGGTGTGCGGATGGATAATCCACCTTCATAAAAAAAATCCGGTCGCTGACTCGGCCGGATTTTTTCAAATTGCGATCAATAAAGTTTACATGTTCATCTTCATTGATTGTCGCAGCGCCAGCCGGTATAAAGTTTGCAGTCTCGCAGAAACTTCGGGCTCTCCACTGTTTTCCATTTGAGCGATTACCGCGCCCATCATATCCAGAAATTCTGGGGTAATTTCCTGCTTATGTTCTTCCAAAGCCTGCTGCATTGCAGCCTCGTTAGGCAAATCAAGCATTTCTTCAATCAGGTTCAGTTCTTTCGGAGCCTGTTCAGCCTGTTGAAGCACAGCTGCAACCTGGTTAATTTTATTCAACACATCCAGATCACCGGATTTTTTTGCGACTTCATACCTCTCATTGAGCGCGGCGATGAAGTAATCGTCCACAGATTGTAAATTCTGGCGCGTTGCTTCGGAAATATCTGGCTGCTTGATGATCTCTTCTAATAATTGAGCAGATCGTCGTGTGCGTGCTTCAATTTCTTTATCGATCTGCTGAATCATCCCGAGCAGCTTGGTGCGCAAATCTAATAACTTTTGGCGCTCATTGCCTGAAGCTTGTTCAATCCGGTTGGTGAGCTGTTGAAAAAACTCGTAATCCAGCCCAGGGCGCACCATGCTGACTAAAACGTTCAAGCGAATCTCAGATGGAGCCTGCAGCAATAAATCAAGTAATTTTTCATGAGTAATATCTTTTCCCAATTCTTGCAGTGATTTCATTGCTGCTTCTACTTCCTTGGATTGCCTTTCCATATCTTTTCCAAATGAAGTGATCTTTAAGAGCTTGGTTTGCAAATCATTTAACCGGCGGGCTGATTCCTGATCCTGAGAGGAAACTGCAGAAGTCCCTAACCTGGTCAAGATTGAGAAGAAATCCCCATCCAGGAGGTTATCGTTTTCTTTGGCAATATGTTCTAACACATCATCGGAGGTGACTTGCAACAAGCGCTGCAGCAGATTTAGGCGTTTTTGCTGGGCGTCGAGCATCTCTTTCGTAATTCCCTCCCCCTCCAAAACCCGTTCGACCAGCGCTTGCAGTGTTAGCATCGTCTGCGGACGCAACAAATATCCTTTCCGTTTTTCGACCGGCAAGTTATCCATTACCTGTTTGAGCATAGGTCCCACCAACCGCTCCTGTTCCGGGACAGACAGCCCCAATTCGGGCGGGAAATAGGTAAGCAAATACTCCTTTTCAGGATCATGATACACAATTGGGGTAGCCAGGCTGCCTTGGTAGCCACAATTGGCGCAGCGCGCGACATTGAACGAACCGGATAGAATCATCTGCTTTGCCCGGGGATCCTGCCCTGCATCAAATAATTGAGTGATATCGGCGACAATGGGCTGGCGGCAGTTCGGACAATTAATTCTTGTTTTCGGCATGCAAATCTCCTAAAAATTCTTTAGCGAAGGGCTTTTCACATAAATCTCGATGATACCTGATAAATCACGAACGGGGAAGGGAGAAACACATGCGCGCCCCTTCGCCGGGCTTTGGATCAACCCAAATTTTGCCATGATGCGCCTCGATGATCGCCCGCGCTAAGAACAGGCCCAGGCCTGCTCCTTTAGTTGTCTTGACAGCATTGTCCGAACGGTAGAAACGATCAAAAATATGCGGAATATCTTCAGGCGCAACCCCCGGACCCTGGTCAAGAATGCAAATAATCACCTGGTCAGGGCGCACCTGGCCGGTGATCTTAATTTCCCCACCCTCCGGAGAATATTTAATCGCGTTCGATATGAGATTCGAAAAGACTTGGGAAAGCCTTTCCTCATCCCCCAAGATGATCGGAAAATTCGCAGGAAAATCCGCCGCAATCGTATGCTTGCTGGATTGCGTGCGAAAACGCTCCACCATGCGGAACGCCAATTGGTCGATGGCTACATCGCTCATATTTATTTTTAGCGCCCCGGCCTGTAAACGAGAGGCGTCTAATAAATTCTCTATTAACTCAGTCAGGCGGTCTGCCTCTTCTTCGATCACTTGCAGGCTGTCACGCACCACTTCCCAATCCCAGGTAGCATCTTCACGGCGCAGCGTAGCCACATACCCTTTGATCAAAGCCACTGGCGTTTTTAGCTCGTGGCTGATCACCGATACAAACGTAGTTTTGATTTCTTCAGCCTGGCGAAAGTGCGTGATATCCCGAACCGTAGCAATAATGTTCAATAAATTACCATCCGAGGATAAAAGCGGGGCATACGTGATGCCGATCGGCAGAGGCAGGCCCGATTTCCTTTCCAGGTCGCCCTCGATGTATAAAGTCGCATTGGGAGTCAAAGGCCATCCTCCCGCCTCAGCTTTTTCCAGGGTCAGTCCCTGTTGCCGCCCGCTCAAGACGATAATTTCTTCATGCCGTTTGCCTTGAATTTCCGCAACGCCAATTCCCAGCAGGCGGGCAAAAGCTGGGTTGCAGCGTTCGATGATGTGATTGTTTGCCAGTAACAAAATGCCGTCCGCGGCTGAATCGAGCAGCGCATCCAGGCGCTGTTTTTGCCTGCTTGTTTGGGTGTAGAGTTGGGCGTTGAACACAGCAATCGCTGCCTGGTCCGCAAAACTTTGCAGTAGGGCTCGATCTATGGGAGAAAATGCGCCCAGGTAATTGCGGAAAATAAAAATAACCCCAATCACCCGGTTACGAGCAATCAGCGGAAGCCCGACGCCGGTCAACAATCCCCAACTGACCGATTGAGCCAGGGTCTGTAAAATCCGGTTCACCTCCGGTATCTCGAAACGTGCTGGATCTTCATGATCCGACACTTCAGACAGCAACGGGTCTAAATAACGCACAAATGCCGGGGGGATGCCTTGAAAGGTTGATAAGGTCCACCCCCCCTGTTCTGCTCGTAAGGCGATTAAACCCGCCTGGCCCGCCAACATCTCAACGGAAATATACAAGATGCGAGCTAACAACTTATCCAGGTTCAATTCCTGGGTTAGTGTGCGGCTGATTTCCAGAAGATAGTCGCGTTGGCGGACCCGAAAATCAGGCAACATAACTTAATTCGTATTCATCCTCAGTAATCGAGATCGCCTCTTCCAATAATTCAAGCCCATCCTGCATCTCACTCATTGAAATACTGAGAGGAGGAGCGATGCGTATTGTACTTGTACCGCAGCCCAGGGTGAGCAGGCCGCGCTGGAAGGCAGCTTCGACAATCCGTTCGCGTAGATCATGGGCAGGTTCTTTGGTTTCGCGATCCATTACGAATTCAACGCCGATCATCAAGCCAAGGCCGCGCACATCTCCGATTGATGGGTGCCGTTCTTGCATGGCTTTCAATGCATCCAGCGTATATTTGCCAACACTGGCTGCATTAGCCATGTATTCGTTTTCAATCAGATCGATGGTTTCCAAAGCAGCAGCGCAGGCAATTGGGTTTCCGCCATAGGTATTGCCATGGGTGCCCAATGACCAGGAAACCACCTCTTTCCGGGCTATGATTGCACCTAATGGAACACCAGAGGCAATACCCTTGCCAACACACACGATATCTGGTTCAATGCCAAAATGTTCGATCGCCCACCATTTGCCCGTACGGCCCATTCCCGATTGCACTTCATCCACAATCAGCAGAATATCATAATCGTCGCACAACTGGCGCAGTGCGGGGTAAAAGCTGGGCGGTGGAATAATATAACCGCCTTCACCCTGGATTGTCTCGATAAGAATCCCGGCAATCTCTGCGTGGGGCAAAATTTTCTCAAATAATTGTTCTTTGATATACCTGACGATTGTCTCACCATAATCTTCGCCAGGTTTACTCAAGAGAACAGGCCGATATGAATTCGGATACGGAACGTGGGTGACCGCATTCAACATCGGGTAAAAACCTTCACGATAATGTGGCTTGCTGGCGGTAAAGGACAGCGAACCAAGCGTGCGGCCGTGGAAAGCGCCTAAAAAACCAATAAACTGGCTGGCGCCAGTGTGATAACGGGCCAGTTTTATCGCTGCCTCGACGCTTTCGGTGCCGGAGTTGGTCATAAATGACATTGCATCTGCATGGAATGGCGCAATACGATCTAATTGTTCACCAAGCTGCACCCATAAATCGTGATAAAAATCTGAAGAAATGTGAATGAACTTTTCTGCTTGATCCTGAATGGCTTTGACAACTTTCGGATGGCTGTGTCCCGTGGAATTTACAGCAATGCCGGCCATAAAATCCAGGAACTGGTTGCCATCCACGTCCCATAAATAACTGCCTTTCCCATGATCCATCACAAATGGATATGCTCGGGCATAGGACGGGGATATAACGGCCGCATCACGCTCAATGAGCGCCCGGGCCTTTGGTCCTGGTAGGTTCAAGATCTCCATAAACACTCCTTTCACTTGAATAGTGGAGAACACCGAAGAAAATCATCTGCTAATAGGAGAAATAACCCTGGTAGGATTATACACCCCCGATCACGGTATAATCAATCTCCTATGACCGAACCATTCACGTTTCAACTCGAAGCTCGCTCCGGGCGCGGGCGAGCAGGTGTCTTCACCACACCCCATGGGAATTTACTAACACCCGTCTTCGCCCCGGTTGGCACTCTGGCGACTGTTAAAGCGGTCACACCTGCTCAACTCAGCGAACTAGCGCCGCACCTTGTCCTGGCCAATACGTACCATCTTTACCTGCGGCCTGGCGATAAACTGGTTGCTGAAATGGGCGGCTTGCACAACTTTATGCAGTGGCACGGCCCAATGCTGACCGATTCTGGCGGCTTTCAGGTTTTTTCGCTTGCCAGCAGCCGCAAAGTTGACGATGACGGTGTCACGTTCAAGAGTCACACTGATGGCTCGCTCCATCGTTTCACGCCTGAAAAGGCGATCGAAATTCAAGAGAATCTAGGCGCTGATATTATTATGGCGTTCGATGAATGCGCCACGCCTTATGACCGACCGTATATCGAAAGAGCCATGCAGCGCACCCACGCCTGGGCTGTGCGCTGCAAAGATGCAAAGAAGCGGCCTGACCAGGCTCTGTTCGGCATTGTCCAGGGAGGAATTTTCCCCGATCTGCGCATCCGCTCTGCCGAGTTTATCGCTTCTTTAGATTTCCCTGGATACGCCATTGGAGGTCTATCTGTCGGCGAAACCAAAGAAGAGATGCATCTGGCGTTGGAAACGGTTGAGCCGGTCCTACCGGCTGACCGGCCGCGTTATCTGATGGGAGTCGGCACGCCAGAAGACCTGGTAAACGGCGTCTTGCGCGGCATAGATATTTTTGACTGCGTGCTGCCCACCAGGCTTGCCAGGCATAACGCGGCAATTACTCGCTCAGAACGGCTGAACATGGTAAATGCTGTTTACACCCATGACCCTCATCCAATTGAAAATAACTGCACCTGCTATACCTGCCGCAATTTCTCCCGTGCCTACATCCGGCACCTGGTAGTTTGCAAAGAAATGTTGGCTGGAATATTACTTTCGATTCACAATATTCATGTCTTACTTCAGATCACTCGTGAACTGCGGCAGGCAGTTTTGGAAGACCGTCTGCAAGTCTACGCCGACGAGTTCTTCACGCGGTTGAGAAAAAACCAGGATGAAATTCCTGTGGATGTCCGGCCTGAATAGCTGAAGTGAAACAGCGCCAATTTTGTGCACAGGGTGATTATTTGCACATCCTCGCCGCGGCGATAATCACCATCAGCATCCTGTTGAATGCATGCGGAGCGGCCCCAGCAGAATTGCCAGATCCGATACCACCGCAGGTTATACGCGTTGGGCTGCCACTTGCTCTGCATCCTTGGAAAAACCTCCTATCACAATGTGTATCTGCAAAACCGCTTATTGGTTTATTGGTTAATGAAGAAAATACCCCTGGATTCGAAAACAACGATCTCATTCTCACTCTTGGGGATGCTTCTCTGAAGAGTCCGGTCGTTGTCCTTGCCGGTTATGAAGAATTACAGCTCATTGTAAATCCGGCGAATCCTGTGAGCCAACTGTCGATGGCTGATTTGGAAAAATTATTCGACGGCGAAGCCGCCTTCTGGCAGGCTGTTCCAACTTATTCGAAATCTGTTTACACAGCCAGTGTCATTGCATGGGTTTACCCATTGGATGACGACCTGGGACGATTGGTAGTTCAGTTTTTCCCGATCTTGCGAAAAGATTCTCGGGTAGCCGCCGATCCAGGAGAAGTGATCCAAATAGTCTCAACCAGTGCCGGTGGGATCGGCATCGTTCCTCAGAGCTGGTTAGACGCTTCTACGGCACCAATCAAAATCATTCGATTTCCACCCGAACAAAAAACTCAAACACGCATCCCGGTTTTCGCACAAACTCAAATTGAACCCCAGGGAGCGTTGCGTGATCTTATGGCATGCGTTTCGCAGTTGACTCCATCAAAGTGACGCTACCTGAACATATAGGTAGGGGAAATTCTCAGGCGGGAAACCCGCCTGGAACTCTGCCTGCCAGACAAAACTTCCCGTCTGACAATAAGATCTGAGTATAGCATCCATCCCTTTTATGCTATCTACAATATCTTTGGATACAGAAGGCAGCTCACCTTGCAGAAGCTCGATCATCACCCGCAGGCGCACTTCATATGCATACCGGTCAGCGTTTTCGGAGGGCTTTTCGCGGATATCTTCAAGAAAATTACGCCATTGAGTCAGCCTGGAGTGTAAATCCTGGGCGACTTTTCGCTCCCAAGCGGTTCGCCAATGAGAGCGGATTTCGTTAAATTGCAGCCGGATATGATTAAAAGCCGAGTTATCAAAATTAGTTAGGGCAGGAGCAAAATTAGTCCAAGCAGCAAGTCTCTGGTGTGCCAGCAGTAAACCCCCGGGGGTTAATACCGGAAATGGCGGTTCGCCGTGCGGCGGGCTTTCCATAATAGGCCTGTAAAGGTCATTAGAAAAGAGATAATCCTCCAAAATTACGAGGCCATTGGACATATACATTAAATCATACGCAGCAGATGTCATGGTTGGTCTTTACCCTCAAAATAAAACTGGGCTCTATGCAAGGATTATACCTTCCAAAGAGCCCTGCTCATGGGTAATTGACGAGGCTAAATCAGCAGGCGCAACGGACTTTCAATGTACCCAGCCAGGCGCTGCATGAAGCGGGCAGCTTCCGCGCCATCGCTCACACGGTGGTCAACTGAAATCGTGGCATTCATGCGCAAGCCGGCCTTAATCACACCGTTTTCAACCACTGGGATTTCGCGCGCCGAGCCAACAGCCAGGATCGCTGCTTCAGGCGGGTTGATGATGGCGATGAACGATTCTACGTCAAACATGCCGAGGTTACTGATCGAAAAGGTTGACCCTTCGATGTCCTCTGGCCGCACCTTGCCTTCACGAGCGCGGCCTGCCAAAGCGCGCACCTCGTTTGATATCTGGCGCAGCGGCTTGAAGTCCGCATCCCGGCAAACAATCGTCAACAAACCATTTTCGACAGCCACTGCTACGCCCACATTAACTGCTCCGTGCTGGATAATTTCCCCTTTTTGTGTGTTGATCGAAGCGTTTAAATTGGGGAATTCACGCAAGGCAAGAGCTGCCGCTTTCACCAGGAAATCATTGACCGACACTTTTTGATCATCGGGGAGCAAGGCGTTAACCTGTTTTCGCAGATCGACCAGTGCTTCCATTTTGTATTCATGGCTTACATAAAAGTGAGGAACTTGCTGTTTTGCTTCCGTCATTCGGCGCGCGATTGCACTGCGCAGCCGGCTGACTGGCACAACCGCATCGCCTCGGGCTGGAGCAATTGCAGCCAAAGTTTGAGGCGCAGGAATTTCGACTGATTTTGGCTGAGGCGCTGCCTGGGCGGTTGGAATCTGGTAAGCCAACACATCTGCCCTCACGACCCGCCCGCCAGGGCCGCTTCCTTTGATTTTGCGCAAATCGACGCCGCGCTCTGCAGCTAATTTCCGGGCCAACGGTGAAGCGCGCACGCCTCCTGGAAGCTCGGCATCCTCTACGCCTTCTTCTTCCACAGGCTGAGTCTGGAGAGGAACGGGTACTTCAAGCAAAGCTGGCGCGCTCGCTGGGCTTTCTTGTTTGTTCGCTGGTGCTTCAAGGCCCAACGCACCAAAATCTATTGTCTCCCCAGCCTTGCCAATCACGGCAATCGGTGTTTTCACAGGTACGATGTCGCCTTCTTTGACCAGATGCGCCAGAACTGTGCCCTGGTAAGCACATTCAACTTCTACGGTAGCTTTGTCCGTCTCAATTTCAGCAATTACAGCGCCTTTTGTCACCGTCTGGCCCTCGCTGATCACCCAACGGACCAGGGTGCCTTCAGCCATGTCAAATCCTAGCTTGGGCATACTGAGAACATCCGCCATTATAGGACCTCCTTCACAGCCGCCACCACATCTTCCACCTGAGGAAGCGCCAATTGTTCCAATGTGCGATTATACGGAAGAGGAACTTCTTTCTGTGCAACCCGTTTGATCGGTGCATCGACATAATCAAAAGCTTGCTCGTAAATTCGCGATTGGATCTCTGCTCCAACACCATAAGAGAGCCAGCCCTCTTCGACAATCACTGCTCGATTGGTCTTTTTAAATGATTCAATAACCGGTCCCATATCCAAAGGCCGCAGGGTGCGTAAGTCAACAATCTCGGGGTCAATTCCTTCTTTGACCAACCTGTCGGCAGCCTTCATCGACAATTCCAACCCGCGGCTGTACGTGACAATGGTCACATCTTTTCCAGGGCGTTGAATCTTCGATTTTCCAATTGGAATGGTAAAATCTCCTTCTGGAACTTCACCGCGCACCTGGTACATCAAGGCGTGCTCGATGAATAAGACCGGGTCGTTGCAGCGAATCGCCGTTTTCAACAGTCCCTTGGCATCCTCAGGGGTGCCTGGAGCAACCACAAGTAACCCGGGGAAATGAGCGAAAATCGCATCCGGAGTTTGCGAGTGCGTGGCGCCTAACTGCCTGCCGCCTCCACCCGGCGTGCGAATCACCAAGGGTGCCATCATCTGACCGCCAAACATGGCGTGCATCTTCGCAGTTTCATTAACAATGTGATCAAACGCAGCGAAAGCGAAATTGATCGTCATGATCTCAGCGACTGGGCGCAGACCGGTCATTGCCGCCCCCAAAGCCGCGCCGATGATCACCGATTCGGCAATCGGGGTATCTTTGACACGTTTCTCGCCGAAATGATCATAAAATCCCTTGGTCACTGCATAAGTGCCGCCCCATACGCCAATTTCCTCACCGAGAATGAAAACATTTTGGTCTCGTTCCATTTCCTCCCATAAAGCTTGGGAGATAGCTTCGCGCATCGTGATCTTCGCCATGTGACTTCTCTCTAATAGGTTCCTACATAGATATCTTTAAACAATTCGTCAGGCGATGGTTCTGGGCTGCTTTCAGCAAATTCGATTGCATCCTTTACATCTGCCTCCACCTGTGCCTCAATCTCGTCCAATTCCTGTACTGAAGCCACTTTGTTGTCCACTATATATTTATGGTAAATGCCGATGGGATCGTTTTCTTGCCATTTACGCACTTCTTCTTGCTTACGATAACGCTCTGGGTCGCCCATCGAATGACCTCGGAAGCGGTAGGTGAGGATTTCAAGGAAGTAGGGGCCTTTCCCTGAACGGATTTCGCCCAAAACGCGTTCTGCTACTTTTCGCACACCCAGGATATCCATTCCATCCACCCGTTCGTTTGGAATCGCATATCCATCCGCCTTGCGTTGGATTTCTGTGACAGCCGATGCCCGCTCGACGGCGGTACCCATGCCATATTGATTGTTTTCACATACCCATAACATGGGAAGGTTCCACACCTTGGAGAGATTGAGAGCTTCATGGAACCAACCAATGTTGGTAGCGCCATCGCCAAACATACAAATCGTCACCCCATCTTTTCCGGCGTACTGATCGCCCAACGCCAGGCCCGTGGCGATGGGCAAATGAGCGCCAACGACAGCGTGCCCTCCCCATAAATTCAACTGGGGATTTGCCATATGCATGGAACCGCCTTTGCCTTTCGACATACCAGTGGCTTTGCCAAGCAGTTCGGCGATCACCTGGCGAGGCGGAATGCCGGCATTAATAGCCACTCCATGATCCCGGTAAGCTGTGATGATTCTGTCCTGCGGCTTACGCGCTGAGATCAAGCCAGTGCTGACAGCTTCTTGACCGATATACAAGTGTAAAAAACCACCGATTTTGCCCTGTTGGTAAAGTTGGGCGGCTTCCTCTTCCACCCGGCGGATTAAGACCATCTGGCGGAATAACTCCAGATATTCAATTTTATTCATTTCCCTTACGATCCTCCTGATAATTGATCATCTAAAAGAAAGGAGCAAAGCTTGCTGCTCTCCCGAATCCTTCTAAAATTCACCCAAACTATTGAGTTTCGTGAAAATTCGTTTGATTCATAAAGTATGCTTCACAAAATAACACCGGGCAAATCCCGGCGTTGCAAAATTTGAGCCGAGTTCCTAAACCCGGCTGATCATAAGCTTTTAATATTTACAACTTTTTTATCCATTGGCAAGGCGTGGACACTCTCAATTCAATCAAACGAATGCTGGCTACCCAAAACCGCTATAAATTCTATCATATTCATCGTAAAAAGGTGATGATTACCTGCCATAAAAACGGTCCAATTGGAATTGAGCCTCGAAATAATGAGGGTTGCATTTAAGTGCTTCTTGAAAATCCGCCACCGCTTGGTCATACTGACCTAACGCCTGGTAACCCATGCCCCGCCAAAAATAGCTGTCATCCGGCGCCTTGTCGCCTGCTTGAAGAATAGTTTGCGATGCCAAATCTACCAACCGTTGGTATTGGCTGTCAAAATAATAGGCACGATACGGTTGTATTTGGTAGAGCAAGATATTGGCTGGCCGTTCATCTGCTGGCATTTTTTCCATAATTTGGAAAGCCTGGTCATACGCCAGCGCTGCTCCATGAAAATCGTTTAGATAAAAAAGCGAAGTGGCAAAATTGAATTTTGAAAAGAACTCGCCTCCAGGATAGGAATTATTGTAAACCGCGTTGTACCGCGCCAACAGATAACTGGTCGAAGGTGTGCTAAATTCCTCCAATGCTGTATACAAAGAATCAATATTCATTTTCTGCGGATCAAAAATCACTAAGAACGGGTTATTCAGGTATTGCCAGCGGTAAACAAGTTCATCAAATTGAATAAAATTCTGCAGTCCCTGGCTCGGTTCAGGCCAGGTCGTGAAAAAATTTTGCGCATAAAAATTGTAGCCTTTGATCACCTGGAAACGACCCTTCCACTGGCTGCCATTGCCATCTCCGATTTCGACAATCACCGGGAAGCCAGCTTTCACCAATCGCCGTAATACCGCAGCATCGCCTCCCATTCTCAAATCGGCAGCCATGCCTCGTTCGAGAGCAAAGCTTTCAAGCTCACTTAGTTGAATAGTCTGGTCGTTTTCGGGCATCAGCGTATTGCGTAAATCCGTGGCTGAAACATGCATTCCCCAATAATTCAATACGATCCCCAGGCTGTTCGTACCGTCATACCTTGAATTGTTCACCTGCTCAAACCCAGGCAAAACCAGGTTGCCCAAATCGACAAACATACTGGCAGGCGTTGCAAGTGGTGAAGATGTCACCGTTGGAAACGCTGCCACATTTAAAGTGGGCAAAGGTGTTGTCGTCACCTTGACAATGCGAACCTGGGGAGTGGGCGTTGGCCGGCTGTTGTCGCTCGCAGACCACAAGCCCAATAACCCCAAGACACAAACCAAGACAGCCAGCGCCAGCATTGCCTGCTGAAATGAATTTAAAAAAACAAATTGCCGTTTTTTGGCGCGCAATTCGCGCAGGATTATGTCCTGGACTGCCTCGATTTGGGCTGGTGAGAATTGATCGGCTTCAATCAAGTAAAATTTGAACTGCTGCACATCATCAAATGTAGATTGGACGGCTGGACGGGCAAAATTCCCCATAACCTTCCGATTGGGTGAAAGAAATCTGCTGGTCACATATACGGCTTCAACCTGATTAAAGCCTAAATTCTCCATCAACAGATAATGTATCTTCGATGTTCTGATCTTCGAAAATTCCCAAAATTGCACACCAAACTTCCTGAATAGAAAGTGAAATAACCAGGCGCGTGGGCTGATCGTTGACGAATATCGCTGGCGCAGGTGGACTGCCTGGCTGATCGTTTGAATAACAGCATTAAAAGCAGCTTTGCTGTCGCCGGTTAGCAGTCGCGCCACAGCAAACAAACCGCGAAAATGATCTCGCACACAAATTGCGACAATTTGATCTTCCGTCGCCTGGCTGCTTTGCAGCATCCATTCCAGGTTCGGCGCCAGTTCAGCCTGTTGAAAAATCTGTTGATCGGAAAAATTCATGCAAAAGCCTGCGAGCTGCCTTGAGGCAACATACGTCATAGAAAATACATGATATTTTCCATGCTTGTAAAGCCGAATAAATATCATTATACTGGTACTGGGCTAATCTATGAATCCACTCTACTTTACATATCCTCTGGCTGCTATCTTTATTTTTATCTATGCCTTCGGACTGGGTGTGGTGATCACGCGCCGTTTCAACTTGAACTGGCGGCTGTATTGGGTTGGCGCCTTGACTTTTGTTGGCTCCCAGGTATTCCATATACCTTTCAATTCTATCGTCTTGCAGCCGCTGATTGATAATGGCACATTGTTGTTCTTTCCTGGCGGTATTGGCCGAACAATTCTTTTAGCCTTCTGGTTTGGGCTGAGCGCCGGCCTCTTCGAAGAGCTGGCCCGCTATCTGGTTTATGCCCGTTTTTTACCTGACGATAGATCCTGGAAAAAAGGCGTCTTGTTTGGTGCTGGTCACGGCGGCATTGAAGCAATTATTATTGGATTTCTGATTTTGATTACCTATTTTCAAATTCGTGCACTCACTGGTCAAGATCTCACTGCTGTTTCACCTGGCTCAAATGCCAGCCAGGCAGTCCAAATTCAGCAGCAAATCAATTATTATTGGTCTATACCCTGGCCTTTATCTTTATTAGGTTTTGTTGAGCGCCTTTTCACAGTTCCGCTCCACATCGCCAATGCTGTTTTGGTTTTACAGGTATTTCGCCGCAACCAGCTTCGCTGGTTGTGGGCTGCTGTAGGTTGGCATACTGCAGTAAATATGCTCGCCTTGATTTTCTCCGAACAATTGAAAAGCAATCCTTACGGCTCATATCTTACAGAAGGGGTTATAGGATTAACCGCGCTTGTCAGCCTGGCGATTATTTTTGTTCTGCGCACTTCAGATCCTGCGCCAGCGAGTGAAAACACCGTCCCGCTTCCAGCTTTCAAAATTGAACCAATCGATGAAACCCCCGAAAGCCTGGATCAATCACGCTTCAACCAATAAAAAATATGATTCATACCGAAAATTTAACCAAAAGTTTTAAAACCAAAGCTGCCACCACCGTTGCTGTCGATCAACTCAATCTTGATGTGGCTGAGGGAGAGGTGTTCGGCTTCCTCGGGCCAAACGGCGCAGGTAAAACCACCACTGTCCGGATGCTCACCAGTCTGATCTCCCCCACCAATGGCACGGCGATTGTCAACGGATTTAAAGTTGGCCAGCACAACCAGGATATCCGGCGCAGTGTGGGCATCCTGACTGAGACGCCCGGTATGTATGACAATTTGAGTGCTGAATTCAATCTCGAAGTATATGCCCGGCTTTACGAAGTAAAAGATGTCAAGGGCCAGGTCGAAAAATACCTGCGTATGTTGGGATTGTGGGATCGGCGCCAGGATGAAGCCGGGACTTTCTCAAAAGGGATGAAACAAAAACTGGCGATTGCGCGCTCGATGCTGCATGAGCCAAAAATTCTATTCTTAGATGAACCGACCTCCGCTCTCGATCCTGAGGCGGCGCACCTGGTGCGCGATTTTATCAGCGAATTACGTACCCAGGGCCGGACGATTTTTCTCTGCACCCACAACCTGGATGAAGCAGACCGCCTTTGTGACAGGATCGGTCTTTTCAAAAGCCGGCTGCTGGTGATCGACACGCCCTCCAATCTTCGCAACCAGTTATTTGGTCGCAAAGTGGTATTTCATATTCGCAATCCTCAAGCAGACATGGAAGAGCAGGTGAAAAAGCTGGCTTATGTGCGAGATGCCAGGATCGTGGATACAAAATTAGTCGTTACCCTCGAAGATCCGGAAACTCATAACCCGGATATTATTCGCTTACTTATTAATCTCAGCGCGGATATTCAATTTGTTGGCGAGCTGCGCCATTCTCTGGAAGACGTCTATCTTCAACTCATGCGCAAAGCGTAGGTTTCCTATGGATTTTCAAAAAATAAAAATCATCATACGCAAGGAATGGGCAGAAATCTTCAAAAACAAGATGGTGATTTCTTCCATTATCTTTATGCCTCTGTTAATGACGGCAATTCCGCTGGCAATGTTGGTCACGTTTCAAAATGAGGGCGTTTCCGGCGCCTCAGCCTCCGAATTACCGGCGCAATACGCTCGCATTTGCGGCGAATCCTTATCCAGCGGCGAATGCTTTCAAGTGTATATGGTCAGTTCATTCATGATCATGTTCATGATCGTGCCTCTTTTCATACCTGTCAATATCGCTGCCTATTCGATCGTTGGAGAAAAAACCAGCCGTACGCTCGAACCCTTATTGGCATCTCCTATCACAACAGCCGATTTACTGATCGGAAAGAATTTATCTTCTGTCATACCGGCTGTTTTGGGAACCTGGGCAGGTTTCGCGATTTTTGCCGTGGGGACTTTGATCATATCCCATAGTTCAAAAGTCGCCGGGGCAATTCTCAATCCTATGTGGCTTTTGGCCATTCTCCTCATTGGCCCGCTCATGGCGGTGTTATCCGCCAATTTCAGCATGATCATCTCCTCTCGCGTCAACGATCCACGTGTGGCTGAACAGATTTCTGGTTTAGTCATCTTGCCCATCGTCGGCGTGTTTATGGGCCAATTATTAGGCTTGTTTTTGCTCACCCAGAGCCTTGTATTGGTGACAGCCGCTGTCCTGGCTCTTTTGGACGCTGGCCTTGTATACCTGACGATTAACTTGTTTGAACGTGAAACAATTCTCACACGCTGGAAATAACAAACTATGAAAACTCGCTCGATTCTTTTCTTCAGCTTCTTGTTTTTTATCTTTTCGAACATTGTTGCCCAACAAAGCTCTGGCAGCGATTTCGCCATCAGCCTGAGCAGGGATTTTGGGTACGGCGGCAGCGGCGAAATTCAGGGTACATTCAGCATTCACGCCAAAACCATCCCAGCATCAGCACAACGGGTTGAGTTTTTTATCGATAAAAATAAAATCGGTGAAGACACGCAAGCGCCTTTTGCCTTACAATTCTCCACTGACTCATTTGCAGCAGGAAGCCATACCATTTCTGCCATTGCTTATTTGAGTGACAACAGTTCGCTAGTCTCGAATTTAATAACCACCCGCTTTGTCAGCGCTGATGCTGTACCAGGCAAGGTGCTCGGTTTGGTAGGACCCTTATTGGGTATCATTTTTGGCGTGGTAGCCCTGGGTTTTGTTGTTCCAATGATATTTGAACGCCGGCGCGGGAAAGTGCCACTGGGAGCCCAGCGTAATTATGGGATGATGGGCGGCGCGATCTGCCCCAAATGCCACCGGCCCTTTTCAATCCATGTATTTAAATTAAATATGGGGCTATCTTCGCTGGACCGCTGCCCTCACTGCGGCAAATGGAGCCTGATTCGCCGCGCTAGCCTTGACGAATTGCGCGCCGCCGAAGCTGCTGAACTTCGCAGTGACGAAAATAACACCAACATAAACGGCGTCAGCGAAGAGGAAAAACTCAAAAAAGAGCTGGACGATTCACGCTTCTCAAATACTTAGAGTTATTCTGTTTCAATGGGACGATTCGGGTCATTGATCCAATCGCTCCATGAGCCGGCATACAACCGGGCAACGCCCAAGCCTGCCATTTCCATCGCCAGGATGTTATGAATGGCAGTAACACCAGAACCACAGTAAAAAACCACCCGGCTTGCAGGCAGGTCGCCGAGCGCTTGCTGGAACCGCTGGTGTAATTCAGCCCTCGAGAGGAAGCGCCCATCCTTGCCAAGGTTTTGGGCATACGGCACGGAAATTGCCCCTGGGATGTGGCCTGCAACAGGATCGATTGTTTCATTGACCCCCCAGTAACGCTCAGCCGCCCGACTGTCGCACAAACGATAATCTGAACTTCCACGAATCGCATCTACTTCGGCAGCGTCAAGCCACAAACCTCGATCAGGCTGGCCGCGAAACGCGATAGGGATGTTGCTCTCCAATCCTGATCGAACGGGTAAACCAGCTTTTTGCCAGGCTTGCCAGCCTCCATCCAGGACGGCTGCAGCCGGATGACCCAACCAACGAAGAAGCCACCAGAGGCGCACCGCCGCCAGGGCTCCGCCTGCATCATCATAGGCAACAACCTGCACTCCCGGCCCTATACCCCAATTCGAGAATTTTTGAACTGCCGCCTCTGGCGCCGGAAGCGGGTGCCGCCCCGTTTTGCCTTGTATAATTGGGCCGCTCAGGTCAGCTTCCAGGTCGGCGTAGACTGCACCCGGGATATGTGCAGCCAGGTAATCGCTCTTTCCACGCTGTTTATCAGCCAGGCCAAACCGGCAGTCAACCACCACCCAATTGGCATCGCCTAAATGAGCAGAAAGCTCATCGACTGAGAGGGTTAGAGTGTACACAGCGCCAGTATATCACACGGTTTCAGCGGGTATCGAACACCATCAACCGTCGATTTCCAGTTCCTAACAAACATGTAAGGCAGGTTATAATTAGTGTATGACGATCACCAATGACCGGATGGCTTTGCTGGCACGGTTGGCTCTAGAATTCAACTCTTCATTGGATCCTGACGAAGTGCTGAAGCGGGTGATGGATGATGTCATCAATTTAACCAAAGCCGAACGAGGCTTTGTTATGCTCATTGAAGACATCCTCGAAGAGGAAGCCGATCAGGAAATCACTGCAATCCTTCCTGGATTGAGGTTAAGCACTTCGCGCGGTATTGATAACGCCACTGTTGTTTCGCACGAATTTCATGTCTCCCGGAGTGTAATTCAACAGGTGTTGACCAGGGGTGAACCCCTCCTGACCAGCGATGCTCAAAGTGATGAGCGTTTCACTGGCCGGCAAAGTATTATTATGCTTAAACTGCGTTCGATTTTATGTGTACCTCTGAAAACGAAAGAACGCACATTGGGAGTCATTTATGTAGACAGTCGTGTCCAGGCAGGTATCTTTACGTCAGCCGATACGGAATTGTTGACGATTATCGCTGCCAATGCAGCCATTGCTATTGAAAATGGGCGCTTATATCGCGAAACTCAACGCAGGCTCGAAACACTGAATTTGTTACATAAAATCAGCACCGAAATCACCGCAACGCTCGATTTGAAACGAGTGCTGACGATGTGCACTGAAGCAGTACAGAAACTTTTGGGCGGCGATGCCGCTTCAATTTTAACCATTGAAGGCTCTGAGCTCGTTTTTCAGGTTGCTGTGGGCGATTATGCCGATTCAATAAAACCATTTCACATCCCACTCGGCAAAGGCGTGGCCGGTTGGGTGGCAAGCAACTGCCAGCCGATCATCGTGAATGACCTTTACAATGATGCACGCTTTTACCGAGATGCTGATTCAATTAGTGGTTTTCGCTCAAAATCACTGGCTGCCGCCCCGCTGATCGTGAATGGAGATTCCATCGGAGTTGTCGAGGTATTTAATAAGCCAGGTGGTTTTCACCAAACGGATATCGATCTCTTGGCGACGTTCGCCTCAAGCGCCGCATTTGCCATCGAAAACGCTCGTTTGTACCAGGTGGCTGTTGAAAAAGGGCGCATGGAACGAGAACTGCAGGTAGCGCGCAGTGTTCAAGCCAGCTTGCTGCCAGCCAAAACGCCCGAACTGCCCGGGTGGGAATTATCTGCCAGTTGGCAGCCTGCCCGCCAGGTGGCTGGCGATTATTATGATTTTATCTCCCGGCTAGGAGAACTGCATAATTCGCTTGGCATAGTGATTGGAGATGTCACAGACAAAGGCATGCCGGCCGCCTTGTTCATGGCCTTTACCCGCAGCACCTTAAGAGCCAGCGTTTCGACAATTACATCACCTACTGATGCCATTTCACAAGCCAATATCCTGGTCAGCGCAGATTCATACAAAAGTATGTTTGTCACCCTGTTCTATGGTTCTTTAGATCCAGTTAGCGGGATGCTGACCTATGTCAACGCAGGGCATAACCCTCCCTATATCTTGAAACCCGGGAATCCGCCTACGTTGACGAAGCTCACCCGAACAGGGATTCCACTAGGGATAGACGCATCAATGTCTTATAACCAGGCGCAGATCTACCTTGAACCAGCGGATATGTTAATCTGCTACACGGATGGTGCAACAGACGCGCTCAATCCCGAAAAAGAGGATTTTGGCATCCAGCGGCTGGAAAATTTAATCCTCCAAAATCAATGCCTTTCCGCGAAAGGGATGGTTCAAACAATTGAAACGGCATTGCAAAACTTCATTGGCGCTGGCGAACCGTTCGACGACATTACTTTAGTGGTTGTCCAACGCCTGCCAGTATCTTGATTATGGACACAAATAGCAATCCGTTACGCCTGAATTTGCTCTATCACATATCGCAGGTTTTCAATTCCTCGTTAGACCTGAACGAAGTCCTAAACCACGTTTTGGATGAAGTGATAAAGGCGCTGAAGGCCGAGCGTGGTTTTTTAATGCTCAAAGACGAAAGCGGCGAATTTATTTTTCGGGTCGCACGCGGTTTGGAAAAGCAGAACATTTCCGAACCTGCTTTTCAAACCTCTCGCAGCATCATTGAGCGCGTAAAACGGTTGGGGAAAGCAATTGTGATTACAGACGCCCAGGAAGATGATCGTTTCAATACACAAAACAGCGTTCTTGCCTTGCGCTTGCGCTCGATCCTTTGCGTACCCCTGACGCATAAAGAAACCATGATCGGCATCATCTATGTCGATAACCGGTTGTTGTCTGGCGCATTCACTAAAGATGACTTGAATTTATTAAGCGCGATCGCGGGCAGTGCGGCTATCGCAATTGAAAACGCTCAGCTCTATGAAAACTTGCAGCATTCAAAGCAAATTTTAGAGATTGCGTATGACAGCACGCTGGAAGGCTGGGCAAAAGCGCTTGATTTACGCGATCATGAAACGGAAGGACATACCCGCCGTGTCTCCTCTTTAGCCGTCCGTCTGGCAAAAGCCCTTGGCATGGAGGATCTAGACCTCGTTTCGATTTATCGGGGTGCGCTTTTGCATGATATTGGTAAAATAGCAATACCAGACCATATCCTGCACAAACCTGGCCCTCTCACACCCGAGGAGCGCGCAATCATGGAGTTTCATCCGGTTTACGCTCGAGATATGTTAGCAGAGATCGATTTCTTGCAGCCGGCGTTAGAAATACCTTATTGCCACCATGAGCGCTGGGATGGCACCGGTTATCCGCTTGGCTTAAAAGGCACGCAAATCCCCTTGGCAGCCCGCATTTTCAGCATAGTCGATGTATGGGATGCACTTATTTCAGAGAGACCTTACCGCTCCAGTTGGCCTCCAGAAAATGTAATTGAATACCTTCGCGAGCAGGCTGGCAGGCAGTTTGACCCGCACATTGTCAGTATTTTTGTTAATTTGGTTCAATTTGAACCGCTGTTTGAATACCCAGTGTCTAAGAAAGGCTAGGATCACATCGTGAACCCCACCATGGAATTCCACATTTCTCGCCAGGCTCGCAACCGCTACCAGTTTGACGAAGGGCTTTTCAGCCAAAACGGCAACGTAATTTTCACCAATTTCCTGGGGTCACGCCAGTTTGCTCAGCGAATGAACAGCCAGCGCGACCTGGTTGCCAATCCTGAAAACGCAGTCAGCGCCGGTCAAATCAACGCTATGGGCTTAATCGATGAAATGCTTCACCGCCTGATAGAGTCTTACCGACAAGAACGCAATCCAGCCGTCATGGCGCAGGCCATTGCCTGGCTTGAAGCACAGTTCAGCCCCGCGCAGGTGGACAATCTTCTCCGCCAGTTTTGTGATGAATTTCCTCCGCTGGCTGTGTATCGCAGCGAGATATCAATCGAAGCGTACTTGGCAGGATCCACCAACGGTTTATCGAATCGTGAGATTTTGTTGGAAGAAGTGCTGCTTTTATGGATGGCCAATGCCAACCCGGGGTTTGCTCCATATCAGGAATTATTTTCCGATGCAAACCTGCAGCGCAACACGATTTACAATCAAGCGATTACCTCCCTATATGATTTTTTCGCCACTCAGCCCACTTTTGGGTCAGAAGCACAAAACCTGATCGATGTATTGCGCGCGCCTGCGCTGGCTTCGCCTTTAGACCTCAGCGGCCAGCTCAATTTCTTAACTCGCAAATACGGTGTTTTGCTTGGTTCTTTTATTTTCAGACTGCTGAGCAGTATTGATTTCATCAAAGAAGAGGAAAAACTCAGCTTTGGTACTGGCGGCGGGGCTGGTGTTCCAGTCGAAGTGATTCACTTCGCTGGTCAAGAAGCTGAGCCAGAAGCATTTAGTCCGGATCGGGATTGGATGCCTAACCTGGTTTTAATTGCAAAGAATATATATGTATGGCTTGACCAGCTCTCTAAAAAATATAAACGATCTTTAACGCGCCTTGATCAAATCCCGGATGCAGAGCTGGATATGCTTGCTCGAGGCGGCATCACCGGTCTCTGGCTGATTGGTTTGTGGGAACGTAGCATCGCTTCTCGTACCATTAAGCAGATGCGCGGCAATCCTGATGCTGTGGCGTCTGCTTATTCGTTGATGGATTATCACATTGCCCAAGACCTGGGCGGCGAAGAAGCGCTGAAGGTTTTGCGGGAAAACTGCCAAAGGCGCGGCATTCGGTTGGCATCAGATATGGTTCCCAATCACATGGGGATTGATTCGAACTGGGTAATTGAACATCCTGATTGGTTCATCTCGCTCGACCAGCCTCCTTTCCCATCATACTCATTCAATGGGCCAAACCTGTCTTGGGATAACCGCGTCGGATTGTTTATCGAAGACCATTATTTTAACAACTCAGATGCGGCAGTCGTCTTCAAGCGGCAGGATTTTTGGACTGGCGATGTTCGTTTTATTTACCATGGCAATGACGGTACATCCATGCCGTGGAACGATACTGCACAGCTCAATTACCTTCTTCCACAGGTGCGTGAAGCAGTGATCCAAACCATTTTAGATGTGGCCCGCCGGACACCGATTATCCGATTTGACGCCGCCATGACCCTGGCAAAACGACACTTCCAGCGGTTATGGTTCCCAGAGCCCGGCAGTGGCGGCGATATCCCCTCTCGCGCCGGGTTAGGCCTCACAAAAGAACAATTTGACAGCCTTATCCCGGTAGAATTTTGGCGCGAAGTGGTCGATAGAGTTGCTCAGGAAGTTCCTGACACGCTGCTCTTGGCAGAAGCGTTTTGGTTGATGGAAGGGTATTTTGTGCGCACCCTGGGCATGCATCGCGTGTATAACAGCGCATTCATGAACATGATGCGCGATGAAAAGAACTTGGAATATCGCAATGTGATCAAAAATACGCTTGAGTTTGATCCCGAAATCCTCAAACGATATGTCAACTTTATGAATAACCCAGACGAGAAAACCGCCGTCGAACAGTTTGGCAAAGGTGACAAATATTTTGGGGTTTGCATCATGATGGCTACACTTCCCGGGTTGCCAATGATTGGACATGGTCAAATAGAAGGATACACGGAAAAATATGGGATGGAGTACAGGCGGGCTTATTGGGAAGAAATCCCTGATAGCTATTTGATCGAACGCCATGATCGTGAAATTTTTCCGGTTTTGCGAAAAAGGTATTTATTCTCCGAGGCTTACAATTTTCTTCTTTATGACCTTTACACTCCGGAAGGCGGGGTTAATGAAGATGTGTTCGCCTATTCTAATCATGCAGGCAACGAACGCTCACTGGTTCTATACCATAACCGTTTTGCCAGCGCCCGTGGCTGGATTCGCCGCTCAGCCGCATATGCCGTGAAAGATGCTGACGGCAACCGCACCCTTCAGCAGAAGAACCTTGCCGAAGGTCTCGACTTGGAAAATAACCCAGATCTTTTTACGATTTTCACCGACCAGATCAGCGGGCTTGAATATATCGTGAATAACCAGGATCTCCACGAAAAAGGACTATTTATCGAATTGGACGCTTATAAATACCGGGTGCTCGTCGATTTTCGTCAGGTATTGGATGATGAAAATCATCGTTACGCACAACTGGTGAGTTTCTTGAATGGACGCGGTGTGCCCAATGTCGCTGAATCAGCTAGAGAAATATACCTTCAGCCCATTCTTACGCCATTCAAAGAATTGGTAAATCCTGGTTTCTTCCGTTGGCTTGTGAACAATCGTCTCACTCCCGATGCCAAAGAAGCCAGTAGTTTTGACGCTGCCCTCGAAGAAGCGGACAGCAAATTTACCCGTTTGCTGGTGGAAGCAAAACAATTTTCACAAGGTACAAATGAGATTGAGCCCATTGCCGCTGGCATCCACGAAAAACTGGCAGCTTTGCTTCGCCTGACAGCTTTTGGCCAGGCCGCATCCGAAAATCACAATGAAGAATTCAAAGCTGCGTTGCAGTTTGCTGGTTTGACCAAACTCGCCACAACCAAGAAGAAGACTGGCGCAACCCGTGCTAACGACGAACCCCCGGGTAAGCAGTTTAGCCTTCAGGAGGCTGACTTTGCTCTTTGGGGAATCGCCTTGAGTTGGCTTTTCACACATTCCCTGGGCGGCCTGGTGTCTGACGGGGATGCACCTTCTCTTAGCCGAACCTGGATGGATGAATGGTTGTTAGCTAAACACTGCACAGCCGCCCTGGTGGAAGGTGGACTGGAACAGGGCTCGGCTGAACGGCGGATTGCCCTGACCAGGTTATTGATCAACCACCAGAATTGGTGGCAAGTCATATTGCCAGAAACCGCGCCTCTGATGGATCTAAATGATGAATCCGAGAATTATACCCAGAGCCACGCCTATGCTCTGCTAACTCAATGGTTTTCAGATCCAGATATTCAAAATTACCTAAAAGTAAATCGCTATCAGGGAATTGTTTGGTATAACAAGGAATCTTTCGAGGAATTCCTGTGGTGGTTAAACACCATTGCCCTCATTTGCCTGACTTCAAGATATGAAGCGAATGATCACAGCCCTGCATTGGAAGCAGAAATCACAGCGATTTTTGATATCATATCGAAAATTCAAAAAGCGGACAGCCAGGCCAATTACCAGGTTGAAAGATTGCTCAACGGCGTGCAGTAATCAGTTCTTTTTTCTCAATGAAAGTGTAGGGTTGAAAATGGAACAAGAATCCCAATCGCTCAAGTTCAATATCCAGGTAAATGCCTCGGACCGCGCAGCCTACCACGCTTTTTCTCAAGCGCGTGGACTCCAAGAATGGTTATGCAACCTGGCTGCTGTCGACTCGAGGAAAAATGGAGGGTTGTACCTGGCCTGGAACAGTGGCTATTCTGTCATGGGGCAATTCACTCGCATGGAATTTCCTCATAAAATCGCTTTTACATGGCAAGGGTTCGGGGAACCGTCTCCTAGCGAGGTGAAAGTGACTTTTTCTCCGCAGGAAGATCATCTTGATATCGACCTGATCCATGTGCTCAATGGTTCAGGAAAATCAGGCAAGAAACTTGTTCGTGAAATTGAAAAGGGATGGCTGATCGCCTTGGAAAACTTAAAGTCAGTATTGGAGACAGGTCAAGATTTGCGCCTCATCCGCAGGCCTTTCTCTGGCGTTTACCCGGTGCCGTTCAAACCTGAAAAGGACAGCCAATCCGCATTGGATATACCTCATGGCCTGCGCTTAGCGTCTGTGAATGATGGCGGTTCGGCGCAAGCCGCCGGCTTGCGAGTGAATGATGTAGTCACCAAATTGGGAGGCGAGCGCATGGAAGAAGTGGCCGATTGGATGCGAGTCTTGGACCGCTTCCATGCTGGAGATGAGGTAAAAGTGGTTTTCTACCGCCATGGTGAAAAACAAACCACACAAATGACTCTCGGAAAACGCCCGGTACAAAACTATCCAGAAACCATGGATGATTTACTTCAAAAAATCTCTTCAGTCCAGCAAGAGGGATACCAGGGGATTGCCTCCGCGCTGGCTGGAGTTAAGGACTCTGAAGCCAGTTCCCATCCAGCGCCTGAGGAATGGAATATCAAGGAGGTTTTGGCGCACCTGATCATAAGTGAAAGAGACCTGCAGGCCTGGTTATGTGATCTTCAAGCTGAACAGGGATTTATTGATCCGGTGGACCACGGAAATGATCAAGAATGGTTGGCTGCCTGTGTTGCGGCGCACGGCCGCGCCAGGTCCTTGATTAGTGAGCTGCGCCGGTCTCAAAAAGAGACCTTTGCACGCCTGAAGGCTGTACTTCCTACGCTGGTTGAAAGGAAAGGTACTTTTCGCCGCGTCTCTGCGAACGCAGTTGCTTACGCAACTCATGTTGTAGAACACATTGAACAGATCAAAACCTGCCTGGACGGCGCTCGCCCAAAGGAGCCAGAAGTGATAACAACCCCGATGGTTGACACCTCGGTGGAACCATAAAGAAAGTGAGGTTATATGAAAGTACGTGCAGTTATCCTTGCCGGTGGTGAAGGGTCTCGATTGAGTACACTAACCGCTAAACGAACAAAACCTGCTGTACCATTTGCAGGCAAATACCGGATCATTGATTTTACGCTTTCCAATTGTGTAAATTCAGATATTTTTGATATCATGATCCTGGCGCAATACCGTCCTCACTCGCTCATCGAACATATCGGGGCGGGAGGTCCTTGGGATCTGAATCGTGATTTCACCGGCGGTGTGCGTATCTACTCACCATATAAAGCGCGCGGCTCTTCCGATTGGTATCTAGGTACTGCCGATGCTGTGCAGCAAAACTTTCGCTTTATAAAAGATCGCAACCCAGATTATGTGCTTATCTTATCGGGCGATCATATTTATGAAATGAATTATGACAAGATGGTCTCCTACCACCAGGAACACAAAGCCGATTTAACGGTTGCTACGATTACTGTACCAATGGAAGAAGCCTCACGTTTTGGCATTGTTGGTTTCGATGAGGATTATCGGATTAATTCTTTTGTCGAAAAACCGGCTCATCCAACTTCAAACCAGGTGAATATGGGGGTTTACCTTTTCAACACAGAACTCCTAGACCGGGCTCTGTGGGAAGACCGGCAAAATCCGGCTTCTGCTCACGACTTTGGCAAGAATATTCTGCCACGGTTGGTAGCTGAAGGAAGACGGTTGTATGCGTATCCATACGATGGGTATTGGGTTGATGTGGGAACGGTTGGTTCATATTGGCAGGCACACATGGACTTGTTGGTGCCTCACCCACCGATTGATTTGAACGACCGCACCTGGATTATCCACACCCGCACAGAAGAGCGACCACCGGTTCGTATTGATCGCGATGCGAAGGTGGTTGACAGCATGATTACCGATGGAACGATCCTGCGGTCAGGCAGCATCGTTGAGCGCAGTGTTCTCTCTCCCGGTGTCACCGTCGAGGAAGGAGCGATCGTACGCGAATCCATTATTCTGACGGATACCGTAATCAAGGCCGGTGCGATCGTTGAGCGCGCCATTATCGATAAACGATGTGTCATCGGCGCCAATGCCAGGGTAGGCAAAATCGTCCCTGCTCAAGGTGAACCGCCAGTCGTAATGATCGGAAAAAAGAGCGAGGTCCCTGACGGGTTTGCCATAGAGCCAGGAGCTACCATTGGCACCGATGTGGTTCCCAGCGATTATGAGAACAACCCCATAACCAGTGACCAATATCTGCAAACGAAACGGTTAGCGTATGAAGTTTGAGCGCTCCTCGGGTATTCTTCTCCATCCTACCAGCTTGCCAGGACCATACGGCATTGGAGATATTGGCCCTGGCGCCAAAGTTTGGGTCGATTTTCTCACCAACGCCGGCATTGGTCTTTGGCAAGTCTTGCCATTGGGGCCCACAGGGTATGGCGATTCACCATATCAATGTTTTTCAGCATTTGCAGGGAACCCCTACCTGATCAGCCCAGATGCTTTGAAAGCGGATGGGATATTGAGTGATGCAGATATTCAACCCCTGCCCGCTTTTCCGACGAACAGAGTTGATTTCGGTTGGGTGATTAACTGGAAAGTCAAGCTGCTTGAAAAAGCATTTTCCAATTTTTCATCCCGCTCCTTTCCCGAGCTGAAGGCTGAGTTTGCAAGATTTCAAAGCGAAAATGCAAGCTGGTTGCAAGATTATGGGCTGTTCATGGCGATTAAAGATGACCACGCCGGGCAGCCCTGGACAACCTGGGAACAGCCCCTGCGTGACCGCCATCTTGATGCGCTCAACGAGGCTGGAAATCGACTGCGCACTGAAATCGTCCGCCAAATGTTCTGGCAGTTTCTCTTCTTTCGTCAATGGAGCGCGGTCGTACACTATGCCCATTCGAAAAACATCAAGATTATCGGCGATATCCCCATTTTTGTTGCCCATGACAGCGCAGATGTGTGGTCTCATCGCGAATTGTTTTTCTTGGACAAGAGAGGCCGCCCAACCGTTGTAGCTGGCGTCCCTCCAGACTATTTTTCTCCCACCGGCCAACTTTGGGGAAATCCATTGTATAAATGGAGCATCCACAAAAAAACCGGGTATGCCTGGTGGATCAGCCGCTTCAAAGCTGTTTTGAAACTTGTTGATATTGTTCGCCTGGACCATTTCCGCGGCTTTTCAGGATACTGGGAAGTGCCCGGGAAAGCCAAAACCGCTGAAAAAGGCCGCTGGCTGCCTGGTCCAGGCAAACACTTCATCCGGGCTGTTCAAGACGGCTTGGGCAGTTTGCCAATCATCGCTGAGGATCTCGGCGTAATCACACCGGATGTGGTTGAACTGCGCGATTCATTTCATTTGCCTGGTATGAAAATACTTCAGTTTGCTTTCGATGGCGACGGCAAACATGCTTTCCTGCCGCACAACTATATCCCGAATTGTGTAGCTTATACCGGCACACACGATAACGATACCGCTCTCGGTTGGTATGAACGTGCCGCAGAAAATGAAAAGGATTTTTACCGAAAATACTTTGAGCGTGACGGTTCCACTTTTGCCTGGGATCTTATTCGCGGCGTATGGGGTTCAGTGGCTGTTTTTGGTTTAGCGCCGATGCAAGATTTCTTGAATTTAAACAACGTTGCCCGGATGAATTATCCGGGCAATCCGAGTGGCAACTGGTCCTGGCGAATGCAATCAAACAGCCTAGATCCCCAACTGGCTGCGAAGATCAGGCACCTGAATCTGCTGTATAATCGGTTGAAAGTCTGAACTGTGTAAAGAATTGGGCGGCCCTAATAAGGCCGCCCAATTTTATTACTTATTCAAAACCAGGTCGCCCCAGGTTGTCGGGTCTGTCAGCCGGCGAGTTGAGACGTTTGAAACCATTTTTTGTTGTACGGCAGAAGCATCGTTATCACTATCGGACACAGACAGGGCAAATCCGTAATGCTGTCCGGCCTGCGGTGTGACGCCAAATATCGACCAGGGTATGGCTGCCTCTACAACATATCCACCAGTGGTGGCTGTCGCAAATGCTTTCACCGTCCGGGCTCCACTGATCGTGCTCGGGAACCACAGGTATCCCTCTGGATGATTGCCTGGGAAAGTTTGCCCTGGAGATATTCCTAACTGGTAATCGTCAGGAGATAATGATTGGACATAGAAATCCGCGCCCAGGTTTGTATCCAGTAATATCTCCAGGCTGTCACCTTTGTATAAATTCGCTCCACTGGCTAACTGGACATACAACTGGTCAGTAACTTTGATGGCGATATACATATTATTTGCATCCCATCCAACCTGGAAATCACCTGCCAGATCCTGGTCGCCATACCATTTATCCTTGCCAAATACCACAGCGTGCGCAGCATAAACAGCGGCGTCCTTCCACTCCGAAAAATCCCCATCCAAGGTAGGGGCGCTGGTGAAATGGTAGGCTTTCACGTTGCCCTTAGGCCGGAGTAAAACCGGTGTCGCTGTGGGCGTGGGTGGCACAGCCGTATTGGTAGCCGTTGGCGGGATGGCGGTGTTGGTTGGCGTTGGAGGCAAGGCTGTCGCCGTCGCCGTCGGCGTAGCTGTGGGTGGTTGGGCAGGCACGCTGGTGGCAGTGACCGCGCCATCCGAGGGCTGATTATTCTGCGGCTGGGTAGCGGTTGGCTGCGGCACAACCGCACTCGGGGTCAAAACTGCGTAGATCGCGGTCAGGGTTAAATCGGGGGTTGGGAACGCAAACGGTGTGGGACCGCTGGAGAAAGGCCGCGTACAGGCGGTTAGCATCACCACAAACACGGCCAGGAAGATAATGAATGTATATCGGTATTTCATACAGCTCCTCCTTGAATCTATTTCATTATAGCTTTATTGCCATAAAAAGAATAACAAAAGTCACTTGTTGCTTATATAGAAACGTTGTATAGTTGAAAATAGTTCCCAATTTCGCCTTGTTGAGGTTCTTTGATGTCGCCTTTTACTTACGAATACCCACGGCCCGCTCTCACCGTTGATGTCGTTTGTTTTACACTGCGTGAAAATCGCTTGAATGTTTTGCTCATCCAGCGCGCGGAGCCGCCATTTGCAGGAATGTGGGCGCTGCCCGGCGGATTCGTCCAAATGGAGGAATCACTCGAACAAGCAGCCCTGCGTGAGCTTGAGGATGAAACTGGAATTCGCGAGGCGTATTTGGAACAGCTTTACACCTATGGTGAAACCAACCGCGACCCACGCGGCCGGGTAGTTACAGTAGCTTATTTTGCCTTGATCTCCGCAGACAAACCAGTGCGCATCGAAGGCACGCGTGAGGTAACCCGCGCTGGTTGGTTTCCCGTTGATGAACTGCCGGAGCTGGCGTTCGATCACACAGAGATTATCGGCTACGCCTTGCGCCGCCTGCGCTATAAATTAGAGTACACGGCAATTGGATTCGAATTGCTGCCCGGCGCCTTCACATTAACCCAGCTTCAATACACCTATGAAATTGTGCTGAATGAAAAATTGGACAAGCGTAATTTCCGCAGGCGAGTCCTCCAAGCAGGCGTGATTGAACAGACTCCGCAAATGCGGGGCGGTGAAGGCCGACCGGCCCGATTATACCGCTATCGGCCCGATGCAGTCGCTGAAATCAAGGCTCGCCGTCTTTTCCCATAATTCACTTTGACCAAGACAATCAAATATAATGCTCTCAAGGTAAGCCAAATCATGGATCAACAACACTCTCCTTTGCCTCGGAATGTATACATTCTAGCAATAACCTCATTCTTGACCGATGTGTCAACTGAAATGCTGCAAAACACCCTGCCGCTTTTCCTGGTCAATGTGTTAGGCGCTACTACCTCGATCGTCGGATTAATTGATGGCATCGCGGAAACCACCGCCAGCCTGGTCAAACTGTATTCAGGCCAGCTTTCTGACCGACTGGGTAAACGCAAGGCCCTGGCAGTTTTGGGTTACGGTTTCTCGAGCCTCTCCAAGCCTTTCTTGTACTTCGCTTCCAGTTGGGGGTGGGTTTTAGGCGTGCGCTTTGCTGATCGCATCGGCAAAGGCATCCGCACTGCTCCCCGCGACGCGTTGATTGCTGGCAGTGTGGATGCACGCCAACGCGGCCGGGCATTTGGGTTACACCGCGCAGGAGATACAGCCGGCGCTTTCACGGGCATCTTGCTGGCGCTGGTGATTATCTGGCTGGCTCAGTCCGGCAAAGCTCAACTCACCCGCCAGACCTTCCAGTGGATCGCCTTGGCCAGCATCATCCCTGCATTTTTGGCAGTGGCGATCCTAGCGCTGGGAGCGCAAGAAATCGGGCCAGCTAAGCCAGCAAGCGCTTCTCAACCTGGCGCAAAAATTTCCTGGCAAAATCTGGACCAACGATTCCGCCGCTTTCTCATCGTAATGATTATCTTCACCCTGGGCAACTCATCCGATTCTTTCTTAATTTTACGCGGCCAGGAAAGGGGGCTGAATGTCTTGCAGATTCTGGGGATGATGTTGACCTTTAACGCCGTTTACAGCCTGCTTTCCAGCCCTCTGGGTGCCCTTTCGGACCGCCTGGGGCGGCGTAAGCTGATTTTTATTGGTTGGTCGGTTTATGGTCTATGTTATCTGGGCTTCGCAGCAGCCTCTTCTGGCTGGCAAATTTGGATGATATTTGGCGTCTATGGCATATACTATGCTCTGACAGAGGGCATTGCCAAAGCTTATGTTGCCGATCTGGTTCCTCAGGACCAACGTGGCACAGCGTACGGATTTTTCAATGCCGCCATTGGTATCATGGCGTTACCTGCCTCGCTCTCGGCGGGTGTTTTATGGCAAGGCATCGGCAACTGGGCTGGCTTTGGGCCAGCGGCCCCGTTTTTCTTTGGCGCATCCCTGGCTATTGTCGCCAGCCTTTTGTTTTGGGGTTGGGTAAAAAAGTAAGTTTCTGCAGCGAAAAGAGCGCCTGGGGTTGAAACCAGGCGCTCTTAGAAGCTCAAACCCAGACCGGGGTTATTTCACAACCAGGGTCGCAACCATGCCTTGTTCAACATGGGCAGGAATGCCGCACACCACCTGGTACTCTCCCGGGTCTTTCGGGGCAGTGAATGTCACTGTTTCACTGGCACCTTTCTCAACTTCATGTTCCCAGAAAATGTTCGGCTCGTCATCGTCACTGAAGGGAGTTGTGACCTTTTTGCCCAGCATCATGATGACATATTCATGCGTCACTGTCCCATCATTGGTCATATTTAAAGTAACCTCAGAGCCGGCCGGCACCTCAAATGAATTGGGGGTGAAACTAAAATCCTTTAAATTTACATTTAATGTGACTTTTTTTGGTCCACAGCCACTTAAGGCAAGAGCCAGTACGAATACGAACAAAATAACTCCAAAAAACTTCTTCATATTCACTCTCCTTTTAAGATTTATTAAGTTAATGAGAAGTATATCCCGCCTGTATCCGTAGTATATCACCCAAACGGATGATTTATGTCCGATTAAAAGATTAATCATCACTTCTCAAGTATTAACCCAGGGGGCTGTCCAAAAAGAACTGGGCAGCCCCTTTCGCGTTTAAAGAAAATGTGATTCAATACGGGGTATGAAACACAGAAAACCCGCCTACCCCGTCTTCAAACCGTATACGATGGCACAGCCGAGCCTGATTCCTCCGAGTTGGGATGAATTGGTTCCAGCCAATCACATTGTGAGAGTGGTCAACCGGGCGATAGAGAGCATCAATCTTGAGCCACTGCTGAAGAAGTACAAAGGAGGAGGCACGAGCAGCTACCATCCGGCGATGCTGCTCAAAGTGCTGGTGTATGCCTACAGCCAGCGGATCTACTCGTCACGGCAGATTGCCAAAGCAGTGCGAGAAAACGTGAACTTTCTGTGGTTGAGTGGGGGAAACCAACCAGACTTTCGGACGATCAATGCATTCCGAGGGGAGAAGATGAAAGGAGCGATCGAGGAAGTATTCACACTGGTATTGGGTTTGTTGTTGGAAGAGGGATATGTCAAGCTGGAGAACTACTTTGTGGATGGGACCAAGATCGAAGCAGATGCGAACCGGCACAAGGTAGTGTGGGCGAAGAGCCGGGCGAAATATGAAGGGCGATTACGCGAGAAAGTCAAAGAACTGCTGAAAGAGATCGATGCGGCAAACGAAGCCGAGAACGCCGAATACGGGGACAAAGACCTGGAGGAGATGGGCGGCAGCGGTGGCGGGATCGATGCAGAGAAGCTGGAGAAAAAGATTGCTGAGCTGAACGAACGCCTGAAAGAACAGCCGGAGAACAAAAAACTGGCCAAGGCAGTCAAGAAAATGGAGAGCGATTACTTGCCACGGCAGAAACGGTATGAAGAGCAGGAGCGCAAGTTGGCAGGGCGCAACAGCTATTCAAAGACAGATGAGGATGCCACGTTCATGCGGATGAAAGAAGATCGAGGCGCCAAAGAGCCGCTGCCCAAACCAGCCTACAACATCCAGACAGGGACCGAAGGGCAGTTTGTAGTTGGGTTCAGTCTGCACCAACGAACTGGAGACACCAACTGCCTGATCCCTCATCTGGAAGGGGTCAAAGCCAATTTACAGAGCATAGCCAGGCGCAAGCCCGAATTGTTGACCAGACAGCCAGGCTGTCTGCCGCAGAATATTTCGGCGGATGCTGGTTATGGCAGTGAAGAGAACTATGTCTACCTGGAAGAACACAAGCTGGGCAATTATGTCAAATACAATACCTTTCACCGCGAACAGCAGAAGCACCGGGATCCGAAACTCATTCGCAAAGCCATCTTTCGTTCGGAGAACCTGCCCTACGACCAGGCAAAGGATGAATTCATCTGTCCGGCAAACCAGCGTTTGACTTATCGCTACACCGGGCACGAGAAATCCGAGAACGGCTACCGGATCGAAGTGCGACATTATGAAGCTTCCTCATGCAATACCTGTCCCCTCAAGTCAGAGTGCACCCAGGCGAAAGACAACCGGCATATGCGTGTGAGCTTTCGCTTGCAGCGTTTCAGAGAGCAAGCCAAAACTAACTTGTTGTCGGAGCAGGGCAAAGTATTGCGTGTGCAGCGTAATGTCGAGGTCGAAACCTTTTTCGGCCAGGTCAAACACAATATGCACTTCCGCAGGTTCAGTTTGCGGGGGTTAGAAAAGGTGAAAACCGAATGGGGTTTGATCTGCATCGCCCATAATTTGCGAAAAGTGGCAGCTCTTTAGCCACCACTTTTTTTGTCTTTCGCTATTTTTGCCTTTTTGGGCATTTTGGGGGCTGTCTAGCTGTCCTTTCTAGACAGCCCC
>JAKOUW010000048.1 GCA_029782365.1 Chloroflexota bacterium
TCCTCAGTTCTGGAGTCGGCGTCATTCTCTTTCACCGCCTCTGGCCCATCATAATACATGCAGTTATGTTCAAGTGTTGCGGTTTCTCTCGTCCATCGCCTGGGGTCCAATTCTTTCGCACAATGTATGGGTGGTAACATAGAGAAGTCAGCGTCCGGCTTCCACGGAAACCGGGTGCAATCCACACAACGTGCCATTTACCTCACCGCCCTAGCTCAAGCTGATCTGCTGCGCATTCTCCTCCACCGCAGCATAGACACCCCGGTAGGCGTAGGCCACAATCTGGCTTTCGACCAAACGGGACAGGTCACCGCTGGTAGCTTCAACACGCAGGTCCTGTTTCAGCAGTTCCTTGAAACCGCGCTTGGGCCTGATAAGATAAGCCTCGCCAGGGGTAACACCGGGGTAAGTGTATGCTTTCTTCCCAACCGTCGTCTCCCAGCCGTCGTAGTAAATAACAGACTGAATCCCGCTGATGGCCGGATACACAGTACCTTCAATCTGGTGACCGCCTTTGAGAGCCATCTCTATGTCCGCCTGGTTTGCAGTAGACGCTAAAAGCACCGTACCGGGTCTCTTAGCTTTTGCTGCGTCTGCTATTGCCTTATTGAGTGTCTTATACACCCTTACCCAGGTCGGGTCAGTCGTTTCTCCCTGGTATGCCGTCTGGTTTGCAGACTGATAACTAAAGCTCAGTATCGGATACAGGTGGATATGGTTCAGCAGTGCATTGTAAGCTTCGCCAATAGCCCGGTTTAGGATTTCAACGGAGAAAGCCTCGTTGAAGTCCTTCATTTCCTTGGTGTACTCAAAGCCAGCCGTATAGGTCAGGATACGTGCAACAGGACCCTGTTCAGCCTGCAAGCGGCCAAATTTAACCTCTTCGCCTTCCATATGCTCGGTAAACACAACGGTCCCGGTAAGCGCCCATTTTGCATCAAGTACCCGGGGTAGATTCGGATCTTGTATGCGTTCATAAATGGGCTGGTACAGAAGTTGCACCTGCTCACGACCTAATTCAACATCCAAAACTACCTTCCGTAGTAAGTCCTTGAATTGTTCCACGGAGCCGGACGTCAGCATCTCGCCGACGGGGCGGGAAAATTCCAGCGTTTCCATTTCCCCGTTGACAATCTTCTTCTCTACCTCAAACAATTTGCCGTCCAATACAAAAGGTACCTTCTCAGTGTAGGTTCCCTGACGGCGTTCGGCTTTTAAGGTATCTTGGCTATAAACTTTGTACATCTATTCATGCACCTCCATCAAAATTTTAAATCTTTAAACAACAACCTGC
>JAKOUW010000053.1 GCA_029782365.1 Chloroflexota bacterium
CCCATTCGGACGAATCGCATACGGACGAATCCCACATGAACACCGTGCACGAGGACATCGAACACCTGAACGCTGAACATTCGAATGTTCCCCATCAAGACGCCGAACACCAAAACGCACCACATTCCAACGTCAGCCATCTCAATACACCACATGAGGATGCAACATACCAAGACACGGCACATTCTAACACACCTCACGGTGACGCGCCGGGTAATGAAGTACCTCATGGAGATGTACCGCATGCGGATGTCCCCCATGGTGACCAGGCTCACGGAGATACGCCTCATGGTGATGTAGAGCATATGGACCACCCAGCGGTTGCCCATGTCGATCACACGGATCACATGGACGTACCACATTCCAATGTCCAGCACGAAAATACAGCCCATTCTGACTCAGCATACTCTGACAAGGCACACTCAGACCAGGCGCATAGCAACATCCAGCACCAGAACACTCCGCACATGAATGAGCCGCAATTGGGCCACGCCGATCATGATGACCATACCGATATGCCCCACTCGAACATTGAGCATCAAGATTCACCACACAGCGACGTGACTCATTCGAACGCAGCTCATTCCAATACACCTCATGCTAACACTCCATCAGAAAACATACCGCATGGAGACACAGCGCATGAAGACAGGTCACATGAGGACTACCCGCATGGGAACACGCCGCATTCTAATGTGCCGTATGGCGATGCCAACTGGCTAGACCGTCCGCACATTGACGCGAGGCACCTTGACTCTCCGCATGTCGACCATCAAGACTACTACTCCCTCCATACGGATGGAGGGATTACAAGCCCCCATTGGGATCGGCCCCATGACGACTACCCATATCAGAACTGGCCGTACTGGAACACACCTCACGTGGACCATGACCCTCCTCACGGCGATGAGGCCTATATCGATGCTCCCCATGAAAACATGGCGCATCTGAACACACCCCATTCCAATGCGGACTACAGAGACGTTCCTCATGGGGACGACCCGTACTGGGACTCCCCACATGTGGACACACCGCACTCAAATGTGAGCCATCAGAACACCTCTCACGGGGATACAGCGCACTCTGATGAAACGGTCCCTCATGATGACCAGACCATCTACGGAGACATAGCTCATAGTGACGTTCCCCACGGGGACATAGCATATCTGAACGAGGCGCACTTAAACACTCCTCACTCAAACACGGCTCATCAGGACACTGCCCATGAAGACACAGCGCACGCCGATGAGACGGTACCGCATGATGATGTTTCTATCCACGGCAACATCGCCCATGCCAATGTTGCTCACGAAGACCAGGCTTATCTGAACGAAACACACTCCAATACAGCCCATTCCAACACAGAGTACCTTGATGTACCGCACAGCAACTCGAGTCACGAAGATAGTCCCCACCTCAACACACCACATGCAAACACGGCTCACGAAGACAGAGCCTATGAGGATACGGCCCACGGGGATGTGAGCCATGGAGACGTGGGACATGATGACGTTGCGCATGCCGACAGGGCTCATGCTGATCAACCGCATGGGGACGAGACCTCCGGAGGGACCACCCATGAGGATACGCCTCATGGCGACCTGGAGCATCTAAATAGACCCCATGCCAATGTGACTCACATCAACAGCCCACACATCGATTTGCCGGCGCAACATGTGGACGATGTCGTTAACATCCCGTACCCTCACATCGATCACCAGGACTACTCGTTGATCCATACGGATGGAGAGGTGGTCGGCCCCTACTGGGATGCGAGCTACGCCGATCATACCGATAGAGTAAGCTACGGGCACACCGACCATTCAGACTCAACCGAGGGCCATCAAGACAACCCGAGGCTCGAGGGGTACTATTAGAAAGGAGAGGGAATGTGCTTAGCGTCAAGATAACCAACGCACTGTGCAATTTGCAGTGCTCGTACTGTTACGAGCACATCTATCGAACGAGGCTCAATCACAAGGCCGTCGATATGCAAGCTGTAAGACGGCAGATCCAGAATGAGCAGGAGCCGCCATATCTTCATGGCGGAGAACCGTTACTGGCTCCTTTGGAGGTCATCGAAGAGATCCTGTCGATGAGCTTTCAGAAGGTGGGCTCGTCGTCGCTGCAGACTAACGGCACTCTCATCTCGGACAAGCACGTGCAGCTTTTCAAGAAGTACAATACGTCGGTGGGCATTTCCATTGATGGACCTGGAGAGCTCGGAAGATACAGGAAGACTCTGAAGAGCGCTAAGCCAACGGCGGATATTGTCATGGACAAGATCCGCATGCTTAGGTCCGAGGGGATAAACGTTGGGATCATCTGCGTGTTGACCAAGGCAAATGCATTGCGAGCACAGAGGGATACCTTTAAGGCCTGGATTCGGGAGCTCCATGAGCTCGGCATATCTGGACGATTGAACCCGGCACAGATAGACTACCCTTCGGTGCAGGATATTGCTCTGACTGCCGAGGAGCTGTCTGACTTCTACTGTGACATAGCCCGTTTCATTCTGACCGAAATAGGAGATGATTGGCTGCCGATACGGGACGTTGTAGACAGCCTGCTGGGCCTCAATCAAGGTACGTGTAACTTCGGCGAATGCGACTACTACAATGCTGTTGCTGAAAAGGTCATCTTTAGTGACGGTTCCACTGGGAGCTGCCTGAAGACAGCCAAGACAGGCCACGCGTATCCCCGTTTTCAAAACGCCGATGCGGATCCAAGGGGCTTTGCAAAGATACGTTATGAGATACTGCCGTTAATACCGCAGGAGGATGGCGGCTGTGAAGGGTGCAAGTATTGGCGGAACTGCACCGGTGGGTGCCCATCGGAAGGCTTCGGGGGTGATTGGCGGAACAAGACCCGTTACTGTAAAGCTTACTACGATCTGTTCGAGACGGTGGCAGACATCTTGCGCAAGATCATGCCCAATGTCATTCTCACATGTGATCTGGATTCGTCGCATTTTCCGAGCAAGAACTCGGTGCGCAATATGAACCCCAGCGCTTTCTACTACATGACTTACGGCAACGGGTTCAACCCCAGCAGCTGGAGAAAGGATGCCAGGGTCAATATCGAATGCTGCAGTCAGCAGCAACCAGAGTCAGGAAATGAGTTGGTAAACCAGAACTATGATCACGGTGATAGGCCCCATGGGGATAGACCACATGGGGACTCTTATTTCTAGGGGTGGCTATGATGGAAAGAAACATGACAAGAGATGACCTAATCCACAGCCTTGATGTGCTGCCATTCTCGCGTCTGGTATGGAACTCCGAGGCCGCCAGAACGAAATGGGAACCAGTTATCGGAGCCGTGGCATCGTTGCATGACAGAGCCGAGTATGAAATGGTTCGCCTGGGGAAACGCAAATGTGGGACTCTGCACCTGGCTCCACACAACTTCCATGTTTTGATCGAGCGGTTGAAAAAAGACGGGATGGTGTGGCTGCCCATCCAGTGGTCCAAGAACTACTCCGGGTTTGCACACTATCATCTGCCTACCACTGTCGGTGATCCCAACAGCAGCTGCTATGGAGTTATGGCTCGGAACCTGGAGGATGCCGAGGCGTTTAGAACGGCCTCTGCTTACAATGGGCGGAATGCCGGCAAGGTGGACCATGAGGTGATCGGGGAATTGCTTGGTTTCCCGCCATGCTGCGCAAAGTTCTTTGTCGAGGAATGGGGCAATGGTTTCTTCGACCCAGTGTGGCAGTCGGCCGTGAGGGGAAACGGCGTCATGGTGGGCGACAGGACACTCGAGGTGGAGGGGAACGTATTTACGAACCAGATGCTTCGTTATTTCGGGTTCAGGATCACCAGCCACTTCCCTTGCAGCCTCAACTGTGAGGCCACCAAGGAAGTCGGTGAAGTGTGGCTCGATGTGATGAAGAAAATGGATGCTGATCTGGCAGATTTGCTGGTCGAGATCTTGGAAATGCCCCTCATTTGGAGCTGCTTACATGGCATCGCCATTGTGGAGACACCCATCTTCACCATCATCACCAACAGTCTGCCCACAAAAGAATCATGGACCGTTATGTACAACGCTCCTGGAAAACCGAAGGCCAGCGCAGAGCTCATTCCGCTCGGGTCCGATGTCGACTACGACAAGCTAACGGAAGCGATGGTGGAACAGTTGCAATGGAGGCGCTAGGCGGTCCACCCATCAGTTACTATCTGGAGATCGAGCTCACGACCTTCTGCAACCTCAGATGCATTGACTGTGACAGGCAATGTAGACAGGCCCCTTCTTCCGAGCATATGACGGTCGGGCAAATTCGCCGCTTCCTGAACGAGTTGCGATCAGCCAAGACAGAGTTTGAGCAGATAACATTGTTGGGTGGGGAACCTTTGACCCACCCACACTTGTTTGAAATACTGGCTGAGTTCAAGCACCACGGAATACAACCCTACTTCGTCACAAACGGATATGGTGCTCAGGTTAGACAGACACTCCGAACACTTCTCGAGATGGGGTATTCGGTGGCCGATACAAGGAAGCAGTCCATCTTTCAACGGAACTTCGATCGAATGAACATCGCCCCGATAGACTTCGGCCTAAAAGCAGAACCATGTTGGATACCGAAGAGTTGCGGGTACGGTTTGAGTAGATATGGTTTCTACCCATGCGGTGCTGGAGCTGCTATTGACCGAGTTATGGGGTTTGACGTGGGTATAAAGGCGCTTGCGGACATTGGAAAGTGCTATGGCCTGACCAACATCCTCTGTCAGTACTGTGGCCACAGTGAGGCAGCACGTCTGATACCGCCAGAGGTTCGCATTTCGCCGTCCTGGCAAAAGGCCTTGCGGAGATATCGCGAGTCTCGGCCAGTGTTATCACTCTATGAGGGGGAATAGTCGCATGGCCATCAAGATCGCAGGTATCTGTCCTTTGTACAATGTGTTGTCTGCGCAATACCCGTTCGTGGAAGCCATCATCACCACCCTCCCGTTGGTTGACGTGCTTTTCGTAAATGACGGAGGGTCTACTGATGGGACACTGCAGGTCCTTCAGCGGATGGCAAAAAGGTGGCCAAAGATCGTAATAACAAGGATCAAGCAAGAGAAGAGTGGGTTATGGGAGAGCATGGACCATGTCCTGATGTCCCTGATAAACAACGAGTGTCAGGGATACGACTGGATTATCGAGGTACAGGCCGACGAATACTTCCACCCCAGGTTGTACCAGGCTACCTTGGACGAGATCAAGCGGGCCCATGAAGGCGGGTATAACTCCATCCGGCAGCCGATCCTCACGATCTATCGCTGGTCCAACCAGGATACTTACGTGTACCGGAATGTACGGATCTTCAGGAACATGCCTAACATAGTATCCAGATGGGGAGGGGACTGCTTCTTCTTTGAAGGGCTGCCTGAATATCGTGAAGGCTTCACAGCCCACAATCTGCCTCCTGAACTCGACTCTAATGTACTTCGGCACCACCTGAAAGACTGCTTTTCCAGAGACCGTCTGCTCCAAGCGAAAGGCCATGCTGAGTTTCTGGCAACAGAACACCCGAACCGACGGGCTATGTACGAAAGAATGAAGGGCTGTACCTATCTCTGGAATGTACCTCCCAAGGAGGAGATCCAGATTCATCCGGAGGTGCCAGAGATATTCCATGGGTTGGTTGGGTTGAAAGACTATGTGGTAAGAGAGGAATTGTTCGAAATGTGAGGTGGTCCATTTTGCAGAAAGACAAACTCAAACATGCCATTGCGGGCGTCGCCCTGTCCATTGTGGCGGGGCTTTTTGTATACCCACTTATCGGCTTGGCCACAGCGGCAGTTGTGGGAGCACTAAAGGAAATCATTTGGGACTGGCTCTTGAAAAAGGGCACCCCAGAGCTACTTGACTTTGTGGCCACGGTGGCGGGTGGGGTCCTCGGGGCCGTGATACTACGTGCAGCGAGGTGATGCGGATGGAACTTGAGCAAAGAGTGACCAGACTTGAGGAAAGACAAGTGGCGGTGGAAAGAGATATCAAGGAGATCAAATCGCAACTCAACGAAACCGCCAAGAAGTCGGACGTGGAGCGGCTGGAGAGGACACTCAATGAACGGGACGCCAACTACACCAGGCACCTGTGGAAGCTGATTTTCATCCTGATCGCCGTATTCACAGCCATCACCCTGGCGGCTGTGGGACTGAGCGTGACGGACGTATCCTTGCCTAATATACTGGGGGGTAGCTGATGGTCCTGTGTCCCGAATGTAGATCTGTTTTGTATGTGCATGGCCGCTGCTGGGTATGTCACCGCTGCGGTGTAGAGGGTTGTGGACTAGCAGGATTGGAGGTGGTGCAGAGTGCTGAAGCACAGCCTAGAGGATCAGCTGATTCTCCACGAGGGGCTTCGCCTGGAGGT
>JAKOUW010000072.1 GCA_029782365.1 Chloroflexota bacterium
AAGGAAGTGCGCACCGGAAAGTTGGGTATGTGCATAATTCCCCATAACAAAGAAGTGGTGATTGGAAGGTACCATATGGCAGGGGAGAAGGAAGTAAATGATGCTATCGAGGCAGCTCTTGCCGCACGGCACGATTGGGAGTCAATGCCATGGGAGCATAGGGCTTCTATTTTCCTAAAGGCAGCCGAGATGCTCGCCGGACCGTGTCGGAGCACGATTAACGCGGCTACAATGCTTTGTCAGAGCAAGACGGCATATCAAGCTGAGATCGACTCTGCATGTGAGCTTATAGACATGCTCAAGTTTAACGCTTATTTTCTCAATGAAATCTACAAAGAACAGCCCGAGTCTACGAAGGACTCCTGGAACCGAATGGAGTACAGAGCACTTGAAGGGTTTGTCTTTGCTGTAACTCCCTTTAATTTTACCTCCATCGCCGGCAACCTCCCCACTAGCGCTGCTATGGCCGGAAACGTGGTGCTCTGGAAACCCGCCTCCTCCGCCGTGTATTCAGCATATCACGTGATGACTGTTCTTCGAAAAGCGGGCCTTCCCGATGGAGTTATAAACTTCATACCAGGCCCCGGGAATGTGCTAGGAAGCATCGCCCTTTTAAATCCATGGCTTGCAGGTGTACACTTTACGGGTTCTACGGCGACGTTCCAGTCCATGTGGCAAACTGTGGGACAAAACTTGCCAAATTACAGGACCTATCCTAGGCTCGTAGGCGAGACAGGCGGAAAAGACTTTGTGTTCGTTCACCCTTCTGCGGATCTTGAGCCATTGGTTACAGCTTTGGTCAGGGGGGCCTTTGAATTCCAGGGGCAGAAATGTTCTGCGGCATCGCGCGCATATGTCCCGGAGAGCATGTGGCCGGCGTTGAAGAAAAGGCTCATCGAAGAGATAAGCACGATAAAGATAGGCGACATAGAAGACTTCACAAATTTCATGGGCGCCGTAATCGATGCTCAGGCATTTCGGTCAATAAAAGGGTATATCGACTACGCCAAGGAGTCTCCGGAAGCCGAGATAATCTGCGGCGGGAACGCCGACGACAGCGTTGGCTTTTTCATCGAACCCACCGTAATAGTAACGCCCAACCCTCGCTTCAAGACCATGGAAGAAGAGATATTTGGTCCGGTTTTAACAATATATATCTACAAAGATGAGGAAATTGAGGAAGCTTTGGATCTTTGTGATTCAACTTCAATCTATGGACTGACAGGTGCAGTTTTTGCTCAGGACAGAGAAGCCATAGTAAAGATCGAAAAGCGCCTGACCCATGCCGCCGGTAATTTCTACATTAACGACAAGCCCACTGGCGCAGTAATCGCTCAACAGCCCTTCGGAGGAGCAAGAGCCTCGGGTACCAATGACAAGGCAGGCTCCAAAATCAACATGATGCGCTGGGTAAGCCCGAGAGCCATCAAAGAACACCTCAATCCGCCAGTAGGGTACAGATACCCATTCATGGACGAAAAATAAAGGTTAAGACAAAATGAAGAAAATAACTACCGGCAGCATGCACTTTTGCTAAACGCTGCCGGTAGTTATTTTGACAACTATGCAGTTTTGTGTTAAAAATTTAAGAGGTTATTCAGAAGATAGAATCAGATAAAACTGAGATGGGAGGCTGGCAAAATGCTAGGTTTTATTGGCGGAGGAGCCATGGCCGAGGCCTTACTTAGAGGTATTTTGGCCAAGGGCTTAGTTCAACCGGATAAGGTGTGGGTATCAGATATCGATGCTAATCGGCTTTCATACCTCAAGGAGTCATTGGGGGTACAAACGACTGCCAGCAATACTGAGATACTGGAAAAATCCCGAATAATTTTCCTAGCAGTAAAGCCCCAGGTGGCGCCTGTCATTCTATCCGAACTAAAGGGTCTCTGGGAGGATAAACACTTGGTAGTTTCCATCATGGCCGGTGTACCTCTTTCTTATTTAAACAAGTACACAGGGCCGGCACGATTGATAAGAGTTATGCCCAATACACCTTGCCTGGTTCAGGCCGGGGCTGCGGCCATAGCGATGGGACCGAATGCAAAAGAATCCGATGTAGACGAAGTTAAAGCTCTGTTGTCCGCTGTCGCGAAGGTCGTCGTTTTGGATGAAAGCTTGTTGGATGCCGTGACAGGGCTCAGCGGTTCTGCACCAGCTTATGTATATATCTTTATTGAAGCACTTGCCGATGGTGGCGTCATGGCCGGTTTGCCGCGCCCGGTAGCTATGACTCTGGCAGCACAGACAGTATTTGGCGCCGCTAAAATGGTAATTGAAACGGGAGAACACCCGGGCAGTCTCAAGGACAGGGTGACCTCTCCAGCCGGTACCACCATTGCCGGCGTAGCTGCACTGGAAGATGGCGGTTTCCGAGGATTGGTGATAAGAGCAGTGGCAGATGCCGCTGAGCGATCAGCTGAGCTGGGACGAGAGAGGGATTAAAAACAAACCCCTCCTAGCCAAAGGGCCTGGAGGGGTTTGTTGACCTACTTATTTCTCATTTTTTGAAGACCTTAGCCACTGTCTCGACAACTAAGTCTTCATCGGGTACGTAGGGGAGGGTAATGTGGTAATCGCTCTTTTGGTTTTCGTTTACCTCACGGGCAACTTCCATTGCACCGCTGTTTCTTGCCCATGATCTTCTCGCCACGCCAACCAACACGTCCCAGGCGATTGCTCTGTCGATGATCTTGTCGATGCGCTCGCTTCCATCGAGCACAAGGCCGAATCCTCCGTTTATGGCCTTGCTTATCCCGACTCCGCCTCCGTTGTGAAGGGCTATCAACGACATCCCGCGAGCTGCGTTTCCGGCGTAGCAATGTACCGCCATGTCCGCCGTTATGTTGCTCCCGTCTTTTATGTTAGCCGTCTCTCTGAAGGGTGAATCCGTCCCGCCAGTGTCGTGATGATCTCTCCCGAGCATGACGGGCCCAATTTCGCCCCTTCGAACCATGTCGTTGAACTTGCGCGCTATGGCAAGCCTGAGATCTGCGTCGGCATAAAGTATCCTTGCCTGAGTACCGACGACCAGGTTATTTTTATCGGCATCTCTTATCCAGATGTAATTGTCCCTATCTTGGGGCCTGCGGTTCGGATCGATGCATTCCAGGGCTGCCTTATCCGTTTTAAGCAGGTCTTCGCGCTTACCGGATAAACAGACCCACCTGAAAGGCCCATAGCCGTAATCAAAAAGAAGCGGCCCCATGATGTCTTCTACGTAAGAGGGGAATATGAAGCCGTCCCTTTCGTCAATGCCGTTTTTACAAATTTCTTTGACGCCCGCATCATATACGGCCTTCATGAAGGAATTACCGTAATCGAAGAAGTACGCCCCGCGGTCCACAAGCGTCTTAATCAGTTCGAAATGCTTGCGCAAGCTCTTGTCCACCAGCTGTTTGAATCTCTCTCTGTCTTCCGACAGCATCTTTGTCCTTTCCTCGAAGGTAAGTCCCTGAGGGCAATAACCCCCGTCGTAGGCGGCATGACAAGACGTCTGATCGGAAATTAACTCTGCATTTATTCCTATTTTGACGACGTACTCGAGCAGGTCAACGATGTTTCCGTAGTAGGCTATGGAAATGGGTTCTTTATCTTTAAGATGTTTGTTTGCAACCCTAAACACTTCGTCTAAATCAGAAGATACGAGGGACACCCAACCCTGTTTTTTTCGCGTCTCGATCCTCGAGGGATCCACTTCGGCGATGATGCCCACGGCCCCAGCTATTTCGCAGGCCTTGGGTTGAGCTCCGCTCATG
>JAKOUW010000073.1 GCA_029782365.1 Chloroflexota bacterium
ATGAGGAAGTTGTTTCGCATTGCTTTGCTGACCGTGTTATTTTTGCTGCTGTTTGTTTCCTCGGCGGCTGCGGTAAGTTTCAGTCCGAATTCTCGCGGCTGGAGTTCAAGTTCTTTGACGGTGAATATGGCCGGGGGGTATTCTGTAAATTATATCCGTTACGGCTACCATGAATCAAAACAAAAGGTCGTTCCTACGGAACGCGTACCTAGTCGGACTGCGAGCTGGGATGTGAAAGAAGGCAGATATGTGCTGGCTGCGGAAGGCTGGCTCAGGATAGTATCTGGCGGTTATGAACGTTGGATTTTATACGAGCCCAAAACGGTTAGCGGTTACTACTGCTACGACAAGACCCGGCCCAATTATCCGACGGCCACGTTCACGTATGATGCTTCTGGCGATTACGTGACTTCGAGGACTTTTCGCCGCGGCAGCTGGCGGGTGGAGTTGTGGAAATATAGCAATCCCCAGGAGGTATATTTGCTTAGCAACAACAAGCTGACCGTGACCAGTCCTGGGAAGTATTACTTTGATTTGACCTCGAAGGATGGCGCGGGGTTGGTCCGCACGAAAACCTATGGCCCCTATACGATTTCTTCGGGCCAGGCGTTGACGGCCAAGGTTTTGGGTGGCGCTGATTATGGCGGCAGCGGCATGTGGGAGATAACCGCGACCTGGCGCCATATTCCGCTTCCCAAGCCGACCATTACGGCGGTTCCCGAGAGCCGTGGCTGGTCGCAGTCGAATGTGTCTGTGAGTTTGACTTTTGGGAATACCACTTCCCAGCGTGCGAAATGGAGTGGCGGTTCGTGGACTTCGTACAGTTCTTCTTCGAGCCGCAGCATGTCGCAGTCTGGAACCGGGGAGTGGTACCTGGATGTGGAGGCTTCTGGTGGTGGTGGGACGGTGACGAAGCGTTTCGGGCCTTACCGGATAGACAATGAGAACCCCCGGGTCATGCTTGAGCCTCGGAGTGGCAGTTTCGTTGAATCTGGTTCTGTTGTGGCTCGTTTCTTTGATGATCATAGTGGGGTTAAGCGTTATCGTGTGGGTGTTTCGGATAGT
>JAKOUW010000168.1 GCA_029782365.1 Chloroflexota bacterium
TCGCTGCAAACAGGGTCAGGCCCAGGGCGATCGAACAAAGGAGCGATTTGTTTCCAAGTATCATCCACAGTTACGAAAATCCACAAGCAAAAATCCGAAAAATTGTTTATCATTGGGGTTGTCCTCCATCGCTTTTTGGTGGCTGCAACTCCCAAATATAGCGATAGGGGACTTTTTGTCAACTAGCATAAGACCCTAATCGTTAATAATTTGTCAAAAGAAACCCGTTTAGCAAAATTTAAGCTTTGGGATTTTTGGATAGCGCTTTCACTAAAAATTTTCTGACCTTTCCTTCCGGCCCCACCAGCGGCCTTGATATTCTGGCCCGGTGCTCGCTTATGTCAAGGGCAAACAAGCGCCCTTGACAACGCTGCGGCTCCGGGCCGGTTTTCTATTGCCGCTGGTGGGGTTTATAGGTGGGGGACGACTACTCCTCCGGCTCCAGGCCATCCAGGATCTGGACGTAGTCGGTCAGCCGCAGGTTCAGCCGGGTCAGGGCATCCCAGTCCAGCACATCCCGCGCATACAGGTAGTGGATGGGTAGGGAGTGCGTCGCATCGGCCGGCAGCAGGTGATCCACGATCCCGTAGAGCTGGCGCGGGGTGAGCAGCAGCTCGACCAGCACGATGGCGTCCACCTGGCCCAGGTCCCAGGCCAGCTCAACATCGTTAGCGACGATCAGCGCCGGCAGCCCGGTGGGACTGGCCAGGGCGGCGGCCAACAGCGCCCGCTGTTCCTCGCTGATCTTGCCGTAAACGGCCGGAATGTCGAGGGCGGTCGAGATTTCTTCGACCACATCGTTGTGGTGGGCGAAGATCAACACCTTGCCCGGCCGGTCCTGCAGGAACTTGCGCAGCCAGGTGATGGCCTGGGTGACCTTTTGCAGGCCAAAGCGGCGCAGGTCGCTGAAGACCGTCTCCTCATTGATACGGGCCGGGATCGGCCCCAGCTCGATGGGGTGGATGTGGTTCTGCGAGCGCAGACCCGGATCGGCGGCGCGACGCACCAGGCAGGTCGAGCGCAACTGCTGGTACAGCATGGCCAGCTTGCGCTGGTGCTCAGCTGCGGAGCGCACCATTTCCCGGTTGAGCAAGGGGTCAGGGCCGGAGAGGTTGAGAAAGTCGGCCAGGCCGTGGAACTCACCAGCCTTGCCCAAAATCTCAAGCGGCTCCTTCAGGTCGCTGGGCGCCAGGTTGACCGGGAAATCGGTCACCAGGAAGCGATAGCGCACCTTGCGGGCCAGCGCGGCCACCACCTGGGTGCGGTTGGCCTCGGCATTCTTGACAAAGTGAGCGTGGTCAACGATCACGGAATGGTAGCGCGGGGCATCTGCCGGCAGACCGGCGCCCTGCTCCAGATCGTGATAGTCGAGCAGCCAGATGGACTGGGCCGGCGTGCCGGCATTCACCTCACACGCATCCAGAGCCTGGATGGTCTCAGGCAGGTAGGCCCGGATCTGGGCCAGCCAGTCCGCGCGCTCCTGCTCACGGCACACCAGCACGCTGGGATAGCCCTGCACCTGGTGCACTGCTGCCAGCGCCTCGATCTGCCGGTCGCCGGCGTCCGGGTCGGCGATAAAGCAGCAGCGGGTATGCACGGCGTAGAGCACGGCCGCCTTCTGGTAGTCGGACAGGCTCTGGTTCAGCGGGCGGGCCAGCGAACCGGAATAAGCGTCGCACTCGCTCAGTTCCAGGCGCGACCAGAAGTAGTGCTCGATAAGCCCTTGCGGATCGGCGAGCGACAGGCCCAGTTTGGGGTTAGGGTGGATGACCACGCCCTTGCGCCGGGCGAAGCCAATCAGTTGATCCACCAGGTGGATGGACACGGGCGAAGTGACATAGGCCCGGGCGTACCAGTCATAGCTGGCCAGGCCGAGTTGGCTCACTTCTTGGACAAGCTCTTTCGACTGGAAGCTCCAGTCAATTTCGCCAAAGTCATTGATAGAGGGGTAAGGTTTCATGAAAAGCTCCTTAGATTTGTGTTTTGATTTTTTCGGCTGATGAACCCGGCAGCCGGAAACCGGTTTCAAACCTGGCCCAGGCGGCAAGCCTGCGCCAGCGTTCAATGGTTGGGTTGGTCGGGCAGGCCGATGCCTGCTCCAGCGCAGCTTCCAGGGCATCGGCCACGTGGCCGGCTGCCCAACTGCGCAAATTCCCGCCCATCTTCCAGAAATCAGTCAGGTCGTGGGCTAAAACTCCGTTTAATAGGGGCGGTGCAATCGCTTTCACCCGCCCAGCCCGGGCGTGCAAGTCAGCGATGTACTGCCGGCCTTTATCGCCGGCCGCATCCGCATCATGCACCACCAGGACGGACTGGTAGCGGATCAGCACCGCCAGATCAAAAGCATCAAAGTGGGCTTGCGCCCCACCCAACGTACTGACGTCACACAAATCCTGACAATACTGCCAGAGCAGCATGGCGTCCCATTCGCCCTCCGTTAGCAGCAGAACCGGCAGGCGGGCAAAGTGCTGCTGGCCAAACAGCACCGCCGTCCCGCCGCGCGGTCCGCTAAATTTGATTTCAGGTAAGCCGTCTTCTTTCCTCCATACGCCAATGAATTGACCCAGCGCCTGGCCTGGCAATGCCCGGCGCACTTTGACATACCAGGGCTGCGCTTCCCGGAAACCGGGAATCACGATACCCCTAGACAGCCAGATCTTCTTACCCTGCAAGCCCCAACGCTCCGGCGCATCGTACAGGTTGGCCGGGTTATAGCCCAGGCCAAACGCCTGCCAAGTTTCGGGCCACAGGCCGCGCTCCTGTTCGAGATACGCCCGCGCCCCGGCGCCAGCTTCGCCGGCCAGGTTGCCCTGGGCATAAGCAATAAACTGCTCGGCCCGAGTGCTCCAGGCGGCCCCCGGCTCAGCCGGTAAGGGCGCAGCCTGTACAGCCGGCTGAGGGGACTCAACCGCTCGATCTTGCCGGGGCTCATCCTTGATACCGGCCCGCTCGGCAAGCTCCGCCAAAGCCTGTTTGAAATCCAGCCCTTTCCAGGCCATATAGAACGCCACCACATCACCGCCATTGGCATCCGATGGGCAGGCGGAATGGCACTTCCAGCGGCGTCCGTGATCGTAAATCGAGAACGCCAGGCTGCTGCGGTCGCCGGCATGGCTCGGCAGCGGGCAGCGACTGGAAAGGTGATGGGCATCTTTGAACTGCGCCCCAGCCTCTTCGGCCAAAGCTTGCAGCGATACCCGGCGAAGGATTTCTTCAAGATCGAACATTACACCTCAGCCAACACTTTGAAGACTCTGAAGACTCCACGCATTTAAGATACTCTCCCCCTGGAAAGGCTCCAGAGTGTTGAAGTCTGCAAAGTGTTCAGAGTCTCCAAAGTGTTCAAAGAGTTCGGAGTCTTCAAAGTCTTAGTCATCTTAGTCCACACCGTTCTGGTCTTCCGACCATTTCCAGCCGTTCGAAGGCGATTTGTGCCCTTCGGTATTGATAATCCGGTCACCCAGTTCCTTGCGCACCTGATAAATCATGGAAGGTTTCAGCCCTTCTTCTTTGGCTGCATCAAGGATTTCTTTGACCTTGACCCCATCCGGATGCGATTTCAGGAAATCTTCCAGCCATTCAGCGCACTCATCGCGCTGGGTCGGTTCCCGATAACTTTGCGGCGCTTTGGTATCCCATTTGAGCCTGACGCCGGCGGGGTGCAATGGTTCAAACTGGAAGCCCAGCGCATCGGGATAGGCCGAGAGATTGGACTTGAGCACTTTCAGTTCACGCGGGCCGTTCGGATCAAACTTGGGTCCGGTCTGCACCACCCGCAGCCCCAGCACCACACGCGCCTGTTGGGTGATGTAGCCGCTGCCGGAAAGGTCTTCCATGCCCAGGTCAAAGTTCATCATGTGTTGGCCGCCGCTGTTGGGCTTACGGATATGGTGCACCAGCAGCATGCCGCAGCGCGCCCAGCTCACCAGGCCGGTCAGGAAACCGATCAGCGAACGCACGTCTTCAACGTTATTTTGCCCGCTGGTATGGATGGCAGACAGCGAATCAATGATGATCAATTCCGGTTCCAGCACCGCCGCCATCTCGGCCAGGCGATCCTGGTGGCGCGGCTTGCCCAGATCAATCATTTCACCCGCTTCCGCCAGCATCAGGAACAGCTTGCTGCGATCCAGGTTGTAATTCTCGGCGCGTTCGTTCAGAATTTGCGGCACCATCTCGGCATCCACGTAAATCACATTGGCGCCAGGTCGAGCAATCGGCGCGCCGTTGGGAAAGTTGATATTGTGGATAATGCGCCAGGATAAATCCAGGCTGACAAACGACTTACCGCTGCCCTGCGATGCGCCCAGCACGGTCAACATGCTGCGGGGGATCCAGTTGGGCCAGACCCAGGAGATGGGCTTGAGTTCTCGGGCCAGGTCGGCCAGGGACTGCATCTGTGGGCGGTAACCGGGGCGCGCCGAAAGAATCTGGCGCAGGAGATCATCCCGATCCGGCTGGGCAAAGATCGCCTTTTCGATGGCGGCCTGCTCTTCACCTGCGGGCGCAGCTTCCAGGGCCTGCCAGCACAACAGCCAGGGCGGCTGAAAGTCCCTGCTTTCCGCTTTGATGGGCAGCCCGGCCAGGCGATCGGCGATGGCTTGAACTTGCATGCGGCGGGTCAGCATAAGGCCCTCCAGAAGGGTAATCCGTCGTATAAAAAACTGCCCCTGGCGAGCGTGATATAATACGCGGCAGAAGACCTCGCTCGTCCAGCGTCCGTTTTCCGAGCCGCCGGCTGCCATCCGGCGGCGACTGTTTTGTAAGGCATAATCGTTCACTTCCTTCCGGCTAATCCTTCCACGGCCTGTTCCAGATCGTTCTGGTTGGGAGTCACGTAAATGCGGGTGGTGTTCAGGCTGCTGTGCCCGAGCAGGGCCGCCACCTTCTCCAACCCCACACCGCTGTCAATTAAATTCTTGCCAAACGTATGCCTGAGCATATGCGGAGTCAGGGTGTCCAGCCCGGCCTCCTGGCCGATGCGCTCGAGCACCCGTTGCACCGAACGGCCGGAGAGCGCACCGTCGCCTTCGTTTTCCACCGCCACCCAGATGTACTGGTTATCCGCCGGCGGACGGACACTCAGCCAGTCCTGCAGCGCCTTGCGGGCTTCGCTGTTCAGCGGCACACTGCGTTGCTTGCTGCCCTTACCCTGGCGCACCAGCACCGAACCCTTGCGGTCGGTCATCTGCACGTCGCTCAGTTGCAAATCCATCGCTTCCTGTAAGCGCAGCCCGGTGTGCAGCAGGAACAGCACCAGCGAACCGTCCCGCTGCCGGCCACGCCAGCGCTTTGGATAGCGCAGTTTGGAAAGCTGCAAATCCTTCTCAATCGCCCGCTGTAGGGCATACTGCTGTTTCTTATCCAGGTATTTTGGCCCGGCGCTGACTTGCGGTACGCTGCGCACATCCTGGGTGGGATCGCCATCTACCAGCTTGTGCTGCACCGCCCAGGCCATCAGGGTCGAGAGCGCCGCCAGGCGACGGTTGACTGTGCTTGCCATGCGCCGCTCGACGGTCAGCATGAACTGGCGGTAAGAACGGATATCGGTCGGGGTGATCGCCGCCAGGGTGCAGGTTTCGCCGTTGTTTTGCTCGAACCAGCGCGTGAAATGCGCCAGGTCATGCTCGTAGCCCTTGATCGTCAAGGGTGAGCGATCTTGTGCATCCAGGTAATGTAGAAAATTTTGGATCTCCATCATCTTGTCATTCCTCTATGGTTGGCGAGCTGGTTATTCCAGCCCTAACTCTGTTGGGTAATTGACCATGGCTTCCAACACCCAGGCCAGCGCCTTCTCTTCGTCACACATGTCATAAAAGCTGCGGTAATAAGGCGGGTTGTTGAGCATGTCGCGATTGTTGACGCTGACCTCAACGTAAAACTCTGAGCGCCCGGTTTCGAAGCCCGGTGGTTCAACTTTGATGCGCAACGGGCCGCCGCGGGCAAAGCCATGCCAGCGCAGGAAAACATTCCAGATGAACTGGGTCATGGCGTTGCGATAGCGGGTCACGCCATCGGCGTTCTTGGCGGCCGTGGCCAAGCCCTGTTTGATCTGGGTGAATAGTTTGGCATTCTGGTGGGCGTGCAGGTAGCGGCGCAGCAGGTAGAGCGACTCGACCGGCAGGGTGGCGTATTCCAACGTCGGGCTGTGGCGATAGTGGCTGGCTTCGTAGATAAACAGCATCAGGGCGAAGAAAGCCCGGGAACGTTGGCGTGGGTTCTGGGAAGCCTGGTATTGGCGAAAGGCTTCCTGCTGATCCTCGTACATCAGGCCCAGCAGTAGATCGAGCTCTTTCAAGCTGCTGACCGAAGCCTGGACCACCTCTGGCAGGGCGCTGAGTACATCGGCGGCCTTTGCGGCCGCAGGTGACTTATCAGTCGCATCAGAAAAAGAGGCAGGCGAAATTGGCTGGAAACCGTCCACGGATGACCACTCCGGCTGCTTGAGGAAATCGGCCAGGCGCTGCCAGTACAGCGAGAACGGCAGCGGCTTGCCATATTCTTTGGCCACCAACGCCAACTGCTCTTGCCAGGTCTGTAAAGTCTGGACATCATCCGAGCGGATGTTGAACAACACTCGAATGTTGTTCTCAACCTGTTCACCGGCATCTGAGTCAAAGAAACGTGCCAGACGACGCAGCTTATCCAGCAGGCGGGCCTTGCTCCAGGCAGCGGCGTTCTGTTCGCACTCAAAGATCGCAGCCTTGCCGCTTGCCAGTGTGACCAACACATCCGCCCGGATTGAACTGCCGTCATCTCCAAAAGGCAAGACTTCTTCCACTTGCGCTTTCAGGCCAGCCTGGCGGGCGGCTACGAAAATGTCCATCTCCATCACCGCCGCAGCAATTTCGCTGTGCTCTTCCAGTTTGGGCGCCCGCAAATCGCCAATATCGTCCAGCATGCGCAGCGCCGCTGCGCCGGTATCGGTCAGGATATGGACCCGACGCGGCTTGCCCTTCTCACCTTCCAGCCCCACATGGGCAAGCCGCAGGTTCGGTGTGACGCCGGCCTGGGTAGCACACAGCTTGGTCAAAGCCTTATAGGCAGCGTCATAGCTCAAGCCGCTCAAAGCGACCACCTGGTCGGTGGAAGCGACACCCCGCTCAACGAAGCAGCGCAATGCTTTCAGCAGGTTCGAAGGTTCGCCTTCAGTCGGTTGTAATAAGGCAAGCAGGCCTCTCAAATCGTTTGTCATAAAATCTCCTTGTACTTACTCCTGCAAAATAATGGCAACAAAATAACTACGTTATTTTGTTGTTAACGCCCGGCGGGATTATTTTGCGGGGGTTATTTTGCGCCATCCAGCCGGTTTTGCAGCGTCAACGCCAGTTGGCGGTAGGTTTGCAGCTCAGCTTCCAGGGCTTCCCGCTCTCGTTCACGCCGGTACAGATGTGCCAGGGTTTGCCGCAGCCCGCCTACCACCGTGCCTGCCTGAAACTGCGGCAGGCAGTATTCGTCAAAAAGTTCGTAAAGTGCATCCCACAATTGGCTGTCTGTGGTTGGATCTTGTGCTGCATCACTCATGGGTAGCTCCTGGCCTGGCAGCCTTCTGGGTGAAGGAAGAGCCATCACCCAGAAGGCTGTTTTGGGCCTGGGCTTTAGGCCTGCGCCTCAGCCGGGAAAGCCTTGATCATGCCGAGCACTTTCTTTTTGGGGTTGCCCAGATTGAAAGCCATGAAGACATGGTCAGGTGTGTCGGCCTGCAGGTAGTGCCCGGACACCTTGGGGGCAAGGTCATGGGGTTCGGTCTCCCCATCCACTAACAGGATCAGGCAGCAAGAACTGCCCTTGCGGATGCGGCAGAACGGCAGCGGGATGCTGGGGTCAGGGTACGGCGTAACCGCCGGGTTCAGTTCGACCTCATAGCCCTTGCGCTTGAGGTAGGACACGAGTTTCTTGCTCGTGTTGATCGCCTTCCGGGGGTTGGGGTACGTGATGTTCACGGTGATCACGTGCATGGCGATCTCCAGGCCTTGTTGGGCGCTGGTCTTGTCGTAGATGATGGTTGAGGGGGTAGTACTCATAAAAGGAAGCTCCTTAGAAATTTTGAATTGGGTTGGTGGTTGGTCAGTTCCACAGTTCTGCCAGGTTGTCGAGGATGTTGTTGACTTCCTCGCCCTCGCTGGGAGGCTGTGGTTGGTTGGATAACCCGCCCCGCATCGCCCGCAGGACAGCGGCGGCGCGCTGGCCGGGAGGGGTGTTCTCCAGAAAACGGATGATGTCATCGTCACGGCCGGGCAGCAGCCACAGCTTGACGAAGTACACCTGTTTCTCGGAACGACGCGGGCGGGGCATACGGCAGTTCTGACTCGGAATTGGGAAACCCGAAACGTCAGCGCCGCAATCAGGCAACCTGATTGAGCCGGGCGACCGGCTCAATCACGCCGCTGCGTTGGGCAAACTTGGCCAGGCCGCGTGCGTTGGCAGTGACCGGGTCTGCTAAGAGGATTCCGTTTGGGTAGGCCGAGCGCAGGCGCTCGCCCAGGGCCAGCACACCGCCGCCGGTGAGCAGGATGTAGTCAAAGGCTTTGCCATCTTCCCAGGTCTGGGAGAGATACGCCTTGACTTCACCGGCTGCGACATCCAGCGCCTGGCGGGCCAGCGGTTTCAGGTCCAGGGTTTCACCCTTGACGACCATTTCCAGCCGCTGCCCATTGCAGGATTGGCGGACATAGTCATCGGCTTCGTGCAGGCTGACCCGCCGCCCGGTCTTCTGCAAGAGCAGGTCTTGCATCGCCTTGGCGGCCCGGCGCTGGCCGCGGGTTTCCCCGCCGGTATAGCGCCTGACGATCTGCCCGCCTGAAAGGTGAAACAGGTCTAACGTGTTGAAGCCCTGGTCGAGCACGGCAACCGATGCTTTCAGGTCGGCAGGCGAGCGAGCCCACTGCCCGGCGCTGTTCAGCCCCCACTCGAAGAACGAGCCGAGCGGCTGCGCCATGGCCTTGAGCGCCTGGATCTGCACCTTGTGAGGTAGCCCATCCAGGGTGAAGGTGTGCTCGCCCAACAACCAGCTTTCCAGGGCTTGGACGACTCCTTTAGACTCTGGGCCTTGCAGCACCTGCACTGGCAGGGCTACGATCAGGCCCAGAGCAACTCCGTTTTCATCTGGCTGAATTTGCAGCGTTTGGGCCGCCTGCTGCACGGCTAATCCCAGGGTCGAGTAGACCAGGGCGCGCAGCTCGGGGGCGAAGGTGAGGCGATCAAAGTCCAGGCGCTCGATCGGGCGGGCGAACAGATTTACGAACCGGCCGGTAAGGTAGCGCTGGCCTTCGGTCTCCAATACGTTGGGGAGCTGCTTTTTCTGGCGGGTGAGGCCGGTCTGCAGCAATCCCATATCGGTGTCGCCTACCCCGACCGTGGCTTCCACGGTAACGGTATAGACTTGACCGTTCAAAACATAGGATATCTTGATGGCATGAAAGCCCACATCAATGGCGCACTTGAGAAAGGGGAATAGCTGGGTGGTGGTCATAAAATGTCTCCTTATAGATCTGGGGTATCAAGACAGGTCTACTCTGCCGGCAATTTCCCATGCAGAAGTGAAAGCATAGGCATTGCGTTTTCGACTTGTAGCTCGCAGGCGTCACCAGCCTCTGGCCCGAGAAAACCTTTGCGAAAGTACGTCTTGGTCTTGAGTGGCGAGCAGGCCAGGTTGAAAGCCAGATAAATCTGGTCTTGGGGCGAATGCTCCAGGCACCACAGTGCAATCTTTTGCAGTTCGCTGTCTTCTTCTCCTGAAACATCGCGAATGTCTACCAGGATTTGCACATCTTCTTTACGAGCGCGGATCACTGGCCAGGCGGCAAAAACTGGCTCGGAGTTGGGGCTTTCCAGCACAATTGGGCTTTGCTCAACCAAATACCCGCAGCGCTTGAGTTCTTCAACAGCCCATCGGCGCATCAGCGCAGGCATCTGCTGATTAGGTTTCAGCTCGCGCCGAATTCCATGAATAAAAGGGATGACTTCCCAGGTAGCGGATAGCGCTCTGAAATATAAGGGGCGGGTGAAGAGAATGTCAGCATTGACTTTCATAAAAGGTCTCCTTGAATAGGTCGGTTTTATTAAGCGTGATCGACTTGAACCAACGCCTGTGCGGGCGCTGGAATGGGTGTGCGCTCCTGTGCGGCCTGTGCGCCTGTGCGGGTAAACCCCGCCAGCAGCGCCAATTCGTCTGTCACTTTGCGGGCATCGGTGGCATGTTGGGGCGCAGTCAGCCAACCGCGGCGCTCCCAGGCTGCTGCCAGGGTTTTGACCTGGTGAGAGGTCACCCCCTGCCCGGCGAAGGCAGCCGCCAGTTGATTGACGATAAACCGCCCGCCCAGGTGCTGGAGCGCATGTGCAACCAGGACAACTTCTATGGCGGTAAGCGGGCTGACACGAGCACTGTGCTCAGCCAGGGTTTGCGCTTGTTCTACAGACAGCCGGTAAACCTGGACCAGCCGGTACGTTCCATCCAGCAGCACGATTGCCCGGCCAGGTTGACGCAGGCTCATCGCTATCTTGCCCCAGCGCCGTGAGCCCAACACAACCGTAGCGGTTGTGTCATCGGCTACTCGGAAGCACACCCGGGTTGGAAACATCGCTGAGAGAGCGCGGGGAACATCGGCTGCGCGCCAGTTATGGCCGGCGAGAACCAGTGTCAGCCCCCACTTACGGCCACGGCGTGCCAGATCGGTCAGTTTCTCTAAAATAGACTTGCTGTCGAAGTAGCTGTTGGCCTCATCCACCAGCAAGAGCATGCGCTGCAGCGGCTGTGCTGCAATCCGGTTATAGGCATCCAGGTCGGCCGGGGGCAATCCGTTTTGCGCAACGGAGCGGAATAAACCCTGGCGGCGCAGCAGTTCAGCTTCGATCTTGTCCATCAAAGCGATGAATTCGACCGGGGACTGAGCGACCGGCTGGGCAGCAATGCCGTTGAGTAGATCAGGGTTGAAGGTGTGCCCATCGGGATCGGCGAAATACAGCGCCCAATCATGCCGGCGAGCTGCGTATTGAATGCCGTCCAAAAGTGTAGATTTACCCGAGCCAGGTTCGCCGCAGACCAGCATGTTGCGCGGGGTAAGCAGAGTCACCGGACCGGTAAGGCCAATGCCCAGCGGGATGGTGTTGCGCTCAAACGTTTCTGGAAACTCAATGCTTTCTGGCAGCTTCGGCGCCGGGGTGAGCAGGATCAGGTAGCGCAGGCCGCTGGTGTTGGAGAGGAAGACCTGCTTGCCGTGCAGCAAAGTGCTGACCTGGTGCAGGGTTTCCTGAGAGGCAAAGGCTTCCAGCTTTCCTTCGAGGTGTTCCAAGTTGAGGATGGCCGCCAACCAGACCAGGTTACTGCGTTCGGTCAGGTAGAAGCTGGCGGGGGATTGCAGCCCTCGCTGCGCCAGCGCCTGCAAAACCAGCCGGGCGCAGTAGTTGGCCTCAGCCTGATAGCGGGAAAGGTTCAATGAATTGGCGATCATAGATTGTTTCCTCCATTTAGCAGTTTGGGCTCGATTTCATCCAGCAGCGGACGCACACGTGGATCATCTGAGGGGATAACCACAACCTGGGCATCCACGACATCACCTTGGGGCAAGGATTGGACAGGCTGGGCAGCGCCGGTTTGCAATGCCTGGCGTAGGATCGTACGCCGCTGTGCAGGCTGGGCCGGCTGACCGGAATTTGCTGCCAGCATCAACTCGGCCGCCTGGGCGCGTGCCGCTACCTGCGATTGCACCTGTTCATCCTTGGCTCCACCTGCGGTCAAAACTTTGCCATCCTGGCTGACTGTCGCACCTGGCTGCAGCGAGCGGGAAATGTCGAAAACATTGAACCCGCCTTTGCCATCCGGAGTGATCACCACTGGGCGGTTGACCAGGCGGTACACACCAAACAGGCGCAGCAGCACCCAACTGACCGACTGCCAGGCGATGAACAGCCCGACCGCAAACAAAATGCTGAGGGCAATCCGCCCGGCCCAGGTGCGGAAAAGCAGGGTTTGCTGTTCGCTCTGGCGCTGCTCAGCGATGCGCTCAATCTGGGCTGTGGCCGAAGCCTGCAAAACACCCAAAGCAATCGCTGTAGATGTACCCTCCGTGTTGTATGCCGATTGAGTGGCCGTGCCGGCAGCAGACAGCGCCGATTGCGTGTGGGCAGCAGCGACAGCCGTTCCGGTAGCCTGGATGGCTTCTGCTGAAGCTGTAGCAGTAGCATTCTGCACCTGCACCGTCTGGCGGGCGAAGTAATCTTCAGTAGCGGCAGAAGCGGTCATTTGTAACACCACGGCAGTGCTCTCAGCAGCCAACTGGGCCATGCGTCCCTCGCTGGCCTGGCGGGTGGCGCGAGCTTGCAGCGCCGCAGCCTGGTCGGTAGCAACATAGGGCGGAATGGGTGTGGCAATCTCCATCAATCGGGTAGTCCCAGTTGGCGCAGCCGTACAGGCCTGGAGCGCCAGCGCCAGGAGCATGATCAGGGAGAGTGAGAACACAGGCCGAGGGTCCACTTGCACAGTCCTTTAGAAACCCCATCCATTCAGGGGTAAATCATCCTGAGTTTCTTCAACGTCTGCCACCAGGTAGACCTGGCGTTCAGCCGGCTGCGCTTGCGGTGCAGGCAATTGGTGCGGCACAGGCTGAGAACCAATCCGCTGCCAGCGGGCGTTGGGACCGGAAACCCAGCGAGGTTGTGCGCCAGTTTGCGGTAACGTTTTGCCGCGCAGTATGCTGATCCCGATGCCCAGCAAAGTGCCGGCAACCAGGGACACGACTACCATGAACCCTGTGACGCATTGTGATGTCATGAGGGCGGTGCTGGCAGCAGCGTTTGCCACACCATTGGCCAGGCTGGCTGATGCGCTGGTCAGGCCGATAGCCAGAGCCATAACACTGACCACCACGGCGAATAGGATTACAAAGATCGCCAATAACTTAGCCATATCTGTATCCCCTCGGTAAATAGGCAGCCGGAAGCGCACCCAAGCCAATGCAAGGGTGTATAATGTTGGGCAAGTCAGGCAAAATTGCCGCGAACGACCTGCTACTTATTTGATTTTGGGTTGTAACTTTAGAGATTGAAAGTGCCGTCAGGACCTGAGTCCGGCCAATGCGGCTTATAGGCCGGCCTGGGGTAATTATGTCACCACGCGACACTATTTCTTAAGCTCATCCACCTTCCATAACATCATCCAGCTCAGGTCGGGGCTTACAAAGCGTGCGGTTGTGCCGGGCGCCAGGTCGTTGCCAAAGGGCAGCACGACACATACAGTGAAGGTCTGCCTGTCGCCGGGTTTAAAGACCACATTGGAGAATGTATCCATGCACTTATTCTCCGTGATGTAATGAGAGAAGAAGAAACCATCCGCGGTGCGGATTTTGAAACTGCCCATGGCGCTCGGCAGGGTAAAACTGACCGTGCCTGTGTTCTCAATGCTGAATTGTGCCAGCAAACCCAGATTATTCTCAATTTGCTGCATGCCGGGATACAGACCCAATGAGTCAAAGGTAACCTTGATCCCCTGGTGTTCATAGGCTTGGCCGGCTGGCAGTGGATCTGGCAAACTGGACACTGTCAGCGCCTGCGGCACAGGCGCAGTAGCAGCCTGCGATATATCCCAAAATGCCAGCGGCGCTGCGCCGTAGCCGGGAATATATTCCACCTGCCAGGCGCTGTGATCGACTTTATCGCCCCCGCTTTGCCAGCACACAGAACCCTGGATGTTTTCGCCGGGCATGATCTGCCCCTCAATTGAGGGCATTTTGCCTTCATTGGATTCTCGCTGGCAAAACTCCGGGGTGATTGGCTTATCTCCTTCAACCGCCGGCTTCAGATAAAACCGGGAAGAGAGATACGCAGGCCTGTCCGTGGTGTTCAGGGCAGCAAAGCGCACCTGCACCTGAGCGCCGGTGTAACGAATGTCCACCGCAGCCAGCTTTACACCATTGAGATCCACCACCTGCCCGAGCTGCAGGACCGGAATGGGTGTGGGGCTGGGGACAGGTGTCGGCGTGGGAGTTGATGCGGGAGTGTTCGTCGGGGCGGGTGTGGTCGTCGGCGCGGCAGTGGCAGTCTGGCTGGGAAGAGCAGCAGCCTCGGGCATCCCAGTTTTCGCCGGAGCGGATGTCGAAACAGGGCCGCAGCCCGATAAGACAATCGTAAAGACCAAAATGGAGGTTAGGAAAGATGATTTCATGCCAATATTTTCTCTGTGAAAGATGGTTTGGGGAAGATTCGACAGTTAAATTATAGCCTTATTTGGGCGTAAAATTTCCCATAAGTTAATTTCAAGTATTGTTGATACAGGCTGCTTTGCTGCGCGATCACCAGTGTGCGATGAACACGCTAAGAAGCGTTGAAGTTGAGCACACCAGTGCTGGTCCATAGCCTCAGCCTGGCGGCGAAACACTTCTCTCTCGAAAGAATGATGACACGCAAGATAATCGCCCGCCTGGAAGGGGGCATGCCAGCATGCCACTTCAAAAAGGGCAGCAGGATGGTGCACAGCCTTACACAACGCGCAAGGCGATGCTGGCCTTGGAGGAGAAAATTGCTGCCATCCAGCACCATGATATGGCGCTGGACTTGCTGCCGATGTTTGAATCACGCTCCTCTATCGAAGCCTGGCTGGAGGCGTTTAACCCGGCATTAGACCGGCTGGCGGCCGGTTAGCTGGGCAGGTAATCTGCTCGCATAATTCGCTTTGTCTGCCATATCCTTCCTGAAAGGCATCGTATACAATTGTAGGTGATTTAACCGAAAGCAGGAATTTTTCGTCGTACAATTAGCTATGGCCGTCGAAATCCTCGTTTCCCCTCCTGCAACTGGAAAAACTGAAGATTGCATCCAGCGCATTCGCATTCTGCTGTTGGATCGACCTTTTGCACCGGTGTGGGTTGTGCTGCCGGACCGCTTGCAAACTGCCGCCTTCCGGCGCAGGCTGGCCGAAGCGGGAGGAGCAATTGGAGCGCAGGTAGGCACTTTTGGCGACCTGTACCGTGAGCTTTTGGAACTCACCGGGCATCCCACTCCAATGGCCTCTCCGCCAATGGTGCACCGCCTGGTCCAGGCAGCTATTCAGCAAGTGTACGCAGATGGCGGATTGCAGCACTATGCCAGTTTAAGAGAAACACCGGGTTTTGCGCTGACTTTGCGGGATGCTTTTGCCGAACTCAAACGGGCGTTGGTTTTCCCAGAAGAGTTTGTGGCGCAAGCCGCATCCGGCAGCGCGGCTCAGCAGGAACTGGCGCAGTTGTACCTGGCGTTTCAGAACAAGTTGCGCGCCTTGAACTGGGCTGACCCGGAAGGGTTGAGCTGGCTGGCAGTGGAAGCCTTACAGGCCAACCCAGATTTGGGCGCCAAACTAGCTTTGCTGGTGGTGGATGGGTTCGATTCCTTCACCGGCGCACAGCGCCAGGCGCTGCGCTTGTTAGCCCCCAACGTGGACAGCATCCTGATTACCCTGCCCGGAGAGCTGCCTTTTCGCCGCTCCGCTCACCGCCGCTTTGAGGCTGTCTATCAAGACCTGTCAGCCAGCTTGCCTTTGACAGTGCATTCCACTGCACGACGTTCCTTTTTACCTACCCCGTTGCAGCATCTTGAAGCATCCGTATTCGAGACTGCTGCTGGGCGTGTTGCATCAGGCGAGCACATCCATTTGGTTGAAGCCCGCTCACCCGCAGAAGAGGCACGCGAAGCGCTGCGTTGGCTCAAAGCGCGCATTGTGCGGGATGAAATTCCCTTGCAAGCCTGCGCCCTGGTGACGCCCGATCCGGATCTTTATCATCCCTACTTGCGCCAGGCCTCGGCAGAATTCGGCATACCGCTGCGCTTTACCCAGGGCGAGGTGCTGGCCCAATCACCAGCCGTTGCTGCCCTGCTTACCTTGTTGAACTTGCCAGCATTGAATTACCCGCGCCGCCCACTTCTGGATGCCATTCGTTCTCCATATTTTGATCTGTCTGTCTGCGGGTTGGACCGCCGCAGTGCAGATACCCTGGATGAGGTCAGCCGCTATGGTCAGGTGATCGAAGGCCGCGAGCAGTGGGAGGAAATCTTCACCCGCCTTGCGCAAGCCTCGACTCCTGTTGAAATGGAAAGCGAAAATGATCTGCGCGTGCCGGACCTGCCGCGCGCTGAAGAAGCAAACTCTCTGCAAATCGCCCTGGGATGTTTTTTCGACCGGTTATCGCCGCCTGTTGGAACCCATTCGCTCACAGATTGGACCCGTTGGCTGGAAGATTTGCTGGATGAATGGCGTTATTACGAGCTTGGAACAGACGCGAGTGGACTTGCGACTGGAGAGCGGACCCTGGCCGCATTTGAACATTTCCGCGAAACCTTGCGCGCCCTGGTGCTTGGAGAAGCCGTCAGCGGTGTGCAGGCGGTAGAGTACTCCCAATTTCTCGCCGAGCTGGACGGAGCGTTGGACGGCGTCGGCTACCAAGAGCCAATCCCTAATGGACAGACAGCCGCGTTGGTCGCCCGCATGATCGAAGCCCGCGCTATACGCTTTCAGGCAGTGGTGATCATGGGCTTGTCGGAAGGCATTTTCCCGGCCGTTGAGCGGGCTGACCCATTCTTGGATGAAGAACTACGCCAGAATCTGGGCCTGGAGTCGCGTTTGCAGCGTGAACAGCCCGGTGTGTTTTACCAGGCGCTGACCCGCTCTAATCACTTCTTGCTGCTCACGCGCCCATACCTGGCCGACGATGGGGAAAAGTGGGAACCATCGCCGTATTGGAAAGCTGTTTTAGCGCTGCTGCCCGAAGATGCGGCGCAAACCATTCGTCCGGATGATCCGCGTGCTTTGAACGAGGCAGCTTCGACGGAAGAAGCCTTATTCTGGGCGGTGCGCCGGCGCAGCCTGCCCCAATTCTTCAACGATTTGCTGCCGCGCTGGGCATACCTGCGCCATGCGCGTGACCTGCTGCGCTCCCGGCAGGCAGATCACGCAGCCGGCCCTTACGAGGGATTCGCCGAGCCGCTGGCCGACCGGATGCAGGCGCGTTACAGTGAGAACCATATCTGGAGCGCCAGCCGTTTGGAAGCGTATGGCGTCTGCCCGCACCAGTTCTTTGTCAAGAACGCTCTGGAACTAGAAGCCAAAGCTCCGCCTGAGTTGGGCCTGGATGCGGCCCAGCTTGGCACCCTGCTGCACGCCATCCTTGAACAAGCCTACGCTGCCGTTGAAAATCCCGCCGATCCAGCCGCCGTGCTGGCCGTGCTTCCAGGGATTGCCCGGCAGGTATTTGAGCGTGCGCCGCTCGAGCAGGGTTTTCGCCCCTCGCCGTTATGGCAGGCTGAGCAAGAGCAGCTCCTGCTGGCATTGGGAAACACTGTGCAGCGCCTGGCCGAGCAGGATGCCGGCGCCGGTTGGCTGCCGGTCGCTTTCGAACATTCCTTTGGCCGGGATGGCGCTGATCCGCTGACCATCAGAGTAGATGGACAAACCATCCTTCTGCACGGCGTAGTAGATCGCGTAGATCGTGATCCTGCCGGGCGTTTGCGGATCATTGACTACAAGACCGGCAGCAGTCACCTGGCAAAACAGGATTTGACCCTTGGCCGCCGCTTGCAGCTTCCCTTGTATGCCCTTGCGGTTCAGGATACTCTTAGAATGGGTGAGATTGCCGAAGGATTGTATTGGGCCTTGTTGAAGGGCGAAGCTGGTTCGCTCAAATTAAGTACCTTCACCAGCGGTGAGGACCGTGGTCCGCAGGCAGCCATTGATGTTGCTATGGGGCATCTCAGCCGGATCGTGCAGGGCATTCGCCAGGCGCAATTCCCGCCCGCTCCACCCAAGGGCGGCTGCCCGGCCTACTGCCCGGCCAGTGCCTGGTGTTGGCGTTACGCGCCAGGATGGGGGGCATAATGGATGCTTTTGAGGCTTCGACCAATCCCCAGGTTGAGCGCATCCTCGACTCTTTCGGTCTCACGCCAGACCAACGCCGCGCCGCGGTTGCCCGCGGCAGGAATATTGTTGTCACCGCCGGGGCTGGCAGCGGCAAGACGCGCACCCTGGTGGCGCGCTACATTTCGCTGCTCGCTGAAGGGTTTTCCCCCCGGCGGGTGACTGCCATCACCTTCACCGAAAAAGCAGCGCGTGAAATGCGCAGCCGGGTGCGCACGGCGCTAACCCAACAAATCGCCCGGGCAAACGCCCCGGCAGCTTCGGCTGAAGAGCGCCAGCGCTGGAGCGAATTAGATGCGCAAATGGACTCGGCCCGTATTGGCACGATCCACAGCCTGTGCGCCGAAATCTTGCGTGCGCACCCCGCCGAAGCCGGGGTGGATCCACGTTTTGAAGTGTTGGAAGAAGGCCTGGCGGCTACGCTACGCGCCCAGGCCGTCGCCGATACGCTGGCCTGGCTGGTCGGCGACCCGGCTTTTGCGCCCCTCTTGAGCGGGATGAAGACGAGCACTGTGCAAAAACTGCTGGCCTTCTTGCTGGACCGCCGCCTGGAAGTGCAGGCATCCTTTGCAAGCGCCCCGAATGTTCAGAATATGATCATGCAGGCCCTGCAGAGCAGCATCGCCCACCCGACCCTGTTAGAACCGCTGGCTGGGCTGCAAAGGCTGCACGTCTCTGGCGGCCTGGCGGCAGACGCGGGCGATAAGCTGGCCGAACAAATTGCGGATCTGCTGCTTCTCTGTAGCCAGGCTGTGCAAGCATTGGTGGATGGCGATTGGATCGGGGCCGCAAGGCGCCTGTTTACGGCTCGCCGACAGACGATGGGGGGCGGGGCAGGCAAGAAAACCAGCCAGGCTAAGGCCATGCTGGCGGATCTTAAAAACGCCTACGACCAACGCCTTGATCCCTGGTTGGGCGGCCAGGGTTCCAAAGACCAGCCGCCAATAGAAGCGGTTGAGAACCTGTTTGTGCAAACTCTACCGTTGGTGCGCCAGGCGTTCGATCATCTTCTATGCACTTACCAGGCCGCCCTGCGCCAGCGCCAGGCGCTGGATTTCGATGACCTGGAAGCGGGCGCAGCTCGCCTGCTAACACAGCCCGCTTTGCGCCGCCATTGGCAGGGCGAAGTCGATGCGCTGCTGGTAGATGAGTTTCAAGACACCAATGCCCGCCAGCGCGAAATTGTATTGGCGCTGTGCGGCGAAACACCCGGTCGTCTGTTTGTGGTGGGCGATGCCCGCCAGAGCATTTATCGCTTCCGCCGGGCGGATGTCACCGTCTTCCGTCTTCTGCAGCAAGATATCCTGCGCCGCGGCGGCCTGGTGGTGGACCTGGATTTGACCTACCGCGCCCACAAGCCGCTCTTGCTAGCAACAGGCGATCTTTTAGCCGCCGTGATGGGTGACCAGCCTGATCCGGAGCGTCCGTACTATGTGCCATTCTCGCCCTTGCATTCAGACCATGACGCGCCCCGCCCGGGTATACAGGCGCCGCATGTCGAGTTTGTCTTTGGGGTAGGTGAAGATGCTGAATCTGCCCGCCCGGTGGCGGCGCGGGCGTTGGCCCAGCGCCTGCAGGCGTTACGCCAGGAAGGCCAAATTGCCCGTTGGGATGATGTCACGCTCCTGTTTCGCGCTTCCACCGGCTTCCCGGCCTATGAAGATGCTTTTGAAGACGCCGGCATTCCCTTTGTCACCGTCGCCGGTCAGGGTTTCTACAACCGCCCTGAAATCCGCGATGTGCTCAACCTGCTGCGCGCCCTGGCCGATCCCTGGGATGATCTGGCCATGGCCGGCCTGCTGCGCTCGCCTGCCTTTGGCTTGAGCGATGCCGCTCTCTATCATCTGCGCTGGCTCACCGGCCAGAAACAGCCTTACTGGATTGCTTTGCAAGGAGATCTGGCTGTCCTGGCAGAGCCTGACCAGGCCTATGCCCGCCGCGCTCTGGAGCTTCTAAAAGATTTGCAGCCGTTGGTAGATCGTTTGCCGGTAGCTGAACTGCTCAAGCGCCTGGTAGATGGCGTGGATTACCGCGCCATCCTGGCTTCGGCAGAGGCTGCAGCCGGCCGCCTGTGGCGCAACCTGGATAAGCTGCTGGCCGATGCCCAGGCCAGCGGGCTGGTCAACGTGCGAGCTTTTCTGGAATATTTGGATACCCTGCGTGATGTGGGCGCCCGCGAAGGCGAAGCCCCTGCTGAAGCAGAAGGCGCCGTGCGCCTGATGACCATCCACAAGGCCAAAGGGTTGGAATTCCCGCTGGTCATCCTGGCCGACGCCGCCCGCCAGCGCAAAAACACCAGCGAAGCGGCTTACCTTTTGCCTGAAACCGGACTGGCCTTCAAGTTCGACCAGTATGATGCTGCGCCGCTGCTCTACCGCCTGGCGCAATTCCAAGACAGCCAGCAGGCCGAAGCCGAAGAAAAGCGCCTGCTGTATGTGGCCCTGACCCGGGCGAAAGAGAAGCTGCTGATCAGCGGGCACTGCACCCTGAGCAAGTCTGGCGAGTGGAAGGGCGATGGCTGGTTGGGCGATCTGGCCAAAGCCGGGCGTGTGAACCTGGCGGCTGTCATTGACAGCGACCAGCCAGTGGAAACCGCCACAGCCAACGGGCATGCGCTGCGCGCCTGGGCATTGCCAGCTGCTGCTGCGCTCCAGGAGGTAGAGCCGCCCATCGCGCCTGTCTGGCCCGAGTCGGCTGCGCCGCCTCTGTACCGTTCTTTGCAGCTGCCCGAGCCTGAAACCGCCGACCCTGAGCCAGCCGAGACCTTGCGCCCCTGGCGGGCTACCGGCGAGCGCCTGCGCCCGCACGCTGACGCCCTGGGCCGCCTGGTGCACCACGCCATCCAGCGCTGGCTGTTTCCCGGCGACGCGGCTTTGCCCAGGCTGCTGCAAACCGCCGCCCTCGAAGCCGGCCTGGCTGATCCCGCACAGCGCGCCGAAGCCCTGCGCCTGGCCGAGATGCTGCTGGCGCGTTTGCAGCGTCACCCGCTCTGGCAGGAGATTAACCGGGCTGAAGAGCGTTATCACGAAGTGCCTTACGCCCGTTTCGCGGCCAACAACCGCCTGGACACCGGCTACATGGATCTGCTGTACCGCAGCGCCGAGGGCGATCCTCAGGGCTGGCAGGTCGTGGACTTCAAGACCGACTCGCTGCGCAGCGCCGCCGAGCGCCAGGCCGCCGTAGAGCAGTACCGCCCGCAGATGCGCCGCTACGCCCAGGCCGCCCTGGACTTGCTGCGCGAGCCGGCGCGCGTGCGCCTGTGCTTTTTGGATGATGAGGGAAGAATTAGCTTGCAGGAAGTGTAGTCGCCCTGAGCGCAATGGGTTGAGTGCGCTGCTGTAGGCTCCCTTTTGTTGCTCACCAGCAGCCGATTGAAGCCAACCGGCTATTGTTCGCTGAAATCCCCTCTCTGCTCGCGTTGCCTCAGGATGCTTCGCTTTTTGGCTCAGTTTAATGCATTGGCGAGCCAGGAAGCGATTTCCGCCGAGCTGGGGATGCGCCCCGCGCTGACCACCTTTTCGTTGATCACCAACCCGGGTGTGGACAGGATGTTGTATTGCATAATCTCAGGATATTCGGTTACCTTGACCACCTCGGCCTCGATGCCCAGGCTCTCCACCGCCTGGCGGGCGATGGCTTCCAGTCTTTTGCAATTGGCGCAGCCAGAGCCAAGAACTTTGATCGTCAGCATAGGATTCTCCTCGTGTCTTACAAAATAATATTGAATAGATAGCCGATCAGTATGATCGCCGCAGCGATTACCCCGAAGAACGTGATGAGCAATGGCAGCTTGAGCACCCGCCGCAAGATCACCGCCTCCGGCAGGCTTAACCCAATCACTGACATCATGAAAGCCAGCGCCGTGCCCAGCGAGGCGCCTTTTTCGATCAAAGCGCTGACGATCGGGATCATCCCGGCTGCATTGGAATACAACGGAATGCCCATGAGTACTGCCGCTGGCACCGACCACCACGCCTGCTTGCCCATGATCCCCACCAAAGCTGACTCGGGCACATAGCCATGAATGCCGGCGCCGACCGCGATGCCCAAGACAACATACAGCCACACTTTGCCGACGATTTCCTTCACCGAGCCCCAGGCACGTTCGATACGCACTACCCAGGTCAACTCTCCATCCAGCGCGTTGCCCTGCGCCTGTATTTTCCAGACAAAATCCTCGACATAGCGCTCCATTTTGAGACGCCCAATGATAAAACCAGCGAGGATCGCTACAGCCAATCCCGAGCCGATGTATAGGGCGGTCACCTTCCAGCCGAACAGACCAAACAACATCACCACAGCCACTTCGTTGATCGTGGGCGCGGCTACCAGGAAAGAGAAAGTCACGCCCAGTGGGATGCCCGATTCAACGAAACCGATGAACAGAGGCACCGCCGAACACGAGCAGAACGGCGTGACGATGCCCAGCATTGCTGCCAATACGTTGCCGATCCCTTCACGCTTGCCGCCCAGCAAGGCCCGCGTCCGCTCCGGGCTGAAGAAAGTGCGGATGATTGAGATGCCGAAAACCATCCCTGAAAGCAGCAGCAATATCTTGGGCACATCGTATAAGAAGAAAGCCAGCGCCTCGCCCAGATGTGAATCTTGCGGCAGGTGCAGGGCCGTGTACGCCAGCCAGTTCGCCAGCGGCTGGATCAGGTTGTAGGCTGCTAACCAGGCCGCGCTGGCCAGCGCCAGCAGCAGATAGGTTTGTTGGGATGTTTTTGGGGAAGGTGCAGCGGGAAGCGTGGCCATCGTTTATCTCGCAGTGGAACAATGAGGGCATTCACAAGAATCTAGTTGGGGCGACTGCAGGGAAACAGGCTGCCCCAGGATTTCGCCTGCCTGGCAAAGCATATCCAGTATGCGCCGGTCAGCCAATTGGTAATAGATGAAGCGCCTATCGCGCCGGGTATCGAGCACCCTGGCTTCGCGCAGCGCCATCAGGTGTTGAGAGATAAACGCCTGGCGGTAGCCCAGCGCTGCTTCCAGGTGGCAAACGCAGGCTTCGCCCTCGCCGATAGCCAGTAAAATCTCCAGGCGCGGCGCCACACTGAGCGCCTGAAAGAGCGCGCTCAAAGACACAGTCGTGGTTTGAGAGGTTATATTCATCATAGTGAATATATTATACCGATATATTCACCATTGTGAATATGACAAAAATCACCTTTCGACCATGATGGGCTGCCTGTAGAAGCATTGCTTGTTCAGCAAATCCCCAACGAAGTCGCTACCGCCAGAATCCTGTCGTCGGCGAATAAGCCTCATCCTGCGCTGATGGATTTCGGAAGCAGTTCACCTCCGCCTGCCAATTATTCTTCCCTTCTAAAAGCCGGTAGATGTTAAAATATAGCCCATCTCTTCATTAAACGAACGGATGGGCTCTATGGCAGAATTTGACGGGAAGGTTGCCCTGGTGACCGGGGCGGGCTCCGGGATCGGGCGGGCAGTGGCTGAGCGCTACGCCCAGGCGGGGGCGAGGGTGGTCATTGCGGATATCAACGACGCTGGCGGCGAGGAAACGGTGAGGCTGATGCGCGCCGCCGGCGGACAGGCAGTCTTCTGCCACACCGATGTCAGCTCACCCACCGAATGCGAAAAACTGGTGCAGTTCGCCGTGGCCACATACGGGCGGCTGGACATGGCCTGCAACAACGCCGGCATCAGCGGCGAATCCAACCAGGTGGCGGATTACAGCCTGGAAGGCTGGAACCAGGTGCTCAGCATTAACCTGTCGGGCATTTTTTACTGCATGCGCTGTGAGATCCCGGCCATGCTGGAGAACGGCTCCGGCGTGATCGTGAATATGTCCTCGGTGCTGGGGCAAGTGGCCTTTGCCTCCTCGGCGGCTTACGTGGCCGCTAAACACGGCGTGATCGGCCTGACGCGCGCCGCGGCGCTGGAATACGCCCGCCTGGGCATCCGGGTCAACGCTGTCGGGCCGTCCTTCATCAAGACGCCCATGATTGCCGCCGGTGAAGACGGCGAGCTGCCCTATATCTACAAGGTGCTGGCCAGCCAGCATCCGCTGGGACGCCTGGGCGAGCCCGGCGAAGTGGCTGAGTTGGTGGCCTGGCTCAGCTCAGAGCGGGCTTCGTTTGTAACGGGCGCCTTCTACCCGGTGGACGGCGGCTACCTGGCGCGCTAACGATTGCTTTGAATGAACCGCTGCATCAGCGGGCCGCTGAACATGGAGGTCAACAGCGCCATCACCACGAGGGCGATGAAGATGCGCTGGTCGATGATCTTGTATTCGAGCGCTACGGTGGCCAGGATGATTTCAATGGCACCGCGCGCGTTTAACCCGCTGCCGACTGCCAGCGCTTCGCGCAAGCTCATGCCGCCCAACCTGGCGCCTAACGTAGCGCCCCCGATTTTACCCAGGCTGGCAATCAGCAGAACCACGAGCACGAGCGCCGGGTCAAAACCCTTGATAAAATCGGCCCTCAGGCCGACCGAGACAAAATACAGCGGAGCAAAAAAACTTATGGCGAACTGTTGGATGTTTTCATAAGCCGGCAGGCGTTTTTGAATATCCAACCCCAGGGACAGCATGACCCCTACCTGAAATGCGCCCAGCACCGGGTGCAGGCCGAGCCACTCCGTCATCGCCGCGGCTGCCAAAATCCAAATAGCAACGATGGTGATGAGGCCGCCTTTCCAGGGAAAGGTTTTCAGCACCCAGGGAAGGAAACGCGGCGCCAGCCAGCGGCTGAATAATCCTGCCAGGAAAATAACTCCTAAAACGAAGGCAAAGGTACCCCAGATTTGCCACCCTGATGTCCCAGGCCGGATCATGCTCAATGTGGCGGCAAACAATGACCAGCCGATCAAATCGTCGATCACCGCCGAGACCATGATCACACTGCCAATCTCGTGATCGAGGAGTTTTAAATCCATCAAAATCCGCGCGATGACCGGCATAGCCGAGATGGAGAGCGCCGTTCCGGTGAAAACGGGCAAAACATACCCGCCCTGGCTGCCCCACAGGCCAGGAAAAGCCAAAACCGACCCAAACCCAACACTAAAAGGGATGAGCACGCCCAGCAGGCTGGTCAAGACGGAAACCAGGGGACGGCCCTGGACCTTAACCAGGTTGACTTCCAATCCGGCTGAAAACAGGAAAAACAGCATGCCGAGCGTGATGACCGCCTCGCGGGCTGAATTGATGACCGGCTGAACCGGAAAGACCCCCGCATACAACCGAGGCACCAGGGCGCCGAAAACCGTGGGGCCTAAAATGATCCCCCCAATCAATTCACCCAACACGGAGGGATGCCCCAGGCGGCGCATGGTATAGCCGCCCAGCAAAGCCATGCCCAGCATCAAACTCAGTTGGATAAAAAACAAGACCCAGTCCTGTTGGTTCATAACCAGGATTGGGACTTACTTGGTTGGCAGTTCTGAAGGATAATCTTTTACCAGCGCCCACCTGGCCCACATAGCCGGTTTGTTGACATAGATTACTTTGCGCAGCCAGAAGGCGATTTTGTAATAAACGAAGCCGTGGCCCCAATGCAGCATCTGATAAGGCATGTCGATCAAAATCCGCTCGCGCAAAGTGGGTGGGCCAAAGATGCCGGTGAAATTCTCCCGCATGGATTGCAGGGAGCGGGGGGCCGTTTGCGGCGCAAACACCCCATCGCTCTCCCACGTTTCAGGGTCAAGGTGCATTCGCCAGGCATTGACCCACGGACGTGTTTTCAACAGCGGATGGTCCGGATAGCATTCGCTCACCGCCTGCCAAAATAGCACCAGAGCGAATTCTTCCAGCCGGTCAAGATTTTTTCGGGCAATTTCCATCGCCTGAGCCGGGCTGCGGCGCGATGCCAGGTCCAGACCCAACAGCATCATCAGCCGCATGCGCGTCATATCGCCGAGCACATACAGCGGGCGCGCCGGGGCTTTATCCGACCAATCTGCCAGCAGTTTCTCGACGCGCGTATTCAACTGCCTGAAGCGCTCGCCCAGCGCAAAAATCTCCTCAGTCGGGTTGAAGATCAACCCCTGGACATATAACTGGTACATCCATGACCAATAAATGGCAGTATCCCAGGTCAGCTTGGGGGTAAAAATTTGGGCATGCCCAAAGATGCGGTACATCCCCTCGTAAAATTTCAAGCAGATTTGGTAGAGGTTATCGAGCACCAAACGGTTATAATCCGCAACCGTCTTTTCGGTCAGCGCGCCGGCCCGCTCGCGGCGAATCATTTCCACGGTAAGCGTATTCGTCACGGCGATGAAATCTGAACCATAGCTGTAGAGTGGATCGAGAAAGAAACCGGCCTCCCCCACGCACGTCCAGCGGCGATGCGAAAATACCTGCGCCGAGGCATAGCTGTACCGTTTCAGGCTTAAGAAATCCATCGGAGGCTCATCACGGATAAATTCCCAGATTTTCGGCTCATTCTTTTGCAGCCACTCCAGCGCTTGTTGGTAAGAACTGCCATAGGTGTTCTGTGGGTGAATATCCTCATCCGTCACAACGCCGATGCTGGTGTTTCCAGAACCCAGGGGAATGAACCAAACCCAGTATCCGCGTCCCATGAAGTGGTTAGTGGAAAAATAACGATCTTCCAACAGCTTATGAGGAAATTGCTGCCCGTCCTTCGCCCCCATTTGATCGACATCAATCCGGCCGGCATAACGCCACCAGGCCGCGCTGGCGCGATGCTCATGTTCGCGCTTCAGTCCCAGCTTGGTTTGCAGCAGGCGGCGCCGTCCCAAGGCATCGATCACCCAACGACCGGTCAGGGTAAAAACTTCCGAGTCATCTTTGCGGCGGCAGCGGATGCGGTGCGGCGCTTCATCTTCAGCCAGCTCGATATCTTCCACGATGGTGCCCTCGAACAGCGTTACGCCCCAGCCTGGCATCCACTGTCGCAGGTCGTTTTCCAGGCGGCCGCGGTCAATCTGGTAAGACGGGATGGGAGGGAACATGGTCTGTCCTGTTTCCGGCCGTTCGGTCACCGGCCCCTGCGCACCGCCCATGAAAAAACGCAGGCCGAATTTGGGCAGATGCCTGGAGCGGAAATAACTGTTGAGCTTCAAGATCTGTCCGAAGTAATAGGTGCTTAATTCGATGGATGACTCGCCAACTTTGAAAGCCGCTTCTGGAAGAGGAGAGCTTAACCTGTCGATGACTGCCACGGACACATCAGGCAGTTCTAACTTCAGATGGCGCGCCAGAGTCAGGCCTGCCAGCCCGCCGCCGCAGATAACCACATCAAAATCGGTTTGTCCAGTCATGTTTTCTCCTCAGGGCTGGTTCACGGTGCGTTCAGAGCGTAATGCCTCCGTCCACCTGGAAGACCTGCCCGGTGATGTAGGATGCACTTTCGGAAAGCAAAAAGCACACCAGCGGAGCGATATCCTCGACTACCCCTAACCGGCGCATGGAAATGCGCGATTTGATATAGCTGAGTGTGTCTTCGTCGAGCATGCCCATCATATCGGTTTTGATATAGCCGGGCGCCACCACGTTGACGCGGATGTTTTGCGGCGCCACCTCCGCCGACAGCGACTTGGAAAAACCGATGATGCCCGCTTTGGCCGCTGAGTAGTTGGTCTGCCCGTTGTTGCCGTACAAGGCTGCCACAGAGCTGATGTTGACGATCGCCCCGCCGCGCTGCTTTACCATCTGCAGGATGAGCGGTTTGGTGGAATTAAACATACTGCCCAGGTTGGTATTGATCACGCTATCCCACTGTTCGCGGCTCATGCGCGCCAGCACCACGTCGCGCGTAATGCCGGCGTTGTTCACCAGGCCGTCCACCGCGCCAAACTCGGCGATCACTTGCTTGATGGTGGCTTCCATTGCGCGCACATCGGCGGCGTCGCATTCAAAAGCCAGGCAGCGCTGCTGCGGGTACTGCGCCTGGAGGCCAAGTGCCAGCGACCGCGCCTCATCTGCGCTGCGAATATACGTGAAAGCCACATCTGCGCCTTCGGTCATGGCCTGGCGCACGATGGCAGCGCCAATGCCGCGGCTGCCCCCGGTGATCAAAACTTTCTTGCCTTTAAGCATGTGTTTCCTCCTGAGTCACGATTGCCGTTCCGATCCCAAAAGAACCACTCGTGACGATCACATTCTTTCCTGGTAATATATTCATTAAATGTTCCTCTCTCCCCCGGTGCGGCGTCCTTTGATGTACAGGAGTACACCCTTTTTCGTCCCCATGGCAATATCATGGCGGACTTCCTGCTCTCTGGCAGCTGGAGCAAAATCCCAATGAGTCACAATCTCCGCCAGGGAAATGCGCATCTCGTAATCTGACAGGCCTGCCCCCAGGCAGCGGCGATGACCGCCCCCGAAAGGCATAAACTCAAATACGCCGTAACTCCGCTTCGAGAAACGCTCCGGGTTGTAGAGGTCCGGTTCGGGATAGAGCCCTGGATCGTGATGGATCGCCATTACCGAGACCACTACTGATGTGCCGGCAGGCAGGGTATGACCGCAAAGGTCCAAAGGGGAAAACAGCACCCGCCCTACCTCAGGCAGCAAGGTATGCAGGCGTAGAGTCTCGTTGCAAACCGCAGACAGGTAGGGTAGCCGGGTCACAAGGCCAGGGTCGGGATCTGGTCCAAAGGCATCGAGTTCCTGGCGCAGAGTCGCCAGCACATCTGGATTATTCCCCAGGTCGTACAGCGCCCAGGCTAAGGCGGTAGCTGTCGTTTCATTCCCAGCCATCAGCAGGGTGATCAGCTCATCCCGGATGGCTTCAGCATTCATCGCGCTGCCGTCTTCATAATGCATGGCCAGCATTTGCCCCAGGACATCGCCAGACTGCTCCGGGCTGTTCTGCCGCTCGGCGATGATATCGTTCACCCAGGCTGTGAACTGCTCCTTGGCCGCGCTGTAACGCCTCCAGGGTGGGAACCAATCGCGCATCAGCCAGGGGAAGAAGATAAAATAAGGAGTTGCCTTCCGCCATAAATCGTACAGCACCCGCTGTCCCGGCTCAACAAAGCGCCCCGACCCAATGCCAAAGACGATACGCAGGATCACTTCCAGGGATATAGAAAGAGTGGTGTCCAGGATGCGGCGGGTCTGGCCAGGCTGCCAGTCCGCCGTTTTTTTTTGAACGATCCCTCGGATGGTTTCGCCGTAACTGCGGAAATTGCTGGCATGGAAGGCTGGCGAAAGCAGGCCGCGCTCCTGGCGGTGCGCATCTCCGCTCAACACCCATATCGAATGTGGCCCGGCCACTCCGGTGAACCCCTCCTTCCAAAAGGCATCATAGCCATCAGGCATTCCCGTCAATGCCTGGCGGGCGCTTTCCGGTGTAAGGAGGACGACCATCGGGGGCTCCTGACCTCTGAAGAAAGTGACTGCTTCCCCATACTGCTGTCGAAGTTGGGTGGTGAACTGGCGCGAGCGATTGACAAACAGCCAGGTGTTTCGCAAGCTGATATCAAATCCAGCTGGAACGTCCCAGTGTGACGCTTTTTTACCCATTGGCACGTCCAGCCAAAGCACCTTGAACTTCTGGCATGGGCAGGAAACCAATTCTCTGGAGATAACCTAAGTACTTGGTGTACAGTTCAGGCCCTGTTGGTGAGCAAATAATGCCCGAGCCTGCCAGCTCGCGCTGCGCCTGGCTGGTATCATATACCGGGAGCTGCATGCTGACCGCATCCATTTCCTCCAGCACTGCCTGGTAGGGGAACAGGGCATTCTGGCTGAAAGTAGGGCTGCTAACCAGCCGGTCGCGCAGTTCATCAAAGGAGAGTTCCTCGAAGGAATATCCTTGTTGGCGCAAAAAGGCCAGGGCATTGGCCATGCTGCCTGGGTTGGGGTTGTTCAGATGGAAAGCGCGGCCGAGCGGATTACGGCGGAAGGCCATATAAACCATAGCTTTCGCCACATAATCCACTGGCGCTACGTCGACACCGATCTCCAGTCTGGGAAAGGCGCCGAACTGCAGAAAGCCCTTGATGCAAGCGATCAGGAAATGGTCGGTTACACAGCGCCCGGTGACACTGTCGCCGCCCACCTCGCCGGGGCGGTAGCGCGCCACCGGCAGACCGCGTTCAGCGGCATTCAGCAGGCATTTTTCGCCCACCCACTTGGCTTCGTCATACCCCAGGTTGAGCAGTTTGTAGTGATCGATCGAGTCGCGCTCCCGGAACGTGTATTGTCTACCCATCGGCCAGATGGCGGCGGTGGAAAGGTGGTGCACCGGCTTGATGCGCAGGTGGAAGGCGAACTGAATGATCTCATGCAGGCCCAACACGTTGGTAGCGCGCAGGGCTTCGTATGGGTAGATAAAGTTGACGTGCGCCGCTCCATTGAAAATGGCATCCACCTGGCGGGCCAGCGTTTCGTAAACCGCATCCGGCAAGCCCATGCGCGGCAGAGTGACATCGCCCTCCACCACATGCAGGCGTGTGTTCCAGGCGTGCTGCCAGGCGGCATTCTGCGGCCAGACGTCATAATGGCGCATCTGCTTTTCGATGCGCAGTTTGTTGTTCTCGCCGCGCTTGGGGCGCACCAGGCAATACAAGTCGGCCTGGGTGTTGTTGAGGATTTCGGCCACGATGTATGCCCCCAGAAAGCCGGTGGCGCCGGTCAGGAAAACACTGCGGTAAGGCTCGCCCGGGCGGTAGCTGAGTCCGCGCGCCGGAGAAATGTACTGCGGCAGCTCGGCCTCGCGCTCCAGAAAAGCCATGCGCTGGCGTGCCCATTCGGCGCTGCGCATTGGCGCGGCCGGCTGGCGCAGTTCTGCCGGCATGGACTGCTGCTGCTGACGCTCATCGATCAGCGCGGCGAACTGGTTGAGCCGTGAGGCGCCGAAAAATTCACGCATTTTGAAGGTCACCTGGAATAGATTGCGCACTTCGAGCATCAGGCGCGTCATCAAGAGAGAATGCCCGCCCAGGTCCATGAAATCGGACTGCCGTCCGATGATTTGCCAGTCAATGCCCAACACCTGGGCCCACACCTGCGCCAGGCTGCGCTCAGTTTCGCTGGCGGGCGGCTCGAAGTTTATATCTGCCGTTGGCTGACTGGCGCTGACCTGGCTGGCCAGTGCGGAGCGGTGAATTTTGCCGTTGGCGGTCAGGGGGAAGGCATTGGTGAAGATTATCTGCGGCGGCACCATCACTTCGGGCAGGCGCTGTCGCAGGAGAGCTCGCACAACAGCGGCTGTCAGCACCCCCGGCTCGGCAGGAATAATATGCGCGGCCAGCTGGATATCGCTGTGGGCATCATTCCACGGCGTCACAACGGCGTCGCGCACGCCAGCCAGGCTGCGCACGGCGGTTTCCACCTCGCCCAGCTCAATGCGCACGCCATGCACCTTCACCTGATCATCGATGCGTCCCAGGCAAACCAGCTCGCCATCCGACAGGTAGCGCGCCAGGTCTCCCGTGCGGTAGATGCGCTCGCCCGGTCGGAAGGGGTCCGACAGAAAGCGCTCGGCATTAAGTTCAGGGCGCTGCCAGTAGCCAGGCGAGACCCCCACACCGCCGATATACAGTTCACCCACTGCGCCTATAGGAAGGGGCTGAAGGCGGGTGTCCAGCACATACAAGTGCGAGTTGGCGAGCGGCCGACCGATGCGTATGGGCTTGCCCGGCGCATGGGACACCAGGCTGGCAGCCGAATAAACGGTGGTCTCGGTCGGTCCGTATAAATTCCACAGCTTCTGGCATCGATCCACCAGGATCTCAGCCAGTTCGCGCCCCAAAGCCTCGCCAGCTGAAAGCAGGTATATGCTGCTGTTTCCCTGCCAACCGGCTGCCAGCAGACTTTTGAATGTGGAGGGTGTGGCCTGGAGATGGCTTGGCGTGCGAACTCTCAGGCGCTCGGCCAACTGCAAACCATCCGCTACCAATCCATCTTCGCCCACTTCAACCATTCCCCCAGCCAGCAGGGGCATGAATAACTCATTGTTTGAAATATCGAATGAAGTGGTGGTCAGCGCCAGCATGCTGCTTTGGTCTCCAAATTCCAGCAAGCGGTGCAAATCCAACAGCACGTTCAGCAAAGAGCGGTGGCGCACTTCGACGCCTTTGGGTTTGCCGGTGGAACCAGAGGTAAAGAGAATCTGAGCCGCATCCTCGCTGGCGGCGGGGGCAGTCTCTGTGCTGAACGGAATAAGCTCAGGCCCGATATCCTCGATGCACAGAGGATGAAATTGATTATCTTCGCCCAACAAAGGCAGTAAATCGCGGTTTGCCAGAACGGTCTGCACACCAGCATCCGCCAGCATAAACGCCAGGCGCGGCGCAGGGAAAGCGCTGTCCATCGGCACAAGCACACCGCCCAGCCTCCAGACAGCCAGCATGGCTGGGACGAGATCCAGGGAGCGCCTCATCAAGATGCCAATGCGCTGTCCCCGATCGGCCCCGGCGCTCTGCAGAGCAGAAGCAATCGTTTCCAGGCGGCGGCGCATCTGATCATACGTCAGTTTCGCCTCACCAAAACCCAGGGCAGGTTGGTCTGGGCGCAGGCTGGCCTGCTCGAGGATTAAATCCAGCACTGTCTTTTGGGACGGCAAAGTTCGGGCAGTGTCGTTCCACTGGCGCAGCATGAGCTCCTGCTCGTCCGGCGAAAGCACAGGCAGTGCCCCGCAGGCACGCTGGCTGTTCATCAGAGCAGAGGATAAGAATGTCTCAAGGCCATGCAGCCAGCGAGTGATCGTGCCCTGTTCAAAGAGCTCACTGCTGTACTCGCAGACAATCTGCAGCTCGTGATCGCGGCTCAACGCAATGAACTCCAGGTCATAGCGCGCCCCGGCGCTGGGGGGCAGCAGGTAAGTGGCATGCAGACTGCCAAAATCGGGGTCTACTGGCTGGGCTGCGGACCGGAAGGCTGTGGTGAACAGCACAGAGCGGCTCTGGTCACGCGGCAGGTCCAGGCTGCGAATCAGGTCGGTAAACGAAAAAACTTTTTGACTGTTCGCCTCAGCCAGGCGCTGCTCCTGGGCGCGGGCATAATCAGCAAAGCTTTGATCCGGATCGAAGCGGCTGCGCACCGGCAGCACCTGGCTGGTGCGGGCGAAGGCTGGCAGACCAGTATCCAGGTACAAGGCTTCGCTCTTCGCGCCCATCACCAGGTCGGCGCTGCCGGTGAGGCGGTGCACAAATGCAGTACAGGCGGCAAACAGGATGCTCTCGACGCGCATGCCTTGAGCAGTGCTCCATTCGATCAAACGGGCTTGCAAACCGCCATCCAGCGCCAGCGTCTGCCGCGCTCCAGCGTATTTTTTTACCGTCGGCCGGGCAAAATCGGTGGGCAGTTCCAGGCGGGGTGCCCCGCCAGTGAAAAGATTTTCCCAATAAGCCAGCGCCTGGCGCTGGGCGTCTTGCGCTTCGGCGGTGCCGCCCATCGCAAGGTAATCGGTCCACTGCAGGCAGGGAGGCATGGGTGTGGCACTTTCATCTCTGGCGAAAGACTGGTAGTGCCTGGCTATTTCAGTCAGCACCAGATCGAGGCTGTCGAGGTCCAGCACCAGGGCATGCCCAACCAGCACCAGGATGTGCTCATTGTCGGCCAGGCGCAGGAGCTCCGCTCGAAACAGGCGCTTGCCTGGCTCAAACGGCCGAGAAACAATCTCCGCCAGGCGCGCTGCCAGAAGATCAGCGGATACCGGAGAGACAGACACATCCAGCGCCTGCCCGGCGCCCACCATCAGCGTATCGCTGTCTGGATTTAAAACGGTGCGCAAGGCTTCGTAGCGGTTGGCAGTCTCCTCCAACGCGGCCTGTATCGCCGGGCCGTGCAGGTCGCCGGTGAGGCGTATGATTACAGACTCATTATACGCAGCGGCGGCTTCGTTAGAATAGCGCGCCAGGAAAGCAATATGCTGCTGCGAGCTGTCCAGCGGCACTTCTCGCTGCACTGTCCACGCTCCACCGGCTGCCCCTTGGGCGGCGCCTGGGGCAGCTTTTTTCACCGACTTCTGGGTGAGCAGTTCTTGTTCTATGTACAGCGCCAGACCACCCAGGGTTACCTGGCCTTCGATAACACGCCGTATGGAGACCAACACGCCAAAGTGATCGAACACTCGCCGCATTCCTTCCACCAGGGCTAACGAGCTGACACCCAAGTCGAGGATCGGCACGTCATCCGGTATGGTGCGCGGGTCGGCGCCAAATGCATCCATCACCAGGCGTTTAAGTTCCGCCCGAATCTGTCCAATCTCAGGAGGTCCGTCAGATTTCGTCATGTCATCTCACCTGGCGATCAGGCTGTTTGGATTTCCATGACCATTTTTTCACGCAGATACTGGTAGCGTTTTTCTGCCAGCAGAGTCTGAATCAGGGGAGTATAGAAAGGCCCATCGCCCACCAGGCGGATTTTTTCAGGCGTTATCTCAACAAACTCAAATTCTTCCAGCGCTTTCCAGACACCCTCAAAATATTGGTAAATGTCGGTATCGAAGGAATCCTGGAATTTCTTGCGGTCCAATTCCATACCAAACAAATTGCGCCAGATCAATGAAATCATGAAATCTTCACGTTCGTGCTTGAAACCAACTTCGGTTGGAAAGACACCCCGGTCGATGCGCGCCTTGTATTCATCCAGGTTGCGCCAGTTGATAAAGGACCAGGAGTGCCCTTCATCTAAAGCCACGTCGCTGAAGAAAGTGAGAGCGGCGTAGCCCAGGCCCAGGGTATCCATGTTATCGAAGCGGTGGGTAACGCCTTCCTCATACCGGCGGCTGAAAGGGTCGCCCGGCTTGCGCCAGTTGTAGGCGGTGATCTGCTGGTAGCCGTGGCTGATGAGCAGTTCGCGGGCCACTTTGTACATTTCCAGGTTGCTCAGGGTGCTGGGCAGTTCATGGTAGCGGTTGAGGGCGAAATCCGTCGGGCCGCCCACATTCAGCTCGTAATGGGTGATATCGTACACTCCCCAACTGATAGCGGTTTCCAGGTCTTCGACCATTGTCTTGACGGTCTGTTGGGGCCAGCCAAAAATCAGGTCGATATTGGCAGCCAGGCCAAACTCCCTGGCCCACTCCAGGGTTTGAATGACATGTTGGGTCTTCTGCTTGCGACCGCTGAAGCTGTTCAGGCGCTCATTGACCTGCTGAACGCCCATGCTGATGCGGTTCATTCCCGATTCTTTGATCGCCTGGATTTTCTCCCGCGTGAAGAGCTGGGGAATGCCTTCCAAGGTGATATCTACATAATCGGGGATGACCGGGAAAAGCGAACGCACCAAATCCATCAGCTCGTGGTATTTCTCGGCTTTGTACAGGTTGGAGGTGCCGCCGCCAAAGAACACAGCCCCGAGCGGCAAGCCAGAAATACCATCACGATACATGTCCACTTCGCGCTTGAGATATTCAAAGTATCGCTCCAGGTCCACATTTCCGGTGAAGAGCTCCACCGGGAACAGGCAGTATCCACACTTGCCCGGGTCCGTCTGGATACAGTAGGGCACACCTACGTACAGATTGATCGGGGAGCCCAAGCCGCGGTCCTGCAGGCGGTGGCGGTCTTCCACCATCTGAGCAACCGGGATGTCCGTCTCGTGCCAGAAACGGGGGGATGGAAAGGCGTGCTGAATCTTATTGACCTGCCGACGGTCAAGATTCCTCTCGATGTAATCACGGGCGAAATCTAAATCCACAGCAATTGAGTTTTCCATTTATCTTTACCTTTATATCTATTAAGTAAGGTCAGTCCGCAGCAGGAACTGGCTCCAGCGCCCGGGCAGGCGCCAGATCAGCAGCCAGCACATCCGTCAAAATATAATTCGCCAGCGATTCAATCGACTGGTAATCCAGCCCTTGCATAGGTTTGAAACGGAATTCCAGTTTCTCCTGGATGCGGCGCTGTAATTCGGTGACAAGCAGCGAATCCAGCCCGATTTCCAGGAACGCTGTGGAGGGCGGCAGTTTGTCGAGGCTCAGGCCTTCGGCAGCCTGTCCCATGATATCTTTGATTTCGGCGGTCAGCCACTTGGAAAGCAAGCCAATGCGTTCCCGTCGGGCTAACGGTGCGAGCATGACAACCAGTTCTTTGCGTGATTTAAAGAGCTGCGAAGCGGCGCCGCCGCCAGTTCCTCGAACGCTGCCGTCATTACCGCCGTTCAAGGAGGTCATGCGGCGCAGTTCGAGATTTTCGATCTTCACCAGCACTTCACCGTCCTCAGCCATAACACGCAGGTTGCCCAAAGCAGCACGTCCGTCGCCGTTCGCACTGACGCGCACGCGGCTCCAGGCCTGGCCTGGCAGTGGGCGGCGGATGAAAATTGATTGGATGGCCGTCTGCACGACAGCGCCTTCACGCCCTTTATTATCAAACATGCCGACGGCCGCGCCCAATGGGTGCAGGCAGCTGTCCAGCAGGATGGCGCTGCGGTACGGATCGGATTCATCCACGCCGGGGCCGTTAGCAACCCGGCCATAGGCCTCGCCCGATTGGGGCTGACCCAGCCAGAGCTCACGCACGTTGGCAAAATTTGCGCCAAAGTCCAGGCCGCTGCTGCGCAGTTCGTTATAGAATGGACCAATTTTTAGTTCAGACACGCGGCCCGCGAGTTCTTTTGCCAGGTCTACTTTCTCCAGGGCGCTGTCCACTGACAAAATGCGCCCCCTGCAGCAAGTGACTTCGTCGGAGGTGATCATAAAATTGGCTACATCGCGCCCGCGCGTGCTGAACTCCAGAGTCAGCGTCAATTTTTTCTTGGCCTTGTAAGAAAGCACCAGCGGGCGTTCGAACACCACGTCTTTCAACTCAACCGGGCGCCACTGCTGGCCAGAGGCGGCGGCAAAACCACGCGCTGCCATTTCCAGGTAACCGGTGCCGGGGAAGATGGTCGTGTCCAGCACGCGGTGATCTGTCCAGGGAATGGAGGTCTTAAAGCTGTTTTCAAAAACCAGCTTACGAGAGGTATGGCTGACCAGTGTACCCAACAATGGATGCAGTTCGGGCAGGGTGGGAAGTTCCTCGGCCGCGGCGCCCGGGTTCATCAAGGGGTAATCTGCCGGTCCGACATCCAGGATTCCGGTGGAATTGAGCCAGTATTTCTCCTGCCGGAAAGGGTAGAGCGGAAGAGAGACTCGCTGATAAGGCGCACCATCATACAGGCGTTCGACTTTTAACCCGGCCCCAGAGACATACAGCGCCGCCAGGCTGCCGAGCAGGTTAGTATTGTCGTTTCTATCGCGCTTCAAGGTGGGAATAATCTGCAGATTCGGCGCGTCAAAGGCAGTCACCACGGCCGGCGTTAAGGCAGGATGGGGGCCAATTTCAACCAGAATGGTGCAGCCAGCCTCGATGATCTTCTCCATGCCCTGGTGGAACAACACGGCCTGGCGCACCTGAGTGCTCCAGTAATTGGCGGGCACATCATCATTGAAAAAGTCGCCAGTAGTATTGGAAGCGATGGGCAGGGAGGCAGGATGGATGCGCATGGATGTGGCAGCCTGTGTTAGTTCATCCAGGATCGGATCCATCAGCGGAGAGTGGAAAGCGTGCGAAACTTCCAATTCCTTGGTCTTGCGCCCGGCAGCCTGGGCCAGCTCATCCACGGCCGCGACAGCCTCAGCAGTGCCCGAGACCACCACCGCACGCGGCCCATTCACCGTGGCAATCGAGATTTCATTCTCACGGCCCTGCACCCACTTCTGCACCTGTTCCAAGGCTGCGCCGATGGCTAACATTTTGCCGCCGGCAGGCAGCTGGCCCATCAGGCGGCCGCGGGTGACCACAAAAAGGGCAGCATCTTCCAGGTCGAGCATGCCAGCCACGCAGGCGGCTACCAGCTCGCCAATACTGTGTCCGATGACATAATCTGGCTTTATACCCCAATGGCCAAGCAGGTCGGCCAGGGCATATTCGATGGCAAAGAGCGCCGGCTGGACATATCGGGTGTTCTCAAGGTATTCGGCTGATTTTTCCCCAAACAGCACATCCAACAGCGGCACTCCTAACACAGGGTCGATCACCTCAGCCACGCGACGCAGGGCGGCGGCAAAGACTGGCTCAGTGTTGTACAGCTCCTGGCCCATACCGGCATATTGAGCGCCCTGTCCGGTAAACATGAAAGCCAGGCGCGGCCGGATGCGGGATAGGCCCTGTCCTACCGCCAGTCCTTGGGGAGTGCGGCCCATCCGCCAGGTGGAAAGCTTGTTCTTTATATCTTCGCGCTGCGAGCCGACCACCGCCAAACGGTAGTTGTGCTGAGTGCGGTCGAGGGCGGCAGAATAGAGGAGATCGCGCAGTGAGTGTGTGTCGTCTTTTTCCAGGAAAGCTACCCATTTGTCGGCCAGGTCTTCGAGTGCTGCCGCTGACTTAGCCGAGATGAGCAGCATGCCGCCGTCGCGCGCCATCAGGCCCGAGGGCTCCTGCGGCGCGTGGCCATTGCTGGAAATGGGGGCCTCCTGCAGAATGGCATGTGCATTGGTGCCGCTGTAGCCAAAAGAGTTGATGCTGGCGAGACGCGGCTGACCGTTGCGATGCCAGGGGATGCGCCGGGTGGCAACCTGGATGGGTGCTCGCCCCAGATTGATCCCAGGATTAAGCTGTTTGAAATGGATGCTGGGCAGAATTTCTTCATTCTTCAAAGACAAGGCGGCCTTCACCAGGCCAAGCAGGCCTGCGCTTGCTTCGAGATGACCAAAATTGCTCTTGACAGAGCCAACATACAGCGGATTTTCACTGGGACGGTTGGGGCCAAACACATTGACAATAGCGCTCATTTCAATCGGGTCGCCCACCGGTGTGCCAGTGCCGTGCGCTTCCAAATAGCCGATATCATTGGGGCTCAGCCCGGTGCGCGCCAGCGCGCTGCGGATCACTTTTTCCTGGCTGCGTCCATTGGGCGCGGTTAAGGCTGGGGTATGTCCATCCTGGTTGACTGCCGTGCCAACAATGCTGGCATAGATGCGATCACCGCGCTCGATTGCCTGCGACTGGCGGCGAAGCACCACCGCCACGCAGCCTTCGCCGCGAATATAACCATCTGCCGAAGCATCAAAAGCCGCGCAGCGCCCGAGGCGCGACATTAAGCCAACTTTCGAAAAGGCGATGTGCAGGCCCGGATGCAACATGACATTTACGCCCACCACAATGGCGGTATCACAATCGCCAGAAAGGATGCTCTGGCGAGCCAGATGCAGGGCCACCAGGGAACTGGAGCAAGCGGTATCTACCGTCAGGCAAGGGCCTTCCAGGCCTAGAAAATGCGAAATTCGTCCGGCCGAAATGCTCATCGCATCGCCCATCGCATCGTAGCCGGTAATGCCCAGCGGGCCTTCGTAAATACCCTTCAACTGCGAATAACCGTTGGTATTCATCATCGCCAGGAACACACCGGTGTTACTGTTCATCAGCTCTTCTGCGGGCTGGCCAGCATCTTCCAGGGCATGCCACACAATTTCCAGCACCAGGCGCTGCTGAGGGTCCATGCGCAAGGCCTCCGCATCCGAGATACCGAAGAAGCCAGCGTCAAACGTATTGATATCTTCGATAAAACCGCCTTTGCGTACGTAGGTCTTACCCGGCGTCATCGGATCTGGATCGTAAAAAGCTTCCACATTCCAGCGCGAGCGAGGCACATCCGAGACCATGTCCCTGCCTTCGCGCAGCGCGGAGATTAAATCGGCGGGGGAATCTATATTTCCTGGCAGTTTACAGCCGATACCAACCAGTGAAATAGGCTCTGCGCCACCAATTGTGTTTTCTTGCAAATTGAATGACATACGCTCTCTCCAGTTTATGGTTAAATTATCCAAAGAGATACTTTAATTTTTATTAATCAATGACACATATTAAATATAAAACAAGACCCCATAAATTATTGTTTTGGGGTAAAATTTATCATATATCTAACAATCTTATTTGTCAATGCTGAAAAATTAAGATATTCTTGAGAAAAATTCATAATTTCAAAAGCTGGAAAATGAGGAGAAGAATGGCAGAATCTTCAGAAACAAAAACATCCGAAATGACTCAACCTATCGTAATTGATCTCGGCAGCCAGAAACCAGGCAATATCAAAGATCTCAAAAAGGGCAAAGGCGAATTATGGGATGAGGTGCTTAATGTAGTCGATGAGACCAGGGAAATGCTTGGCGCCGAAGCAGATGGCAAAGTATTTGTTCCAGTTATTTTAATTTACAAGAAGAAGATCAAACGCAAAGGCTTAGAAAAATTGGTTTTCCCCCTGATGAAATGAGGTTGCTATGAGCGATGAAAATCAGAACAAGCTTAGTCTTATGAACCGTTCAAACAGCCACCCAGACGAGACCGTGAAGCCGATTGTCTTGAAACTCAAAAAGGGTGGAAAAAAGCGCAATAAAAAAGAAGAAGCCAGTGCGCCCGAGGGCGGCTCTGAAAGAAAGATGAAATATACCCGCGGGCTCAGGGATATCCAGAAGCTGGATGAAAACATGGTGAGCATTGCCAGAAAAGCCAGCAAGGCTGTCTCGAAAGGCATGGATGTGTACGAACGCGAACGCAACCAGTCTGCACGAGCAAAGACGGACGGGGCAATCGAGGATTTTATCAACAACACCGCCAAGGCTGGCAGCGCCGCGCTGAAAGAAGCTGCTGATATACCTGTGGATATTGCCGAAGCAGTCAACCCAATCAGCTACCGCAAACGAATGCGCCGCAGCCTGCGCCGTGCTTCCAAGTTTATCCGCCTCTGGCGGATTTAATAGTCTGATCAACCACCAGTGAGCTTTCGAGAACTGATGGTTTGATTCGTTACCGGCTTGGACAACCTCACTGAACCTGTACACATAAAAGAAGGCCCTGGCTCATTGGCAGCTTTGCCGCGCCGGCAGATGATCAAGGTTTCCATTGAAGACACTGAGCTGCCGCAAATGCGTTTTGTGGCTTTTCCGACCAATACGTTACGCGCCATCCGGTGTTTCTTTACCTGGCTCCAACTGCTGGTAATTTTTGCCGCTAACGTGATATTTGATAAGCTGCGCAGTCGGGACAATGTCAGGCAGCGCGCCAGGCGTTTGCGGCGCGCCTTTGAACGGGCGGGGGGCTCGTTCGTGAAGATGGGCATTCACCTGTCGCTGCGAGTCGATTTAATATCCTGGGTTTACAGCGACGAGCTTTCCCATATGATCGATCGGATGAAGCCTTTTCCTGTGGAACAGGCAATTGCGATCATCGAGCGCACCACCAAAAAACCTCTTTCGGCCAGTTTTGCCCAGTTTGATCCAGAGCCAATTTATTCCAACTCAGTAGCTTGCATTTACCAGGCTGTCCTGCATACCGGTGAAAAAGTCGCCGTTAAAGTGCGCCGCCCTGGGATTGGGGAGCAGTTCATGGCGGAACTAAAAGCCTTTGAATGGCTCCTGATTACAGCTGAACTGCTGACGATCTTTCGCCCTGGTTTCACCCAGGGCATGCGTGACGAAATCCGCAACATGCTGTTGGAAGAGCTGGATTTTGTCCAGGAAGCCCGCCGCCAGGATGCTTTCAAGCGCGCTGCAGATCAGTCGCGCAAGAGGTTCTTTTCTTCTCCCCAAATTTACCTGGATCTCTCTGGCGAAGAAGTCGTAGTGAACGGCTTTGCCAGTGGTATGTGGCTGTGGGAGCTCCTGGTCGGCATCGAGCAGGGCCACGCAGGCTACCTGGAGCACGCCCGCGAGCTGAATATAGATCCCAAGAAAGTTGCCAAGAGACTCTTGTGGGTAAATTATTGGGCCAGGGAAGAAAATCTTTTCTTCCATGCTGATCCGAATTCGCACAACATTATCGTCGGTCAGGACAGTAAGCTATATTTCATCGACTTTTCAACCACCGGTACCCTCAGCCGCTCCCGCCAGCAAGCGCTGCGCCAAAACCTGCATTATGCCTGGCAGCGCGATCCGCAGAACATGGCGCGCGCCTTGCTTATTCTCATGGAGCCGCTGCCACCGATTGATTTGATCGAATTGACCCAAGAATTGGAAACGTATAATTGGCAGTTATTGTATGCATTGGAAGCCGATCCTTGCAGTGTGCCGTGGCAGGAGCGCACCTCAGCCATCCAGTGGATTGGAATGGTCCGCCTGGCTCGCAAGTTTGGGATTACGATCGACATTGAAGTGCTGCGCCTGCTGCGCGCAACATTGTTGCTCGAATCCCAGGCTGTACGCCTGGATCCTGAAATTAATTTCGTGCACGCATTCCGGCGTTTTGATCGCTACAAGGCTGAACAAGCACGGCGGCGCGTCACCGAGAACGTTTTGGACCGTCTGGAGGGCAAATCGAACGAGCAAGTTGTTCTTCGTTTGGACCGGGTTTTCCAAACTGTAGAAGGCCTGCTCTTTCGCACCATGCATATGTTTTCATTGCCCACGGTCAATTTCAACGTGTTAATGAGCAAATGGTCCTTTGCTGTGTATATCCTGGTGCGTTTCGCTGCCCAGGTACTCACTTTGACCGGTGTGATGGCGGGTTTGCTTGTGGCAAATGATTATCTGTACAGGCTTGGCCCGCTGGATGGGCGCGCGGCGATCGCCAGCACCATTGCAAACCCTATCTATCAAATCATCTTGCTGATGCTGGTATTTATCAGCGGCCGTACAGTTTTATTCCGTATGGATGACAAAGATGTGTAATCCTCGATGAACACCCAGGCAGATTCCGGCTCGATTAGGATACGCAAGCCTGTCTTCACGGCAGTGGACAAATGGCGCAGACAGCGCTCTGAGCGAGCGCCGTTTTTACCCCAACGCCATTCGGACTATGCTCCTGCGAAAGAAATCCTGCAGAGCTTACCGCGCCGCGTCCAGGCTGGTGAAGAAGAGCAAGCAGCCGAACGCAAGCAGTGGCTGCCATACGTCGAACCCATTGTGATTAAGATCAGTGTTTGGCGCAGCCTGAGGCGGTTTTTCACCTGGTTGAGAGTGCTGAGCGCCATTCTGTTCGGCAGCCTGGGCGACCGCCTGCTGCGCCGCGACACGGTGGAGCGGCGAGCGGTGCGCCTGCGCGAAACGCTCGAACGCGCTGGCGGTACCTTTGTCAAGCTGGGCCAACAAGTAGCGATGCGCATTGACTTGGTGCCTTGGGCATACTGCGTGGAGCTGTCAAAAATGCTCGACCGCATGGTGCCTTTTTCTACCGAAGAAGCGCTGGCAGCCATTGAACGCACAATTCATCGCCCCTGGCAGGAAGTTTTTGCCGTCTTTGACCCCAAACCAATCGGCTCAGCCTCCCTGGCCTGCGTTTTCCAGGCCATCCTCAAGAATGGCGAAAAGGTTGTCGTGAAAATTCGCCGGCCAGGTATCGTCGAAGTATTCCTGGCCGATTTGCGAGTTCTCGATTGGATCGCTGGGCTGGCCGAATTCCTGACGTTCGTCCGCCCCGGTTATACCCACAATCTGCGCAGAGAACTGCGTGATATCCTTTTGGAAGAGTTGGATTTCCGCCGTGAAGGGCGCTTCCAAGACACCTTCCGGCGCAATGTCGACCAATCGGGCAAGACTTTCTTCACTGCCCCGCGCGTGTATTTCGAATATTCCAGCAGTGAAGTTCTGGTGCAGGAATTCGTTTCAGGTATGTGGCTGTGGGAGGTCATTGCGCTGGTCGAGCAAAATACGCCGCAGGGCCTGGCTCTGCTGCGGAAGCTGAATATCGACCCGCCGCTGCTGGCGCGCCGCATATTGTGGGCGGCTTTCTGGAGCATGGATGAACATCTTTTTTTCCACGCCGATCCACATCCTGCGAATATCCTTGTCCGCCCGAACAGCGAGATCACTTTCATTGATTTTGGAAGCTGCGGCAGTTTCAACAGCCAACAGCGCACTGCCTTGGAGCAGATGGTGCTGAGCATGAAGAACAAGGATGTGGAAGCCATGACGCGCGCTTCTCTAACTCTGATGGATCCCCTTCCTCCAGTGGATGTGCCGTCTCTGGTGAAGCGTTTCCAAGATGAATACATGCGCGTACTGCACACCTTTAATACACCTGCCAAGTACACTCAGTATTGGGAGCGTACTTCTGCCCGCCAATGGCTGGTTCTGATTCGCATCTCACAGCAGTTCAACCTGCCCATGAACCTGCACATGCTGCGCATGATTCGCGCGACCCTGCTGTACGATTCGATTGTACTGCGCCTGGACAACCAACTCGACCGATATGAAGAATACACATTGTTCATGAAGGATCGCGCTGAACTGGTGAAGAAAAAATGGCGTGCGAGATTGAAAGATAACGCCGGCGACAGTTTCTTCCTTAACCTGGAAGAACTCGGCAAAACATTCACCGACTTGATGATCCGCACCCAAACCACACTCGGCAAGCCGCTGGTCAACCTGGGTGCGACAGTAGATAAGTGGATCTTCTCGACCAGTGTGCTCAGCCGCCTGGCCGGGCGTATCCTGGTCGTAACTTTGTTCGGTTTGGGGCTTTTGGCGGTATCTGCATTTCTCCAAAATGAGCCGCTCACTCTATCCAGTGCGTTTTCAGCGCTGGCGCGAAACCCCCTTTACCAGCTCTTCCTCGTCTTCGCCGTCTTCTTTAATATCAGGCACATATTGTTCCGTCTGCGCGATCGGGATATTGGCTAAACGCCGTCGGCGCTGCGGTTTGGAGACATCAATGAGCGTACGTGAATTTATATTGAACCAATGGAGATAAGTGTGAACCAAGAACAAGACTATTTTCTGATTACCGCCGGAGCAAACAAGGGAGACAAAATCGCCTTGACCAAGCTGCCGATGTTAATTGGACGCATTCCACCAGCGGATGTGATATTCAACTCCGGTTCGGTCTCACGCCGGCATGCCATCATCACAGGCGAGCCTGATGGTTATCAAATTGAAGACCTGGGCAGCAGCAACGGCACCTTTATTAATAATGTACGCGTGCAAGGGAAATCTCCGCTTAGAGACGGCGACGAGGTGCGCGTAGGCCTGGATGTGCTCATCGTCCTGGTTGCTCCCGAGGCAGCGCCTATGACGCCGGAACACCCCAAGACGTCAACCGCTGACAAAGGTAATTTGAATAAGCCTCTTGAGGCTGCATTTTCTGCACCGCCCGAGGCCGCCGCAAATTCTGAACAACCTGCAGTTTCCTCGGCTGCGGCGCAGCCATCTACCCCGCTTCCACCTAGTTCAGCCGATGTTCCGCTGAAATTTTACAGCCCGCCAGAACCATCGAAGCCGCAGGAGGCTGCGCCACCCGTTTCAGCCGGGCCGCCGGCTCCGCCGTCTACCGAAAGAACAGTTGTTATCAAACCAAACTCTGATGCCAGCCTGCCAATGGACTCTGTCGACCCGGCCGGTAGAACGATCATCACTCGAGTTCCCCTCCCGGGTGCCGTGCCCGCTTCGGTTCAATCACCTCAGCTCGTGGTAAACGAATCCGGTCAGGCGCCGCGGATATTTACCCTGACCAACTCACAAATCCACATCGGCCGCGCCCCCGAGAATGAGGTCGTCTTAAGCAATAAATTCGTCTCACGCCATCACGCCGATTTAGAAAAACGAGGCAATGACTATTACCTCGTTCCCATTCCCAACATCAGCAATGCACTGCTGTTGGACGGCTCGCCAGTGATGGAGCCTGTTCGACTGCATCATGGGGCGAAAATCCGTCTCGGCGGCTGGGGCCCGGGTGAAATGGTCATTCTGGATTTCCTGTCACCCGCAGAGGAAGCAGAAAAAGCCTTTACCCGTAAAATCCAATTCACCGAAAACAAGGTGATGACCATTGGCCGTCACACAGATAACTCGATTGTACTTCCAGCGCCTACGGTATCCAGCTTTCACGCCGAGGTGGAAAAGGTCGGCCAACGCTTCCGGGTGCGCGATCTGCGCAGCAGCAACGGCACCTTCGTTGACGGCAAAAGGATCACTGGTGACGTCTGGGTGCATCCAGGCGAAGCGATCCAGATCGGTCCTTACCGGTTCATCGTGGATGAAAATGCTTTTTCCCAATCTGACCACAGTGAAGGCGGGGTGCGCGTTGAGGTCATCGGCTTGAACAAATGGGTGCGCAAGAATCTTAATATTATCCAAGACACCTCATTGGTTTTCGAGCCTAAAGAATTTATCGTCGTGGTTGGGCAGAGCGGCGGGGGCAAATCCACCTTGGTGGATGCCATCACCGGTTACCGGCCTGCCACCCACGGCCGGGTGATGGTCAACGGCACGATTGATGTTTACAAAGAATTCGATGCTATCCGCTCCACAATTGGCTATGTGCCTCAAAAAGATATTATCCACATGGAGCTGACTGTTTTCGAAGCGTTGGATTATGCCGCTCAACTGCGCATGCCCCCCGATACCACCAAAGAAGAGCGCGTGAAGCGCATTGAAGAAGTAATGGTTGACCTGGACCTGGCGCACCGCAGAGATACCCAAATCAGCCAGCTCAGTGGAGGCCAACAAAAGCGCGTCTCGATTGGCGTCGAACTGATCACCAAGCCCGGGCTCTTCTTCCTGGATGAACCGACTTCCGGCCTCGACCCTGGCATGGAGACTGAGCTGATGCGTCTCATGCGCCGCCTGGCCGACCAGGGCCGCACCATAGTGATGATCACTCACGCTACCAAAAACGTGATGCTGGCCGATAAAGTGGTGTTTCTGGCTCGCGGGGGCTACCTGGCCTGGTTCGGGCCGCCGGAAGAAGCCCTGGCCTACTTCGACCAGTACCGCGGCGAACGCGACCGGCGCGCCAGCCCGATGGAGTTTGACAATATTTACACCCTGCTCGATAAAAGCGAACTGGGCAAGGGAGCGGATTGGGCCAAGCGCTACCGCGAGCATCCCGCTTATGCCAAATACATTACCGAGCCGCTGCAGAAGAGCGGAGCCCTCACTGCAGATAAAAAGCACACTCCCCAGGCAGCTTCAAAGCTGTTAAATCAATCGAAGCAAGTTTCGGGAATGCGCCAATTCTTCATCCTTTCCGGTCGCAATGTAAAGATTTTAACTCGCGACAAGTTCAGCCTGGCCCTGCTTTTGCTCACCGCACCGATGATGGCCTCGCTCGACTTTGTTCTGGCCCAAGGCGCCGGGCGGAATCCGCTGTCTTTCAAAGATGGCAGTTTCAACAATATGATCATCACTCTGATCGTTCTGACCAACACCACAATCCTGGTGGGCGGCCTGGCCTTTATGCGGGAGTTGGTCAAAGAGCGTGAAATTTATAAACGCGAGCGCATGGTGAATTTACGCCTCTCGTCGTATATTTTCTCAAAAATCTGGATTGCTCTGCTTCTGGCAGTGTACCAGACAATTTGCTACACAGTAATTCGTTACCTGGCTTTCGATGTCCCCGGTGGTCGCGAGGAAATGCTTTTCTTCTTCATCACGGTGTTCCTCTTGATTATGGCCGGTGTGATGATGGGTTTCTTTGCATCAGCATTGGCTCCCAATGCAAACTCCGCTCCGCTGCTGCTGATCATGTTTATCATCCCACAGATGGTGCTGAGCGGCGCCTTGGTTCCCCTGCCCAGCGCAGCGACAGCCCCTGCATCCAGCCGCTGGGCATTCCAGGCGGCTGTTGCGATTGGCGGCGCTGGGTCAGATGTAGCGGCTGATTCGTGTTGGAAGCTTTCCAAAGATGCCCAAGACAAGCTCACCTTGGATCAGAAAAATGCGCAGTGCACCTGTATGGGCGAGAATGCTTTGCGTGAAAAAACATGTAACTTCCCTGGCCTGGGATCTTATTACGATGCCGCCATTGACAAACCGGATCCTGCCAAACCAGTCGATCCTGGGGCAAAGCCGGCTGATCCCGTTTTCCCAGAGGCCCCTAAACAGCCGGCTGATCCCAATAACAATCTGCTCCTGCAGCAGTACCTGGCTCAACTGAATGATTACAATAAAAAAGTGGATCAAATTCGCAGCGATTACCAGAAGAAAATTGATGCTTATCAGAGCGCTCAAGAAAAATACAAAACTGATCTTGAAGCCTACCAAAAAGATCTCACCGAGCTGAAAGTCAAACGGGCGATTGCTGTTGGTTCTGCCGAATCCACTATCCGGCGTTACAAAAATGATTATGGCTGGACGTTCGTCAACAAAAATGACCGCCCAACCTATTTGAACACGCTCTACACTTCCTGGGGCGCCCAGGCATTGATCTGCCTGATTTTGTTTGCCGGCACAGTAATTATGCAAAAACGCCGCGAGGTTTGAATCCGCCGTTAATTCGCTTAAAAAAGCTGGGGCTGCCAAAAAGGAACTTTGGTGACAGCCCCAGCTTTTTTGTTTACAGTATTGTGTAGATCGAGGGATGCCCGATGAACACGCCTGGCGGTTAGAGCACCCGCAGCAATTCATATACAGAGAGCGGCTGGCTTTTCCCCTTGGCAATAATTGGATCCACCGGGCGTACGATCAGACGGTCAACAAGCTGGCGGTAAACCTGTTCACTGATCAAAATCTGGCCGCCTGCCGAATGTTCCTGGATGCGCTTGGCAGTATTTACGCTGTCACCGATGGCTGTGTAATCCAGGCGCATTTCATTCCCCACCAGGCCCAACACAGCATCGCCGTAATGGATTCCCACGCCAAATGACAGGTGAAATTCGGGGGGCAGTTCTTCATGCAGAGTTCGAATGGCCTTCACCATTTTTAAGGCAGCTTTCACTGCCCTCACCATATGGTCTGGCTGAGGAATGGGGGCGTTGAACCAGGCCATGATCGCATCGCCCAAAAATTTATCAATGGTGCCTTGCTGATCAAGGATTGCTCCTGCTGCCACCGAAAGATAACGGTTGAGGATCGAAACCAATTGTTCAGGATCATGTTTTTCGCCAAACGATGTAAAACCGCGCACATCTGCGAACAAGGTGGTTATTTGCGTGCGCCGCCCGCCTAACTGCAGTTTATCTGGATCCAACATGCCGATCACAGCCGGAGAAACCATGCGTTCAAACAAGCGGTATTGAGCTTCCAGGCGTTTGCGCTCAGTCAGATCTTCCATCACAATCGCCACGCCCTGGGTGGCATTTGCCGAATCTTTCAGAGGCGCCATATTCATACTTAAAACCACCGGGCCGCGGTGGGCCAGGTCGGAGGCGTATTCCAATCCAACAACAGGCTCATTCTGTTGACGCACTCCTGCCACACGGCCGGGCAATTCGGCTGAAATTGGCGGCAGAATTTCGTTCAGCGAATGGCCAATCATCTGGGTTGGAGCCCACCCAAGGATCCCTTCGGCTGCTTTGTTACACATTAAGATGCGGTCTTGCACATCGGCTGTGATAACGCCTGAGGCTATAGAAGCAAATACATTATCCATCAAGTTCTTCAACCTGGTGACTTCATCGAGTGTACGCCGCACTGATTCAAACAAGCGCGCATTTTCAATCGCCACCGCTGCCTGGTTGGCAAAAGCCGACAGCAGGGTGCGTTTTGCTTCTGTAAAGATGCCTGTGCGGATACGATTGTCTGTGTAGATCACACCAGTGATGTCGTTCTTCACTTTTAAAGGCACGCATAAAATTGAGCGTAGGTTGTAGGCAATAATACTCTCTTGTCCACCGAATCGTGGATCTTCTTGTGCATTCGTGGTCACCACCGATTCGCCGCCCGAGGCGACCCGTTCAATTACCGTCTGACTGATGGCAAATTCCGATGAATCGAGCGACACTTTTTCCCAATTACGCGCCACGCGCATGGTTAATTTGCCTTTTGCCGACCCGCCCTCCCGCAGCATTAAGAAACCTCTTTCGGCTTCAGTCAGCCGAATAATTGTATCCATTACAACCTGCAATACCTGGCTCAACTCGAGCGTGGAATTGACCACCTGGCCAATTTCGGCCAACGCCACCAGGTTGTTATGGTCATCCTCAAGCTGGTTAACCTGGTTGGTGAGGCGCTGCATTTGATTGGAAAGTTGTGCCAGACCTTGCTGCAAGCTGTATGAGGCTGGCGGCATACCGGTTTGAGCAGTCTGGCGTATTTGCTCAAGCTGAGCATTGATTAACGTGACCATCTGCTTTAAATCAAAAGTCATGATCGTTGAAAGATCACTTCTCATACAAGTCCTCTTTCGAATCCACGTGTTTTATTTTTGACATTCAGCCCTTTGAAAACAGAACAGCTATTCTGCTGCAGGAAATCAGCTAACGCCTTGATCAGTGATGGCGAATTGCTATACAAACATTGACAAAGGTCAGGGCTTTTCTCTTGTTTAAAATCATCATTAGTAGAGATATTCTACCAGTAGAAGATTAAATGGGGATGGAAGTTGACTAGCTCAACCAGTAGAAGCGGAGACCGACCCTTGATTATCACCCACACCTAAAACACAACCACCGACCTGTGTTGGCCGGTGGTTGTGTCACATGCAAAAAATGCGGTCGATTCGTGGAGCTATGAATTGGTGATGCTTGCCTCAAAAGGGGCCAAAGCCGCAGGCATGGCCACAGGCTGGTTGCCCGGCAGGCGCATGGCCTTGACCACAAGGTCGGCCAGGGCGGTAACTGTCACACCCATCTCATAGGCCTCGCTCAAGTCGCCGATCTGCAGGCGGCAGTTTTCACAGGCCGCCACCACCACGCTTGCTTGCGAGCGGCGAATTTGATCGACCTTGGGCTTGCCGGCCTGCATGCGGATGTCGTAAGCCTCCGGCACAGCCACCAGGCCGGCCCCGCCGCCGCAGCACAGGGCTTCGTCGCGGTTGGGGGTCAGTTCGCGGAAATTGGTGGTCACTGCTTTCAATACGGTGCGCGGTTCTTCAATCACCCCGCCTTTGCGGGCCATGTTGCACGAATCGTGGTAGGTGATGGCCTCGGGATTGGCGTTGGGATCAAGCTTCAGGCGCCCCTGTTCCACGTACTCGGCCATCAGCTCGACGATCGAGCGCACACGGAACTTGAACGCCTCGCCGAACCAGTTGGGCGCCGACCAGCGCATGGCGAAGTAGGCATGGCCGCATTCGGAAATGATGATCTCTTCCACGCCCAGCTCAGTCGCTTCATCCACAATGCGCTTGGCAATTGCCTTGGCGCGGCTGGCGTCACCCAAAAACACGCCGTAGTTGGCGGCTTCGAAAATGCTCAACGTCCAGTCCTCACCCACTGTTTCGAAGATGGCCGCGGCGGGCAAAATGGTGTGAGCGCCGGCCAGGGCCACGTACAGCTTTTTGGCGCCTTTTTTCTGCAGGGGGATGCGGGCGTTCGGGTTGCCTGTCAGCGCCTGCAGTTCTGTTTCCATATCAATAATGCTCTCGCGGAAGAAGTCAAGATAAATGGAGGGATCTTTGCCTTTTTCGATGGCGGCGTCGGCCAGCATCTCCAGCACTTCGGGCGCCTGCCCGGCGGCGGTCGCCATGGCGCGCACGGCGCTCATCAACAGCGGGGTGTCCACGCCCATTGGGCAGTTGGTGGTGCAGCGGTAGCACAAAGTGCAAGTCTGGAAGGCCACGTGGGCCAGGTGTGCCAGGCTCTCTTCGGTCAGTTTCTCGGCGCCAGTCCAGGCTGGGAAGAGACGCGCGAGGAAATCATGCTCGGCGCGGTAAACTTTGCGCAGTTCTTCAGCCTTGGCGACCGGGGTGTACTCGGTTTTCGTCTCGGCCAGGAAGTAGTGGCATGATTCGGCGCAGATGCCGCAGCGGGCGCAGACTTCGATGGCGGCCAGCAGAGGCTGGGTGAGCTGTTTTTCCAGGACGGCAAGGGCGGTTTCGACAGTATGTGTCATGGTGAACCTCACGAGGGGCGGATTTGCTGGCTGTGGGGCAGCACGGCGCGCCTGCCAAAATACGCGCCGAAGAACAGGCGCGAGTAGGCAAAATAGATGCAGTGGCGGATCTTGCCCAACGGGGCATACACCAAGGTCACGATGCCCAGGATGTAGAACCACGGGTATGCCGCCGGGATGACCAGCCAGGCAGCCGCGGCGGCCATAAACAGGCTGACCAGCAGCACGGCGAAATAGTCATCTGGGGCGCTGACAACTTTTAGGGTGCGCTCGACAAAGCGGAAGACGAACCCCGCCAGGCCAAACAGGGCGCCAAGGCCGCAGCACACCGCCAGCGCCGCCAGCAGGTTGGGCGGCAGCGCAGGAATCCACGGGCTGGCGATTAACAGAGCCAGGGTGAGGAAAATACCCAGGTGGAAGGCCACGCCGCGCAGGTAAGCAGCGGCATGCAGACGGGTGCTTTCCTTGGCCCAGGGCGCCATACCCAGGGTGTAAGCATACAAAATGCCGAGGCTGGGCTGGCCCTTGGTCAGCGAACGGTCTTTGGGGCGCGATAGGCTGTTGAAGACGCGCAGGCGCCGGGCAAAAGCCGCCGCGCTGAACACCAGCGCAGCCAGCGTCAGGATCTGAAATACCAGGACTGGGTTCATACGGATAACCAGTGGACTATTTCAGGCGGCGGACGACGAAGCGGAACTGTTTATCCAGCTTCTCAATGGAAACCAGCTCATTGCCGGTGGTGCGGCACCAAGCCGGGATATCGGCCATCACGCCGGGGTCGGTGGCAAAAGCTTCGACAGTCTGCCCGACTTCCACTTCCTTGATGAACTTGGCAATTTTGACGACAGGCATCGGGCAAAGCAGGCCCTTCAGGTCAACGGACTTGACGATGATATTGGTAGTCATGGTTATCTCCTGTAAACTTTTGAATTTTTTGGATAAGCGCTAAATAAACAGCGTGAATTTGCTTTCGCGGGCTTCTTCGAGGAAAGTGGCCACGCCGACAGGCGGGGTGACATTCTCGCGGAAATTCTTGGGATCGAACTCCATTACATCCATGCTCATCTGGCAGGGCATCATCTTGACGCCCAGATCCACGGCGATGTCGTACAGCTCGGGCAGCGAGGCGACGCCTTTTTGCTTCATCATCAGCTTGAACATCCAGCGGCCCATGCCGCCCATGTTCAGCCGACTGGGACCGATGGCGTTTAAGCCGCCGCGGTTCATCACACCGAGCATGCGCCCGAACAGGCCCTTGCCGGTGATCACGCCTTCTTGAGTAATGGCCTTGAGGCCCCAAAAGGTGAAGAACATGGTCACCTCCATGCCCGAGGCGGCCGCCCCAGTGGCGATGATGAACGCCGCCATGACTTTGTCCATGTCGCCCGAGAAGATGACCATGGAGAGCTTATTTTTGGTCGCCTGCTCGTTGGCTTCCACGCGCATGTCGCTGGTGAGAGGGAGGTCTGCAATTACCATAGATTTTTCCTTTCCATTTGAATGAATGAGTGGAGGTTATTCTTCAAGCGCGCCGATCAGAGCGGCGCGATGTGATAGATGGTCGCGCAGCACAGCGCGCAGCAGATCGAGGGCTTCGATCAGGCGGGCGTCGGCCAGGCTGTATTCGACCGACATTCCCTGCCGGGCGGCAGCCACCATACCGCGCTCACGCAGCACTTTCAAATGGCGCGAAACCAGCGGCTGGCTGAGGGCTAGGTATTCGGTCAGTTCGGTGACGGTGTGAGGTCGCTCGGAGAGGGCGTAGAGGATCAGGATGCGCTTGGGATCGGCCAGACCGGCACAGATTTCTGCGTGCAGGTGATTGACTTCTTCTTCCAGGGTATGGATCATACGTTTGCTCTCCAAAAGCGGGAATTTTCAATGAAGCATATACGGATAAGCGTATATCGTTATTGTGATTATAGTCACAATTAAACCAAATGATAGTGATCAAATTCACAAATGTCACATGACAAATGTCATATAGCAAACAGACGCAAGTCTTCGCTGGCATGTCAATCCATGATAAGATGCTCTGCATGACCTACCCTCTGTTCGAACACGAATTCGAGAGCGAAGCCAAGATTGAGCCAAAGCGAGTCATCCGCCCGCGCGATATGCCTGCCGCCTGCGTGGTGAGCTTCTTTCGAGAGGTGATCGATAAAGTCGTCGAGCAAAAGCAGGCGCGCCTGCTGGTTCCTAACCGTTGGGAAGACGGCCCGCACCCCATCTACGAGATCGAGCACCTCGGTCAGCGCCTGGCCTTCTACCACCCGGGCGTCGGCGCGCCGCTGGCCGCCGCCCTGCTCGAAGAAGCAATAGCATTCGGCTGCCGCAAATATGTGGCGGTAGGCGGTGCTGGCGTACTCGAGAAGGGTATTGAAGTCGGCCGGCTGATCCTGGTGACAGCCGCCGTGCGCGATGAGGGCACTTCACACCATTATCTGCCCCCTGCCCGAGAGGTGCCTGCCGACCCAGCCGCGGTGCAGACGCTCGAAAGCCTGCTGCTGCGCAAAGGTCTGCCGTATCTCAAGGCCAAAACCTGGACCACCGATGCACCCTATCGCGAAACGCCGGCCTTGGTCGCTGCCCGCCGGGCTGAGGGCTGTTTGGCCGTTGAAATGGAGTCGGCGGCCATGCTGGCGGTGGCGCAGTACCGCGGTGTGCCGCTCGGCCAGGTATTGTACGCTGGTGATGACCTGAGCGGCGAGGCCTGGGATGCACGCGGCTGGCAGACGCGTCACGAGATCCGCGAGAGTCTGTTCTGGCTGGCCGCCGAAGCCGCCCTCAGCCTCTAACCAGAGCCAGCCCGGCGAACAGGCTCTACTGGTCTGGAGTGGGCGGCTGGCCGAACAATTCCATCAACTGCTCGGCGCCTTCCGGGTCCGTGATGGTCAGCACCTCATCGCCCACATCAAAGGTGGTGATGCCGCGCGGCACGATCATCTTCCCCTGGCGGACAATCCCCGCGATCACGCACTGTTCCGGCAGGCGCAGGTCTTTGATCGCCACACCGGCGGCTGGCGCGCCTGGCGGCACCACCAGTTCGACGAGGGAATATTGGCCGCGGCGCAGTTTGAGCAGCGTCATCATGTCGCCCAAAGACATCTCCTCGCCGATCAGGTGCGCCAGCACCGCCGATTCATTCAAAGCCACATCGACGTGCATCTGTACATTGAACAGCCAGGCATGTCGCGGGTTATTGATCCGCCCGATGGTGCGCGGCACCTGGAATAATGTGCGCGCCAGGTAACACAGCACCAGGTTGTCAGTATCGTTCGATGTGCACGCCACCAGCACCTGCGTATCACGGATGCCGGCATCTTCGAGGGCATTGAGCTCCAGGGCGTTGGCCTCGTAGATCACCTCGGTGGGCAAATCCAGGTGCAGCTGCGCCAGAATCTCACTGCGGTGTTCCATGATGCGCACCTTGTGGTTTTGTTCGATCAGCAGCGCAGCCAATTGCGCGCCGGTTGGTTCACCGCCCGCGATCAGGATCTTCATGGTTTTCATACCCCTGTCCCCGACAGTGCGCCCAGACGGCGCTGAAGGTCTTCAACTTCTTTGACCGGCACGCTCAGGTAGAGCAAATCGCCGCCTTCCACCGGCGCAGTTTCGCTAAAGGCCAGCGGCTGCCCGCCCCGGCTCCACGATAAAACTCTGGCAGCGGAGTTACCGTGCAGCTCGGCCAGTGATTTGCCGTGCCAATCTGTGGGTACGATGACTTTAAACACCGCCAGGTCGGCGCTGGCATCGATAAGAACATTCTGCAGGGGGCCATCCGCCAGGATTTCCAGGATGCGCTGCACCCGCCAATTGGCAGAGCCGACCACTGGGATGCCAAAGGCATCCTGGATCGGCTGTAAGCGCGGGTCGTAATTGCGCGCCACTACCCGCTCCACATGATATTGCGAGCGGGCGATGTGCGCCACGAGGGCATTCAATGTGTCGGAGCGGGTGACGGCAGCCAGGGCGTGTGCGTGTTCCACATCCGCCCGCTGCAGAACGCCGCGGTTCAGTGCGTCGCCCTCGATCATGCGCCCGCGAAAATCGATCGGCAGGTTCTGGAAAGCCTGGGCGCTTTGGTCGATCACCGCCACAGCATGCCCTCGCCGATACATCTGGTCCGCCAGGGCCGATCCGATCCGGCCGCAGCCGACGATAACAACATTCATTGTGATTCTCCTATCGTTCGACATGGTAGGGTACGTCGGTGATCACCACCCCAGGCTGGAACAACAGCGCAAAGCGCAGCCAGGTGGCTGTCTGGTCGTGCAGCAAATTATGCCACCAGCGGCGCGGCACAAATTGGGGCACGACAATCGTGATCAGCTCGTTGGGCTGGCGCATGCGGGTTATTTCCTCAATATACCCCAGGAGCGGTTCGATCAACAAGCGGTACGGCGAATCTAGAATGACCAGCCGCACTCCCTCGCCCCAAATATCCCATTTGCGGCGGATAGCCGCCGCCTCATCCGGGTTAATAGAGATATACACCGCCGTGACATCCTTGGAGAGGATGCGCGCGTATTCCAGGGCAGCCAGGGTTCCCTCGTGCACTCCGCTGACCGGCACGATCACGCGGTGGCGCCGAATAAATCCCCGGCCTGTCTCGCGGTTCAGCGAAAGACTGTCGGCCAGCTCCCGGTAGTGCCGATGAATGAAAAAAAATACGGCTACAATGCCCGGCAGAAGTAGAATGATGATCCAGGCGCCGCCGGCAAATTTGGTCACGGCGAAGACAATCGTCACCACCAGGGTGACCACCGCCCCCAGGCCGTTCACCAACATCTTGTGACGCCAGCCCGGATCGTAGCGTAAAGACGAGCCGCGCTCTTGCACTTCGTCTCCTGCTTTCAGGCGGCCGATCTTCAGCCAGCGCCGGGCCATGCCCGCCTGCGATAAGGTGAACGAGAGGAATACGCCAACCGCCCACAGTGGGATAAGGGCTGTCACGCTCGCTCGGAAAATAATCACCAGGGCTGAGGCGATGATGCCCAGTGCGGCGATGCCGCGGGAAAATACCAACCGGCTGCCGCGGAAGGCCAGCTGGCGAGGCATGAAGCTGTCGTTCGCCAGGATGGCCGAAAGCCGCGGGAAATCGGCAAACGCCGTGTTGATCGCCAGCACCAGGATGATGGTCGTGCCGGCGATCGTGCTCAGGTAGAAGAAACCGCGGCCGCCGAAAGCCGTGCGCGCCAACTGCGAGATGACCGTCTCGGTCTCTGAAGGCACAGCGCCGATCACGCCCAGCAAATAAGTGATTCCCAAAAACAGCGTGCCCAGGATAGCCGACATCCAGATCATGGTCACCCCGGCGTTGTGGCTGCGCGGCTCTTTGAATGCCATCACCCCATTGGAGATGCACTCCACACCCGTCAAAGCAGTGGTGCCGCTGGCAAAAGCCCTCAAAACCAGGAACAGCGTGACCGGCTGGATTGCCTGGACCAGGTTCAAGGCAGGCGGATCGACCACCACACCGAGGGTACCGCTAAAATAGCGCACGAATCCGACAACCACCAGCAAGAAATTGGTGGCCAGGAAAAAGTAAGTCGGAATGGCAAAAGCGAACCCCGATTCCTTTACGCCGCGCAGGTTGGCGACCATAATCAGAATGATCAGGCCGACCGCCAGGGGAACACGGTAAGGGATCAGGGATGGATATGCCGAGACGAGCTGCGCTGCCCCAGAAGACACCGCCACAGCCGCCAGCAGCACATAATCGATGAGCAGCGCAGCTGCCGAGGTCAGCGCAGCGACATCCCCCAGGTTGTCACGCGCCACGATATATGCCCCGCCGCCGCCAGGATAAGCATGCACTGTTTGTTGATAAGAAATTGTAACGACCGCCAACAGCAGTGTGACCGCCATGGCAATCGGAAAGGCATAGGCGAAACCGGCTGTGCCGGCCGCGGCCAGGATCACCATGGTTTCCTCGGGGGCATATGCCACGGAGGAGAGCGCATCGCCGGCAAACACCGCCAGCCCAACAGCTTTGCCGATTGTCTGGTGCGGAGCATCGGCAGTCGGCAGCGGGCGACCTATCAGCCAGGTTTGCCAGGATCGACGCGGCTTTTCGCCAGTCTTACGGTGCAAGACCGTCGAACCGCTTTCTTCTTCATTTTCCGACGTCATTTTCTAATTATACTTTAACAGAACTTCACATAGGCGCAGGCGGCGCGATCTTGCGTGGCGACATCCGGCGCTGGATTTCATCGGCGCCCATTTCAATCGTCTTATCCGTCATATCGATGATCTGAAATCCCCCACGCCGGAAGATCCTCTTCGCCTGGCGCAGCTCATCTTCCACTGCTTCAGGGTCCACGTAAGCGGACGAGCCTGTCACGCCGAGGTGGGTCTGGCGCTGTAGGCGGAAAGTCAGGAGCTGACTGTAGTCAATCGTCAGGCCAAAGACACGCTGTGGATCCAGCTCAAATAAAGACTCAGGCACCGGCAGTTGGGGCACCAGCGGATAATTGGCCACCCTCCAGCCCAAAACAGCCAGGTACAGGCTGAGCGGCGTCTTGCCGACTCGCGAAACACCCACCAACATTACATCCGCTTCAGGCCAGCCAGCCGGGTTTTTGCCATCATCCTGCGCCATGGTGTAATCAATTGCCGCCACCCGCTCGAAATATTGGCTGTGCAGTTGGCGGTACATCCCAGGGCGGCCGAGCGGCTGCTGGCCCAATACCGGCGTCAGCCAGTCAAACAGCGGGCCGGTCAGGTCCACGGCCCGTACGCCCCGGCTGTACGCCTCGTGCATCAGCAAATCCCGTAGGGGCTTTTCCACCAGGGTATGCACCACCAGCCCACCCTGCGCCTGCGCCAGCGTCAGCGTCTCCAGAACCTGCTCGGCCTGACGCACAGAACCCACTGTGGTCACATTGACCTGAGCCTCGGGGTACTGAGCCAAAACGGTATTGACCAGGTGCTCCCCACTGCTGCCAACTCCTCCGGAGACAATGAAAATAACCGGCGATTGGGCTGCCATTCACACCTCCTGGGCTGGTGTTCCAGCTCTTTTTTATTGTACCCCCCTAACGGTCGGCGTTCAATCCCTTCTGGCAGCCGTTCTAACCCCAGCCTGAACCGACATCATCGAATAGCCCCGACTCAATCAACGCCACCATCACATCGACTATCTGCGGGTCAAACTGGCGTCCACTGAAGCGTTTCAATTCCTGGATGGCAGACTGCGGGTCGGCCGGCTGGCGGTACACGCGGCCTTCAGTGATGGTTGTGTATGCGTCGGCTACGCTGAGGATGCGCGCCTGGAAGGGGATTTGGTCGCCGATTAAGCCCGCCGGATAACCAGTGCCGTCAAACCATTCATGATGCGCCTTAACACTGGGGATCAAAGCATGCAGGCGGAGAGAGGGCTGCAGGATCATCGCCCCAAAAGTCGGATGACGGCGCATGATCAGCCATTCTTGCCCGCTCAAGCGCGCAGGCTTGGTCAGCACAGCTTTGGGCACTACCACTTTGCCCACATCGTGAATCTTACCCGCCAATTCCACTTGATCCAGCTCTGACGCCGATAAGTCTAACCACCTGCCGATCTGCCGTGCCCAAAACCCGGTGCGCGCCCCATGATTGCTGGAATAGATATTGCAATTGTCGATGGTTTGGGCCAGTTTGAGCAGGGTGATGGTATAACCATCTTCCAGAGTTGGGTTACCCAATTCATGGTGGATGGTCAGGCTGGCGCAGCTCTCCCGGAAGCTGGCGCCAGCATAATCGAACAGCGTGCTTTGTCCCCCTTCTGGAAATCCCTTGTCAGCCAGAACGACGAATCCGGTAATGCAAGCGCTTTCTTCTGTCTCTAAAGGGATTAAAATCTGCGGATCATGGCTGCCCGCCGTCCACATAGCTGCTCCCAGCCAGTTGTCTTTGTCGGGCTCTGACGGAAATGCAGGCGGCATACAGAGAAATCCAGATATTGAAATAAAACAGGCCAGGAGAGCCTAGAGGCTCTGGCGAGCGTCCCAGCGCGCATAGGCCATTTCTGAAGTCGCCGCCAGGCTGGCGGAATGCTCAACAACCAGCAGCAGTTGGCGAGAAAATTCTTCCAGGCTGCCGGCACGGATCTGGTTGATTCGTTGTTTTTCTTCACGCGTGAAGGCGAACTTTTCCCCGCAAAAGCCGTCCTCAATCGACTTCAACGGATTGGTCAGGAGCTTATCCAGGAAGCGCCGGTTGATCACCGCCGCATGGAGCAACCTACCACATTCCATGCGCGCCGCTTCGTGGGGATCCGGGCAGCCTTTTGGATAGGTTGGCTCATATAATTCGATTTGATTGTGTAAAGCCATCTTGTCTCCTTTTCTCTGGGTCGCTGAGTGACCAGAGCACCAGCAGCGCTCCGATCGCAATTAAGATATCTCCGACACTAAAAGCTACATGGTAAGGTATCCAGCCCGGCAGAGTAAAGCGATCTGCCAGCCAGGGTAAATGAATTTCTTCGGTGGTAAAGATCCAATCCTTCGACCAGCCCAGTCGGTGCCCCGCGAGCGGCGCATCACTGGTTAAAGAGGGCAAAACGCGGTGAACGGTATCCGGGCTGATCGGCATCCATCCACCATTGGAGACAATGGCGAGGAAATTTACCGCCAACCCAATCCCCAGCGCCCACATTCCCGGCCCGCTGAAGTTCAGCGCAGTGAACACCACCAACAGCGCCTGAGAGATGACCAGGATCCAAGATGCCAACGCCTCGGGGATTTGCCGTCCAACCGCAGGAAATTGGAAAACAATAATTTGTGGTAAAACAGCTGCAAAAACCAGCCAGCTATACTTGAGATTGATTGACTTTAATGATCTGCCGGTGATCCTTGCTCGCAGGAGTGTGAGGATGAGACCGGCAGCGACTGCAACGAGAAGAACCACTACACCGACAGCCAGGCCTTAGAAACCGCCGATGCCGCCGCCATCACTGGGGGCGCCTGCACCCAGGACGAAAAGCACAACCGTGATAACGAACAGGGCGATGCGGATATCGTTGGTGGTGATGACTTTGGTCTTGAGGGTATTGATGATTTTTGAGGACATGGCTTATCTCCTTAGAATTCCTAACGATTAGATTTATTAGAATTATTATGAAGATTCGGGGTCTCAAGAGAGGCATCAAAACGGTCTCAAACCGCGCCAGTTTCATTGAATTTATAGCAAAAACACCTTGCACTTTTGCAAGGTATGCCCAACTGGCCTGAAAACCGTTGATTGAGAGCGCAAAACCAATCGATAACGAAGATTTTACTTGAGCAGATCCTGGTATAGCATGCGCGTTTGCTGGGAAGGCTCGGTGTTGATTTCTCGCTGCAGCACCTCGCAGCAGCGAGAATACTGCTTCACCACCGCCGCGCGGTCACCTTTGGCAGCATAGATGCGGAATGACAAGCGGTACGCCAGTTCCAGGCAGTTATCCACTGCCAGGGCCCGCTGGCAAAATTCCAGCGCCAAGTCATAGTTAGCCATATCCAGGTACAGCTCAGCGGTTTGCAGCAAAATGCTGATGCAGATCTGCTGCAGCGATTCGCGCACCGCATGCACCCAATTTTCATCGATCTCTGGCAAGAAAGTGCCCTTGTAAAGCTTGGCCGCTTCGCGAAAATGCGAGAGCTTTTGCAGAGGGTCCTTGGCTTTTTGGCCCAAGGCGTTTTCTCTCAAGAACATCTCTACATCATATTCGTAATCAAGGGCATTGTTGAAGCGGTAATTATCCTGGTCGAGCAAGATGACATCTTTGCCCACGGCATGCCGCAGGCGGTAAACGGTGTTCTTCATGCGGAAGCGAATATCGGTGGGCGAGGCGTCCGTCCAGAAAATCTCGCCGATCTCTTCTTTGGTCATGCCTTCCGGGTTGGCCAGGAGTAAAAAGAACAGGTCGCGGGCGGCCTGTGTCTGGAAATCGGAATTGGTGACCAGATGTTTATTAACCCTCACCTGCATCTTGCCCAGAGCGCGAATATGCAGAACAGGCGGCGCAAAAGGCACTGCCAGTGCGTGCTGGCGCAGGTAGCGGCGTAGCTCGGGGCGCTCGTTCCAAAAGGAGGTGATGTTGGCAAACAGCTCTTCGAGCTGGCCTTCCAGGTGATCCAGATTGCGCAGCTTCACCAATTGATCGTAGAAACGGTTAGCCGCGGCGATCAACTGCGTGGGCTTATATTCGTCGTTCAACGCACCCAGGATTTTAAGCAAATGCTCGAACAGCTTTTCACGGTTTTCCACCTGGCCGTAGGCCAGGGCCAGGTAAAGATTGGCCTTCTCACGCTGCACCTTGTGGCCGCCGGCTTCGAAGAAGGCGCAGGCCCTTTCCAACATTGCGAAAGCCTCAACCGGACGGCCTTCTTTGATCTTAATTCCGCCCAGTTCCAGGTCGCACAGGTGAATTTCCATCACCATGTTCTCTTTTACTGCTGTGGCACGCGCGCCTTCCAGCAGGCGGTAGCTTTCGACAAAGCTGCCCTTATTGGCGGCGATGCCAGATTGTTGGACGTTTAAATACACCAGCAGAAAATTGATGTGCAGGCGGTTCGCAATCAGGAAAGCCTGCTGATAGGCCTCCAATGCTTCGTCGATCGCTTCCAGTTCGGTGTAAATGTCACCGATACCGGCCAGCACAAAGGCCTCGAAGCGGGCATAACCGCTCGTGCGCGCATACTGCAGGGCCAATTCATACGAAACGATCGCTGCCCGATAATCACCGGTCAGGTGCTGCAGCACGCCCAGGTTATTGAGCAGGTTCGCCAGCCAGATGGCATTTTCAGTCTGCCGCCAATGCTCCATCGACGCCTGGTACATCGCCATCGCCTGGGTGTAATTGCCCAGGTTTTCATACACCACGCCCAGGCCAAGTTGGATGATGGCAACATTCTCCTTATCTTTGATCGACTGCGAGGTGGTCAAGGCCTGGTTTAACCAGTTCAGAGCCTCGTTCGATTTTCCTTGTTTATCCAGGCACAGGCCGATACAACGTAGGGCTTCGGCTTTGATTTTGCGCATGGCCAAATCGTTCTCAACCAAGCGGATAGACTCCCGCGCGTCGTTGATCGAAGCCGCCAGGTTTCCCATCATACGGTATGTTCCGGCGCGCCATACCAGGGCGCGCGCCATAGCGGCCCGATCCGCAGGCAAACACATAGCGTTCACAGCCTGGTCGTAGAGCGTCAGCGCCAGCTTCATGTCGCCGGTGGTCGAAGCGATGGCACCCTGCAAAGAAACAATCACCGGCCGCGAACTCAACAATTCGACCGGCAGGGTATCCAGCCAGGCAGAGATCGTCGAGAGCCGCCCGTTCCCGAGCATCTCTGGACCAGCCAGCTCGATCAACTCCGCCAGGTCTTCCGCCAGGTCCAGCTTACGGAAGATGGCAAACGCGTTGTCCCACTCACCTTGATTCAGGTAATGCTGCGCCAGACTGTGTTCGATGGCTCGCGCTTCACTTGGGCGCTCATGTTGAATTTGGCGCTGCAAAAAGTCCAGGAATAGGTGGTGATAGCGCAGCCAGGCGCCGTCCTCTCCAACGTTCAAAACAAACAAGTTTGTACGCTGTAAGCGGTCAATCAAATCCTGCCAATCCATCCCTTCCAAAGAAAGCGCCTGACCGATAACCTGTGAGCAACGCTCGGCATTGAACTCCTCGAGCAGTGAGCTGCGCAGCAGAAAATCGTAAATGTCGGCAGGCTGTTGAGTGACCAACTGTAAGAAAAAATCGTCCAGCCCGGCGCCGGGCACGCGCACCTGGGCAGGGCGGCCTTTGTCCTTCTCTCGATTCACCTGGGCCTTTAAGACAATACCTGTGATCCAGCCCTCGGTTTTTTCGAAAATCTCGCTGGCCTCTCGGTCGCTCAAAGCCAGGCTATGGTTTTGTTCGTATAACCGGCAAATTTCATCCTGTTGAAAGGCCAGTTCCTCGAAGCTCAGGCCGCCCACTTGTGCACGCGCTGCCAGGACGGAGATGACTGGCAGAGCCAGCAGCAGACGTGAAGTCAGCACCAGATGACAGTTTTCATCCACATCCTGGACGAAGCGTGTGATAAAGGTGCGAATTTGGGCGCTGTCGTTGACCAGGTAATAATCGTCGAGCACCAGTACAAAGTGTTCCGGCGCATGATCATACAGATCATTGATCAATACATTGGCAATATAATCAAGGTCCAGACTGCCCTTGGTTGATTTCAGGGCTGAAATCGTGCGCTGGCCAAAGGCAGGGAATTTGACCGCCAACGCTGAGACCAAGTTAAAAATGAAGCGCTGTGGCTCATAATCCAGCGAGTTGACCGTGTACCAGCAAACCGGCAGGCTGGCCTGGGCAGCAAAATCGACGAGCAGCGAAGTTTTACCGTAGCCGGCCGGCGCAGTGACCAGGATGAGTTTGTAATCCAGTAATTCGTTCAGCGAATCCAACAGGCGCTGGCGCGTGATGAGGTCAGCGCGGCGGCGTGGAATCGTTATTCGAGTGCGAGGAATAGGATTATCACCCAGCATAAAGAGCATGCTTCCCTAAAGCTTACTGGGCCAGAACTGCGTTTTCATCCGGCAATGCTTGCCTGGAATCTCAACCTCAGATCGGGTAAATACATCTTGAAGAATGGGCAGTAAGGAATAGTCTCGAATTATTATACATTAAAGATAATGGATTTTAACCTGCACGTTTTCATGAATTGGGTCAGCGCTCTCCGGCGGTTGCGCTGGCTGCCTGGCAGGCGCAACCGCCGCATTTTTTCAGTTGACCTGGCCGCCAGGAGGCCAGCGCTCAGGTCATGCATTCACGATGTGAGCTTCAATCACTTCCTGTTTCAAGGCCTTGAAGACAGAAATCCGGTGGTGGCCATCTTGGACATAATACACCTCACCAACCTGCACCAAATCAACGGGGGAAAGGGGGACATTTGTCATCACCGCCGTCGCCACGCTGATCCAGCGTTCGCGGTTGTGTTCGTGGAGCGGGTTAAAAGCGGCATCAAAATCAGCGCTGCGCCCCTGGCTGCCCTTGATCTGGTTGACAGGAACCGTCACGATGCGGCTGGCGCGGCGGCGAGTGAAGACAGGCTGGCTGGTGAGTTCTGGCAGAGTGTTGCTTTTGCGCAGCAGGCGTGACCACAAGCGAGCAGCCTGGCCGCGGCTGAGGGCGCGTTCAAAAGCTTTTCCAGCCGCCTGGCGAGTGCCGTTAGGGTCAACGTCGGTGTTCATTCTTTCGAGCAGTGAGTAATCCAGATTTGCCAACATAGCCGTTCTCCTTATCTCTGCTTACAGTGTATCTGGGCCGCGTTTCCGGGCTGTTGTCGCAAACGTTTCGCCGCCTGCCAATCGCGTTTCGGTTTGCGTTTCGCTTTGGCCGGCGATTTTTTTGGGGCAAAGAGAAAAGGATATATAATCGAGCCATGCCACACTTGCGAATCTGCCTGCTCGGGCCGCCGGAGATCACCCTGGACGACCGGCCGGTCGCGACCGACCGGCGCAAAGCCATCGCGCTGCTGGCCCGCCTGGCCGTTGAGAGCAAACCGCTCGGCCGCGAGGCGCTGGCCGCCTTGCTGTGGCCAGATTACCCCCGCCAGAGCTCTTTTGCTTACCTGCGGCGCACAGTCTGGGAGCTGAACCAGATGCTGGGTGAGGGTTGGATCAAGGCGGAGCGCGACTCAGTCACACTAGACCGCTCTCAACAGCCCTGGATCGATGTTGAGGTGTTTCAGCAGGCATTTTCCGCCGGCCAGGCAGGTGCTATAGAGCAGGCCATAGGGCTGGTTCGCGGCGATTTTCTGCAAGGACTGTTGATCGCCGACACACCCACCTTCGAAGATTGGCAAAGTCAGCAAAGTGAATATTTCCGCCGCCAATATGGCCAGGCACTGGAAAAATTGACTGCCGCCCTGGAACAAAGCGGTTCCTATGAGCGCGCACTGCTCTATGCCAGACGCTGGCTGGCGCTGGATCCTCTCGACGAAGCAGCCTGCCGGGCTGTGATGCGCCAAATGGCTGGCCTGGGTGACCGCGCCGCTACGGTGCGCCAATACCAGGCCGCTGTCCAGGCGCTGCAGAGCGAGCTGGGCGTGGCCCCTCAACCAGAGACAACCGCTCTCTACCAGGCGATTCTGCAGGGCGAGGCGTCCGCCGCCCAACCGGAACCTGTCAGGGTGGCGCCTGCACAGCGTGCAGCCGCCCCGCTTCCTGGTCTGCCCACCCCACCCACGCCCTTCATCGGCCGGCGGCCTGAAGTGGAGCAGGTGTTCACTTTACTGCACGACCCCGCCAACCGATTGGTCACTTTACAGGGCCCCGGCGGCGCCGGCAAGACACGCCTGTCCATCCAGGCGGCCAGCGAGATAGCCCCAGAATTTCCGGATGGCGCCTGGTTTGTCCCATTGGCTGCCGTGCAATCGGTCCAGGGGATGATCGTAGCAGCAGCCAACGCACTTTCGATATCATTTTTTCGAGAAAATGAACGCCCGCGCCAGCAGCTTTTGGATTTCTTATCCGGCAAACGTCTGCTGTTGGTTTTGGATAACCTGGAGCATGTGCTCAAAGATGGCACCGAGCTGGTCAATGACATGCTGGCAGCGGCGCCAGGCGTCAAGCTGCTGGTGACCTCGCGCGTGCGCCTGAGCCTGCAGGCGGAGCAGGTTTTTCGCGTGGCCGGCATGCGCTTCCCCGATCGTGAGACGGCTGCCGCCTGGGAGGACCCAGGCGAGCAGTCCAGGCCGTTCAGCGCCGTGCAGCTCTTCCTGGAGCGCGCCCACCGCGTTCAACCCGGTTTTCAGCTCACTCGTCTCAACCAGGCGGTGGTCGCCGATATCTGCCGCCTGGTAGATGGCTCGCCGCTGGGCATCGAGCTGGCGGCGGCCTGGCTGGAACTGCTCCCGCCAGAAGAGATCGCTGCTGAGATCGCTCGCAGCCTGGATTTCTTAGAGAGCAGCGCCCCCGATATGCCCTCTCGCCAGCGCAGCCTGCGCGCTGTGTTCGAAACCTCATGGAAACTGCTGGAGGAGAACGAAAAGCAGGCCTTTTGCAGGTTGAGCGTTTTCCAGGGCAGTTTTACTCGCCAGGCAGCCCAACAGGTGAGCGGCGCCTCACTGCGCACCTTGCTGGGCCTGGCAAACAAATCCTGGTTGCAGCAAACCAGCAGCGGGCGCTTTCAACTGCACGAGCTCCTGCGTCAGTACGGATTGGAACGCTTGCAAACGGAGCAGGGCGAATGGCAGGGCGCTAACGATCAGCACGCCGCTTATTTTGCCGCGTTAATTTCCGAGCAGGGCCGGCTCCTGCGCACAGCCGGGCAGATTGCCGCCCTCGAAACAATCAAAGCGGAGCTGGATGGCAATATCCAGGCAGCCTGGAAATGGTTGGTCAGCTCCGGAAAGATCGATATCCTTGTCGAACAGATGCTCCCGGGCTTGTTCCATTATTGGATGGTGCGAAATATCAATGAAGACTTGATTGTTTTGCTCAAGCTGGCCCGCAAAGCGGCGCCTGCTGGCAGCCGGCAGCGCTTCATCCTGGAGATTGTGGAAACTGGATTCGAACTCAGCTGGTCCATTTTTGATGACCGGCCGCGCGAGCGCCTGGAAAGCCTGTGGGAAGAAACCAACCAGGCCGAATGGCCGAAAGATCTTGGGTTCTGGTACTTCGCCCTGGTGGCTTCATATCGCGATGCTATGAACTACGAGGTTGGCGACCGGCGTTACCAGGAGCTGTTGGCCAATCTACCGGCAGATCTTGATCCATGGGAGTTGGGTTACAGTTACATATTCGATCGGGCGATCCTCGATCAAAGCAACTTGGAAATAGTGCATAAAAGCCGCCTCGACAGCGGCCTGGCGATTTTTCAAAAGCTGGGCGTCGTGCACGAGCAAGGCATCGTTCTGCGCATCCTGGGCGCCCTCGCAGCGCAGCAAAAAAATTATCCACAGGCAATCGAATACAGCCTGGCCGCCTGCTCCTTCTTCGAGCAAGCAGGCGATATTATGGGCATCGCTTCGATCCTGATCAACCTGGCGGATTACTATACATATTTTGGCAAGATTGACCAGGCTTTCCAGACCTTCGACCATCTCAAAGGGTTTGTGAGCAAGGCGGGCAACCGGCGTTTCTATGGTCAGATTTTATCCTGGGAAAGCCTGGTGCACTCGCGCTTCGGCAAACTGGAAGATGCGCTGGCTGCTCGCCAGGAGAGCCTGGATATTTCGCGCATGGTGAGAAGCCAGATGGATATTGCCTGGCATACCTGGGAGTTGGGAGAAGTTCACCGCTTGTTGGGCGATTTCGACCAGGCGCGCGCCGCATATCAGCTTGCCTTACCCACATTCGAGAGCCTGGATGAGTACATCGGCCAGGGTTTTTACCACCGCGGTCTGGGTGACATCGCCATGATGCAAGGCGATTGGGAGGAGGCCCGCCGCTGCTTTGAACAGGCGCTGTTCTTTCACGAAAAAGAGCAGCGCAGTGTGCGCACCTGGGGGTTAGTGTACATCCACGCCCGGCTGGGCACCGCCCTGGTCGAGCTGGGAGCGCTCGATGCTGCCCGCCAACATCTGTTCAGCTCTCTGCGCCTGGCCGAAGAACGCGTGAATATGGATTTAAAAGCTCCACCGCTGCTTGGGATTGCCGCCATGCTGGCGAGGCGAGGCCAGGTGGAGAGAGCCATCGAAATCGCGGCCTGCATCTCCAGTTCAACGGTCAGTTGGAACGAGTCTCGCACCCAGGCGCGAAGGCTGGCGGAACATGCCGCTCAAAACCTGCCGCCAGAAACAGCCAGGGTCGCAGGCGAGCGGGGCGCATCCCTGGAAATCGAACAACTGGCGAAAGACATCATCAAGGCGCTGGAGGAAGGCTCGATCTAAATGTGCCTGGCTGTCTACCTGGCTTCTGACCAGGATTTGCCGCTGTTGGCCTGGGAGGAGCACGCCCCGGCGTTTCATGTCGATGTGCTCAAGGATACGGATGAGCCCGTAAGTGCACATTTCTCCTGGCCGCATGTGCGCTACCTGGGCGCCCACACCTTTTGTGGATGCGGCTTCCAGGCCGGCGAAGCTAGCGAATTCGGCAGCCTACCGCCTGACCAGGCACAGCGTGAGCAAACGCTGTGCCAATTGGCGGTCTACCTGGAGCAGCGCCTGAGGGATGGTGCGCACCTGCAGATTTTTGCCTGTTGGGAGGGCGACCAGGCTAAGAAGCCGCTGGAGCGGCGCAGGTTGGCTCCCGCCAACATCGGTGCTTCAGAGTTTTGGTTTCACGAGCTCGAATTGATCGATGTTTCAGCCCTTTAAGAGCTTCATCTCATGTTCAAGGGTTGTGCGCAGGCCATCTTCCAAGGGACGCGGCGCGTAGCCCAGCTCGCGGCGAGCCTTGGCATTATCGCCGATATAGGTTACACCGGCGATCGCCCGCAGGCCTTCAGAGGTATAGGTCTGGGGAAGGGGGATCACCGGCTCGAGCAGGCCCATGAAGACAGCCATGGCGCGCAACATGCCAGGCGGCACTGCCTTGGGCATTGGCACACCCGTCAACCGGTGCCCCAATTGCACGGCTTCCACCATGGTATGCGTGGGGCCGCAAATGATATAGCTTTCGCCAGGGCGGCCTTTCTCCATCGCCAGCACGTGTGCATGGGCGATATCCTGCACATATCCCCAACTGTAGGCTGTTTGCTGCGGCATCACCGGCAGCTTGCGCTGTAAGAACTGGATCAACGTGGCGCGCAGAATGCTGGTATCACCGGGACCATAAACCAGACCAGGCATCACAATCACCAGCGGCAGGCCTTGAGCGATGAAACGCTCGGCAATGGCATGGGCTTCCGCTTTGGTCCGGTCATACTCCGTGATATGCTTGCCGTTAAAGCGGTATGTTTCATCCACCTGCCTGCCGTGCGTATCGGAGTTGATCGCCAGGGTGCTGGTATAAACGCCCCTGGGGATCTTGAGCTCCTGCATCAGCTCCAACACGTTGCGTGTGCCGTCCACGTTGACTTTTTGTCCCTGGCTTTTATCACCAATGCCAATCTTATACCAGCCCGCCACATGAAATACGCCATCCACGCCGGTCATAGCAGCGCGCAGTGATTCTTTTTCGGTCACATCGCCAGGAGCCAGCGTCACGCCCAAGGCCTGCAGTTCCTGCGCCTTGCCTGGGCTGCGCACCACTGCCACCACGTGATGGCCCGCTTCGACCAACTGACGCGCCAACACGCCGCCAATGAACCCCGTTGCTCCGGTCAGGAAGTATTTCATGTTTTGCCTCTAAAAAGTAGAAATTGAATGGTTGCGCCAGATTATATCACCGCCGCGCCCGTCAGGTGCGGCAGCCAATCGAATGACTTGTCCGGAAGGTCAATGTCTGTCGAATAGAACCGCCTGGTGAAAATTCGATTAGAATTAATCTACCGATGAAAACTGCCCTATTGTGGTTCAAATTTGGAGCTGACCGGTGAGCAGCGAGCTGGTTGAATCGCTGTGGGAAGCATACTGCTGTCGCCTGCTGGCTTTTATCCGCAGCCGGGTAGCAAACGAAGCCGACGCCGAAGATATTTTGCAGGAAGTATTTTTGCGAGTGCACCGGCACCTGTGTTGTTCGCCAGATTGGGAACGCCCTGAAGCCTGGTTTTACCAGATCGCCCGCAATTTGGTTGTCGATTATTACCGGCAGCGCACCTGGGAGGCCATCCCAGATGATTTACCCGTGACGGACGAAAACCAGGCAGGCGGGCCGGATGAGGAACCTGCTGCGCAGCTGGCTCTCTCGCTCAAGGAGACCCTGCAAGCACTGCCTGAGACCTACCGCCAGGCGCTGCTCTTGACCGAATATGAGGGCCTTAACCAGGCGGAGCTGGCGCAGCGGCTGGGGATTTCCCTGTCAGGCGCCAAGTCGAGGGTGCAGCGCGCCCGCCATAAGCTGCGTGACTTGCTGTTAACCTGCTGCCATTTTGAGCTCGACCGGCGCGGCAGAGTGATCGATTATTACCCGCACTGCTGCTGCTGCCAGCCCTTGAATTAGTCCTCGCAATATTCACGAATTTTGCGTCTTTTTTAAGCCATCTCCGTCTATCCAGGTGAAACCAAAATCACCTGGAGGTACGAATGAATTCTCTTTACAATTTAGTGTTATCCGCAGTACAGCAAACGGCGCTCAGCGTGCTGCATAACTGGCCTTACCTGCTGGTAGGCATTTTGATCTCCACCTTGCTCAAACTGTATGTTGATGCCGGAAAGGTGTCGGCATTCCTGGCCCGCTTCCGTGGGCTGGGCGTGCTGGCAGCCACCGGCGCGGCGGTAGCCACGCCGCTTTGCTCGTGCGGCACAACAGCCGTCGTGTTGGGCATGCTGGCAAGCACGCTTCCGTGGGCGCCGATTGTCGCCTTCATGGTCGCCTCGCCGCTGACTTCACCCGAAGAACTGTTCTTCAGCGCCGGCTTGTTCGGCTGGCCATTTGCCCTGGCCTTCTTCATTTCTTCCATATTACTGGGCCTGGCGGGCGGCGGCGCAGCAGCGCTGCTTGAAAGCTGGGGCTGGCTTGCGAATCAGACTCGTTTCAGCGCTCCTGCGGCAAAGCCTGCCCCTGACTGCGCCTGCTCTGCGGCCCCAGAGGTCAGCAGTGAAACTGCGTTCATTCGCCTGGACAGCTTGCAGACGGCCAGCGCTTGCGCCTGTTCTGAACCTGCTGCTGCCAGCTTTCTGGCGACCATTAAACCAAACCTTCAACAGAGCATTGCGCTTCTGATGCAAAAAGTGCAGCAATTCCTGGGCAGCCTGTCATCCGCCGCCAGGCAGTTACTGCCCATGTTCCTGGGGTTTGCCTTCATCGGTTATCTCTTGAACGGTTTAATCCCTTCCAGTTGGGTGGCAGCTTTTTTGGGCGGCGGAAATTTCTACAGCGTGCCGTTAGCGGCTACTTTGGGCCTGCCCCTGTATATCAACACCGAAGGTTCTTTGCCGCTGATCCGGGCGCTGCTGGATAATGGCATGAGCCAGGGAGCGGCGCTGGCTTTCCTGATCGCCGGCTCAGGCACTTCCCTTGGCGCGGTCGCCGGCGCCCTGACGATCGCTCGCTGGCGGGTCGTTGGCCTGGTGATCGGTGTGCTGTGGGTTGGGGCCATCCTGTCTGGCTATGCCTATGATCTGCTGCTCAGCTTGCACTTGTTCTAAGCCTGAGCCGGTTCGTGGAAGAATGGTTTTATGAGATCTGGGGTGGAGATTGCGGCTAAGCCGTTATTTCAACCCCAGATCTCTCATTATGCCCCTCAGTTGCAAGAGATAAAGTCAGGAATGGTAATTGATGAATTATCCGCCCGGTGTGATGACGCCAGCCGCCAGGAAAACGAAGATCGCCACGTCTTGCAAGAAGTGCATCCACCACGCCCATAACATGCCGCGCGTCTCCAACATCGCTTTGCCGAGCAGCCAACCGTTGAACGTGGCCAGTGCGATGCCAACCCAACCGTAGGGCACACCGTAAAAATGGGCGATGCCAAAATACAGGGCGCTCATATACCAGGCCTGGTATTTACCGACCGGTGATTCCAGGGCGGCCAGCATGGTCGCTCGCAGGCTCATTTCCTCGTTGAAAGCGTTCAGCGCGGCGAAAATCAAAATGGCGGGCAGGGCTGGAAGGGCTTTGGCGAGATTCACCGCTGAAGGGCGGCCGATCAGATAGGCGACCAGGGCCATGCCCAGGGGGATATAGAACCCATACTGCAGGCCGAAACGCGGCCAGGGATCGGGCTTGGGAAAACCCATCCACTTTACAGGGGTGATGGGCGCATCCAGTTTACCGGGCGTCAAGTAAAGTTGTTTGCGGCTGTAGCCGAATAAGGCTAACGCCAGGAGCACGCAGGCTGTCACGGCCAATTTTCCAAACTGCTGCGGCTGCAGCCCATGTACAAAGCTGCTGCCGCCCAACGAGTTTTGTAGAAAAGGCACGGAAAAATCAACTCGCGCCACCAGTTCAGTGGTAGTGAATAAAGCCAGCCAAAAAACAAGAAAGTCACGCAAGGGGCGCAGCTTAGGCCATGCCAAAGAAACGGCAAACAGCACAGCGAAGACGCCCACCCGCCCCCAGGTCAGCCAGGGCGGCGGGGTATGGCCTGTCTCGTAGAACAGGATCTCTGGCAAAATACTGGCTGACAGCATGATAGCCCAGGCAGCCAAAGTCAGCGACCGAGCCGGGCTGGAGGGGGTAGCAGGTTTTATTGCGATGTCCAATAGATTTATCTTTCTGGCGCTTTCGCCGGTAAATTTTTGTGTGCACCCTCAGGCCGGGCTGGCGCTGTGTTTGAACGCGCCTTTTGTCTCGCAGGCGTTCGGCTCACAATCCAATTCTGGCATTTCATAGACAACACCCATTGCCGCCAGTTCTTCCGGCGACCACTTCTCCGAAAGAAGCAGGCGCAGCAGGGCGAGCGGCAGGAAAATCAGTGTAAACAGGAGACATATCATGGCGACCATCTTCTTCTTCCTCAACTTTCCCTCACATCATACTTGCAGTCTGGCAGAAAATCCCCCACCGCCGGTCGAGTTGCCCACTGGTCAGATGGACAGGATAGAGTGCCGGTTCTAACACAAGTCTAATCCAGGCGCCTGTGTCCAATTGGACAGCATGTTATAATAATATGGACATTATATATACAATTGTGGCGAACACAGAAATGGAGCATAAACTGAACAACATGGGTCTGAACACACTGCTCGGCAAGCACTGGCACCACCTCCCGGCGCATGAGGTCCTCGATCTGTTCGATGCGCAGCTTCAGCCGGGGTTGGACGTTTTTGAAGTCAGGCACCGCCAAGAGCGTTTTGGATTGAATGTGCTCACCCCCAAAAAAGGCAAAAGCGCCCTAACGCGCTTTTTGCTGCAGTTCAATAACCCGCTGGTCATTATCCTGATCATCGCCAGCCTGGTCACCGGGATTTTGAAAGATGCGCTGGATGCCGCGGTCATCTTTGGTGTGGTGCTGATCAACGCCATCATCGGCTATTTCCAAGAAGCGCACGCCGAACAGGCGATCGCCGCCCTGGCCAAAACCATGACCAGCGAAGCCAGCGTGGTGCGCGGCGGCCAGATGCTGCGCCTGCCCGCCAGCGAACTGGTGCCGGGGGATATCGTACAGCTGTTAGGCGGTATGCGCGTTCCAGCCGATATTCGCCTGGTGGAGTCGCGCGATTTGCAAGTCACAGAGGCTGCGCTGACCGGCGAATCGCTGCCGGTGGCTAAAGATGCCAGCCTGCTGCTCCCCCACGATGCCGTGTTGGCCGAGCGGCGCAACATGGCGTACGCTTCCACCCTGGTCACGTATGGCGCCGCCACCGGCGTGGTTGTTGCCACCGGCGACAGCACCGAAGTCGGGCGCATCTCCCAGCTCATTTCCAGCGCGGCGGATCTCGAAACCCCTCTGACTCAAAAGATTGGCCAATTCAGCAAGGTGATCCTGGCAGCCATCCTGGCTTTGGCCGGCCTGACCTTTTTGATCGGTGTGCTGCGCGGCCAGCCCGTGGTGGACACCCTGATGGCGGCCATTGCCCTGGCGGTGGGCGCCATTCCTGAGGGTCTGCCGGCTGCACTGACCATCACCCTGGCGATCGGAGTTTCGCGCATGGCGCGCCGCCGGGCGATCATCCGTCACCTGCCGGCGGTCGAGACGCTGGGTTCAACTACCGTCATTTGCTCGGACAAAACCGGCACGCTCACACAAAACCAGATGACAGTGCAAGAAATATTCACCCTGGCAGGCCGTTATTCTGTCAGCGGTTCCGGCTACCAGCCGGATGGAGATATCCAGCCAATTGGCCCATCAGCCGCTGATAACCAGGCGCTCTCCGAAACCCTGACTGCCGGTTGGCTGTGCAACGACAGCCAGCTTGTAGAAAAAGAAGGGCGCTGGGTCATCCAGGGCGATCCAACTGAAGGCGCTCTGCTGACCGCCGCCAGCAAAGCCGGGTTTTCAGCAAACCAGGCGAATTACCCGCCTCGCCTGGATGCCATCCCCTTCGATTCACAGCACCAATTCATGGCTACCCTGCATGCGGATGGGCGAGTGTATGTCAAAGGGGCGGCTGAAGTGCTTTTTGAGCGCTGTACCCATGTCCTGAACGGCAACGGTCAGCAAGTGAAGCTGGATCTGGCCAGTTTTCACCAGGCGCTCGAAGAGATGGCGGGGCAGGGTCTGCGCGTGCTGGCCTTTGCCCGCGGCATACGAACAGGGGCTGAAAAGATCAGCTTTGAGGATATTCAGGGCCTGACTCTGCTCGGTTTGCAGGGCATGATGGACCCGCCCCGCCCGGAAGCGGTCGCTGCCGTCAAAGCCTGTCAGCAGGCGGGTATGATTGTGAAGATGATCACCGGCGATCATGCTTTGACTGCGGCGGCTATCGGCCGCCAGATCGGGCTGTGCGGAGCGGACGGAGCCGACTGCCAGGTTGTGCTGACTGGCGCCGAACTGGCGCGACTTTCAGACAGCGAATTAATCAGTCAGGCCGACCGGGTGAATGTCTTTGCCAGGGTGGCGCCCGAGCAAAAACTGCGCCTGGTGGAAGCGTTGCAAGCGCGCGGCCATATTGTCGCTATGACAGGCGATGGGGTCAACGATGCCCCCGCCCTCAAACAGGCCAACATCGGTATTGCAATGGGCATAACGGGCACGGATGTGTCCAAGGAAGCAGCCGATATGGTGCTGACAGATGACAACTTTGCCTCGCTGGAGGCGGCTATCGAGGAGGGTCGCGGCGTTTTTGACAACCTGATCAAGTTTATCGCCTGGACCCTGCCGACCAACCTGGGCGAAGGTCTGGTACTGCTGGCAGCCATCCTCACTGGCGCCACGCTGCCCATTTTACCGATCCAAATCCTGTGGATCAACATGGTTTCCGCTGCCGTATTGGGGGTGACGCTATCCCTGGAGCCCAAAGAATCCGACCTGATGGCCCGCAAGCCGCGCAACCCTTCAGCGCCCATCTTGAGCGGCATCCTGATCTGGCGTATTGTGCTGGTCAGCCTGATAATTCTCTTGGGCGCTTTTGGCCTGTTCGAATACGAATTATCCCAGGGCGCCTCGATTGAAGAAGCGCGCACGGTGGCAGTGAATGTGGTGATCTTCGTCGAGATCTTTTACTTATTCAACGTTCGCTCGTTGAGCCGCTCGCCCTTTGCATTGGGCTTTTTTTCCAATGCCTGGGCTGTGTTGGGCGCGGGTTTGATGGTGCTGATCCAATTGGTTTTCACCTATGCGCCCTTTATGAACGCCTTATTCGGCAGCGCGCCGATCACCTTCGACTTATGGCTGGATGTGCTGGGCGTCGGCCTGGCGGCGTTCGTGCTGATCGAGATTGAGAAATGGCTGCGCGCCAGGTGGAGCGGCGGCCAAAAGATGTTGACTTAAGGAATAAACCATGAATACCTTTGCTGCGTTTGCTAGAAAAGACTACCTCAACCTGGAAACCTTTCGCAAGAATGGAACCGGGGTCAAAACCCCGGTCTGGTTTGTGCAAGATGGCGATGTGATTTATGTACGCACCATCGCCAACTCCGGAAAAATCAAGCGCATCCACAACACGAGCCTGGTGAACATTGCTCCATGCGCCATGGATGGCGCTCTGCTGGGCGAATGGCAGCCCGCCACGGCCCGTGAAATCAAAGATGCCAACGCCAATCAAAAAGTGGACAGGCTGCTGGATGCAAAATACGGTCTGATGAAAAAGGTGTTTGCTGTTGCATCAACTCTGCAGGGTCATCAGTACACCGTTTTGGAAATCACAAGCAGGCATTAACATGGCGCGCCGCATAGGTAAGGTGCTCACAGGTTTGCTGGCGGTCAGCCTGCCGGCCGTCTTGCTCGGGCCGTTCCTGGTGCCGGTGCCGCCGCTGAAAGGCACCCGCTCGGCGGCGGCGCTGGCAGACGCGGACAGCCAGTTTGTGCGCATCCATGGGCTGGATGTGCATGTGAAAACAGCTGGCCAGGGTGAGCCAGCCCTCGTCTTGCTGCACGGCTTTGGCGCCAGCCTGTATTCCTGGCAGGCGGTCATGCAGCCGCTCGGCCAATTGGGGCAGGTGATCGCCTATGACCGCACCGGCTTTGGACTGAGCGAACGCCCGTTGAGCTGGCAGGGCCAAAGCCCTTACAGCGCTACGGCGCAAATTGACCTGTTGGTCGGCCTGCTCGATCATTACCGGATTCGCCAGGCAGTGTTGGTCGGCAATTCGGCCGGCGGCACGCTGGCTGTACAGGCTGCCCTGGCGCACCCCGAGCGTGTGAAAGCGTTGATCCTGGTGGATGCGGCCATCTACTCGGGCGGCGGCGCTTCCGCCTGGCTCGGTCCGTTGCTCCGCACGCCCCAAATGCGTCACCTGGGACCGTTGCTCGTCCGCCAGCTGCAGACGCGCGGCCCAGAGTTGGTCAGGCTGGCCTGGCACGACCCATCCCGCCTCAGCCCCGAGACGCTGGCGCTGTATGAAAAACCGCTGCAGGTGGATAATTGGGACAAGGCGCTGTGGGAATTCACCGCTGCCAGCCGCCCGTCCGGGCTGGCGCCGCGCCTGAGAGCGCTCACCCTGCCTGTGCTGGTCATCACCGGCGATGACGACCGCATCGTGCCCACGCAGGAGAGCCTGCGCCTGGCAGGCGAACTGCCCAACGCCGAGCTGCAAGTGATCTCCCAGGCCGGGCATGTGCCTCACGAAGAACAGCCAGGAGCATTTTTGCAGGCGGTTCGAGCATTTTGGTCGAAAATCAATCCTTAAAGGTGAATATGTCCCACGAAGAAAACCGCACCGTTTGGTCATCCACAGAAGGCGATCTGCGCAAGAAAGCGGCCGCTCGCCCGGCAGGCAAATCCTCTCTGCCGCCCGATCAGCAAACGGTCTACCTCCACCGCGAGACCAAGGGCCGCGGCGGCAAAGGCGTGACGCTGCTCAAAGGCCTGGCTTTGAACGAGCCAGACCTGGCCGCCCTGGCCAAGACGCTTAAACAGGCCTGCGGCACCGGCGGCACCGTCAAAGACGGCGTCATCGAAATCCAGGGTGAGCAGCGCGAAAAAATCGCCGAAGTCCTGCGCAAGCTGGGCTATAAAGTCAAGCTGGCCGGAGGTTAATAAATCCTGAAAACCCTGGCCAGGCGGGTAAATGCGGTTATAATTTTCACATACAACCTTCGGGGCAGGGTGCGGAGGGCCTGGCGGTCCCCCTATTCCCGATCGGCGGTACAGCCCGCGAGCCTGGCGCAACGCCTGGCATGATCCGGTGGAACTCCGGAGCCGACGGTACAGTCCGGATGAAAGAAGGTAACCAGCATACCTGGCTGCACGCCCGTGCGCCTGGCGTATGTGGTTTGACGATGTGCTTGAACGGCCCCGAAGCTTGTGCGGGCCGTTTTTGTTTATGAAGAAGATGACTGAAAAAATTTTCGAAGGTTTCTTGCGCCACAGCCCTGCGATGGTGGTGATCTCGCTCGCTTTCGGCCTGCTGGGCTGGCAGATGCTGGCGCGCTTTGGCGGCATCCCGGCGTTCATGCTCCCGCCGCCAGCCCAGGTCTGGGAGCGCTTCATCAAGGCCCTGGCTGACGGCACCCTGCTGAGCAACGCCGCCTTCACCCTGGTGGAAGTCTTAACCGGCATGGGGCTGGGGGTCGGCGTCGCCAGCGCCCTGGGGTACGGGGTGGCCAAATCCCGGCGCCTCGAACGCCTGCTGGAGCCGTATATCATCGCCAGCCAGTCCATCCCGGTGGTCGCCATCGCGCCGCTGCTGGTGATCTGGTTTGGCCCGGGACTGCTCTCCAAGGTCTTGATCTGCGCGTTGATCGTATTTTTCCCCATTCTGATCAACACCGTGGTCGGCATTCGCCTGGTGCCGGAAGATTTGCGCGACCTGCTGCGTTCTTTGCAAGCCAGCCGCTGGCAGATGTTTATTTTGCTCGAAGCGCCGGCTGCCCTGCCGGTTTTCCTGGCCGGCCTGCGCATCAGCGCCACGCTGTCGATCATCGGGGCTGTTGTGGGCGAGTTCACCGGCGCAGATCGCGGCCTGGGCTTTTTAATCAACGTGGCCGGCGGCATGTATGACCGGCCGCTGGTCTTCGTGGTGATCTTTACCCTGGTGGCCATGGCCATGAGCCTGTACGGCAGCGTGGTCTGGCTGGAAAGCCGCCTGGTCACCTGGCGCAAGACACCAACCATCAACTAAGGAGTTTTTGCATGCGATCCGTCAAACTGCTTGTGTTCATTCTCCCGGCTCTGCTGTTGGCAGCCTGCACGGCTGCCGCGCCCGCCGCGACGGCCACGCCGGTTGAACTGACTACCATCCGCCTGCCGATGGGTTATATCCCCAACATCCAGTACGCGCCGTTTTATGTCGCCATCGAGCGGGGTTATTTCAAGGATGTTGGCATCAAGATCGATTTCGATTACAGCCTGGAAACCAACGGCGTCCAGCTCGTGGGGGCCAACAACCTGCAGTTCGCCGTGGTTTCTGGCGAGCAGGTGCTCCTGGCTCGCGCCCAGCAGCTGCCTGTGGTCTATGTGATGGCCTGGTACCAGAATTACCCGGTGGCGGTCATCTCGAAGACCAGCCAGAACATTGTCCAGCCCGCCGACCTGAAAGGCAAGCGCATCGGGCTGCCCGGCCTGTTCGGCGCCAACTATATCGGTCTGCGCGCTTTGCTGGCAAATGCCGGCCTGAAGGAAAGCGATGTCAGCCTCACCTCGGTCGGGTTCAACCAGGTCGACATCCTGGCGACCGACCAACAGCAGGCCATTGTGGGATACACCACCAACGAGCCGGTGCAGCTCCAGGCGCAGGGTTACGCGGTGAACGTGATCAAAGTCAGCGACTATGTCCAACTGGCCGCCAACGGCCTGATCAGCAACGAAAGCACCATCCAGAACAACCCGGACCTGGTGCGCCGCATGGTGCAGGCCACCCTCAAAGGCATCCGCGACACGCTGGCAGACCCTGACACGGCGTACGAGATCAGCAAAAAATACGTGGATACGCTCGCCCAGGCGGATGAAAAAATTCAAAAACAGGTGTTGGCCGCCTCGCTGGAATATTGGAAGGCGGTCACCCCGGGGCAGTCCGATCGCAAAGCCTGGGAAAATATGCAGCAGGTTCTGTTGGAAATGGGCCTGATGCCCCAGGCGCTCGACCTGGACAAGGCCTTCAGCAACGCCTTTATCAAGTGAGCGTATGCCGCCCTGCAGTGAACTTACCGGCTTGCCTGTGCTGGACGCCCGCAACCTGACAGCCATTTTCCCGAACGGTAACGGCGGCCTGAAAGCCCTGGAAGACCTGTCCTTTTCAGTCTGCGGGGAAGAGTTTGTGTGTGTGCTGGGTCCTTCGGGCTGCGGGAAAACGACGCTGCTGCGCCTGCTGGCCGGCCTGCTGCCGCCCAGCATCGGGCAAGTGTTTTATCATGGCGAGCTGCTGCACGGGCCGCGCAGCAGCGTGGGCATTGTCTTCCAAAAGGCCAACCTGATGCCCTGGCGCACGGTGCTGCAGAATATCACCCTGCCGCTGGAAGTGGCGCATCTGCCCGCGGCGCAGGCTCGCCAGCGCGCCGCCGAGTTGATCGAGCTGGTTGGCTTGCAAAATTTCACCGACAGCCTGCCCGGCGACCTGTCTGGCGGTATGGCCCAGCGCGTGGCGATTGCCCGCGCCCTGGTGCACGATCCCGACCTGCTGCTGATGGATGAGCCTTTCGGCGCGCTGGATGCCTTGACGCGCGAGCGCATGGGCGCCGAGCTGCTGCGCCTGTGGGAGCTGCGCCGCAAAACGGTCATCATGGTGACGCATTCCATCTCTGAGGCGCTGCTGCTGGCCGACCGTGTGTTGGTGCTCAGCGCGCGACCTGGCACGCTGCGCCTCGACCTGGCCGTAGAGCTGCCGCGCCCGCGCAGTCAGGAAATGCGCTACACCCCGGCGTTCCAGTCGCTGGCCCGTTATTTACGCTCGGCGATCGAAAATTAGACCGTCAGAAAGCGCCTTTCTGGATATAACTCAGGCTGCGCGGGTCGTACTGCTGGAAAATCTCGATCGATTCGGCCTCCAACACACCGCCGAAGTAGCTTTTGACGTGCCGCCGCACGTAGGGATTGTGTTCGATGGTCAGGCGCGAATGCACCACCTGGTCTGGCAGGGCAAAAATGATGTGGGGGATATCCGCCATCACCGCCGCCCCCAGGCACATGGGACAGGGTTCAACGGTGGTGAATAAAATCGCCCGTTCGTAGTCGCGCCACAGGATCACGCCGCCGCTCAGGATGGCGTTCAACTCGGCGTGGCGCACCTGGTTGTGCAATTCCTGGTGGCGCGCCCGGCCGCGGGCGATGATCTGCCCATCCACCACTACAACCGCGCCAATCGGAAGCTCACCGGCCTGCCCTGCTCGGTCAGCTTCCTCCAGGGCAGTGCGCATGTAAACCGCCAGGTCAAGATGTGCGAGTTCTGGTGCCAGGAAAGGATGCATGGTTAAGACTCGATATCGTTCACGCCGTACTTGGTCAGCAAATCGTCCATCGCTTCGCGCAGCAGATCGGCTTCGCTGACGCCGCGCTCGGTGGCCAGGCCGGTCAGGCGCTCAAGCTGGGTCTGGGTGAAATGGGCTGTCTTGGGGATCATACGCTCTTCGAAGGCCAGGCGCACCTGGTTGCGCCCGGCAACCTTGGCGCGGTACAGGGCATGATCGGCCTTGCGCATCAATTCGGCGCAGGTGCGGCCGTCCACCGGGAAAGAGGCGACCCCGATGCTGGTAGACAGGTGATTGATTTCCCGCCCATCGCGCGTTTTCAGCGCCAGCCTATCCACCGCTCTGCGGATTTGCTCCATCTCCAGGAAGGCCTGCTCGCGCTCCGCTCCAGGCAGCAGCAGGCAAAATTCGTCGCCGCCGTAGCGGTATGCCAGGGCGCCCTCGCCCACCTGCTCACGCACCAGGTTCGCCAGCGCCACCAACAAATCGTCGCCGGCCGCGTGGCCGAAATTATCATTGACGACTTTGAAACGGTCGATATCGAACATCGCCAGGGAGAGGGGCTGGTCGCCTGCGCTGGAGCGCGCCTCTTCGAGAAGCTGGCTGAAATTATCTTGAAAGGCTTTGCGGTTCAGAAAACCGGTCAGCTCATCCTGTTGGCTGGAGTCGATTTGTATCATATCCTAATTCCTTTCAGTATTATAAAAATATAATATATCAACATATGATTTAAGTCAAGTATTAAAAAATAACAGAACAGGATATAATCATCAAGGTGTGAACGGGCGACTTAGCTGCGCGTTCACACCTTGAAATTCCTCTTTTTCGTTAATAACCCTGCAGAGGTGTCAAGCAACCCCTCGAAATGACCTCAATCGTGGTCGAGCGCCTCGATTTTGTGCAGTTCTCCCCGCCGCACCTGGAAGGCATCAAAATCGCGCGCCACCACGGTCGCCGGGAAGATCGCCTGGGCTTCCGCCAGGATATCGCGTTCGCGGTAGCGGCGCGAGACGTGCGTCAGCACCAGGTTCTTCACCCCCACCCTGGCAGCCAGGCTGGCCGCATTGTAAGCCGTCATGTGGGCGAATTTTTGCGCCATTTCCGCTTCTTCATGGAGATAAGTCGCTTCCATCACCAGCAGGTCAGCGTCGCGCGCTACATTCTCCAGCTCGTCGGTGCGCCCCAGGTCGCCGACATGCACCAGGCGGGTGCCCGGGCGGGCTGCGCCCAGCACGTCGTCCGGCTGGATCACCCGGCCGTCATCCAGGGTGATGGCCTTGCCCTCCACCAGGTGGCGCCGCCAGGGGCCGGGCGGGATGTTCAGCGCCTCGGCCTTTTCCGGCAGGAACGGCCGGCGCTCTTTTTCCTCGAACAAAAAGCCGTAGCAGTCCGGCCCACGGTGCCAGACCGGGAAGGCCGTGACTTCGAAATCGTCGCCGGTGAAAATCACCCCGGGCGTGATCTCGTAAAAACGCAGATCCATGGGCGGCTCGGCGCCGCGCAGCACCACGCCGAAGATCAGCTCGCGGATGCGCTCCAGCGCCCAGCGCCCGCCGTAAATCTCCAGCTCGTCGATCGTCTCCCAACGCGAGAAGGTCGAGATCAGGCCAGCCAGTCCCAAAATATGGTCCAGGTGTCCGTGGGTGATCAAAATGCGGTTGAGCCGTTTAAAGCCCAGGCCAGAGTGCAGAATCTGGCGCTGTGTGCCCTCGCCGCAGTCGATCAGGAAGCGATATTCATCGTGCATCACCACCTGCGCCGACAGGCCGCGGCGCACAGATGGTGCAGAGGCCGAAGTCCCGAGAAAAACCATTTCGAACAAAGTACATTCCTTAGCGCTAAAATCGGTGATTATTGTACCTCAAGAAGCCTCGTACAGGGTGGTTGCATCCAGCCTGGCCTTGCCTTCCCCACCCCCTGCCCCCGCCCCGGGGCGGGGGATAAAGAAAATTGGGGTGTCAACGAACGGCAAAGCCGTTCGTTGACACCCCAAACCCCTAGTGGGTATGCGGGCAGCTGCGCGGCCAGCACATACCCCCGAATTTGTTTGTGCTATAATCGCTCGTGATGCCCGAAACCCGTCGTTATTCCAAGACCAGCAGTGGAGCGGGGAACCAGTCCGGCGGCGCCCGGAAACCGGCCGCCAGGCCGGCTGCCGGGAAAGCGCCCCTGGCGCAAAAACCCACACGCCCGGCCGCCGGCGGCAAGAAAACACCCGCGCCACCCGGCCGCGCTCCGGCGCTCCAGGTAAGAAAAGGGTCGCAGGCAGGCAAGCCTTCCCTGTTCAGCCGCCTGAAGGGTCTCCTGCGCCGCAGTCCGCCGCCTGCCGCCAAAGGCCGCCCGGCCGGGCAAGCGCCCCGGCCTGCATCCCAGGGTATGTCGCTGGACCGCAAGCTGGATATCGCCGGGGTGATCATGGTCTTTATCGGCCTGCCCACCCTGCTCAGCCTGTTTTCCGCCAACCGCAGCACGTCGACCGGCGGCTGGCTGAACCTGCTCAGCCAGGCTTTCGGCTGGGGGGTGTACCTCTTCCCGGCCGGGCTGATCGCCATCGGCATGTGGCTGATCCTGCGCAATTTCAACCGCATCCCCGGCATTTCCATCGAGCGCCTGTTCGGTGTGATCCTGCTCTTTGGAAACGCCCTGGTTGTCCTGCATATTTTCGCCTTCACCAACAGCGCCCAGGAGTCGTATTACGCCGCCGAGGCCGGCCAGGGCGGCGGTTACCTGGGCGCTTTCATCTTCGAGCTGCTGCGCGGTAACCTGGGCATGGGCGGCCTGCTGATCGCCCTGGGTGCCTGGCTGGTGATCGCCCTGGCGCTGGCTTTCGATGTGCCGGTTGCTGACCTGTTCAAGTGGCTGCCGCCGCTGATCTTGCGATTGCAGGATTGGTGGGACGATTGGCGCAGCCGCAAGTCCGAGGCGCCGCTGGCCCGCATGCCTGTCATTCAATCGCCGGCCGCCGGAGTCTCGCCTATGCCGCCTGCTGCCGGCCTGGGCGGGGCTGCCGCGGCGGCCGCCAACCCGCCGCCCGCCGGCACTCCGCCTGCCTGGGTGCTGCCGCAGATCGACCAGATTCTGGAGCCGGGCGTGGAGGGCGATCACGACGATGATTCCGATCGCCAGCGGGCGCAAATCATCGAGGAGACCCTGGCGTCCTTCGGGGCGCCGGTCAACGTCATCGAGATCAACCGCGGCCCCACCATCACGCAGTTCGGCGTGGAGCCCGATTTCATCGAAAGCCGCAGCGGCCGCATGCGCGTGCGGGTCAGCAAAATCGCCGCCCTGGCCGACGACCTGGCGCTGGCGCTTTCGGCGCGCGCCATCCGCGTCGAGGCGCCGGTGCCCGGCAAGGGGTACGTGGGCATCGAAGTGCCCAACGAGGGCTCCAACCTGGTGGCGCTGCGCGACACATTGGAAAGCGAGGCCTTCAAGCGCCTCAAGCCGCCCCTGCGCTTTGCCCTGGGACAGGATGTCGCCGGCAGCCCGGCGGCCGCCGACCTGGCCGCCATGCCGCACCTGCTGATCGCCGGCGCGACCGGCTCCGGTAAGTCGGTGGCGGTCAACGCCATCATCACCTGCTATTTGCTGAACAACACGCCTGACGATCTGCGCCTGATCATGGTGGACCCCAAGCGCGTCGAGCTGACTGGCTACAACGGCATCCCCCACCTGCTGGCGCCGGTGGTGGTGGAGATGGAGCGCGTGGTCGCCGTCTTGCAGTGGGTGCTGCGCGAGATGGACGCCCGCTACCAGAAGCTGGCCGATGCGGGCACGCGCAACATCACCGAATACAACGCCCAGGCCGCCGCCCGCAGCACCTCCCGGCTGCCGCGCCTGGTGGTGATCATCGACGAGCTGGCCGACCTGATGATGCTGGCCCCCGAAGACACCGAGCGCTCCATCACCCGCCTGGCGCAGCTGGCGCGCGCCACCGGCATCCACCTGATCCTGGCCACCCAGCGGCCGTCGGTGGAGGTGGTCACCGGCCTGATCAAAGCCAACATCCCGGCGCGCATCGCCTTTGCCGTCGCCTCGGGCATGGACAGCCGGGTGATCCTCGATCAGACTGGCGCCGAACGCCTGTTGGGGCGCGGCGATATGCTCTTCCAGGCGCCTGATTCGCCGGCGCCTATCCGCCTGCAGGGCGTCTTTGTATCGGATGTAGAAATTCAACGCCTGGTGCAGTATTGGCAGGCGCAGGCCGGCGCTGCCCCGGCCGCCGGCGCGGTCTCCAGCGCGCCTGTCGATGCTCTGCCGGCCGGCGTGCCGCTGAAGCAAATGCCGCTGTGGGAAGATACGGCCGAGGAAGAAGAAAAAGACACCCTGTATGACGAAGCCGTTGACCTGGCGCGCCGCCAGGGGCGCGCTTCGATCTCGATGCTGCAGCGCCGCCTGCGCATCGGTTACACGCGCGCCGCCCGCCTGATCGAGAGCATGCAAGAAAAAGGCATCATCGGCGGCGAAGCCGGGCCGCAGGGCTTCGAAATCCTGGATTACGGCCCCGCCGCGCCGCCGGCAGACGCCGATGCCTGAACGGCCAATTTGCGACCCGCAGGCAGCTTTTTACGTATAACTGAGTATGGAGGCTGGTATGTCCCAACAGCAGAAAAAACCTGGCAGCATCACCCCCTATGACGGCAATTTCTTCCAGATGTTCGGCGAGCGCATCCGCCTCATCCTGCGCCTGCTGGCAGACGGCCGCGTCAATCCCCTGCTCAAGCTGCTGCCCATCGGCTCGCTGATCTACACCATCTGGCCTATCGACATTCCGGGCCCGATCGACGACGTGGCGATTTTAATGTTTGCCAATTACATGTTCGTCGAAATGTGCCCGCCAGACGTGGTGGAAGAGCACCTCAAGAACCTGCGCGACACGCCCAGCATGTTCGGCAGCTGGATGGGCGGCAAGCCTGAAAACAAACCGCCGGTGCAGGACGAAGATATTATCGACGCCGATTTTAAAGAAATAAAAAAGGACGATTAATGGTCAGAAAGCTCTGGTTGTTTGCCAGCCTGCTCGCCCTGCTGGCGGCTTGCCGCGCAGTCGCGCCGATCACCACCGCCGCCCCCACTCAACCCGTCGCCACCCCCTACTCCGCCGCCCTGCCTTCTCCAACCATTACCCGGGCCGCCCCGGCGCTCACGCCCGCTGCCTCGCCAACCTCTGCTTCACCGGCAGAGCCATCTCCAACCGAGACGACCGCGCCGCTGCCATCGGAGACGCCCGCTCATCAGGAGGCCGCCAGCCTGCCCGACCCGGCGGGGTACGCCTGGCAGCCCGTTTATGCCGGCCTGCAGTTCCCGCTGTTCATCGGCGGGGCCGGCGACGGCTCGGATGCGGTCTATATCGTCCAGCAGTCGGGGCAGATTCGCCTAGCGCGCCAGGGGCAGGTGCTGGACCAGCCGTTCCTGGACATCAGCGACCGCACCAGCCTGCCGAGCGCGGCCAACTACTACGGCGAGCGCGGCCTGCTGGGGCTGGCTTTTCACCCGGATTACGCCCGGAACGGCTATTTTTATGTCAACTACACCGACCGCCGCGGCAACACGGTCATCGCCCGCTTCCAACGCCAGGCTGCCAACCCCGACCTGGCTGACCCGTCCAGCGAGCAGCGCCTGCTGCAGGTGAACCAGCCTTACCCCAACCACAACGGCGGCATGCTGGCCTTCGGGCCGGACGGCGACCTGTACATCGGCCTGGGCGACGGCGGCTCCGCCGGCGACCCGCTCAACAATGCCCAATCCACCGACACCTTGCTGGGCAAGCTCCTGCGCATCGACGTCGACCGCGGCGACCCATACGCCATCCCGTCCGGCAACCCCTTCGCCGGCGGCGGAGAGAAGCCCGAGATTTGGGCCTACGGCCTGCGCAATCCCTGGCGCTTCACCTTCGACACGCTGACGCACGACCTGTACATCGGAGATGTCGGCCAGGCCAATTGGGAAGAAATCGACTACCTGCCGGCCGGCAGCCCGGGCGGCGCCAATTTCGGCTGGCGCTACCGCGAGGGCACCCACAGCTACAATGGGGACCCGCCGGCTGGCGCGAACCTGACTGGGCCGGTGGCCGAATACGCCCACGGTCCGGGCTGTTCCGTCACGGGCGGGGTGGTGGCGCGCAGCCCCGGCCTGCCTGCCTGGCAGGGCGTTTTCCTGTACGGCGATTACTGCAGCGGGCAGGTGTGGGGCCTGCTGCGCCGGGCGGACGGCAGTTGGCAAAACGAGCTGTTGTTCGACAGCGGCCTGCACATTTCCTCCTTCGGCCAAAATGACGCCGGCGATGTCTTCGTGGTGGATTACGCCGGCAGCGTCTACCGCCTGGCGGCGAAATGAGAGAAACTGAACGGGCTGATCGGAAAATTATGCTGGCCGTGCTCATCCGGCAGGCTGGCCGAGATGGTAGAACAAAATAGTGGCTATCTCGCTGACCGTGCGAGCGTGGCATTAAGGGGTGGAACCGCTTTCTCGCAGATCAGGATGCCGTTTTCTTTGCACACTGGCTCGACAAGAAGCGCAAGGGCCGGGAGGATATGTATCCGTCCACCTCGAGTTCATGCCTACAAACTTAATATAATCCTCCGAATACTGCCTGGTATATTGATACTTCGTCGGCAGGCTTGGGTTTGTGGAGTAGCGAATTTCCCCAAATGCCTTATACAACTGCTTCGTCACGCTTCCCCCACTCACATCCGCACTCACGCTCGTGCTGCCCGGACATTGCAAAGCAATGTCATGGTCGCCAAACAGGTAGCGCACGCCCACGCTTGTGCGCAGCGCCACGCGTTGCGATCCGGCATAATAATACTTAGTCGCGCTCCCGCCCGATACTTCGTAGTAGTTCTTGACGAAATAGGTGGTGGTTGCCGTGGTGGCCGTCAGCACCTGCTTCACCCGCAACCCGTCTCCATCATAGCCAAACGCAGCAATGGATGTCCCATTCTGGAGCACTTTCACCAGCCGGTTTTCGGCGTCATACACCAGGTTGTACGTAAGCACTTCCTGCAGGCTGACGTTGTCGAAGTCCAGCCAGCCCGACACGCCCTCCACCCGCAGCTCCAGCCGCACCGAGGCGGCGTTGGCCGGGGTCATCAGCCGCCCGCCCACCTGCTGCCAGGTCAGGCTGCTGCTCTCCGCTGTGCCGGTGTAGACATCCTTGTACCCGATGTAGGCGCTGCCCGCCGTGTAGTACAGGGCGCGCACGTGCCAGCCCCCGGCGCTGTCCGCCGCATCCAGCTTGCCGTTCACCCAGGCGTACAGGTCGTATTGCTTATTCCCGCTCACCGCGATGCTCGCCGACTGCAGCGCACCGCTCGCCAGGTTGCCGATGGCGCTGGCGTAGCTGCCGCTGTACGGGCTGCTCGCCTCAACAGCCAATCTGCGGCCGCCTTTGTCCACTCCAACCTCGATGCCCTCAAGATCGGCAGGGATTAGATAGCCATCCCCTTGGGCGTCAAGAAAAAACCAATCCCGCTGCCGCTTTCCTCTCAACCATCCTCGCCTGCCTGAAACGCTTGCGATTGAGCCAGAGCTTTTCCCTGTAACCCATCCTGGGATGTTTTGACGCGCTGGCTGCCTGCCAAACCGCTTCTTGCGGGCAGTTTTATCCCCTCCGGCCACTCAGTCAAGGGTGCGCCGCTCCTGCGGGGCGCTCGCATCCCTGTCGGGACGGCTGCACCGCCCTTGACTGGGGCCCGGCCTGCGACCAGAAGCTCCGCAATATAAAGCGGTTTGGCCTAATCCGTTTGCTCGCATCCTCTTTTTCATCCGCGCTTTATTTCCTATTGACTTCCCATTACATCTGTAGGTCAGGGTCTTGTTGGCTATGCAAAAGTGGGCGGTGCTTAATCTGTTCATTTTTCCCCAGCCTGTTGGAAGTTTTAGAAGGCTAAGGTGCTGCTACCTTCCGTGGATTTGACTTGGCAAAGGCCGTTTTTTGGCTGGCAATTTGCGAAAAAGTCTAACACATTTTTAAGGGTACACATCTTGGCTAAAGGTAATACAAGCCTTCTTAGGATCGCCAATCATCAATTGAGAAAACTGATCTACCGTTAACGAAGTTGCCTTCTCTAGTGGTATAGTTTCAAACGAAGGTGAGTGCGGCGGATTACGCCCCATCCAAAGTCGAACAAAATAAAAGGGGGCCGTCAATGGGCAAAACTGCTTGAGGTTTATGTCAACACCTCTATAAGCAACGATCAAGTCAGATGAAGCAAAATACATAATCATGTTGATAGTAATGCGTTGCTGCCAATCAAACGCAAATTGCACTTGCGAAGGGCTACCATACCGTTTGATCAACGTTTCAGGGGAATAAGCAATCCACTCTCGCGTGCTTCCTTCTCTTGGAGTGCGGATATCTGGGTTTACAACGATATCCTTTACCGAATTGTTAGATATATAGAGGGTTACACTGGAAGGATGGCCACTGCCAGAGTCATATGAAATCGTGTAAAAATACATTCCTGAACTCGGTGTATTGTGATCCATGCCTTCAAAGGAGGTAAAGCCCAACTGACTGAAGAAAATTCTGGCTTCGTCGAAAGACGTTTTTTCCGGGACGATACCCCAGAAACATGGGACATCGCAATTCATCGGTTTCTGTAATAAGGGTTCGATCGTCGCCCTGGCTACATCAGGTTCCAATGTGTCAACCGCCATCAGGGTGATGGTTGGTGAAGGAGTAGCAGTGAACGGTATAGCTGTTGCCGTTGGTATAGGGGTTCCCGTATCAGAGATTGCTCGCGTCAGCGACGATGTAGGAATATTCGTCGCAGTTGCCGAGAGTATTTTCGTAGGATATAGAGATTGTACAACCTGTACTGTTGGCTTTGCTGGCGCACATCCAGCCAAAGTGAAGAACAGTATCAAGAAAAGAGATATCCAAGATAACCGTTTCATCATCGTGTTCTTTCCAATTCTTTTAGATTCAAGAATTAGCGATATGGAGCAAGCGATCCATCTACGAAGTTATACATTTCCTGTCCTGCTGGTTGAGAAACGTCGATATTGTCAGTAAGATAATTGGCAAAAGCATCTGCCCAGTACTCATAAGTATCATAATCTTCACCCATGGGCAATGCTTGTACTGGTTCTCCGGACTGATCCACAAGAAGAGTACTGTCAACATAACCGTCTCTGGTCCAATTTGGATTATTAGGTGCATAACCGCGATCAGCTTTGAGTTGCCCAGAAAACTCTTTTGCTGTGGTTGGCACCATGTCTAATAAATGTCCTGTTTCATGTATAAAATTAATGAGCGGAATTCTTAAACTTACACTAGACGAATAAAATATTACTCCTGTGCTGTTTGTTATGCCATGATAACAATTGTACGGGCCGTTGTTACCTGAACATTGGCCTTGTGACGCCATTGAAAATGTTGTTCCACGGACCATTTGTTTAAGGTGACCGTTAAGTTTTTTATCGACCATATTCAGGCCTATGAAAGCAGTTTCCAAGTTCGTATTACTCCATTTTATTTTTTCGCCATCCTGCATCTTTATTCCAAACTTTCCCAGAATCATCATTTTCCAAGTATCTTCGGTGCTCAATCGGTAGTAGCCTGGCGCGCGATACCACCCCTGTGCGTTATAACAATTGCCGTCCTCATCACAAGCTTCATGGCCTGATGGATCCCGGTATCTCAAAGGGTTATTGAGCATCCCCGCATAACGATCCCAGGCAGCCGGGTTGCTTGCCCCAGGCACAATAGTATCTGCCGAGGAGAAGCGTCCCAAAACCGGGTCAAACCAGCGCGCATTGTAGAACATTAGCCCAAAATCGCCCATGTTCGAATACTGTCCGGTATATTGATACTTCGTCGGCAGGCTGCCCGAGGTAAATCTTGTCTCTCCAAATGCCTTGTACAACTGCTTCGTCACGCTCCCCCCGCTCACATCAGCGCTTACACTCGTGCTGCCCAGGTGGTCGCCAAACAGGTAGCGCACACCCACACTGCTGCGCAGTGCCACGCGCTGGCTGCCCAAATAGTAGTATTTCGTCGCCGCCGAGCCGGAGATTTCATAATAGGGTCTTATGCTAGTTGACAAAAAGTCCTCTATCGCTATATTTGGAAGTTGCGACACCCAAAAGCGACGGAGGACAATCCCAATGATAAACAATTTTTCGGATTTTTGCTTGTGAATTTTTGTAATCGTGGATGATATTTGGAAACAAATCGCTCCTATGTTTGATCGACCAGGGCCGGAACCAGTTTGCAGTGACAGCGAGCTGATCAGCATGACGATGATCGGCGAATGCCGTGGCTGGAATCTGGAAACAGAGATGTTGAGTCAGTGGCGCGAATATCCGGATATGTTTCCCAATGTGCCAACCCAAAGCCGCTTCAATCGTCGCCGACGCAACCTGATGAATGCCTTCAACTTGATCCGCAAAACCATCCTGAAAAGCCTGGATCTCGTCCAGGATCGGGAATGTGTGATTGACAGCTTGCCTTTGCCAGTCGTGCAATTTTATCTGGTTCCTGGATCCACAGGCGACTGGAAAGCCTTTGGCGCGACTTTTGGCAAAGTGCCTTCGAAAAAACAGACAGTTTTCGGTTTCAAGCTGCATCTGCTCATCACCTTGGGCGGCTTGATCCTCGATTTCGAACTGGCGCCTGCCAACGTCAGCGATTTGGAGGTGGGATTTGAAATGCTTTGCGAACATACGGATCTGAGCGTTCTGGGTGATAAAGCTTACATCAGCGCCAACAAAGCTGCTGAGCTTTTCGACAACCAGCGCATCCGCTTGATAACGCTGCCTCGCCGCAACCAGAAAATGCAAATGCCCGTCGAACAGCGCACGTTTCTCAATGGCGTGCGCCAGATCATTGAAACCGTCAACCACCAGCTTTCGGAGATATTCCAGATTGAGATCAATCACACTCATACCTTCTGGGGCTTGTGTACCAGGCTTTATTCCAAATTGACCGCTCATACCTTGTGCATTTACATCAATCGCTTGTTGGGTAAGCCGGATTTCTTGCAAATCAAGACCCTGGCTTTTCCCAATTAGCTTAAGACCCTAATACTTTTTTTGCCATGTCCAACTGCAACGTCAACCGCCCAATCATCCGCTCCAGTTCCGCTATTTCCTTTTCATGTTCTTTCGGCTCGGGTTTCTCAAACACCTGCTTGGCGCGTTCCAAAAATTCTTGCTTCCACCTCGACAACACCGTGTCTTTGATCTGGTATTCCCGGCTGGCTTCCATCAAGCCTTTTTTACCTGTGATCATCTCCAGCACAACCTTGGTCTTAAATTCCGCACTGAACTTCCTTCGATCTGGCATTCTGAACCTCTTCCTTGGAGTGTTCCCCACCCCTTTGGGTTGTGTCCAGTTTTTCCGCACCACTACATTATGGCGCTGCTACCCATATCAAATTATGGAAATATTTCTTCAACATCCAATCTGGTGTGATAAATCCGATTGGAAAAAATGTTCCTGTTTTTATTGAAAACAAATTTAACTGACTACCTTCCAATATTAAAGCTATCCATTGGGAGTCTGGCGACCATTCATAATCGTCAATACCGGCACCAGACTCGGGAATTGGATAGCATGAAGATCCTCCACTTGTTATGCGAATCACACACAACTCGTACGCACGAAGTAGGGCTACATATTGATTGTCAGGCGACCATAATGTGGGGGACTCTAAATCTGAAATTGCAAACATATCGGCGCATTTTCCAAGTGGAAAGTTGAACAATGAACTCGTTTCACGGGTCATTGCATTGTATGTAAATAGGTGGCTAGGGCAGGAACCTGCCTCCAGGTTAATCCGTTTATCTTGAGCACCGAGCAAAACCAAATCTTGCCCGTAAGCCCATGAAATATCATCTGTGGCGTAAGGGTCAATTTCGGAATAAATATTAATACTTTGTGAAAGCTCAAGGTTAAACAATCTATAAACACTTTGCTCGAGGGAGCCTTTAGGCTTACTTGTACCAAGGAGATATTTACCGCTGTCAGATAATCTCGGTAGATCATAATTCCATTCCCTAGCATCTAATGTAGCGAGCAATTTCTCAACTCGTTGGCGTAAATCGCAAGCAACAACATTCATTATAAATGATATATTTGGATCAATGGCATAATAAACGATACTGTTTGAAGGTGTTATTTTTAAGGTTTGGTTGTTAGTCGGTATATTACAGGGAAGGGATTCCTTAACTCCGGTTTTTAAATTCAACATAAAGGAGTTTTGTCCATCAATACAAAAAGCGCTATTGTTTTTCGTGAGAATGTGGCAATTTGGAAAGGTTTGAAAACTGTTGGTTTTTTTTTGCATAAAATCTAGAACTAAATATTCATCGCTTGAGTCCTTATCAATAAACGAGGGCAAGTTTTGTTTGTCAGATCCGGGAAGGTTGGGAATATCAATACCCGTATCCTTAATTCCTATATACAAAAGACTACTTGTTTCAGGAGTGTTTGAAAAGGTTATGTCATAAACCTGAAACACGCTTGAATTTTCAGTTGGTGTAGGAAGAGGAACCGGCGCTGGAGATTTAATATTGGGTGGCAGTGTTGCCAAGGAGGACGGTGTTAACAGCGGGTTGAAATCAGAGGTATCCGTTTCTCGTCTAGTCGGAGAGATGCTAGATACCGTCTTAGTTGGCGGCGAAGACATAGACACGCATGCATGTATAAATAAAATCAGGATTGAACAGAGAAATATTAGAAGCACTGTATGAATTCGATTTTTCATTATGATATCTACTTCATGGTGGAATTCATTGATATTCTTTAATTAGGGGCGAGCTTATTAATTGTTTTTCCAAATAATTGGCACTTTACTTATAAGTATGGCTGTTGAGATCATCGACTTTTACCGTAAATATCTCGTGAGGATTTAGTAAACTCTTATTTACCCAAAAATTCGTTCTGTTAGGATAAAATTCGCCAGAATAAACTTCGCCTTTCCTAAATTGCCTGGTTTCCAAATGTAAATGGTTTCCACTAGAATTACCTGTACTACCAATAATTCCAATATTTTGGCCACGATAAACATGATCTCCAGGATTTAGCGTGGATTTTTTTGCCATGTGTCCATAAAGAACAAGTAATGAATCGCCATAATTTAATTTAACTTGAATTCTAAGGGGTAAATCAAAATAATCGTACTCAATAACAACCATATTTCCATAACCACCATTGGTTTCTTTATTTATCCCTGTACATGGATCAATATTGCATGGATCTGAACTTATAACAGTACCATATCCAGATGCATGAATGTCGTATGGGGGAGGATTTATATCCACACCATTATGGCCATTAAACGTATTATTATCTTCACCAAAATCATATCCACCCCTAACGACAGCATCATCTATAGGGTTCATCCATGTGATATATTTTTTTTCAATTCGATTATTTTTAATATGGTATTCTCTACCATGATTATCAAAACAATTACCATCCTCATCACAAGCTTCATGGCCTGAAGGATCCCGATACCTCACAGGATTATTCAGCATCCCGGCATAGCGATCCCAAGCAGCCGGGTTACCTGCCCCGGGTACAATGGTATCCGCTTGAGTGAATCTGCCCAGCGCAGGGTCGTAAAAACGTGCGTTGTAGAAAATCAACCCAAAGTCAGCCGTTGCCCCTGTTGCATAGCTGTACTGCCCGGTATATTGATACTTCGCCGGCAGACTGCCCGAGGTGTACCGGATTTCACCCCATCCTTTATATAATTGCCTGGTCACATTTCCCCCGCTGGCATCCGCGATCACACTCGTGCTGCCCAGGTGATCGCCAAACAGGTAGCGCACGCCCACGCTGCTGCGCATGGCCACCCGCTGGCTGCCCAGGTAATAATACTTAGTCGCGCTCCCGCCCGATACTTCGTAGTAGTTCTTGACGAAATAGGTGCTGGTCGCCGTGGTGGTCGTCAGCACCTGCTTCACCCGCACCCCGTCTCCATCATAGCCAAACGCAGCAGTGCTCGTTCCTCCCTGGAGCACTTTCACCAGCCGGTTCTCGGCGTTGTACACCAGGTTAACCGTGAGCACTTCCTGCAGGCTGACGTCGTCGAAGTCCAGCCAGCCCGACACGCCCTCCACCCGCAGCTCCAACCGCACAGAGGCGGCGTTGGCCGGGGTCAACAGCCGCCCGCCCACCTGCTGCCAGGTCAGGCTGCTGCTCTCGGCTGTGCCGGTGTAGACATCCTTGTACCCGATGTAGGCGCTGCCCGCTGTGTAGTACAGGGCGCGCACGTGCCAGCCCCCGGCGCTGTCGGCTGCGTCCAGCTTGCCGTTCACCCAGGCGTACAGATCGTACTGCTTGTTCCCGCTCACCGCAATGCTCGCCGACTGCAGCGCACCGCTCGCCAGGTTGCCGATGGCGTAGGCGTAGCTGCCGCTGTACGGGCTGCTCGCATCTTCAACAAACCGGAATAATCGGCAGACGAAAAAAGTAAAATTCATTTTTCGCTTGTGTTGTGAGGAAATTTTTCTGCTCTTTAAGTGCATAATTCCGTGTTTCATAACCGGACTTACTTACAGCTGACTAGACGCATGCAAATAACAATAGCCATCATCACCTAATGGTCACTATTCGGCAAGCATAAGTTTATTATGTGGACTTCTGGTAAACTATTATTCGTATCAACCTGAAAGG
>JAKOUW010000085.1 GCA_029782365.1 Chloroflexota bacterium
GCGCCAGGCGCTGTAACCCGGGTACACTGCCTTCTGGCCGCCGGCGCCGAATTCGTATTGGCTGCCCGTTGTGTCCCAGGCCGTCCAGGTGTCATCACTGCTGTTGTACTGGATGCGCCAGAAGGATTCGTCCGTGGTGTGGTAGTAGCCGTCCGCGCCCTTGAGCAGGGCGCTGTTCAGCCCGCCGGCGCTGAAGGAGAAAGTGTCATCGGTCTGCGAGTCTTCCGCTCCCAGCCCGTGCCAGTCACGCAGGATGGCGCTGGTGTTCAACGACCAGCCCAATCCCACCCAGGCGCTGCCCGTGGCTGCGCTGGCCGCATCAATCACCTGGCTGGAGTAGCTCAGCGCCAGTTCCGGCTGCAGGCCCCCCGGGCCGGGCGGCACGGACAAGGGGATGGCGTAGCTCGCCCCTCCCGTAAACGGTGAGACGGAGTACGCCCCCAGCGTGGGCAGGCGCGAGGCCGCCCACGTCCCGGCGTCCAGCGCAGTGTACGAAAAATGCCCTACGTACCCGCTGACCGTATTCCCCTGCGTGTCCACCTGGCTCGGCCACGCCTCCCAGCGCTGGCTGCTTTCATCCCAGCCCGCCAGGCGCAGGTCGGCTTCGTTGCCCATGATCTCCCCTTCTTCATACCCGATTTGCACCCACACCGGCTGAACAAACTGGTGCAGCGCCTGCCCGCTCCCTTGCTCTTGCATTTGAATATCGTACACCGGCCCGCCGGGGTGCGCCGCCGGCAGCTCCCCGGCCTGCGCCTTGCGCACGGTCACCTGCACCGCCTGGCTCGTAAGCCCAGCCAGTGCCTGCGCCTCGAAGGCGATCTTCACCCCGCCTGCTTTCATCTCTACCACCCGGCTCTCCCCAGGCTGCAACACACTTTGCCATTCCTGCCCCAGCACCAGCCCGCCCTGCCCCACCACCTGGCCTTTCTCCTGCAGCTCGCCGCAGATGTACAGGCTGTCCTGCCCCGAGCCAGCCGCACTCTGCAGCAGCAGTTTGCCGCCCGTCTCCCCGGCCAGCGCCAGGCGCAGCTCGCCGCTTTTGGGATCGTAGCCCTGCGTCTCCTGGGGTGTGACGTCTGGCGGCAGGCGCAGCAGGAGCGTGTCGGGCGAGGCTTTGCCCGCCTCGCTCTCCCAGGCCAGCGTGAAGGCCTGCCCGGCGCTGATCACGGGCACAGAGGCGGTCAGCTTCAGGCTGGCCGGCAGGCTGTCGCCGGGCAGGAGCGCCGTGACGGTGGGCGTCATAACAGGCGTGGCGCTCGGCTGTGCGGTGGCTGTGGCCGTCGCCGAGGCGGTGGGGGTTCGGTCGGTTTGACGGTGGCGCTCGGCGCCGCGGCTGCCGAGGCGGGCTGCGCCTTCGACGGCAGGTTGAGACTGCTAAATAGAAAAGCGATCAGGACGAAGAGACGAAGAGACGAAGAGACGAAGAGACGAAGAGACGAAGAGACCATGGCATAAATTTCCTCCCAAGGGATGATTTGCGCGCTTGACTTATCTGGTTCTAATATTAATCCGTACTGGCGCATTGTCAATCGTGACAAATGTCACATTCAGGGCATTCACAAGCATGGGCTGGAGGTGCTACGAAGGTCAGGCGGCGAGGCAGCAGGGTTTTACAACTTTATTTCTGCCCCGCGGCGGGAATGGTTTGACCTACGATAAAAACAGAGTATAATACGCCAAATTATCCGGTTTGCAGGAGGCTATATGAAAAACCGTTTCTGGTTGATGCTGACCATCTTCATCGTTTCTTCACTGGCTTGTAACCTGGGCGCCGCAGTGAACAACAAAAAGCAGGCTGGTCAACCGACCCAGTCTCCAACTCAGCCGGCTGCCGTCAGCCCCGCCGCCGTGCAGGGAGGCGCGGGCAGTGATAATGCCGTTCAACCTGTTCCCACCAGGAGCAGCCAGCCAGCAGGCCAACCTGCGCTTGCGGATCAACTGGATGTTTCAACGTTGGCGCCGGCGCCGTTTGGGTCTTACAGCCAGATCGTCCACCTCACCTACCTGGGGGAAGACGCCAGCGGCTCGCCTCTGACGCAGACCATCTCGATCACCATCAAAACCCAGGACCAGCCTGAGCGGGGCCAGTCGATGCTGCTGATCGGAAACAAAGGCGCGGAAGTGCAGACCGTCGAATCAGTCAGCCTGGGAGGAACATCCTACACCGATATGGGCGTCAAAGGCTGCGTAACCAGCAGCGAAAACAGTTCGATGGATTCTCTGCTGAACGGGCTTGACCGGCCGGATAACAACCTGAAAAATAAGGTCACGCGGGTGGAACAGGATGTGGTGGTGAACGGCGTTCACACGGACAGGTATGCGCTGGCCAAAGACAATTACGCGATCGAAAATGCCGGCTCTCCTGTTCCTTTGCAGGGGATTGTGTTAGATGAAGGCAGCCTGTACGTTGCCCGGCAGGGAAACTATGTGGTGCGCATGGAATTCTCCGGTCATGTGACCGGAGATGGCCTCAACCTGCCGGCTGAATTCCCTAAAGACAAGAGCGTGAAAGTGAACCTGGTGTTCGACGTGGCGGAAGCGCCTGACCGCACCTGGAATCTGGCCATCCCGGCTGCCTGCCAGGAGCTGGCCAGCACAGGCGCCGGTTATCCGCTGATGGATGACGCCGCCAACCTGACCCAGATCCAGGGGCAGGTGATGTACAGCACCAGGCACACGCCCGACGAGGTGATCGAGTTCTACCGCAAGGAGATGCCAGCCCAGGGTTGGAAGGCGGCCGGGGAAAGCATCGTGACTGGCTTCTCAACCCTGAAATTCACGCGTGACGGCGTGACGGTGGGCGTCAATATCCTGGGCAGTGGCAACACCCAGACAGCAGTGACGATCATTCCACTGGAATAGGCCTGCCGTATACGCAGGCATCCTCCAAGCTGCTGGCCTGGCCGTTCGTCGTGCCCCTGCCCGCAGTAATTGGACGCGTCCCGCCAGCCGCAGCCTCGGAGTACAATCGTTCGTTTTCAGATATAATACAGCTATGGCAGAGATCGCCCTGTTGAACAACCGCTACCAGCTCGAAAGCCCGCTGGGCAATGGGGGCATGGCCGTGGTGTACAAGGCCCGTGACCATATGCTGGAACGCACGGTGGCCATCAAGGTGCTGCGCGAAGATTATTCGCGCGACATAGCTTTCCGCGAGCGCTTCCGCCAGGAGGCCAAGGCGGCCGCCAACCTGTCGCATCCGAACATAGTCACCGTGCACGATTTCGGCATCGATTCCGGCCGCCTGTTCATCGTGATGGAGTTCGTGCCGGGCACCAACCTGAACGCCCTGCTGCAGGCGCGCGGCCGCTTCGGCGTGGACGAAGCCCTGCCGCTGATCCTGCAGGCCTGCGCCGGCATCGGCTACGCCCACCGCGCTGGCCTGGTGCACTGCGATGTCAAACCGCACAATATCCTGATCACCCCCGACAACCGCGTCAAGGTCACCGATTTCGGCATCGCCCGCGCCCTGGCCTCCATCCTGCCGGAGGAAAAAACCGAGATCGTGTGGGGCTCGCCGCAGTATTTCTCGCCCGAGCAGGCCGCCGGCGGCGCGCCTTCCCCCGCCTCGGATGTCTATTCGCTGGGCGTGGTGATGTATGCCATGCTGACCGGCCGCCTGCCGTTCAGCGCCAGCTCGGCTACCGAGCTGGCCCAACTGCACCGCAGCGCGGCCCCGCTGCCGCCGCGCCATTACAACGCCCTGATCCCGCCGACGCTGGAGCAGATCATGCTCAAGGTGCTGGCCAAGGAACCTTCCCAGCGCTACCGCACCGCCGACCAGCTTGGGCGGGTACTGATGACGTTCACCAACGCCGGCAGTGAAGCTGGGGGCCTGCGTCCAGCCGCGGCCAACGGCGGCGCGGCGAACGCCGTGCGCCCGGCTCCGCCCATCGCCCGCCCCACCCCCAACCTCTCTCCCAACGGCGGCGGGGCCCCGCGCCGCGACATGGCCGAGACCCTGCCGCCGCCGCCGGCAGCCGCCCGCCCCACGGTCCAGGCGCGCCCGAGCTTTCAGGCCTTGGCAACGCAGGCCCGCCCGCCGGCGCCGCGCCCAACGGCTTACGATGCCAGCCCGGAAGACGAGGCGGAAGAAGAAACGACTGTCTCCACTGCGCCCAACCCCTTCGACCTGGATTGGGTGACCATCCTGCTCGGCATGGTGACCGTGCTGTTCGTCGGCGGGCTGGTCCCGCTCTTCGTGTGGGTTTATTTCAGCTATTTTCCTCCAGCGCCCTGAGCCGCCCATGCCCCTGCACGCTCCCCTGCTCGCCCCTTCTCTGCTGGCCAGCGATTTCACCCGCCTGGGCGATGAGATCCGCCAGGCTGAGGCCGCCGGAGCCGACTGGCTGCACGTGGACGTGATGGACGGTCACTTCGTGCCCAATATCACCTTTGGCCCGGGGGTCGTGGCCGCCTGCCGGCGCGTCACCCAACTGCCGCTGGACGTGCACCTGATGATCGAACAGCCCGAGCGCCTGCTGGCCGAGTTCGCCAGCGCCGGCGCCAGCCGGCTGATCGTGCACGTCGAAACCTGCCCGCACCTGCACCGCACCTTGCAGCACATCCGCGAGCTGGGCTGCCGGGTGGGCGTCACGCTCAACCCGGGCACCCCGGCCAGCCTGCTCCTGCCGGTCCTGCACCTGGTGGACCAGGTGCTGGTGATGAGCGTCAACCCGGGCTTCGGCGGGCAGGAGTTCCTGCCCGAGACGCTTTCTAAGGCCAGCGAAGTGCGCCGCGCCCTGGACGAGATCAACCCGGCCGCGCTGGTGGAGATGGACGGCGGGCTGAGCGCCGAGACCGCCCCGCTGGCCCGCCGGGCCGGCGTCGAAGTCTTTGTGGCTGGCACCTCAATCTTCAAGCACCCACAGGGCATTGCCGGCGGCCTGCGCGCCCTGCGCCAGGCGGTGAGCTGATGCAGCACGAGATCACCCGCCCCGGCCCTCTGTTAGAGCCCTCCGGAGCGCTGGCCCAGGTGGGCTGGATGCGCCAGCCGCTGCTCGACGCCAACCTGGAGTATGCCCGCTTTTACAACTGGCGCGCCCTGCAGTGGCTGCGTCTCAAACGCTGGGATTATTACGCCCTGTTCACCCCCAATCGCTTCTTTTCCGCTACCATCGCCGACCTGGGTTATGCCGGCAATATCTTCGTGTACACCATGGACCTGGACGGCGGCGACTTACACGAAGAGGGCCTGGTCATCCCGCTCAGCCGCGGCATCCAACTGCCGCGCAGCTCGCAGAGCGGCGAGAGCCTGTTCGCCAACCGCCAGGCCAGCCTGCGCTTCCAGGCTCTGCCGGGTGAGCGGCGCGTGCTGGTGGACTGGCCAGCCTTCGACGGCGGTAAAGGCCTGCGCGCCGATTTCAGCCTGGCCTGCCCGCCCGAACACGAATCGATGACCATCGTCATTCCGATCGGCGCGCGGCGCTTCTATTACAACCGCAAGATCAACTGCCTGCCCGCCAGCGGCAGCCTGCGTTATGCCGGAAAAGATATACCCCTGGACCCGCAGACCTGCCTGGGCTCGCTGGATTGGGGGCGCGGCGTGTGGGAGTACCGCAGCTTCTGGAATTGGGCCAGCGCCTCCGGCCACCTGCCCGACGGGCGCCGCTTCGGGCTCAACCTGGGCTGCGGCTTCGGCGACCTGAGCCGGGCCGGCGAAAACTGCCTGGTGGTGGATGGCCGCCTGCACAAGCTGGAAAGCGTGCCGTTCGCCTATACCAGCGGCGATTATATGCGCCCCTGGCGGTTTATCGAGTCTACTGGCAGGTTAGACCTGACCTTCACTCCCTTCAAAGACCGCACCGCCCGCACCAACCTGGGGATCATCTTCAGCGAGGTGCACCAGATGTTCGGGCGCTACAGCGGCTGGGCGGTGCTGGATAACCAGGAGCGCGTCGAGGTGCGGGACCTGCTGGGTTTCGCCGAGGAGCACCGCGCGCGCTGGTAACTATTAAATGAAAAGCGGTATGTTCAGGCAGCCTGGCTGCGCAAACATACCGCTTTTCTAAAAAGTAAACGAATCAGGCTGTCTTGACCATGGTGCGGACACACTTGGCGCAGAGCAGTTTCTGAACCTTGTGATTACCCTCATAAACAGAAATTGTCTGCAGGTTCGGGCGGAACGTCCGGCGCGTGGCCTTCTTAGACCACGGGCGGTTGTTACCGAAGGTTGTTGTTTTTCCGCAATTTGCACATTTAGCCATTTCACACTTCCTTTCAGGACTCAGCCACTACGTCTCACGACGAGGTGCGCCCATCACAGGCGCGCCCTTTGCCGGGCCCGCCAAGTATACCACAATTTTCTGGATTGCAAGCGAAAATTTGAAAATTCAGGCAAAACCAGCTATAATCTCTGGAAGACGACCTGGCTCACGTTCGTTACGCGGGTCAATTTCATCATGAGGAAATATGTCTGACGAAAATAATTCCATAGGCAGCATCCATATCGCCCCGCGGGCGATTGCTACGATCGCTTTCCATGCCGTGCGCCAATCCTACGGTGTGGTCGGCCTGACCTCTAAGAATCTGGTCAGCGGGATCGCCCAGGCAATTGTCAAAGATCCATCCCACGGCGTGGAAGTCCATTTCGATGGAGAAAGCATAACCATTGATCTGTATATCATCATCGAATATGGGACGCGCGTGAAATCGGTCGCCAGCAGCGTCGGTAACAGTGTCAAATACCAGGTGGAAAAAACCCTGGGCATGCCGGTCAAGGCGGTCAATGTGCATGTGCAGGGCTTGCGAGTCAGTGATGTCGATTAATGATTTCCAAATGAGGAGCTTTGCTTAATGGCCGACCCCCAACCTACCGACCAGCATTCACCGCTGAAGTCTCGCTATCCGACAGACCGCATAAATGGCCAGGATTTGAAAAAGATGGTCGAAGCCAGCCTGACCTGGCTGCGCACCAATCAGCAAATGGTCAACTCTTTGAATGTTTTCCCGGTGCCCGACGGCGACACCGGAACCAATATGGTGCTGACCATGCAGTCGGCCTGGAACGAGATCGCCAACTCGGCGGAGCGCAACGCCGGTAAGATCGCCCATGCAGTAGCGCAGGGCGCTTTGATGGGGGCGCGAGGCAATTCGGGGGTGATTTTGTCGCAGTTGTGGCGCGGTTTTGCCCGCGCCGTGGATAATCACGAGATGCTGGATGGACCAACATTGGTGAAGGCTTTCAGTATGGCGCGCGACACGGCTTACAAAGGTGTGGTGCGCCCGGTGGAAGGCACCATCCTGACGGTAGCCAAAGATTCGGCGAGCGCCGCCGAAGAGGCTGGGCAGGCCACGATCAGCCTGTATGAGATATTCCAGCAGATTGTGCCGGCCGCCGACCGCTCGGTGCAGCGCACTCCCGATCTGCTGCCGGTGCTCAAAGAGGCTGGCGTGGTTGATTCGGGCGGCAAAGGGCTGTACTTCCTGCTGGAAGGCGTTCTGCGCCACGTGCAGGGTCTGCCGATCGACACGCCGCTGGCCTCCGTCAAGCCGCTGGCGGCCCTCGACCTTGAAGATACCATGGAGACGATCGAGCCGGGCCAAGATTACGAAGTGGTTGTCGATTTTCGCCCAGTGAAACCGTTGGACCTGGAATTGTTTTACGCCAATCTGGAGAGCATGGGCACTTCGATCCAGGTGGGCGAGGGTGAAGGCATGTACCGCATGCACATCCATGTGCCAACCGAAAAACGCTACGAGCCGATCGATTACATCATGGGCCTGGGGACTATCACCAAGGTAGCCATGGAAAACCTGGTGGCCCAGATGGAGGAGATCGAGTCCAAAGCCGGCCAGGTCAAGCTTAACCTGGCGCCGGTGGAGCCTGGGCAGATCGCCGTGGTGGCAGTGGCTCCCGGCCTGGGCATCGCCCGTGTCTTCGCCAGCCTGGGGGTGGCGGCAGTCATCGAAGGCGGGCAGACGATGAATCCCAGCACCCAGGAGATTCTGAAATCATTCGAAAACCTGCCGACCGATAATGTGATCATCCTGCCAAATAACAAGAACATCATCCTGGCCGCCCAGCAGGTGACCAGCTTGACCGTGAAGAACGTGCGCATCGTACCCAGCCGCACCGTGCCCCAGGGTTTATCGGCCATGATGCGCCTCGCCCCGGCCGCTGACCTGGACCAGGTGGCAGAGGAGATGAGGCAGGCGCTGGATGATGTGGAGACCGGCGAGATCACTGTTGCCACCCGCTCGGTGGAAATCGATGGTGTGGCTGTGACCGAGGGGCAGGTGATCGGCCTGCACAACGGCAAGTTGGTGCTTTCAGCGGCCAGTGTGGAAGAGGCTGTGCTCAAGCTGTTGGAACATGCCCACGCCAACCATTTTGAGCTGATCACCCTGTTCTCCGGGGCCGAGGTCAGCAAGAGCGAGGCCAACCAGATCATCGATGTGGTGCGCTCGGCTTACCCTGAACAGGAAATCGAACTGCAAGAGGGCGGCCAACCGCATTATCATTTCATCATTTCGATCGAATAAGCCCAAGCCAGGCCCGTTTTATGCCAGCGATAAGCATTCTCACCGACAGCGCGGCCCAGTTTCCCAACGCGCTGTACGAAGGCAGTGAGCTGGTCAGCAGCGTGACCATGCAAATTCAACTGGGAGATGAATGGCTGCGCGATTCACAGGATCTGCGCATTGGCCGCCAGCTCGCAAAGGTTAACAACGATAGTCTGCCGCGCCTGCATCCCCCCACAGTCGAAGATTTTGTTCACGCGATGCGCGAGCTCAGCACGAATTCTGACGCTATCATATGCATTCTCAGTTCGGACCGGCTTTTTCACAACCTGGCGAACGCCAGCCAGGCCGCCGAGCTGGCCAAGGGTTCGGCCAGCATCCAGATTATCGATTCGCAAACCACCGGTCTGGGGCTGGGTCTGCTCATCCAGTCAGTCGCCAGGGCGGCCATCTCCGAACGGAACCCGGCGCGTTTCAGCCGGCTGGTGCGCGGCCTGCTGGCGCATGTGTACAGCGCCTTTGTGCTTTATAACCTGCACCCGCTCGCCCTGCATGGTCAATTGGATATTGCTCAGGCGGCGGCGGTCGAGATGTTGGGGCTGCTGCCGTTTTATGTCATGGAAGGAGGCCGCCTGGTGCCGATGCGCAAAGCACGCAGCTCACGCCAGGTGATCGATCTGCTGCTGGAATTTGCGGGAGAATTTTCTCAGCTCAACCATATTGCTGTTGTCGAAGGCCCCATCCACCACGAACAAGATTTACGCAGCCTGCGCGAACGCCTTGCCCAGGCTTTTCCCGACACAATGGTCAGCGAACATACCCTAGGCGCCTCGCTGGTCACATTGTTTGGAGCGCACACCCTGGGGCTGGCAGCTCTGGAAGAATGGTCAGAGTTTGACTAATCAAGGGAGGTTTCGATGAAAACCATGGTTGTAACCGACAGTACCTGCGACCTGCCAGCCGAACTGGCAGCCGAACTGGGCATATCGGTGGTGGCCAATACCATAGTGATGGACGGTGAGGATTACGAGGATGGCAAGGGGCTGAGCCGGGAAGAATTTTACAATCGCCTGCCCCGCCTGAAGGAACAGCCCACCACGGCCACCGCCTCGCCGGGCATTTACGAAGCGCTGTACCAGAAATTATTCGATGAGGGCGCCGATGAAATTATCTCGCTGCATGTCTCGGCCAACCTGAGCGGCGTGTACAACGCCGCCGCCCTGGGCAGCAGCCGCTTTAACGGGCGCGTGCAAACCTTCGACAGCCAGATGATCTCGATGGGTCTGGGGTACATGGCGCAGCGCGCCGCCGAAGCGGCTTCGGCAGGGTTGAATGCTCGCCAGGTGTTGGAGCAGGTGCAGCAGTTCAAAGAACGCGTGCACCTGGTCGCCATGCTGGACACGCTGGAATTCGTGCGCCGCAGCGGGCGGGTCTCGTGGGCGAAAGCGCGTCTGGGCGGACTGTTGGGCCTGCGGCCTTTTCTTGAAGTGAAAAATGGCCAGGTAAACAGCCTGGGAGAGGCGCGCACGCGCGGCAAAGGCGTGGAACGCCTGGTGAACATGCTCCTGGAGCTCGGTCCACTGGAACGGTTGAGCGTGCTGCACACCAACGGCGCTCAAGACGCCAGGGCTTTCTTCGAAACGGTCAAAGATCGTCTCCATCTGCAGCAAAACCCGCTGTTTATTAATGTAACCACGGTGATTGGCACACACGTTGGCCCCGGCGCCCTGGGATTCGTGGCTGTCTTGAAAGCTTGAAAAGCCATGCAAAGCGAGCTCTTTGCCTTCGACCACCTCACCTGGCCGGAAGTGGCCGCCCTGCCGCGCCACACCCCGCTCGTCCTGCCGCTGGGCGCGGGGTATTCCCTCGAGAAGACAGCCGAGGCGCTGAGATTTCCGCCGCGCCTGGGGTTGCTGCCGGCCTTCCCGTTTGGCTGGCCAGCCAGCGGCCTGGCGGTTGCCGAGCCGCTGCTGGCGAGTTATATCGCCAACCTGCTGAACAGCCTGCGCGATGACGGTTTCAGCCAGGTTTATGCCCTGACCCCGCCCGGGGTGGAGCTGGGCCTGGGCGCCAGCCAGCTTCGCTTACCGCCTGCTGAAAACCGCCTGGCACAGGCGGCCGACCTGCCTGCCCAGGCCGACCTGGAAAAGGTGATTCTCATCCCCATCGGCCATATTGAGCAGCACGGTTACCACCTGCCGCTCAGCGTGGACACGATCTGCATCGAAGCCATCGCGCAGGGCACAGCGCGCGCCGCGCCGCAGCTTGCAGCCGCCCTGCCGGTGATGCCCTACGGCGTCAGCACCCACCGCCAGGCTTTCGCCGGTACGCTGAACGCTGGCGGGCGGGCTTTCGAAGATTTCTGGCTCGGTGTGCTGAACACTCTGGTGGGGCGCGGGTTCACGCGCTTTTACCTGTTGAGCGGGCACGGCGGCAACAGCTCGTTTCTGGTCAACGTGGTTAAATATGCCGGCGAGCAGCACCTGCAGGCCTTTATCGCTACCGCCTGGCTGTATCTCTCGAGTCCGCAGGGCGTGGCTGCCCTTGAAGCCAGGCGGCAATCGAAAATTGGCGGGATGGGGCACGCCTGCGAGCTGGAGACTGCGCTGGTGCTGCACTTGCGCCCTGACCTGGTGCACATGGAGCGGGTGGTGGATGAGATCGACTTCATCACCACGCCATCGTATTATATGGATTGGGTGGAAGGCGGCGCGTTGGTCGCCAATCCACCCTGGGAAGACGACACACGCACCGGCGCATACGGCGCCGGCAGCCTGGGTACGCCCGAAAAAGGCCGATTTTGGCTGGAAGCGGCCGTGCAAGAAAAAGCCGGGCACGTCTCAGAAATCCACGAACAGTATGCCCGGCGCATGGCGCGGCGCAATGGTACAATAGCCAGACCATGAAACCTTCCCTAGAAAAACTGATCAAGTTCATAAAATTAGAGGCCGAGCGCGGTTACGATAACCGTTCGGTCGTTGGCGGCCTGGACAAAATATATTCCACCTGGGAAGCCGAGGCGCGCGCCGAAAGCCTGCCCGACGAGCTGATCCAGGCGGTGGGGGCGCGCCTGCGCGATTACGGCCAGCTCACCCCGGCATCGCGCGCCGATATGCTGCAAGGTTTGTGGCGGCGTGTTCAGCGGCTAACCAATACCAACCTACCCTCTCTGCCACAGCCGCCCGACCGGGATGACGAAGAAGAACGCCAGACGAACCGCCCGCGCCCGCCGCAGGCCAGTGCACCGCGCCATGAACCATCGAGCGCTGGGAGCCAATCCAAGGTCAAACCACCCATCCAGCGTCCGGCGCAAGCCGGCACAGAGGCTGCACCGAAGCAGCCTTATTCACGCCCGGCGGGGGAGCATGCGAGCGGCCAGCGCCAACAGGTAGAGAGGCGGCCAGAACGACCGGCCCAGGGGCGCCCGGCGCCGAGATCGGAAGATGGCACCAGCCGGGAAGGTATGAAGGGACCATCCGAACGCCCGGCTCCCCGCCAGGAGCCGCGTCCAGAGCGCTCCAGTTCTCACCGCAAGACTCAGAGCGAGCCTCCCACAGCCGGCGAGGTGGAAACGCAGTCCTCAGATAAGAACATCTCTCCAACCCCTCCGGTGGAGGAAAGCGACTCCAACCCGCGGGTTTTTGACCAGGTCTACGGAGGCCTCCCACCGGTCGGTTTGGTGGAACCCGAAAACACCCCCGGTCGGCTGGAACTGCCGCCGATCGAGTTTGAAATACTCCCTACGGCGCAGACCCCGGCCGAGCAGGCGGAAGAAGCCGAGCCCGAAGCCCCACCCGAAATGGAAGCTGAACGCAGCGCCGCCCAGAGTGAAGGGCCGCGCAGCGCCAGTTGGGCCAATGCGCCGCGCCGCACACGCGCCGTGATCGAAGGCACACCAGCGGCTTTGAACGCTCCTACCACCGTATTGCCCGGGGTTGGACCGCGCCACGCCGAAACGATTGCCAACCTGGGCCTGCACAACCTGGGTGATATGCTCTACTTTTTCCCCCGCCGCTACCTGGATTACAGCCAGCTCCGCCCGATCAACCGCCTGTTTTACGGCGAGGAAGTGACAGTGCTGGGCATGGTGGACAGCGTCGCCGCGCGCCCGGCGCGCAGCGGGAAAATGCACCTGACCGAGGCGGTTGTCTCGGATGGCAGCGGCTCGCTGCGCGTCACCTGGTTCAACCAGCCGTGGCTGGCGCGCCGCCTGCACCAGGGCATGTACCTTTCGCTCTCCGGGAAGATCGACCAGTACCTGGGCCGCCTGGCGATGAACAACCCCGAATTCGAACAGCTCGACCAGGAACATCTGCATACCAACCGCATTGTGCCGGTCTACCCGCTGACTGCTAATATCACCCAACACTGGCTGCGCGGCATCATGTACCAGGTGGTCACCTACTGGGCTGGAAGGGTGAGCGATCCCCTGCCCGAGAGCGTGCGCCGCGGCGCCAGCCTGCTCGATTTGCCCAATGCCATCTTACAAGGTCATTTCCCCGATTCGATGGATATGCTGCGCCTGGCGCGTCACCGCCTGGCTTTTGACGAAATCTTCTTGCTGCAGATCGGCGTACTGCGCCAGAAACGACAGTGGCAGGCCAACACAGCGCGTGTGTTTTCCAGCGAACCCGGTTGGCTGGATGGCCAGGCGGCTCGCCTGCCATTCCTGCTCACCAGCGCGCAAACGCGAGCCATCCATGACATCCTGGCTGACCTGTCTGCCGGGCGACCGATGAACCGCCTGCTGCAGGGCGATGTCGGTTCAGGTAAGACAATCGTCGCCGCCCTGAGTATGGCGCTGATTGCCAGCCAGGGCGCACAATCTGCCTTAATGGCGCCCACCAGCATCCTGGCCGAACAGCACTATAAAAACCTGCGCCAGGTGTTGTGCGCCGGCGAAGAACAGGGTGAGCCAGCCGCACCCTTGCAGCCAGAGCAGATCCGCTTGATGGTCGGCGCTACTTCAGAAGCCGAAAAAGCCGAGATCCGCGCCGGCCTGGAAGACGGCTCGATAAAAATTGTCATCGGCACGCACGCCTTGATCGAAGACCCGGTGAATTTCCGTGACCTGGAGTTGGTGATCATCGATGAACAGCACCGCTTCGGCGTGCAGCAGCGCGCCGTTCTGCGCAGCAAAGGCCGCAATCCGCACCTGCTGGTCATGACTGCCACGCCCATTCCACGCTCCCTGGCGCTGACTGTGTACGGCGACCTGGAGCTTTCTGTGTTGGATGAGATGCCGCCAGGACGCCAGCCGATTGAAACGCAGGTGTACTTCCCGCGCGAGCGCGAGCGAGCCTACACTCTCATTCGCGGCCAGGTTGAACAAGATCACCAGGCGTTCATCATTTACCCTCTGGTTGAAGAAAGCGAAAAGAGCGAGGGCCAGGCGGCGGTCGATGAACACGCTCGCCTGCAGTCCAAAGTTTTTCCCAAACTCAAGCTGGGCCTGCTCCACGGCCGTTTGAAGCCTGAGGAAAAAGAAGCCGTGATGACCGATTTCCGCGATGGTAAAATCCATATCTTGGTATCGACTTCGGTGGTCGAAGTCGGCGTGGATGTTCCCAATGCCACGGTAATGATGATCGAAAGCGCCAATCGTTTCGGCCTGGCGCAGCTCCACCAGTTCCGCGGGCGTGTGGGCCGCGGCAGCGCGCCATCTTTCTGTGTTTTGGTTCCCGACGAGCCTGATGCTGGCGAAAACGCCCGCCTGCAGGCTATGGTGGAGACCAACGACGGTTTTATCCTGGCGGAGCGCGACCTGGAACAGCGCGGCCCGGGCGATTTCCTGGGGACGCGCCAGTCAGGTTATCACTCGGAGCTGCGCTTTGCCAGCCTGACCGATGTGCGCCTGATCGAAAAAGCCCGCTATTTTGCACAGCAAATTTTTAGCGTCGATCCAGAATTGGAAAAGCCAGAACACCAGGCATTGGCTGCAGCTGTCACCCGGTTTTGGGATCCGGGACAAGGAGATGTCAGTTAACTATGGGCGTGCGTGCAATCTTCCCCGGTACATTTGACCCGATTCACTATGGACATATCGATATCGCCAACCGCGCCGCACGTTTGTTCGACGAATTGGTGGTAGCGGTGTACGACAAGCCGCTTAAATCCCTGGTTTTCTCGCCAGAAGAGCGGTTGGAAATGGCTCGCCGCTCCTTTGACAACGACCCTAAGATTTCGGTGCTGGGCTACAGCGGATTAACCGTAGATTTTTGCCGGACGATCAGCGCCCAGGTAATTGTGCGCGGCTTACGGGTGTTTTCTGATTTCGAGTACGAATTTCGCATGGCATTGGCCAACCATCGTCTATCCCCGGAAGTGGAAGTGATGGCGCTCATCACGAATGAGGAACACACTTTCCTGTCTTCTTCCACCGTGCGCGAGATTGCTTCCCTCGGCGGCGATGTATCCAGCATGGTGCCACCGCATGTGGAAAAAGCCCTGGGCGACCATTTTAACGGCAAAGGCGATCACCAATTCACCACCTCATTGAGAGACTGAACGCGTATTATTTGCTTGTGATATACTTAATGTACCTTAAGAAAAATACTGTTCGCCGCTGAACGGCCTGCACGCCAGTGGATAAGTAAATGGATATACGTGGAGGAATGGCATGGATATTCTGCACCTGATTGATCGACTCGAAGAGCTCTTCAACGAAAGCCGGCCTATCCCTTTCACCCACAATGTGATAGTGGATGAAGACCGCATGCTCGATTTGATTGACCAGATGCGTGTGGCAATCCCGGAAGAGGTGAAGAAAGCTCAGCAGATTCTGGCTGGCCGCGACCGCACCATGGCGCAGGCTCAAGAAGAAGCCAGCCGCACAATCAACCTGGCGCGCGAGAAAGGCGAACAGTTGGTGGAGCGCGACGCCATTGTCGATGCCGCACGAGCGCGCGCCAATGAAATTATCGCCCAGGCTGAAGTGGATATCCAAAATTACCGCCGTGAAGCGGACCAGTATGTTCTCGAAACCCTGACTCGCCTAGAAGTGGAGATGGATCGCGCACTCTCGCAGGTGCGCAACAGCATCCAGCTTCTGCAGCAGGATGAAAAGCCGGAAAAACCAGCCTCTTAATTGATCCCCCGACGGAGGCAATGCGCCTCCGTTTTTTTTATTCTGCCAGCGGCAGGAGCACTTCAAAGGTGGAGCCTGCACCTACCTGGCTTTGCACCCGGATTTTCCCCTGGTGCGCTTTGACGATCCACTGCACAATGGCTAAGCCCAGGCCGGTGCCGGAGGATGTCTCTTCCTCAGCCGCGTTTTCCACCTCGCTTTGGCTGCGCACCTTATCCACCCGGTAAAAACGGTCGAACAGGTGCTCCAGATGTTCTGGTGCGATACCAGGGCCGTTGTCGATCACCCGCAGGTCTGCCCAATCCTGGCCATCTTCGTTCACCTGGTTCACCTCCAGGCATACCTGAGGATCCTGGCTCGTGCCGTATTTCAACGCATTTTCCACCAGGTTGGTGACCATTTGCTGCAAATACTGGCGGTCGCCGGTCACGATGAGTTCTGGCAGGTTGCCGCACTGCAGCCTGGTTTGGCGGGCCTCGGCCAGCGGCGTAAGGCGTTCCACAATTTCCAGCGCCAGGTCGCCCATATCGACTGGTTCTTGTTGCAGCACCACCTGGCCGGCATCCATGCGCGCCAGGGCCAAAAGGTTATTCACAAGGCGTGTCATAAACCGGTTTTCGGATTGGATGACATGCAAAACCCGTTCATATTCCGTTCCAGAACGGCGGGCTGACAGAGCACGGCTGGCTTCCAGGTCAATGATGGTCAGCGGCGTACGCATTTCGTGGCTGGCATCTGCGGTGAATTGGCGCTGGCGCTCAAATGCAGCCTGCAGGCGGCCGAGCATATCATCGAAAGTATCCGCTAAACGCGCCAGTTCATCACGGCCTTTCAACTCCAAACGCAGATTTAAGTCCGTCTCGCTGATTTTATGGGCGGTCTCCGTGATGACCTGCACCGGCCGCATTGCCCGGTCGGCCAGCCAAAAACCCCCTACAAGAGCTACCAGCAGAGTCAACGTGCTGCCGATCGCCAGGGATGCCAGCAGCAATCCAAGCTGGCGGTTGGGGTCAAACGGCGTGCCCATCAAGATGTAACCCGCCACCTGATTGTTTTGAACCACCGGTGCGCTGATAAACATGTACTCAACTTTACCGGTGGCTTCCGGTTGATCGGTGAGCCGCTGGCTGTCGATCTCAAATTCCTTACCGCCGCTCCAATCCAGAGAGGTTATTTTTAGATCCTTCACCGAGTCTTCGGTTAAACTGCCCCAAGACTGCTGCACCGAACCATCCACCGCCATGACTGCCAGCACATCGCCCACCTGAAACCAGGCGTTCCAGGGGTCGCTGCCGCCGGTCAAACCGGGGAAGGCATTGAAATAATCACGGTCCGTCTGGCGCGGGCCGCCCACCAACCGGTCGAGCTTGAGACGCAGGCGGTTGTAAACAATCGCTTCTGTCTCACGCACCTGGCGAATATAAATAAATGCGCTGAAGCCAGCCAGCACCAGGCCCAAGATCAAAGCAAACCACAAAACGAGACGAAAGCGGATGCTGAACAAAAAATCCACCAACCGCCTGGCGATATCCGTTGAACGATTTGCGGAAAACTGCGCCATAGCCACTATCAATCCGGCTTGCGCAGGCGGTAACCAGACCCGCGCACCGTTTCGATTAATTTTTCATCAAATGGGTCATCCACCTTGCGGCGCAAGCGTCGGATATACACATCCACCAGGTTGGAAACCCCGGTGTAATCATAGCTCCAGACGTGGCTTTCGATCATTTCACGCGTGAACAACCAATTAGGACTGCGCATCAAGTATTCCAACAGAGCGAATTCTTTGCTGGTCAGGTCGATTTGCACGCCGTTGCGCGCGACAGTATGCGTAGCAGGGTCGAGCGCCAGGTCTGCAACCTGCAGTACGCCCGTCTTATTGGGCGATTCGCGGCGCATCAGGGCACGCAGGCGCGCGCCGAGCTCATCCAACGAGAATGGCTTTACCAGGTAATCATCGGCGCCGCTGTCCAACCCTTTGACGCGATCCTCGATCGCGTCGCGAGCGGTTAACATCAAAATGGGCGTGCGGTTTTGCTGATGGCGCAGTTCTTTGCACACTTCTATCCCATTCCGACCGGGCAGCATGATATCCAGAATTATGGCGTCATAGGCGGTCATTTCGGCCAACTCCTGGCCTTCGATACCGTCCGCGGCGGCATCCACTGCGTAGCCTTCGTCTTCGAGGCTCATTTTTAATGATTTCAACAAGCGGGCATTATCTTCGACAATCAGAATTCGCATAGTTTGATTATAGTGGGTCTAGATGAAAGTTGGATGAATATAATTTTATCAAACGTAAAAACTTTAAGATTTCACGAAATGTGAGTATAATCAAGCCGTTTGGAAGATGGCTTATTTAATTTCCAAAATATTATTTTATTGGGGCCGAATTGGGTATGAATAAAAATGAACTTTTTGATTTCGACTTTGTGGCACCCAGCCCCAAAGTGCAAATCATCTTGCCTGATGGGCAGGTTATCGAAGGGCCGCGCCGCGCGCCGATTGGCCAGTTCTTGAAACTTCTGAAAGACAGCACGCCAGCGCCGATCGTCGGCGCAGTGATCAATTCAGAACTGCGCGAACTGACCTATCCTGTCGAAATTGAAGCGCGCGTTCGTCCGGTGACAATGGGCGAAGCTGATGGGATGCTCATCTACCGCCGTTCGCTGACATTCTTGCTCGACACAGCGTTCGAAGAACTGTTCCCAGAGTACACGCTGAGCATTGACCACTCCGTCGCTTCAGGGGGGTATTACTGCGAAATCCTGGGAGGTGATGTGCTCAGCCGGGAAGATCTGCAGCGGCTGGAAGATTCGATGAACAACCTCGTGGAGAGAGACCTGCCTTTCACCAAGCGTGAAGTTCCCATTCAGGAAGCGATGGCTTATTTCGATGCCAAGAATTACAAAGAAAAGGTGCGCCTGCTCTCCCACCGCTCCAAAGACTACCTGGTGTTATACCGCTTGCTCGACCACCAGGATTATCACCACGGCTACATGGTGCCGTCAACCGGCTACCTGCGCTGGTTCAAACTCTACCCAACCAACGGCGGGTTCACACTGCATTTTCCACGCAAAGGCGAGCCGACGGACCTGAAACCCCTGACAGATTATCCCAAGCTTCTGTCCGCATTTCGCCAGTACGGCAAATGGCTGGACCGCCTGGGGATCGGCAATGTTGGCGCTCTGAACGACCGGATCAAGGATGGGAAGATTCACGAGCTGATCTTGACCTCAGAGGCGCTGCATGAGCAACACGTGGCGGAAATTGCCGGACAGATTGCCGCGCAATCAGATCAGGTGCGCATCATTCTGATTGCCGGCCCCTCTTCATCTGGAAAAACCACCTTCTCCAAGCGGCTGTCGATCCAACTGCTCTCGCATGGGCTTTCGCCCTTTCCGGTGGAGATGGATAACTTCTTTGTCAGCCGCGATCACACCCCGCGCGATGAAAACGGCAAATTTGATTTCGAGTCGCTGGGCGCCCTCGACACGCGCCAACTGGATGAGAAATTGACCCAATTGATCAGCGGGCGACAAGTCCATATGCCGCGCTACAACTTCAAAACCGGTCAGCAGGAGAGCGGCGATGTCGTGCACCTGTTCCCCGGGCAGCTCATCATCCTGGAAGGCATTCACGGTCTGAATCCGCAGCTTCTGCCAACCATCCCGATAGAACAGACCTTCCGGATTTACGTTTCTGCGCTCACCCAGCTCAACCTGGATTATCACAACCGCATCTCCACCACCGACACCCGCCTGATCCGACGCATTGTGCGCGATGCGCGCGAGCGCGGCTATACGGCGCGCGACACCATCTCGCGCTGGGAATCGGTGCGGCGCGGCGAAAAGGCAAACATCTTCCCTTACCAGGAAAACGCCGCGGTGATGTTCAACTCCGCCCTGGCTTACGAGCTCTCCGTTCTCAAAGTGTTTGCTGAGCCGCTGCTGCGCCAGGTACCTTTCGGCACAGCGGAATACATCGAAGCCAAGCGCCTGCTGGCATTTCTGGAGTGGTTTCTGCCGGTAGAAAGCGATTTGATTCCCGACAATTCCATCCTCAGAGAGTTCATTGGAGGATCGATCCTCAAAGAATTTAAGCTCTGGCGCAATGAATAAGAAGTATAATTCGCCCGTGAAAAATACCAATGCACTCCAGCCGGTGAAGGCGCCGTTCCCACCTGGCTGCGAGTTTTGTCTACAGCTCAGTGGAGGATAATATGACGAAGAATTCAATCCGAGAAAAGAGCCGCAATGCGCGCAAAGCTCGCCTGCAGCGCACGCGCATTTTACTCGGGGTAGTTGGGGTTCTGTTAGTGGCAGTGATCGCCATCTTCGCTTTCCAATCCGGCAGCCAGAGTGGAAAAGACGCAAATACTTCCGGCACCCCTGGCGGCAGTGTGATCACCCAATCAGGCCTGAAATATGAAGACCTGGTGGTTGGCAGTGGTCCCAAAGCCAAGCAAGGAGACCAGGTGACAGTGCATTACACCGGCTGGCTCACGGATGGCACCAAGTTCGATTCCTCGGTCGACCGGGGTACCCCATTTACGTTTGTCCTGGGCGTGGGAAATGTAATTGCTGGTTGGGATGAAGGCGTGGTTGGTATGCAGGTGGGCGGCAAGCGCAAGCTGACCATCCCACCTGAGCTGGGGTACGGCGCCAACGGCGCCCCACCGGCGATTCCGGCCAACGCCACCCTGGTTTTTGAAGTTGAGCTAATTTCAATTAAGTAATCTCTCTGGATATTCAATGAAAAGCCCCGAAAGATGAACTACACCTTTCGGGGCTGACGTTTTCATTACCGGCTGTCTAAATCTTTTGCAGCAGGCCTTTGGCGGCCATTTGCTCTTTCATCACATTTCCCAGCCGCTGGATGCCCAAGCGGATTTTTTCCGGCGTGGCATTCGAGAAATTCAAGCGCATGGTGTTATGGCCGCCACCCAGGGCGTAAAATGGCTCGCCAGGCACGAAGGCCACTTTCTGCTCGATGGCTGTTTTCAGCACCTCGGCAGATTTCATCTCTGGTGGCATGGTAGCCCATAGAAACAGGCCTCCATGCGGGCGCGTCCACTGCACGCCAGACGGGAAATATTCTTCCATGGCATCGAGCATTATATCGCGCCGCTCGCCGTACACTCGGCGGATCATCCAAACATGGCGGTCGAGGAAACCGCCGCGTGCCACCTCATAGGCAACGATCTGGTTGAAAGTAGCCGTATGCAGGTCAGCGCCTTGCTTAGCCTGCACCAGCTTGCGAATGACCTCAGCCGGCGCCACCACCCAAGCCAAGCGAATGCCAGGCGCCAGCGTTTTGGAGAATGTGCTCAGGTAGATCACATTGCCGCGGTAGGGATGTCCATTGTTTTCCCGGAATTGATTGTCTAAAACCACCACCGAAGGTAGGTGCTCCCCCTCATATCGCAGTTGCCCGTAAGGATCGTCTTCGATGATCGGGATGCCGTAGCGGTCGGCCAATTCGATCAATTTGTGGCGCCGTTCGAGAGCGAGGGTCACACCGGTTGGGTTCTGAAAATTGGGCAGAACGTAGATGAATTTCGGGCCGGTGCGCAGTTTATCTTCCAGAACATCGGTGTTCATGCCGTTGTCGTCAATCGGAACGGTGACATACTCGGCGCCGTAGGCATTCCATGCCTGCAAAGCGCCCAGGTAAGTTGGGTCTTCGACCAGGATATGGTCGCCGCGGTTGATAAACACTTTGCCGATGAGGTCCAATGCCTGCTGAGAACCAGAAGTGATCAGAATGTTGTCTGGTGTGATCTGCAGACCGTAGCGAGCGGTATGGCGGGCAATCATCTCACGCAAGGGCAAAAAGCCTTCGGTTGTTCCATACTGCAAAGCCTGGGGGCCCCATTGGTCCAGCACGCACATGCAGGCAGCCTTAAAATCCTCCACCGGGAAGACATCTGGAGCCGGCAGCCCACCACCGAAAGAGATGATATCTGGTTTTTCAGTCAGTTTCAATAACTCACGAATGGCCGAGCTGGCCATGCGTTGGGTGCGCATCGCGTAGCGATGATCCCAGGGTGTTTCCATTTAGACTCCTTTCATCTAGTAGTGCCAAAGATCGGTTGTTCTTGAAGTCTGAACCCTCCCCGTATTACCATTATTTGGGGAAACGCGATACAACGACAGCCTGGGTGGGCAAATCTTTCTTATCGCCTTGTTTCAGCTCAGCAGGCGCCTTGCCGGCCTCTTTAGGCGCAGATTGGAAGATCAAAATCGGGGTGCCTTCGTCAGCATTCTTCAAATCGAGATATGCCTGGCCAGTGAGGAAGCCTTCTTTGTCCACCGCGCAACTGGTGACCATACCAACTACGCGGCCGCGCTTATCCAGAACCGGGTCGCCGTTGTGGGCCATGCGCACACCTTTCTCGATGAAGCGGAAGCGCGCCACCACACCTTTGCGGCTAGCTTCGCGCTTCAGATAGGCCTCTCGGCCAACAAACCAGGGTTTGTACGTTTTGACATACGAGCCAAAACCGGCTTCAGAAACGCCCAGGTTCATCTCCCCGCCCATCTCGTGGCCATAAAGCGGCAGGCCGGCCTCGGTGCGCAGGGAATCGCGCGCCCCAAGACCGCATGGCTTGAGTCCAAAAGGCTGCCCGGCATTCACCAACGCCTGGAAGAACTCAGCCGAGCGGTCTGGATGGACAAACAGTTCGAAGGCCATTTTTTCGCCTGTGTAGCCCGTGCGAGAAACGACCAGGTCGAAACCGCCCACGACTGCATCACACAACTGTGTGCGCGTCAGGCTCATGATTCGTTTGCGGGTGGCAGCATCACAGCCCAGGGCCAGCAAGATATCACGCGCTTTCGGCCCCTGCAGAGCGATATCGACGCGCATATCCGCGCCTGAGGCAGGGTCGCGCAGGTTGCGCAGTAAGACGCTGCGCCCAAAAGCCTGCCCTGCCGGGCGTTGGGCGTCCACCAGCACTTTGCCATCTTTCACCAGGTTTAGCCAGGTCCAATCTTTGTCATCATTAGATGCGTTTACAACTACCAGGAATTTTTCCAACCCGCGGCGGTACACCAGCAGGTCATCGATCACATTGGCCTGCGGATCCAGGAAATGGGTGTAACACGACTCGCCGATTCCCAGGCCGCCAATATCATTGCCTACCACCGAATCCAGGAATTGGGCGGCGTCGGGGCCAGCGGCTTCATACACACCCATGTGGGCCACGTCAAACAAACCGGCGGCATTGCGCACTGCCAGGTGCTCTTCCATCACAGTCGAATACCACACCGGCATCTCCCAGCCGGCGAATGGGATCATCTTGGCGCCCAGTTTCTTGTGCACATTATAGATTGGCGTGCGTCGCAGGGGATTTTCTTTTTCTTCCCATACGAAAGCCGGCAATGGCTCGCCAGCCATGGAGGACATGCCGATAAAATATGGCTTGCGGGCCGCCAGCGGGCTGCCCCCCGCCTGGGTCACAGGATCTCCTGCCTCCGGTACGATCACAGGGCCGGGCAGTTTGCGCTGCGGGTCGTCATCGAAGGCCACATAGCCATCGGAAAGATCGCGCAGCCAGGCAGCGGCCAGGCCGGCCCGAGTAGATTTCACGCTGAATTTGTATTCATAAGCCGAAACGCAGGTCAGCACTCCATCCACACGTCCCTTGGGCGTGAGCAGGCAGGTAGCCTGGCTGATACCCGGCGACAACGCTTCGGCGTCACTGCCAAAAGTGTAATTGACGAAGGCGCGCACACGCTCGCCGTGCAAGCCGTACGCCGCCCACTCACTAGCCGGCAGGTCATCTATGTAATAGAAATGGGGGTAGCCGTGGCGGCCTGTCTGCTCAACCACCGCAGCCTTTTCGGCCAGGGCGCGCACGCGCAGGCGGGCATCTTCCAGGGCGCCAAAATCCACCTTGGCGCGGCGCAGATCGCCTTTGCGACCTTCCAGGTAAAAGGGCGCCGCCGTTTGCAGAAGATCCGCCATGATGTCGGCCAGGGTAACCATATCGTTTTCATCCAGGCCGCGCTGGGCCGCCCACACGGTACCCATGCGTACACCTGAAGGGTCAACCGCGGAGGCATCTTTGGGCAGTGTGTTGCGGTTGGCGACGATGCCGGCGATGTCGAGAATGCGGGCTGCCTGGTCGCCGGAAAGCCCAGCGCCATCTGGCCCGCTGATCGAGCTGACATCCACATTCAGCATGTGCGTATTGGTGCCACCGTAAGAGATGCGCAGGCCGCGTTTGGTCAACTGCTCGGCCAGGGCGGCGCAGTTCTTGACAATTTGCGCCTGCAGTTGGCGAAAAGTCTCGCTCTTTGCCAGTTTAAAGGTCAGCGCCAGGGCGGCGAATACGTTGACGTGCGGCCCGCCCTGCTCCCCGGGGAAAACTGCCCTATCAATTTTGCGCGCCAGGCTGGCGTCGGTGGTCAAGATACAGGCGCCGCGCGGCCCGCACAGCGATTTGTGCGTAGTGAAGGTGATGACATGCGCGCTGCCCAGCGGCGAGGGATACACGCCGCCCGCCACCAAACCAGCTACGTGCGAAATATCGGCAAATAGGTAAGCGCCGACGGAATCGGCGATGGCGCGGAAACGCTTCCAATCCACCTGCCAGGGGTAGGAGGAGTAACCAGCGATGATAATCTTCGGTTTGTGCTCTTTTGCCAGCACTTCCACCTGGTCGTAGTTGATTTGTTCGGTTTGCGGATCGACCGTGTAATGCACGGCATTGTAAAGTTTGCCGGTGCGGTTGACCGGCGAGCCGTGACTGAGATGCCCACCGTGCATCAGGTTCATACCCAGGATGGTATCGCCCACATTGATCAACGCGTGGTACACCGCGTTGTTGGCCGCCGCTCCCGAAAGAGCCTGGACATTGACATAAACCTGGTTGGCGGTAAAACCGTTGGAGGCAAACAGCTCGGCGCAGCGCCGGCGGGCTAAAGCCTCGATCGCATCCGCATATTCTACGCCTTTGTAATAGCGCGGGTCGGAATAGCGGCGGAAGTGGGCCAGGCGGACAGGGTAATCCAAGATTTCGCTTTCTGTCATGCGGCGGGTTTCTTCGTCCGGGTACCCTTCGGCATACAGGTTCTGAAATGCAGTGGCCAGCGCTTCACGCACGGCCAGGGGGGCAGTGCTTTCGCTGGGGATCATGATCAGCTTGCGCTGCTGGCGTTCTGCTTCGATTTGAGTGAGCTCGGCCACTTCCGGGTCGAGATCTGCCAGTGTGCCGCGAAAAATGAAGTCAGTCATGGGGCGCTCCTATAGATCAGGTAGTTAAAAATAAACCACGGCCCTGGCGTGGTAACTATGACCACACCCAGGAAACGTGGTATGTAATGAACGCTGTCATTCTACTTGTATTTTATTACCAGCCCCCAGGCGGGTCAAGTGACATTCATCGTATCTCTGGTGTAAAAAAAACAGGATTGGTTGTTTACAATCCTGTCATTGAACGTTTAGCGGCTAAAAACCCGGGTGGTCATGGCTAATTGTTGGATCAAAGCAGTATCACCATCCCCGCTCAGTTCCAGGTAGTCAGATCCAACCACGGTGACCATAAAAAAAGCCTGGAGTTTATCAGGAGTCTCAATCTGGTATATTTGCGCTGAGTGCGAACCAGTTAAGGTTACGCTTTCTTCAGTTAATATCTTGCTCCCGGATGCAATCCAGGCCTCCTTGCGGTGCGCTGAAAACGCAGCCAGGTCATTGGTCGGCTCCCATTTGTACACAGTCAGCGCCACCAGTGTGCTGCCTGCTGGGCGATCCTTAACCAGATCTCTGGGCGGGTGCTGCCAGGATGTAAGGGTTCCTTGCGAACCGCGATCTCCAATCTTTGTTGAAGCTTCCATCATCCAGCCTGTTGGATAGTCCAGCTCGAAGCCAGCCTGTTCATCCCGATAAAGCGAGGTTTGAGCTGTTGCAGTGGTTGGTTGTGGTGTGTTCGTTGCAGATGGTGGCAATTCGGGGGTAGTGGTGATTATCTCTGGCCTCGTTGGAATTGCCACAGGGTTTTTTTGATCCGCCACAGGACCACTTTTTGATGGCTGAGTTGATTTCGGGGCAGAGGTCGAACAGGCTGAGGCCAACAAGGAAAAAACAAATAAGAGGGTAACGATAAGATGTTTCATTATTTACTCCATTCATGTCAAATTTACAGTAAAGACGGGAATGGAGTAAAAAAGTTCCCATAATCATGGGAACAGAGATGAAACATTCAAAAAAGGTAGTTGCTCTTGAATTTTAAAATAAAATCCAATGATGGAAAAAATATAACCAACCCCACAGCGCTAATTCAGCGGCGATCACACTCAACGCTAAGAGCATCGGCCCGTGCTTGTATCCCAGGGGACGATAAAACAATTTTCGGAGTTCCCTGGCCAGCACCGCTTCATCTTTCACTCCAGCCAGGCGGTCGAAAGCCTGCAGCAGGCGGGTGTGCGATTCGGTGATCAACAAATGCATGCGAATGATGGCATTATTTCCGTTGTACTTGCGTTCCAAAAGAAAACCGCGGAATAAAAAAGGCGCCATTTCTGAGCGGATGGTCAGATCAGAAATGATATATATCAAAATCAAAGCGATCCCAATCAAAATTAAACCGGCTTTTAGCTGCTGCAGCGCCAGGCCAATGACTGTGACATTGGCTGTGCCGAAAATGGTGAAAACTTGCGCTCGGCGATCCTGGATTTTCGCCAACGAAGTGTAAATATAATCCAGCTCAGATTTTTCAGCATCGTTCAATAAAGCGACCTGAATTTTTTGAGCAGGCGGTTTGGATTCCAATATTTTTTCCATAGGTGTCTTCCGGGTGAAAAGCGCGGTCTAGCCAGGCAGTGCTTCATAAATATTTGGCATCCTGACCAATAAAATTATACCCGCGAGAATCAGGCCGGTCAATTGTAAATTAAGAAGATTAATAATTGCCATGCGGCATTCATCGGTGTTGCCCAAAACACTGTTTCCCTTTTTCAGGTATATAATAAAGACGTTTGGGGACACCTTTCTATTCACCCGTGTTGGAAACCCATTCCGCCGATTTATCCTGCCTCTCATCGTCTGAGGCAATGCACAGATTTGAAAATCGACATGACCGACCAATTCCCGCAAGGTTCGAATAATCCTCATGGAGCGCAGGCGCCAAAACCCAGCGTGGAGCGCCTGCAGTTGATCGCCGATTTTGCCAATGATTGGGAGTTTTGGCTTGGCCCAGATGGATCCCTGCTCTACAATTCGCCTTCATGCGAACGCGTCACCGGCCGGCCGGCTCAGGCATTTTTCGCTGACCCCGAACTGCTGGCAAAGATCGTAGTCCCAGAAGATCACTTTGTCTTTGAACACCATCTTACGGAAAAGCTGAACAGCCTTGAAACCTGTTCGATCAGTTTTCGCATCTTAATGCCAAATGGCGAAAGGCGCTGGATCGGGCAAATCAGCCAACCGGTGATCGATCATGACGGCCAGCAGATTGGCCGGCGGGCGAGCAACCGGGATATCACCGCCGCTAGGCAGGCTGAGCAAAACTTGCGCTACCAGGCTGTTCTGTTCAACAATTTGATTGATGCCGTCATCGCCTCTGATAAGAATTTCTGTATCACCGCCTGGAATGCGGCTGCAGAAGCGATGTATGGATGGAAAGCCGAGGAGGTCTTAGGATGCAACGGCCTCGAGATAATGCAAACGGTTTTTCCCGAGGTCGATAAAGCCAGGATGCTCGAGACAATCACAAAAAACGGATCTTACCGGGGTGAAGCGACCCAGGTGCGCAAGGATGGGCAGCGAATCCAGGTTGAGGTTGCTTCAATTGCCATGTATGATTTTTCCGGAAAAGTCAGCGGCTACCTGAGTGTCAACCGCGATATCAGCCAACGCAAACGGAGCGAAGAAACGCTGGCTATTCAGGCGGCCATTCTCGAGAATTTGCAAGATGCAGTGATTGGGCTAGATGCTCAATTGATGGTCAATTATTGGAATCGGTCAGCGGAGAAATTGTATAAGTGGAGTAAAGCCGAGGCGCAAGGCAAGCCTGTGCTCCAATTGACAGGCGCAGAAGCGGAGAAGCAAGGTCGCCACGAACTGCTCCAGCAGCTCCAGCAAACAGGAGAATACACTGGAATCGCTGTACACCATACTCGCGACGCAAAACACCTGAAGGTCGAGATGCATGTGAAAGCGGTGCGCGACCAAAATGGCCAGGTGCTGTGTTATATTCTGACCGTTCGAGAGGTTAGCCAGCGCCAAGCTCCCGTATCGTTCTAGTGCGTCAAGCAAAGCGGTGCAAATTCCATTTTGCTCGCCGCGTGGAGCATCTTGGAGCAACTGCTCAATTGTCGGGACGATCCCCCTGGTTTTTTGAGTAATGACGGCGCGCCTTGGCACGGTTACCACAAGATTCCATCGAACACCAACGCCGGCTGTGATTTTTGCTCTGGTCGATGAACAGGTAACCGCAGCCCCGGTCGTCCTCACATTCACGCACGCGTAGAACATGATCCGAAGTGAGCAGCTCTGCTGCGGCTCGCGCCACCGACCACAGGATAAGGTTGGCTTCCTGAATGCCGGGCAGCCATTCCCAGCGAAATTCACCATCTGCCGGCGTCAACCGCAAATGCCCCATAGCTTCCTGCACCAGAGAGTTCAAAACTTCCAGGTCAGGCCCTGGTATCGTTCGGCCTGCGTACCGGTTGGAAAAGATATGGTAAAGCGCCTCGCGAACCTGAATCGCAGCCCCGTAGATACGCTCAGCATCCTCAGGTAGGGCAACCGACCGATCAAACAGCCGTGCGGCTGATTCCGGTGTGACCAGGCCTGCCCCTTCCCCCCAGGCGATCAGATCAGTGTAACCCTTCAGGTTCTCCTCAGGATGGTCGCCGGCGTGGTTGCTCATGGTATTGGCAAAATCCAGGCAAAGGTCGCCCGAATCATAATCGAAAGAATATCCATTCATTATCGCTATAACCACCAAAATAGTCTTGACAGGTTATAATTAATCTGCTATTATATAACCATCAAAACAATAATAGCAGGTTATTTCCCAAATGTCAAGAGAAACCAGGCTGGGTTTCTCAGGAGGCACAGCATGATGAATTACCATATCGGCGCTGCGTGGCAGGGCAATCTGCACCAGCGTGAATTAATCCAAGAGGTTGAGCAGCTCCAGTTGGCACGGCAGGTGCCCCAGCCTGGCAGCTCGCACCACACCAATGTGGCAAGAGCCCTGGCTCTGATGGGCAGAGGGCTTGCCAATCTCGGCGCCCGGCTGGAAAAACGCTACGGACAAGAGCCCGAGGAAAGGGTTTACTCTGAACAAAAAACATTCAGCCAGCAAAACTGCGCTGATTGCAATTGATTGCAGTTAATGAAAGGAATCATATGAAATCACGCATCTGGTTAGCCTTACTTGCGCTGTACATCGCCTGGGGTTCGACCTACCTGGCAATCCGCTTGGCTGTGGAAACCATCCCGCCCTTCTTCATGGCAGGCACCCGTTTCCTGGTTGCCGGGTTGATTGTTTACACCTGGCGGCGCCTGGCTGGCGACCCAAAACCGACGCCAGCCCAATGGCGCAATGCAGCCATCGTCGGCGTGTTCCTGCTGGTTGGCGGGAACGGCGGTATCACCTGGGCCGAACAGCACGTGCCTTCGGGCATCACCGCCCTGATCGTCGCCGCCATGCCGCTGTGGGTGGCGCTGTTGGACGCCCTGCGGCCCGGCGGCAAGCGCCCCACCTGGCAGACTGCTGCCGGTGTGTTGATGGGCCTGGCGGGCATCATCATCCTCGTTGGCCCGGCGGAGTTCAACGGCGGGCAGGCGGGAGCGAATTTGATCGGCATCAGCGCCATCCTGCTGGCGGCATTATCCTGGGCCATCGGTTCGATCTACGGTCGCGGGGCGGACTTGCCCAAATCGGCTCTGCAGAGCGCCGGCATGGAAATGCTAACAGCCAGCGCCGAGCTTTTCCTGGTCGGGCTGGTGACGGGTGAAACATCCCGTCTGAATCTGGCGGCAATCAGCCTGTCGTCTCTCGCCGGGCTTGTGTACCTGATCGTGGTCGGCTCGCTCATTGGCTATGTAGCCTATGCCTGGTTGTTGAAATCCGCACCCACCTCACTGGTAGTCACATATGCCTATGTCAACCCACTGGTCGCCGTGCTGCTGGGCAGCCTGCTGGCGAGCGAAGTGCTGAGCGCTCGTGTGTTCATCGCCGCGCCGCTGATCATTGCCGCCGTTGCCCTGACACAGTGGAAGCGCGCACAGGCCCAGCCACTACCGCCTGTCCGCATGGTGATTCAACCGGCGCACGGCGAGGATTGAGCGATATCTTCTACAACCCCCCAGATCAGCGGGGGTTGTTTTTTAAAAGGTGCGAGCCATGAACTGATTCAAACATGGCGTGCGAAATCCATTCTCTCTGGTCAACTTCAGAATCACACCTTTTTAAACAATGCCAACATCAAGGCGTTGACTGTGAGTCGCGCGCTTTCACAATAGCCTCAGCGCGGCTCGCCACCTGGAGTTTGCTAAAAATCGTCGAGACCTGGTTGCGGACAGTTTTGGGGCTGAGCACCAGTCGCTCGGCAATGGCATGATTGGTTAATCCCTGGGCGATTAAATCTAGAATTTCACGTTCGCGGGGCGTTAGTTCCGGGAAATGTTCGACGGTTGGGCGCGGGGCTGGATTGACAAAGTAATGGATTAACCTTTCGGCCACGCGTGGGCTGAAAATGGCCTCGCCTGAGGCAGCAGAGCGGATCGACCTCAGAGTTTCATCTCCCTCAGCGCCTTTTAGCAAATAACCGCGTGCACCTGCGCGCATAGCCGAAAATAGGGAATCGTCATCGAGCATCGTCACTATTAAAATTGCTATCTCTGGGTGAACACGAACAATCTGGCGGGTGGCTTCAATGCCGTTTATTTCTGCCATCTTAATATCCATCAAGATTACATTCGGCTGAAGCTCGTCGGCCAACCGGATGGCCTGGCGTCCATCGGCGGCCTCACCCACCACCTCCAAATCCTTTTCGGTGGAAATCAGCGCCTTCAGGCCAAAACGAAAGACTGGATGATCGTCGGCAATCAATATGCGTATGGTCATGCGGCCTCCGCCAGGGGTAATTCAATCAATAGATGCGTTCCTTGATTGGTTGGCAAAATGCGAAAAATGCCGCCCAACTCTTCTGCGCGTTCCTGCATGGCACGCAGGCCCACCCCTTTGCGCTGTTCGGCGGGCAGGCCAACACCGTTATCGACGATTTCCAGATGCAGATTGGTATTGATATGCATGCAAATGTGGCATTCACTCGCCCCAGCGTGGCGGAGCACATTGGTGACGGCCTCCACAGCAATGCGGTAAACAGCGGATTCAACGGCCGCTGGCAGCGGGGGAATTTTTTCAGGCGCTTCCAAAATAATCCGCAGCCGAGTCTGATCGAAACGCGCAAACCTTTCATGCAGGGCTTCCAGTAAGCCCAAATCGTCCACGGCAGTCGGGCGCAGATCATTGATGATGTGGCGGATTTCTTCCACAGAATCTTTGGTCTGGCTTTTCAGGTCGCGAGTCAGCGATAACGCCTTGTCAGGATCGTTGGTGATCAGCTTTTCGATGGCATCAAGGGTGAGCGATTGGCTGGCGAGAGTAGGGCCAATACCGTCATGCAAGTCGCGGCGCAGGCGGCGGCGCTCTTCTTCGCGGGCGGTGACCAGGCGTTCGCGCGAATGCTGCAACGCGCGCGTCACCTGCACAGCGTATGCAGCAACCCCCACCTGGCGAGCGATGTTTTGGAGTAAGGATTTCTCATCACGATTAAAAAACTCTTCTCCTGCGCGGCACGAGACGAGAATTTGCCCAATGGTTTCGTTTTGGTAATTCAACGGGAAGCACTCACAGTTCGGGAATGGGGCTGAATTTTCACCGCAGTCTGCCGCCAGTGTATATTCTGCCCCTTCTTTCAACATAATTGCTACATATGGCAGCCGCAGTGCCTGTGAAATGGATTTGGCCAACATTGGAAGGGTTGCTTCAGGTGCGACTGCTGCTTCGAGTTGTTCTCCCAATTTATTTAGCACGGCAATGGGACTGTCACGATCGCCGTAAAGGAGGCGGTTTACCCCTCGCTGCAGGCGTTCGCGCAAGGGTTGAAAAATGACTGCAATCAATCCTGTTGCAAGCAATGAGAGAAGAAAATTATTGGGCTTGAATAAATATCCCAGTCCGCCAACCAGCACCGCATAAAGGCCGATAACAATCGCGGTGAGTAATCCATAAACCAGGGTGCGGTTGATAATGCGGTCAATATCCCACAGGCGGTAACGAAAAATAGAAAAGGCGATAGCTACTGGCACGGCTGCAGCTGTGGGGCTGAATATCCACTGCCAAAACATATAAGCGAAACTCTGCACATTCGGCTGTTCCTCGCTCATCAGATCATAGCCGGGGATGAAGAAACCAATTACCGATGTCACGATCATCACCATGATAAATATTGAGATGGCATAGACGACCCACTTGGTTTGCTGACGTTGAACGGCAGTTGAAGTGAACCGATACCGATAAACCTGGCTGTATAAAAATGAAGCCCAGAAAAAGCCGATGACAGGCACGGAGAAGACGGGTGGCCAATTGAGCGGCGCGTAAGGTGAGCTGCCTGCGTAGTTCCAAACAATACAAATTGGCAGCCAGATGGCAGCAGTCCAGCGCGTCCAGTTCGGCACAAAATACCCGTTTGGAAAGGTGTAAAAAAATACGCCAAAGGAAAGCCAAGCTAGAAATTCAAAAGTATGTTGAAGGAGATCGAGAGCAGGATTCAAACCAAGCAAAGAACGCATGGTGGGTGTGATGGTGCCGTTCCCTAGACCAAAGACAATCAACATCAACGCGGCAAGCAGAGCTATGCTTTCATCCCTGGAACGGAAGAAGATCAAGAACCCGACGAAAGCATAGGATGCGCCAATCAGAATTTCCCAGGACAGTATGAATCTGGCATATTGCAGGGGTGTGATGCCAAGCGCCATCATGTTGGCGAGATTAGCCGGCGATGGGTGCAGCAGCTTATCAAAGCGGGATGGAAGGGCAAAGAGAAAAGTGATTGTTGTGGAAACACAGACAAACAGCCAGAGTATGCGGGCGATGTGGATAGTGCGTCCGCCTAAACGAGCAGTGGATTTTTCATGATACGGATGGTTGGTTGCAATTTCCATCTATTTTTTTCTTATTATACGACTTCGCTGCCTTGAGAAGCAGATTCTCAAGGGCTTGAAGGGATAATTTTGGGTGTGCTGTGGAATTGCGGCCACAACACACCCATCCACTGACCTGGAGATTAAAGCTGCCTGCCTGATCCAGGTGCGATCGATTCAGCAGATCAGATAAGATATTATTCTTAGTGATTCTTTATTCTCAAACCCGTCAGGCTTGGGGGGTAATCATGTCAGGCGTTCTTGTTTTCAGCAGGAAAATCAGACCGGTTGTGCCAAAGATCAAGTGCAGGATGAAGAAAGGCAGGACGCCTTGCCAACTTCGATATATCCAGATCAGATTTACTGCTGCATAAGCAAAGAATTCAAAGCAAACCATCATCCAAATAAAGTAGCGGGCACGATCTGGTTCGCGTGAGGCAACGAATGCCATTACGGCGACCACGGTGAAAACAAGCATGACCAAAAAGTTCATATCGATGGATGCCGCTGTTGCCAGTTCATCTTTCGCATATGTTGGGGGAAGTCCTGTTGCGTACATTTCAGGGCTGACAAAGGAAATCGCCAATCCAGACAATCCCAGGAGCATGTACCACCCACCAACGATTCGCAGCCACCATTTCAATTTGTTCATTTCGTTATCTCCTTTTTGGCTAAAGACAAGTTACGCTTTGTTCGCTTCGTTCCACACAACGAAACTGATCGCACCATAGACAAACTGGTGAGCCATGTCTACAAAGCCATTAATGGAGAAGCCCATTTCAAGTATTGTTATGCCGATCATGACCAGCACTGGCGCCCATGCTTTTAGGGCAGAAACTTTTTTGGCGCGCAGTGCGGCAATGGTCAGTAGAGGAAAACCAATTAAGAGGATAAAAGCGATGTAGGTAACCGGGCTGTAACTTCCGGTGATGGCTGACAGAAAAAAGCCGACCGCGCCGCCGGCGTTTCCGATGGCAGTGATGACTGTACCAACTTTCCCCAGCAGCCCATCGCCTGCCGCCCCTACCAGATAATAACCGAGGAAACTGGCAGTGAACCCGAGATAGCATAAGCCATAAATAAGCGCCATTGTTTTGCCCAGAGACGTTGTGAAATTGAAAGGTGTCTCTCCAACGGCATAGACTGCCGCAGGGTTCATCAATCCAATAATGCCTCCGATGATTCCGAGGACGATGCCGGCAAATCCGGCTAACGCGCACCAACGAGCCAACGATTTATTATTTAACATTTTTTTCTCCTTTGAGTGAATGATTTTGAACTGTGGTTAATGTACCGCAGATATATCCTCTGAGTCATGAGGCAGGGGTCCCGATTCTTGACGGGACAAAATGTCCTATAACAAATACTTTAGGGGGATGCCGTTTGATTTGAGAATCGATTCCGACAAACCGAAAGAATGGTGGCTGAGTCACAGAGGAAGTGCCAGAACTCAAAGATTTTCTCGGGACATCCCCCATTCTCAAGCAATCTTAAACCAAAAACCCCCGATTTTGGGGGTTTACCGAAGGCGCTCAGACACCTTCTAGTGGGCGGACAGGGACTCGAACCCGGGACCTCCTCGGTGTAAGCGAGGCGCTCTAACCAACTGAGCTACCCGCCCGTAGGGCACATTATACCGTGCTTTTGACCCTGTGTATAAGTATTTTCAATAAATCTTGCATTCTTGCTTGCATTTGTGATAAACTTTTAACCATCCACACAAAACCTGTCGGGTGTTGACCGCCTGCCAGCCGCGGAGAACCAGTATGCCTTACGAGGATCGCATTCGCAAAGAACGCAATGGCATGTCGCGCAGCTTTGCCCGCCTTGCCGATTTTTTGCTCGACTCTTACGTCGAAGCTTCTTTTATGACCGCTAGCGAGCTCGCGCAAACCTTAAACCTGGATGCAGCCACGGTGGTGCGTTTTTCGCAGTCCCTGGGTTACGAAGGGTTTCCTCAACTGCAGCGCGAAATCCGCCAGCGTGTAAAGGATGATTTGCTCCTGCACTCTAACCATACGACCAATCGAGACTCGCTGGCGGGCATCATCTATACCGCCATGAACGATATTATCCTGGAATTGGAAAGAACTCGCATCACGCTGGATATGACAGCTTTGGATAAAATCTGCGAGATGATCGGCAAATCCAGCCGTGTCATCGTCATGCCAGAGGCGCCGGCCATCCCTTCCGCTTACAACCTGGTGGCGTTTATGGAGCAGGGCGGTTTTCACGTGTATATCGCCCGCACCAGCACGCTCGACCTGGCGCGCGCTCTGCACACATCCACTCAGCAAGATATGATTTTAGCGCTGGACATCAGCGGGCAAAATGACAATATCACCCACACTATCGAGCTGGCACGTAAAAATAATATTCCCACCACGGCGATCGTCGCCACCGCTTCCCTGCCGTCGGCGCGCGCCGCTGACGCGGTGATCGCCGCGCAGTCGAACCTGACCATATCGCATGGAATTGTAACGGTCAATGCTCTGGTGTACTTGCTGTCCGAGGCGCTGCGCTGGCGCTATTCCCAGCGCTTTGCCGGCGCTGAGCAGGCGATTGCCAATTGGAGCAAACTGCTCCAGGTTAAAGCCTAGCATTCTCACAGTCCACCATTTCATCACACCAAAGGAGATTCTTTATGCGGTTTACCCGCTATCAATATAAAGACCAGGAGCCGCGCCATGGCTGGGTGCATGAAGGCCATGTCGGCCCGGTTGAAGGCGATATTTTCGGTGAATTTCGCCGCAATGAAGCCACGCTGCCGCTAGAAGCAGTCAAGCTGTTATCTCCCGTCCTGCCCTCCAAAATCCTGGCGATTGGGCGTAATTATGTCGAACACGCCAGAGAGCACAATGCAGAAGTGCCCGAATACCCGCTGGTGTTTCTCAAACCGCCCTCCGCCGCGCTGAACCCGGGTGATAAAATCTTACTGCCTCCCCAATCCGAGCGCGTAGAACACGAAGCCGAACTGGCCATCGTTATCGGCCGGCGCGGGCGCTGGATTCAGCAGGAACAGGCTTCTGCCTATATTCTGGGCTACACCGTAGCCAACGATGTCACCGCCCGCGATTTACAGCGCAAGGATGGCCAGTGGACACGCTCGAAAGGATTTGATACTTTTGCACCTTTTGGTCCCTGGGTTGATACTGAATTCGACCCGACCGATGCAATCATCACATGCTACGTCAATGGCGTCATGCGCCAGATGGGCTCGACGCGCGATATGGTTTTCAAGGTCAGCCAATTGATCGCTTACTGCTCAGCCATCATGACCCTGGAGCCAGGGGATTTGATCCTCACCGGCACGCCAGCAGGAGTGGGTCCGTTAACTGCCGGCGATGTTGTCGAAGTGCACATCGAGGGTTTGGGCGTCTTAAGGAATCCGGTCGCCGTGGACCCACGAACTGCCGCGCAAAGCCATGCGTAACCCCACCACCTGCCCGCAGGCAAAAAGGGCTGGGCGTAGTTATGAATCTACCTCAAGTTAACCTGGATATCCACACCGCGGTCATCACGATCCTGGTCGTCTGTGCCTTTTTTGGCCTGATATTTTTGCTGTCTGGGATTCAAGCCTTGCGCAAAGCCAGACGCCTGAAGTTTTTCCGAATGCGTCGAGATCGCATCATGTCTGGCTGGCGCATGATTTTCAGCGCAGTGCTGCTGGCTGGGGTAGCCCTGGTGGTTAACCGTTTTGCCGAGCCGGTGATCTACACCTATTTCCCACCGACAGAGACGCTCACACCCACACCCACCATCACATTTACACCGACCATCACGCAGACTCCGACAATTACGCTCAGCCCGACGATCACCGACACGCCGTCGCAAACCAACACACCTACCATCACACCCACACCGCACGTGCCTCTGGCGATCGAAGTGGTTTTCACGAGCACCGTCACACCAGTGCCTGGCATGGTGTTCAGCCCACTGCAGTTCGCCCAAAAACTGGACAAGTCGTATCTGCCGGTCAATCCGAATACCATCTTCCAAAATCCGGTCGGGCACCTGTATGCCTGGTTCAGCTACGATAAGCTGACGCCCGGTGTACAGTGGACCGCCATGTGGCTGAGGGATGGCAAACTGGTCTATTATGAAACCAAACCCTGGAACGGCGGCACCGGCGGCATTGGATACTCCGATTGGCAGCCCGCCCCAGAAGAATGGCTGCCTGGGACTTACGAAGTGCAGATTTTTATTGGCGTTGAATGGCAGGTTTCGGGCCTGTTCTCCGTCGAGGGTGCGGCTCCCACCCCGCTCAGCACTCCAACGCCCACTCGTACTCCCACGCCTACCCGCACCCCCACGCCGACCGTCACACCGCGCCTGACAGGCACGCCCACACCCACATCGACTTCATCTGGCACGCCAGGCCCCAGCCCGACCGCCAGCCCTTCCGATGCTGGCCGCACGGCGCGCCCGACTGATACCGCCATACCGACAAACACGCCCACCCCTACACGGCCCACGGCGACCTTCGCACCCACACCCACGCCCACCACCCCAGCGCCGACCGCAACGCACGCACCCACACCCACCAACCCTCCTGCGCCTTAGGTTGATGTTTCTGTTTACACCAGGTGTGCGGCGATTTGGGCGGCCAGGCGGGCATTCTGGCGCAGCAGGGCCAGGTTGGTGCGCATGCTTTCTCCATGGGTCAATTCACTGACCCGGCTCAGCAGGAACGGCGTCACAGCCTGGCCGCGCACCCCCCGCTTTTGGGCATCTTCAAGCGCCAGGGCAATCACTTGCTCTATTTCCTGGTTTTCCAGCGCCACCTCAGCCGGGGGCGGCTGCACTACCAGGATGGCTGAGTGCATGCCCAGGCCCCAATGCGCAGCAGCCAGGGCGGCGATTTCCTGCGGCTCATCGGCACGGGCGCTGACCGGCAGACCACTGCTCAGCGAGTAAAAGGCCGGGAACGTGTTGGTGCGGTAGCCCACTACCGGAACACCCAGAGTCTCCAATAGTTCCACTGTCGCCGGTAAATCCAGAATAGCTTTGGCGCCTGCGCACACCACGACAACCGGCGTGCGGCTCATCTCTGTCATATCGGCTGAGACATCTTCTCGGGCCGAGCGGTGAACGCCGCCGATACCACCAGTGGCGAAAGCCCGGATACCGGCCGCCTGGGCGATGAGCAGGGTGCCAGCGACGGTCGTACCGCCGTCTGCTTTTTGCGCCAGCGCCGCGCCGAAGTCGCGTGAGCTGACTTTGCGCACAGCATGGCCTACTGCAAGGCGTTCCAGGTCGGCTGCTTGCAGCCCAACCCGGATGCGACCTTGCATAACAGCAATGGTAGCAGGCGTGGCGCCCTCAGAGCGCACTTCGGATTCCATATCGTTGGCGAGCTGGATGTTATCTGGGTAAGGCAGGCCGTGGGTGATCACGGTGGATTCGAGGGCGACGACCGCTTTATTTCGTGTAAGGGCGTTCTGCACTTCGGGTAGGATATCGATGTAGGCGTTCATCAGAACCTCAGGAAAAGGATTAAGCGATCAGGTGATCGTACAATTTTTGCAAAGATAGATCCTTGACCACCGACCCCACCTGCCCCATGGTCAGGGAAAGCGCCGCCGCCCCCAGACGCACCGCATCGTCCACCGGCATTCCGCTCAACAAACCAAACAAAATAGCCGCGCTAAGCGCGTCACCGGCGCCAGTTGGGTCGACAATTGAGGTGCGGATGGCGGAGATCATGCCGGTTGTTTCCGAGGTGGCATACACGACGCCTGAATTGGGAATAACGACTGAGACGATTGAAACGCCTTGACTGACCAACTGCTTGGCTGCTTCAAGCAGCTCGCGCCGCCGTTTCGAAACCGCCTCTCTACCGGTCAGCACGCAGGCTTCTGTGTAATTGGGAGTCAGCATCTGGATGTTCTTGATATAGGGGAGCAGTTTGTTCGCCAGGACTGCTGATGTTGGGTCGGCGCACAGCGGTATATGCGCCCGCCGGGCCATAGAAATGATGGTGCGAATGGATTCTTTACTCAGATTGCCATCGATAAATACGGCCGAGGCTTGGGAAAACAACCCACCCAGGCTGCGGAGGTAATCTGGTGTGATCAATCCAACAGCCCGCATGTCGTCGAGGGCAAGTTCAAGCGCGCCAGAATTGTCTACAACTGCCAGATAAGTGCCCGTGGGCTGCTGTTCTGCCCGCATGACACGGCTGACATCCACCTCGCATGCCACAAGTTCGGCAAGTAACTGGTCGCCCGCCCGGTCCACACCCACAGCGGATATCAATGTAACAGGTTGGCCTAGGCGCGCCAGGTTTTCAGCGATATTGCGCGCCACACCGCCAAACGAAGAACGAATTTGAGCCGGGTTAGATATCCCCACTTGCAGGCTGCTGCTCAACCGCCCGATCATATCGATCCCTGCTCCGCCAATAACCAATACTGGGCCTTCCGGATTTGGGGAGAATTCGTTATCCATAGTCAAATTGTAACCGAATTTCTTCCAAAATCTCCAAATATGTAAAAAACGCTTGACAGAACATTTGTTCTGTTATACACTCATCATGAAATACATGTTATGATCAATTTACTATGAGCGGAAGAAAACGCGCCACTGTCTCGTTGAGTAATGATGATCGCAAACGACTGCAGGCTGCCAGCGAACGACTGAGCCAGGTCGAGCACGATTATAATGAACTGCGCCAAAGGATTCAGCAATTCAACAACCAGGAGAACCAGGCCTCTTACCACGAGCTCGAAGCGCGCCAGCAAGGAATCAACCACTCATTGGCCGGCATGAACCAACAACTAATGGCAATCGAAATCCAAACCAGCCAGGCTCTGCTCGAACAGGCTGCCGACTTTCACCAACAGAACCTGATCACCGGCACTGCAATTTGGGACCAAACCAACCAACTGCTAAACCAGCACAGCGCAAGCGTTTACGCGGCAATCGAAGCTAGCCAGGGAGCCCGGCAGGCTGAATTTCTACGGCTGAACAACGCCCTGATCCACCAAAAAAACCAGACCCAATCCAAGAAACGCGCAGCCCGCAGTATGATCCAGGCAGCGGCTATTTTGTACCAGGCATTGGAAACCGCCTATCACGACGAACCAAAAGCCTTTAAGCAGTTGCAGGAATTTCAGAACGCCATCGAACTGGCGGCCAGCAATTTGGAAAGTGATTTTTCCGAAGCTGCCCTGGTAGCCGCCCAGCAGGCTTATCATGGCCTCAGCAACCTGCGTGGTGAAATGGAAGTTATCATCCAACAACGCGGCTATTTATTTACGCTTGCTTCGGCCAAAGCCCACGAGGTAAAAGAAATAATCGAAAAAAACCAGCACATCCGCGCCATGGATCTGGATGGGAATTTATTGGAAATTCAAATCGATACTGATTTTTGGAGTGAAGGCCGACTGGGTTACCTGGACGAAATCATCCAACAAATTGAAACTGCACTCAATCGGCCGGTGCAGGAATTGGAAACGGAAAACCTGGCGGCGTATATCCAAGTGTGCGAACAGGTGGAAACAGAGATTATTCAATCGGTTCACCAGGCTCGTTTGAATGCCATCTCATCCCAGGTGCGGTTTAATATCGCCGAATGTGTGGTTGGCGCGCTGAAAGAGCAAGGTTTCACTTTGGAAAATTCGGAATATGGCGGGGATGATATGCGCAATCAATATTCGATGGTGTTGGCTGATTTCGAAGGCAATGAAGTCAGTATTGAAATCTCTCCGGTTCCAGGGGAGATTATCGATCACAATCTTGAAATGGTTTCGCATGACAAAGACCTGCGCACCGAGCATGAGCTGCGCCAGCGCGGTAAAGAATTGGCGACTTCGCTGCGCGGGTTCGGTCTTCAAATTGGACGCATCAGCGGTGCGCCTGTTGGCGCTTCCCTGCCCACATCGCAGGAGCCTGCAAAATTCGTGCGAGAATCTCCCCCTCCAACGTATCACATCAATAAACGAATACCCGGGCATAAGACTGATTAGTTGAACATTTCAACCGCAATCGCACAATTCTATCGCTTAATGACGAAAGGCTGCTCGGTTCGTTATTCGGTATCCGGATTAGGCAGGTAAGCGCGCGACATACCTTCCAAAACATGGCTGACTTTGAACAAGAACAGTTTCGGCAGCGCTTCCTTATTCAAATCACCTTCCAACCTCGCCTTTTCAAGCGCGTCTACCAAGGCAGAGAGCAGCTCGGCTTGCGCCTCTGCGCGGGCCAAATCCACATGGACCTGGCGCTGGATATCACCCTGCGCCCGCGTAACTTCGGCCTTGCCCAGCCATGGCGCCGCCCACACATTAATCCATTCTTCTTCAACCTGCGGCTCTTCGAAGTTAAAATGCCCAATATCAAACCACAGCAGTTCAGCGCCTACATCCTTCAAGCGATCGCGGAAAGAAACACCCATGATTTCGCCGCGAATTGCCTCGCGCACACTGGCTTCACCATCTCGCCCGGTGATTACGTCATCCAAACGGCTGCGGCGGATGTAGTTCAAGATTTCTCCCTCCACCCGTCCGCTGACCACCGAGCTCCAACTGGCCAGGCCGTCTTTGCGTATCTGGCGGTTGTAAGCGATATTCCGGATGGCTTTCACGGAAAATGGATAAGGGAATTGGGGCGAGCGCCCGGTCACACCTGCCAGCCTTCGACCTCCCACTGTGCGGTAGCGGAAGTGAATATCATGCACAGTCACCATGATCCCGTCTTTCGACATGGCGGTTTTCTTTTCGATAAACCCATGCTGGTCCGTAAGGTCAACGATGTCGCTGATGCGTTCGTAGCGCGAAACGAAATACCTGCCTTGCGAAAGCACCATTGAAGGATGAGTCATGCTCTCAAACAAAACAGCACTGCCAGGGGTAATGAACACAAAACCAGGCCCGCCGATCAGATCGAGAGAATTTTCCTCGCCTGGTTTCAACTCGCGCTTGCCATTGTTTATTCTTAAAAGCGGATATTCGATGGAGAATAAACAGGCCAGCATATAGCGCATGGCGAAGGTATAACTTTTCAATTCATAAATATCCTGGATATAGCGTGCACCGAAAATGATCGCCACAACCAGGGGGATGAACGGGATTAACAAATACCTTAATCCAGCCAGGCTGAAAACCAGCGAAATGTAGCGCAGCAAACTTGCCGGAAAATATTCAATTAACGGCGTCATTTCCAGGTAAGTGGGGCTGATGTCTGTGTACAAGAAATATTCGATAGCCGCGCCGATCAACACCACCAGGAAACCCAGGGCTAATCCAGCCACGAAGCGGAATGTGCCCCAACCCTGGTCGCCCTCCAAGAAACCATTGCGGAATGAGCGCAGACGCCACAAACGCTGACTTAGCGTGGGGCGAGTATTCACTTATCCTCCTCGTCAGCTTCTGAGGCGCTGTCTGGTCCAGCTCGAGAATCCGAGTTTAGCTGCGGATAGCGGTCAAACAGAGGCTGAAAATTTTCATCGGCTGTCAAGTTCTGGCTCGCCCTGGTGCCCCATATCCAATCATGCAGTTGATTGACCATGCCGAGCGCTTCCTGCGGCAGTAACTGCTCCGTCGCCGGATCCTTGGCAAACTGCTCCAATGCCTGCATCACCTGGAAAGCCATGGTTTCCGGAGTGATGGAGGAATCTTCCAGGATCTTTTGCAAGGTAAATACGATATCTCGCTGGGCCAGCGCCCGCGCCCGCGCCCGAGTTTTTATTTCCTCCACATCGTACGGCACACGCGCCAGGTCGGCTTCACGCGAGCGCTTGGAGCGCCAATAATTCAGCAATTTCTGCCGCACGGCAGGGTTGGTAGGTAAAAGCTCTGAAAAACTGGCGGCGATTACGCGAATGCCCCGGTCGCGCAGTACCTTGGGACTGCGCAAAGGTTGAGCTGGAAATATGTCCAGATCAGCCTCATTCCAGTCATCGCCTGCCTGGAAGGGCTGGCCATTCTTCCGGCGCACGAATTGGAACGACAATACACCCTGGTTGCGCACCACGCGCGAAAAATTGGGCCGAAACGTTTGAATCAAAGGAAAATCGCGTGATTCTTCCGGCAAATACAAATCGGTATAGCGCACAGTTGCGATGGCATTGTGAAACGCTTCAACGGCAACTCGGAGCGGCAGATCAACCCAACTTTCGACGCCGTCATCCTGCGTGCGCCGAGCATCGGAATAAATGGCCCGGAAAACCCGTTCAGGATCGAAAAGAAACGGCATATGCTGCTGCTTATTCTTCCCGGCCCGTTTGGTTGCCATTGGGGTGGGCTGTGGTTGAGCGCGCTGGGCAAACGTATGCACCTCGCGCTGATCTTGTAAATCCAGCTCATCCACAAAATTCTTTATTTTCCCCGTCTTGGCGTCTATCCGAATGGCGCGCAAGTTTTCTGGTTTAAAAGGCTCCGGATCGCCCGGTTTGGCAGGCGCATAACCCACCCGAATTACCTCCGGAGGTTCGCCCAGGCTAAAAATTGCCACAATGGCAGCCGCCACTTCAAACCCATCACGGGTGAGAGAGCGTGTGTTTAGCTGTACACGCAGATGGTTGCGCAAACTGACCGAGCCGCGGATGCGCTCGCCAGCATGCGTGAATACCAGACCAGGTCCGGCAGCTCGCGCCAGGGCGTTGGAAGGCTGGTGCTGACCTTCGACGACATCTTCCACGCTCTGCAGCACTCGGTTCCTGAAGAAACCGCGCCGGCCCACTTTTCCACCTGGTCTAGAGATAAACGGCTGACGCTCCAAAACAATGGCGCTCTTCGTGTCAACGAACGCCACGCCAGGAAGTGAGCTCTGCAGTTCGGCAACGCTGCCGACCACCTGGCCCTCGCGGATAAAAACAGCCGCGCCATGGGCGGCCGACAGGTAACGAACCAGGCGCTCGAAGATCATGCGCCTCTCGGCAGGTGTTTGAACAGGCAGCACAAACTGCGAAACAAACCAGATCGAGATCAGAAAATAAACGCCAAATGCAGCCGCGCTTAGCATCAACGCCAGGAAGGCGCGGATCGTGTTTTCTGCTTCGATTGGATCGCTAGGTGGTTGGAGTCCATTGGCGAAAAACACCAGACACAGGTAAACCTCGTGCCAGAAAAACACCAGCCAAATAATGAACAAAATACCCGGAACAATCCGGCGCCAAAACTGGGCTGTGCGGTAAATAGGCTTGGGGTTTAACACACCTTGGTAACTCCGAATTTCAGTATATCCTTGTGTAAATGAATCTGTCAAGTTTTCCAGGAATCACGGTTGGCAGTTGTGTGTGATACAATGCGCAGATGCTGCGCGTTGAATTTCACTGCCACACCATCTTTTCAAAAGATTCGCTCACCCGTCCGGAAGCTCTTCTGCGCGCCTGTCGGCAAAAAAAGCTTGATAGAGTGATCGTTACAGACCATAACACCACCGCAGGTGCCTTCGCCTGCCAGGCCCTCGATCCTCAACGCGTGATCATCGGCGAAGAAATCATGACCAGCGAAGGCGAACTGCTGGCGGCTTTCATGCAAGAAGAGATACCACCCGGACTGTCGCCAGAAGAAACAATAAAATTACTGCGTTCACAGGGCGCTTTCATCAGTGTTTCGCACCCTTTTGATGCCCAGCGTGAAGGCGCGTGGGGGCTGAACGCATTGGAACGCATTTTACCCCTGGTGGATTCGATCGAGACCTTCAATGCGCGCTGCATGTCCAACCATTACAATGAGCTTGCCAGGGCATTTGCTTACAACAATCATATTTCCGGCACGGTTGGCTCCGATGCACACACTATCATTGAGTTAGGCACGGCAACGCTGATCCTGCCCCTTTTCAACAGCGCGGCCTCATTGAAAGCGGCTCTGCCGCAAGCCAGGGCGGAGTTGAAGTTAAGCTCTCCTCTCATCCACTTCACTTCCCGCTATGCCGTTCTTGTCAAGAAGTTTGCGCGGGCGTTGGGCATCCCGCTGGCAAATCAATCGGGCAGAGTAAAATAAAACTCTGCTCCCTCATTTTCAACTGCATGAGTCCAGATTCGCCCACCATGCCGGTTGATGATGCGTGCTACCGTGGCCAGGCCAATGCCAGTGCCCTCAAATTCGTTGATATGGTGCAACCGTTGAAAAGCATGGAATAATTTATCGGCATACTGCATATTAAACCCCGCGCCGTTATCCCGCACACAAAAAACTTTTTTGCCATCCTGGTAAATGTTAATAAATTCGATGTGAGCCTCTGCCTTCTTGCGGGTAAATTTCCAGGCATTGCTCAGCAAATTTTGCAACATGATGCGCAGCAAGTTGGGATCCCCTGAAACGCGTAAATTAGGGTCAATCGACAGGCGCACAATCCGATCCGGCTCTAACTGGCGCTGTTCTTCCAGGATTTCGCAGGCCAGGGCAGTCAGGTTGACTTCGCTGCGCGACATAGCCGAACGAGAAACCCGCGAGAGCAGCAGCAAATCGTCGATCAACTGTGCCATGCGTTGAGCTGAGCGGCGCACGTTGTTCAAAAATTGTTGGCCTTCTTCGTCCAGGTGTTGGGCATATTCATCCAGCAGGATCTTACTGTAACCATCAATACTGCGCAGAGGAGAACGCAAATCATGGGAGACTGAATAAGAAAATGATTCCATTTCCTTGTTCGCCGCTTCCAACTCTGCAGTGCGTTCTCGTACGCGCTGTTCAAGCTGGGTGTTCAGCTCTTTCAGCGCTCTTTCGGCGGCGCGTAATTCGGTAATATCCTCCAGGCTGCCTTCGTAAAGAATATTGCCGTGCTCATCGTGGACCATTCTGCTATTATTCCGCACCCAAATTTCCTTGCCGTCATAACGCTGCATCCGTTGGAGTTTATGCTGCACAACGCCGGTGGCTTCCAATTCAGAGCGCATCGTGTCCAGGTCTCCTGGGTCCATGTACAGCCTGGCAAAGTTCGTTTCGAGCAAAGTCGGCTTATCAGGATAACCGAACATCCTAACCAACGCCGGGTTCACATCCACGAAAACGCCATCCGCGGTGGAGCGAAACATTCCAAGTGGGATACCCGCAAACAGGGTGCGGTAATGTTCTTCACTCTCCACCAGCGCTTCCTGAGTCTGGCGCAGTTCAAGTATATTGTTCTCCAGGCCGTTCAAAGTCTGGCTCAGGCGGTGCGCCATTTCAGCGACTGCCTTGCCGAGCTCGCCTATTTCGTCATTTCCAGAAACACCGATCGTTTGGCCGAGCTGCCCGGCTTTCAATTCTCCCACTGCGTTGGTCAATGCATTCAAGCGGAAAACAATCCGGCGAAAAGTCTCAAAAACAATAAAGATCGAGAAGCTAATCGCTCCCAGGCCTATGATCGCCAAGAAAATATTATTGAGCGTGGTCTTATTGCGCGCCAGCGTCTGGACTTGCTCGGCCTTTTGCAGCTCATAGGTTTGAAAACCGGAAATTTCGCGCGCTAGAACTTCATTGTGATTCGCCAATTCGTCCAGATCAGACCCGGGTTGCGTTTCCAGAGCGACTTTGGTCTCATAATTGGACAATACTCTTTCAGACTGGGTCAAAAAAACCAGCATATCGTTCTTAATCAACTGGAATTGAACAACGCTGTCCGGGTCATTTTGTATCTGTTCAGCGATAGTATCGCTCAATTCGTTGACTTCAGCGAGATGTCCCAATATTTCCTCCTTGAGCTTTGACCGTCCAGCCTGCTCAAGCGCGGAATACGCATAACTTTGGGATAAGTTGATGATGCTGAAGCAGCCTAAACTGAGCTGCGAGGCTCTCAGGGCGATGCTGGAACGATTCTGAGCATTGATGAAATCTCCCTGGATTGAATAATTCAGAAAGGCAGTTGAAACGATGACCACGATCGTTAAAACGATCAAAATCCCCATGCTGGCTGCCATCCGCCTGGAGATTTCCCCTTTCAAGAGACCTTTTCCTCGAGTGATTACTCTGCCAACAATCATACTGAACTTTCGGTTAAGGAATATTCTTTATGATACTCATATATCTTGATTAAGTCCAATGCAAAGCCGCCGAGAGCCAGAAAACCCTTGACCATTCGCTTATTCCATGTAGAATAAGGATACTCCTGGGGCGATGGCGGAACTGGCAGACGCAGGGGACTTAAAATCCTCCGATACGGGAGTATCTTGTGGGTTCGATTCCCTCTCGCCCCATTGACAAAAACCAACGCTGTGAACAACGTGTTCGCAGCGTTATTTATTAGAAAGAAGGCACCGCATGTCAAAAGCATATATTCCTGAAAGCGCCCTGGCAATTTTTGCCCATCCAGATGATATTGAATTTAGCTGTGCAGGTACGCTTGCCCGCTGGGCGCGCACTGGCGCCCGGATTGGCTTCCTATTGTTGACCAGCGGAGATGTGGGCATCGCCCAACCAGGTATGACACGCCAGCGGGCGACTGAAATACGTGAAGCAGAAAGCCGCAGTGCCGCCGAGATCATTGGCGCCAGTGAGGTTATCTTCTTGCGAGAACCGGACGGGCTGTTAGAAGCCAATTTAGAGCTGCGAAAAAAAGTCGTGCGCGAAATCCGGCGCTTCAAGCCTGAGGTTGTTGTGTGTGGAGATCCAACCATTGTCTGGGCAGGTGATGATTACATCAACCACCCAGATCACCGCGCGGCTGCTTTGGCGGCCCTGGATGCCACGTTTCCAGCAGCCGGGCAGCCCAACCTGTTTGAAGAGCTAGAATCGGAAGGCATCCTTGCCCATAAAGTCCGCAAGGTGTATGCATCGATGTGGGATGAAGCTGATGTCTACATAAACATTGAGGATACAATAGATGTGAAAGTCAACGCCCTGCGCGCCCACAAAAGCCAGATGGGAGATTGGGATCCCGAACAACAGATAAAAGCCTGGGCTTCCGAAAGATCAAAAAAAATGGAAATGGCTTATGCCGAAGGGTTCAAAGTAGTCACGCTGATCAGCGACGAAGATTGGGCTAAGCGGAATTCAGCCCAATAATTACAAAAGGCTCAATGAAAAACCGCTTTTGCCAGGGATACCAGCCCATCCAGGTCATCCAGGTCGATCCACTGCAGCATGATCCGCTGCACACCGGCTGCAGCGAATTCAGCAAGCTGGTCTTGCACCTGGCTGCCTGCGCCAACGACCACACCGCGCGCCCGCAAACCAGCAGCATCGCTCGAACCAGCTGGACGGGCGGCTAATTTGGCATCCAGTCTGGCCTGATCAGCCGCATAAATACAACCGGTCGCCACCGAGCGGCGAATACTGGAAGTTGGCCGCCCCACTTTCTGCAAATGCTCATCCAGCCGCTGGCTCAAGCGCATAAATTCGGCAGGTGGGGTAAACGCTGCGTTCCATTCCTGAGCATAGCGGGCCGCCAGACCCAATGTGCGCTCCCTGCCGTTGCCGCCAATCAACAACCTGGGACCTCCCGGCCTTTGCGGGCGCGGCAGTAGAATCGCCTCCCGCAGTTGGAAGTATTTTCCGAAAAAATCCACCGGTTGGCCGCTGTTCAACAGCGTGCTGATCACTTCCAGGCCTTCCTGAAAGCGGTCGAAGCGCTCTTGGAGACCTAAGAGGTCAAAGCCAAATTTCATATGCTCACGCTCTTGCCAACCCGCGCCAACACCCAGGGTCAAGCGCCCACCAGATAGATCATCCACGGCCGCGGCCATGCGCGCAGTGTGCGCCGGATGGCGAAACGAAACAGGGCTGACCAGGGGTCCAAACTCGATCCGCGAAGTATGGCTGGCCAACCAGGTGAGCGAAACCCACAGTTCGAGGGAATCTTTATCGGGCGGATTGCCATTGGTAAAATGGTCGGAGCGGTACAAACCCGCGAAACCACAATCTTCAACTGTGCGGGCGATGGCCTGCCAGCGCGGCCAGTTCAGCCCATTTTGACCTTCAAGAAAAACAGCGATTTCCATAAGGCCTTTCCTCTAACAGATTGCACTCATTGATCATAGGTACGAATATATTCCTCAGCCTTTTCGACCAGGCCGCGATGACCAATAAACAAGGCGGTGCGCTGGTGAAGGCTGATTGGCTCTATATTGAGAATATCCTGCCGCCCATCCGACCCGTAACCGCCCGCCTGGTGAGCGATAAACGCCAGGGGAGCCGCCTCATACAATAAACGCAGTTTGCCGGTCGGTAAGGCCGGGTCACGGTTGTCTGCCGGGTAATAATAAACGCCACCAGCCAGCAGGTTGCGGTGGAAATCACCCACCAGGGAACCAATGTAACGGAGGGATAAGGAAGATCCGCCATCTGCCAGACCCTGCAAATATTGTGTGTACCGTGCAACCCCCACGCTCCAATTTGCCTGGTATCCCTGGTTGCAACTGTAATATTTTGGCTTTTGGGGGATGCGGATATTGGGGTGGCTTAATAAGAATTCGCCCAATTGGGTATCCAGGGTAAAGCCATGCACTCCCGCCCCGCTGGTATAAACCAACATGGTTGATGAGCCATAAATCAAGTAGCCGGCTACAACCAGGTCTTTGCCGGGCTGTAAACAATCCTCGAGCTTGCCACGCCCGCTGGCGCTCTTGCGGCGAAAAATTGCAAAGATGGTACCGATTGAAGCGTTATAATCAATATTGGAAGAACCGTCGAGGGGATCAAACATTAAAACATACTTCCCGACCGGGTATTTTTTGGGAATCGGGATGATATGCTCGTGCTCTTCGGAAGCCATGACGGCTAAGCGGCCTGTATGGTCGTTCAAACGAATCATCACCTGGTCAGCAATGCGGTCCAGGCGCATCACACGCTCTCCCTGCACATTGGTATCTTCGGTGCTGCCCAAAATGTCGACAAGCCCGGCACGCGTGGTGCGGCTGGCAATGAATTTGGCTGCCAGGGCGATATCGTACAAAATGCTGGTTAATGTGCCGGTTGCTTCGGGGTGGGCGCGCTGTTCATCCAGAATATGGCGCTCTATGGTGATGATCCTTGTAGGATCAGCCACTTCAGTCATGTTCACTCTCCGTCAGTTCGAGATATATTATTGTATCATCGGACAGGCGGATTAAACACGGCTTGCGAGGCACGGAGAGGGTGGGCTAAAATTTATCACTGAGGACCATTTTCGAAATCAGTTTGATCAAGGTTGAAGTAATCAGACCCCGTGTCAGCAGATAGACTAATTTATACTGCCAACCGGGGATACAAATCACCTGCCCGGAACCCAAAGCATTCAAAGACGACCGCACGACCATATCCGCGTCGAGCCACAACCAGCGAGGCAGCCTGCTGCGGGGAAATCCTTTGAGCTCTTGCGTATCGTGGAATTCTGTATAGGTAAAACCTGGGCATAACGCCTGGGCATGGATGCCTTTCCTGCCCAGCTCACTCTCGAGCGCTTCGGAGAAATTAACCAGGTAGGCTTTGGTTGAGCTGTAAGTTGAGTTGCGCAGGGGCAAAAAAGCAGCCATCGAAGCCACGTTGATAATCCCACCTTTCTGCCGGGAGAGCATGCCTGGCAGCGCGGCGTGGGTTAAGCGAACGCTGGCAATGACATGCACCTGGATCATGGCCAGATGTTTTTCAACAGGTTGGGTGGAAAATCTACCTCGCAAGCCAAAACCGGCATTATTGACCAGTAGTGACAGGTTGGTGCAGGCGCGGATTTTTTGCTCAACGCTTTGGATGCCTTCATCTGTGGCTAAATCTGCACTGAGCACCTCAATCCGTACAGGCTTTCTGTGTTGTATAGAGTCTGCCAACGTCTGCAGGCGGTCCAGGCGGCGAGCCGCCAGGAGCAAATCATAGCCTTGTTGGGCCAATTGCACGGCAAATTCGGCACCCAACCCGGCGGATGCACCGGTAATCAGAGCGGTCCCGAGAGATGCCAGTTTACTCATCTTTCGGTTGTAATCCTTCCTGCTGGTCAGGTTCTATTTCAGCTTGCAGTCTGATTTCTCCTTGTTGGTCCGGAAACTTGCCGCGCTTGCCTGCATAATAAGCGCGCACAATATCCATGTCGGCTTTAACATTTCCGGTTGGCATTAGAGCAAAGTCCACCTGCAGATGGCGCGAAGGAAAATCAACGGCCGCCAGTAAAATAGGCACTCGTGCACCCAGTGCAATAAAGTAAAATCCCGATTTCCAATGTCCGGTCTTGCTGCGGGTGCCCTCAGGGGCCAGGATGAGGTGCAGCTCTTCATTTTCTTCAAAAGCCTGGATGGCAGCCTGGACGAAATTATTGCGGCTGCTCCGGTTTACTCTCACCCCTCCCAGCCAATGCATGAAATTGCCCATAGGTCCTTTGAATAATGAATCTTTTCCCACCCAGTTGACGCGCAGACCTGCTGCCCGGCTGACCAGGAACATCAATACAAAATCCCAATTCGAGGTATGCGGAGCGCCGATAATCACGTATTTTGGCGACTCTGGCAGCTTGAAGTGGTACGTCCACCCGCCCCGGCGTAATAACCAACTACAAAGACCGCGGATGATCCTCGCATACGCAGCCGGCGGTTTAGCTAGCTTTTTCGCCTGGGTGGTCATGTCACCTCCATCTGGTATTTTAAGATAAGGGAAAGCCAAATCGTGTCCAATACTGTTTCGAAAACCCCATCTTGAGGTCAGGGATGCGTTTCTGAGACAGCAAGGCTCTGGTCCACATACCAATCGCCTTTCAAGGATTCAACTGACAGGGGCCCGATAAGCAGTGCATGTTTTTGTAAATCTGCTATTGCCTGGAGGGCGTCTTGGGGGCTCCAACCAAAAAGCCGCACCAGATCGCGCACCTGCACAGCTCCAACTGACCGCGCCAGCAGGCCTGCCAGGTGCTGGCGCGCCTGCCGCTCGCCGATAAAACGCGCCTGTTCCAACAATTCCGGGAAATGGCGGGCGACGATATCATATGTAAACGCATAATGCCAGGCGCCTGCATCCGCGACCCCGATAGGCAAGATTAAAAAACGACTCTGTAAATCTGTCAGGGCTCGATTGAAGCGGCTGTCGCTTTCTTTGCTGGAAAGGCGGGCTGCCCGGCGCAGGGCTACACTGTCCATAGGCCCATTGTCTAGAAGCGTCTCATAGACGGTTTTGGATTCGGCGGTCAGGCGACCTTGCTGGTAAAGCGCCTGGTAATCTTCCTCGGGCGCTCCGTAATTCTCGGACAGGGCGTAAAAATATGGCGCCGTCTCCAGAGAGATGATGGTGGCTTTCTGCCGTAAAATCTTGCCATAATACCAGGATTTCTTGCCCAATAAAGAGTCTTTCCACCCCCAACTGACATGGCCCGGGTCATCATGAGCATCCGCCACGGGACGATCGCCTGCAACTGCCGCCCATAAACTGGGCAGCAGGATATCGCGGATTGGCCAAAAATAGATAAATCCGCGCTCATTGACGAAAGCGATGGCTTCATTTATATTTTGGATGCGCAAACCGGGTGCGGTACGAAATGACCGGGCGCGGTAGACTTTGAGTACATCAAGGGGGATGGGCTGCATCCCCCTGATTATACTCAGAACTCACCGATTTTTATTTTTTTTTCTTCTTGGCACCGCCGGAAGTCTGAGGCATGACTTCATCTTTATAAACCGCCGTGTTGAACTGTGCCTCTTCTGTAGAACCGGTCAAGGCCGCCGTGGATGTTCTTCCTTCGGTGATCGTCATCAGCACATCATCAAAATAACCTGCGCCTACGAAGCTCTGGTGCTTGATCGCTTTAAAGCCATAGTGATGTTCCAGCTCGAATTCTTGCTGTTGAAAGCGTGAATAGGCAGCCATGCCCTGCAGGGCATAAGCCTGCGCCAGCTCAAACATGCTGGCGTTGAGCGTGTGGAAGCCAGCCAGGGTCACAAACTGGAATTTATACCCCAGCTCACCCAACATTTCCTGGAAATGGCTGATCGTGCCTTCATCCAGATTTCGACGCCAGTTGAATGAGGGAGAGCAATTGTAAGCCAGCCACTTGCCTGGATACTTTTCGTGGATCCCCTGGGCGAACTCGCGCGCTTCACCCAGGTCGGGTGTGCTGGTCTCGCACCATAACACATCGGCATAGGGAGCAAATTCGAGGCTGCGCGCAATGGCGTATTCAACCCCTCCCCGGACATAAAAATAGCCTTCATACGAACGTTCCCCTGTCAGGAAGGGAATGTCGGTGGAATGGGAGTCGGAGCGGATCAAGGTAGCGGAATCGGCATCGGTTCGAGCGACAATGATGGTTGGTACGCCCATCACGTCTGCGGCCAGGCGGGCAGTGATCAATTTTTGAACAAAAATGTTGACAGGCTCGATCACTTTGCCGCCCATATGCCCGCATTTTTTCAATGAAGAAAGCTGGTCTTCGAGGTGAACCGCGGCTGCGCCTTCACGGATCATGGATTTAATCAGCTCAAAGGTGTTCAACGGGCCGCCAAAGCCGGCTTCAGCATCGGCTACGATCGGCACAAAATAATCGAAATCGCTGGCATTCTCCATGTGTTGGATTTGATCGGCTCGCATCAAGGCATTATTGATCCGCCGGAGCAAACTGGGAACGCTGTTGACCGGATACAAGCTCTGGTCTGGGTAAGTTTCCAAGGCAACATTGGCATCGCCCGCTACCTGCCAGCCGCTCAAATAGATTGCTTTCAACCCAGCCTGCACCATCTGCACCGCCTGGGTACCCGTCATGGCGCCCAAGGAGCGCACAAACGGCTCGGTCTGAAATAATTTCCAAAGTTTTTCGGCCCCCATGCGCGCCAGGGTGTAAGAGAGCTGAAGTGTGCCCCGCAAACGGATGACTTGTTCGCCAGAATAAGGGCGGTTGACACCGGCCCAACGGGGATTCGACGCCCATTCATTTTCAAGATCTTTTATTTCTTTTGGTGTGTACATTGGTTATCCTCCGGACGGATTATTCAAGCCTGGAATACGCAGGTATGGTAAGAAAGTCCTCAAATTCAGCGCACGTGGCAAAACATTCAAAAAGATCTGCCGCAGGTTCATATTTCCCTGCTTTGAAATAAGCCTCTCCCACCAGAGAGCGGATCTTATTTAATTCTTCTGGGATCATCCCATGCACCAATGGCGCGGTGATCTTGCGGCCATCTTCCAATGCCGCATGGGGGTGATTCACCCACTGCCAGATTTGGGCGCGCGAGATTTCGGCTGTAGCTGTATCTTCCATCAGGTTGTATATAGCAACCGCTCCGTTGCCCCTTAGCCAGGATTCGAGATATTGGATTGCTACATTGATGTTCGTGCGCAGGCCTTTTTCCGTTATCTTTCCGCCGACAATTGTGAAATTCAGTAGATCACCGGCGCCAGCAGCTACATCCTCACGCAAACAGTCTTTCTGGTTTGGCTTATCACGCAGCGCATTCTCAAATATTGCATAGGCGATCGGCACCAGGTCCGGGTGAGCCACCCAGGTGCCATCGAAACCATCGCGAACTTCGCGCAGTTTGTCGTCTCTCACCTTCGCCAAGGCGATCTCATTGACTTCGGGGTCTTTCCTGCTCGGGATATATGCTGCCATGCCCCCCATGGCGTGAGCGCCGCGCTTGTGGCATGTTTTCACCAACAGCTCAGTGTAGGCGCGCATGAAGGGAGTGGTCATCGTAATTTGGGCGCGATCAGGCAGCACCACATCCACTTGATTGCGGAATTTCTTGATGATGCTGAAGATGTAATCCCACCGACCTGCATTCAACCCGGCTGAATGAGTGCGCAGTTCATATAGGATTTCTTCCATTTCAAAAGCCGCCAAGATGGTCTCGATCAAGACCGTTGCCCGAATCGTGCCGCGGGGAATCCGCAGGTAATCCTGGGCGTAATTAAATACATCGTTCCACAAACGCGCTTCCAGGTGGCTTTCCATCTTGGGCAGGTAAAAATATGGACCGGTACCCTTCTCCAGCAGGCGGCGGGCATTGCGGAAAAAGTACAAGCCAAAATCAAAGAGCGATGCCGATATCGGCAGCCCATCAACCAGTAGATGCTTCTCTTCCAAATGCCAGCCGCGTGGGCGCACCATCAGGGTAGCTACCTGGTCATTGAGTTGGTAGAACTTGCCTTCCGAGCTGGTGAACGTCAGGGTGCGATCGATTGCCAGAGACAAATTCCTCTGCCCATCGATCATATTGGAGAATGTTGGTGAGTTGGCGTCTTCGAAATCAGCCATGAACGTGCTCGCTCCTGAATTCAAAGCATTGATCAGCATTTTCCGGTCGGTTGGCCCGGTAATTTCGACCCACCTTTTTTGCATATCCGGCGGTGTGGAGGCTACTTTCCAAGAGGCATCCTGACGAATTGAGTTTGTCGAAGTGAGGAAATCTGGTTTTTCGCCCGCATCCAGGCGCTTTTGACGTTCGATGCGGGCATCCAACAGCCCTTTGCGCCGCTGACCGAATTCTCTCTGCAAGCTGCATAAAAATTGAACAGCCTGTGAGGTCAGGATATCCTCAGCCGTTACTTGAGGCGGCGGATTTAGCTGAACTCCGTTCGGAAAATTATTTAAAGAATCAGGCATAATGCAACCTCCTTGAACAAAGAGAATTTTTTCGATGCTCCCCTTATGTTTTAATCATTATATCATGACGTGGTGCGTCATGAAAAGTGGCAAAAAAAGAGGCTGTCTCTTTCGGACAGCCTCTTCCTGAAACTTTAAGGTTGTGCTTTACGCAGCACCGGCTGAGGACTGGCGTCGCGCGCCGCGAACATAGTATCCGGCAAAGGGATTGGAGTATAGGTTTCGCCGGTGCCTATTGTGCCGACCGGTATGATGTACAGTTGGATCTTATTTTCGGTCGATACAGCCTGGTAAGCAAAAACCAGGTATGAGCCATCGGGGCTAAACTGGACATCGCGATAACAGCACGAATTGTTGATTGGATTCGCCTCATTTTGTACGCGGGTGAGACCATTATTGAATATATATAGATCCCCGAAGCCGCCGTTGCGGATCAGGCCATTGAGGGCAAATAATTCGTTTCCATTCCAACCGAAGCTGGGGATCGATGGATTTTTATCCCAGCCCTTGATGGAAAACCAATTATTGGGAAATTCAACGCCAATGCGTGGGAATATGTCGTAACAAGTACTGATATCAATCACTCGGATGGTGTCTTCGCGCCGGCCACCAATTGGAGCCGCAAAGACGAAAGCCAGTTTTTTGCCATCAGCCCCCCAGCGGACAGATTTAATTAGCACACTGTCATACGGTGCTAAGGTTTTGCATGTGCCCATCGGCACCAGATCGCGGCGCAGTTGAGCAGTTTTTAGTTTTTCCACGTTGAAGGGGACAACATAAAGTTGTTCGTTATCAAGACTGATTGCTACTTGTTTTCCATCTGGCGAGACCTGAAAATCATTCAGATACGCGGCTGAGTTGAAGCAGGTGATCAGTTCCTGGCGTCCGCTTGGGTAATCCACCAACTTAATACACTTCCCGGTGATGAACACCAATTTTTTACCATCCGGCAGCCACTGCAAGCTGGTTTTCGTTGAGCCGTCTGTTGTCAGCTGCACCAAATCTGTTCCATCCAGGTTCGCTGCCCACACATTATTCTTCTCAATAAAGGCGATCTTATCTGCTCCCCCAATTACCAGCGCCTGTGGCGCGCTGGTCGATGTCGGTGAAGGAGCAGGAGTATCCGTGAAAGCGGCTGTTGGGCTGGGCTTTGCAGTTGGGCTGGCAGCTGGCGTTGAGCTGGGCTCTGTGGTTGGACTGGGCGCGCTGGTATGAGTGGGGAGCAGGGCGGCTGCCTGTGTCAATGTGGCTTTTGCCTGGTTGGCCGTGGTAGGCAACGTTGTAGCGGTTGGTGGGGCAGTCTGGCCAACCAAGAGTTTACCTCCCAAGACAACCACGCCACCGAGCACAGCCAGGATGACAATCGCCGCCACTGCGATCAACCAGATCGGCACGCCAGCTTTGGCTGGTCTGGCAGCGGCCGCGGATGGTTGTACCTGGGTTGGCGCTGCGCCGCCCCCCGCCGGAATGACGGTTTTCCCCGGCGCGACCACCGTCCTGCCTGCAGCGACTATGGTGCCTGCAGCAGCCGCTGAACCAGCCTTTTTGCTGGTAATAACAGTTTTATCGACCGGTGCGTCGGGGGCGCTGTCTGGAGTTAGGCCGATGCCTTTGAAGGCATCCTCCAGGGCGTGCGCCATATCTGCGCAGGTAGCATAGCGGTCATTGGGGTCTTTGGCCATGCATTTATTCAATACTTGCTGTACTTGCGGCGGCAGATCAGGGCGAGACTTTGCCAGCACCGGCACCGGCTCCAGAATATGCATCATCATGACTCTGGCGGGGGTGGTAGCCTGGTAAGGAGCGCTGCCAGTTAGCAGTTGGTAAAGAATGACGCCCATCGCGTACAAATCGCTGCGCCCATCGATCTCTTTATCTCCCTGTACCTGCTCTGGGCTCATATAAGCCGGTGTACCCAATATGTTTCCGCCAGTCAGAGTAGCGGCAGAGGGATTTTGGGAAATGCGGGCGATACCGAAATCGGAAAGGAATGAATTGCCGTATTGATCGTAGAGAATGTTGCCTGGCTTCAAATCTCGGTGGATAACGCCATGGCTGTGAGCGGCGTCTAGAGCAGGCGCCAGGCGGTTAAAAAAATCCATAACTTCCTTGTTGGGCGCCGGGCCGCGGATAATCCGGTCAGACAGCGAACCACCGGACATGTACCGCATGACGATATATGGCACGCCCTGCTCTTCGCCAAAATCATACACCGGCACAATGGCTGGGTGTTCCAACATCGCAATTGTCTTTGCTTCGCGCTCGAAGCGAGCGCGGAATTGTGGATCGTGCAAGAACTCTGCGGGCAGCAGCTTGATCGCCACATCCCTCTCGAAGCGAGGGTCGTAAGCCTTGACCACCGAAGCCATCCCGCCTCGCCCAATTTCGCCTTTAACCTCATAACGACCAATTTTTTGCATTTCCGGCATACAATTATCCTATCCAAAGAAGTTGACTTATTTTACGCTAGAATTCGACCAAACCAGTGGGATTTATTTCCCTCTTAACCAGTACCAAACTGACGATCTCCGGCATCGCCTAAACCAGGCACGATATAACCTCGCTCATTCAAGTGGTCGTCGATTGCCGCCAGGTGAATGGGCACGTCCGGATGGGCGGTCTGCAGGGCGTGTATTCCTTCTGGCGCGCCGATCAGACCGACAAATTTAATCTTTTTGACTCCCCATTTCTTGAGAATATCAACCGTGGCGACTGCCGATCCACCTGTCGCCAGCATTGGATCCAGGATCAGGCTCATCTGAACCGTCGGTTCAATTGGTAGCTTGTTGTAATACTGCACCGGCTTCAAAGTGTGCTCGTCGCGGTACAGGCCAATGTGCCAGACTTCCGCAGAAGGCATCAACTCCCAAATTCCTTCCACCATCCCCAAACCGGCCCTTAAAATCGGCACCAACCCGATTTTCTCGCGCAGCTCCCACCCCTGCATCTCAGCCAGGGGAGTTTGCACCTGGCGAGGCATGATTTCGAGATCCGCCGTCGCTTCATACGCCAACAAAGCTGCGATTTCACGCACCAATTCACGAAATTTTTTCGGTTCGGTGTCTTTTTGGCGTAAAAATGAAAGTTTATGGGCCACCAGGGGGTGAGGGGAAGCCTTCACATTGGACATAATTCTTCTCCTGTTCTCAATTAATTGAGAACGATTTGTAGTTTAATAATCCTAATTATAGCCTGAACTTGGCTGGTTGGGCTGGTAAATATGAAAAGCGATTATAATCTCTCCCATGACTGATACCAACCCGCGCCTTGTTAATCCGGAGGTGCAGCCAGATGATCGGCTGGACCCGGCGCTGCGCCCGCGGAAGCTTAAAGACTTGATAGGCCAGGATCGCGTGAAAGAAAACCTGGAAATTCTGATTGCCGCTGCCCGCCAACGCAAAGATTCGCTCGACCACGTGTTATTTTATGGTCCTCCAGGCCTGGGAAAAACAACCCTGGCGCATGTGTTGGCCAATGAAATGGGCGTGAACATTAAAATCACCTCCGGTCCAGCCATTGAAAAAGCTGGTGACCTGGCAGCTTTGCTGACCAACCTGAGTGGGGGCGATATTCTATTTATCGATGAAATCCACCGCCTGGGTAAAGCGATTGAAGAAGTGCTCTACCCGGCGATGGAGGATTTTGCTTTGGATATTGTGATCGGCAAAGGCCCGGCAGCGCGTGCCATTCGTCTGAAACTGCCCCGCTTCACCGTCATCGGCGCCACCACACGACTGGCCCTGGTCACAGCGCCGCTGAGGGCCCGCTTTGGCGCTGTTTACAGGCTGGACTATTACGATATCCCGGCCATGGAGTTGATCGTCACTCGAGCAGCGCGCGTCCTCGCAGTGCCTGCTGAACCAGAAGGTGTTGCCGAAATCGCCCGGCGCGGGCGAGGCACCCCACGCGTGGCTTTGCGCCTCCTGCGCCGCGTGCGTGATTACGCCCAGGTGCGTGGTAATGGCACAGTCAGCCTGGAGATGTCGCGCCAGGCGCTCGATCTTTTAAATGTCGATCCCCTGGGCTTGGATGAAATGGACCGGCGCGTGCTGCAAGCCGTCATTCAAAAATACCGCGGTGGGCCGGTGGGTTTGAACACAATTGCCGCTGCTGTCAGTGAAGAGCCAGACACCATTATGGATGTCGTCGAGCCATACTTGCTGCAGTTGGGTTTCCTCGACCGCACGCCCCAGGGGCGCGTAGCTACTCACCAGGCCTACCAACACCTGAACCTGGAAATCCCCGATGATGACCAGCCGCGGCTCTTCTAAGTTAGCGAAGCGGGGGCCTAATAACCACCATGAACACGGGCGATTTTGATTACTACTTGCCTGAGGAAAGTATCGCCCAGACACCCAGCGAGCCACGCGATTCTTCCCGCCTGCTCATCCTCGACCGCCAAAAAATGCACCTGGAACAGCGCATATTTCGTCAAATCGGTGAATATCTGCGCCCCAATGATGTGCTGGTTGCCAATCAAACACGAGTGATCCCAGCCCGCTTGCCTGGGCGGAAACTTCCCGGAGGCGGCAAAGTCGAGCTTTTGCTTCTGAAGCGGTTGGATGATCAGCATTGGGAAGCCCTGGTGGGCGGCAAAGGGATGAAAACGGGCCGGCAAATTTTGCTGGGCGGCCACTTGCAGGCAGAAATCACCGCCGTCTTGGATGGCCCTCGTCGGGTAGTTCATTTTTCCCAGCCCATCGAGGCTCTGTTCGGCCAGATCGGTCATATGCCTCTGCCCCCGTACATCCACATGCCGCTCGCCAACCCAGAACGCTACCAGACTGTTTACGCTAGCAGGCCGGGGTCAGCTGCCGCGCCGACGGCCGGTTTACATTTTACCCAATCGTTAATTGACAATCTAAAAGCAAATGGTGTTCAATTTACTATGGTTACCTTGCATGTTGGATTAGATACATTTGCTCCGGTGACAGAGGAAGATGCCCTGGAACACAAAATTCATACCGAGTGGTGCGAGGTAACTCCTGAAACGGCAAAGACGATTAACTCCGCCCGCCAGGCTGGTGGGAGGGTGATCGCTGTTGGCACCACCAGCGTACGCACTCTCGAATCGGCGGCCGGCTCGCAAGGAGTAGAACCATTCGAAGGTCCAACCGGTCTTTATATCCTGCCAGGCTACCAGTTTAAGATTGTGGATGGGATGATTACCAATTTTCATCTGCCGCGCTCCACATTGATCATGCTGGTCAGCGCGTTTGCTGGACGTGAAAGAATATTATCTGCTTACCGCCAGGCCCTGGATTGGGGTTTTCGTTTTTATTCCTTCGGTGATGCAATGTTGATTGTGTAGAACTGCACATAATAAGATGTGGAGGCAGCCATGCGAGCAGTAGATATCATTATTAAGAAAAGAGATCGAGGGGAATTGTCGAAAGAAGAGATCGAATATTTCGTCTGGGGGTTCACCAGCGGCGAGATCACAGAATACCAGGCAGCCGCCTGGGCGATGGCGGTCTTACTTAATGGGATGACCATGCGCGAGATCACTGATTTGACCCTGGCAATGGCCCATTCCGGCGAAACGATCGACCTGAGCGGAGTAGTTGCCCTGGCGGTCGATAAACATTCTACCGGCGGAGTCGGCGACAAAACCACCCTGGTCGCAGAACCCATCGTTGCCGCCTGTGGACTGCCCGTCGGCAAGATGTCAGGTAGAGGATTGGGGTTCAGCGGCGGCACTTTGGATAAAATGGAGTCCATCCCAGGTTACCGCACGAACCTGAGCACCCAGGAGTTTATCGCCCAACTGCGCAAGATAGGCCTGGTGCTGACCGGCCAAAGCGCCGATCTCGCCCCAGCGGATGGGAAACTTTACTCTCTGCGCGATGTAACGGGCACGGTCCAGTCCATCCCGCTAATTGCCTCCTCGGTGATGAGCAAAAAAATCGCCGCCGGAGCACAGGCGATTGTGCTGGATGTCAAGCTCGGCCTGGGGGCGTTTATGACCGATCTGCAGCAGGCTCGCCAGCTCTCCGAAACCATGGTGATGATTGGCAAACTGGCTGGTTTGCAAACTATTTGCCTGCTTTCAGATATGAATCAGCCTTTGGGCTGCGCTGTGGGCAATGCCTTAGAGGTCATCGAGGCCATTGACACCTTGCATGGCAAGGGTCCGGCAGATTTTCGAGAGCACTGCCTGACGGTGGCCGGGCACATGCTTGCTCTGGGCGGAAAGGCTGACAGCGCACAGTCTGGCAAAGAATTAGCCCTGGCGGCGCTGCAGGATGGACGCGCTTGGGAATTATTCCGCCAGTTGGTGCAGGCGCAAAACGGAGACGTATCCTTCATCGACCAACCGGACAAACTTCCCAAAGCGAACCTGGTTAAAACTGTGCGCGCCGCGCACAGCGGCTGCCTCAGCCAGGTGCATGCCCGCCTAATTGGCGAAGCATCTGTAAAACTGGGCGCTGGGCGATCCCGCAAAAGCGATCCGATTGATCACGCCGTTGGCCTGGTGATCCATCATAAAGTAGGAGACTTCATCTCAGCGGGGGAGCCGCTGTTCACCGTGCATGCCAACGATGCGGTACGATTGGAGGAAGCAGTGCAAGCTGTGCAGGCAGCTTTCCAATGGTCCGATGAGCGGGTTCCCGCATTGCCGTTGTTTTACGGTGTGGTGTCCGCCTAAAACACTTACTTGCGGAATAAAGCCAGGTATGCCTTCAAATCGCCGCTATAGCGATCCAGCGGAATTTCCCGCCGGGTTAATCTCAACAGGGTTTCGTTCAAAGTCTGGTTAACCGGCGTGGGAATGCCCAACTGCCTGCCAAAGCGCACTACCGCGCCATTCAGGTAATCCACCTCGCTCTGGCTGCGCCCGGCATGGAGATCGATATGGAAAGAGGGCATTTTGTTGCCCCGCCCCTGGCTGGCCTGGCTGGCAAACAGAGGGCGCGAGATTGCAGGCGGCAGCAGGGCGCCAAACGAAATTAAGCTGGCTGGCACCCCAGGCAAATTCACAGCGCTCAATTTGAGTGCTCTCATCACTGCCAGCGCCTCGCGCAGCATGCGCATTTCAATTTCGTACAGGTTCAAATTGGCGTAAATCGCAGACGGCGGCAAATCCAGGATGGCCGCGCTGGCATTTGTCGTCAGGTTGGTGAGCATTTTTGACCATTTCATGCTCAGACCATCCGGGTAGAGACGCGTGTTCAAGCCCGCAGTGTTCAACGCCTCAACCACACGTGCAGAGAGTGGATGCCCACCAGCCACACCTAACCCGCGCCGGCGCTCTACAACGACATCACCGGCATCTCGCCTGCCTACTGAGGCTGTGATCGTACCCTGGATCACTCGCTCTGCCCCCAGCACTTTGGCTAAATTTGGCTCGTTTTCCACACCATTTGATAGGCATAAGAATGTCGGGAGTTTTGTCACTACAGGTCGGTAGCTTTCCAGCGCAGACGCGGTGTCGAACGACTTAAGCGCGAATACCGCAATATCGAAGGTGTTCTCCGCTAAAGCAGACTCAATAGAACCATAAATTTTCAAGGACGGAAAGACGTTTTCCTCTCCAGCCAGGTTCATGCGCAGACCGCGCTGGCGCACACGATCCGCCACATCAGGGCGTTCCACAAAAACCACGCGTGCTCCAGGTTGGCGTAACAGCAGGCTGCCACCCACGTACGTCCCAATCGCTCCAGCGCCAAACACCAGCCAGCGTAATTGATCGCTCATGATTTCATCTCCCAGTAATAAATTATTCGGTCAAATCGCTATCTTGTAAATGAGAACGATCATTTAACCCTAACACAGACCATTTGTGTTCTTCAGGGACATATGTTAGTGAGGCGAACGCCGTATTGTTGAAGCGGAAGCGAGGTCCGGTGAAATTTGCTTGTGGGGCGATGCCCAGGATAGCATACATGACCAGGTTTAAGATACCGCCGTGAGAAACGATCAGATATCTCCCTGGCGGATTGAAAAGGATATTCTGTATGCCCTGGGCCGCCCGGATATACAGTTCCCATTGGCTTTCTCCAGTTTGCCCGATAGCCTGGTAAGGATGGATAAAAGCCGGTCGTGGATGCGTTTTATAGGCTTCTTCAGGCGCCAGGCCTTGCAGTAATCCGATATCTCGTTCCATCCAGGTTTCGTCCAGTTCAATCGGGAATTTGAAGGCATTAGCAATCATCTCCGCGGTTTGCTGGGCGCGCTGCAGAGGGCTGGCGATTATCTTATCGAAAAAAATTTCTTCCCGTTTCCAACGGCGAATCAAAGCGCGCACCTGGGCTATGCCCTTCTCGGAGAGAGGAAACTCAGCCTGTCCCTGGTGCAATCCAGCAGCATTTCCCAGTGATTGGCCATGACGCAGTAGGGTAACAAAATAAATTGATGTAGAAGAAGGGGCAGCAAACATGGCGAAAGTATATCATACCGCGTGAGCACGCCAGGGCTAGAGAACGCCGCCTTCAAATCAGAGATAGATCACGGCGCAGTAAATCATCCAGGCTTTCACGCGCTTGCACCAGGCAAGCCCGGCCATCTTTGACCCAAACGACGGCCGGACGCCGGGCGCCATTGTAATTGCTCCCCATGCTGAGTTGGTAAGCGCCAGACACAGGCACAGCAATCAATTCTCCGGCCTGGATGGCAGGCATATTGAGGTTCTCGATGAGCACATCGCCGCTCTCACAATACGGGCCTGCCATCCAGGCTGGTCCCGCTGATGGCCTCTCCGGCGATGCAACCGGCAGCGCGGAATATCGGGCCCCATACAGAGCCACGCGCGGATTATCGGCCATGCCCCCATCCATCAAAAGCCAGCGGCGGGTAGCGGTGTTTTTTACCGCGTTCACACAGTACACAGCCAGACCGGCTCGCGCCACGAGGCTGCGGCCAGGCTCCAGGTGCAAAACCGGCAACGGCAAATTATTTTCCCGGCAGACCGCCTGCAGAGTGGCTGCCACCAGTTGGACATAGTCTGCCACCGGGCGATGCGGCAGGTCGCTCTCATGATAAGGCACCCCCCACCCACCTCCAGGGCAGATGGCACGCGCCTGCCAGCCAGTCGAGCTGCGCGCTTCGACGATCCAATCCAGGATACTGTGCAGCGCCGGAGCGACTGGTGACGGATCGTGAAAATGCGATCCCTGGTGAAAGTGAATACCGGTCAGTGGCAAGCTGTGTACCTGGGCAGTGCGCACCGCTTCCATTCCTTCAGCAAAACTCATGCCAAATTTACTGTCTTCCTGGCCTGTTTGGCGGTGATGATGTGTATCCACCGCGATCCCAGGCCGCAAGCGCAGCCAGATTTCCGGCCTCTTGTTTTCTGGCCAATTCAGGCTTGCCAGGAAAAACAGTTCCGGCAGGTTATCAACGACAATCGTACCTGCAAATGCAAGAGCAGATTCCAGGTCAGCGCGCGATTTGCTCACACCATGCACCAGCACCTGACTGCGGGGCAGGCCGGCGGCGTGGGCTATATGAATTTCACCTGCGCCGGTGCAGTCCAGCATCAGACCCTGACTGCGAACCCACTGCGCCATCGCCAGGTTGAGAAAAGCTTTGCCGGCATACGTAATGGATGATGCACCTGGGTATTCACGAGCCAGCGCCTGGCGATAATCGATCAGATTGTCATCCATAGTTTGCTGGTCATAGACATACAACGGCGTTCCATATTCTTCAGCGAGCGCTTGCAGCGATAAACCAGCGACGTGGAGGGTGGCGGCTCCATTAATCTCTCGCGAACCGGCGGTCACCGGAAACAAAGGTATTCGAGCAGAAAAAAGTTCGGTCACGTTGTTATAACTTATTTCCCCAAGCACGCGCCCCATTTAAGAATCCCTTTCCAGTCATTGAATTTTTCCCGGCTGGTTGAATCTCATCGATGACGAGTAAGCCAGCGCCGCACACCACCGCCGGCAAGCCCTGGTAAACCAATTCCTTGCCGGTTTTGTGCGCGGCGAGAGATTCTGGAGTATTCACCGCATGAGCAGAAAGGATTTTTAATGTCCTGCCTTGCCAGGTTGTAAACGCTCCAGGCCATGGGCTGAACGCGCGCACCCGCCTTGCCAGGTCGTCTGCTGGCTGGTTGAAATCCAGCTCGCCGTCTTCTTTTTTGAGCATTGGCGCATAGGTTGCCCCTTCGGTTGGTTGAGGTTGGGGCAGCAGTTCACCCGCCAGATAAGCTGGCAGAGTTTCGATCAACAACTGTGCGCCCATTTCGGCCATGCGCTGGCTGAGCGTACTGGCGGTGTCGTCTGGTGTGATTCGCAGTGTTTGTTGCGCCAACATTGGGCCGGTATCGACGCCAGGGTCCATTTTCATTATCGTGACGCCGGTTTGCGCATCACCGCTCAGGATCGCCGCCTGGATGGGAGCTGCGCCGCGGTGACGCGGCAGCAGTGAGCCATGCACGTTGATACAGCCAAAACGCGGCAGGTCAAGCACCGCCGGGCGCAGGATTTGTCCAAAAGCCGCCACGACTATCAAATCCGGTGACCATTGGAAAAGTTGTTCCATCGCAGCAGGCTCGCGCAGGCGCGCAGGCTGCATCACCGGCAAGTCCAACTCTTGCGCCAGCAATTTAACCGGCGGCGCCGTCAGCACCCTTCCCCGGCCGGCTTCGCGATCCGGCTGGGTAACCACCCCCACAATTTGATACGCCTGCGCCAACCGCTTGAGAGTTGGCAAGGCAAAATCCGGTGAGCCCATAAAAATCGTTTTGATCATATGAAGGCGATTATAACAAATGGTCTGCTGTCTGAAAAATACTGCTTGACAGCGACGATAAATTGATTAAAATAAATCTAACATTCAAATAAAATTGAACGACAAAATAAAATTGAGAATTCATGAAAAGTGCAAATCCACTTGAAACAGAACTGCCTGGCGCAAACTACACACCCGCCGAAAGTCTGCCGATCACCTCTCTCGAACAGTTGAAGACGATCAGCGAACCTTTGCGATTGAAAATCCTGGAAATCATTTCAGACAAAGCGCATTCAGCCAGCCAAATCGCCAAACTTCTCAACCTACCCCCCACTCGCCTCTATTATCACATCAATGCATTGGAAGAGCAGGGGTTTATATGCCTGGTCGAGACGCGGGTCAAGTCAGGCATCATCGAAAAATACTACCGGCCAACTGCTCGCTCTTTTCACGTCGATCGCAGCCTGTTGGGCGGGCCGTCATCCCGGCAAGAAATGTTCCAGGCTATCATTGGGGCAGTTTTCGACCCCACGGTGGAAGATCTTTCGCGCAGCCTGACAGGCGGGTTAATCGTTTCGCCCACCACTAAACCCACCAACCCGAAGAGAATTGTGTTGACCAGGGCAGTGAACAGGCTGGCTTTGGAGAAGATTCCACAATTTATCGAGCGGCTCGAGGCATTGATCGATGAATTCAAAGCCAGCGAGGATGTAGCCGCAGGCCAGAGTCACACATTAATGATCGCATTTTTTCCTCGCATTGAAATAGACGCCAACCCAAACCACTCAGGAGCCGACGATGACAACTGACGCACAGCAGAATTCCAGCATGCGCCGCGTGCTAGCAAACCCCCAATTCCGCCTCCTGTGGACAGGTCAGGCCATTTCGCAAATTGGCGACGGGCTGGCAAACCTGGCCTTATTAATTATGATTAACAAACTGACCGGCTCCACTCTGGCGCTGGGCACGCTGATGGTCGTGGTAGCTATACCCCAACTTATCTTTGGTTTGACAGCTGGCGTGTTTGTCGATCGTTGGGATCGCAAAAAGATCATGGTCATCTCCGATTTGCTGCGAGGGCTCATTGTTCTGGGCCTCATGCTGGTGAGGCGGCCTGAGGATGTCTGGTTGTTCTATATCCTGGGATTTTTTCAGGCGATGGTTGGTGTTTTCTTCGACCCTGCCAAAAGTGCGGTTGTTCCATTAATTGTCGATAAGGAGCTTCTGCTCACTGCCAACAGCTTATCGCAAACCACTCGCGTAGTCACTTCAGTGATCGGCTCAGGCCTGGCGGGTGTGCTGGTCGGGATTACAGGGAACGGAAACCTGGCTTTCAGCCTCGATGCGGCCTCCTTTTTTATCTCGGCAATTTTCATTTTTCGCATGCAAATCCCTGCCATGGCCGGTTTGGCATCTGGAGGGCTGCGCCAAACCCTGGAACAATTGAACGATGGTCTGCGCTATTTGTTCAGCCATCGGCCGCTGGTAGCGGTGATGACAACCTTCGCAGTCACCATGCTGGGCATTGGCGCGGTGAACGTACTCTTCGTGCCGTTCTTATCCAATATCTTGCGCATCCCCACCGAAGCCCTGGGAGTGGTTGATGCGGCTCAAGTAGTGGGCATGGTGCTGGGGGGCAGTCTGGTAGCCGTGTTAGCGGCGCGTTTAAAAACAAGCCAGATTATCACTTTCGGCATTTGTCTGGTTGGGTTGATGATCGCTCTGATTGGGTTCTCAACATCGATTTGGATGGTCATGGCCAGCGTTTTTATGGTGGGGTTATTTCTAACGCCTGTGCAAGCCTCCGCCTCAACCATATTACAGACCAGCATCACCAATGAGCAGCGCGGCCGGGCGGGGGCAGCGCTCAACACAGTGATCACGTTGGCTTCAGTAATCTCCATGGCTTGCGCCGGTATATTAGGTGAGTGGCTTGGCATTCGCCAGGTGTTTTTCTTGTCGGGTTCAATCGCCGTGGCTGCTGGTCTGTTCGCTATTCCAATGCTTAAGGATCAGGCCAGTCAACCAAATAAAACGAAGGCGATAGACGAGGATCCCGGCCAGGTAATTGGATAAAAGTGTTAAAATCATCCCTGGGTTTGCGGAGGCGCCTGCCTATCCAACCCGGAAAAGCTCAGGATGACGCGTTCGATACTGCAATTCGCTCTCAAATTTGGCCTCAGCATTTTGTCCATTGTGCTGATGACCGCTTTTTTGTTCATCCTGCGCAACGGGTTGAACGCTTCCACAGTAGCATTGCTTTACCTGATTCCGGTGCTCTTCGTGACAACGCTGGGTGGTTTATGGCCAGGTGTGCTGGCGGCGTTCAGCGCATTTTTGGCGTATAACTATTTTTTCATCAAACCTTATTCTACTTTCGCCATCCACGATACACGCGACCTGGTTGCTCTGTTGATTTTCCTGATCCTGGCGGTTTTTATCAGCCAGCTCGTCGGGCGCACCCGCACCGGATTGGCTGATGCAGTTGCCAGGGAAAGCGAAACTATTCACCTGTACCAATTCAGCCTGGAATTGGCTGGAGTGAACAGCCTGGATGAGGTAGCTTCTGCGATTGCCCGCAAAATTGCCGAAACCATGCAGGCCGCACGTTTAGAAATCGCTCTCCAGCCCATTATCGGCAATACACCGTTCCGCTTATCCATCCCTCCCGATAACCAGGTGGGCGGCAAGCCTGAACTCATTATTCCACTGGAAACGGTGCGCGCCTTTCTGGGCGAAATCCGCATTTGGCTGGAAGGTCGCCAGCTAACCAGCGCCGAGCTGCGTCTTCTGCAGGCATTCGCCGCTCAAGGTTCATTGGCCCTGGAGCGCACAGCTTTGTCCCTCAACCAGGCACAGGCCAGGGTGCTGGAAGAAAACGATCGGCTGAAGTCTATTTTGCTTTCGTCAGTATCGCACGAGTTTCGCACGCCTCTGGCAACTATCAAAGCGGCCATAACCGGCCTGCTGGCCAATGACATCCCCTGGGAAGCGCCGGAGCGGACAGACTTGCTGATGGCAGTCGATGAAGAAGCTGATTATTTGAACTACCTGGTCGGCAATTTATTGGATATGACCCGCATCGAGTCAGGCGCTTTAAAGCCAAAACAGCAATGGAATGTACTCTCAGAGATTGTCGAGGGCGTTGCCGCTCGGCTGCACCGCCAGTTGGAGAAATTCAGGCTGGCGATTGAGATTCCAGATGATTTTCCCCTCCTTCCTGTGGACTATTTGCAAATGGAGCAAGTCTTCACCAACCTGCTGAATAACAGCGTAAAATACGCACCACCAGGTTCGCTGATTCAGATCTCGGCTTCTGTTCAGGAGCCACAGGCTCTGATTCGCGTGGTGAATCAAGGCCCTCAACTGGAACCGGACCACCTGGAGCGCATCTTCGATAAATTTTTCCGAGTAACCGAACCGGAAAGAGTCAGCGGGACAGGGCTGGGCTTATCTATTTGCAAGGGCATTGTCGAGGCTCATGGTGGGCAGATTTGGGCCGAAAATGTACCAGGGGGTGTATCGTTCAACTTTACAATCCCGCTCATGCTGGAGGGCAAACTCCCGCCGCTCATCGAGGCGGAAAACGTATGACTACACTGGCTCATATTCTCGTCATCGACGATGAACCGCAAATCCAACGGGCTTTGCGCACCATCTTGGGCGCTCACCAATACAAAGTCACTTCAGCATACACTGGCGAAGATGGCCTGGCGCTGGCTGCAGCCGAGCACCCGGATCTAATCATTCTCGACCTGGGCTTGCCAGACCTGGATGGCATTCGCGTTTGCGAACAACTGCGCCAATGGACACAAACCCCGATCATCATTCTATCGGTGCGCAGCGAAGAAGCCGATAAAGTCCGGGCGTTGGATCGCGGTGCGGACGACTACCTGGTAAAGCCTTTCGGCGCTCAAGAACTGCTGGCGCGCCTGCGGGTCGCCCTGCGCCACGCCGCCAAAGGGCTTGGGGAACAAGAAACGGTGATTGTTTCAGGAAACCTGAGCATCGACCTTGTTCGTCACATCGTCACCCTGGATGGCAGTGAAGTGAAATTAACCGCCACGGAATTCAAGATGCTGGCTTACCTGGCCGGTCATGCTAACCGCGTACTCACGCACCAGAATATTCTCAATTATGTTTGGGGGCCTGAGTATCGGGATAACGTCGAATATCTGCGCGTTTTTATGAGCCAACTGCGCAAAAAGCTCGAATCGCAACCCAAGCACCCCGTACACCTGATCAGCGAGCCGGGCATCGGTTACCGGTTTATCACAGATCTATAACACATAGGTCTTGAATTCAAAGCGCCTCGGATCGGAGATGTCTCCGCCCGAGGCGCTTTATTTTTTCTTAACTTTTTTCACAGCCTTTTTTACGCCAGCCTTATTATTGGTTGATATAGTCAATTTAGCAAATGGCTGAATGGGCGCCATTTGCACCAACTGAACGAAGAAAAACGGGAAATGCTATGACTACAGAATCAGAAAGTATCCTTCCGCCATTGGTAAGCGCATATCCAAATGCGCCGCGCAGCATCCCAACCACGTACCTGTCCCAGGAGTATCTGCGCTGGCAAATGCTGTTTGCTGTGCAAAGCATGTCAACCCAACAATTCATCCAGGCTGAAGCCGAACGCATCAGTCAATTCATCTTCCAACCTTCAGCCAGGCTGCGGTTCTCGCTCCCGCATCAAATCCGCAGCGCCGATGAAACTGCCGATTGGATTATTCCAGCCCGCCAACGCATTGTTCAAACAGGCAGTTTGTTCAAGCGGTTGGACCAGGCAGGCGCCAGCCGTTCAATCTGCTTGCAGCTCACCAAAATCAGCTCGCTGGAAAACCACGCACTGGCTGTGGCGGCAGGGTTGCTGCGCTTCAGCATTGCTCATGCCATCATATATCAACTACTGCCTGCAGGGCAGGTTGATGGTCCGCAGTGGGCCGTTTTCGATGATCAAGACCAGCTGCTGGTGAATTCCAGGGCTGATGCCGAAGCTTGCTTAGCAGAATTGAAGCAATACATTCTTGTGCTGCAATCGGCAGCCGAGCTGGCCCCGTACATGGTGGTTGACCTGGCATACCAACAAAAGCGCTCTGGCCTGTTCAGCCAGATTGTCAACCAGGGCCAGTCCTACGCGCGTTACCGGACGCGAGAGATTATTCACACCATCCAACACCGCGCGGCGGCCAATTCTTTGAACCGGGGCTTGAGTGTCGATTTGCCCTATTTTGATGACCAGACCCTGGATATTCATTCAAAATCGATTGAAATGATTCCTCCCAGCCGGGTGATGTTTGTGCCCGCATTTGTCGTCGTGGCTGTGCGCAAAGCGCTGACCCAATTAGACAAGGAGATATCCCTCAGCCAATCGACGCGCAAACATCTTCAAAGCTTGCTGCGCATGGTGGAGACGGCTTTCTTGCCAGGCAGCCAAAATCGATAATTTCAAATAAAGGTGATTCTATGTTGTTTTCCATCCTTCTCTTAATCGCAATCGCATTCCTGTCATTTAAAGCCTCACCGCGTGAACGCGCTGAAGACGCCCATGTGCATGGCGCCGGACAAATCGGCTTGCTGGCGGCAGTGGCTTTGTTTGGCGTCGATTATTTCACATCCTTCTATTATGCTACCGGTGAAATGATGAGCGCACTGCATCCCTATGGTTTGCAAAACTGGGCCTACCTGGTTGCTGGCGTCATCGCCCTCGCCAACATGGTTTTCGGTGCTCTGTACATGTATTCTCTTGGGGTTTTTAACGAAGGCGGCGGTTCCTACACCGCTTCAATGCGCTACCTATGGCCCGGCCTGAGCCTGATTGTCGCTGTGGTGCTAATCCAAGATTACACGTTGACGATCGTCGTATCAGCGCTTTCCGGCAGTGACCAACTGCTATCGATCCTGAATCTGTACGGCAAGTATTGGTGGCTGCACTTTGCCATCGGCGCAGGGTTGGCAGCCGTCACCTGGTTCCTGACAATCCGCGGCCGGGGCGAATCAGCGCGGGTAGTCTTTACTCTGCTAGGCATTTTCGTGATGCTTTCTATTACAATGGGAATTGGCCTGGTGATCGCTAACGTGAAAGGTCTGCCAGCAGTGGCCTATACAGCGCCAGTCACCCAACCGACGATCTGGCAAGCGTTATATCATATGTTGACGGCCACCATGAAAGGCATGGTAGCGCTGAGTGGATTGGAAGCGATGTCCAACGGCATCCAGTTCATCAAGAACGAAGATGTGGCTCTGGTCAAGTGGGGAAAAAAACACCTGCCTAAATTGAACGGCCTGTGGAATTTCTACAGCGGCAAATCGGGCATTGGCCGGTTCGTGCAAAGCTCCTTCTTGTTTTACGGCGGGTTGACCACCTTTTTCCTGACGTTCTTCGCCATCCGGTTCAATGTATTTGATGGCACGCTGGGACGGACCCTGGTCGGAAACCTGGCTTCGATCGGATTCAGTGAAATCCCCGGAGGACAAATCCTGTTTTGGGCCTACCAGATCCTGGCTGTCGCTTTACTCGCCGCCGCTTCCATGACTGCTCTGCAGGATGCCCAGGCGACTGAATGGCGCGACGTTGCGATCGGTGAAATTCCTGAAGTGGTTGTTTATCGCGATCCGCGCGGCACATTCACACGCTCAGTCACAATAACCTTTGGCGTCGCTGTGCTCATTATGTTCCTGGTGCGCGGTCAGACCACACAGGCCGTGCCTTATTATGGCGTAGGTGTCTTCATGCCGATCATGGTAATGGGTTGGGCAGTCTTCCGCCATATCCGCAAGAACTTCAGCGGCGCCAAGCGCGCCTGGGGTTCGGCTGGTGCGGCGATGGCTGCCATCCTGGGCGGTGTGGTTTTTGTCGGCCAGATCGCTGGTAAGTGGCAAGAGGGAGGCTGGGTTGTGTTGATTTCCTTCAGCGTTCTGGCGCTGGCAGCACACTCGCTGTTGTTGTCTCCACTCGGTTACCGAGATCCCGCTCAGATCCACCGCATCGTGCGCGACAAGGCGCGTGTTCAGGGCGCTATGGCTTCTATTGTAGAATGGCAGTCGCTAAAAATGCAGGAATACCGCTACAGTCTGCGGCACCTGCTGTTGGGTAGTGTTTCAGGCTTCTTTGAATTCTTCGGAGTCCGGCGCCCTACAAGATTCGAACCCCAGCCTGTGGCAGCCGGAGAGTATGACGAAGCCCTCCACATTGACCATGCCGAAGCGCCTTCTATCTTGCTGACCCACATGAACAACGACAATATGCCTCATGTGGGAGGCTCTCCGAATGTAACCGCCGCTGGCAGCCATTCCAACAACTAACAATATTTCGAGGAAACTATCCGGCAGTTTATGCTGTTTCAGCATAAACTGCCGGTCTTCGATTCATGAAATGCTCTTTCGAAAATTGTTGAGATCAACCAAAAAACGAAATTGTCATTCGAGAGTAAAATTAGAACGGATCGAGCGGCATGATTCAAACGCTGGTGTTTTGCGATGATTATTGGCACCCGGCTGAGCTTGTTCGGGCCGGGCTGGAACCATTTTGGGGTGACGAATTCGATTTCACCTTTGTCGAAAATACCTGTGCACTTTCGCTCACTGCGATACGCTCTTACCCTCTATGCATACTGGCCAAATCGGATAATTGCTCTGCAATCGACCAGACGAGTTGGATGACAGCACAAATCCAGGCCGAAATACATGATTGCGTTTGTCGCGGAAGCGGTTTGCTCGCAGTGCATTCCGGCATTGCCGGATATTCCGATGCAACCGTGTTACGCAACGTTCTAGGAGGCTGTTTCACCCATCATCCGCCAGAGTGCATCGTCAAATTTTCACCTCTGGTCGGTCACCCGCTCTGCGCCGGCAGCGAGCCGTTCACACTCATGGACGAACATTATTTTATATCTTTGGACGATCACCGTGCTGATGTATTTATGACGACAGAATCCAAGCACGGAAAACAACCAGGCGGTTGGCTGCGCTCAGAGGGTGCGGGGAGGGTGGCAGCGATAACGCCTTCTCACCACCTGGAAGGATGGATGGATCCATCCTTCCAACGGCTGCTGTTGAACGTGATGCGCTGGTGTGTGGCGCAGGTCTAAGAGCCAATAATAAATAATAACTTAATGGAAACCTGGCCCCATTTTGCTGCATTGTGTGGTAAAATGATTTGAACGAATTCCAGTTTTGCGCTCGAGTTTATAGGCCGCCATTCTGTAACGAATGGCGGCTTTTTTATCTCTGCTGATCCTGGGAATATTACTCAACGGCGATGAGGCTGTCGAAACAACAGCGGATGGCCGTATCAATAGAAGGAATGAAATATGGAAACGAAATTGTATGTAGGAAACCTGTCTTATAACACTACCGAGGTGGATTTACGCTCGGCCTTTGCCCAAACGGGTACGGTAGTGACTGTGGACATGATCAAAGATCGCGATAGCGGGACGATGAAAGGCTTTGCCTTCGTCACCATGAGCACCCAGGAAGAAGCTGAGAACGCTATCAAAGCCCTGGATGGTAAAATGTTGGACGATCGCGCCATCAAAGTGAACATTGCCCGGCCCCGCGAAGAGCGGCCGCGCCGCAATGATTTTGGCGGCAGACGCCGTTATTAGATCGACTTTGTAACCTACCCAGGTTGGCATACAATATGCCAACCTGGTTTTTTTTGGTGCGTCATCACCTTCGCGACCAGACCCCACTCAAAGCCCTGTGAGAGTACAGCAAATGAGCCGAACATTCAGCAGGAGCCGCCGAGAACGCGGCCTTGCTCTACCAAACCTGCGCCCGAAAGCTCTTGTCAATCCGACTGACATCTCTCTTGTTCGGCCTTCACGGCCAAAGCCTTGTCTGTCCGACCATCAATTTCATAAGCCCGGCTTAGCAGAGTGTACAGCTCACGTATATCCGTTTTACCAGGCTTCTCTGGCAGGGATGCATCTCGTATGAGTTGGCGAGCGCGTTCGAAATGTACAATGGCCTCACTCACCGCCGAGATGCGCAGAGCTTCTCGCCCGGCAGCCAGGCTGTGACGGAATGCGGCCTGCGCTGAGCCAGCGGCTACCGCATGGTATGCCAACACTGCAGCAGAGTCCCCCGCCGTTTCAAGGATTTCCAGCGCTCGTTGATGGAAAAGCCGCCGCCGTGCGTCCCCAGCTTCGGTATACACCACATCACGCAGCATATCATTGGTGAAGGTATATATGCTGGCCACACCTGGCTGCGCCGCTTCTAGTAAAAGCCGTCCGCTGATCAGTTCATCCAAGGCAGGTAAGGCCAGATCTTGGCTTACGTTTGAGATAGCGCACAGGCGCTCGAACGTGATCCGCTGCTCGAGTACAGCTCCGCCCACCAAAAGACCGAAAGCGTTCGGGCTGAGGCGATTCAAACGGGAGCGAATAACGGCATGCACGGTAGATGGAACGCGCACCGTGTATCCAAGATCATGTTCGGCGTCCACAGTAAAGCTCCACTGCCCCTCCGACCGCCGTTGGGGATGCAGCACGCGCCGTTCGAGCAAATCCTTGAGGGTCTCCATCAAGTAAAACGGCTGCCCGCGCGTTTCGTCGTATACCCACTGAGCGAAGTCAGCGGCGGGCGGCGTCAGGATAGACAGCACCATTTGCACCGTCTCGCGCTCGCTTAACGGTTCCAACTCGATATGAACTGGTGTCAGCTCACGCGCCACACGCTCCAGCCAATGGATCAATCCCTGTGGTCCGTCCGTTTGCTGGGGTAGGGTCATTGGGTGCAAAGCTTCTGACCGCGAGCTTGCCAACAGCAAGACCGGCGCCGCGCTATCTCGCCAGCGCCGAATGGCATACTGCAGCAGGTCTAACGTCGCGCTATCTGCCCATTGCAAATCGTCCATAAAGAGCACCAGCGGTGCTCGTTTAGCCAGGGCTAACGTTAATTGCACGAAGGGCTCGAAGAGCTGCGATTGGGTCACTTCCGCTTCCAGGTGATGTCGCGCTTTTGGGGTAGTGGGCGAACCCGGGTTGCGTTGGCGCAATTCCGGCAGCAATTGACTTAGGGAGGACCACCACACCTCCTCCAATAGATCCTTAGGTGAGTTTTCACTTTCCAGCCACAGCCGGAGTGCATCAACCAAAGGCTGAAACGGCAAATGACTGCCGCTCTCAAAGGCACCGGCTTGCAACAACTCAGCTCCCTGCTCGCTGGCCCAGGCCAAGAATTTCCTAGCCAGGCGAGTTTTACCAATACCCACCTCACCGCGCAACACAACAAGCTGAGACTGGTCTGCTGCGGCGTGCTCGTAGCTATTAACGAGCGCTTTGTACTCGCGGTTACGCCCGGTAAACAAGTTCCCTAAGAAAGCAACCGAAGTATCTGGCCGACGCGGCTGAAGCGCAGAGCGACGAACGTGAGGATGTACTGGTGGCTGGCCTTGTGTGCGTATGCGCTCTGCCAGCGCGACTGTATCCGGTTCTGGCTCGACGCCCAATTCAGCCGCTAGAATAGCGCGACAGGCTTCATAAGTCTCCAGCGCTTGCCCACGCTCGCCAGCCGTGAAGTGCGCCCGCATCTTACGCCGATAGGCGACTTCATTTAGTGCATCCAGGGCGATCCAGCGCGAGGCAGTCTCTGTGGCGCCAGAAAACTCGCCGCTGGCAAATTGGATTTCTGACAGCCGGTCCAGGATCAGGCCCAGGCGGCGATGCCAGACTTCGCGCTGGATGGCTACCCAATCGTCGAAGCCAGGTGCATCGCCCAGTGAAAATCCGGCCAGAAAACCACCGCGCTGGCAGGCCGCGGCCGCCTGTAATAGAGGCAGGCTGGCCAAACCCTCCGGCAGCGTCCGGCTCGAACGATCGGCGCGTGCCAGCCCGTATGCTTGTTCAACGGTTCGCAGGTCAATGGTGATGTCGGCGTCCGGATTCAGACTCAGCGAATTATGCGTGACAAGGAGATACGATATTTGAGCCTGGCCACCTGCCCGGCGCAGGCCCGCTTGCAGATGACCAAGGGTATTTCGAAGGTTGGCGTGACTGCGTTCGGAGCTTGCTTCAGGCCACAGCAGGGCCGCCAGGTGCTCACGCGGCTGCGAGCCTGCCTCGAGCGCCAGGTAGATCAACAGCGCCTGCGTCTTGCGCGTGGAAAGCGTCACCGGGTTTTCACCCAGGCGTATTTCAAGCGCCCCAAGCGTAAAGAGGCGCAGTGGTAGCATTTGGTCCGCCAAGTACAGCTCCTTGTGACGCTGTTGAGACTCTGATTTATTATACTAAAACCGAATGGGAATGAGAAGAAATAAAAATCCGTGCCTGACTTGCTAAGGTCCACAGAATAGGCTCTAAGTTTCATGCTGTGAAAAGACAGTATTGAAAGGAAAAATTAATTGGATCTGATCAATTTCATTAAATAACTCACTACCGGAGCCGTTATGGGCTGGTTTGCCAGGCAGATGGTTACGGTGCAGCACGAGCGGCGGGCAGACAAACCAACACCTTTCGAGGACGACTGTTCTGAGAAGAGTTAAGCCTGTTGGTATTCATTTCGGAAAATTTATCGATTCGGTAGAAAAATCTGGGATGTAAAGGCGAGGGTAATATGAAACAACCTAAGAATGGTTACAACGAGCAACGAGTCGAGGAAGAATACAAATTGAGGAAAATGGACACACAGCCTGATAAATACATATCGAATATAGACCGACCAGGCACCTTTTCGGCCATATTGCATTCCGTGCTTGGCATTGTGAGGTGGCTGATCGGGTTCTTTACGTTAACAAAAGAAGAGCGATTGGCGGCTGGCATCTATTTCGGCAGCGAGGAGCGCGACGGATAGATCGGTCCAGCGCGCATTCTTCCCTAATAGAGAAAGGATTGCTTCCATGAAAAGATTCACAAAGAACATCGGCATGCTCTTGCTGGCCATCTGGCTCATCGCCTGGGGTCTGGTTACGCTTATCCCGGCTCTAAGAGGCCTGAGCACGGGCCTGTCAATCCTCGCTATCGCCGCCGGAATTCTCATCTTGCTAAACCGTTAAGTCAACTGCCGCTCGGTCAGCCGGTCAGGTGGCATCCAATAAATAGATTATTCAAATAAAAGGAGAAATCTTGTGTTGTGGACTATCATCATAATTCTAGTAATACTGTGGCTACTCGGCTTTTTCGGTGGGAACATAAGCCCTAGGTTCCCGCGCACCGGCAATTGGATTCACACCCTGATCGTTATCGCCATCATACTCATCGTATTGCATCTCATTGGTGTGGTATGAATGACAAAGAATCCATCCCATCCGAAGCCAAGTCTGAAACCCGCCTGCAAAAGTCAATGCGCAGCGCCCTACGCTGGGTGTTGTTGGCGCTGTTGGCGTTTGGGCTGGGTGCGCTGTTAATCGCCATCGCGCTCTACTTCCCCACTCGGCAGAAGCTCGATAAAGCCAACACCGATCTGGAGCATGCCAACGTGACGATCACCGGTAAAACCGAACAGATTAATACAGTGCAGACGAATAACCAGACTCTGCAAAAGAATCTAGATTCCGCCACGCTACATATGTACGTGCTCAAGGCATTGTCAGGTGTGCGCGGAGCCAGCCTGGCTGTGGCCGCCGATGATTACGCTGGTGCACGGCTTTCTTTGACCCAGGCCTCCACAGCGTTAGATGCCCTCTCCAGTCTGCTGGGGGCGGATCAAAAAGATATGTTCACCGCCATGCGACAGAGCGCCGCTCAGGCTTTGGCCGATATAAAGACCGACCTCAAGTCTGCGCAGCCGGAACTCGTCCAGTTGACGAAAAACTTGGTGCAATTGGAGGATAACCTGTTCCCCAATTTTTAAAGATGGGCGGGCAATTCAAATTCCGCCCACATGAGAAGAGAACGCAGCTTGGAAGACTTCCCGATGAACAAGTGGCGTACTGCGATGATGTTGATATTAACTTTTAAGGCTTTTCTGGCGCTGCTGGCGTGTGAAAATGTCACCGCACCCCCTCCAGGTTCCTCGCCAATCCATTCGCCCCAGCCAGTCACCGCTGAAGGTGGGCCACCTACATCCATAGGATCCTAAAGAACCAGACAATGACCTTACCCGGAAGGCTGGGGATATGGTACAGCTTTGGCAGCGAGGTATCCGCAGCGTGCACAAGCTTAACGTACACACGGCTGGTTAGGGATGTTGGCGGGCGCAGCCAGTGAAACCTTAATGCCCAAACTCGGCGATTAAAGCCGCGGCGATTGCCCACTTTGCGCTCTTCTCCCTCTTTCCCATCATCCTCTTGAGCATTTTCATTGCCAGCTTCAACCTTAGCCCGTTGATGAACCAGCAACTCATTCTACAAAAGCTAGAGTTTATTACACCTGACCTGGACCAGTTGTAGGGATAAAACATCGATGAAATCATCCAGGCGCGTAGACCAGTTACGAGGGTCGCTTTAGTTGGTCTCATCTGGTATGCTTCAACAATTTTTTACACGCTTACCCATACCCTAAATGAAATTTGGAGAAATAAACGATGGCGCGCTGTTTGGAAGCGGCGTGGTCTGGCAATACTATTTGTCCTGATCTTCGTTGGCCCAGTCCTCTTCTTGGCTTCGTTTGCTGGAAGTACGATTGACAACCTCCACACCTGACTGCCCGATCAAATCATTCTGATCGGGAGCGGTATCAGTTTTGTAACGTCTGTATTGCTCGATGCTGCCTTATTCGTGTTACTCTACAGCATGCTCCCTCACGGAGTCTCTACCTGGTGCGAGATTTTACCTGGTGCAGTTGGAGCCGGCCTGCTCCGGGAACTTGCCAAGAAAGCCTTTTTGTCCTTTGTTTCCACCTTCATCTCCGTATCGAACCTGGTCTATGGTTCAGTGACAGCCATAATGGCCTTCTTAACCTGGGCTTATCTAAGCAACCTCATCATTCTTTTTGGCGCTTTTTTGAGCGACTCTTATTACCAGCTAAAACAATAAAAACTAGAAGCGGCAGGCCCTGGCGGCGTATTGTGACGCTTTTGAGACTCTAAATCAATATACTTTATCTTAAGTAATAGGTTAGAGCGGTTTTCTGATCGCTCAAAACCTGTGCTTGAACTATCCGTAGAAGGAGACAGAATGGATAATCATACCGAACTACAATCGAACGGCACAATTAATGTTATGAGCTTTTTAGGTGGACTGCTGGTTGGAAGCCTGGCTGGTGGGACAGCGATGTTGCTGCTTGCACCTCAATCGGGGAAAAGGACGCGCACTAAAATTATACAGAAAAGCATCGAACTGCATGACCAGACGAACGACACCGTAAAAGATGCATTGGCACAAACCCATCACAAAGCTCGCCAAATCAAGACAAGCGTAAAAAACCAAGCTGAAGCCGTACAGCAGCGCGGCCAGGACATAGTCGACGAACAGAAGGAGCGTTTCTCCACCCTCGTCGAAGCCAGTAATAAAGCGATCCAAGGTGTTCTAGGTTGACAACAAAATTTCCATCCACTAAAAAACGCCGCATGCGGGCCAAGCTCATCTTCAATCCCGGTTCGGGAGTGGCTGGCAAGTCGCCTTTGCAGCTCATGGATGTGATCAGCGCGATGCAGGCCTGGAAGCTTGTGCCAGAAGCCTTCCTGGTGGAACCGGGCTGCGACCTGCCGGCTGTGATTCTGAACGCCCTCAAGGATGGGATCCGCATGTTCGTAGTATGTAGGGGCGACGGCACCATTGATATGATGGCTGGAGCCCTGGCTGGCACAAACGCAACCTTGGGGATCATCCCCACCGGTACCCAGAACAATGTAGCCCTCAGCCTGGGGATTCCGGCGGATATTCCGGCTGCTATTGCTATCCTACGTACAGGCCGGCGCGTCAAATTGGATATGGGCCTGGCCGTTTGCGGCGAAATCAAGCGGCCTTTCCTGGAAGTTTGCTCGGTGGGGCTGCTTTCGACCCTTTTTCCGGCAGCCGATGATATCCAGCACGGTAATCTGACGCGGATTGGCGATTTCCTGGCCGCGCTGATGGCTTCCCCGCCAGCCGAGATGCACCTGATGCTGGATGGCAAGCAGAAGATTAACACAATGTGTCACGTGGTTCTGGTCTCCAATATGCCCTACATCGGCCCACATTTCCAGGTTGGCACCTCAGCCTCGATTAATGACGGTTTGCTGGATGTGATGCTCTTCGCCGACCTGACCAAGATTGATCTGCTGGGCTATGCTTTCCAGGCAGCCAGGGCTGGAGGTGGATTCGAAGACGAACGCATCCAGCACTACCACATGCGCAGGGTGGATATCGACACCAACCCGGCTTTGCCGGTCATGGCGGATGGGTTGGCGTTAGGAGAAGGGCCGCTGAGCATCAGTGTGCAGCGGCATGCCCTGGCGGTTATGGTCGGCGAAGCGAAGCTGCCTGCCCAGGGCGCAATCCTTGAAGAGCCAACCGGTGGATCCACAGAACTGTAAAAGATTGCCTGGAGAGACACTTCCCGGCACCTGGTGACGCCTGATCCTTGTGTTGAAGGCATATCACCCGGTGTCGTACGAACTCATTTTGAGGACTTTGACATTATGGATTGTGGTCGAGCTGGTGAAAGCTATGGTGCGACGGTCATGACCTTTCATCCAGGTAACCCAGGCGCGCATCGTCGGCTCCCCGGCAGGCGGACGATCGTTCCCAAGCGGGCATACCAGCCAGGCGTTCTTTACGGCGCGGCTGATGGCCCGGAATTTCCACGCCAACGCCTGGGTGGTGTTTTGCTGTACACTGTGGCTTTGCTGGTGGGCATCACATGCATGTGTGTGTGCGCACTCCCACGGGATGTGCTGGCAGGAGCTATCCTGGGCAGCGCCTGGAGAATCCTGGGAGTACCTATCGATGGGTTTGTGATGAATGGAATAGGGTAAAACGAATGGGGCTATGCCAGATTACAGTTTGTTATGATGAACTGATGAACCTAACCTGCGGCGTTTTGTGACGCTTTTGAGACTCTAGGCATATATACTAATAGTAGGAAAAATAGATTCCGCTTAAGAGAGCGTTGTACTCTGAAAGAGTCCCGCGATGTCTGGTATTGTTCTAACATTCCCTATCCTGGCTGGTAAAGTAGAAGCCTGGCGGCGGTTTTGTCAGGAGTTATCCGGTTCTCGACGAAAACCATACGAGGCCTCCCGTCAGCGGTTGGGCATCACCTGCGAGCGGTTGGCATTGGTGGAAACTGCTTTTGGGGCAACGGCTGTTACCACCCTGGAAGCTCCCGATGTGGCTCGGGCGCTGGGCCAGATCATCACATCGGATACCCCGTTTGATGTCTGGTATCGGGAGCGGCTGCGGGAGCTGCACGGCGTCAACCTGGCTGGGTATGAGCATTTCGCGCAGCGAACGCCGATCCCGGACAACCAGGAATTGCTCTTTGAGTGGACGTTGAGTTCCAGCAACCCCAAGAAGAGTTAAGCCTTCTTATTAAACAGTTATTACGAAGGGCATAAACCCTTCGCATGACATCAATCGATAAACTTGATGAAAAGAAAAGGAGACTAGCATGGAAATATTTTCCTGGATTGTGGTAGGTTTGATCGCTGGCTGGCTAGCTGGAAGGGTAATGGAAGGGGGAGGCTATGGGTTGATTGGCGACATCGTCGTCGGTGTGGTGGGCGGAGTGTTGGGAGGCTGGATTGCTTCCTATTTCTTCCACCTTGGAGACCCGATGTCAGGGATCAACATGACGTCGATCCTGATCGCGTTCCTAGGGGCGGTATTGCTGCTTTTCATACTGCGCCTGCTGGCTGGGAGAAAGGTTTTTCGACGCTAAAATCTGTCCTATTTTCTCGTTGAAGTGGTCATGCGAAGGGGATAATCCCATCGCATGACCGCTAGAGATTAACCTAAAGAGATGAAATGGAGGTTTGATATTAGAACGATCTATTTCCCAATCTATACCCTGCGACCTTACGGACGAGGTATCCAAGAACAATTTGGAAGGTATCTTCGGTTTTTCATGCCTGGCCTGGGATTTTAAATCCCATTTATTCATATTCTTCGCATCCGCGACGTGCGCGAGCACACCATGGACATTCACCCGCAGCCAATGATTACCAAAGACAACGTTGAAATCATGGTGGATGGGATTATATGTGTGCGACCCAACCTGTGCCAGGAGATCGGTGATTTGACCCTGGATGAGAGTCTAGCGGCGCGGGAAACGATTGCAACCAACCTGCAGCGCGTATTGAATACCTGCGCAGTCGAATGGGACCTGACCGTTAGCAAAGTTGAAATCCGCCTGATTAACCTACCGGAGGATATTAAGAAGGCTAAGCATAAAAAAAAGACTGCGGAGCAAGAGCGGCGGTCCATGCGCCTGATGGCAACGGATGAGTTCAAAGCCGCAGAACAGCATAAGCTGGCCATCCTAGAGCACGCTGAGGGCGAACGCGAGGCGGTAATCAAGGCGGCCCAAAGCCGGGCAGAAACCATTCGGCTGGTGAACAAGGCTGCCGAGAAATACTTCGTGGGCAACGCTCAAACGCCTAAGCAGATTGGGTTGATTGAAAATTCCCTGCGCAAGAACGAAAAAATTGTGATCACTGAGCACTGTATCAGCCCGATCTTGCTTTTGGGCAGCCCCCGGGTCAGGGTGGTGAGTGAGATAAGCGGTAAATAAGCTTGACGGCAGTCTACATATCGCGCAGTCAGACGGTTTCCATCAGAATGGCAGCTTGAGACTGCGCCAGCAAGTGTGACAATTGCCTGCGGAGCTTATTAGCAAATTTCAGATAAGGAGTATTTATGGAAACCTACATCGTTTGCCCAAACTGCAAAAAAACGATCTCGAACAACCCAATTATTGACTCTGCGGCAAAGGGAGAGGATCGTGGAGCTTCTTCGATAATCTGTGAGTGTGGTGAAAAAATCTCATTTTGGGCTATTACCGCCCAGTTAAGAGATCAAAAAACACCTGGTGCAAGATTATTGAGATGGTTGCGCAGCCTTTTGACTGGCGGATCATAGGCGAAGATATTTATGAAAATTCTGCTCGTTTATCCAGAAATCCCGGACACATTTTGGAGCTTTAAACACGCCTTGCGGTTTGTCCGCAAGAAGGCTGGCGCTCCACCGTTAGGCTTGTTAACCGTGGCGGCTATGCTGCCAGCCGAGTGGAAAAAACGGCTGGTGGATCTTAACGTGACCAACCTGACACCAAAGGATCTGGCATGGGCTGACTATGTTTTCATCAGCGCTATGATTGTGCAGCGCGACACAGCACGGGCTTTAATAACACGCTGCAAGGAGGCGAACGCCGTGGTGGTGGCAGGTGGGCCGCTCTTCACCATGGAACATGACCAGTTCGCAGAAGTCGATCACTTCGTGCTCAACGAAGCCGAGCTGACGCTCCCGCCGTTCCTGGCGGATCTGGCCAACGGTCAGGCAAAACACATCTATACCACAACCGAGTATCCCGATATCCATTTAACCCCAGCACCCTTGTGGCCTCTGGCGAATCTCAAGCATTACGACACGATCAGTATCCAATTCTCACGCGGTTGTCCTTTCAGCTGTGACTTTTGCAACGTGACAGCACTCTTGGGGCATCGCCCACGCACCAAAACTGCCCCACAGATCATCGCTGAACTCGACAGCCTCTACGCGCTGGGCTGGCGCAAGAGCATCTTTTTCGTGGATGACAACTTCATTGGCAACAAGAAGCAGATCAAGTCCGAAGTGTTGCCTGCTCTGATCGAATGGCGCAAGGGCAAGACTGGCGTACCATTCAGCACGGAAGCCTCTATCAACCTGGCCGACGATCCTGAGTTAGTCAAACTCATGACGCAAGCCGGGTTCGACACAGTCTTTGTTGGCATCGAGACGCCCAACGAAGACAGCCTTGCTGAATGCAGCAAGAACCAGAACAAAGGCCGCGACTTGGTAGAGAGCGTCAAGCGGTTGCAGCGGGCTGGGCTTCAGGTGCAAGGCGGATTCATCGTTGGTTTTGATAACGATCCACCCTCAATTTTCCAACAGCAGGTTGATTTCATCCAAAAGAGCGGCATCGTGACCGCCATGGTTGGCTTACTGCAGGCCCCTCCTGGAACACGCTTGCATGCGCGCATGCAGCAAGAAGGGCGTCTGGTGAATCAAATGACGGGCGACAACGTGGATGGCACAACCAACATCATCCCGAAAATGGGAATGGAACCCCTGCGAGAAGGGTATCGCAAGCTGTTAACCCAAATCTACGCCCCCAAGTTCTATTACGAGCGCGTTTTAGTTTTCCTGCGCGAGTATCATCCACCTGAGGTTCGCATTCACTTAGAAACCCAATATATCTTGGCTCTTGGGCGGTCGATTTATCAACTGGGCATCTGTGGTGCCGAGCGAGTTCACTATTGGCGGCTCTTCTTCTGGGCTTTGTTCCGGCGCCCCCGGCTGTTCCCTCTGGCTATCACGATGGCCATAATGGGTTTCCATTTTCGCCAAGTGGTCGAGCTGCATATCGGTTGAGCCGTACTTCGATACAACTACAGATACTATCATATTAATTCGTTGAAGGAGATAACCAGAATGACAGATAAAACACCAAAGAAAAAAACCAAGCGATTACCCAAAGGGCAACGCATTCACACTCGGCGATTGAAACAAGGAGCCCGCAAGAGTAATCCCGTTCCCAAGTAGCCAGAGGCAGGCTTGTTTACCTGGGCGTGTAAACAAGCCTGCTTTCCCCACTACAAGGCACCTGCTATTTGTTCTTGATTAGAGAACTTATTATTCCCCATCGGAAATCAGCCGGGCTGCAAATAGATCGAAACATAGACTGAACCATGAAAGTTTCCGGTGTTATACATCACGCGCGCCATGCCCAAATTTATGGAGCAATTTCACCCAGAGGAGGCTGTGCTCGCCATGTTCTGGGATCGTTGAGGTTGGCGGCGAATGTCTGCTAATTGCGTTTTCTACGTGCTTGCCATCTTTGTTGGGCGAAATATCAGAATTAGCGCAGAGCCCGTGCACATCTATGTATAAAATGCATGTTTTATATCAAACATCAAGAGAGTGTCGATGGCTTTGCAATGTGTCAAAATTCTGCTGGAACCTCAACAACGGTGTAAGCTCGCCTGACTTGCCAAGCTCCAGGCAAGAGTACTGCCGAGGTGACGCATCAACCAACTGATATTGGTTTGGAGCAAATGGCTCAATAGGAGAAGTAAAATGAACGTTTCAGATGCTATCCGTCTCAAGCGCGCAGTGCGCAAATTCACCCCCGAGCCCCTCCCTGAGGAGGCCATCCTTGCCATCCTCAACGCCGGCCGGCGCGCGCAATCATCAAAAAACACCCAACCGTGGCATTTCATCGCCATCACGGACAAAAAAATCCTCAAGCCGCTTTCCGAATGCGGCGATTGGGCCGGTCATTTAGCGGAAGCCGCTTTGGGTGTGGCCATCATCCACCCCGACCCCAGCGAGAAATTCCAGGTGTTATTTGATATTGGCCAAGCGGCAGCCTATATGCAGCTTGCCGCCTGGGAGTTGGGCGTGGGATCCTGCATGGCGACGATTTACTGGGGAGATCAAGCCCGGCAGATCCTGAGATTTCCGGCGGATCTGCAGGTCCGCTTTGCCATTTCCTTCGGCTACCCGGCCGAATTGAGTAAATTGGCTGCGCCGCCCGTGAAAGGCGGACGCCGGTCGTTGGATGAGGTTGTACACCGAAATCACTGGTAAAGAGCGATCCTCGCCGGCGCTTGTCGATTATAATGCGGAGTGTGAAAGCCTTTTTTTATGACAATTTTCGCTTTCCACTGCCGCCAGACCACCGTTTTCCGGTACCCAAATACCCGGGCTTGCGCCAGCGTCTGCTGGAAACTGGCGTGCTTGCACCAGCCGATCTCGATAATCCCGATCCAGCCACCGATGACCAGCTTTTGTTGGTCCACACACCAGAATACCTGGAAAAACTGACCAAAGGCACATTGAGCGAGCGTGAAGCGCGCCGGATCGGCTTCCCCTGGTCTCCAGGCCTGCTGGAGCGTTCCCGGCGTTCGGTAGGCGCGACAATAGCTGTGTGCCATACGGCGCTCGATGAGGGCATTTGCTGCAGCCTAGCGGGCGGCACGCACCATGCCTACCCGGACCACGGCGAGGGGTATTGTGTCTTCAACGATGTAGCGATCGCGGTGCGTGTTTTGCAACAGGGGAAACGCCTCCAGCGTGCCCTGATTATTGACCTGGATGTGCACCAGGGCAATGGAACTGCGGCCATTTTTGCTGGCGAATCGCAGGTATTCACTTTCTCGGTGCACGGTCAGAAAAACTTTCCCTTCCACAAAGAAACCTCCAGCCTGGATATCGCTCTGCCAGATGGCACGCAAGATGAAAGCTACCTGGACGCCGTACGCCAGGGGTTGAACCGAGCACTGGCGCTTTTTGAAGCTGATCTGGCAATCTACCTGGCAGGCGCTGACCCATTCGCCGGCGACCGGCTGGGGCGCATGGCAGTCAGCAAGGCTGGGCTGGCGGAGCGCGACCGTTTCGTCCTGGACCGCTGTTGGCGCAGCGGGCTGCCGGTCGCAGTGGTGATGAGCGGCGGGTATGCTAGAAATGTGGAAGATATTGTCGATATCCACACAGAAACAATCCGCCAGGCAGTTGATTTGTGGAATGATTATGCAGATTATCGCGTAAGGAGAAACATAACGGTATGACAATTTATAATGATTCCTTGAGTCTGTATATTTCAACCCTTTTTGCAGGCGAAGATGACGCTCTGCAAAAAATCCCCGCTGCTTCGCTTGCGCAAGGACTGCCGGAAATCCAGGTCTCAGCCGAAGAAGGAGCATTTTTACAGGTGATGGCGGCCGCCTGCTCTGCCCGGAAAGCATTGGAAATCGGCGCCTTGGGCGGTTATAGTGCAGTCTGGATCGCACGGGGCCTTTTACCTGGCGGGCGACTGATCAGCCTGGAGGGAAATCCCTTACACGCCGGTGTAACCCGCAAGAATATCGAGCACTGTGGCCTGGAGGAGAAAGTGGAAATACGCCTGGGAAACGCACTCGATCTGCTGCCAGGGCTGGTCGCCGAAGCTCCATTTGATTTTGTGTTCATCGACGCGGATAAGGCCAATTACATCCGCTATTTCGATTGGGCGGTAGAGAATACAAGGCCTGGCGCATTCATTGCAGTCCACAACGCCTTCTGGTATGGTGCCGTGCTGCGTGAAGGTGAGTTGGATGAAGATACATTGGCCATTCAAAGATTGAACCAACATGCTGCTCAGCATCCAGGTGTCTTGAGCACAATCTTTCCCGCCGGAGATGGAACCTTGATCTGTGCGAGGCGATGAGTTTGCCAGGACTGCAACCACAGCTCTCGATTTGCGTATGCTAATTGACACACTGCCACCAGCCGTGGTATGCAAATTTGAGGAGGTTGTTCTATGAGCAGCAGCACAAAATCTTTACGCCGTTCCCGTAAAAACCGCATCATTGCCGGGGTATGCGGCGGCCTGGGTGAGTTTTTCGGCATCAGCACTTTTTGGTTTCGCCTGGGTTTCTTGATCGCGCTCATTCCAGGGGGAGTTCCGGGTTTTCTCTTGTACCTGTTACTCTGGCTTATCATTCCCAACGATTAATGTTTAATCTATCCAGGTGTTTTTTCGCTATAATGTAATTAAGCGAATTGAAAACACCGCTGACGGTTATCCACATCCCTGGACTCTGCAGAAGCAAACAACACAGACCGCCCATTCCATGTTGGGCGGTCTGTGTTGTTTAACCCAAGAATCGTTCACAGGAGGTAGCACAATGTTCACCAATAATCCTAAACCGATGCATATCTTGATTGCCATCGACGGCTCTGAACATGCAATGGCGGGTGTGCAAGTCGTGCGCGCCATGCCGCTGCCTGCCGAAGCCCTGGTCACTTTAATGACCGTTTTTCTGCCCCGCAATGCTTCGAACATCACAGAATACGAACTTAATTTGCAGAAGGCCCGTCATCTGCTGGAAGGTAAGAATATCCAGGTTCGCGAAGAACTGCTCGCGGGTATCCCGGCAGAAGTTCTTTCAGACTTTGCAGTTACGAATCAGGTGAGCCTGATTGTGGTTGGCGCTGTGGGCCTGCGGGCAACGATGGGCATTTTGCTCGGAGGAGTCGCCCAACAAATTGTCGAATATGCACAACGGCCTGTTCTGGTTGTGCGCGCTCCATTTAATCCTTTCCAACATGCCCTGTTGGTTACCGATGGTTCTGAATGCTCCGAACGCGCCCTGGAATATCTCCACCAGTTTTCACTGCCAGAGAATTCCGCGCTGGATGTGATGCATGTCCTGCCTCCACCGCCTGTGCCTCAAAGTGTGGTAATGGCGTACGCCTGGCCGGTTTCTTACACGACCAATGACCAAATGCTGGGTATGGAAGAGCGCGAGGTCAAGCGCATTTTGAAAGAGGAAGAAGATCAAGGTGATGCCTTGCTGGCACGCAGCCTGGAAAAGATCCGCACATTCCGCCCCGACCTGGAATTGAAAAGCATTTTACGGCGCGGGGATGCAGCGACAGAAGTTTTGGAATATACGCACAACAACCCCATCGACTTGATTATCGCCGGATCGCGTGGTCTCAGCCAGGTGCGCGGCTGGTTATTGGGCAGCGTTTCGCGCAAGCTGCTGCATTACGCAAACTGTTCCGTGCTGGTGGTGCGCTCGCAGCCCGGCTGCACACCCGAATTTCCCTAACCGCGTCCGCTCTGTCGTACCAGGCGCATTATAATGTCTGTGTATGCAGACATCCACGCCACGGCCATCATTATCGAACCGGCAGATCTTACACACCTGGTGGCCGCTGGCTGCCAGTTGGCTCTTAATGTCCGCCGAGGTGCCGGCGCTGTCTGCGGTAGTGGCACGCCTACACAATCCTGAAATTAATCTGGCAGCTTTTGGCGGCATAACCTACCCATTGGCGTTGATTATTGAATCGCCAATCATCATGCTGCTGGCAGCTTCCACAGCATTGAGCAAGGATTGGCCATCTTTCGTGCGTCTGCGCCGCTACATGAACGCCATGGGGCTGATCCTGACCGTTGGCCATCTCGTGTTCGTTTTCTCCCCTCTCTATGACTTGATCGCTCGGCAGGTGCTGGGCGCGCCTGCCGAGATTATCGAGCCTGGGCGGCTTGGGCTGATCATCTTCATCCCTTGGACGTGGGCAATCGCTTACCGGCGCTTCCACCAGGGGATGCTCATCCGCTTCAACCGTTCCTACACCGTGGGCACAGGCACGCTCATCCGCTTGACAGCCGATACCTTGGTGCTGGTCACTGGCTACTTTCTGGGCACTTTTCCAGGGATCGTGGTCGCCTCCTGCGCCGTGATTTTTGGCGTGTTGTGTGAAGCGCTTTATGTTGGCCTGGCATCACAATCGGTGATCCAGGATGAATTGAAGCGCGCCCCACTGGTCACACCTGTGCTGCGCCTGGATAGCTTTGTGGCATTTTATATTCCTCTGGTGCTCACTTCCCTGCTCGTCTTGCTCGTGCAGCCGATCGGCAGCGCGGCTCTAGGGCGCATGCCCCTTTCGCTGTATTCGCTGGCTGCCTGGCCCGTGGTGACGGGCTTTGTCTCACTCTTTCGCAGCCTGGGCGTAGCTTACAACGAAGTCGTAGTGGCACTCCTGGATTGGCCTGGCGCGCGGCGTGCCTTGCGAAATTTCACTTTCTTATTAGCCGGCCTGTCCACGGTCGGGATTCTTGTTGCCGCGTATAAGCCCTTGGCCGCCTGGTGGTTCGGTGATGTTTCCGATTTAAGCCCCACCCTGGTGGAAATGGCTTTGCCTGCTTTATGGCTTTCCATACCGCTGCCCGCTTTAACTGTTCTCCAAAACTGGTACCAGGGCACGCTGGTGCATGCCCGCCAGACTCGCAGCATCACAGAAGCAGTGGCAATTTTCCTGGCGGTCGCCAGCTTAGCCCTGGCAGCCGGCGCGATTTGGAGCCAGGCCGCAGGCTTGTATATCGCTTCGACAGCCTTTACCCTGGCCAATATCGCCCAGACGGCCTGGCTGGGATTCCGATTTAATAAATTACAGCGTCAACTAGAATCAACACCTGCTTAATGGTGCAGGAAAGGCAGGAAGGTCACTTTGGGTGGTGCAATACCGCACCATCCGAGAAAGCGCTTGATGGCTTCCTTGCGTGCTGCCAGGTCAGGCAGTGCCTCGAAAGGAAACCCCCAATACGTTGTTTTATAAACCACCGCCTGTTTCAGAACCGCGGCGCTGCCGCTGTTACCCATAAAGGCAGTTTCTGCGCCTGGTCCTGGCAGGATCGAATCCGAATACATGGTAAACGGATACACCAGGTTGAGCCTGCCAAAGTTCCCGTAGATGGTGCCAGTGCCGGTAATCACCGTCTGGCTGATGTCTTCGGTAACGCTGAGCACACCCAGGTAATCGGTCATGAATGCTGTTTTACTGCGCGCATAATAATAATCCTGGCTGCTGATGAATAGGCAGCCGCCGTTGTTCAACCAGCCGCTCAGCGTTGTCTCGCCAACCGCGCTTGGGCCAGTGCTGGATGTTTGGAAATTCTCTCCGCTGAACCAAATCAATGCTTTATAGGGCGCCAATTGGGTTGATTCCGGTTCTGTGAAGACCGCATCGGCATGAGTATCCCAGATCGAATAAGGGATATGCAGCGCATTCAGGCTCTGAGTGTAATACTGGCTGACATTTGGCTGGTTATTATCATTATCGACAACCAGGACTTTGGGAATTGGTGTGGCAGTCGGCGTGGGAGTCTTCGTAGGTGTTGGTGTACTGGTCGGTGTGGCTGTCGCCGTCCCGGTTTTCGTAGGTGTGGCGGTCGCTGTGCCGGTTGCAGTTGGAGTTGCTGTAGCTGTTGAAGTAGGTGTCGGCGAGCCGGTGGCAGTGGGGGTTGAAGTTGGACCAACTACGCTCAAGCGGAAATTAGCCACCGTATAGGCGCTGTTGTTGAGGACCTGGTGATTATCGGCATCGCACGGCGCACTGGAACAATTGGTCGTGCCAGTGCCCGAAGCATACCCGGTTGGCGCGCCGTTGTACAAAACATTGGGATTCGAGAAATACTGGATGCGGGTGCAGTTGATACTGCCGCACTTATTGTTGTAAGCCATGATTGTGCGCCACGCACCGGCGACATTGACATACCCGTGAGCGTAGGTGTACGGCGCTGTGCCGGTGTCCACATACCAGTCATGCCGGGCGCCTTCGTTATGCCCCATTTCATGGGCAAAAGAGTAATAACCTGTGGCGCAGCTCCAGGCAACCACCGAGAAACCGTAGGGGGCGAAACTGGGAGTGATCGTGGACATCATGTAGCCTAACCCGCAGGCCTCGCTGGTATCTTCCCACAGACTGACCAGATCGGCGGCGTATAAGTCGCGCTTGGCAGTTACATCATCCATACAGCCATCGCCGGTTGTCTGTAAACAGGTCAGGTCGTGGCTCATGTTGGAATCTGGATAAACCGCGCCTGTGTATTCCGTGTAGTTCGTCAGGAAAGCCCCTACCAGTCGAATTCTCTGGTTAATCTGGCTGTTCTGGTAAGCCATATTGGTCTCAGCTACGCCCAACAAGACACGTGCTTGCATGGCGGCATCTCCACCGACCGAATCACGCGCCTTGGGCGTGTATACAACCATCACATCGATGATCGATCCATCATCAACCGCAGGAGCGCCAGGATTAGCTGGCGACAATACCGGCTGGGATGTGTTGGAGCTGGCATTTACTGCGATTGGAGGCAGCTCATCCGGAAAAGCGGTTTGGTTTACTTCGTAAACAGCCTGTTGCCCGTCGAGCGTATCGCGAATCTGGTAAATGCCCTGGGTGGTGTCGAGATTGGCTACTACCCGTCCATTCCTCTCGACCATCACAAACTGGCTGTCTGCCAGCGCAGGAAAATGGCCGGTCCAAACATTGCCCAATTTCTCCGCCTGGAAATCATCAACCGTGCCGAGCAGGCGCACGTTGTCGAACAGATTGAAAACCAGGCTGCCGCCGGTCCGCAGGTTGGCATAAGCCCCCCTATTTAACAGCGCTAACTGGCTGCGAGAGGCTACCCTGCTCCACTCCGCCTGTGCTGGAAGCGCTCGATTGACCGGAATAAACAATTCCTGCGGTTCGCCTGCCGCCGCCAGGCTGGAGAAAGCTACGCTGCCCAAAATCGCAAATAATAGAATAATGGTCAGGCTTAAGGCAAAATAATTGCGCACATGCACCTCCGTTTCTTTAGCTTACTTGAAAAACAAACGCAGGTCAAGTTTCTTAAGGGGTAAAATTAACAGCTAGATGATGCAGCGGAAATTAAAATTCAAAAATAAATTCCTGGTGTTGGTTTTGCTTGCCTGCCTGTTCATGCTGATTCTCGAGCCTTCCAGGGTCTGGGGCGTTGTTTTGACTGTATTGGGAGGCATGTACCTGATCGGCCTGGCTTGGGCGGCTTCACTCACTGTCTCGCTGTCCATCGAACGCGCTACCCGCTTTGGCTGGGCGCAGGTCGGCGACCACCTGGAAGAGCGGTTTATTCTCACAAACCAGGGCGAAGTTCCTGCTTTGTGGATCGAAATTGTCGATGGCTCCGATTTGCCCGGGCACGAAGTCAGCCGCGCCACCGGTATCGACGCCAGGTCGCAGATGGAGTGGCATACCCATTCCGTATGTACGCAGCGCGGCATCTTCACCCTGGGGCCTACCTTGCTTCGCAGCGCCGATCCTTTTGGATTTTTCCAGGTCGAAATCCGCGACTCTGCTCAACAAACGGTGATGGTCATGCCGCCGGTTGTGTCACTCCCTGGAATAAAGGTGGCAGTCGGAGGGCGCGCCGGAGATGGCAGGCCCCGGCATAACGCGCCGGACCGCACGGTCTCCGCCAGTAGTGTGCGGGAATTTGTGCCTGGCGACAGCCTGCGCTGGGTGCATTGGCCGACCTCTGCCCGGCGCGACAAATTTTATGTGCGTCTGTTCGACGGCACGCCGGCTGGCGACTGGCGCATCCTGGTCGATTTAAACCAGCAGGTGCAGGCAGGCAGCGGGTGGGATTCTACCGAGGAGCACGCAGTCATCCTGGCAGCTTCGCTCGCCGATGAGGGTTTGCGTCAGAGGCATCCGGTTGGCCTGACGATTAATGGCTCCCCTTTTACATGGCTGCAGGCCCAGGCAGAGGAAAGTCAGCGGTGGACAATCTTACGCGGCCTGGCGTTGGCCAGGCCGGGCACAATTCCCCTGGCTGAAATACTGAACCGCCTCAGTCACAATCTCTCATCACATTCCAGCCTGGTGATCATCACAGCAGATACAGGCGGCGCCTGGCTGACGCCATTGCTGTCATTGTTGTGGCGCGGCATTACCCCAACAATTCTCTTACTGGACGCGACAACCTTTGCCAGCCCAAACGACCCTATCAACCAGGAGGGCCTTCCTTCCGATGCAGAACGCCTGGCAGTTGAATTGGGACGCTCTGGGATTCAGCATGTGATCATCCACAAAGATTTACTCGACCGCCCAGAGGCCCGCCCCGGTCACAGCGGTGAATGGGAATGGAAAGTCAGCGGAGTTGGTCGAGCGGTTGCGGTGCGTAAACCAAGTGACTTGAGCTGGAGACGCCTGGGATGATGGAGCGGCTCTGGCGATCTATATTCAAACGCTTTTTCAGCGCGGCTGCAATCGATTTGCTTTTCAGCCTGCTCCTGCTCAGCCTGATGCTCATCTCCACCGTTATCGGATTGGACAGCGCCGTCCGAGGCTACCCAGGCGAAGTGATTGGCTTAATGTCGATCGTGGGAGCGGCTGGCGGGCTGTGGATTTACCACGCCGGAAAAGGGAAAATTATCGTTCTGGTATTGATAGTTTTCATCGGACTAGCGGCGAATTTTATTTATTTTGGGGCGCTGTTCCCTGCACTGCAAAGCCTGCTGACCGCTTTGTTGTATACTCTGCGCTCCACCTGGCAGGGTATCTCTCTGCACCAGCCGGCTGATTCCCAGCCTCTTTACCTGGCCTGGGTCGAATTCTCAGGCGGCTCCCAACTGGTGATGGCGCGCCTGGTCAGTTGGGGCGCCGGAGTAAGCAAAAGCCATGCGGCATACGATCAATTTTCCGCCAATTTCCTGTGGGGTGTCCAGGGGTGGCTTTCGGCGGTGTGGGCTGGCTGGGCCTGGCGGCACTTTCGCAGCCCAATGTACAGCGCCGCGCCCAGCGGCTCCGTTCTGGTGATCAGTTTAAATTACACCGGTGGAGATGCCCGCTACTTACTGCCTTTTTTTGGCCTCATCGCTCTGTGGTTGTGCATGTACAGCTACCTCGACGCCAGGAAAAGCTGGGAGACACGGCATATCGATTATGCGGAAGACTTGACCATGGACATCAGCCTGAGCTCCATCGTGATCACGGCATGCCTGCTGGCAGTCGGGATGATGGTCACCACTATCCCGGAGATCAACTTGCAAGATATAACTGGCTGGTTTTCTCAAGCCAGGCTGCCGGCTTCGAACCAACCGCAGGACGTGGCCCTATCGCTGGGTTTGCAGCGCCCCACTCCCTCTCCCAACCCATTCCAAAGGCAAAACGTGGGCAGCCTGCCGCGCGAACATTTGCTCGGTGCCGGGCCTGAACTGAGCAAAAAAGTGGTGATGTCTATTCAGGTGGTGCACCCGCCGGGCGAAGCGCCTCCCAGCAGTACGCAGGAAGCGCCCCGTTATTATTGGCGCTCATTGACATATGATGAATACACCGGCCTGGGCTGGAAATCCAGCGCGGCGGTTGAAACGGGCGTGGCACGCGGCGACCTGCTGCCCGGGGAAACTTCATCATCGCAGTATCTGTTGGAACAAGAGGTGCGCCTCGTCAACAGCCAGGATATCTATCTGTATGCCAGCGGCCGCCTAGTGAGCGTCAACCAGGGTTTTCGGGCAGCCTGGCGGCCTATACCCGGTGAAGACCCTGAACACCCTCTCACCGACCTTTTTGGAGCGCGCCTCGACAGCAAAACATACCGGGCCTTATCTTATGTAAATATACCGGAACAAAGTAAACTACTGGGCGCAGTTGGCGAATACCCCGAATGGATCATCGCGCGCTACCTCCAACTTCCAAAAGAACTGCCCGGCCGCGTGTTAGAGCTGGCCGGCCGCCTGGCTTCAGCCGCTCCAACGCCTTACAGGCGCGCCAAAATTATCGAATCGTATGTTCGCTCGTTCCCTTACACCCTCGATTTACCCGCCCCGCCGCAAGATCGCGATGTGGTAGATTATTACCTTTTTGATCTGAAGCGGGGCTACTGTGATTACGCCGCCAGCGCCATGGTGGTTTTGGCGCGCGCCGCTGGCCTGCCGGCGCGGCTGGTTGTGGGATATGCACCCGGGGCGTATGATATCGCCAATGACAGATACCTGGTTAGCGCAGCGGACGCCCATTCTTGGCCCGAGGTTTATTTCTCCGGAGTCGGTTGGGTGGAATTTGAACCGACCGGCGGTTTACCCGAATTGAAGATGGAGCCTGTCAACCTCGCCGCTGTCCCGCCCGCGCTCGAAAGCGAGCGTCTAGCCGCCTACCGCCTGCCAATCTGGCCGTTCGCTGCAGGAGGGGCGGCAACAATTTTGTTAGCCATACTGGCTTGGGTAACATCCAGCGCAATCCGCATGGGCAGGCTTTCGCCGCACGAGTCAATCACGGAAATTTATCACCGTTTTCAAAAGCCTGCCCAGCGGTTGGTTGGAAGCCGGCTTACACCAGGGTTTACTCCATTGGAGCTGGCTGCGGCTGCCCTGGCTGCCTGGTTGGAAACAGCTCGACGACTCGAACATTTCCAGGAGCTTGCCCGCCGGGTGAACGCTTCAGCGGACTGCGCCGCCGACCAAGTGAACCGCCTGATGGATTTATATAACCGGGCGCAGTACAGCGCTCAGCCCGCCAGCAGAGAGAATGCGCGTCAAGCCATTCAGATCTGGCTCCGGGTCAGGCTCCCGTTGTGGTTTGCGGCGCGCATCGCAGGTTTTGCTGGTAAACTAATTCAATCAAACCAACCAACCGAGAGTGAGACCCCCATCCATGATAACCCCTGAAAAAGTTGAAGCCTGGATTAAAGAAGTCTCTGAACGGCCGACTTCCGCGCCGATCCTGGTTGAATACATCGCTAACCGTCTGCACGATTTAAGCAAACAGAACGACGAGCTGCGGGCAGAAAATATAGCCCTGCAAAGCGGTAAACGAGTCGAAGAATACGAACAGCGCATCCAACACCTGGAATACCAGCTCGAGCTTCTGAAAAAGCAATTGGGCGGCGTTCTACCAATCCCCGAGCAAACCCAGGCTGCACCTGCACAAGCGAGTAAACGAAGCGCCCTTCTGTACAGCCAGGCAGGGCACATCCTGCGCATTCCTTTCGACCTGCCGGCTGTACCTGGCAAAACGCCTGAAATCCACACAGTCGGAAGTGGCTTTGTCAATGCAGAATCCCCTCGCCTGCTGGTAGTCCAGGAAAGCGAAGATCTGTTATTCGTCTTCAGTTCTGGCCGGGTAGCTACCCAGGCGGTCGATGCTTTACCCAGCGGTGCCCTGGATTGGAGCAGCAGCGCCCTACCGAATCCGCCGCGTGCCGGGGAAAGCCTGGTGTGCGTTGAACCGCTTGGGAAGCTGCCGCTGGCAGAGGCTTTTCTGCAAATCAGTAGGCGAGGCTTTGTCAAGAAGATCCGCGCCGCAATGGCGCAGTCGATCTTCGCCAATCACTATATTGGCAGCGGCGTGACACAGCCAGCGGACCGTTCCTTTTCAATCCTCTTCAACTCTAAAGAAGACCGCCTGGTATTGGTCAGCCATGAGGGTTTTCTATTATGCCTTGACACCCGGTTGATTTCAGCTTCGGTCGAAGAGGCTATCCGGCTGAATGCCAGTGACCATCTGGTGGCTGGCTTTATCGTTGGCTCAGCGGAAAACCTGGTGATCATGACCAACCGGGGAAAATTGATTCACTGGACGCCAGACAGGCTGGAAACTTCGGCCCTAAAAACCCGAGGCCAGGCGCTCTTCTCCGCCCAGCGCCGTGAACAGGGGGTACGCGTCGTCAGCGCGGCTATGGTGCAGGCGGGCGATTGGTGCGCCGCTTACGATGCTGATGGAAAAATCATTTTTCACCCAATCGACCAGCTTTTGTCCGCAGGCGCCTTGGATAGCAGTACTGACCTGCTGGCCTTTGTCACTTTTGCGCCATCGGTTATAGAGAAGAAATAAGCTGCACATGAAGTACAAAGTGGGTATTGATTTTGGCACCTCCAACTCTGGCATGGGTGTTTTTGACGGTCAGAATGTGCGCTTGCTGCCTTTAGACCCAACAAATAACTTGCCGGAGGTCGTTAAGACCATTTTATATATCACGCGTGATTACGAGTATTTCATTGGCCAGGAAGCGGTCAGGCTGTATTACGAACATAACATCAACCGGCTGCGCCATTTTGTGAAAAAACGATCCGGTGAAATCGAATACCGCGGTGCGGATATGTTTTACGTGCGCGATATCTTCGTTTACGTTGATGAATTAAAGCCCGGCCGCCTGCTCCAATACATCAAGACTGCACTGCGCAAAAGCGCCGGCCAGGATGGTTACCTCGGTACTCAGGTCTTTGACCGTTACTACCGTGTAGCAGAGTTAGTGCAGGTTTACCTGGAACAGCTCAAACGGCGCGCTGAACAACAGCTCGGGGAGACAATCAGCCATGCAACCATCGGCAGGCCGGTGAAGTTCGCTGATACGGGTGCTGCCGATCAACAGGCCGAAGAGACTCTGCGCCAGGCAGCCCTGGCAGCGGGTTTCGAGAGCGTCAATTTTGAGTTAGAGCCTGTGGCGGCAGCTTTGTATTACGAAAGGGCGATGCAAAAACCCCAAACTGCCCTGGTTTTTGATTTCGGCGGCGGCACTCTGGATATTGCCATTATGCGCCTGGGGGAAAAGGACCGGCGCAGTGTGCTGGCCTGCGGCGGCATCGATATAGCCGGTTCCGATTTTGACAGGGCGATCATCCAAACACGCCTGTTGGGGCATTTTGGCTATGGCGCAGTAAACCACCAACCGGATATCTTGGAATTGATTGAAGCCGTCCCGGATTGGGTCGCGCTGCCAGACCTGAGTACACCGCGAAATCGCCATGCCCTCGACCAGGCGATTAAGAATAAGCTGGCGCCCGTCCAGCTCACCAATCTGAAATCGCTCATTTTCAACGATCTGGCGTTTTCTTTTTACAACCAGGTGGAAGGCGCAAAAATTTTGCTGTCACGCCAGGGCGCCGCCGTGATCGAACTGCAGGATGCAGGCATCGATATTTGGGAATTGTACGCACGTACTCAGTTTGAAAAGGATATCCAGGCATATAAGGAAAAGATCGAAGCTGTACTCCTGGAAACCCTGGTGTCATCCGGCCTGGCTGCCCCAGAGATCGACGTTGTGGTCACGACGGGCGGATCATCCAATATTCCTCTTTTTCAAAACACATTGAGTAAAATCTTTGGGGCCGAGAAGATCCGCCCGGCTGATCCTTTCAGCAGCGTCACCAGTGGATTATCCATCCGGGCATATGAAATGTGAGGTTCACCATGGAAGAAGTAAAAATTATCGGCAGCAAAGTTCTCTTTGAACACCCTGTTGTGCGCATCGTGGTGGATTGGGTTGAATATGAAGGCCATAAACAACGCCTGATCTACCTCGATTCAACCATCAATGCAGTCGCTACGTTAGGCGTCACCACCGACAACGAGATACTGCTCACCCGCCAGTACCGCCACCCGGTCGGACAGTTTATCTATGATTTACCTGGTGGTAAGCTCAATCCAGGCGAAGCGCCAGTCGATGGAGCACGACGGGAATTTGAAGAGGAAACTGGTTTCGCTCCCCAAGAAATTTTCGAATTAGCCACCTATAACCAGTTCCCAGGCATGCTGCGAGCCTATACGCACATCTATTTTGCCCGCCGCTTGGTGCGAACTCAGCAAAAGCTCGATGAAGGCGAATACCTGGACGTGGTCTCCTGGCCAATTCAAAAGGTATTGGATGGCGTCCTCGGCGGGCAGTTCATCGATGGCTCGGTGCAGCTCGCTTTACTGATGGCGCTGCAGAAAAAGCTAATCGCCCTTTAAGAATTACCATTGACGTTTTTTATATAACTTGATAACATTACGCAAGTTTTCTCGTATCCTTATCGTTGCAACAGAAAGGTAAACCAGCCATGACTGTTCTTGAAACCCTCACCAGTGAACAAACCCAGGTTTTGAACCTGACCGCTCCCGCTGCCCAGGCAGTGAAAGATTTGCTCGCCAAGCGTAATTTGGAAGGCTACAATCTGCGCGTATTTATCTCCGGAGGCGGCTGCTCTGGCTTCCAATATGGAATGGCCTTAGACAACCGCACAATGGAGAACGACGCGATCATTGAAGCGCACGGTGTGAAAGTTCTGATTGATGAAATGTCGCTCACCTATATGCACGGCGCCACCGTCGATTATGTCGAAGGCGTAATGGGTAGTGGTTTTAAAATCACCAATCCGAACGCTGTGTCCACCTGCGGCTGCGGCCAATCCTTCCGCACCAAAGACGGCGGCGAAGAGACCGGCGGCGGCTGCGGAGGCAGTTGCTCTCACTAAAACAGTTTTGAAAACGGATGCCCAGGCATCCGTTTTCCATTTAAAACACTTAACGACCCCGCAGCAATGAAATCATCAATCCGAATAAACCGACGACTCCCAGGCCAACGATAATAAAACCGATTGGCAAGTTGCCGCTGCCCCTGCCGGTGCTGACTGCCGGAAAGGTGGGTAGAACGACCGCGGCGGCGGGAGTGAAGGTCGGTGGGCGCTTAGGAGCGATTTCTATGATGTACTGTGCTGCCAATGTCGGGTCGATGGTCGGTGTCACCCGCGGTGTGGGGGTTGGGGGAAGCTCCACGATAGGCAGGTCGCCGTAAACCCTCACCAGGTAAGCATATACCCACGCCACACCATCGGGCACGCCCGGGTACACGATTTGCACCCAGTCTCCGCCTGGAGAACGCCCTTTCGCCGGTACCTTTTGACGGGCAGTCAGGATGCCAACCGTGGGATAGTCCACTCCTGGCCCGGAACGCACATTGATTTGATCCTGATCGCCATTTACTTCGATGATCGGGCCGGTGGGGCTGCTGGTCACGGTAGGTATACTGAGCGTTGGCTGTTGGTGCAGGGTAGCCGCCTGCACGCTGCTCAACCAGATGAAACTTATTGCGCCGATCAGCGTAGATATTACGAGTAGATAACGAAAGAAACGATTCGACATGAATTCTCCTGCAAAATTTGAACCAGGAGATTATAATCGATTAAAACAGCCTGCCATTGCAGGCCGCCTGCCGGGCAAATGGCTGGTGATAGATGGAGCAACGTATGGATCAGCGAGTATTTCATGGCAATTTGACCCCTGAGGATGTCAGCCGGGCGCTCTATGCCCGTTTCAACCGCGGAAACCTGCGCGTCCAACAGGTGGGCCAGGGCGAGAAATTGATCACCCAAATTTCATCTGCTCAGATGGCTCGCTCAGGAGGTCAAACTGCCCTGACGGTTACCTTGCAAAAAGCGCCGGATGGATTATTGGTGCAGGTGGGCAACCAGGCAATGCTCGGTGTTGCGGCCAGCCTGGGTATGACCGCGTTGGCCGCCTTGCAAAATCCGTTGAATTTATTGGGCCGGCTGGATGATGTCGCCCAGGATATCGAGAGCTTACAATTAATCCAGGAAGTCTGGCAAACGATCGAGGCAGCCGCGCAGGCCAGCGGCGCCACTTTTGAATTATCGGAGCGGCTGCGGCGCATGGTTTGTGAGTACTGCGGCGTCGCCAACCAGGTGGGTTCCGCCTCATGCATCGCCTGCGGCGCTCCTCTAGGTGATGTTCAGCCAACCACCTGCCGCCAGTGCGGCTTTGTGCTGCGCAACAACGAAGCCATTTGCCCGAACTGCCACAACAAAACCTATTGAAAACCCTCTAAGGTAAAGGGGGTATTGTTTTTAGCCGTTCCTTGATACCCGCAAAAGCAGATTGCAGGGTCTGGCGTGGATCTGCGTCGTCATCCAGGATTGATTTTAACGCCCCACCCAGGGTTGACCAATATGCGCTGCGAATTTCTCCTTGCCAAACGGGCGGAAAAGGCACACCTACTGCAAAAGCGGCGGCAGCCTGGGTGGCCAGAGGGTCGCGCAAACGAACGCCTTCCACGGCAGGTATAAAACCAACTTCAGCCAGCCGTTCCTGTACCGGCGCCACCATGAGCAAACCCATGAACTGCAGGCCGGCCTCATGCTCTAAAGCTTGTCGGTAGGCGGCGTTGCGGTTGATATACACCACGTCACTGTAAACAAAACCGGCCAGGCGGCCGGATCCAGCCAGAGGCCAGGGGTCAATCGCCAGGTTTTTGGCGCCAATGGACTCCGCCAGGGCATAGCGCTGCCCGCTGCTCTCGACCATCATACCAATTTTGCCATCTTTAAACAGCGTCAGATCACGTGTGCCATTGATCTCGATGCCAGCTCCAGAAGATTTGGCTGCTTTCAGCAGATCCAGCCACTGAAAGGCAATTTTGTATTGATCGCGGTCAAAAACCGGGGCGCCTGTTTCATCCAGCCATTGCCCCCCCAGGCCTTGCAAATATCCGCCTGAAAACGCCATGCCCCAGTCCAGGTACAGCCCCAGCCTACCGGCGTGCGTTGCCTGTTTGCCCAGATCCAGCATCTGATTGAACGTGTTTGGTGGTTGGGAGATGATATTCTGGTTGCGGTACAGCACCGGGCCGCGCAGTCCAAACGGCAGTCCAAAAACGGCTTTACGGAATTGAACGCTGCCCAGTGCAACAGGATTCAATGTGGCGCGGAAATCCTCAGATATATATGGGGTGACATCTTCAACCAGGTTGTTGGCCAAAAAGCTGGCGCCCCAATCGGAAGGCCCCAATACCAGGGTCGGCCCTTCACCCAGGTATGCCGCGGAAGCATACGCGCCTTCCAGTTCATCAGAGGGAATGAAACGCAAAGTAAAGGAAACCTCCGGACGACTGGATTGGAAAGCCTGGATTGCCTGTTCCAATACTTGCACCTGGGAATCAGGCCAGGAATGCCAGATGGTCACCGTCGTGGTGCGGCGAGGACCTTCGGTTGGTCGCAGGGCAGGCAGCACTTCCGTGGGCGTGCTCGTCGCTCCGGCTGTCATGGTTTGTGTGGCTGTGATCGGGACGGTTCCGCCAGCCAGGAGTTGAGTTGGCGCAGGGTTACCAGTAATTGTTGGCGTAGCGCCTGCCGGAGATGGTGAAGCGGTGGGTTGGCTCACACCCGGCGTGGGCGTCTCCCCCGGACCCGGGTATGTTTCGGCCGTCGGCTGGCCGGAAGGCGGCGGGTAGGCAGGAATTTCCGTGCCGCCCGGAGGCGGGTAAACAGACGGCTCGACAGCCTGGGTGGTCGGCAGAGGGCTGGTGTTTTGGGTGGCTTGCGGCAAGGGTTTTAATGTGCTCGTAGGAGGAGATCCTGAGGCGGCTGGGATGGTTTTCGTCGGCGAAACACCAGGAGAGGCGAGCGGCGGATTGATCTGTGTTTCCACGGCCGGTGCGGGGTAACTGGTGGGTGTCTCGGCAGGGAACAGAGCTGTGCCAAGCGGCCCTGGGTAAGCGCCTTGGGGTGTGCTGGTCGCCGGAAGCGCGCTGGACAGTGGGCTGGTGACCGGTGTCGCAGAGCCCTGCGCGCCTGTGCAGGCATTCAAAACCAGCAGCGCTATCATGATGCTCAAAACAAATCGGTTAGCCAGGCGAATCGACATTGGCAGGCTATCCTTTGTGCTTCACCATGGATTTAGGCCCGGGATACAACCACTGCAGACCGTTGGCTACACGATCGCGCCACGCCGGGTAGCTGTGGCCAGCAGGATATTCCAGGTATTTCGTCTCAAAACCTCGCCCGGCGAGCAAACGATGCATCCGGCGGTTGGCTTCGATCAGACCTTCGAACTCAAAGAGGCCGCTTTCCAGGAAAATTTTCGTGGGTTGCAGAGCTGCTTGCTCTGCCAATGGGAAGATCACTTTTTCGTTATCGCCGTAGGCAAAAGATCCCGATTGGCTGTAAACCCGGCCAAAATAAGTTGGCTTGCTCAGAGCCGCGTACAAAGCCATCAACCCACCCATTGAAGCGCCCAGGACACCGTTGAACGCAGTTTCTTCGTTCAATAAAAGGCGCCGCCGGGCTTCAGGAAGCACACAGGCATCAAGGAACTCCATGGTTGCTGAGCTGCAGGAATATTCGGGTATGCGCGCTGTCCCGCCGTGGTGGATCATCACTGCCGCCAGGGGCTGGATGAGCTGTGCAGCGATCAGGTTATCCAGGATGACAGGCAGTCGCACGCGGCGCAAATAATCGTAACCATCCCACACCACCAGCAAAGGGACCGCCTGGTTCACTGGCGGCCTGTAGAAGTACACAGGCCGCCGGCCGCCAGCAATCAGCTTACCGCCTTCGATCACCTGGCGTGTAATCTCGCCGTGGGGAATTTTCGGATCGCGGTGAGCATAGGGCGTGATGCCGCTGCCTGGCATGTAAAAATAATTGTTGTATTTTCCCAATCCATTTGAGGAAAGGTTCTTGTTGAAGGGATCTAAGAAACGCTGGTCACCGATAAAGAAAACATATTCCACATAAGCCGCGGGAGCCAAATCAGCCTGGTAAATCCAACAATTCGGCCCTGCTGGTTTCATTTCTGCAGGCGGCTGGTGATACCAGTTCGTGAAATCGCCGCGCAAAACTGGGGGGCGAGCGCCTTCCCAAACCAGCGTCACCTGAGTGCCCTCAATGAGCGGATTACCCTCCTGGCGGGCCCGCTCTAAATATGAAACCGTCATTCGTTCTCCAATTGCCGCAGTGTCCAGTTTACCGATTATATCAAGTCGGTCGCCGCTTTAAGGGGTCAGTTGAATAATCGCCACAGCGGTGGAGGGAATCTCGGCAAAAGGTGTGTAATTGGCAAAGCCGCCCTTTTCGTTGATCTCTGGCGCGCTGGGGTCAGGCAAGCCATACACACTTGCTGCCTTCAACATTCCTTTGAATGGGCCGGAGGGCAGGCTGATGCCGTACATATCGCTGGTGACGGAAAATGGATGGACGTTCGCCAGGATCAGGAAAGCACCCCGCTCATCGTAACGCAGCATGGCAAACAAACGCGATGAGCCGGCATTGAGCACCACCGTTTCGCCGGTGCGCAGCGCAGAGTTCGCCATGCGCAGCTTGATCAGGCTGCGGTAAGCGCTCAACAAAGAAGCGGGGTTGCTTTCCTCAGACGCCACACTGTGCAATTTGTAATCTTTCGAGGGCGCTTCCCAGGGCATATGGGTGGAAAAACCCAGCTTGATCGAGTCGTTGACCCACTGCATCGGGCGGCGGATGTCTTCGTCTGGCTTGGCGCCAGTCATTCCGATTTCTTCTCCGTAGTAAATGAAAGGCACGCCCGGTAAGGTCAGCATTAACGTCGCCGCCAGCTTCGCCCGATTTTCATCCTTTAAGGTGGAGAGCACGCGGTCTTGGTCATGATTGGTTAAAAAGACGCCGTACTGGCCTTTCGGATAACTTTTCAAAACCAACTTCAGTTGGTCGCCAAATGGATCCCCAAATGGCCCCATGGCCGCTTTGATCAGCGAATCTGCCAGGTCAAACTCAAATGCGGTGTCCACCTCATCCCCTACATAAGGCACCACCAGGGGCGTCTTCGTCCAGGCTTCGCCGATGGTGAAGGCATTCGGGTTCACACTCTTGTAAAACTGGTAGAAATCTTTCAGCCAGGCATGGGTTTGAGGCGTGTTTTCCTGCGCCTGTCCATTTTCGACATAATGCCGGATGGCATCCAGGCGAAAACCATCTACTTTCATATCTTTCAGCCAGAACGTTGTAATTTTTTGCACTTCGGCTTTGACAGCCGGGTTGCTCAAATTTAAGTCGGGCATTTGATCCCAAAATACCGCGTAATAATATTTCTTGTTGCTGGCTTGGTACCAAACCGTTTGATTCCAGGGGCCTTTATAACCCTGATCGGTATCCGACCAGACATAATAATCTTTATAAACCGGGTCTCCCTGCACAGACTTAATGAACCACGGGTGTTTGGTGGAAGTGTGGTTCAGCACCAGGTCGATAATCACCTTCATACCGCGCTTATGGGCTTCAGCCATCAGGTTGAGAAAATCTGCTTTGGTGCCGTAATCCGAGTTGACATCATAATAATCGGTCACGTCATAGCCGTGGTAGCTGGGAGAGGGATTGATTGGCATCAGCCACAGACCGTTTACACCCAGGCTCTGTAAATAATCCAATTTTTGGGTGACGCCGTTCAAGTCGCCGATGCCATCGCCGTTGCTGTCATAGAAACTGCGCACAAAGATCTCGTAAAAAACCGTGTCGTTCCACCATTTTTCCATCACCGGCGCGCTGGTCGGCGTTGGCGGCAGGTGGGTGTTGGTAGGCGCGGTGGTTGGCTCTGGAGCAAAGGTCGCAGTTGGCGTGGCTGTCTGGCAGCCTACCAGAAACGAAAGGATAAACAGAATCGCGCCTAGAAATTGAATTTTTTTCATAATTTGCCTTTATTAATTGTCCTGCACGATCAGCCGATGATGGCGCCAGACTGCGGCGCCAGGGTGATCTCGATCTCTGTCGATCGGCGGTTTACCGCCGCCCCACCCAGCAAATCCGTGCGGCCGTCAAAGCCTGGAAGATCGATCTTCAAGCGGCGGACGCGCCTGCTGTCGTTGAGCACAACCAGCAAGCGGCTTTGACCATCCGATCGCTCGTAGGCATACGTGCCTCGCCTGGCATCCAGGTGAACTGTCCGGCGGCTGCCGTTCCACAGAACGGGCTGCTGGCGCCGCAGCGCAGCCAGTTTTCGAAAATATTCGAACAGATCACTGTTTCGCGCCTCGCCCCACAGCATCACGCTGCGCGCCATCTCAAAATATCCATGGCCGTCGTGATGGATCGGCAGAGGTTGGCTCACACCTACCTCGGTGCCATAATAATTGATCGGAAAACCGCGCAAAGTGTACAACACCAGCGCGGCCAGCTTGAGCCTGGCTTGATCATTGCCCGCCAGGAATAAGAAACGGTTCATATCATGGTTATCCAACATAACCAACCGGTCGAAGGTCTCGCCAAAGAAAGCCTCATGGCGTTCAAGAAAGGCATCGAATGAAGGGAGTGAAAGGGTCTTGTAACCAATTGCCTGGCGCAGCGCATCCGCCAGCATGAAATCAATCTGACCATCGAAACACACCTGGAAGGCCCGCTGGAGACTGGGATTCAAGATGACTTCACCGAACAGCCAGCAGTCAGGCCGGGTTGTTTTGCAACGCCGGCGAAAATCCACCCAAAAATCGACCGGCGGGCCGTAAGCGAAATCCAGGCGAAAGCCATCGAACCCTTTCTCGAGCCAGTGTTGGGCGCAGTCCAGCAAATACTTGCGCGCCGGCATGCCCGGGTTCAGGTTGAGCTTAGGCATTTCCAGCAAATCGAAATAACCCTCATAACGATCAGGCCATTGTTTCCAGAAATACCAATCGTAATATTCGCTCTGGCGATTCCGCTGAGCGGCCTGCATGGAGAAATGCAAATTCGACCAGTGATTGGCGACAAAATCCAGGATCAAACGCAGGCCGCGCCGGTGCGCTGCGGTAATCAGGGCTTCCAGGTCGGCGTTGGTTCCCAGGCGAGGCTCAACCTGGTACATATCGATCGCATCATACCCATGATGCGAATTGCTGCGAAAAAAGGGCGACAGCCAGAGCGTGTTGTATCCCAGCTCCTGTATATAATCCAGTTTTTCAATCACGCCTTGTAAAGTGCCCCCGCAGAAGCCATTCAGGTCAGTCGTTTGGAGCCAATTCTTTCCGCCTCCAGGAGAAAAACGATCCACAAAAACATGGTAGATCATCGCTCGCCTTGACCAGCCTGGCGCGCCGGTACTGCTCACCCACAAAGCGAAATTCGTCGCCTGGGCTTCCTCTTCGGCCTGATTGTCGGCATAAATCCAGCGGTTCCCGTCAAAACTGTGCGCAGCGATGCGGTAGCGAATCATCGTCCCTTCAGGCTGGCCGGGCAGCTCAGCTCGCCAGCGTTGGGCATACTGCCAGCCAATCTCATCCCATAAGATCGATTCCAGGTGAAACGCTGCTTTGGCGCTCTCTTCCAAATGAGGTTCCGAATCATCCAGGGTATAGCAGGCTTCAATCCTGTCCACCGGTTCATTGCAAGCCACGGTTACCCACAGAGAAATCGCCTGACCCGGGCGAGGCTGCGCAGGCTGAGCCTCAAAATGGTGATAAACCCCGCTCAGCCTGGCCTGATATTGTTCCAGCCGTTTTGAGGGCAGGATATTATCCCCAAACACGAAATCGCGGATTTTTACGTTTCGTCTCACGAGCCGCCGCCTGCTACAAGAACCACAGATTGTTGCGGTCCCAGTTCGAATGCCAGGTGATAGTCAGCCACGCGCAGCTCGCCTGAACCACCAGGTTTCCAGGCGTGCTGGAAGGTGGTGTGGTGAAGCTGCCTTGTGGACAATTTGACCTGGCTGGGGGTTTTGCCGGCATTAAAGGCGACCAAAATTTCCTGGCTTTCCAGCCGGCGCTGGTAAACAACGGTGTCTTTTTCAGCTTGTAAGAAGGTGAAATCGCCAGCGGTCAGCGCGGGATGTGCTTTGCGTAGGTGGACCATCGCCTGGTAATCCTGGCGCAAGGCGTTATCCCAGGCGTCCGGTTGGTGCCAGGGAAAAGCCGCCCGGCAGTGGGGATCGCCGCCCGCCGAAAGGCCCACTTCGTCGCCGTAATAAATAACCGGCGCCCCGGGCATTGTCATCAGGCATAACACCGCCTGGCGCAACGCCTGGCGGTCATTGCCCAGCAGCCACAGAGCGCGCGGCATATCATGGCTGTCCAACATGTTCATTTGGACAAAGTTAATTCGCCAATCGTACAGCCCATACATGGCATCGATTGCGGCAGCGAAATCTCTGGCGTGCATACGCCGCAGAACCACGTCATTGTGTTTCCAGGTCAGGTTGAGATGTTCGTCTCCAAAGAAACTGATAATCGGTGCGGTGATCTGGTAATTCATCACCGCATCGAACATGTCCCCTTGCAGCCAGCGTCGCGCTTCATGCCAGATCTCACCCACGATATACGCTTCGGGGTTGGCGCCCTTGACCACCTGGCGAAATTCGCGCCAGAAGCTGTCATCATTGATTTCCTCAGGCACATCCAACCGCCAGCCATCGATGCCGAACTCCAGCCAGTAGCGCGCTACTTCCAACAAATATGCCCGCACGCCGGGGTTGTTGGTGTTGAACTTGGGCAGCGAATGATTACCCCACCAGGTAGCATAATTGGCCTTTTGCCTGCCCGATTCCGGGTAGGCATGCAAAGGGAAGCCGTGGACCGTGAACCAATCGATATAGGGTGACAGGCCGCCGTTTTCCAGGATGTGATGAAAGGCCCAAAAACCCCGCCCACAGTGGTTGAAAACGCCGTCCAGCACGACTTTGATCTCGCGGCGGTGGGCCTCGTCCAAGAGCTCGCGCAGGGCGGGCTTGCCGCCCAACAATGGATCAACTTCCAGGTAATCATACGCATTGTAGCGGTGGTTGGTGGCTGCGCTGAAGATGGGGTTCAAATAGAGAGCGGTGATGCCGAGGTCTTTCAAGTAATCCAGCTTATCGACGATGCCCAGCAGATCGCCGCCCTGGTAACCCTGATCTTCCGGCGGCGCTCCCCAGGTTTTGAACTGCATGCCAGGCGGGTGCTGGAGACGTGAGCTGCGTGCAAAGCGGTCTGGAAAGATCTGGTAAAAGACAGCCTGTTTTACCCATTCGGGTGTGTTGATATCCATCGTCATGGTTCTCCGATCAGCGTTTTTACCCACCTGGGTAATTTTTAGTTGCCTCCCACCTTCAGACCGCTGGGGACAGAGGGCGGGATTAATTGTTCCATATCGACGGCTGAGGGTGAAGTCAGCGCGTTGAGAAAAGCCAGGATATCCTGCACCTGCGCATCGCTTAAATTCGCCGGCACCGGAATGGGCTGGCAGGTAGCCTGGATGGCATTCAAAACTTTTTCAGAATTGCGCAGCGTCTTTTGCAAATAAGGAGCCAATTTGCTCGGTTCAAAGGATTTCAGGCTGTTCGTCATATCCATATGATGGCGCACTGCCGCTTCCAGGGTGGTGTAAGCGCCATCGTGCATCCAGGGTCCAGTGATCGCCACGTTCGCCAGGGGCGGCGTGCGAAAAGCAAAACGGTCGCAGTCATTGCCGGTTTCACGCGCCCGGCCCAGATCGAGCGGACGCTCGCGACCTTTGCCCGCGCCGACTTGCGGAACAGCGATATTATGGAATTTCTGATCCGTCATCAGACCGCCTGAGTGGCAGGTGGCGCAACCGGCTTCGCCATAAAACAATAGGGCGCCTCTTTTTTCCTGTGCGTTCAATGCGTTCATATTCCCCTGCAGGTAGCGATCCCACGGGCTGTCTTCAAAAGTGAACGTTTCTGCCTGATACGCCGCCAGCGCATTGGCCGCCTGGACGAATGCCAGTTCGGATGTGTTCACATTGGGATAGGCCGCCTTGAACAGGTCGACATACTGGGGAATTACCTTCAAGCGATCGATTTCCGCCTGCCAGATACCTGCCCAATCGTAATCAGGGATATTGCCCAATTCATTTATCTTGCCATTGAGATCAAGGTCGCCGACCTCGCCGCGCATTTCATCCCGAGAAGTCACCGGGAACATAGCCTGGGCTGCCAGCACATTATCCAGGCCGGCAGGTAAGAAATTGAAAGCCGGCGTGGCAAAGCCGTCGGCTTTGCTGCCTGAAACCCGGCCGTCGAGAAATAAGACCTTCCAATCAGTGTATCCAAAATTGAACACGGGTGGAGCATTGCGCGGCACCAACCGGCGGCCCTGGGCAGGCACTCTTAACGCGCCCAGACCTCTGCCGAGCGTGCCGATCGAAACCGACAGGGCATCTCCTGTGGCGAAGGAAGCGTGGTGGCAAGTCGCGCAGGCAGTATCGCGATTGCCGCTCAATTCCGGGTCCCAGAACAGCGCTTCGCCCAGCTTGACCATTTCCTTGGAAAATGTCATGCGCGTCAAGGGATGGACCCCAGCCTGGTCAAGCAATACCTGCAGTCTCTGATCATCTGTGCGCGCCATCCACAATGGCATTTTCCAGGCCCGCACGGCCGGCGCAGCTGTCAGGAAAACCAAAGCAATGCTCACCGGTATTCCAAAAGCCCACATGAGGCGCCCAGGCAAGGCGCTTTGAGCGCTGCGCAGGCTTCGCCAGGCTGCCAGGTTGAAAAGCAGAAATCCTGCAAGCATCAAGAGCAAAGCGCCATCGGCGAGTAAACCGTAACTGCCGACTGCCTGCGGTCTGGTTTTGACTGCCGCTTTGCTTAATATTGCCAGTCCTGTCGAATCTTTGGCGCCATATACCAGTTTATAGCGCTGGTCGGCAGAAACATGCTGGAAAGTCTGTTTCTCGCCATTCGGCCATATCACTTCCAGGTCGGCGGTTTGAACCGAACCCAGTCCAAAACTTAAAGCCAGCTCGTTGCCCGCCCCCAGGCTGGAGCCTGCCACGATTTCCTGAAGCTGGCGCTTGCCATCTGCAGTGGTCACGTAAACGCGTGCGCCCACTGCATCGCGATTGACCAGCCCACTGCCCTGCAGTTCGATCATCAGCCAATGATTCTCGGAAAGATCGCCTCCCTGGTTGCGGTACAGGCGGTAACCGTTATCCATGTTGCCGACCACCATGTCCACCCAGCCGTCGTGGTCATAATCGGCGTAGGCGACGCCCATGCTGGCATGCACATCCGAAACCCCGACATTGCAGGCCACCTGTGTAAATGTCCCATCGCCGTTATTGCGGTACAAGGGGTTGTTGGCAACATCCTTGCCGTTTGCCGTTTCCATGACAGCGACATACAAGTCTCGCCAGCCATCGTTGTTATAATCCAGGAAAACTGTGCCCCAGGCGATTTGATCTGAATCTTCCACACCTGCTGCCCTGGCGACGTTCTTAAACGTGCCGTCACCCTGGTTTTGCAGCAAAACCATCGGGCCGCCGTTCGTGAAAAACAGGTCGATCTTGCCGTCATTGTTGTAATCGCCGGTCGCCAGCCCCATGCCGAACAATTTGTAATCGGCATTGGCGGTTTTTGAGACATCGGTGAAACACCAGCCTTTACAGCCCGGGCCGTCATTGCGCCACAAAGCCGTGCCGACCGGGTTGATGAACTCATCGTTCACCAGGAAAATATCCAGTTTTCCATCGTTATTGTAATCGGTGAAGCCAGCCACAAAGCTGGCGCCCATCACTTTGCTGGAAAGAAATTCGGTGACATCTGTGAAATGCCCTTTGCCGTCGTTGTGATACAGGTGATCCCCATCGCCGGTGCTCGGGCGCCCACAGTTGGGATAACATGACCAGTTCGCCACGAACAAATCCAGGTAACCATCGTTATCATAATCGCCCCACGAGGCTGTGCGTCCGTTCGCCGGGTTGCGGATTAAGCCGGCCTGGGCAGTGACATCTGTAAAGCCTTTGCCTTGGTCGTTGTGAAACAAGTGGTTTTGACCCCAATCCACCACAAACAAATCCGGCCAGCCATCATTGTCATAATCCGCAAAGACAGCCCCATTGGAATATTCTTGAGGTAGAGCAACCTGGCTGCTTAGAGGCGACAGGACGAATGTCCCATCACCCTGGTTGTGATACAGGTGGTTCGAACCCTTGGGATCCGTAACATACAGATCGACCCAACCATCCTGGTCATAGTCACCCCAGGCCTGACCGATAGCGCGTTCTACATTGGCCGAGCGGCTGTTGACGATGCCGGCCTGCTGGCTGACATCAGCAAATAAATCTTCTGCCTGGGCATCGGCTTTCAGCGAGGTGAGAAAATAGCCCTGTTGAAACAACAGGGCTAGGATACACACACAGAGGAAAGCGACAAGCCCGGCGCGCCGCATGGCCGTTTATTCTTTCACGGCCCCTTGAGTCAGGCCGCCGGCGATCTGATCCTGCAGCAGCAGGTAAATTACCATGATCGGCAGCGCGCCAACCAGCGCGCCGGCCGAGAAAGCTCCCCAGTTCTTCGAGAACTGGCCGGAAGTGAAGATCTGCAGACCCACCATTAAAGTGTACTGCTCGGTGCTTTTCAGCAGAACGCGGGCCAGCACGAAGTCGCCATAGGTGCCGATGAACGACAGGATGCCAATCACCACCAGGATCGGGCGCAGGAGGGGCAGGATCAACTGTGTGAAAATCTGCAAATGCGTGGCGCCATCCACCATGGCCGACTCATCGATAGCGTGCGGGATGGTATCCAGAAAGCCTTTCATCAGCCAGATATTCATCCCCATCGAACCCCCCAGGTACACCAGAATCAGGCCGGCATGGGTGTTCAACCCCAGCCAGGGGATGACATCGCCAACCTGCTGGATTAACAGGTAGATTGAAACCAGAGCCAGCAGGTTAGGGAAGACCTGAATCAGCAGGATGCCTTTCAACATGGTCTGCCGGCCGGCAAAGCGCAGGCGTGAGAACGCATAAGCCGCCATGGTGGTGATTGAAATCCCTAAAACAGTAGTGATCGTGGCGATTTTGATCGAATTCAACCACCAGGTGCGAAAGGGGAAAATAGCCGGGTTCAACACCCAATAATCATAAAAGTTTTTCAAGCTGGCGCGTTCTGGGATCAGGCTTTGTTGGCCCAGCGAGCCGGTCGGGTCCAGGGCGGCAGAAACAATCCACAGCACCGGAAATACGGCGAAGATGATTAAAATCACCGCGATGATCAGCCGTGCTACCAGGCTGAAGCGCTTCATAAAGCTCTTGGAAGAGCGCAGTCGTTCGTAGGTCGCAGCTACACTAGACATTTTTACTGACCTCCTCCCACATGTTGGTGAAGCGGAACTGAACCAGGGTAATGGCGCCGACAATGATGAACAAAATAATTGTAATCGCCGATGCCAGCCCATACTGCACACCGCGGCCGCCCGTATCGAAAGCCAGGGCATACACGTAACTGATCAGGATATCGGTATAACCAGCCTTGGTGGAAGCGCCGGGGATCGGCGGCCCGCCAGCGATGAACAGGTAGATCAGGTTGAAATTATTGAAATTATAGATATAAGAAGCTAAGAGCAGCGGACCGACAGCCACCAGCAGCAGCGGCAGAGTGATGTTGCGGAAGGCCTGCCAGCCCGTTGCGCCATCCACAATGGCGGCTTCATACAGATCCGGAGAAATTGACTGAAGAGCGCCGCTGGTGATCAGCATGAAATAAGGATAACCCAACCACAGGTTGACCAGCAGGATGGCGGCCTGCGCCCAGATGGGTTCGATGAACCAGGGCGGAGAAAAGCCGAACCAGGCTTTCAGCGTCTGGTTGATCACACCCAGGTCGGGGTTCATCATGCCGCGCCAGATGATGATCGTGATCAGGCCGGGAATGGTGTACGGTATCAACAGCAGCGAACGGATGAGCTTCTTGAAGGGAAAATCTTTATCATTGAACATCAAGGCAATTGCCAGGCCCAGGCTGAAGGTGCTCAACACACTGAGTAACGGGAAGATAAAGTTCCAGGTCATGATTTGCACCAACGGACCGCTCAGAGCCGGGCTTTGCAAGAAATTGACAAAATTTTTCAGCCCAATTTCGGCGCGATAGCCGGGGATGATCTCCTTGCCGGTTGTCTGGGAGGTATAGGTGCCGTTGACATCATAATAAATTTCCCCGTTTTCCTGGTCAGTCAGGGTGTTTTTGGCGGCATCATAAGCGAAGCGGGGTTTTAACTCCGCTGCTTCTGAGGTGGAGCGAATCTGGATTGTGTTGGGAGGCAAGCCAAATTTGATCTGGGTGACTTTTTGGTCGGTCGCCGTTTGAATCGCTGTCAGGCGTTTGTACCCCTCCAATGTCTTGGGGAAACCTTTTGAATCCAACTCTCCCACTCCGTTGGCTCCTGCCTGGCCGGCAGAGATCGCCTCGCCTTCTTTGGCCAGGAAACCGTTGCCCTGGTCATCCAGCAGCCAGAGAGCATATTTGCCGTCAGGCGTGATGTAGGCTGTCCATTTATAGCTCTTACCGGTTTTGGGCAGGTACACCTGTTCAGCTATCTGCGCCAGAGCTTGTTCCCGGGTGACCAGGTGTCCGTCGCCGTAGTTGGTGAACGCCACATAAACCGTAAAAATGATCGGGTAGATGACAAACATCACCATAAAAGAAAAGCCAATCACCAGCCAGCGGTAAGGATACGACTTGGGCAGCAAGAAAGCAGCGTTCATCGCCAGCATGACGACGCCGTAAACGACCACCAACTGCAGATGTCCCAACTGGTAAGCCGTATAGACAAACCAGGCCGAACCCAGGTCAAATATGGCGATGAAGGCCAGGCGCATCAATAAGGCAAGCGTGCTTTCTTCGGATTTAATTCCGGTAGATTTCTTGACCGGTGTTGCTACATTCATAGATCATCCTCCTCGGAACCAGAATGGTCGAACGTACATCATGGCTGAAAATCAATAAGTTTAATTATAGATGAAGAATGACAGAGCACCTCAATAAAGAAAAAAGAAACCAAAATCGAAAAACATTTAGAATAGAGGCCGGGAAAAATCCCGGCCTCTATTACAGATGAAAAGTTATTTGGTCGTGACAGTCAAGACGTGACTGGTGGGATCCCAGGAGAAGGAAACTTCACCATCGGCCTTGAGCGAGAACTTGATGTTATCGCCGCCGGACTTGCCATCGACGCCGTAGTTGGTGGCCCAACCGCCGTCCAGGGCAACTTTGACTTCATAGTCGCCGGCTTTGACCTTGAAGGGACCAGCGACCCAGCTCTTGCCATCGTCGCTTTTCTTCATAGCCGTGGCCTTGCAATCAGGCTGCCACTGGCCGGTGCAGCCGGCCTGGTCCTGGTAGGAACCGGGCACGTTGACCATGCCAGTCAGCGGGTTGGCGATCAGGTCGCGAATCTTCTTGGCTGCGTCTTTCAAGGCAGTTGCCGGATCTTGCTTCTGCTGGAAGACCAGAGTCACGCCATCGTTCCAGGAGCCCCACACGGAGCCCATTTCAGGAATGGCGGGCATGGCCTGGGCTTTGGCGCCGGCCTGGCCGAAGGCCAGCAGGTCAGGATCGTTGGTTTTGTCGAGGGTCGCCTTGAAAGCTGAGGGGCGCTTGCCAGCGTTGTACAGGTCGGTCATCACTTCGTCGGTGGCCACGAACTCGGTCAGGAAGGCCTGGGCCAGTAAGACATTTTTGCTCTTGGCGTTGATCACGAAGCCCTGGACGCCCATGAACGGGTAACCGCCGCCGGGGAAATTGGTAATGCCGTAAGGCACAGTGGATGAAATGATGCGGTCCAGAGCCCAGGGACCGGCCATCAGGAAGGGCACTTCGCCCTTTTCGAACAGTTTGTGGGCGGTGTCCCAATCAGTGCTCTGGCTGAGGCAGCCGTTCTTAACTTCGGCATCCAGCATCTTGGTGGCGCTGATCATGCCGGTGTTATCCAGGCCGACATCCTGGGGATTGTAATTGCCCTTAGCATCTTTACCGAAGACGTAACCGCCAAAGGATGTGAAGAAGGGATAAAGGTCATAGGTGGTGCCGCTGACGCCCATGCAGTAGGTGACTTTCTTGGCATCCTGCAGTTCCTTACCAACCTTGAAGACTTCTTCCCAGGTGGTGGGCGGGGTGGGGACTAACTTCTTATTGTAGAAGAAAGCCAGGTTCTCGGTGGCGTAGGGCATGCCGTAGAGCTTGCCATCGAAGGTGAAAGCATCCAGGGAATTCTGCACAAAGGCAGAAGCCTTGTCGCCCAGGTCGATCGGAGCGAGTAAGCCGTTGGCAACCAAAGTGCCAGCCTGGTCGTGAGCAATAATAATGATATCAGGGCCTTCGCCAGCGGGGGCGGCGATCAGGAACTGATCGCGGATCGAGGCGACCTGCTCGACCACCACATCCACATTGTTGGCGGCTTTGAATTTCGCACCAACTTTGGTGAGGATGGGGGCGCGGGTATCATCCGCCCAGATTTTGATCGTGGCGACGGGGGCAGCCGGGGTATCGGTTGCCGGCACGGCAGTGGGGGCTTCGGTAGCCGGAACTGCTGTGGGGGCAGAGGTTGCCGGGGGATTGGTCGGCTGGGCGGCCGCAACGGTGGCGGTGGGCGCCTCAGTGGTGGGGGTGCTGCAGGCGGCCAGCAGCATGGCGGCGATCAGCGCCAGGCTGATCAAAGTCCAAAACTTCTTCATTCTACTTTTCTCCTTCTTGATAATCTTTGACTTGCGAATTGAACTGAAATTCAGTTATTCTTTTTTTACAGGGCGTTTTCAATTCTCTCTTGCTTACTTTCTGTTTTCCAGAAACCTCCTTTATTGATTTTGTGCTAACGTTCGGTCAATTGGTCGAGGGCGAGATTGATCGCCTGGACCACAGAACCAATGCCGGTTGAACGCCGGCCCAGCACCGCTGTTGATATGCGCAGCGCTTGCGCTGCAGGCCGCAGGCTTCTTTCGTGAACCGTCTGGCGCACCGGGTTGAGCAGCAGGTCGCCCACCTGAGCGACGCCGCCTCCCACCACCACCAAGCTCGGATTGAACACATTCACCAGGCTGGCAATTGCAATTCCAAGGTAGCTCCCAGCCGAGGTTATGATCTGTTGGGCGACCAGGTCTCCCAGGCGGGCTGCTTCGGCTACATCCCGGGCGGTGATCCCAGCGCTGGGACTGATATTCGATAACAATGTTCGCTTGCCAGCCCGCACGGCTTCTTTGGCGCGCTGAGCGATTGCATTGCCGCCTGCCAGAGCCTCCAAACAACCCTGGCTGCCGCAACTGCAAACAGGGCCGTTTTCTTGAATTGTCGTATGACCTATTTCTCCTGCGCAGCCTGTCGATCCGACATAAATATGTCCATCCAGCAGAAGCCCTGCGCCAATCCCTGAGCCTACTTTGATGTAAGCCAGGTTTTGTTCGCCGCGTCCAGCGCCATAAGCCCATTCGCCGAGAGCGCCGAAATCCGCGTCATTCCCAATGACAACAGGAATGTTCCATTGAGCGCTAAGTATATCACGAATCGGTATGCCATCCCAACCCGGCATGATAGGCGGAGCGCTGACCCCACCGAACGAGTTCACCACCGGCCCGGGCACCGCCACTGCCGCGGCGATGATATCCTGAAAGGTCAAACCAGCGCGCTCCAACAACCGCCGCGCCTGCCGGTCAACCTCTTGCAGACATTCTTGCGGGTTGTTCTTGATATCGAAAGGCAGCTCGACATCGCTGATCACATGCGCTGAAAAATCCGCCAGCAGCAGGCTCAAGTGCGTCACTGCCATATCCACACCCAGGATTTTCGAGTGCTGAGGATTGATTTCTAAGTGAATTGGGCGTCGCCCCCCGCTGCTCGCTGTATCGAGGTCGGTTTCCGTCTCGCGCACCAGGTCTGCTTCGATCAAGTCATTGACGATTGTAGTGATCGCGGCGCGGGTCAAATCCATCTGGCGGGCCAGGTCTGCCCGCGAAACTCCATTCGTGGAGAAGCGAATCATATCCAGGATCACCCGCTTGTTTAAGTTCTTGGTGTTGAGCGGGTGCGAGGGGGTGTACAGAAAATCCACAACGGAAGGGGACTGCATATCTATCGAGCAATTCTACCAAAACAGAAAAACTTTGTCAACTTTCTTAACAAATGATTTGTTGATTGTAAATTAATAAAACATTAATAAATTAGGCCTTTCTTGCGTTTTCGCACGAAGGGAATTCCAACCTTCCCCGAACGATCCTTTCCTCTTGGAGAGTGTTTTCGTTCTTCCGCAGGTAATGAAGATTAGCAGAAAATTTGCGCAATCCGCGCGATCTGCGGATAAGATTTGGGGAATTTCCGCATCACCCGCAGCTTTTCTTGGCTAAGGTTTGCACTTGATTAATCCATTATAATCATGCAATGATGGCTTCTACTTACCGGAGCGCTGAAATGAGCGGCTTTGCCAATGATGTCACAAAAAGCGTTGTGGATTACTCAGGGCGACAACCAGCTCGGTAATTTCGGCAGGGGTCATCCATTCAGACACCTATGAACAGTCAATCTTCGACCGCCAACCAGACCTGGTTGATCATTTTAATATCTGCGGTGATCGTCCTGTTGATCCTCAGCGCGGCCTTCGCGCTGATCACCCGAGGCGCCGAAATACTACTTGTGCCGACCAGGACGCCGACTCCCAGCGCCACTGTGACTCCAGTCACCACGCCTACGATTACGCCTTCGATCACGCTGACCCCTCGCCCGACCTGGACATTAAGGCCATCGGATACAGCCACCCAAACCTCCACTACCACGATCACCCCCACTCCAACCCGACCATTTTACGCTACCCTGACATTGGCGCTGCCAAATCGTATTAATGACAAATACATATTGAAAGCTGGCGACCCGCAATCGGCAAATCAGGCGGCAGAAATGATGCGCCAGCTCCCAGACCTGTTATATCCCAACCCGGCCAACCGGGCTCAACCCGCTTACCATTCTGCCTTCCAATACGCCCTGTTCGCTTACCAGGAAGCGCTTCTGCGTTTCCCGGCCGCACCGCAGGCAGATGATTGGCGCTGGGGACTGGCATTCAGCCTGGCGCAAACCGGCAGCTCGAAAGCCAGCCCGTTATATGCCCGCCTGATCAACAGCGCCATAGAGAATCGCAGCCTGAGAATTGCCGACCTGGCTGGTTGGTTCAAACAGCAGGAGCCAGAATTCGACCTGAGTATGCACCAACTCCCCGGCCATCCGGGTTATCTCGGCCTGTACCTGATGGAAATCGAGCCAGGTAATATGTATTTCTGGGTAACCGAGACGCCTAACGCGATCAAAATCTATGCGCTGGCGGAGGAGTTTTTGTTCGACACCCAGGTGAAGAGTGTCTTCCTTTATCAGGATTTGAACGGTGATGGCATGCCAGAGTTGGTTATCTACCGCCAAACGAAAAATGATAACCGCCTGTATGAACCCGAAATATATGATTTTTCAAGCGGAGAGCCTGTCCGTCAGGCGCTCGAAAACCGCACCCCATTCGATTTCAAAACTTCATTCGAGGTCAGCCTGGATTGCCCTGGGTGCCAGGGCGAGGCGGGCGACAAATTGCTCCTGCAAGCGAAAATTCTGCCCGCCTGCCCGTTAATCCTGACCCGCAGCTATGCCTGGGATGGCAGCCGCTACGCGGTGGACATGTTGAGTTTCACTGCTGTTCCCCAGGAGGCCACGCTGGCCTACTGCGAGACAACTCTGGCTCAGGCTGACTCCTTTTATCCCTTGCAGGCCAGCATGGCAGTTCTCAACGCGCTGGAGCCGTATTGGCCGCCAAAGCTGGACCTGAAGGGACGCCTGTACCCTGCTGACAGCCTGGACATGCTGCACTTTCGACAGGGCCTTGGGTTGGGTCTGCTTGGTGATACCGCCGGCATGCGCTCGGTGATGTTTAATCTGCCGGGCGGAGGCGCCTGGCAGGCCGCCGCTCGACCATTTTTACAGGCGCAAAACCCCGGACAGTTGTTCACTGCCTGCCAGACTGAACCGGCCTGCAAGCCGCGCCAGGCTTTGGAAGCAATGCTTGAAAAGAATTCGCCGGGATCTGTTGAACAGGCCTTTGCGTTTCTGTTTAACCAACATATCGGCATGGTTTCGAGCGGGATTTTTGACTTCAACCAGGACGGGCAGAATGAACGCTGGTTCACTCTTAAACTGCGAGCTGGCGAAACGCTCGAATTTTGGCTCCTGGTGCAGACCAAGCGTGGGGTGAGATTATTGAATGTCGCCACCGTGGACAATACCCGTCCGCAAATCTACTTCAGCGTGATGGACAGCCCATGGCCGACCTTCCAATTCACCGCCGGCCAGGGGTATATCCTCCAATTCACTCCTGACAAAGGCGATGCATCGATCGATTCAGTAGAGGTTGACCCAACTTTGACCACCTACACACTGGACAACCTGAACGCTGCCCAGCAAAGCCTTTTCAATGGTGTGCCTGCGGCAGCGGTGCGCGACAGGCTGCGCGGTGTCGTGCGTTCGGGCCGTTTCAACTGCCGGACACACCAGGTTTGCGACCGTTTCTATTATTTGCTCGGCCTGACGTATGAATTGGCTGGTCAGCCTTTGGAGGCACGCGATACGTACATCCAGTTGTGGTGGGAAAATAAAACCAGCCCTTTCACCACGCTGGCGCGTTTGAAGCTCGGCCTTTTCCCCACCGCCACACCCATCCCCCAGGCGACATTAACTTCCACACCCACTGCCACTCCGCAGGCTACCCCAACCATCACCTCAACGCCCAATCCGAACACCACGGCGACTCTGACGCCCACCTTTACCGAAACCAGCGAAGCCTACCCGCTGGAATCCTACACACCGACCCCGACGACAAACGGGTATCCATAACATCGATGACCGATCTCTCTGCTTCCCCATCTTTACCACAGGCCGCCTGGCGCTTGCTCACATCTCCGCCTGCACCTGGCGCATGGAACATGGCGCTCGATGAAGCTCTGCTCGAATCGACCGCAGCGGGCCGGCAATTGCCGACCTTGCGCCTGTATGCCTGGCAGCCTGCCTGCCTGTCTCTGGGGTATGCCCAGCCCGCGTCTGATGTGGACTTCGCTGCTCTCGCTGCCGCCGGCTGGGATTGGGTGCGCCGCCCCACTGGAGGCAGGGCGATCTTACACACGGATGAACTCACCTATTCAGTCACCGGTCCCGCAGCCGAAGCGCGCCTCGAGGGCAGCGTGCTGGAAAGCTACCGCCGCATATCGGCCGCGCTGCTGGACGCCCTGCACCGCCTGCGCATCCCGGCGGAGGCGCATCCCCAATCCATTGCCCCGGAAGGCAGAGACGCCAAAGGTCCGGTGTGCTTCGAGGTGCCTTCCAATTATGAAATTGTGGTGGATGGCAAAAAACTGCTGGGCAGCGCCCAGGCCAGGCGCTCCGGCGGGGTGCTGCAGCATGGCTCTCTGCCGCTGCAGGGTGATCTGCGGCGCATCACCTGGGCCTTGAAATTTGACACGCAGGCAGAACGCCAGGCGGCTGCCAACCGCCTGCTGCAGCGGGCGCTGACGGCGGAAGATATCTTGGGCAAGGCATTGGATTGGAGCGCGGCTGCGCGGGCTTTTGCGGATGCTTTTCAAGCAAAGCTCAACATCCAGCTCGAGCCGGCTGAACTTAGTCAGTCCGAATTGCAGCGCGCCGCGGAATTAGCTGAAACCAAATACCGCAGCGCCGCCTGGAATTCCCGCGTCTGAGGCGTTTCCGCTGCTGGAACGATCAGGGGGTGGGAGTGGGGTGAACGAAAATCACTTCGCTGTAACCCAGGTTGCGCAGCAGACGGTACATATAATTTTCTGCATTCTGATTGGCCTGTTTCAAGATGCCGTCTTCCAGAGCGGCTTTGCGCACCTCGTCTTCGGCTGCCTGGCGAGCCGTTGTTTCTAAATTCATATCGCCGTGGGTGAGTAAACCGGTTTCCCGGTTGTAAACATAAGATTTTTCGTTATCCAGGGTTGCGATAAACACTTCGGCTTCTGGCAGGTGCACGTAGAGTACCCCCCCCTCTGTCCACATGTCTTTTGGCCCGAGCTTGTCCAAGTCGATCCCGGCGATCACGATGCCGTGCGCCACGAACAACAATTTATCGCCGAACAAAGGCCCAAACACACCCTGGCCAGTCTCGGCGGTGATCACTTTTTCTACAGAATATTGGATCGTCTCCAGGCGCGCCAGGGAGCGCACCTGGTAGATAACCGTCAGTGGGTCGGCGATCACGGTCGGCGTGGGATGGCGCATTTCCGCCACTTGCGTGCCCAGGCTGGACGTCATATCATTGACCGGTTGGACGGCCTGCTGAACCTGCTGCATGCTTTGGCGGAAAGCCTGGTATACCAGGAAACCCATCGTGGCTATTAGCAACAGGATGACAATGACCAACACCCATGTCAGGGCCTGGTTTCTGTTTGTGTCTTGCATAGCTGTATTATACTGTACTCAGGAGAAACCCATGCCGGTCGGCTTGCTGCGCTTATCGATCCAGATTCCTGGCTGTTCTTCTCTTAAAGAGAAACGCAGCCGTCTCAAACCGCTGCTGGCGCGTTTGCACCATGAGTTCAATATCTCTGCGGCTGAGCTGGAGGAGATGGATCATTGGCAAGAGGCGGTAATCGCCTGCGCCGTGGTCAGCAACGACAGCGCCCACACCCAACGCTTACTGCAGCATGTGCTGGTGTGGCTCGAAAATAACTGGCCGGATGTGCTCGTTTTTGACCACCATTTGGAAATATTGTAAACCGCTCACTTCGCAGGCTTTGAGCAAATTCCAACCCTCGCTGCACCCAGGTTGAAAGTTCATCTCCCTGTTCAAACCCAACCGGCTCGACCATCAGCCGGCCCTTCATCGGTTTGGCAGTGATGGCCATTGGCCTGGTATAAGACAATGCGCTCATCTTTTGGATGCGTACGGCTCCTATTTGCGGAAGAATGCCATCGGCACCCGCAGCAGCTTGCGAATGAATTTTTGGCGCGCGGAGGGATGCGGAATATTCTCAAAGCCTGCCTGCATCGTAGCCAGGGCCTGGAGCTGCTGGCCGCGGCGCAGCTGCAGTTTGGAAAGTGACTGCATGACATAACTGCGCGCATCTAAATCTCCGCACTGTTTTAGCAGGTCAGCCGACTGCTCATAAGCCGTCGAGGCGGCCTCGAGCTGATCCAGTGCTTCAAGCGCTGCAGCCCGGTTGCCAACCGCCAAGCCCAGGCGGCGAATATCGCCAGCCTGGGAAAAAACCTGTTCCACGGTTTCCAGCGCTTGCAAGGCGGCCTGGGCATCTCCCGCTTGCAGGAGTGCCACACTTGCATCGCTGTGTGCTTCTGCGGCTTGCAGGTCTGCACCGCTGGCTGCATAACCCTGGGCAGCCGCCAGGAATGAGCGCGCTGCGGCGGAGAAATCGCCTTGCGCATAAGCCTGGCGCGCCTCAGCTGCCAACTGTGCCGGATTATAGACAGTGTTCATCTGCTACAAAGTAATCTCGAGCAGCCCCTCGGCAACAGTGCGCAATTTCTTAACATCCATCTCGCTCAGGCGCCGGGCCAATTCCAAGAAAGGACGGTTGATTGGTTTGGTGACGAACACCTGTAAATCGGGCGGCAGTTCGTTAAAATCATCGAGAGCTTGCTGCTGGTTAAACCTTACGCCCATAGGGCCGTGCTGATCGCGGTAGGTGCGCAAGGAAGAGCCAAGGTTTTCAACCAATATTTCCAATTCGGGCAGTGGTATCGAGATTTGGCCCAACTCGTACATATTCACTTTTTCAGCAGAGATACCGGTGGTATGTTCCATGTCATCCAGGCTGAGTTTGAGCTCAGTCCGGGCTTTGCGCAGCATCACGCCGATCACGCGCTGGCGCAGTCCAAGCACCAGTTGTTTATCCGAGAGCTTGTTCGCCTCAGCCGATTTTTCGGATAATTCTGACCCCCAAAAATAATCTGCCGGCAGGCCCCAGGTATAAGCCAGCATTTCCAATTGAGGCAGAGATGGGGAACGTTCGCCCAGCTCGTAAGCCTGGAATTCCTCTGGTGAGACATCAATAATTTGGGCGCTTTCTTCGACAGAATGATGGACATTCTGACGCGCCGAACGAAGAAGAACACCAAGCTTCTTGGCTTTGATTTTTACTGCTGTTAGATCACTCATTTCATACCTCCAAAATTAGCGGCGCCGGCGGTTTTGGGCCAGGATATCGGCTGCGCTGGCGCCAAAGATCTGTGGGCCGAGCCGGAACCCCGCTGCTTCAAGCCGGTGTGTGAACAGCGGGCGAATGCCCGTAGGCCGGTGCTCTCCGACGATTTTTTCATCCGACGAGATGCCTGTTTGCTCGAATTTGAATATATCACTCAACACGATCGTCTCGCCTTCCATGCCAGCCACTTCTGTGATGCCGGTCAATTTTCGACTGCCATCCCGCAGGCGGCTGACTTGGATAATCAAATCAACTGCTGAAGCCACCTGCTCACGGATCACACGCAAGGGCAAATCCATGCCGGCCATTAAGGTCATGGTTTCTAACCTCGAGAGGGCATCGCGCGGCGAGTTGGCATGCACGGTGGTGAGAGAACCATCATGTCCGGTGTTCATAGCCTGCAGCATATCCAGGGTTTCACCGCCGCGGCATTCACCAACCACGATCCGGTCGGGCCGCATGCGCAAGGCGTTGCGCACCAGATCGCGCGTGGTCACCAGGCCTTTACCGTCGACATTGCTCGGTTTTGTCTCCAGGCGCACGATGTGTTCCTGGTGAAGCTGGAGCTCTGCCGAGTCTTCGATGGTGACAATGCGCTGGTCGTTTTGAATAAAACTCGAAAGAGCGTTGAGGAGCGTTGTTTTTCCAGAACCGGTCCCACCGGAAATAACAATGTTCAAGCGTGCCACCACGCAGGCTTGCAAGAATTCGGCCATGATCGGAGTGATCGCTTTGTATTCGATCAACTGCTCGATGGTCAGCTTAAATTTGCCAAACTTACGGATGGTGATGGAAGGACCGTCAATGGCGACTGGCGGCACAACCGCGTTGACGCGTGAGCCGTCCGGCAGACGGGCATCGACGGTGGGATTATCCGAATCGACTCGCCTGCCCAAAGGCAAGACGATGCGGTCGATAATGCGCAATACATGGTTATCGTCCTCGAACTGGACGTTTGTCTTGAGCAGCTTGCCTTTTCGCTCGATATAAACATTTTTCGGGCCGTTCACCATGACTTCCGAAATGGTATCGTCCTCCAACAATCCCTGGATTGGCCCCAGGCCCAAGAGGTCATCAAAGATATCATGAAAAAGCTGACTGCGTACACTGTCAGGCAGGTTCAGGCGTGTTTGCTGATAGGCATGCACCAGGCTTTCCTGGATCGCCTCGCGCCTTTTTTCCAGCGGGGGGGCGCTTTGCTCAAGATCCCGTGTCACTGCGCCGATCAGATACGCTCGCAATTTCACCAGGTCAACAGAGGGCTGCTGGGGGGCCGCTGGCTGCTGTCGAAGCACATTATTCATGGAGCCTTGACATCGCTTTCATCATCCGGTGTGTAATCGTCATTGACCTTTTCTTGCGGCATGACCCAAACCACCAGGTTCATGTTGACGGCCAGGAAAGGCGCGCGGTAAAGCCGGTTTCCATTGAGATCGTAAATCTCGGCATCTGTAATCGGTAGAAAATCGGCTGATTTATTCAAGTAATCAGACACCCGTTCGCCAGCTCGCACATACATGTTGCCGCGAATCCGGTTGGTGGAAGTCTGGATAACAGTTTGAACAGCATCTTTGCTGATGTAATCGGTAAAGAATTTCCCCTTGTCGTCATAATGCAATGTCATAGTTGCTCGCTCTCCTTCATAACCTATTCTTCGACGGGCGGCATGATATACCCGACGCCGGAGCGGGTCACGATGTGCGCCGGATTGCGCGGGTCGTCTTCCAACTTCTGGCGCAAGCGCGAGATACTGACCCACAAGATTTCCTTGTCTTCTGTGTACTCGTTGCCCCACACATCTTTCAGCAGTTGGTCAGAATGCACCACTTTTCCAGACGCCTGGATGAGCTGCAATAGAACGCGGTATTCCGTTGCGGAAAGATAAACCATTTTTTCGTCTTTATACACCTCTGCCCGGGCAAAATCGACTGTCAGGTTGCCATGCCTGAAAAGAGAATTCGCTTCTGGCGTCACCTGCGGGCGTTGAGCGCGGCGCAGCACAGCCCGCACGCGAGCCAATAACTCGGTAGCCGAAAATGGTTTCTGAATATAATCATCCGCGCCCAGGTCCAGCCCGCGCACCCGGTCTTGTTCCTCACCTTTGGCAGAAACGCAGATAATGGAAGTGGTCGAAAATTCGCGGATGCGTTCCAGCGCCTGGAAGCCATCCAGCACGGGCATCATCACATCCAACAGGATTAAATCTGGTTTTTCCTTATCCACCAGGTCAACCGCCTGCAGCCCATTGGTCGCTTTGACGACAATATATCCTTCTGGAACCAGGTTTGCCTCCATCAAGCGCAGGTAACGCGGCTCATCGTCAACGATTAAAATTTTTTCCTTCATTGCATTCCCTCTCCCGCAGATGGCGTAGTTGAAGTCTGGGTGATGATCGGCAAATAAATATGAAACGAAGTTCCCTGGCCTAACCGGGACTCACATTGGATTTCACCATGGTGCGCCTGGACAATTTCTTTGCAAATATACAGGCCCAGCCCGGTGCCGTGCGTTTGCGAATTAGCGCCGGGGACGCGGTAAAAACGATTGAAGATTTTATCCAGGTATTCAGGTGGAATGCCAGGGCCGCGATCACGCACGATCACCCGTCCGGTCAAACCCCCTCCAAGCGGGCTCTGGGAAAGTATATCCACGCTGAACCAGATAGGCGAGCCATCCGCATATTTGACCGCATTGGTGACCAGGTTATCGATGACTTGCGTCAGCCGGATGGGATCTGCCATCAAAGTAAAACGGGCGCGCAGGTCCAGCCCAATTTGCAGATGAGGGTATCTCCTGCGGGTGCGCCCTACGATCTCATGCAACAGATCATCAATCTGCACCAACTGCATTTGCATGCGCATGGTGCCAGACTGCAGGCGTGATGAATCTAGCAGGTTATCAATCAGGCTGCGCAGACCGTCCGTTTCCTCATCGATGATCGTCAGGAACTCGCGCTGGCTTTTTTCATCCCAGGAAATATCTTTGCGCAGCAGGGTGGTGGTATACCCTTTAATAAAGCCCAATGGCGATTTTAGCTCGTGGGAAACCGTCGCTATGAAGTTTTCTTGCAGTTCCTGCAGGCGGCGGGCCGCTTCCAGGTCGGCAATCCGGCGGATCAGACGATCGCGCGAGAGCAAGTGCGTGACATACGCCACCACCAGCTCAGCTAACTGCACCTGCGAGGGAGAAAACTCTGGACCGCCGAAGCGTCCCATGACCATAACCCCCAGGAGTTCATCCGCCATTTGAATCGGCAGACCCAGCATATCGTGCTGGTTCAGACGGTTGCTCTCCCAGTTTTCCAGCTTCTCCTGCAGAATCTGGCGCTTGCAGGTGTTCATCACTTCTGCCGCCAGGGACTCTCCCCAGGATATTTCGGCCTCCGCAGACCTGCCACGGCCAATGCTGCGGGCGAATATTGCTTCGAATGAAGAATCTGTCTTGGAATATACTACCAGGTTATCGAAAATCAACACCGGGCGTGTGAGGCGAACGATGTTTGCCAACGCCTTTTCGAGATCCGGTTCCCGCGCCACAGCATTGCTCATCGCGTACAACGCCTGCAGCTCCCTCGGACCTAGTTGGACAAAGTTTGATTGGTTTTCAGCCATTTATCGAATCGTCAATCGGCAGATCAAAAGAAAATTCCGAACCTTTGCCCTGCTCGGATTGGACATGGATCACCGAGCCGTGAGCTTCAATTATCTTTTTCACCAGGGCCAGGCCCAGGCCTGTCCCGCCAAAATTTCTTGAATCCGAGCTATCCAATTGATGAAAAGGTTCAAAGATCTCAGAGAGCCGGTTCGCTGGGATACCAATCCCCGTGTCCTTCACCGAAAGAGTTACCAGCCCTGCTCCACGGCGAGCGCTCAACACCACAGCGCCACCTTGATGAGTGAATTTTATCGCATTATCCTGCAATTGTAACAAAACCCAGGACAATTTCTCCAGGTCGGCTCGGATAAAGCCGTTGCGACTTGGAGGAACAACTTCATAGGCCACGTGGCGGGCAGCAGCCAATTTCTGCCCTTTGTTTTGGGCCGATTTCAATAAATCAACCACGCTGATAGGTTTTAAATGCAATGAAAGAGAGCCTCGGGCTGCCAGCGAAAATTGAATCAGGTCTTCGATCAACTGCTCCAGGCGCATCTCGGCGCGCACCAGAGTGCGCACCGCCAACTGCTGATCGTCATTCAATGGCCCGAGGGTACCATCGGAAAATAAGACCAGGTAGCCTTTAATATGCGTCAGGGGAGTGCGCAGCTCGTGTGAAATGTTGGATATAAAATTCGATTTGAGGTCGTTCAACTCAGAAAGTTTATCCAGGGCATTTTGTAAATCGTTCGTGCGTTCGCGCACGCGCTTTTCCAACGCCTGGTTTGATTCTCGCAGCGCCTGTTGAAGCTGCAGGATTTGCTCGGTGACGACTTGATCGAGCAGTTCGCGGGACACCAGGCCTAGTTCCAGCAGCACCTGGCCAAAAAGTTTCTGGCTGCCTTTCTGCGCCAATTGATGGTGGTAATCGAGCGCTCGCTGCAAAGTCTCCTGAGAAATTGCCCCTTTCTCCAGCAGGCGCTCGCCCAGGCGCGGCACCAGGATTTCTGGTGACAGCGGGATATGCTCACTGCGGAATTTGTTTTCGGCAATGGCAAATGCAGCCAGGTTGGCTGCCATGGCCAGGTCGATCCCACATTCAGGGCATTCACGGTCTTGCGCGGAGATGTGTTGACTACAATTTGGACAAATCAATATCGTTTCGGCCGCCATGCCGTCTTCACCTCAGATTTAGTATAACATGCAAACTCGATATCAAAAAAGCCCTATCAGGGTTTCCAAAGTTGAGATAAAATTACGAGCAGCCTTCCTATCCAGATTTTTTTGTTCGAGGAGAAAAGATCTTGCCTAGCCACAAACAAACTGCCGCCGCGGCCAGCGCGGCATTCACGGATGAAACCTGGGAAAATTCAGCCGCCGCTCAGGCGCTCAAACGCATGCAAGAGAACAGCCGGGTGAAGTATATCGTCATCATCGCGCCCGCCGAAGCCTGCCCGGCCTGCCAGCAGTTGGCTGGCACATATCCCAAGGATCAGGTGCCGCCGCTGCCGGTCGAATCTTGTTCTCACCCACTCGGCTGCCGGGCATATTATATGCCTTACCTTGATGACATTTACCCTTAAAAATCAAAACGGGTGGCGCATCAGCCACCCGTTTTTTGTTTCACAAAAGCCAGAGCCTCTGCGCGGCTGGATACCTCTCCCACAGCCTGAGCTTCGCGCAGCGCCTCCAACAGCTCGCCAACCTGGCGCCCCGGCTGCAGGCCAAACACGTTGATCAGGTCATGACCGGTCAGCAGGGCCGGTGGGGCGACGGCTTCTTGCGGTTTTTCCCACCAGCTTTCCATCAAACTGCGCACCACATCCAGGTGGTGGCGCCAGGCTTCCTGTTTGATCGTCGGCCCGTAGGTGCCCAAAAAATCAGCCATCGAGAGCAAGCAGACATCCACACCGGCCTCGCCGGCCTGGCGGAAGAAGCGGTAAATGGCACGGCGGGTGGGCAGTTCGCCAGACATACCCAGCAAGAGCGGGCGCATGTGATGGCGCACCACCAGGCGCACACGCTCAGCCTCAGCATTGCTCAAGCGCAGTTCCGCCGCCCGCTGGCCGGCCATTTGCGCGCCGACCTCGTCGTGATCAAAAAAGTGCACGCGGCCATCCGGCTCGACCATGCGGGTGCGCGGCTTGGCGACATCATGGTACAAGGCAGCCAGGAATAACATCGCCCGAGCGGAGCGGTCGGGTGTAAAAGGAGCATCCAGGTGGGCGCCGATCTGCTCTCGGTAACGGCCGATGCGCACCACAGCCAATCCCAACAAAAGACTGCCTGCCTCGTCGGCGTTATATACCGGGTTGAGCACCAGCAAAAGCTGTTCCAGGCGCGCCACCACTTCCAGCGTATGGTCCCAAACATCGAGCACGTGCGGCGCGGACTGCGTCACGCCTTTCAGGGCCGGCAGCTCAGGGAAAACCAGCGGCAGCACACCCAACATTTCCAGGCTGCGCATCACGCTGGCCGGCCGCCGCCCGCCAAGGATGCGCACGATTTCATCCCTCTGGCGCTCTGCTGAGACCTGCGGCAGCAGCCCGACGGCCTGGCGAAGCTGGTGCAGGGTCTCGTGCTCAATGCGCAGTTTCAAGGAAACTGCCTGGCGCAACGCGCGCAAAATGCGGTTTGGATCACTGCGAAAAGATTCAGGAGAGCAGGCGCGCAGCCGCCTGGCGCGCAGGTCCAGCGCGCCGTGCAAGGGATCTATGATCATATCCGGGTGGCGGATGTCCAGCGCCATGGCGTTGAGGGTGAAATCGCGCAGCAGCAAGTCAGCGTGCAGATCAGGCCCGCGCAGGCGCGCAAAATCCAACACCTGGCGGCCGGCCGCGCCATCCACGATCACCCGGGCAGTCTCGCGTTCGCGGTCCATGACATAATAGGCGCCGCCCAGGCGGTTGGCGAGTACGCGGGCGTAGGCCAGGGCGTCGCCATCAACGCCAAAATCCAGGTCGTGCAGCGCCTCGCCGCGCAGCAGATCACGCACCGCGCCGCCCACCAGATAGACCGGTGGGGCGTCCGGAACCAACGCCGACATCCGCTCGAACAGCGGCTGCAGGGGATACCAGAATGTCATACCCAGGCCTTACTCGCTTGCCATGTACCTGGTCAGATCGACGGAGCCGATAAACGGCAGGTTTCGGTAATATTCATCAATATCCAACCCATACCCGAAAACAAATTTGTTTGGGATCTGAAAACCGACGTAATCCACTTCGATATCCACTTCGCGCCGCTCATATTTGTCCAACAGGGTGCAGACGCGCAGCGATTTAGGCTGGCGAGTGGATAGAAAATCGACGACGGCTTTGATCGTGTGACCGCTGTCCACGATATCTTCCACCAGCATCACATTGCGGTTGCGAATATCGCTGTTCACATCCAGGGTGATGCGCGGCTGGCCGCTGGACTGCCGCGCCCCAACGCCGTAAGATGACACCGACATAAACTCGATATTGATTGGCACACTGATCTGGCGAATCAGGTCGGCCAGGAAGAGCACGCCGCCGCGCAAAATGCACACCAAAACGATCTCTTCACCGGCATAATCTTTGCTGATCTGCGCGCCCAATGCCTCGATCCGGCGCTGGATGGCTGCCGAGTCAATCATCACTTCCTCTAAGAACTCATGGTAATCGCGAATCATGCCTTTCCTCCAACTTAATCGCGCGGCACAACATGGTGCTGGCGGCAGCGCGCCTCGTACAGCTCGGCGGCGCCGACAATCACCACCGGATCATGGTAGTGAGCGGGTCTTCCATTGACCAGCCGCTGGGTGCGGCAGGCGAGTTCGCCGCACACCATGCAGATGGCATGCAGCTTATCGACGATCTCAGCCTGCGACATCAAGCGGGGCATCGGGCCAAACGGCTCGCCGCGAAAATCGGTGTCCAGGCCGGCCAGGATCACCCGCAGGCCCTTGTTTGCCATTTCCTGCACCATCGGGACGATGTCCTCATCAAAGAATTGAGCTTCGTCAATCGCCACCACAGTGGTGTCCTTATCCAGATATGTCAGCAGCTGGCGCGCCGCCTGGATCGGCACGGCGGCGTATTCACTGCCCGCATGGGAGGTGACTTTCTCCACGGCATAGCGGTTGTCGATCACCGGCTTGAAGACCTGCACCTTCTGGCGCGCAATCGTTGCCCGGCGCAGGCGGCGGATCAGCTCATCCGTCTTGCCACAAAACATCGAGCCAGTGATGACTTCAACCATTCCGGAATGATGCTTCATAAACACCTCGTGCGAAAAAATAAAAACAGGCAGGCGATGGATCGCCTGCCTGTAAGTTTAACCTATTCTTCGTTAGGCGCAAGCCTAAACAGCGGCTTCCGCCTGGGGAAGATCGTAACCGAACTGGCGCAGGCGTTTTTTCATGTCCGCCAGAGCTTTGCGGCCAAAACCATCAATGGTCAGCATCGCATCATCGCCTTGCTGCAGTTTTTCGAGCACCTGACCCACCTTGGTGACGCCAGCTTTGGAAAGCGCTTCGTTCAATTTGCTGCCCAAATCCAAGTCTTCAACCAGTCGTTCGGGGGAGGTGCGAGCCATCTCGCGCGTTTCCCTATCGGAGATAAACTGCTGGCGAGCCTGCAGTTTTTTATAAAAGCGGTCAACCTGTCCTTCGGTGTCCACGATGCGCTGCTGGCCGGTGTAAAACGGGTGGCAGTTCGAGCATACGTCGGTGCGGATGGATTTGACGGTTGAGCCCGTCGTCCAGGTGCGCCCGCACGATGAGCAAACCACCTGGGCATTGACATAATATGTGGGGTGAATACCTTGCTTCATAAGTAAAATACCTTTCAACCAGGCTGGCAGCTTAGGCTGCTGCTGCTTCCTCGGCCGGCGTTTCTTCGACAGTCACCGGTTTCACGCTGACGCGCTTGCGGTTATCGCGAATTGTTTCAAAAACCACAACCCCATCCACGGTAGCGAAAATGGTGTCATCGGTGCCTACGCCAACGTTTTCGCCGGGCTTGATGTGGGTACCGTGCTGGCGCACGAGGATGTTCCCTGATCTGACGAATTCGCCGCTGTATTTCTTCACGCCCAGGCGCTGCCCCTGGCTGTCACGTCCATTGCGGCTGGAACCGCCGCCTTTCTTGTGTGCCATTTCTCTTACTCCTTCGCCGTTTCAATGGCGTCAATGCGCAGGCGGGTGTACTGCTGGCGGTGGCCAGTTTTCACACGATAGCGCTTTTTCGGTTTGTATTTGAACACCACGATCTTGGGACCCTTCACCTGGGCAACCACGGTGGCCTGCACCTTGACGCCCGCCACGAACGGCGTGCCGATTTCGGCGGCGTCGCCATCAGCGACTAACAGCACACGCTCAAGATCAATCTCTTCGCCCACATTCGAGTCGAAATGATCGACATCGATCAAGGCGCCTACGACGGCTTTATACTGTTTGCCGCCATCTTCAACAATCGCGTACTTCATCTATTATTCTCCAATCTTCACTTCGCCAGGCTGCTCGCAACAGGTACGCTTTCATGCCAGCGCCCGGGTAAGTTGGAATTTTTTTTGGACATCCGTCCAACCGCAGTTAGTCCCAGCAGGCTCTGCCGGAACACAGCGGGCTGAATTATAAACGCAAAGCATCCACCTGTCAAATAAAAAAAGCGGGCTGCCAGGGCTATGACATACCCTGGCAGCCCAATAACCCAAGAGTCGAATTAAGGGGCTGGCTCGCTCCAAACGCTGTCGGAGACGCTGCCCGTGAAGTCCAGACTGCCGGCCCAGTTACCGACCGCACCAGCCCAATTGCCAACCGCGCCAGCCCAATTGCCAACGGCGCCAGCCCAGTTGCCCATGGCTCCGGCCCAGTTGCCCATGGCTCCAGCCCAGTTGCCCATGGCTCCAGCCCAGTTGCCCATCGCGCCGGTCCAATTGCCCATCGTGCCAGCCCAGTTGCCCATCGCCCCGGCCCAGTTGCCCATGGCGCCAGCCCAGTTGCCCATCGCCCCGGCCCAATTGCCCATCGCCCCGGCCCAATTGCCCATGGCGCCAGCCCAGTTGCCCATCGCCCCGGCCCAGTTGCCCATGGCGGCATACCAGGTGGTGTAGCCAGCCCAGTTGCCCATTGCCCCGGCCCAGTTGCCCATGTGGCCATCCCACTGTCCGTAGCCGTTCGCCCAGCCTTCCAGGCCGTTGGTCAGGCGGAAGGTGCCCGTCGCCGGGTCAAAGATGGTGTACCCCTGATAGTGCGTATCGCCGTGCAAATCGGCTAACAGGTCCATGCCGGCGTTGGCGCTTCCACTGATCGGCTGGAAAACGGCATCCGGAGCGCTGACCCGGCCCGCCCCCTGCTGCCAGACACTGTACAGTGCGTCACCGGTTTGCGGGTTCACCCAGGGGAAAGCAGTGTACATCAGGCGGAACTTGACTTCATCCGGGCTGAGCGCCGGGTTAGCCGCCACGGTCAAGGCCGCCACGCCCGTAACGACCGCCGCCGCCTGCGAGGTGCCGGCCATCGAATAATACCCTGCCGCTACCTTGTTATCCGCATATTTACGCGCCAGATAAGAGGAAGGCTGCATGGTCGAGACGATGTGGCCGCCCGGCGCCACCACATCCGGCTTGGCGAAGGCATCGAAGGTCGGCCCGGCGGCAGAGAAGGGGGCGATATAGTCATCGCTCCAGTCATTGGGTGTGTAGTTATCCGTGAACGCCCCCACAGTGATCACATAGGGGGTGTTGCCGGGAACGCTGATCGTCATTGGGTCAGGGCCGCTGTTGCCGGCGGCGACCACCACGACAATGCCTTTCAGCCAGGCCTTTTCAACCGCCCGGTCGAGCGGGTCGGCCCAGTAGGGCACCAGGGCTGGCGCCACCAGCGAAAGGTTCAGCACGCGAATATCATATTCATCCTGGTGCTCCACCACCCACTGGATGCCGCGAATCACTCGGCTGTAGGTGCTGCTGCCATCGGCCGCCAGCACCCGCACAATCACCAAGTTGACATCCGGCGCCACCCCCATCCACTCGCCATCCGCGCCCAATCTGGCATTGGCGATCACCCCGGTGACATGCGTGCCGTGCCCCGAGGGATCAGTCGGCGTGCGCTTATTTTCAACAAAATCGACGAAAGCCAGCACCCTGCTGTCGTTTTTCTTGCCTGTGCCGCGGTCCAGTCCTGTCTGGCTGATTTCCACACCCGAATCGACCACCGCCACCGTGACGCCTTTGCCGGTCACCCCCTTCTGCCAGACGACATCGGCGCCGACCACATCCGGGTAATCCGAAGCCAGCGTTTTGCTGGTTGCGGAACCAGCGCCCTTATCCACCGCCTGCACAGCCTGGTCGGGGAATACCGAGCTGATCCCGGCCGCCTGCCGCAGGCGGCTGGCAGCTTCGGCGGTCAGCAGAGCCGACACACCGTCGATCAACGACAGTTCGCCGGTGACAGAGCCGCCGTAGGCGCGCACCAGCGCGCTGACCTGGCTGACAGTAGATCCCTGGACGATAAAGGAGGCGACAGGCTGCGCAGCCGGACGGGCGGCCAGGCCGAGGCTCATCACCAGCGCAATCAACACAGCCAATGAAATGACTTTTTGTAATCGGTTGGGTTTCGCTTGCGTGTTCATCGCATTCTCCTATCCGTACCAGGCTGTAAAAAAACAGACCTGCTTGTGCTAAGCCAGGTCTGTTAAATCTTCCTTATCGATTTAAACTTCGGCGACCTGGCAGTCATGACCGGTTGCCCGGTTTTAGACCCATAGTTTTGCGCCTCCAGTTTTCACTGAATTTGCCTTTTTCGGTTACCTACAGAATACCACAAGGTAAGGGCAAATTCAATAGGCAGATGGCGAATCAACCGAGGTCTGATGAAACTGTAAGGCGGCGCGGCGCGCCTGACATTTTTGTAGGGCCAGGCCAGGGGGTGAATTGTACACTGAATCAACGAATATGATATTCTCCCGCCTTTAGATATGACAGTTAGCACTAGCCATGCGGAGCGAAGTTGATGATAATGAAGGTTGTATCACTCCAAATATTTTAATTCTGCAGGAGGTTTACCGATGCCCGTCAAGGGATGGATCGAAGTCAGCGATCTGTATTGTAAAGGGTGCGAGCTGTGTGTCCACGCCTGCCCACAAGCGGTGATGAACCTGGACATGGAGCGCCTGACGCCCAAAGGGTACCACCCGGTGCATTTAAGCGCCGAAGGCTGCACAGGCTGCGCGATCTGCGCCCTGGTTTGTCCTGAAGCAGCCCTGACTGTTTACCGAGAAACGCCCAACCGTGCGCTGCGCGCAGCGCCGGCGGCAGGCTAGGAGGCGCGGCATGGCGCGTGAATTATTGGAAGGTAATTTTGCTATCGCCGAGGCGGCGGTGCGGGCCGGCGTTGAAGCCTATTTCGGCTACCCGATCACCCCGCAAACCGAAGTATTGGAATGGATGTCGCACCGCATGCCCGAGCTGGGCCGGGCTTTTCTGCAGGCTGAAAGCGAAGTGGCGGCGGTGAACATGGTCTACGGCGCAGCCTGCACCGGGGCGCGCGTGATGACCTCTTCCTCCAGCCCGGGCATCAGCCTGATGATGGAAGGGCTGTCGTACATTGCCGGCACCGAGCTGCCGGTGGTGGTGGTGGATATTATGCGCGGCGGGCCCGGCCTGGGCAACATCGCCCCTTCGCAGGGCGATTACAACCAGATCGTGCACGGCGGCGGCCACGGCGATTACCCGCGCATCGTGCTGGCCCCGGCCAACGTGCAGGAGGCCATCGACCTGACCGTGCTGGCCTTCGACCTGGCTGAGAAATACCGCAGCCTCGTCTTTGTCTTGGCGGACGGCAACATCGGCCAGATGATGGAGCCGGCCGAGCTGCCCGAGATGAAAGCGGTGCGCAAAACCCGCCCAGAATGGGCCGTCACCGGCGCCGAAGGCCGCAAGCCGCGCATCCTCTCCTCGATCTACATCAAGCCCGAGGATGAAGAAGTGGCCAACCTGCGCATGCTGGATACCTGGTTTGCCATCCAGGAAAATGAAGTGCGTTACAAAGAATATTACCTGGACGACGCCGAGATCGTGGTGCTGGGCTTCGGCACCGCCGGGCGTATTGCCCTGTCGGCGGTGCGCTCAGCCCGCGCCGAAGGCATCAAAGCCGGCCTGTTCCGCCCGATCAGCCTCAGCCCCTTCCCGGCGGCGCGCGTCGAGCAGATTGCCCGACAGGCGAAGGCCTTTTTGGTGACCGAAATGAACGCTGGCATGATGCTGGACGATGTGCGCCTGGCCGCCAAAAGCTGCCTGCCGATCGAATTTTACGGCCGCATGGGCGGCATGACCCCCTTCCCCGAAGAAATCTTGGGGGAGATCCGCCGCATGGCCTGCGAACCGCTGAGCAGCGCCGGCAACGGCCGCCTGCGCTGGCGCAACCGCATGCATCTTTCTCACAACTAGGAGCAGTCGGTATGGATATCTTGGTCAAACCTGAAGTGCAAACCGTCTATGCCCGCCCGCAGTCGCTCACCGATGTGTCGATGCATTACTGCCCGGGCTGCACCCACGGCATCGCCCACCGCCTGATCGCCGAAGTGATGGACGAGATGGAAATTCGCCAGCAAACCGTCGGCGTGGCGCCGGTCGGCTGCTCGGTGTTCGCCTACAATTATTTCAACTGCGATTTTGTCGAGGCGGCTCACGGGCGCGCCCCGGCCATGGCCACCGGCATCAAGCGCGTGCTGCCGAACCGCATCGTCTTCACCTACCAGGGCGACGGCGACCTGGCTTCGATCGGCATGGGCGAAATCATGCACGCCGCCGGGCGCGGCGAGAACATCACCGTGGTGTTCATCAACAACGCCATCTACGGCATGACCGGCGGGCAGATGGCCCCCACCACCCTGCCGGGGCAGAAAACCACCTCCTCGCCCGAAGGGCGGGATGTCGAATCGATGGGCTTCCCGCTGCACATGTCGGAGATCCTGGCCAAGATGGACGGCGCCAGCTTCGTGGCGCGGCGCAGCCTGCACGATCCCAAGAACATCCGCCTGGCCAAGAAGGCCATCCGCACGGCTTTCGAAGCCCAGCGCCGCGGCCTGGGCTTCAGCATGGTCGAACTGCTCTCCACCTGCCCGACCAACTGGGGCATCACGCCGATCGAAGCCCTGTCGTGGCTGGAACAGCACATGCTGCCGGTTTACCCGCTGGAAGATTTCAAAGTCTCCTCGGCCCTGGCCGGGTTGAAATTCTGAGGAAGGCGCACATGCAAACAGAAATCATCATTGCTGGATTTGGCGGGCAGGGTGTGCTCTTCGCCGGGCAGATCCTGGCCTTTGCCGGGATGGACAACGGCCTGAACGTCACCTGGATGCCTTCCTACGGGCCTGAGATGCGCGGCGGCACTGCCAACTGCACCGTGGTGATCTCCGATGAAGAGATCGGCTCGCCGCTGGTGCACCGCCCCGGCGCCGGGATGGTGCTCAACCTGCCATCCTTCGACAAGTACGAACCGCTGATCAGCCCGGGCGGCGCGCTGGTGGTCAACGCCTCGCTGGTCAACCGCAAAGCGCTGCGGCAGGACATCACCGCGGTGCACATCCCCGCCCAGGAGATCGCCGAGACGATCGGCAGCCGCCGCCTGACCAACATCGTCATGCTCGGCGCGCTGCTGGAGAAGCTGCCCTTCCTGCCGCTGGAGGCGATCGAAAAATCGCTCGACACTCACCTGCCAGAGCGCCACCGGCGCCTGCTGCCCTCCAACTTCCAGGCGCTGCGCCAGGGCGCGGCCTTCGCCCGCGGCGAATTGCAGACGATCTAAAAGCAGCCGATGGCCTCATCCAGGCCGCCCCTTGTCGATCCTCGCCAGGGGCGGCTTTTTCGTTGTACGCTGCCCAGGATTGGCTTCTGCCGCCTTCTATTCGGGATGACGCCCGGATTTTCAGGCGAGGCCCGGGTTCGTCTTTTTATGGCATCGGCTTCCAGGATACCGGCATGCACTCGGCGCCAGAAGCGAGAACTCGACTGGAAATTCCCGTCTTGAGCTCATATACCTGGATGGAACAGCCCTGGTTTTGGTTGGGTTTATCAAAAAGAAAAAGGCCATACTCCAGATAGGCCAGGTATTTGCCATCCGGCGACCAGCTCGGATCAATTGCGCGCAGGCCATTTTGGGGAACCAAAGTGGTTTTCCCCGATTCCAGGTTGAGAAGAAACATGCCAATGGAAGAGAATATGTCATCCGGATCCAAACTCGCATATGCCAGGTATTTTCCGTCCGGCGACCAGGCTATATTGCCAACGCTTTTCCAAGTATATGTGAGACGGATGTCTTTCTGTGTTTTCAAGTCGATCTCACGTGCGTCCCCAATATCAGATGATAAGATATACCCTATTTTTTGCCCACCAGGATGCCAAATCAAGTCCCCACCGATCGGATTCCCATTGGGGATGCGATCCGTTTTGCCATCCAGATGGATGAGATAAATCTCTCTCGGGCCAACATCACGTTCAGCGAGCGCCAGGATTTGATCCTGCGTTGGCGACCAATTTAACGACAAAACATACCAAGCCTCAGAGATCAGCGTCTTGCGGGATTCAGTCAGCCGGTCTACCTGCGACAGATAACAGTGAAAAGGCGGTTTTTGAAAAATAAAATAATCACAATACACGATCCGCTGCCCATCCCTCGACCAGACATATTCCCAGACATTCGCAATCTCATCTATCTGTCCTGTGGCGAGATCAAGGATAATTAAGGAAGTTGGGTTCTGATCTACTTTTATGAATGCCAACCGCTTGCCATCCGGAGACCATCTGGGTTTCCAAAATGATCCTATTTTCTGCGTTAATTTCACAGGTATTTTTTCGTTCAGTTGTATTGTATTGATCTCATAATGATACTCATTAAATTGATCTTTGGGATTATCGATCACCAAGGCGGTATAGGCAAGCGTCCAGTCTGTCTCGAAGAAGAAGGGCGTAGGAGGCGGGAGCGTATGCCAGGGTACATAGGTAGGGGTTGGCGTGCGAGTGCCGGTTGGCGCAGGACTGGCTGTGAAGGTAGGGGTTTGCGTAAATGCTGGCGCTGGAGTGTCGGAAAGGGATACATTCACTGTGGGCGTGCTGACCGCAGCGCTAGGCGCGGTGCATCCGAATAGAAGGCTAAAGAATAATACAAGGAGAAGTGGGTTTTTCCTGGATATCATTGTTTAATCGTCCCTTCCGAACAGAAGGGGGGATGAAAACCCCGCCTGCGTTTATTATACAACAGCCTCAACACGGCTGGGATGAAGGCAGAATCAGGGACGCACAGAATCCATAAATACCACTGAACCCAGAGGCACGTAACCGGCCAGACAGCGCGGCTGAGCTGTCTGTGACGTAGTTGTCAGGGCGTTACAGAATAACAGCCCAAAGTCAGCCATTGCCCCTGTTGCATAGCTGTACTGCCCTGTATATTGATACTTCGTCGGCAGGCTGCCCGAGGTGTACCGGATTTCACCCCATCCTTTATACAACTGCTTCGTCACGCCCCCCCCATTCACATCCGCGCTCACACTCGTGCTGCCCGGACATTGCAAAGCAATGTCAAGGTCGCCAAACGGGTAGCGCACACCCACACTGCTGCGCATCGCCACCCGCTGGCTGCCCAGATAATAATACTTCGTCGCGCTCCCGCCCGACACTTCGTAGTAGTTCTTGACGAAATAGGTGGTGGTTGCCGTGGTGGCCGTCAGCGTCTGTTTCACCCGCACCCCGTCTCCATCATAGCCAAACGCAGCCATGGACGTTCCGTTCTGGAGCACTTTCACCAGCCGGTTCTCTGCGTCATACACCAGGTTAACCGTGAACACTTCCTGCAGGCTGACGTCGTCGAAGTCCAGCCAGCCCGACACGCCCTCCACCCGCAGTTCCAGCCGCACAGAGGCGGCGTTGGCCGGGGTCAACAGCCGCCCACCCACCTGCTGCCAGGTCAGGCTGCTGCTCTCGGCTGTGCCGGTGTAGACGTCCTTGTATCCGATGTAGGCGCTGCCTGCCGTGTAGTACAGGGCGCGCACGTGCCAGGCTGCCGATGGCGCAGGCGTAGCTGCCGCTGTACGGGCTGCTCGCCCCACGCCCGCTGCAATTGCCACCTTCTAATGTGGTAAAAACGCTTCTAGATTCAACGTAAAGCAAGATCGATCAGAGTCTCCTGCCATTAATTTTACGAACTCATCGATTGTCAAAGTAGTTCCTTTATCGAGGGGCACACCTTTAATCGGAGGATAGTAAGGATTTTTGCCCAACCAAAGGATTACGTAATCATATCGAACTGCAAGTGGACATTCCTGCGGTGAACTCGGTTCCGGGCCATCAGGAGAGTGAAAAGTGGCAATTAAATCATAGTCATCAAAATATAGATCGATGAAGAAAGTTGTATTTCCACTTTCTAGATTCCAGGTCAAATTTACACTTGAGGGTTTCCCATAACGCTGGATCAAGGCCTTGGGTGAATAAGCCATCCAGCGGGTTTCGGTTATGCCATTCGACCCGATCACTTGCATACCTATTCTTTGATTCTCCACAATTTTATTTTGTGACACGAGCATTACCCCGAACGAAAAACTACCCTTTAATTGAGGTTCATAGCTAGTATAGTCTCTTCCATCGTGCGTTGTATTGTAAGGTGAAAATCCCAGATGAAAAAAGAAGCTACTTGCTTCATCACGAGTTGTTTTGCCCGGTACAATACCCCAAAAGCAGGGTGCCAGGCAGTCACCCGGATCTTGTAATAAACCAAGAATCACCCCATCTGCTTTTGAAGGTTCGAGTGTGTCCAGCGGCGTTGGCGTCAAGGTTGGAGTAGCCGAAGGGATCAAGGTAAGTGTTGGCGGAATGATCGTTTTGGTAATGGTTGCCGTAGCCGTTGAGGTTCTGGTAGGGGTAGGTGTAACTACCGTTGGGGAAGGAGACTGCCTGAACTGTGTTGATTGAGCCGTTGCGCCTGGTCGATTACATCCAGCGAAAATGAATACCAGGATTAAGGTAAGAATGAATAACGAGATAAGCTTCATCTTAAAGTGTCTCCTGCTATACCGTATGGTGCATAAAGAATGTGTACGCCTATGGAGCAAAAACACCACTCACAAATTTAGTCATATCTATTCCCGCACCCATGTCAGTAATAATGTTGCCTGCAACAAAGTTCGCTAATGTATCTGCCCACTGTTCATCTGAGTTTTGAGCCGTATAATTGGTGCCTTGCAAAGCGTCTTGGCCACCGGTCCAGTAAGGATCAGAAACTTTAGGTTTGAGGAGGGCATTATTTGTGTCAATCTTTCCTTCTGGAGTTATCCAAGTGCGTGGGCTTTTTTCGAGTGCATTAACATATTGATTTCCTCCTTCAGAATTAGCATCAATCAAGTGCCCAACCTCATGGAAGATATTTATGTAAGGACTTGGGAATGAGCCGCCGGTCTCAAAATCAATATAACCTCTACCTGTCATACCATGGTAGTTGCCTTTAGTGTGATCATTCAATGTAAAGGTTGAACCTCCTATCAATGATTTAAGTTTACCGCCCAAGCGATCCAATCGCGGCGCTGGAAGAGCCGGCGGACGCCTTGGTGTGCGACGCCGCCATTCCCGCCGCCGAAATTGTGGCGGAGATCATCGATGATGCGCAGCGGAAAGCCTGATGATCATGAAATCCTGCGGTCGTCTCAGCTAAGACCAACCATTATGGCGCAGGCGTTACCGTCGAAGTGCCAGGCTGCTCGAGCGGAGCGTACCAGCCCGCCACCTCGACCGCCCAACCCTCGACGCCGTCTGCCGTGCGCATGCGCCACCAATAATAGCCATCCGTATCTACCGGGCCTTCCAGGATGGTTACTGTCTCGCTGGTTTGGAGCTGCCTTATTATTTTAGCGCTGAGAAATGGCGATTTGCGCAGATTTATTCGATCACCAAATTCAGTAAGCCGGTATTGGTTCTCTATCTGCAGCGCCGGAACGGGCGAAAAGGATGGATATTCAGGGGCCAATTTTAAATATCGAAGTATACGTGTCATCGCCTTCGTTTGCATGTCCATAATGTAGGCATCCATGCCACCGAATCGGCAGTCTCTCGTACCGGCATTCAACACAATATATCTTGGATCCGGCGACCAGCTTCCATCTGCCTGGGCAAAAACAGGATTGAAGTAGGAAGCAAGTGCGCCATCGGGCAATGATAAAACAGCTAAATTCATACAAGTTTTTGGATCAGTAGTATCTACATAAATTAAAAGCCTTTTCCCGTCCGGGGAAATTGAATTAAGAAAATTATATTTACCGGGCAAATCTTTCACCAAGCGCTCATTCTTTCCATCGCTGTCGATTGCCATTAAGTGATTAAGCTGGCCATTCGGTTTGTTAGATATATAATAAATTGTTTTCCCATCTCGCGACCATATAGGATAATCATTCCGAAAGCCATTTTTCACCAGGAATTGAGGCGTATTTCCATCTGCGTTGCGGAGCTTGATATCAACGATCCACTTCTTTTCAAGAAAAGATTCACTCGCATAAACGATGCTTTTTCCATTTGGAGACCAGTTTGGGCTTCTACTACAATCGTCCATTTCATCGGTCATTTGATGCAGATCCTTCCCATCTATGCCGATCGTCATAATCTGGAAGCACTTGTCATTCCAATCCGTATCGAATCGTTTGGCATAAATGAAAGCCAATTGATGCCCATCAGGCGACCAGGCAGGAGATGAACCCACGAAATCGGCCGCTTGATCTTTAATGACATTCTTCATTTCAGAGCCATCCGCTCGTGCAATATATATACCCATTTCTTGCACACTAATAAATGCGACCCAATTGCGTTGAAGATAGGCGGGCAATTCGACGGTCGGGAAGGCCGTGTTCGTAGGTAAGGCTGTTGGGTAAGGCATGGTAGTTGCCGGCGACTGGATCGATGCTTTCGGCAAAGTCGGTTCAATAATGAAGGTTGGCTTTGTCTGGTTGGTAATAGTGGCTTTAGGTTCCTCAACTACACTGGTACGAATTGTCGCAGTGCAGCTCATCGTGGCGAAAAGAAAGATAAGTGGAATGATGGGTAGAATCTTCATATCATAACACCTATGTGGGAATATAAATTAGACTATATTGCGAGGGAGGTGTAATCACTAAATAGTTCTTGCTAAATGAAGCCTCGAATTCCTTAGGGGAATAAGATTGTTGGTCATTATTGAGAGGATTGATTACGGTGATTTTGTTATCTGAAATCTCTTTAATGACAACGTAATGGTTCGCGAGATATCGCGGATCATATTTACCTGTTGGTTTTCCTTCAATAATTAGGGGAACAAATTCCTGGGGAATAAGTTTTCCGGTTTTTGGATCAACGCGTACATGGACTATTACATACTTCCCAGCTTTAACACAACTAACTATATGCTTTAAAGAATCTGGGCTACCCCACATTACAACAGTAATTTTCACTCCTGGAACAGTATTTTCTACCAGATATTCTACGTCTTTCGGTTCAATCATCTCTTTTGTAGGATTTAAGTCGACAATTTGCTGCAATGGTATTAAATGTCCCATTATTGCTTCTGCGACAATTTCAGCTGAGATAAATCCACATAAATTGCCGCTTAGAAATCCTCCGGCCGTTACATTATATTGGGACCACGGTGTATCAATTTCTCTATCTAATGCTACGGAAACATTAGACGATATCTCTTTATCTAAATCAGGGAAAAGATCTGAACAACTCATTCTATTACCTAATCTTATACAGCCGTGGCCAGTAGGATCAATAGAGTTAATTGGGTTGTTGAGCATTCCAGCATAACGATCCCAGGCAGCCGGATTGCCTGCCCCGGGTACAATGGTATCTGCCGAAGAGAATCTGCCCAACGCAGGGTCGTAAAAACGTGCGTTGTAGAAAATCAGCCCAAAGTCAGCCGCTGCCCCGCTGGTGTAGCTGTACTGCCCGGTATATTGATACTTCGCCGGCAGGCTAGGGTTCGTGGAGTACCTGATTTCGCCAAACGCCTTGTACAACTGCTTCGTCACATTTCCCCCACTCCCATCCGCACTCACGCTCGTGCTCCCCAGGTGATCGCCAAACAGGTAGCGCAGGCCCACACTGCTGCGCATGGCCACGCGCTGGCTGCCCAGGTAATAATACTTCGTCGCGCTCCCGCCCGCCACTTCGTAGTAGTTCTTGACGAAATAGGTGCTGGTCGCCGTGGTGGCCGTCAGCGTCTGCTTCACCCGCACCCCGTCTCCAGGGAAAGTTAATGAAGACCCATTGAATGAATAGACGGTCACATTGTTTCTTTCCAGGGAAATATCAAGATTCCACAAAATAAAACCTACTATGATTCTAGCCCCATCTCAGAAACAGTCAAGCATGACAAATGGCCCATTAAAACACTCTGCCCGGATCAATCGTCCGGGCAGGGCTGTGGTTCATTCCATCCAGGTTGTGCGGTCCGCGAAGCCTGGGCGTTCGGGGGGCGGCAGCTCAAACTCTGGGTAGCCAATATAGATGAAGGCGATGAGCGGCTGATCGGGCGACAGGCCGAGGAAAGCTTTGACGGCCGGGTCGCTGGCGCCCGGGCCGGTGCGCCACATGGCCGCCAGGCCGAGCGCCTGGGCAGCCAGCAGCAGGTTTTCGGCAGCCGCAGCCGCCGCGCAGATGTTCTCGATCTCCACCACCTTCGGCTCGGAAGGCAGGTCCACGCCCACGGCGATGACCAGCGGGGCGCGCAGGGCCTTGGCGGCCTCGGCCTGCAGGCCCTCGGGCGGCGTTTCGGGCTTGCGCTGGCGCAGCGATTCGGCCATCACCGCGCCCAGTCGCTGGCGGGCGGCGCCGCTCAGCACGACGAAACGCCAGGGGCGCACCTTGTGATGGTTGGGAGCCTGCACGGCGGCCGAGAGCAGCTCTTCGACCAGGGCACGCGGCAGGGGGGCGGCTTTCACCTTGCTGATGGAAGCGCGCTGATGGATGGCAGCGAGAGCGTCCATGTTCACCTCAACTTTTTGCCGCATGGGCGGCCAGGGCGGCGGGCAGGCCGGGCACCTGCTCGGCGCCCGCCAGCACCTGCACACTGGAGCCAGCGAAATCAGCGCCCACCGGCTCCCAGCGGCCTTCCAGGATGCGCGCCAGGAACAGCTCGGTGATGGCATTGAAGGCCAGGTTGTTTTCAGGGCGGGCAAAACCGTGTCCTTCATCGGGGAAGAGCACGTACGAGACCGGGATGTCCTTGCTCTGCATCGCTTTCACGATCTGGTCGGATTCAGCCTGCTTGACGCGCGGGTCGTTGGCGCCCTGGCCGATGAGCAGCGGGCGGCGGATGCGGTCGGCGAAGTTGACCGGGGAGCGCTGCGCCAGGAACGCTTTGCCTTCCTCGGTGCGAAAATCGCCCACCCGGCTGGTGAACATGTTGACCATCGGCGCCCAATACGGCGGGATGGTCTCCAGCAGGGTGATGATGTTGGACGGGCCGACGATGTCCACCCCGCAGGCGAACACATCGGGAGTGAAGGTCAGCCCGGCCAGGGTGGCGTAGCCGCCGTAGCTGCCGCCGGCAATCGCCACCTGGTCCTGGGCGGCAATTCCTGCGCCCATAGCCCAGGCGAGCGCGTCCAGCAGGTCGTCGTGCATCTTTGCGCCCCACTCCAGGTTGCCGGCGTTGGTGAAATCTTTGCCAAAGCCGGTCGAGCCGCGGAAGTTGACGCTCAGCACGGCGTAGCCGCGGTTGGCCCACCACTGGTGATAAGGGTTGAAGCCCCAGGCATCGCGCCCCCACGGCCCCCCGTGCACGAAGAGCACAGTCGCCAGCGGGCGCTGCGGGCGGCCAGGTTGGGCAGCGTCTGAGCCTACCGGCAGGGTGTAATAACACACCATATCCAGGCCGTCGCGCGTGCGCACCACGGCTGAGTGCATGCGGGCCAGGGCATAGCTCTCCAGGTCCGAACGGTTGGAGAAAAGATACACCGCCTGGCGTTGGCCGCGGTCGTAGCGGTAGTAGCGCACCGGGCCGTTGTCCATCAGATAAGCCACGATCCAGAAGCGGTCGTCCAGGGTGCGGCTGATCACTTCCAGGTCTCCGTCGGCCACGCCGCGCAGGTAATCCAGGTCGGGTTGGATGGCCGGGTCGAGCACCTGCCAGCTCACTCGCTCGTAGTTGAAGCGCACTGCCTGCACTTCATGCGTGGCGGGGTGGACCAGCGCGCCATCGGCATCGGAGCGGCCGTCCTCGGCCAGCAAGACGGCGGCGCCGCTGGCCATGTTGAGCTTGAACAGGGCGGCGGTGTTGCGGCCGCGGCTGTCCAGCAGGTAGAGGTTCTCGCTGCGGCCGTCGAAACCCACCGGGCTGGTGGTCAGGGTGTCTTCCATGCCGATCTGCAGGAACGGCGCCCACTGGCCGTCTGCGCCGCGCCGGTGGACTGCCATGCCGCCGTCGGGCGTCATGGCGGAGGCCAGCAGAACCTGGAAGCGGCGGTCGGTGGTGTATTCCAGAAAACCGGCCTCGTTTTGTTCGACGAGCGTGCGCTCGCCGGTGCTCAACTGCAGGCGGTAGAGGTCGTGAAGCTGTTCGTTGCGGTCATTCAAAGCCACCAGCGCTTCGGAGGGAAATTCGGGGCTGAGCTGCTGCAGGCGGGCGGAGACTTTTTCATACGGCGTCAGATCGCGCTCCTGCCCGCTGGCGAGGTCTACGCTGTACAGGCGCCAGTTCTCGTCGCCGCCTTTGTCCTGCAGATAGAGGATGTGCTGGTTGGTGAAGGCCCATTCGTAAAACCGGATGCCGCGCACCTTGTCGGCGGTGACCGGGCGAGCGGCGCCCAGGTTTTCCACCGGCGCCACCCACACGTTCAAGACGCCATCCAGTGGCGCCAGGTAGCTCAGGTAGCGGCCATCGGGGCTGAGGCGTGTCATGGCTTTTTCGGGGTTGCCGAATAAAACTTTGCGCGGGATCAGGGGGGTTGCATTTTCAGGCATTGTCGCTCCTTGTAGATAACAACCGGCTGTCCCAAAATAGTCTGGGACAGCCGTGATGATCAGGTTTGGCGGGTTATTTCTCTTCGGCGATCTTGGTGCCGGCGTGCTTCAACGCTGCGTGGGCGGCCGCCAGGCGGGCGATCGGCACGCGGAACGGCGAGCAGCTCACGTAGTTGTTGCCGACGATGTGGCAGTACTCGATGGAGTCAGGGTCGCCGCCGTGCTCACCGCAAATACCGACTTCGAGCTCGACGCGCGTCTTGCGGCCATCTTCCACAGCCATCTTCATCAGCTTGCCCACGCCGCCGCGATCCAGGGTCTGGAAGGGGTTCTTGGGCAGGATGCCTTCAGCTACGTAGGTGACCAGGAAGTTGCGCTCGGCATCGTCGCGGCTGTAGCCGAAGGTCATCTGGGTCAGGTCGTTGGTGCCAAAGGAGAAGAACTCGGCGTACTCGGCGATCTCGGCGGCGGTGACGGCGGCGCGCGGGATCTCGATCATTGTGCCGAATTTGTAATGGAAGTTAATCTTCTTTTCTTCCATCACCTGCCTGGCTATGGAGATCAGGCGCGGCTGGATCCATTTGAGCTCGTTGACCGTGCCAGTCAGCGGGATCATCACCTCAGGCTTGACGGTGATGCCGCGCAGGGCGCAGTCGGCGGCGGCTTCAAAGATGGCGCGCACCTGCATCTCGACGATCTGAGGCATGTAGATGCTCAGGCGCACGCCGCGCAGGCCCATCATGGGGTTGCTTTCGTGCATGCCGCGAATCGCCGCCAGCAGTTTTTCCTTGGCTTCCAGGCCGTCCGTCTGGCCTTTGACGCGCATGGTGACGACCTCTTCGAAGAGCTTCTCTTCATCCGGCATGAACTCGTGCAAGGGCGGGTCGATCAGGCGGATGATGACCGGGTAGCCGTCCATCGCCTCGAACAGGCCGTCGAAGTCCGAGCGCTGGTAAGGCAGCAGCTCATCCAGGGCGGCTTTGCGTTCGGCGCCGGTCTCGGCCAGGATCATGCGCTGCACGATTGGCAGGCGCTGCGGCTCGAAGAACATGTGCTCGGTGCGGCACAGGCCGATGCCGACGGCGCCGTAAGCGCGGGCGCGGCGGGCATCCTTGGGATAATCGGCGTTGGCCCACACCTGCAGGCCGCGGCTCGGCCAGCCGGCGGGCAGGCTGCGGATGCCGGTGCGGGCGCAAATTTCATCGGCCCAGCCCAACAGGGTCAGCAGCTCGGTCTGCTCTTCGATCTTGGTTTCCACCGTCGGGATCTTGCCGACGAACACTTTGCCGGTGGTGCCGTCCACCGAGATCCATTCGCCTTCCTTGACGACTTTGTCATCGACGGACATCTGGCGTTTTTCGAGATCGATCTTGATCATCGAAGCGCCGACCACGCAGGGGATACCAAACTGGCGGGCGACTACCGCGGCGTGCGATGTGGCGCCGCCTTCGCTGGTGAGCACACCCTGCGAGGCGATCATGCCGTGCACGTCATCGGGCTTGGTGAAAGGCCGCACCATGACCACTTTTTGTTTTTGTTCCTTGGCCATCTTTTCCGAGGTGTCGGCGTCGAAATACACCTGGCCCACGGCCGCGCCGGGCGAAGCATTGACGCCCTTGGCATAATAGGTGCCCGACTTCTCGGCGTCTTTCATCGCCTTGTCGTCGAACTGCGGGTGGAGCAGGGTATCGACATCCGAGGGTGTGACACGCAGGACGGCCTCTTGCTTGGAGATCAGCCCGTCGTTCGCCATATCCACGGCGATCTTGATGGCGGCCTTGGCCGTGCGCTTGCCGTTGCGGGTTTGCAGCATCCACAGGCGGCCGCGCTCGATGGTGAATTCCACATCCTGCATATCGCGGTAGTGTTTTTCCAGTTTGTTCGAGATGTCCATGAACTGGGTATAGACGTTGGGCATGGTCTCTGACATCTTCTCGACCGGGTCGGTGTTGCGAATGCCAGCCACCACGTCCTCGCCCTGGGCATTGAGCAGGTACTCGCCCATCATCTTGCGGTCGCCGGTGGACGGGTTGCGGGTGAAGGCCACACCGGTGCCCGAGTCGTTGCCCATGTTGCCGAAGACCATGGTCACGATGTTGACCGCCGTGCCCAGGTCGTCGGAGATGTTGGTGGCGCGGCGGTAATCGATGGCGCGCTTGCCCATCCACGATTCGAACACGGCCTTGGTGGCCAGCTCGAGCTGTTTGTAGACATCCTGAGGGAAGTCAAAACCAACGTATTTCTTAAACACCTGTTTGAATGTGCCGACCAGGGTTTTCCAGTCATCGGCGGTCATTTCGATATCCAGCTTATAGCCCTTGCTCGCCTTGTACTCCGCCATCGGGTGTTCGAAGACTTCATCGTTCAGGTTGAAGACAGTGGTGCCGAACATTTCGATCAGGCGGCGGTACGAATCCCACACAAAGCGCGGGTTGCCGGTCAGCTTGATCATGCCTTCGACCACCGCATCGTTCACACCGATGTTGAGGATGGTGTTCATCATGCCGGGCATGGAGAACTTGGCGCCCGAGCGGCAGGAAACCAGCAGTGGATTGGCCGGATCGCCGAACTTTTTGTTGGCCTTGGCTTCGGTCACTTTGAGGGCCGCCAGCGCCTGCTCCCACATACCTTCGGGGAATTGGCCGGCTTTGCGGAATTCATTGCACGCTTCGGTGGTGATGGTGTAACCGGGGGGCACCGGCACGCCGGCACGGGTCATGTCGGCCAGGCCTGAGCCCTTGCCGCCCAGCAGGCCGCGCACGCCTTCCCAGCTTCCGCCGGCATAGGCTTCCGCTTCGGCTACTTCATCGAATAAATAAACCCATTTTTTTTGCATTTCAAACCTCCAGGGTAGATTAAAAAATATATGATGACGATCTTGCAGATCGGGTTGTTCCACCCTGCCAGGCAGCTTTGGTATGCACGCCTGCGCAGATGTAGAAACAACCAAGGTATAAGTTTACCATGTTTCTCGCCTGGACAGGCGGCCTGGATTCAATTAAACTTGCTGTATCCGGCTTCATTCGCGCCTGTTCTTAATGGAGGAAAGCATGTCAAGTCAAGCCCCCGTCAGCCAAACCAGTTTCTTACAACATTTGAACGACAGCCTGGTGAGAGCGCAGCGCACAGCCGCCAACTTCCGGCGGTTGAACACTTCCCTGGTGCTGACCAGCCTGTTCAGCTCTGCCATGGGCACGATGATCACCGGCCTGACCGTCGCCAATGGACCGATTATCGGCACGGGCGTGCCTGGCTGGCGCGTCTCCTGCATCCTGGGGGCTGTGCTGGCATTTCTGACCACGATCAGCGTTGGCCTGAGCCAGCAGCTGCGCGTCAGCGAGCGGCTGGCGAACAGCCAGGCCTGCACCGGCAGGCTGCGCGCCCTGGAGCTGATCTTGAGCACCCAAAGCCGCTCATGGGAGAGCGTGGTCAACGATTACGAAGCTGTACTGCGCGAATTTGCCGACATCCTGAACTGAACCTGGGCCGCCCGCCGCTACTTCAGCAGGGCGCCCAGCACAAAACCGGCACCCAACAAAACGCCGTACAGAAGTTCCAGTTGACCGGTGCCGCCCAGGGCCTGGTTGAGCGCCCGCCCCTGGGCATGCCACACCAGGTGCAGCATGCGGTAAGCGCTGGGCAGCGCCAGCCAGCTCAATAAAATCCAGCCCGGCGCCAGGCCGCTGGCTGCCAGGACGGGGGAAAACAAGAAGGATACGCCGACCAACAGCGTGTATTCCCAGCGCGCCGCCTGCGCTCCAAACCGCACCGCCAGGGTGTGCTTGCCGGCGCGCCGGTCGGTCTCCACATCGCGCAGGTTATTGACCACCAGGATGGCCGTGGTCAGCAGACCCATGGGGATGGAGATCGCCCAGGCCGCCAGGCTGACCGAACCAGCCTGGACAAAGTACGTTCCGGCGGCCGCCACCGGCCCAAAAAAGATGAAAACCACCAGGTCACCCAGGCCGTAGTAGCCGAAAGGCAAGGGGCCTCCGCTGTAGGCGATGGCCGCCAGGATCGAAAAGAGGCCAATGGCCAGCACCGGCCAGCCGGCCAGCACGACCAGGTACACGCCCAGCAGGGCGGCCGCCCCAAAACACACCCACATGCCCGCCAACACCTGCCCGGGCTTGAGCAGACCGGCCTGCGTGACCCGCAGCGGCCCCAGCCGTTCGGCAGTATCGGCGCCGCGGTGAAAGTCAAAGACATCGTTGGCCAGGTTGGCGCCAATCTGCAGCAGCAAAGCCGCCAGCAGGGCGGCCAGGGCGGCTGGCAAGGCGAAGCGCCCCTCCGCAAAAGCAACGGCGGAGGCAGCCAGCACCGGCGCGGAGGCCGCGGGCAGCGTGCGCGGCCGGGCGGCCATCAGCCAGATTTGAACGGGCGTTGGGGAAGCGGCGGGGGTGGTCATTCGGGCAACTCTCCTGCGGAAAACTCACTGCGATTATACATTGATTATCCCCTGGTCACCGATATGGCACAGGCAATTCATGGCTTTTTCTCTCTTTATTGGAATCATCGTATTCTAATCTTGGGCGAGTATAATTTCGGAATTATGACTCAACCCCTCAACTTTCGACTTGCCTTCAGCCTGGTCTTGCTGGGCGTCGTTGGCTTACTCTGCCTGTCCATCCCACAGCCGGCGCTGGCAGCCGACCCACCTGAACCTACAGCGCTCTGCCTGCCCGACACCCCGCCTGAGTCTGCCGGCGACTGCCTGCCGCTCGGCCCGGCGGCTTTCCGCGCCGCCCAGGCGAAACAGGGCTTACGCTTACCCCTGCAGCCCCTGCCGGCTGCCCCGCCTCCCGCCGACCTGGTGACGATACCCTTCTCGTATGCCATGCTGCCCAAGGGCACCGCCGTCCCGGTCTATACCACCCTGGACGACGCTATCGCCGACCAAAACCCGGCCTACTACATCCAACCAGGCGCGCTGCGTTACATCTCATATGTCGATACCGTGATCACGGACGGCGGCTCCAAGCCTGATTATTTCATGCTGCGCGACGGCGGCTGGGTCGCTGACCGGGATGTGGCGACCCGGGTCGGGGCCGCCAACCGCTTCCAGGGCCTGCTGTTCCGCCGCACACCGGAACGGCCGTTTGGCTGGATCTTGCCTTTCGAAGCCGAGCTGCATCCCAAGGCCGCCCCTGGCTATAATGCTCCCGACGCCAACACCCCGCCCCTGCTGCAGTACCAGCTCGTGCAAATTTATGCCACCCAACAGGCCGACAACGTCGATTGGTACCTGGTCGGCCCCGGGCAGTGGGTGGAACAGCGCAAAGTCGGGCGGGTGCTGCCCAACCCCGTCCAGCCGCAGGGCGTGACAGGCAGCCGTTGGATTGAAGTCAATCTGTTCGAACAAACCCTGTCCGTGTATGAGAACAACCAGTTGGTGTTTGCCACGTTGATTGCCACTGGCGTGGAACCTTTCTACACACAGCCCGGCGTCTTCCAGATTTACCAGAAGCTGGATGCCACGCCGATGTCGGGCGCTTTTGAAGCCGACCGCTCAGATTATTATTATCTCCAGGATGTGCCCTGGACCATGTATTACGACAAGTCGCGCGCCCTGCACACCGCCTACTGGCGCACGCGCTTCGGCTACCCCCAATCGCATGGCTGCGTCAACCTGGCGCCCGGCGACGCTCACTGGCTGTACAATTGGGCGAAGGTGGGCGATTGGGTGTATGTTTGGGACCCCAGCGGGAAAACGCCAACCGACCCCAAAGATTACAGCGACGGCGGGGCTTGATTTAACAGGAGGGTTCTATGCCAAACAGGAAGCACACCAGGCCCCCATTTTGGGTGGTGATCATTATTTTGATGATCGCCAGCCTTTCCTGCCAGGCCGTGCAAAGCGTCGTTGAGACGCCGACGCCGACCAGCACAGCCACAGCGGTTGACACCTCCACGCCCACCCCAACCGCCACCCTCACCCCAACTTTTACACCCTCGGCTTCGCCAACCAGCACCCTCACGCCCCTGCCCAGCGAGACGTTTACCCCGACCCCCGAGACTCCCACGGCCACGGTGGAACCCACCCAGATGCCGCGCGATCTGCAGTTGAAGGTCTTCGAAGACCTGTGGCTGGCTGTCAAAGAAAATTACCTGTACCCGGATTTCAACGGCCTGGATTGGGACGCTGTGCACGTGGAGTACCGCAAGAAAATCGAAGCGGGCCTGAGCAATCACGATTTTTACCTGGCAATGAAAGAGATGATCGACCGCCTGGGCGACAACCACTCCGCCTACCTGACGCCGGATGAGGTCAAAGCCCAACAGAACACATTCGCCGGGCAAAACAATTACGTCGGCATCGGTATTTTGAGCTCAGCGGTGCCAGACCGCAAGCGCGCTGTGGTCCTGCTGGTTTTCCCTGGCTCACCTGCTGAGCAAGCCGGCATCCAGGTGCGCGACAGCATTTTAACCGCCAACGGTGAGCCAATTTTAGACGAAAACGGGTTTATCAAGAATATCATCCGCGGGCTGCAGGGTTCGCAGGTGACCGTGGAAGTGCAGACGCCGGGGCAGGCACCGCGCACCCTGACGATCACCCGCCAGCCAATTCGCGGAGCGTTTCCTGTGCCACACTCCGTGGTGACAACGCCGGGCGGAAAACGCATCGGTTATGTGTATTTGTGGAGTTTCCAGGACAGCACAACCCCCACTACGTTTGTCAAAGCCCTGCAAGAAATGACAGCCGAGGCGCCGTTGGACGGCCTGGTCATCGATGACCGTGACAATACGGGCGGCGCTAACACGGTGATGGAGCCGATTCTGTCGAATTTCACCACCGGCATCGTCGGTCATTTCTTCAACCGCAAGAGCGAACGTCCACTCGATTTGAAGAAGGGACACGACATCGGCGGATCACAAAAAATGCCGCTGGTGGTAGTGGTCGGCAAAGGCACGTACAGTTACGGCGAAGTGTTTGCCGGTATCTTGCAAGATATCGGCCGGGCTTATTTAATCGGCGAGACCACCAACGGCGTGGTCGAGACCCTGTGGGGCTATGACTTTGAAGATGGCTCACACGCCTGGATCGCCCAGGAAGCCTTCCGGCCCTTGAATCATCCGAACACCACCTGGGAAAAAGTGGGGGTCAAACCCGATCTCGCAGTGGCCAGCAACCTGGACGAATACACCATCGAGAATGACCCGGTGGTGATCGCCAGTATGAAATATTTCGATACCTTAAAGTGAACCTATGAAACCTTTGAAAAACAACCAACGCCTGATCTTCCTCGCCTTTTTATTACTGGCTGTCCTGTCTTTCTCCAGCCTGGCCTGCCAGGCCGCCTACCGTTTGGCCAGCGGTGAGCCGCTCAGCTCGCAGGTCTCCCCGGTAGCCGAGGTGCAAACGACGCCCGCGCCGGTTCAACCTGGCGGCGGCGATGCCGAGCCAACCGAAACCGGCAGGCCAATCCGCCCGCAGGTGACCCCTCAGCCGGGTACTACCGACGCCGCGCCCACCGCCGACCCGCACCTGCCCACCGAATCGCCCACTCCCATGCCCAAAGACCTGCAGGTGCGCGTCTTTGAGGATTTGTGGAAGACAGTCAAAGATGTCTATCTGTACCCCGATTTCAACGGCCTGGATTGGGACGCCGTGCATGTGGAATACCGCAAAAAAATTGATGACGGCCTGACCAACCAGCAATTCTATTCAGATATGCGCGAGATGATCGACCGCCTGGGAGATAATCATTCGGCTTTTCTCAGCCCGGATGAAGCCAAAGCCCAAGCGCAGGAATACGCCGGCAATTACAACTTTGTGGGCATCGGGGTATTGGTTTCGGCCTCGGAGGATAAGACCCGCGCGGTGATCCTGGTGGTCTTCGCCGATTCGCCTGCCGAAAAAGCGGGGTTAAAGCCGCGCGACAGCATTTTTACCGCCGACGGACAGGCAATCATCGATGCAACCGGCGCCATCCGGCCGATCATCCGCGGCCCGGCCGGCACCCAGGTTACCCTGGAAGTGCAAACTCCCGGCACGGACAAACGCAAAGTGACTATCACCCGGGCGGCGATCAACAGCTCGATGACTCTGCCGCACTCGGTGCTGACCTCGCCGGGTGGCAAGCGCGTCGGCTATATTTTCTTGATGACCTTTAACGACAGCACGGTGCCGGCCAGCATTCGCGACGCCATTAACGAGATGAGCGCCCCCGGGCCGTTGGATGGCCTGATTATCGATGATCGCGAAAACAGCGGCGGGGCGGTTAACCTGATGGAAGAAGTTCTGTCCTACTTCTCCAAAGGCGTGGTGGGGCACTTCTACAACCGCGAGAAAGACGAAGCGGTGGATTTGAAAAAAGGCAAAGACCTGCACGGTTCACAGACCATGCCTCTGGTGATCCTGGTGGGCAAAGGCAGTTACAGCGCCGGCGAGATCTTCCCCGGCATCTTGCAGGACCTGGGCCGGGCTTACCTGATCGGCGAAACCACCAACGGCGTGGTCGAACTGAAGTATGTTTATTCGTTCGAAGACGGCTCGCAGGCCGAAATTGCCGCCGAATCCTTCCGGCCGCTCAACCACCCCAACACCACCTGGGAAAAAGTTGGCGTCAAGCCCGACCAGGAAGTGGTCAGCTCCTGGGATCAATATTCTGTCGAAAACGACCCGGCAGTAGTCGCCGCGCTGCAGCATATCGACGGCAAATAAGTGAATTGCACCTCCGGTTGAGCCAGGCCGGAGCGACGGCGCAGCGCTGCAGCTTGATCTCTGCAGCGCTGCTTTAAATCTTTCGAGCCGCTGAAAAATTGTAAACGCCTGCACACTTTTATGGTAAACTGATTGTGACGCAACGCGCAATTCTTTCGCGGAGGTTCCCCATGCTGACGCTCATTGAAAAAATCTTATTTGTCCTGGCCGTCCTGGCCTCTGGCTACGCTGTTTACCTGGCGAGCCGGCGGATCATCGGCATCATCTCGCGTGGCCACGGCAAACCTGATTGGAACCTGGCAGTCAAGCGCCTGGTTTCCGTGCTTTTCAAAGTGGCTACCCTGCAGCCGACTTTTAAAATTCGTCTGCTGCCCAGCTTGCTGCACGGCCTGGTTGCCTGGGGTTTCATCTATTACCTGTTGGTCAACCTGGGCGACGTGCTGGAAGCATTCATCCCTCACTTTACCTTCCTGGGAGTCGGCCCGCTGGGCAACCTGTACCGCCTGCTGGCCGATCAATTGAGCTTCTGGGTGCTGGTTTCCATGGTCGCCCTGCTCATCCGCCGCTTCGTCGTGAGAGATCCCAGGTTGACAGCGCGTGAGGATGTGCTGCTCAGCCCGCAGGCGCGCTTTGGCATCAAGCGCGATTCGGCTATCGTCGGCGGGTTTATTCTTGTGCATGTAGGCGCTCGTTTCGTGGGTGAGTCGTTTAAGCTGGCAGCAGGTCAGGAACTGCCCTGGCAGCCGTTTGCCGGAGAACTGGCCAACTTGTGGACCGGCTGGAGCCCGGCCGCCCTGACTGGCGCTGAACATGTCTGCTTCTGGCTGGCGCTGGGTATGATCCTGGGCTTCTTCCCATACTTTCTATATTCCAAACACATCCACCTGTTTTTCGCCCCGCTCAACTTCTTGCTCAAACCTGAACGCCGTTCGATGGGTGAATTGAGCAAGATCGACTTCGACGACGAAAAAATCGAGCAGTTTGGCGCCACCCGGTTGGAAAATCTGGGCTGGGAGCAGTTGATGGATGGCTATGCCTGCATCATGTGCTACCGCTGCCAGGAAGTTTGCCCGGCCTACAACACGGGCAAAGTGCTTTCGCCGGCCGCCCTGGAAATCAACAAGCGCTATTTCTTCAACAGCGAGGGCGCGCGCCTGGCAAAGGGGGAAGCATCGTCGAAGCCACTGCTGGAATTTGCGATTTCTAAAGAAGCCGTTTGGGCCTGCACTTCTTGCGGCGCCTGTGTGGATATCTGCCCGGTGAATAACGAGCCGATGCGCGATATCCTTGAAATCCGGCGGTCTTTGGTGTTGATGGAGAACGAATTCCCGAAGCAGCTCCAGGCGGCTTTCCGCGGCATGGAACGCAATGTAAACCCCTGGAACATCTCCCCAGCCGAACGTATGAAATGGGCTGCCGGCCTGAACGTGCCGACCATCGAGGATGTGTCCGAACCCGACATTCTGTGGTGGGTGGGCTGCGCGCCGGCCACCGATGCCCGTGCCCAGAAAACTGCCCAGGCGTTCGCCGCTATCCTGGCAGCGGCCGGGGTGAAATATGCGGTGCTGGGCGAAAACGAGCAGTGCACCGGCGATTCTGCCCGCCGGGCGGGCAAAGAGGATATCTTCTTCGGCCTGGCGCAGGCTAACGTGGAACTGCTGAACGAAGTCAAGCCAAAGCGCATCGTCACCACCTGCCCCCACTGCCTGCACGCCCTGAAAAATGAATACCCGGCGTTTGGCGGGAACTACACCGTCATTCACCACACCCAGCTGATCAACGAGCTGCTCGAGCAGGGTAAGTTGAAGCTGAATGAAAACAAAGCCGGTCTGGTTACTTATCATGATCCATGTTATTTGGGCCGTCACAACGGCATTTTGATCGATCCCCGCAAGGCCCTGGAGCGCGCCCATGCCGAACTGGTCGAAATGCCGCGCAGCGGGATGCAGTCTTTCTGCTGTGGGGCGGGCGGCGCACAAATGTGGAAAGAAGAAGAGCATGGCAAACAGCGGGTGAACGCCAACCGCTTCGCTGAGGCAGCCGCCACCGGCGCCCCCACGATTGCCGTCGGCTGCCCGTTCTGCATGGTGATGCTGACCGATGCCCGCAAAGACGCCAACAGCGAGCTGCAGGTGCTTGACGTTGCCGAGATCATCAGCCAGGCGATTGTGAGCTAGAGATTTGCAGGGCGGGATGGCTGCGAACGGCCATCCCGCCCTGCTTTTATTTAAGCGGTATAATCGAGTAAGTGGCTAATTTTTATCCCATTACTCGAGGTGATATGGCGCGGGTTGATCTCCCCTTGACAGGTGATGAACTATTGGCCGATTACCGCCTGGCTTACCGCAGCCGCCAGGCGAGCTATATCGGCCGCCGCGAAGTATTGAGCGGGAAGGCGAAGTTTGGCATTTTCGGCGATGGAAAAGAGCTGCCCCAACTGGCCATTGCCCATGTTTTTCAAAAAGGCGACTTTCGCTGCGGATATTACCGTGATCAGACACTCATGTTCGCCCTGGGCGCGATCAGCATACAGCAGTTTTTCGCCCAACTCTACGCGGATGTGAATGCCCTGGCCGATCCTTCTTCCGGCGGGCGCTCGATGATCGGGCATTACAACACGCGCAGTATCAATCCGGATGGATCCTGGAAGGACCTCACCGCCCAATTCAACTCCGCGCCGGATGTCTCCTGCACGGCGGCCCAGATGCCGCGGCTGGTCGGGTTGGCGTATGCTTCCAAGCTGTTTCGGCAGTTAGAATCGCTGAAACAGTTCAAGCAGCTTTCGCATAACGGCGATGAAATTGTGTTCGGCATGATCGGCAACGCCTCGTGCGCCGAAGGCCTGTTTTGGGAATCGGTCAACGCCATCGGTGTGCTGCGCGTGCCTGCGATCATCACCATTTATGATGATTCCTACGGCATCTCGGTCAGCAATGAGTACCAGATCGCTAAGGAGAATATCTCCGAGCTGCTGGAGGGTTTCCGCCGCCCTGCGGGCGAATGCTGTGATGGATTCGATATTTATCAAGTGAAAGGCTGGGATTATCCCGGCCTGCTAGAAGTGTTCCGGACAGCGGCGCAGGTCGCCCGCCGCGAACACATGCCTTCGATCGTGCATGTTACCGAGCTCACCCAGCCCCAGGGGCATTCCACCTCAGGCAGCCATGAACGCTATAAATCCAAGGAGCGCCTGGCATGGGAAGCTGAGTTCGATTGCTTGAAACAATTCCGTGATTGGCTGCTGGCAGAAAGCCTGGTGGACGCCAAAACCCTGGAGACCTGGGAAGATGAAGACCGCCGAGCCGTCGAAGCCGAACGCAAGCATGCCTGGCAGGCTTATATTGGCCCGATCATGGCAGAAAACAAGCATGTCGCAAAATTATTGGCAGAGCTTGCCAGGGAGTCGAGCCGGGGAGAATTAATTCGCAAGATAATTCAGCAGTTGGAAACCATCCAGGTGCCTTACCGGCGAGACGCCCAGGCAGCGCTGGATGAAGCGCTGCTGGCCGTACGCGCGGAAAATTTGCCAGCCAAAACTGCCTTGCTGGATTGGAAAAAAGCCCAGCACCCCCTTTTAGAAGAGCGCTATAACGCTTACCTTTATCTACCAGCCGGTCAGCCTGGCAGCGTTCTGGATGTGCCAGTCGCGCCGGCGCAGTATTCCGAGGCTTCACCCACCTTGATGGGCTTTGAAATATTAAACGCTGCTTTTGAAAAGATGCTGCAGCGCGAGCCGCGCCTGGTGGCATTTGGGGAAGATGTCGGCCGGCTGGGGGATGTGAACCAGGGGTTTCGCGGCCTGCAAGATAAGTTCGGCGCTTACCGGGTGAGCGACACCGGCATCCGCGAAGCCTCCATCCTTGGGCAGGCTATTGGGCTGGCGCTGCGCGGCCTGCGGCCGATTGCTGAGATTCAATACCTGGACTACATTCTGTACGGCCTGCAAATCATGTCGGATGACCTGGCCACCATGTTGTGGCGTACCAAAGGCGGCCAGCGCGCCCCGGTGATTGTGCGCACGCGCGGCCACCGCCTGGAGGGCATATGGCACTCCGGCTCGCCCATGGCGGGCATCCTTAACCTGGTGCGTGGGATGCATGTGTTGGTGCCGCGCAATATGGTCCAGGCGGCTGGCTTCTATAATACTCTCCTGAAAGCTGAGGAGCCGGCTGTTGTGATCGAAGTGCTCAATGGTTACCGCAACAAAGAACGCCTGCCCGATAACCTGGCAGATTTTACCCTGCCGCTGGGTGTGCCGGAAATCGTGCGGCCAGGCGCCGATATTACCCTGGTGACATATGGCGCCCTGGTGAAAATCACGCTGGAGGCTGCCGAGAAATTGGCCGAAGCAGGCGTCGAGGCCGAGGTGATTGATGTTCAATCGCTGCTGCCGTTCGACCGCCAGCAGGTGATATGCCGGTCGCTGCAAAAAACCAGCCGGGTCGCCTTCATCGACGAAGATGTCCCCGGCGGTGGGACGGCTTATATGCTACAGCAGGTCCTGGAAAAACAAGGCGGGTATGCCTGGCTGGATTCAGCGCCGCTGACCATCTCTGCTTCGGCGCATCGACCGGCGTATGGCTCAGACGGCGATTACTGGTCAAAACCCAACCGGGAAGAAATTTTCGAAAAGGTGTACCGCCTGGTGAGTGAAGCAAACCCCAGGCGTTATCCTGTTTTCTTTTAATCCAGGAGGAAACATGCCCGTTCCGGTGTACATGCCCCAATTGGGCGAATCGGTCAACGAAGGTACGGTCACGAAATGGCTCAAACAAATCGGCGAGCGGGTGGAGGAATACGAGGCGCTGGTCGAAGTCAACACAGACAAAGTTGACACCGAAATCGGCAGCCCGGCAGCCGGCGTGCTGGTAGAGATCCATATCCAGCCAGGAGCCACCGTGCGGGCCGGCACCGTGCTGGCTCGCATCCAAACCGCCGACGAAAGCCCGGCCGCCGCGCCGCCACCTCACCCGGAAATTCTCGCCCCGGCTGCGAAACCCGCGCCCCTTTCGAGTCTGGCTCAAGCACAGGGCAGCCAGGCAGCTGTTTCGAGCGGGCATAATGGAAAATCAGGTTTTATTTCCCCTGTGGTGGCAAAAATTGCCCGCGAACAGGGAATCGACCTGCACGCAGTCAGCGGCACTGGCGAGGGCGGCCGGATTACCAAGCAAGACGTGCTGGATTACCTGGCGCAGCGCTCCACTCCAATAAAGCAGCCTGCGCCTGCCGCACAGCCGGTCTCCGCGCCGCAGGCATTAGAAAAACAACCCCCCGCGTCTATTCCAGGCGATGAAGTGCTGCCGCTCACTCCGGTGCGCCGCGCAATTGCCGAGCATATGGTTTTCAGCGAACACAATTCGCCGCACGTCACGACCGTGATGGAGGCCGACCTCAGCCATATCCAGGCCCACCGGCAGGCCAACAAATCCGCGCTGGCGCGCGAGGGAATCAACCTGACCTATACAGCGTATTTCATGCAGGCGGCGGCCAGCGCGTTGAAACGCTTCCCCCTGGTGAATTCATCCTGGAGCGAACAGGGCATCCTCCTGCACCGCGCCGTGCATATCGGTATGGCGACCTCCCTTGGCGAGGAGGGGCTGATCGTCCCGGTGATTAAGCATGCCGACAGCCTTTCGCTGACTGGCGTGGCGCGCGCCGTCAACAACCTGTCCAACCGGGCGCGGGCGCACAAACTGCAGCCCGACGAGGTGAAAGGCGGGACGTTTACCATCACCAATCACGGCACCAGCGGCTCGCTGTTTGCCACTCCGATCATCAACCAGCCGCAATGCGCCATCCTGGGCGTCGGGGCTATTCAAAAGCGTGTCGTTGTGGTTGGCGAGGATAGCATCGCCATCCGCCCGATGGTCTATCTCAGCCTGACTTTTGACCACCGCATCCTGGACGGCGCCAGCGCCGACAACTTCCTGGCTACAGTGGTAGAATCGCTGCAAAATTATCCTGCTTAATTTTTTTCGGAAAGGAATCTTCGCATGCCTGATTATGATGTCGTCGTATTGGGCGCTGGCCCTGCCGGCTATGTGAGCGCCATTCGTTGCGCGCAGCTCGGTTTGAAAACCGCCATTGTCGATAAACGCTGGCTGGGGGGGGTATGTCTAAATGTAGGCTGCATCCCCTCGAAAGCTTTACTGAAAAACGCTGAAATCGCCCACACCTTGCGCGAGCGCGGCAAGGAATTTGGCTTCGCTTTTGAAAACTTGACCTTCGATTTCAGCGTGGCCGTCAAGCGCAGCCGCCAGGTTTCTGACCGCCTGACCAAAGGCGTAGGTTTCTTGATGAAGAAGAATAACATCGATGTGTACATGGGCGAGGCCAAGGTGACCGCGGCCAATGCTGTACGTGTAACCGATGCCACGGGGAAAACCAGCGATTTGAAAACCAAGAACATCATTGTTGCCACCGGTGCATCGGCAGCTGTGCCGGGCGCCTGGAAAGTGGATGGCCAAAAAGTGGTCACTTATCTGGAGGCCATTTTGCAGGAAAAGCTTCCCAAGTCGGTTGTCGTCATCGGTTCGGGCGCCATCGGCGTCGAATTTTCCACGGTGTGGAGCTCCTACGGCGTGGCGGTTACCATCGTTGAGATGCTGCCGCGACTGGTGCCCCTGGAAGATGAAGAAATCAGCGGAGAGCTGGCGAAAGCCTTCAAAAAGCGCGGCATCACCTCATTGATCGGGCACAAAGTCGAAGCCGTCGAGACCACTGAGGCGGGCGTGAAAGTCACTGTCTCAGCCGATGGACAGACCAAAGTTGTCGAAGCCGAGCAGGCGCTGGTGGCCATCGGATTCAGGCCCAACAGCCGCGGACTGGGGTTAGAAGAAATGGGCGTCAAAATCAGCGAGCGAGGCTTTGTCGAAATTGATGAACGTATGGCCACCAATGTACCGGGGATCTGGGCTATCGGTGATGTGACCGGCAAGCTGATGCTGGCGCACGTTGGTTCCGCCCAGGGGATCGTCTGCGCCGAACATATCGCCGGCCATGAAACGATCAAGCTGAATTACGAAATGATGCCGCGCGCCACTTACTGCCAGCCGCAGATCGCTTCCTTTGGCATCACGGAAACGCAGGCCAAGGAGCGCGGCTATGAAGTGAAAATCGGGCGCTTCCCGTTCCAGGCAAACGGCAAAGCGCTTGGGTTGGGTGAAGGCAGCGGGTTTGTCAAAATGGTGGTCGATGCCAAATATGGAGAGATTCTTGGCGCCCACCTGATCGGGCCGGAAGTCACCGAGCTGCTGCCAGAGTTAACCCTGGCACAAATGATGGAGCTCACACCGGCTGAAATTGCCCGCAATGTCCATGCCCACCCCACCTTGAGCGAGGCGTTGATGGAAGCGGCGCATGGCGCAGAGGGCCACGCGATCCACATCTAGCCCAACAAATCACCCTGCGCCTGATGGCGCTGGATGATCTCCGCGTAAAACTTGCCTGCCCTGGGCATGACCAGGCGGTAATCTGCTTTCTCGGCGACCAGGCTGGCGTTGTGGGCACGCGCCTTTTGCCGGAGCGCTGGATTGCCCAGCGCCGCAAGGATCGCCTGGGCGAACGCCCGGGGATCGGCCGGGTTAGCCAGCAGGCCGTTTTGGCCAGGCGTGATCCATTCGCGCAAGGATTCAATATCCCCCGCCACCGGAAAACAGCCGCAAGCCATTGCTTCTAACAAAGTATTGGGCGTGCCATCGTGAAAGGCCGGAGAAACCGCTACCTGGGCCTGGCGAAACAGTTCAGCCATCTGCGGCCTGGTTTGGGCCGGCAGGAGTTGAACGGCCTGGTCGATGCCCAGGCGCGCCACCCAGGCGGCTGCCTGCGGTTCGGCTGCCATGTTCGGGCAAAGAAAGCGCGTTTCGGGGCGCTGGGCCAATACCAATGGTATAGCCTGGAAAAAAGTATCGCTGCGCACATACGCCCGGATGCCGCGAGGGTTGATCACTACCGGCGGGCGCAGGTTTTCATCGGCTGGTGGGTAAAACACCTCAAGCTGCAGGCCGCCCGCTCCCGGCAGGACAATCACCGGTTTCGAGGCCGCAAACCCTCTGCTCTGCGCCAGGCGCACGTCGCGTTGGCAGTCTGTGTGAAGGGCAGCACTTTTCTGGAGTGTGCGGCGGGTGAGCCAACTCATGAATGGGGAAGCCTGCGCGTGCAGGGTGAAATCATTCCCCCAAACCGACACCAGCAGAGGGGCCTTGCCCGGGCCATCCCAGGCGGCTGCCGCTGCCATACCCTCGAATGGAATGCGCATGGCATGCACCAGGTCGGGGTGGAGACGCTCGATCAATTCCCCGATGCGCCTTCCCGCTGTGGGAATGGTCAGCGGCCCCAGCCACTGGCGGACGGCGGTACGCAGCCGCACTGCCCCTGCCCGCCAGATTCCAGCGCGCGACTGCCCCCCGCCAGCCTGCACACCCTGCTTCGCCTGGCTGAATGCCAGCGGGATAAAGGTGAGTGATGCCAGGTTTAAATCCACCTGCGCCGGGAAGGTAGTCGCCAGGTGAACCTGGTCGCCGCGCTCAACAAAGTACCGCATCCAATTAAGGGCAATTGGCGAACGACCGTCGGCGACAAACAACAAGCGAAGGGTCTGGGCTGGCATACTCGCCGACGAGTATACCTTAGTTCAGCAGGATCGGGCTAAGCTCGCAGAAAAGACCCCTGGGCGGCCGGAATTGAGCGCTCTGGAAAACGAGCGGCTTCCTGGCGCAGGGCTGCGGTTGCCTGGCTGAGCTCTTGCAAGGGAAAATCCAGCCACAGATCGTGCAAACCCCGACAGGCAGGCATCAACCAGCCCGGCCGGGCCTGGGCCTCAAAGAACAAGCGCACTTTACGGCCTTTGGGTGTGTCCAATACCATGAATGACAAACAGGGTTCCAGGAAATCCAGCCGCAAACGGGTTTCCGTACCTCCGGCCACCTGCTCTAACCAATCTGCCAGCCAGCCAGCTTCGTAGGTCGTCAGCCCAATGCAATCGGTTTGCCAACCACCCTGCGCGGTACGCGCTGAAAGCTGCAGCCGCAAGGCATTGGCGCGCACATAAGCCCGAGCCCGCGGCTCCGCATAGCCGATTATCTTCATGCGAAAAAAGGTTCCGTCCGGGTTTCTCAGCAACATGCCAATCTCCTTTTATAAAATCCTGGCATAAGTGTAGATCAAGCGGCGCTCCTTGACTACCTCTCAAGGCATCGAATAAACACACTTGAGTGCTTGACGGTATTGGTGATGCTTGTTAGCCTATAATCAGGATGGAAAGCGAGCGCACCCGCGGCGCGGAAACCACCCCTGAAATCGTTTTCAACAAGGAAGTGGACATGAAATATGTGAGCCAGATACAGGCAGTCTCACAAGATCCTGCTGCTCTGGAAGAATTGTACCGCCAGTCTATGCAGCAGCACTCAGGCAAAGAATTCACCGCCGATTTGCTCTCCTGCCGAGCCGAAGCGCCCCAAAACCAGCTTCTCAACTTCTGGTATTTCCGGCTTCAAGAATCCCCCCACGCTCAACCCTCTATCAATTGGGCGCTCACCGGAGGGTTGGCCGGCTTGAGCGGTTTGCTGTGCGGGCTGCTCGCCGCCAGCAACGCCATATACATTGACCGTGTGCCTTATCTGGTGCTGGTCGCCCCGGCTATCATCGGCTCAGCCATCATAGCTTACCTGGCGCTGGCCAGCCGGCGGGGAGGCCGATTCGCTTTGATTTTGGGGGCGGTTTTATGGGTGAGCGTGGTGTATACGCTGTTGCTCACAACGGGCATGGCCCCGGCAATGCGCAGCCAGGCGATGATCCAGTTGGTGATTCACAACTGCCTGCTGGTCTGGGCAGGCGTCGGGCTGTTCGTGGTGTTGAACAGTCACCCGGGCAGCCTGCTGGCATTGCAGCACAGCGGGCCGGCGCGGTTTGCTTTCCTATACAAGTCACTGGAAGTTTTCACCATCGCCGGTTTGAGTGCGATTGCTGCAAGCGCCTTCTTTGCTGTTTCGCTGGTTTTGTTTGAAACGCTGAATGTGAAGATTTCGATGGAAGTGCAAAATTTCGTGGCAGCCGGCATAGGCGGAATGATCCCTGTTTTCGCCGTCGCCTGGATGTATAATCCACAGGCTGCGCCAGAGGAACAGGATTTTCAACAAGGCGTCAGCCGCATCCTGGCGACTCTGCTACAGGTGCTGGTTTTTCCCACCCTGCTGGTGGCGGTGATTTATGTGGCGCTGATTCCATTTAATTTCTATGCGCCGTTTTCCAACCGCGATGTGTTGATCGCCTATAATGTCATGCTCTTCGCCGTCATGGCGCTGCTTTTGGGAGCCACCCCTCTAAGACTGGAGGACCTTGCGCCGCGTGGCCGATGGATGCTGCAAAAAGCCTTCCTGGTATTGACCTGCCTCGCCGTTTTGGTCAGCGTATATGCTCTGACAGCAATACTTTCTCGTACCCAGTTATCAGGCGGATTGACCGTCAACCGCCTGGTGATGATCGGCTGGAACCTGATCAATACTTTCCTCCTTTCCTGGATGATTTACACCCAGATCCGCCCGGGGCAGTCTGCCTGGAACGAGGCGCTCAAGCGCAGTTTCGCCATCGCTTCTAATCTGTATGTTGGGTGGGGCATGTTGGTGATCTTGCTGATTCCTCTATTGTTCCGTTAGAATGATAGTATGACTATGCAACTGCTGCTGGTGGAAGACAACCCGCGCCTGCGACAGGCGTTGAAAGGCGGCTTGCAAATCACTGGCGAAGTAGAGGTGGTCCATGACTGCGAGAGCGGCGAAGCGGCGCTGGCTTACTGCCTATCCAGCGCCAACGCCGAGACGAGCTCTGTTCATCCCACGGCTACCCTGATGGATGTGCAATTGGCAGGCAAGATGAATGGTATCCAGGCAGCTGTGGCTATCCGACGCGAATTTCCCCGCCACCCGATCGTGTTTTACTCGATCCAGGATGACGATGCCTATTATCGTGACTTTCGCCGTTCGGGCATTCTCAGCCATTATGCCTACGTGCGTAAGTCGAACTATCTCCTTCCCCAAATGATCCTGCCCCTGCTGCGCGACGCAGTCGCCGGGCGGAGTTTTATCGACCCGGATATCGAGGCGCGCGTCCAAGAAGTTCGCCAGAAAGATGAAAACGATCCTATGGCCATGCTCGAGCCCAACGAGCAGGTGGTGGCGCGCCTGTTGGCGCAGGGGTTGACCAACGAGCAAATCGCCGCGCGCATGGGTTTTCAAGACAAGCGCACTATCAGCCGCACGAACGGGCAAATCTATGCGGCCTGGGGATTGGATGCAACGACGACGGATGAAAAAGTGGCCCGCACACGCGCTGCTTTGATTGTCATAGCCGGCCGGATTATCTCCTGGGACGATGAAGGGCAATCGTACGTGATGAACGATCGCGGCGGCTGGGAAAAATACCCAGAAAACGGCGCCCAATGACCGGCCTGGTTTTCCTGGATTGGCTGCTGCTGGCGGCCTCCATGTTCAACACCATGCTCCTGATCTGGCTTGGGCTGACGGTGCATTTAAACGCCGAAAGGCGCACCCCGGGTCTATGGCTGGCCAGCGGCTCACTGCTGTTGGGGGGGCTTTTTTTCCTGATTCACACCATCATCGTCGGCTTCAACTTTTCGTTTGCCAGCCCAGTATTGGATTTTTGGTGGAAGATCGGTTGGCTGCCGGTCATCTGCCTGCCTGCCGCCTGGTACACGGTGATTCTGTGGTACAGTGGTTATTGGGAGCCGGGTGATTCTACCCTACGCTTGCGGCATCGCGCCTGGTTCTTTGCGGCGCTTCTGCTGGCTGGTGGGGGCATCAGTCTGTTAATTTTGCCACGCTCAATCCCCTCGACCGAACAATTGTTGATCTTCGATCTGCATGCCATGCCAGAAATCGGCGGGGTGCCGCTGTTGTTCTTGCTCTTTCCGCTGTACACCCTGGTATGCATCGTGCTCAGTCTGGATGTGCTCAGGCATCCTGGCCCATCCACCCGGGTGATGGGTGAGCTGGCCTGCCAGCGCGCCCGACCCTGGTTGGTGGCGACCTCCCTGCTTCTGCTCCTGGTCAGCCTGATGGTAGGCCTGGCGCTGGCATTCGTTATCTTGTCTGTCAGCCAGAATTACCTGGAGGGCTACAGCGAGGCGGAGCGTGTTATCACCGCCCAGGTTAGCCTGGGTTGGCTGGATTTGATCATCGCCGGTCTAATCGGCGTGGCAATTCTTTTGGTCGGTCAGGCAATTGTTGCATACGAGGTGTTCACCGGAAAGACGCTGCCCCGCCGCGGCCTGCGGCGCTACTGGCGCAGGGCGGTCATCCTGGCTGGCGGTTTTGGCCTGCTGCTGGCGGGCATTGTGCAAATCCACCTGCCTCAAATCTATACAATCACCCTGGCGACGGTCTTTGTCGTGGTGTTCTACGCCTTGCTGAGCTGGCGTGTTTATGTCGAACGCGAGCGCTCGATGGACACCCTGCGTCCATTTATCACCAGCCAGCAGCTTCTCTCCCAGATTCTGGCCGGCAGCGACGAATCGGGCCATCCGGAACGCCAGGCTTTTGACGCTTTGTGCAACGGCTTATTAAACGCCCGCCTGGCTTACCTGGCGCCGGTTGGTGAAATGGCGACCCTGGCCGGCCCTACCCTGGCGTATCCGCAGAGTGCGCCTGACAGCATCCCTGAGCTGGGCCTGCTGACCGCCCGCCTGCTGACGAATGGCGCCATGCGCGAACCGTTTTCACCAGCCAACCATTCTACCGCCGGAGAGCAGTTATGCTTACCCCTGCCGACGGATACCGCTGCCGCTGCGCTTTTTGGCGGCCCAGCCTGGGCAGTTCCGCTGTGGGGGCAGCGCGGCTTAATTGGTCTACTGCTGTTGGGGGAAAAACTGGACAACAGCCTTTACACCCAGGAGGAAGTGGAATTGGCTCGCCTGGCCGGGGAACGCATTCTGGACGCGCGTGCCAGCGCAGAGATTGCCCGCCGCCTGGTCGCCCTTCAGCGCCAGCGCATCGCTGAAAGCCAGGTGATCGACCGCCGCGCCCGCCGCGTACTGCATGATGAGGTGCTGCCTTCGCTGCACTCGGCGCTCTTATACTTGAGTTCGCGCAGCGATAACCACTCCGTAATGCCAGAAGCCCTCCAGGCGCTCAGCGAGGCCCACAACCAGATTTCCTCCTTGCTGCGCGAGCTGCCCACCCCCGTAGCGCCGGAAGTCACCCACCTGGGCCTGATTGGCGCTTTACAGCAGTTGGTAGAAAATGAATTTCGCACCAGCTTCGACAGCGTCCAATTTCACTGCGAAGCCAACGCGGAAGAGCCGACCAGGCGCATCCCGGCCCTGGCTGGTGAAGTGCTGTACTTTGCAGCGCGCGAGGCGGTGCGCAATGCAGCCCGTCACGGGCGTGGGGGAGACGAGGGGTATTTGCTTAGCCTTTCTGTGGATGTGCTCTGGCAGGATGGCTTGAAGATTGATATCGTGGACAATGGTGTCGGCCTGGCGGCCGCCGCGCCAGCCAATGCAAAATCGCCTGCGGAGACAGGCAGCGCGCTGGCAAAGAGCAGTGGGCAAGGCCTGGCCTTGCACAGCACCCTGCTGGCTGTCCTGGGCGGCACCTTAGAGCTGAGCAATGCCTCGCCGCAATCCACCCGGCTGACCATCTTTTTACCCCAAAAAGCATTTCAGGAGTGGAGATAATGACCGAATTCACGCTCTCCCCAATTGCTTACATCGAAAACACGCGCCTGCAAGTGGAAGATGACCATTGGGGCGGGTTGAAATCGCGCATTGTTCTCGTTCCTTCTCTACCCGAAGAAAGCCTGCTGGGCATTGAGGAATTTTCACATCTTGAAATCATCTTCCTGTTTCACCTGGCGCCCGAAGATAAAGTTGTTACGGCAGCTCGCCGTCCGCGCAATAACCCGGCCTGGCCGCGAACCGGTATCTTCGCCCAGCGCGCCAAGAATCGGCCCAACCGCTTGGGGCTGGCCACAGTGCGCCTGTTCATGCGAGAAGGGCGCGCCCTGTACGTTCTGGACCTGGATGCGGTCGATGGCACTCCCGTACTGGATATCAAGCCAGTGATGAGCGAGTTCTTACCGCAGGGGGAGCTGTGTCAGCCCGCCTGGTCGCATGAATTGATGGAACATTATTGGGATTGATCCACCGCTGACCAGTTGCGTTGGATCGTGCCCTCATGCACTTCCCAGATTTGCCGGGCAAACTGGCGAATAAAGTAACGGTCATGCACCACCGCCAGAATAGCCCCATCAAAGCCTGCCAGGGCTTGCTCAAAACGCGTGCGGGAAGGAATGTCCAGGTGGTTGATCGGCTCATCCAGCAGAAGGCAGTTACAGCCTTGCGCAACCAGGCAGGCTAAAGTCAGGCGGGCGCGCTCCCCGAAACTCAACCGTCCCACCAGGTTGAGCGCCTCATCTCCGGTGAACAAAAAATAATGCAAGAAAGATCGCGCCTCGGTCTGGTTAAACGGCGCGACTCTGCGCAAGGTGTCGACAACACTGAGCTGGGGATCGAGCAGTTCCTGCTCCTGAGACATATACCCAAGCTGGACGCTAGGCCCGACATACACTCGCCCGGAGACTGGCTCCATTTTGCCGGCAATTGTGCGCATCAGAGTTGTCTTGCCACAACCGTTTGGGCCGGTCAGTGCAATCCGCTGGCCAGCCTGTACATCCAGGTTTAACCCTTGCAGCAAAACCGGGAAGCCGGGGTAACCGATGCTAACTTGCTCCAGACGGATGGCTGATTGGCTGATGTGACTCTCGCCCGCTGGCGATGTATCGAAAAAATTTTGTTTGATCTGCCAGCCAGCCTGCGGTTTTTCCACTCGCTCATCCGATTCGAGATAGCGATCCAGCTTGCGTTCGCGCGCCTTCGCTTTCTTGGCGACTTTCTTGGCAATGCGCCGCACACCCGGTTGGCGCGAGGTGGTGGTCAATTCCACGCTCAAGGATTGGTTCTTGGTCCGTTCGATATCCTGGCGCATGCGCCGGATTTCATAAACCTGGTCCTGGTAAGCGGCTTGTAGACGGGCGTGTTCAGTAAGCACCTGTGCGACATAAGCGCTGTAGTTACCTGTGTATTCTTTGAGTGAATGTGTTTCGAGGCTGAGATCAAGGATGCGGTTGACCGTCCTGTCCAAAAATGTGCGGTCGTGTGAAACCACAAGCACCCCTCCTTGAAAACGCGCCAGCCAATCTTCGAGCCATTCCAGCATCACGATATCCAGGTGGTTGGTAGGTTCGTCGAGCATCAGCAGTTGAGGATCTCCCAGCAGCACGCGTGCCAGGCCCAGACGCGTCTTCTGCCCGCCGCTCAAAAAACTTAGCGGCGTGTCTAGGGAAAATTGACTCAGGCCGAGTGCCGCCAGCACTTCGGGGACTCTCCCGGCTTGTTCAGAGGCAGCCTGGAGCTGGCTGATCGTCTGGTCATAGAATTTCAGCAGTGCTTGATCTGCCGGCGAAGAGGCGACCGAAGCTGCCAGACGTTCTACTTTTTCTGCCAACTGAGTAACTTCGTGATCTCGCAGTGACAACGTAGAAAGAAGAGTATCGCCTGGCGCTGGACTGAAGCCTTGTTTCAGGTAACCCCAACGTAGGTCAGACGGCGTGAACGCATAACTACCGCTATCCGCTTGTTCTTCGCCAGCTAGGATGCGCAGAAGCGTGCTTTTACCACAGCCATTTGGCCCAACTAGTCCCACCCGATCATGCCGGTTGATGGAAAAAGTGATTTCCTTCAAAATAATATCGGTAGAATAAGATTTCGAAATCCGATTGACAGATAACATAGAGACTCCAGAAAAACAAAAATCGAGGGCAGACGCCCTCGATATATTATTGATGCTGCAGCGCGCGAAGCAAACCGCTTACCTTCGAGAGGTTACCCGAAACACGTGAATGGTCAGCGCATAACGATCATTGGAAATCTCCTATCTAGCAACAAAATTATACCACAGGCAGGCAGGCTACATGATCCCGTCTTCTTTTTGCTCGCCTAGCACCTCCGCCCGCATACGCATCCAGGCCAGGCGGGCCTCATCCACTGAGGCGTCGTCTTCAATGGTGCTGATATCACCGGGGTCGCGGCCCAGGATAACCGCCTTGAATACCCGGCGCATAATCTTGCCGGAGCGTGTTTTCGGCAGCATGGAAACAAAATGGATCTCACCGATGACCGCCAGAGGGCCTAATTCATTCCGCACCGTTTCAACCAGCTCTTTGCGCAATCCGTCAGAGGGCGTGTTGCCCACCCGCAATACTACGAAAGCAGAAATCACCTCGCCGCGCAAATCATCCGGCCGCCCAGTCACACCGGCTTCTGCCACCGCCGGGTGGCGAAGTAGGGCCGTCTCAACCTCAATCGTGCCAATACGGTGAGCGGCGATCTTAATCACCTCATCCGCCCGACCGGCAAACCAGGCATAGCCATCCGCATCGAAATGTGCCGCATCGCCCATATAATAAACGCCCTGCCCGTCCTCGGAGGGCACACGCTCCCAATAATCCGTTTTATAGCGTTCCGGTTCGCCCCACAAAGATTGAATCAAACCGGGGAATGGGCGTGTGACCACCATGATTCCCTTCTCTTCCGGCGCGCAGGGACGTCCATCAGCGTTCACCACCTTGGCTTCGATGCCTGCCAGCGGGATGCCGGCTGAACCGGGCTTGATGGGAATCATACCCACGCCATAGGGGTTACCGAAAACTGGGCCGCCAGTCTCAGTCTGCCACATGTGGTCGATGACCGGCACGCGGTCTTTAAACACCCGTTTTTGCAGCCACTCCCAGGCCGGGGCATTCAGCACTTCACCGGCGCAGAAGAGGCGCGTCAGAGAACTGAAATCGTAACCGCTGGCAAAGGATTCGCCGTAGCGCATCAACAAACGCACGGCAGTCGGGGAAGTGAACATGCTGGTGACGCGAAATTCTTCCATCACCTTCCACAATGTCGCCGGGTCGGGGTAGTCAATCGACCCTTCATACGCCAGCGTTGTGCAGCCCAAAATCAACGGTGCATACACTATGTAACTGTGACCGACAATCCAGCCAATATCCGAGGTGGACCACCAGACATCTTGTGGCTGCAGGCCAAACACCCAACGCGCCATGCTGGCAATCCAGACCTGGTAAGCGCCATGGGTGTGAACTGCCAGTTTTGGCTTAGCCGTTGTGCCCGACGTCGCCAGGATAAAGGCCGGTTCATTGGCCTCCATCGGCACATGAGAGGATGGCTGCTTGCGCCCATACTCCAAGAATTCAGCCCAGGTGATGTCGCGCCTTTCCTGCATTTGCACAGTGTCCTTGCCTCGTTTCAACACCACCACGTGCTCCACGGAATTACCGCCGCCTTCCAAAGAGGCATCAACAATCGACTTGAGCTCCACATCCTTGCCTTTACGGTATGTAATATCGCTGATAAAGACAGCCCGTGAACCGCTGGCGCGGATGCGGTCTCCCAGGGCACCGGCGCCGAAACCGGCGAACACTACCGAGTGCACCGCCCCGATGCGCACCGTCGCCAGCATCAATATGATCGCTTCTGGACACGTGGGCATGTAGATCGTCAGGCGGTCGCCTTTTTGCAAACCCAGGCCGCGCAGGGCCGAGGCGGTGCGTTCAACCTCGAACAAGAGCTGTCCGTAGGTGAACAGGCGGCGGTCGCCGCGTTCGGAGACATACACTAACGCTGTGTGGCCTCCCCAACCGCGGTTGACGTGATAATCCAACGCGTTATAAGACAGGTTAGTCTCTCCCCCCACAAACCACCTGAAGGTCGGGTAATCCCAATCAAAGGTCCGCTCCCATGGCCTGAACCAGTGCACTTGTTCGGCGGCTTTTCCCCAGAACCTGTCTGGGTTTTCGCGAGCTTCCTCGAGCCAGCGGTTGACAACAGGATTGACAAGATCGATCGCACCCATAAAAGCAACCTCCTTTGAAATCTTTGGCTATGATTAGCCTTTAGAACACAAAGGGATTTAAATGGAGGCGTAAGTGAAAAAAGGCACACCAACAAAGAGGAGAATTTGATGGAGTAATATTCGCTTGAAATCGTGCAAGCGCAGATTCAGCGCAAACCCAACATTATCACATGCTCAACCGCATTCAAAAAAGCAGCAGCCATTGCCTCAAGATTGACCTCTTGGGCGACTACCCGGTACGCTTCCAGCCCCATGCGGCGCAAGCGAGGCATGTCGCTCAGCGCATCCAGCAGAGCAGTCCGTAACGAATCCAGGCTGCCCGGCTGCACAGACCAGCCGGTCGCAGGGCGCACAAGGTCATCTTGAGTGCCATCGCCCTCGGCGACCACCACCGGCAGTCCAGCCGCCATTGCCTGCTGTACTGCCAGTCCGCCTGTGCCGGGCAGGACAAATAAATCGGCAGCAGCAAAGCAAGCCTGCAGATCCACGCCAAACAATGCGCCGGTAAAACGAGTTGCTGGGTAGAGCTGGCGGGCGGCGGCTTCAAACTCGGCGCGAGCGGGGCCATCGCCTACCACGGTCAGGCGCGGCTGCAGTTCCAATGGCAGCGCAGAGCAAGCCCGAAACAGCAAATCAAGGCGCTTGCGCTCCTGAAGCCGGCCAACAAAGAGTAGGTCGGGAGGGCTGTCCAACGGCAGCCTGCGCTCAGGCGGTGGGTTAGCCGGCCTGGGAGCGACGGCATTGACTGCCACGAAAACTCTTTCCGCTGGAAAACCAGCCTTCATATACTCTGCCGCTCCCTGTTGGCTGTAAGCAATCACCCCGTCCAACTTTGATAAGAAATTGGCTCGCTCCAGGCGGCGCAATTGGCTGACCAACCCCAAGCCCTGGGAAGGAGCACCCAACCCCCACCCCAGGACCGGTCTTTTGCGGGCGTGCATCCAGCGCACAGCAGGAGGTGTGCTCCAATACCGGGGATTTGCTTCTACTACCAAGGCGTTTGGCTGGGCGGCTTTCAACCAGGCTGACAGCCCATTCTGCCAGCATAAAAACCAGGGAGATGCAGGGTCCAGTAAATAGCGATTGTTCGCCAGGGTCAATTTTGCACGCGCCAGGCTGGAGACGGAGCTGATTGCCTCTTTCTTCAATGGAAAACCGGCGAAAACATTGACCTCACCGGGGCATTGGCTTGCCAATGTGTCGAAAAATGCAGCACGGTACTCTGGCAGGACGCGCTGCTGCACCGCGAGGGTAATGGATTGGGAAGAGGGCGTCATGCGAACATTACCTTCAACTGGGTTGCAGGGCAGCCAGGTAGCCATCGACCATCGCGTCCAATCCCAGGGCAGCTTCAGCGCGTTGACGGGCGCCATAACGAAAGCGCGGCAGATCGGCCAACAAATCGACGCCGGCCTGCACCAAGGCGTCCATATCCGGCGGCTCCAATAACCACGGATCGCCGCCGTAAGTCACAATTCTGCCAGCCGTGGGCGGCACTAATTCAGCCAATGCGCCGGTATCAAATGCCAAAACCGGCAGCCCGCAGGCCAACGCTTCGACAACGCTGTTGGGGCACGCTGCGTTGATATCAGCGGCATACAAGAGATGGGCTGAGCGATCCAATGTCGGTATTTGGTCGCGCGGCAGGCTGCCTGCAAAGTTTAGCGAAATTTGGGCACGCCGGCGCCAGGTCGTCTGCAGTCCATCGCTCACCTGCCCGGCGACCAACAGTTCCAGCGGTCTGGTCAGCTTTTCCGCCAGCCTTTCTGCGAGCGAAACCGCTGTTTCCAGACCGCTTTCATATCCACCACCCAGCCTGCCCTCAACCACCAAAAGCCGCCAACGATCGGCAGGCGGCAATCCTTCCCCCTGAGGATGAAACTCAGCGAGGTCCACGCCGTTGTAAATCACACCCGAGGGTTTATTCAACCTGCCATACACTCGCTCCCACCAGGTCTGCGAAAAATGGCTCTGGTAGACAATCTGAGCGGCGAAAAAACGGCGCACCGCAGCCAGCAGCCAATTGCCATACTCGGCGCGCAGGAAGTGCCGCCAGCCTGTACCGCGCTGGCGGTGGATCCAGTTCATTCCGTTCAGCCGCTGGACGATCCGCACACCTCTTCTGCGCAAGGAGAATAAGCGGTTAAGCTGGCGAGTAGCTCCAATCACTAAAACCGCACCCAAGTTGGGGTCGGATAAATCGTACGTCACCTGACAGCCGCGCTGCACCAGACCCGCCGCCAGGCGTTGTTGAAAGGAAGCCGGTCCGCCTTGCTCATACCGAGGAGAAAAACCGATCATAAATGATTTCACCACAGGAATTATAGTATAGAGAGCGGGTAATTAATTGAATAATGACACAATTTCCACAAATTGGTGACAAAAAGCCCTTGACACAGAACGAATGTTCAGTTATTATTTATTAGAACGCATTTTCTGTTTATCGTTTTTTGTGCTACCACAAAGGAGGTGCACTTATGACAGCAGCTCGCCAGCGAAAACCAGGCCTCAATGAGCGCCATAAAAAAATCTTAGAAGTGCTGGATGACTTTCAGAAGAAGAATGGCTATCCACCCTCAATCCGTGAAATATGCGATAAGGCCGAGATCTCTTCGACTTCTGTCGTCAACTATTACCTGGATCGCTTAGAGGATTCTGGGTATATCGAGCGAGATGGGCATGTTTCGCGCGGCATCCGTGTTCTGCGCTTCCCCTCCGATGAAGCCACTTCTCCCAACCGGCCAGCTCCTGTCGCCGCCAAAAGCACAAAGACTCCTCGCCAAACCATCGACGAGCTGATCAAAGTCCCGCTTGTGGGCCGCATCTTCGCATCCCAGCCTGTACCGATCCCTTCCTCCGGTTTCAGCTTTATGGACGCGGAATCATCTATCGATGTGGCGCGTTCCATGCTGCCTGGCCGTGAAAAAGCGGAAAACTTGTTTGCTCTGGAAGTGCGTGGAGATTCGATGATCGACGCCATGGTCAACGATGGCGACATTGTGATCATGAAACGCGCCGATGTCGCCAATAACGGTGAAATGGTGGCGGTTTTCCTGGTGGACCAGGAAGAAACCACGCTTAAATATTTCTACGCAGAAAAAGATCGCATTCGCCTCCAGCCGGCAAACCCAACCATGGCTCCCATTTATAAAGATCCCAAAGTGGTCCGCATCCAGGGGAAAGTGGTGATGGTGATTCGCTCTGTTCAGAGCCACATTATCCAATAATCCACCTTTGTCGTCACCTGATCATGCGCTATACCGTTGGTATAGCGCATTTTTGTTGTGGTAGAATGACGTCGATGGATTCATCTGATGCGGCTCCCAAGATTCCGAGCCTCAAACGCCTTTTCGATCTTTTATTCACCATACCTGGCCTGCTGATTTTATCTCCTGTTTTTATCAGCCTGGCTGTGCTTGTGCGTATTTTCCTAGGCGCGCCGATAATTTTCAGCCAGGCCCGCCCCGGTTTTTTGGGAAAACCATTCACCCTGTATAAATTCCGCAGCATGACTGACACGCGTGATAAGGCAGGTAAACTCTTACCGGATGAGGAGCGCCTGACCAAGTTCGGACGTTTCTTACGCTCTACCAGCCTGGATGAGCTGCCCGAATTAGTCAATGTGCTCAAAGGCGAGATGAGCCTGGTGGGGCCGCGCCCCTTGCTGATGCAGTACCTGCCGCGCTATACCCCCGACCAGGCGCGCCGGCACCATGTCTTGCCCGGCTTGACGGGTTGGGCACAAATCAACGGCCGCAATGCGCTCACCTGGGAACAAAAATTCGCCCTGGATGTGTGGTATGTCGAACACTGGTCAATCGGCCTGGACATCAAAATACTGCTCTTAACTGTTAGGAAGGTGCTGGCGCGCGAAGGCATAGAACCGCCCGACCAGGCGATTGCAGCGGAGTATATGGGCCCAACTCAATTTATCTCGCCGAAAGAAAAGGACAACTCCTCATCATGAATTCGACGCTCATAGGCGAGCTGGCCGGCCTGGCGACCTCATTTTGTTTTACAGGCGGCTCGATCTTTTTCACCCTAGCCAGCCGTAAAATTGGCCCTTTTGTCTTGAATCGCACGCGTTTGGTAATTGCGCTCGTTTTTTTGGGGCTGGCGCATTGGGCCATCTTCGGACTCCCTTTCCCTGCGCAGGCTGGTTCAAGCCAGTGGTTGTGGCTGGGCTTATCAGGCTTGGTTGGCCTGGCGCTGGGGGATATTTTCTTGTTTACCGGTTATGCCAAAGTCGGTCCACGGATGACGATGTTGATGATGAGTTTATCGCCAGTTTTGACCACCGCTCTGGCATGGCTGTTTTTTAATCAAACCCTGGGTCTGGGACAGTTGGTTGGCATTGCAGTCACCATCGCCGGTATTGCCTGGGTGGTTTTAGATGGCGGCAGTGAAAACCAGGTTAACAGGCACGAACATTACTTGAGCGGTGTGGCGGCCGGGCTGGCGGCGGCGGTTTGCCAGTCAGCCGGACTGATCTTGGCGCGCCAGGGGCTGGGAAGTGACTTTCCTGCCCTCTCAGGCAATTTCATTCGTATGCTTTGCGCAGCTGCAGGCATCTGGGCCTTCACCCTGCTGCAGCGCCAGGCTCAAGTAACGGTGAACACATTAAAAGATAATCCTAAGGCAGTTGGATTCGCGCTGGTTGGCGCTTTCAGCGGCCCATTCTTAGGGGTATCGCTGTCATTGCTCGCTATCCAAAAAGCAGATGTTGGCGTTGCCAGCACGTTGATGGCCCTTCCGCCAGTTCTTCTCCTGCCAGCCAGCCATTTTATCTTCAAAGAACACATCAGTTGGCAGGCCATTGCAGGCACTATTCTCGCCATTGCTGGCACAGCGATGCTTTTCCTGGTTTGAAATGGATTTCGATGTAGCGGGCTTATACCGCGCCATGTACCGCATTCGCCGGTTTGAAGAAAACGTGCTGGCAAATTTCCCCAGGGGGATATTTTACGGCACCACGCATACTTACCTGGGGCAAGAAGCTGACGCCGTCGGTGTCTTGGCGCACTGCCATGAGGGCGATGTCGTTTTCAGCAATCACCGCTGTCACGGTCATTTCCTGGCGTATGGCGGCGACCCTCACGCCTTGTTTGCTGAATTGATGGGCCGCTCCACCGGTGTCTGCGGTGGACGTGGTGGGTCACAGCATTTACAGTGGAAAAATTTTTATTCAAACGGCGTCCAGGGAGGCATTGCCCCGGTGTCGGTTGGCATGGCTCTGGCTGAAAAATTGAAAGGCTCTGGCGCAATCACCTTTGTTTTCCTGGGCGATGGCACTCTGGGTGAGGGTGTGCTGTACGAATCATTGAACCTGGCTTCGCTCTGGCAGGCACCCGTCTTATTCGTCGTTGAAAACAACCAGATTGCCCAAACCACACCCATCGCAACCAGCCTGGCCGGCAGTATTTCGGCGCGTTTTTTGGCTTTCGGCATCCCTGTGGCTGAACTGGACAGCAGCGATGTTTTAGAAATTTTGCCGGCCGCCGGGTCGGCAGCAGATCAGGTGCGCTCTGCTGGCGGTCCTTTTGGCCTGGTGCTGCACACCCGGCGCTTTGGTCCCCACTCAAAAGGCGACGATACCCGCGACCCTGGCGTGGTCGCCATATATAAACGCCAGCGCGACCCACTCCAACTGCTTGCTCAATCCCTGGAAACGGCGCTTTTGGCAGAGATCGAGGCAGCTGTGGACGCCGAAATTGTAAACGCATTCGACCTGGCTTTAGCCGATCCCTTTCCTTCCCTGCCCTTATGACCAGTGTGCTTGATTTGCTCAATTCAGCGCTACACCAGGCATTCGCCGCTGACGAACGCGTGTATTTAATCGGGGAAGATCTGCTTGATCCTTACGGTGGGGCTTTTAAAGTGGCAAAAGGTTTGTCCAGCACATATCCGGGACGTGTGCTGTCCACCCCGATTTCCGAAGCGGCAATCACCGGGCTGGCTGCCGGCATGGCTCTGCGCGGCCTGAGGCCGGTAGTTGAAATCATGTTCGGCGATTTCGTCACCCTGGCGGCTGACCAATTGGTAAACCATATCGCCAAGTTTCGCTGGATGTACAACGACCAGGTGCGCGTCCCACTGGTACTGCGCACACCGATGGGCGGCAGGCGAGGATATGGTCCAACCCACAGCCAGACCATCGAGAAATTGTTCCTGGGCGTACCGGGCTTGCGGGTTTTGGCTCCCTGCTCAGTATGCGTTGGCGATGCCGATGCCGGCTCACTGTTGAAAGAAATCATATTAGAGTCAGAGGATCCCACACTCTTCATCGAGAACAAACTGCTCTATTTGCTCCCAGTGGGCACGGACGGGGATGATTTTACAACTTCGCTGGTTTCCGAAGCGAATGAATCGCCAACTTATCAAATGCAATTGCGCGGCGCACCTGCTGCCAGCCTGACGATATGCACTTATGGGTATATGGTAGAGCTGGCTCGCCAGGCTGTGCTGAAATTAGGTTATGAACACGAAGTGTTCTGCAACATCATTGCGCCAACCCAGCTCTCTCCGGTGCAGTGCTCGCCATTGCTGGCGGCGGTTGAAAAAAGTACTCGCTTGTTGACGGTGGAAGAAGGGACATACAGCCTGGGTTGGGGAGCGGAGATTATCGCTCAGGCGACCGAGAAACTGAACAGGCGTCTGCGCGCCGCCAGTCGTGTAGCCGCTTTGGATCTGCCGGTGCCAGCCTCGGGGCCTTTGGAATCGGCCGTGCTGCCCTCAGCGGATGCCATTATCGAAGCTGTCTTGGCCCTCCATCGTTTCGCTTGAGTTCGAGTACAATTCTTCTATGCCAGGATTCCTCACAGTACAAATCCCTTTGCTCAACCCGAACGAGCCAGATGCTCTGCTGGCGGCTGTGCATGTGAGCGAGGGCCAGGCCGTCCAAAAAGGGGATTTATTGTGCACCCTGGAAACCACCAAATCAACCGCCGAAGTAGAAGCAGAGGCGTCTGGCTACCTGCGCGGGCTGCGCTTGCAGGCCGGGCAAACCGTGAAAGCGGGTGAAATATTTGCTTTCATCACTCCTTCACCTAGCGGTGAACTGCCTGAATCAGGCGCCAACCAAAACGCGCCAGGCGATGGTGAGGCGCTGCCACACGGCCTGCGCATCACACAACCTGCTCTGGCGCTGGCTCGCCGGTCTCAACTGGATCTGAATCAACTGCCTACTGGCCCTCTGGTGACTGAAAGTATGGTGAGGACCGCGCTGGAAGACAGCGCCCGAGCAGCCGGACCTTCCATGGCCTTGCCGCTTGTTCCGTTCGATCCAATGGCCATCATCGTTTACGGCGGCGGCGGGCATGGAAAGGCTGTCATCGATCTGCTGCGCAGGCTGGGAATATACCACATCGTCGGTATTATCGATGACGGTTTGGCGGTCAATACCCAAGTGATGGGTGTCCAGGTGCTGGGCGGCAGCGAACTGCTCCCCCAACTGGCCAGTCAGGGCGTGCGCCTGGCAGCCAATGCTGTCGGCGGAATTGGCAGCGTGGCGGTGCGGGTTAAAATATTTCACAAACTCGGTGAGGCCGGTTTTAGCTGCCCGGCGCTGGTCCATCCATCTGCTGTCATCGAGCCAAGCGCTCAACTCTCAGCCGGTGTGCATATCTTTCCACTGGCATACGTGGGCAGTGAAGCCAGGCTGGAGTTCGGGGTCATTGTGAATACGCGCGCCATCGTCTCCCACGAGTGTCATATTGAAGCCTATGCGAATCTCTCGCCTGGCGCCATTTTGGCGGGCCAGGTTAGAGTTGGTGCAGGCGCACTGGTAGGTATGGGCGCTACAGTGAATCTGCAAGTCACAATCGGACGCCTGGCTCGCATTGGCAACGGCGCCACGGTGAAATCAGACGTTCCTGAAAATGGCATCGTGCGGGCTGGCGGAATTTGGCCTTCTTGAGAAAGGAAATTTTGAGATGAAAGACAAACTTTTCGGCAAGGTGCTGCTGGGCATCGCCACATTGTTCTACGTTCTTCTGCCATTGTTTTTATTTGGCCTGTGGTTATTCACCATTCCATTCATGATCATCGCCAGCCAACAGTACAGCAATGACCCGCCTGTGCTGGTTTTCTTCGTTTTTGCTTTATTCATGTTGGGCTTCATGTTCAGCACGCTGCTGCACTTTATTTTGCTGCCGATCTATATGTACCTGCTGCTGAAAGAGCGCCGAGGATCAGACCTTGTGCGGACGCTGTTTGGCGTTGGTTTGTTGTTCATACCCTGGTTGGCCGCCTTGGTATATTACCTGGCGTTTATCGCGCCAGCCGATCCGCCCGCCTGGATTCTAGATCCGGATAAAGCAGAGAGCGCTTCCATTGCCCAAGCGGCGGCTGAACCAACCGCCCCAGGATACTCAGGTGATGAGGTCGCCCTTGCCTGAAATCCTTGCCCGCATCCCAATTCCTATGTCATCGCCCGATTTGAGCGAGGCAGAACGCAGCGCAGTCCACGCGGTTTTGTGCACGCCCCATTTGAGCATGGGCTCAGAAATTCGCGCCTTTGAGCGCGCCATCCAAGACTACACCGGCAGCCGCTTCGCAATAGGAGTCAATTCAGGCACAGCTGGGCTTCACCTGTGTGTGCTGGCGGCCGGCATCACCGAGGGCGACCTGGTCATCACTACGCCATTTTCGTTTGTGGCTTCAACAAATGTTTTGCTCTTCGAACGCGCCGCGCCGGTATTCGTGGATGTCGATCCACACACGGGCAACATCGACCCAGGCCTGGTGCAGCAGGCGCTGGCAGACCTGGCCGAGGGCGGTCATCACGCCAACCGTTGGCTGCCGCGCAAGGGATTACAACCCGGCGCCCAGGTCAAGGCGATTTTGCCAGTGGATGTCTTTGGCCAACCTGCCGATTGGGATCCTTTGTTGGATTCTGCTCAGCGCTACGGCCTCAAAGTGATCGAGGATTCTTGCGAAGCGATTGGGGCAACCTACAAAGGCCGGCAGGCAGGCACATTTGGCGATTTTGGGGTGTTTGCATTCTACCCGAACAAGCAAATCACTACCGGCGAAGGCGGCATGATTGTCACCAATGACGAACAAGCGGCGGCCAAAATGCTGGCTCTGCGCAACCAGGGACGCGCCCCGGGCGATACCTGGCTGCAGCACACCTACCTGGGCTACAATTACCGCCTGGATGAATTGTCAGCCGCCCTGGGCAAGGTGCAGATGGGGCGGCTGTCCGCGCTGCTTGACCAGCGCGAGCGCGTGGCAAACTGGTATGCAGAACGTCTGGCGGAGATTCCAGGCGTGCAGGCGCCGCAGGTCGTGACTGCCACCAGCCGCATGAGCTGGTTTGTGTATGTGGTGCGCTTCGACCCGCGGATAAACCGGGATGAAATAGCGCAACGACTTAATCAGGCAGGTGTGCCTTGCCGTCCATACTTCCTGCCAATCCATTTGCAGCCGTACATGGTGGAGCGTTTTGGCTTCGAACCTGGGGATTTTCCGGTCACCGAGGATTTGGGACGGCGCGGTCTGGCGCTTCCCTTCTCAGGTGTGATGAGCGAAGCACAGGTTGATGAGGTTTGCCGCGTCTTGCGGTTGGCGCTTCATTAAACAATCCGGCAAGGTCATGATCCTGCGGGAAATACCAGGTCCTCTTTGCCTGCCAGGCGATCCTGAATACGCTGGGTGACAATATCCAGGTGCTTCGGCTTGTTGACAAAATCAAGATCATTTGTGCGAATGGTCAAAACCGGGCAAACATCGAAGTCGCGCATCCAATCATCATAATACGATTCGAGCAGCGCAAGATATTCTCCGTTGATGCCGCTTTCAATCGACCTGCCCCGACTGTGAATGCGTTCCAACAAGGTTTTGACCGGGCAGCGCAAGTATATCAACAGATCGGGTGGGGGCAAGCGGTTGACGACCAAGTCAAAAACCCGGCGGTAAGCCAGATAATCTCTTTCATTTAGATTACCCAGTTGATGTAAAGCCCGGGCGAATATATAGGCATCTTCGTAAATGGAACGATCCAATATGGCTGACTGCGGACTGGCAGCCAGGTCAAGATACTGCTGAGAGCGGTGTCCAAGGAAAAATATCTGCAAATGGAAAGACCAGGCGTGCATATCACCATAGAAGTCGGGCAGATACGGGTTATCTGAAACCGACTCAAAGGCTGTTTGCCAGCCCAGGCGTTTGCCAATCCGCTCAGTGAGCGAGGTTTTACCTGCGCCGATATTGCCAGCGACTACCACCAAGCGTTTCGTCACAAAGTACCTTTCACCATACCACCATCTACCGGCAGCATCACCCCTGTCAGGTATGAGGCTGCCGGGGAAAGCAGGAAAACAGAGGCTTTGGCAAATTCATCCGGGCGGCCCATGCGCCCCAGCGAGCTTTCTTTGGCCTGCCGTGCTATTTCAACTTCCAGGCTGGTCTGGTTCATTTTCGCTCGACTGATCATGAGTTCAACAACACGTTCCGTTTCTGTCCAGGCGGGAAGGATCGAGTTGAAGCGAATTCCCTCTCCACCCAGTTCAAGCGCCAGGGATTTGATCAGGCCAATAGTGGCCAACCGGACACTGTTGGATAGAATCAGGTTGGGGATCGGCTGTTTGGCAGAGTACGAGGTGACTGCCAGCACGCTGGCGGCGGGCGATTGGCGCAAATAGGGCAGAGCAGCGCGCACGAGGCGTACGTGGCTCAAGAAAGACAGTTCAACTGCTCTTTGCCAGACAGCATCATCGATTGCCTCAAACTTACCAGGCGGAGGTCCGCCGGCATTCGTCACCAGCAAATCTAGGCCGCCTAACAACCGTGCGCTTTCGCTCACCAGCGCTGCCGGCACAGCCGGGTCGGTCACATCACCAGCCAGGCCGAAGACCTCGCCTCCCGTAGCCAGGCGCAGTTTTTCGGCCGCTGAGGTTATTTTAATCTGCTCACGTCCATTGATCACCACACGGCATCCCTCTGCGGCCAGGGCTTCAGCGGTTGAGTAACCTAATCCTCGGCTGGCGCCAGTTACCAGGGCTTTCAGACCTTTTAATCCAAGATCCATCCAAACCTCCAGTTTCTCAAAGTTCGGCGATGGTCGAAAAGCAAAAGTGATGCTTATCTTCTTATTTTGCGTAATCCACGGCACGCGTCTCGCGAATGACGGTCACTTTGATCTGACCGGGATACTGCATGGTTTCTTCCACTTTCTTGGCAATATCGCGCGACAGGCGCACCGATTCCAGGTCATCGATCTCCTCTGGACGAACGATAATGCGGATCTCACGACCGGCCTGCAAAGCATAGCTCTGTGCCACACCTTTATAGGAATTCGCGATTTCCTCCAGTGAACGCACCCGTTTGAGATACTGCTCCAGGCTTTCGCGCCGTGCTCCGGGACGGGCTCCGGAAATCGCGTCAGCAGATTCTGCGATAATGGCTTCCACCGATTCTTGTTCTACTTCGTGGTGGTGCGATGCAATTGCATTAATGACTTTCGGATTCACGCCGTAACGCTTGGCATATTCCGCACCCAACATGGCATGCGTGCCTTCGATGTTATGGTCCATCGCCTTGCCCAGGTCATGCAGGAGCCCTGACTGCTTGGAAATTTCGACATCCGCTCCCAACTCTGAAGCGATCACGGCTGCCAGCTTGGCTACTTCCACAGCGTGATACAACTGGTTTTGTCCATAGGAAGTGCGGTATTTCAAGCGGCCTAGCATCTTCATCACCTCTGGGTGCAGTCCGCTGACGCCCGCTTCATAGCAGGCCTGTTCACCAGCTTCCACGATCAGTTTTTCCACTTCCTTCTGTTCGTTTTTCAATACCTTTTCAACATAGGCAGGATGAATACGGCCATCAACCACCAGTTTTTGCAGAGCGCGCCGGGCTACTTCACGCCGCACCGGGTCAAAGCAAGAGATGGTCACCGCCTCGGGTGTATCATCTACGATGACGTCAACGCCAGCGGCCTGCTCAAAGGCATGAATATTGCGTCCGTTGCGGCCAATAATCCTGCCTTTCATCTCGTCGGAAGGAATATTGACCAACGAAGTAGTGATTTCAGCGACATGGTCAGAAGCCACGCGCTGGATGGCTGTAGCAATCAACTCGCGCGCCCGACGCTCGCCTTCTTCACGCGCTTCGGTCTCCACCTGGCGGATGATGCGCGCCATATCGTTGCGCGCGTCTTTCTCAACTTCATCCAGGAGAATTTTCCGTGCATCTTCGATGGTCATCTGCGAAATACGGGTCAGCTCCTCCATTTCTTTCTCATAGAGTTTTTCCACTTCAGCGCTGCGCCGGTCTAAAGCGCTCTGGCGCTTGTTCAACGCCTGTTCGCGTTTTTCCAGGCGATCCGTGCGGTTATCGACTTCTTCACGACGTTTTTGCAGGCGATCTTCCTCACGCGTCAGTTCGCTACGGCGCCGGGTGATTTCCTGTTCAGCGCTTTGACGAATTTGCAGCGCTTTATCCTTGGCCTGGAGTTCAATTTCCTGTGCTTTTTCATGTGCGACGTTAATCACATGGTCAGCTTCGATCTGCTTGCGCAGATCTTCCCTTTTCTGGGCCTGAAGATGCAGGTAATAACCCAAAGCTGTTCCACCCGCCAGACCAACCAGCAAGGCAATGATTGATAAGATGATCCCTTGTAAACCCATTTCTTCTACCTCTACCTCATTCCTCTATTTGATTTCCTTGTAAGTCTTGCCAGCATTTTTGTGTTACAGAGCGGATCGTTTCATAATCAAATCCTCGGCGAGCTAAAAAGCCGCCCAGTTTATTGCGAAAGTCCATCCACTCCAGCTCGCCCAATTTGCGCATTTGCTTTTGAGCTGCCTGGTAAGCCAGTTGTTCTTCCTGTGCCGCATCGACTTCCTGTAGAGCAGTCTGGATGTCGGTATCGTCCAGGCCTTTGCGGCGCATTTCGAGAGTCAGCGCTTTCCGGCTGCGCGGCCGAAATTCAGACCGGTTCTCAACCCACGCCTGAGCAAACTTACTGTCGTTGACCAGGCCATTTGCTGCCAATCGTTCCAGCACATAATTCATCGTTTCTTCCGGCACCGCGTGCCGCGCAAGATTCCTGCGCACCTCAGCCTCGGTGCGTGGGCGGTGCTCGATAAAATGTAGCGCGCGCTGCAAAGCAACCTCACGCTCATCCGCACCGCGCAGTTCAGCGATCTTCTCTTCCGTTAGCTCTTGCCCAACCCGCAGCCAGGCAGCTACAATCCTAGACAGGCCAAACGCAAACTCTTCGTCCAGGTAAACATTCACCCGTTGGTTATTATGCTGCTGAACTTTTAATGCAGTTATCCGTTGACCCATGTCGTTTAATATCAAATAGCCAGCCTGAACCTGCCTGAGCAGGCTGTGGCTGGCGTGAGCTCACTTCCTGTTGTAAATGAATATTAGCCCTGGTACCGAGAAAAGACAAAAGCTGCCTGTAACGTGCGCACCAGGAGGCTGCCTGTCAAATGTTAATAATCTGACCCACAATACCGAAGAGCAGGCTAATGCTCATTATTTACATCAAAAGCTTTAACAAACCAACCACTGCCGCCCAGGGCAAATGCCTGAAAATTCATCCGGCAGGAAGAATCAATGTTTTCATTTACACTTTCAACTGTATTATACTAGAATTCTTAAAAATCAAGGAAGTCTAATTCATTTCCGTGATGGAAATGAGCTTTTCCAATCTACCATCGCCCTCTTTAAGCACGATTCTGTACTAAAATGAAAATAATCACAATGATCTTACAGTTATCTATTGAAATTATGACAAAAGGAACTATCAACTTCTCGAAAAATATGGGATGATTAGATAGTAAACCTGCCTCTTCTACCTGTCCCACTGAGCAGGTGCTTTGTTCGCGACGAAAGGAGTTTTTATGAACAAAATTACCCGTGAAGATGCCCTCGAATACCATCACTTGAATGGAAAGAGCGGCAAAATTGAAGTCGTGCCAACCAAACCTATGGATACACAGCGCGATTTGAGCCTGGCTTATACCCCGGGTGTCGCTGTCCCTGTTTTGGAAATCGAGAAGGATCCCGAATTAGCCTATGAATACACTTCGAAAGGCAATCTGGTGGCGGTCTTGTCGAATGGCACAGCCATCCTCGGTCTGGGTGATCGCGGCGCCCTGGCTGGCAAACCTGTGATGGAAGGCAAAGGGGTATTGTTTAAAAAATTCGCCGATGTTGATGTATTTGACATTGAGGTCAACTCCCATGATCCTGATGAGGTGATCAAAGTCGCTGCGGCGATCTCGCCTACATTTGGTGGCATCAACCTGGAAGATATCAAGGCACCCGAATGCTTCTATATCGAGGAGACACTTAAAGCGATGCTCGATATACCGGTTTTTCATGATGACCAACACGGTACAGCGATCATTTCCGGCGCGGCACTCGTCAATGGCCTTGAACTGATTGGGAAGAAGCTTTCCGAGGTGAAGATTACGATTTCCGGCGCAGGCGCTTCCGCCATTTCCTGCTCCGAGCTGATGATCCGCCTGGGAGCAATGCGTGAGAACATAACCCTGGTCGATACTCGCGGCGTGGTTTATAAGGGCCGCAAGGAAGGCATGAACGAATACAAGCTTCGCCTGGCTCACGAAACCGATGCTCGCACCCTGGAAGATGCCATGCGCGGAGCTGATGTGTTCTACGGACTGTCAGTGGCCAATATTCTGACCCCAGAAATGGTCAAGGCAATGGCCGAGCGCCCGCTGATTTTTGCCATGGCGAACCCGGATCCAGAAATCCGCTATGAGCTGGCTCGTGAAGCTCGCCCGGATGCCATCATCGCCACCGGTCGTTCGGATTATCCCAATCAGATCAACAATGTGTTGGGGTTCCCCTTTATCTTCCGGGGTGCACTAGACGTGCGCGCCCGCGCTATCAATGAAGATATGAAAGTCGCGGCATCGCGCGCCCTGGCCAGCCTGGCAAAAGAGGATGTGCCGGACAGTGTCCTGCGCGCGTATGGCCTGGAAAGCCTGAAATTCAGCGAAGAATATATTATCCCCAAGCCTCTCGACCCGCGTGTCTTGCTGTGGGAATCTCCAGCCGTAGCAAAGGCCGCGATGGACTCCGGCGTGGCTCGTAAACAAATAAATCTGGATGAATATCGCGAAAAATTGGCTTTAAGGCAAGGTGTTGGTGAGCAGGTGCGTTATTACATTATCAACAAAGCCAAGAATTTGCCGGTCAAGAAGCGCGTTGTGTTGGTAGAAGGCGAAGAGAATAAAATTATTCGCGCAGCTTCTCAAATTTTGGAAGATGGGATTGCGGTTCCGGTGCTCGTTGGCCGCGCCGAGGTGATCCAAAATAAAGTCAAGAGCCTGGGCTTGGATGTCAATCTTGAGATCGTCGATCCGGCAAAATTCAATCGCATCGAGGAATACGCCAAGGCTTATTTCGAGATCCGCCAGCGCAAAGGTGTAACACTGCAAGATGCGTTTAAACTGGTGCATGATCCCAACATTTTCGGATCGTTGATGGTGGCCATGGGAGACGCCAATGCCTTCGTTTCCGGTCTGACCTACGATTACCCGGCAGTCATTCGACCTTCTCTGCAGATTCACCACACCCGCCCAGGCGCCAAGCGCGCAGCCGGAGTGTACATCATCATTGCCAAAGGCAAGGTGTACTTCTTCACGGATGCCACGGTGAATATCGACCCCAACGCCGAGGATCTGGCAGAGATTGCCTGCCTGTCGGCCAATTTTGCCCGAGAGATGGGCATCGAACCAAGAGTGGCCTTCCTATCTTTCTCCAATTTCGGCAGCACGCCACATGCGCTGTCAGAAAAGGTGAAGAAAGCCGTGGAGCTGATCCGCCAGCGCTGCCCGGACTTTGCCGTAGATGGCGAAATGCAGGCTGATACGGCAGTCAACCCCTCGATTGTCGAACAGCGCTACCCATTCAGCAAGGTGACTGATGCCAATGTATTGGTGTTCCCATCTCTGGAAGCGGCTAACATCGCCTACAAACTGTTGGCTGAAATGGGCGGCGCCCAGGCGATTGGTCCTGTACTCTTGGGCATGGGTGCCCCGATTCATGTGCTGCAAACCGGCGCCGAAGTGCGCGATATTGTCAATATCGCTGCCCTGGCAGCGATCGACGCTTCAGATCGCCAGTAATCACTATCAAACAAAACACCTGCGCCGTGTAACGGCGCAGGTGTTTTGTTTAAACCAGCCTGTGATTGGCGAAGGCAGTGTCAATCACAGGCAGGCGTCCAGAGCTGGTCAGGAGGAGGAGGCCGACCAGCTCTGGAAATTTCCAGTCTGAAGAGCCTGAATGGCGACAGCACAAGCTGGTCAGCCACTCAGGTCCCCTGCCCGAATTGGGCGCTATTCATTTTCTTGCGCATGGCGCGAGCCATCTTTCCTGACCGAACAAGCCAGGTGGAGGCTTATTTCGTCAGGCGGTTGCGCAAGAATGTCGGTACATCAAGATCTTCAGTGTTGATGGTGCGTGGTTCAAAGATCGTCTTGTTGACCGGGATTGAGCCGTTGGATTGGTCGCGCGGCGTTCCACTGCTGCTTGCGCGCGAGTCAGCCGGGCGGGACGGCGAAACTGCACGGGTTTCACTGCGACCAGGCTGGACAGCTTCCGAAAGACGGCGAGTCTGGGTGGAAGAGCGCTCGAAGCCAGTCGCGATCACGGTGATGCGGATCGCATCGGTCATGCTCTGATCGATCACCGCACCGAAGATCAGGTTCACGTCGGGATGAGCGGTTTCCTTGATAATCGCTGCAGCCTGATTTACCTCGAACAAAGTCATATCCGGCCCACCGGTGACGTTGAACAAGATTCCGCGTGCGCCATCGATAGTGATGTCGAGGAGCTGGCTGGAAATAGCCTGCTCAGCAGCCAGGCGAGCGCGATCTTCGCCAGTGGCAGAACCGACGGCCATCAGAGCGGCGCCACCTTCGGACATGATCGTCCGTACATCAGCAAAGTCCAGGTTGATCAACCCGGGAACGGTAATCAATTCGGAAATGCCCTGCACGCCCTGGCGTAGAACATCGTCGGCCATGCGGAAGGCTTCTTGCAAGCCGGCGCGCTTATCTACGATCTGCAGTAAGCGGTCGTTCGGAATGACGATCAAGGTGTCGGCATGTTCTTTCAGCTTGGCAATACCAGCTTCTGCGGATGCGATGCGGCGAGAGCCTTCGAAAGTGAAGGGCCGGGTGACAACGCCAATGGTCAGCGCCCCAGATTCCTTGGCGATCTGCGAAACAATCGGGCTGGCGCCAGTGCCTGTGCCGCCGCCCATACCGGCAGTGACAAAGACCATATCGGCGCCTTTCAGAACTTCATACAGCTCCTCGGCCGATTCTTCCGCCGCCTTTTTTCCCTGGTCTGGGTTGCCGCCAGAGCCAAGCCCGCGGGTCAGTTTCTCGCCAATGCGCACACGGGTTTGAGCGCTTGAAAGAAGCAGCGCCTGTGCATCGGTGTTGATTGAAATAAATTCCACACCCGTGAGGCCTTCTTTGATCATCCGTTCAACGGCGTTGCATCCGCCGCCGCCTACGCCCACAACCTTAATGCGAGCGAAGGATTCTAAATCTGCGAAATTGTTGTTAGACATGGTAGGTTCCTCCTCGTAAGAACTTTGATTTCCTATTGTCTTCCCGCCAGGATGACGGGGCACGCAGGATAAACTTTGCCGCTTATCCTGCGTGGTCAAACATCCTGGTCAAGGCATCATCCTGCGAATAACTTCTTTGATATAGTCCCAAACATTGTTCGGAGCCTGCCCCCTGGCGCTGTTCGATGCGCTGCGTCGGGGATTTTTCTCCGTTACAATCTCACTCACCAGCATCGCCCAGCGCAGCAAGCCAACGCTGGTGGAAAATGCCGGAGAATTCAACCGGTCTACCATCCCAATCAGGTTTTGCGGCTGGGCGATGCGCACTGGCACATTCAGCACCCGGTTCGCCAGTGTGCGGATTCCAGGCAGAGCACTCGTCCCACCTGTCAACACCAACCCTGCCGGCAGCAAGCCATCGTAACCAGAGCGTTTGATCTCTTGCAGCACCAGGTTGAATATTTCTTCTACGCGGGCTTCAATAATATGCGCCAATTCCTGCCGGTTGATTTGTACAGCCTGCTCCTCGCCAAACGGCCGGATGGTGAAAAATTCATCGGCGTTGATTTCTGAGCGAACGGAGTGGCCGTGCTGCACTTTGATCTCCTCAGCTTGCGAAACCGGCAGCCTCAGCCCATGAGCAATATCAGAAGTAATGTGGTTGCCGCCCACAGGCAGAACACTGGTGTAATACACATCTCCATCAATGAAAATGCCAATATCTGTCGTGCCGCCTCCGATATCGCAAACCACGACTCCCATCTGACGTTCCGTCTCACTCAAGACAACTTCAGCAGATGCCAGGGGGTTCAATACGAACTGCGAAGCCTGCACACCCGAGGCAGACACACATTGGCGCAAATTTTCCACCGTCGAGGCCGCGGCTGTGATGATATGGGTTTCCACTTCCAGGCGGTAACCGTGCATCCCCAAGGGCGAACGGACACCTTCCTGACCATCTACGTTGAAACCGCGCTGGATGACATGGATAATTTCTCGATTGTGCGGGATGGCGACTGCGCGGGCGGCATCAATGGCTCGTGCAACATCATCTTGGCCAATGGTGCGGTTGGTAATGCCGACTGCACCCTTGCTGTTCACCGATGTAACATGCGAACCAGCCAGGCTGACCAGCGCGGCGTTGATTTCATACCCCGATGTGCGCTCGGCTTTGTCCACAGAGCGGTTAATGGCCTGCGAGGCTGCCGCCATATCGACAACATTGCCTTTCTTGATACCTTGTGATGGTTCGATGCCCACGCCCAATATGCGAAGATTTTCCGGCCCTTCGGCGCGGGCAACCAATGTGCAAATCTTTGTCGTTCCAATATCAATCCCAACAATCGTGGGTGCTTCCATAACTTATCGCTCCATTCGGTAATAGGGAGCGTGAGGATTTTCAACGCTCACCACAACCGGCTTGATGTTATTTTGAACCAGGTAGTTGACAATTGCAGCGTAAACGGTTTGTTTTTGCTGCAAATCGGTCATGTCTCTACCGAAATAGACGCTCCAACCATGCTGATCCGTCCAGCCAAAACCTCGTTCAGGTTGGTAGAGCAACGGTGCATCCTTGGGGAGATTGGTGTAGAGCTGCAGCATCGTTTTGACCAATTTTGCATCCAACTTCGATGCGGGAAGCGGCTTGCCATCTTCCGTCTGCGGTTTGCGGATGCCCGCAATAACGGCCAGCATTTCCTCGCTAACTCCTGGTAAGATATCTGCCTGGACGAGCGGCAAGCTACTGCCATCGCCGCGTGCTGGAAAGATATAACCTTCTTGATCCACCCAATGCTCGCCGCTGTCGTTCGTCCAGCGCAGGACAGGAGTGCGTTCAACTACGGTGATATGCACACTGGCCGGCAAGCCGACAGAGACCTTGACATCCGAGAAATCCGAGAAAGATTTCTTCACGTCCTCCACCACCACGGCCGGGTCGACGGCAGTGATCGCTTCACCTGACAACCCGACCGCCTGGTTAATCTCACTCAGCTTTACGCGCTTCAAACCTTTCACGTCCAAAGTTTCCACCTTGAACGTAGGAGAATAAACCAGGAATCCCGCGCACACCAGCATCAATACCAGCAACATGCCAGAGACGGCCCGCCACCCAAAATTGACCACGGGCAGCGATGGCACTGTGACCTCTCCTCCGGTTGAGCCGATGGCAATATCGAAACGCCGCCGGGACCGGTTCGCAGGATGGATGGGAGTCGCCATGCCATACGAATCGCCGCGGCGCGTGACGACGGGAACTCGAGCTGGCTGCTCACGCCGCCGCTCAGTCGCATACTGGATTTGCTTCTGTTCATCGGCCGACCGCTTATTGCGGCGTTCCCGCGCTGTTTCTGAGCGCTGGGTGGGCTCTGATCGATTGGCTCTCCGCCTGGTTTGAAACATACCGGCCATTCGCTTCTATCCTTTATCCATTCGTCATCAAGCCGAATACTTCCACTCAAGTTGATCCCGTTCTTGCTTGCGCTCAAGCGCCAGGCCAATCAAACGGTCCAATAGTGCTGTATATGGCAGGCCGCTGGCCTGCCAGAGCTTAGGGTACATACTGATTTTCGTGAAACCAGGAATGGTGTTGATTTCACTCAGGTAAATTTCGCCTGTGTGCTTATCCATCAAGAAATCAACCCGCGCCATCCCTTTTGCATCCACTGCCTGGTAAGCCCGCAGCGCCAGACTCTGGATCAATTGTGCTTGCGCTGGTTCGAGGGGCGCAGGGATGATCAGGCGGGAGGCTTCATCCACATACTTGGCTTCATAAGAGTAAAACTCTCGGCTGGGAACAACTTCACCCGGTACCGAGGCTGTGGTCTCCTGGTTGCCCAGGATACTGACCTCAATCTCGCGTGCTTCAATGCCTCGCTCCACAAGGATGCGAGTATCAAAACGCGCCGCTTCGTGCAACCCTTCCAACAAGTCTGACCGATTGTGGCATTTACTCACCCCAACCGAAGAGCCCATGTTGGCCGGTTTAACGAACAAGGGGTATGGGGAAACCTTCTCAGCCTGGTCAATCACAGCATTCATATTGTCTTTCAGGTCGGCGCGCATGATTACGATATTCTCGAGTACCGGGATACCATTGGCCTGCATGACATTCTTGAACACGCCTTTATCCATGCCCACAGCAGAGCCCAACACACCTGCGCCGACATAAGGAATACCGCACATTTCGAGATAACCTTGAAGAATGCCATCTTCACCATTTGTGCCATGGATGACGGGAAATACAACATCGATGCTAGAGACGGTCTTCAACACTTCCTGGGAAGGGGAATTTTCAATAATGAACAGCCCTGCATGTCCAGGATTCGGCAAGAGAACGGCCTGTTTCAACGCCGTATACCGCTGGTTTACAAAGGCATCCAAAACGGCTTCCCCGGTCAGCCAGACGCCAGCATGCGTGATCCCCAGCGAGTAGATTTCGTATTTTGCCGAGTCAAGGTTATCAATGATCGAGCGCGCAGACATGAGCGACACTTCATGCTCGCCCGAGCGCCCTCCAAAGATTACCAAAACCCGGATTTTCATATCAATTCCAATCTCCAACCAATTCAATTTCCAGTTCCAGGCGAATGCCATGCTTTTCGATGACCGTTTGTTGTGCGATCTGGATCAAGTTGAAAATATCACTGGCTGTCGCCTGCCCGCGGTTGACAAAGAAATTCGCGTGCAAGGAGCTTATTTCGGCATCGCCGACAGCCAGACCTTTCAAACCGGCTGATTCGATCAAACGGCCGGCAAAATCTCCTGGTGGGTTTTTAAACATGGAGCCCATCGTAGCGCCGGGAGGCTGGGTGCGGCGGCGGTATTCCGTAAATGCAGTGGCTTTATTTTGCGCAGCCTCAACCGAGGTATGGGTGAGCTGCATCACAGCCGCCAACACAGCCTGGTAGCCAGGCTGGCGCTTGAGCAAACTACTGCGATAACGAAATTCAAATTTTTCCACAGGCCAGGTTTCTTTCAGTGAGTCAACTTTTCCCAAAGATAAGGCTGTAGAGTTACGTTGCAAGATTTCTGCCAACAACAGGCTGCTGGCCATGTCAGCGCCGTGCGCGCCAGCGTTGCCGACTATCGCTCCACCAACTGTTCCAGGTATACCGATAGCCCATTCCAGCCCGCCCAAGCCACGTGCGCAGGCCTGGCGTGCGAGCGCGCCGAAATTAGCGCCGGATTCAACCCAAACAGTTGGTTGATCATCTGTATCGTTGAACCGAATGGCTCGCGCATGGTTGACCACCACCACATCCCTGGCGCCCTTGTCGCTCACCAGGATATTCGACCCACCACCCAAGATAAAATAGGAGATTTCGTTTTGCCACAAGAAAGTGATGATTTCCGCCAATTCGACCGCCGATTCAGCCGTCACCAGAGCATCTGCTGGTCCACCAACCCGCGCTGAAGTCAGCCGTGCCAAGGGTTCATTTTCAAGCAGTCGGCTGCCAAATTTCTGGCGCAAAACTTCAAGCTGGGTAGTGATCACTTCCATAAGACCTTTCGGTAAATTCTCGCCGTTCCTAGATCGATTTGACGTGTTCGATGAGATGCTGGATCAATTCTGCTGGGAAGCGTTTCTGGCGAGCGTAATCCACCACCTGCTGGTCATTCAAATCATCTTGAGGGTTTGGTGCAGCGATCAGGCGCAGCGATTCTAAAGCCATCGCCTGCGATTCGAAGCGTCGGGCAAATTCTATTTCCCTTTTTGTTTTTGCTTTGCGTTCAGACATGAGCTTGCTCCTTTTGCATTAGCTGAGTAAGTACCTTGCGACTGACCTGGTCTGCGTCTCCGGCTGAAAAAACGATCACCACACTCTCTGAGCCCAACCGGCTGGACAGCAGTGCAACTGCCGCATCCAATGTTCCGGCATAGGTCACATCCGGGCGATTGATCGCTGCGGTCACCAGGCGGGAGGAGTACCCCCCGGCTGGCGGCTGTTCACGTGAAGGGTAAATTTCGGTCACGACCACATGGTCGGCCTCCGAAAAAGCCTGTGAAAAAGCATCAAATAATGTTTGCGTGCGTGAATAGGTATGCGGCTGCCAGACTGCCCACAGGCTGTGGCGTGGATAACGCGCCCTAGCAGCCGAAAGCGTTGCCCGAATCTCTGTTGGGTGATGGCCATAATCATCGATCACAATCACGCCCGCCGCCTCTCCCACAACGTCAAACCGCCTGCCGCTGCCCAGGAACTCCCCCAGCGCTTCGGCAGCTTTCGTTAAGTCCAGGCCGCAGCGCTCAATGATCGCCAGGACGGCCACTGCGTTCAGCACATTATGTTTTCCAGGTACCCGCAGGCGCACTGGAATTGCGTCGCCAGGTTTGAGCGCCTTAACCTGAAAATTGAAGGAAAATCCACCGACATTGTTGGTTGTCACCTGCATGGCGGTGTAATCCAGCGTCGGGTTTTCCAAGCCATATCGATACACAGGAACTCTTTCGCCGTGGAGATCAGCCGCCAGGCGGGCTGCGCCTGTGTCATCGCTGCAAACCAGCAGCGCGCCAGTGGGACGAACCAACCGGCCGAACGACAAAAAGGCCTGGAAAAAGTCTTCTGCAGTGGGGTAACAATCGGGGTGGTCATGCTCGACATTTGTGATCACTGCATAGGTGGGCTGCAATCCGTGGAACATGCGGTCGTATTCATCTGCTTCGATGACAAAAAACCGACCCTCGCCAGCGTGCGCATTGCTGCCCAGGTTAGTTGAGATGCCGCCTATGATATATGAGGGATCCTCACCCAACGCATACAGCACCCAGGCAGCCATCGCTGTGGTGGTCGTCTTGCCGTGGGTGCCCGCCACCGCAACGCCAATGTGGTTCTCCATCAGCGCTCCCAGGAAATCGGCTCGTTTGAGCACAGGTATACCCAAGCGCAGAGCTTCCTGAACCTCCGGGTTAGCATCCGCCACCGCTGAAGAGCGCACGACCAGGTCTGCGCCGCGCACTGCAGCAGCCTGGTGGCCCAGGCTGATCTCCACCCCTGCCTGGAGCAAGCTTTCGGCCAGCGGAGAAAGCTGGCGATCGGAGCCGCTCACCCGAAACCCGCTCTCGACGAGCACTCGCGCGATGGCAGATAGGCCAGTTCCGCCGATGCCAATCAAATGTATTCGAGAGCCAGGAGTCAGAGCAATCATATTAGATCAGAACCACCAAAATGAACACAAACGCAATCGCAATGCTGACGAACAAAGGTGTGTCCCTCAGCCAGACCGGTGCCAACCAGGGAAGCATCCGGAAAGCTTCCTGGGTAAATGGATCATTTGGATCCGGTGCGCGCATAACGGCCGGGAAAGGATAGCCCGCCACATGCAGGTAATACCACAAGCTGCCCACGATCAAATATCCGTTGATGCCGCCAAGGAACAGTCCCAACATGGCATCCTGCAGTCGTTCCCGGGCAAATTTTCCGCCCCCACCCAGCCGGGGGATGTTGGGCGTCTGATATCCGAAAAACACCAGGACCAGTAAAATAAAAGCCCTCAGCCAAAAATAAGCCTGTGTGCCAGCCGGCGTTAATTGGTTCATCAGGCCTGGCAGGAGCATCTCCAGGATTGAAATAATAAAAATGGCCAGGATTACGCTGAAGATCACCAGCAGCTCTTTGGCCCAGCCTCGCAGCAAGCCGACGATCCCGAATATTCCTATAAAAAAAAGGAAGAAGAAGCTTATACTGACCATTTCATCATCCTGTTCATGCGCTGATCGCCATTTCGTTCACGATTTGGGCAATCGATTCGGCGGCTGCAGGGTGCGCCAGCTTGGACATCGCACCCCGCATGGCTGCCAGGCGCTTGCGATCGGACAATAAATCACCGACCAGCCAAGCCAGGTTTGTGTTTAATTCACTATCTTCCAAAACCAACGCCGCTCCATGCTGCGCCAAGTAATCGGCGTTGACACGTTGGTAGCGCCAGGCGTAAGGGTAAGGTATGAGCACTGCCGGTAGGCCAAACAGTGGATATTCGCCCAGACTGGATGCTCCAGCTCGACTCACCACCAGGTCAGCCGCTTGCAGTGCAGCACCCATATTTTCGTGCAGATAGGGATAGGGATGATAGTTGCTCTGCAATGGTTCAAGCAGGGCGGCTGCAGTCTGCTGGACCAGCTCCCAATCGAGCTGGCCTGTCAAGTGCAGCACCTGCATCTGTGGTAGCAATACCGGCAAAGCCGCTAGCAAAGCCTGGTTGATCGACCGGGCGCCTTTGCTGCCTCCCATGACCAACAACACAGGAAGATCATCTGCCAGGTTCAAGGCGGCTCGAGCCTCAGCACGGTTTTTCCATTGGGTTAATTCCTTGCGCGTAGGATAACCGGTGACGGTAGCGGGCAGGCGCCTGGGTAAGAAAGCCCGGCTGGGCTCGACGGTCAATGCGGCGTGGTCGCTGAAGTGCAGCAGTGTCTTTAGCGCCAGCCCGGGTTCGATGTCGGGGATGTAAACCAGGCTGCGAGGCCGGCGCAGCCAAAAAGCCAGGCGGGACGCCAGTGCCATGGGCACGGCGACATAGCCGCCCGTGAACAAAAGCACAGCAGGTTTGAACTGGCGCAAGATAACCAGGCTCTTAAAGAAACCCTGGGCCAATCTCAGCAGATTCCCTGGTATAGCTTTCAGGCCAACCCCGTGCACACCTGCTGCGGGGATGGCCTCAAAAGGAATGTTCGCTCGCCTGACCAAATCTGCTTCCATGCCTCCAACACCACCAACCCAGAGAGTCTCCAGTGTCGGGCCATTACCGGCGTTATTCACGTTGGGATTGGCCCCAGACGCCAGGGCTTGCAGAATGGACAGTGCGGGGTACACGCCTCCGCCAGTTCCGCCTGCGCAAATCAACAACCGCATCGAATTTTCGCTCCTCTACTACTTCAGCTTTCACCGCTTGGTGTGATACATTCAAGATAATTCCGACAGCCGCCAGGCAGGCTAGCAAGCTTGACCCGCCTGCGCTGATAAAAGGCAGGGCCTGGCCGGCAAATGGCAGGATGCCCAACATAACACTCATATTCAGCGTGGCCTCAAACAGCACCCAGAAGGTTAGGCCGGCCGCCAACAATTTGCCCATGCGGTCCGGAGCATGGCGAGAAATGTGAATGCCCCGCCACAAGATGCCCAGATAAGCCAGGATCAAGACAATCGAACCTAAGAAACCGGTCTCCTCGCCGACGACAGCGAAAATACTGTCGGTCTGGGGAAACGGCAGACCGAGCAGCTTGACCTGACCTTTACCAACGCCCACGCCGAGCCACCCGCCGTTCATGAAGGCCATCAAGCCTTTTTGCACATGATCTGAAGTCCTCAGCAGATCGGTCCAGCCGTACCAGAAATTCGCAAAGCGCTCCCGGCCCTGAGGAACCCACATGACCACTGCGTAGCCTCCCAGGAGTGCCAGCAGAAATAAGAGAACAGCTTGCTTGCCGCCGCCGCCCGCCAGGAACCACATTAACCCGCCAATAATGACAATGGTCAGCGCGGCGCTCAGGTCGGGCTGCAGGATTATCAAGACGAATACCACACCCAATGCCACACCCAGGGGGATAATTCCCAACTGCAGGGAATTGATGTCATCCTTATGGCTCGCCAACCAGGATGCCAGGTATATGACCATGATTAACTTGGCCGCTTCTGAGGGTTGAATTGAACCACCGGGGCCGCCCCGGATAGCGCCCAGACGTGATTCGCCAAAAGTGAAAAGCAGCGCCAATCCAATCACCGAGGCTACCAAAAGCCAGAATGAGATCTTCTTCAAGAATTGGTAAGGAATTACGGCTAAAACACCCATCACAATCAGCCCGACAATTGCAAAAACAACCTGGCGGAGTATGGTGTAGGTCTCAGTGCCGTAATATGTGAATGAAAAATCAGCGCTGGCCGAATACACCATCACCAGGCCAAAAATCACCAGGCCAATCACAATCAGGAGCAATATCCAATCAAAGCCCAGGCGCACAGGCTTGTTACCCTCCGCGTCGGTCAGGTGGATGCCCAATTTCTCGAACCAGTTCGTTAAAGTTCCATTACCCATTGTCGAAATGCCTCCCCGCGCTCTTCAAAGTCACGGAATTCATCAAAGCTTGTGCCTCCGGGCGAAAGCAAAACAACATCACCCGTTGAGATAACCAGAGCGGCTGCTCGCACAGCGTCGTGCAAGCCCGCACAAGAATCAAATGTGAATGGGCGCTGCCCAGGGTCCGCCCCACCAACCGCCTTCTGAATAATTGAACGCGCTTCGCCAAAAGCAACCAGATGATCGACCCGTTCGTGGACGAGCGCCGCGAAATCACCCCAAGGGAGCTTTTTATCCCGGCCGCCCGCTAACAGCACGATCGGTTCGGTAAACGAACGGATGGCTGCCATAGACCGTTCAGGGGCTGTAGCAATCGAGTCGTTATACCAGTCGGCGCCGCCCCAATTGCGCACAAATTCAAGCCGGTGGCTGACGCCGCGGAATCCTTCAACCGCCGCCCGCATAACCTGAACTGAGATACCGGCAGCCGCAGCGGTCGCGCAGGCTGCCAGGACGTTGAGTAAGTTATGGTCTCCCCGCAGCAGTATCGCCGAGCGCGGCATGATCTCAGTCTCGTGATCCGTTCTCAGCCACAAACTTTCTCCGCGCACAAATGTGCCGGGGTAGCCTGGTACGGGCTGATGACCAAAAGTCCACACCTGGTTGTGCGCCAGTTGTCGTAGATTCCAGGAACCGTGATCCTCGCTGCCCAAGACGACCGCATTGCCAGGCTCCTGCGCCTGGTGAGTCAAGATATGGGCTTTCGCCGCAGTATACGCTTCCATCGTGCCGTGCCGGTCGAGATGGTTGGGCGTTATGTTTAATACGACTGCCACCTGAGGCGAACGCGTCATGATCTCGAGCTGGAAACTGGACAGTTCCATGACCACCAGATCTTGCGAACCCATTTGCGCCAAAACGCTGACCAAAGGATTGCCGATATTTCCCCCCACCCAGGCTTGCCTGGGTGGTAGAGCGGACAGCTGGGCCATTTGGTACACCAGTGTGGTGGTGGTGGTTTTTCCAGCCGAGCCGGTCAGCCCAATGACTTTACAGGGAGCCACCTCGAGGAATATTTGCGAGTCGTTTGAGAGAGGTATACCGCGCTGCTTCGCTTCCTGGATAATCGGCACGTCGAGCGGGACGCCGCCAGATGGGCACAGCAGATCAGCGCCATCCAATAATGTCATAGGATGTCCGCCGCAAACCCATTCGATTTGCAAACCTTCCAATCCCCGGCGAGCGTCATTGAGCTGCTCGGCCGGCCGTTGGTCCGTGATCACCACTCGGGCGCCTTTAGAAACCAGGTAACGCGCCAGGGCGGTCCCTTGTCGGGCTGCTCCGAGAATAACGACGTGTTTACCGGACCAATGATTGCTCATGTTTATCCTATCGCAAGAGCTATGCCAAGAATAGCTGCTAAAAGGCCGACCAACCAGAACCGCTGGACAATTTGGGTTTCGCTGACACCTAAAAGCTCGAAATGATAATGCAGGGGCGCCATTTTGAAAAAGCGCTTGCCTTTGGTCAGGCGGAAATAAACGATCTGGATGACATCGCTCATTGCTTCACTGAGCGGGATCACCCCAATCAGCGGCAACAGAAGCCATTGCCCGGACATGAGCGCCACAACAGCGATCGCTGAACCAAGCGGCAGAGAGCCTGTGTCACCCATGAAGAGCTGCGCCGGATGGACGTTAAACCACAAGAAACCGAACAAGGCGCCTACCAGGGTGAAGCAAAATCGACCCAAATAAATCTGGTGTTGGAAAAGGGCGATTGAACCATATGCAACGAAGATAGTAGCAGAAATCATGCCAGCCAGACCATCCATCCCATCCGTGAAATTAACGGCATTGGCCATGCTGACGATAATAAAGGCAGCTACCGGGATATACATAAATCCCAGGCTCAGCTCAGAGCCGATCACCGGGAGGTACAACTCAGGGGCATCCAACACATAGCGCAGACCAACCGCAGTGATGATCGCCACAACCACCTGCAGCGCAAATTTGACGCGGATGCTCAAACCTTCACCCACTTTTCGTTTTCCACGCAGCTTTTCCCAATCGTCGATAGCGCCAAGCAGTAAGTAAAAGATCATCGTGCCGACAGGCAGTAGAATGGAACGACCGAGGCCTGTCAACCCAAACAACGAGACGGCATTGAGCAAAGCCGTAATCAACAGAACAGGCAGAACGATCAACACGCCGCCCATTGTGGGCGTGCCAGATTTGGTGAAATGTTGTTCGGCCAATTCCACACGGATTGTGTCGCCGAACTTGAGGTACCGCAAGATGCGCAGTAGGGGCTGGCCCCATATGAGGGTCAACAAGAAACTCAACATGGTCAGGGCGAGAGCCAGGGAAGATTCTTTCATCGAACGGTTTCCAATTTGGCCACAATCCGCTCCATGCGCATACCGCGTGACCCTTTAACCAGGATGACGTCGCGTGTCCCCAGGCGAGGTTTAAGAAAATCGACCGCCTGGTCTGTGGTTTCCAACTCTGTGATTAACGAACCAGCCAGACCAGCGCGTGCGGCAGAGGCAGCGATCATCCGGCCACGATCACCCACGGTGATCAGGTAATCAACAACCTGGGCGGCGCGGATGCCGACTTTTTCATGGCCCACCCATTCGTATTGGCCGAGCTCAAGCATATCACCCAAAACCGCTATTTTTCGTCCATCGAGCTCGTCCAACAGGTTGAGAGCCGCCAGCATAGATTCTGGTGAAGCATTGTAGGTGTCATCCAAAATCAGTGCGCCGTTCTCGGCACGCACAGCCATCAATCTTAACTGCGTCGGGCTGGAGCGCAAACCGGCGATAATTTCTTGCCAGCTCAATCCATCTGCCAGGCCAACCGCGGCTGCTCTCAAAGCAGTGTGCACAGAATGACGGCCGATCATTGGCACTCGCAAATGCAGCATCTCACCGCGATAATGGAGGCGAAAGCGGATGCCTTCTAATCCCAAGCCTTCAACTTCATCTGCCCACACATCAGCAGCCGGATCCAGGCCGTAGAAGATGACACGTGCCCTGGTGCGAGAAGCCATTGCGGCGACCAATGGGTCATCGTAATTCAAAATCGCTACACCGTGCTCTGGCAGTGCTTCCACCAGCTCACCCTTACCTTGAGCGATTGTCGCCTGGTCTCCGGCGCGCTCGGCGTGTACAGTGCCAATGTTATTAATGACGGCGATCTCCGGCTTGGCAAGGCTGCAAAGGAAGGTGATCTCACCCACAACATAAAAACCCATTTCCAATACCGCCCGCTCATGTCCCTCGGTCAAGCTGAGCAGCATCAAGGGAAGACCGATCTCATTGTTTAAGTTGCCGCTGGTCTTCAAGGTGCGATAGCGTTGGTTCAGAACCTCGGCAACGACCTCTTTGGTGGTCGATTTGCCCACACTGCCGGTAATGCCGATCACTTTCACATCCAATTTGCGCCGCCAAAAACCTGCAATTTGCTGCAGGGCTTTCAAGCTGTCGTCAACGCGCAAGCAAACCGGACCTTCCAGGTTCTGCAATGCAGAAAGCGGCGCTGGCTGCCCGTCGCGCAAATCCAGCGTGGTGTATTGACCGGTCAGATCACGCTCGATAATGGCAAATGTAGCGCCACGGGCAAAAGCCGCTTCGACAAAATCATGACCATCCACACGCTGGCCGGGCAAAGCTACAAACAGACTTCCTGGGATCACCTTGCGGGAATCAATCTGCGCTTCTGTAATCACCATGCCGGTGACTCCCATCTGCGATGGCTCGACATTCGTACCGCCTAAGGCTTCTAACACGACTCCCAGGTTAAGCACCGATCACTCCTATTTCGTATTGCCCGAACCGCTGGTCATTCCAGCCAGTTGGTGACGAATTTCATCGGGAGGCAGCTTGGTTAGCAAAGCAACCTGCTTGAATACTTCGCTAAACACCGGTGCCGCTACAACAGAAGCGTAGATATTAAGAGTGGGTTTTTCCAGCCAGATATAAATCATAATGCTCGGGTTATCCACCGGTCCCCAACCCACAAATGAGGCATTGGTCACTCCATCCAGGTATCTTCCGGTTGGCCCGGCGATGTTAGCAGTTCCCGTTTTCCCAGCCACGCGGTATCCAGTGATAAGGGCATCCGAAGCCTCGTTTTCCAAAGAATTAGCCAGCATTTCAGTCAGTGTGTGCGCTGTATCACTCGAGATGGGCATACCTGCCGAAGTGCGAATGGGATTGTATTGGCGACCGTCGCGCACTTCAGCCATCATGACGTGCGGAGTGACCATCTGTCCATTGTTGGCGACAGCCGAAATGGCCTGCATCATCTGGATGGGTGTTACAGCGATACCCTGGCCATAGGAGTTGGTGCCCAGATCGCCCATATACCAGTTTTTATCGCCAGGTTTTTTCACCAGGCCAGCGGACTCACCCGCCAGGTCGATGCCGGTGATATGCCCAAAGCCAAAATCATCCAAATATTTATAAAATCGTTCGGGTTCAAGCTGGGTCGCCACCCAGGCCAGGCAAACGTTGAGCGAATGCTGCAAACATCCAGTCATATCCTGCTCGCCGTAAGCGCCGTAATCCCAGTTATGAATATTTATGCCGCCAACCTCGATCACACCGTGATCGAAAAAAGTGGTATCTGGCTTCACTGCGCCGGCATTCAGCGCAGAAGCCATGGTGATGATCTTAAAAACCGAGCCTGGTTCATAAATCGTATTGACCGCCCGGTTATACGGGCTGCCGCTTTTGATATAATCACTCGATTCCCAAAAACGGTTCGGATCGATATGCGGCGAAGTGGAAAGTGCCAGGATTTCACCGTTGCGGGGATCCATCACCATAATGGTGCCGTTAGAAGAACCTGTTTTCTGGATTTCGTCATCCAGAATCTTATCCACCGCCGCCTGAATATCGCGGTCGATCGTCAAGACGATATCCGTGCCTTTGGGGATCTTAGGAATTTGACCGGCATTCAATGGATTGCGGTTGTACAGTTTTTCAATCGGATAGCCGGCCAGATCATCGTTGTACACCTGTTCAACACCATACAGGCCATCACCGGTCAAATTGACATAGCCCAGGATATTGCTGGCCAGCGTCCCTTCCGGGTAGACCCGTTTCATGCGCGGCCGGTAAATCAGACCTGCCAGGCTTTGGACAGGGGCGTTTTCATCCTTCGAAGGCTTTATGGCAGCATAACGGTCAGCCCATTGTTTGAGCTCGCCCAACTCTTTGACAGAGACAAAATCGGCTACCAGGCGGTATGTATCGCTCAGGGTAGGCGTTGCGCTGATACGTCCCAATACCCAATTGTAATAATCTGAGCTGCCCTGGTACACCGGATGATCGGCCAGGGCTGCTTTCAAGGCAAAAGCAATTGCCTCTTGATTATGCGTGCGGTGGACGATGTTAAGGTCAACACCAACTTCGTAGGCTTGTTCGTTGCCGGCGAGAAGTTTCCCGTAACGATCATAGATATCGCCGCGCGGTGGATAATAAATATGGTAACCCAACCCCCAATCATCTTCCAACGCCTGGATTTTGTCGCGTTGGCCGCTCACTTCAATTGCCACTAGGCGCACCACAATAATGATGGCAAAAACAAAAAAACCCAGCATGATCACAATGAAACGGTTGATATGTTCGTTTTGTTCTGCTTTCATGGCAGCACTCCACTTTGAACCATATCGCTTATTCTTTTCCAGCCGCCCTGAATTGCATCCAGCAGAGAATCGTTGTACAGCATCGTCGGTGAGACAGGCGCAACAAAAGTTGGCGGATTCTGAGATGCCAGCTCGGCGGTAGAAACGGGTTGGTATCCTGGCACAGCCAAGTAGATGACATTTTCGGGCTGCGCTTCTTTATAACCTGCCCTGTTCAAAGCAACTTGCATCGCCTGACGATTGGTGAGCTGCGCAAGTTGTAGGCGCAGCGCAGCAATTTGCATATTCAGCTCTTCAATCGGCACAATCGCATCCGGGTCAGGCTCAAAACGCAGCGAATATGCAGAATTCATATTGAGCTGCATTTGCTGGATCGTGCGGCCCAAGGCGTTCGTGCGAGCCGAGATATCGGTGTAAAAAGCAGCCAGGGCCGCACAGACCACAATGATCAACAACAGCCAGACGCCGCGGCGCAGTTCAATCCGCCAGGGCGCTTGTTCATAAGCTAATTTTATTTTCCGACGTAAATTCAAAACTGGTTCCATTTTTTCTCTCCAGGAAACCTCGCCGCTATCTGCAATTGGTTTTCATTGCTGACTGGTTTCCCAGGAACTAACTTTGCAATTGTCGTGCCAGGATTTTGATTGAACAAGCCGCCTGGCGCAGATTGGATTAGAGTTTTGCTGCCACTCTCAGCCGAGCACTGCGTGCTCGGGGATTCTGTTGGATTTCCTTATCGTCCGGGCGGAGCGGATGGCGAGTGATCTCCTGGATGCTGGCTTTGTGCCCGCAGGTACATACTGGCTGTTTCGGGGGGCAAATACAGTCCTGGCTTTCGCGTCGCATGAACTGTTTTACCAGGCGGTCTTCCAGGGAGTGAAAAGCGATCACAGCCAGGCGCCCGCCGGGGCTAAGCAGTTCCACAGCCAAAGGTAGTGCTTTTTCCACGCTTTCCAATTCTCGATTCACTGCAATTCGCAAAGCCTGAAAGGTCCTCGTTGCCGGATGCATAGCCTCTCGGCCGCTGCGTGTCGCCCTGGCCACAGCCCGGGCCAGTTGTGTGGTGGTGTGCAATGGCCTGGCCTGTACAATTGATCGGGCCACCTGGTAAGCTCGCCTTTCTTCGCCAAAGTTGTAAATGATGTCTGCCAATTCTTTTTCGCTGAGTTGGTTGACCAGGTCTTCTGCGCTGACCGGGTTTGTAGGGTCAAAGCGCATGTCCAAGGGCGCCTCGGTCAAGAAGGAAAACCCTCGCTCTGGAGTATCCAACTGCATCGACGATACACCCAGATCAAGGACAATGCCGTTCAGGCCAGGCCACTCCACCTCATCCAGGAACTGGCGCATGGCAAGATACGAACCGTGCCTGAGAATTGCGCGCTCACCAAATTCTGCCAGCCGCTGTTTGGCAAGCGCCAGCGCTTGTGGATCTAAATCCAATCCCAGCAGTCTGCCCTCTGGGCGACTGGCATCCAGGATACCCCAGGCATGCCCGCCAGCCCCGATAGTCCCATCCAGGTAAAAGCCACCCCGCTGAGGCTGTAAAGCGTGTATAATTTCATTGTAAAGTACAGGAAGATGAGGAAAGGACGAAAGTCCTTCGAAAGGGCTCATCATCTCAACAAAAAAATATCAATCACTGCTCTGTACCGGTTGCCAGGTCAAGAGCCGCAAACCGTTGGGCATTTGCTTCACTATCCTGGAGTTGAGCGTTTTGAACTTCCCAATGCTCATTCGCCCAAATTTCAAAGTAATCACCCGCACCCACCAGTACAACCTCGCCCTCCAATTGGGCAGATTGGCGCAGGAACTGAGGGATCAAAATACGCCCCGCCTTGTCCAGTTCCAACCGGTCAGCGGTGGAAAATACCAGGCGGCGCAGCAAGCGGGTCATTGGATCGGTCAGAGACATGCCCTGGACCCGTTTGCGGATGGTTTCAAATGCCTGCTCAGTCATTACCATCAGGTTGCGGTCAAAGCCCTGCAGCACATAGGCACCGCCTTCGAGCAGCTCGCGATAGCGGGACGGCACCGTCAGGCGGTCCTTGCTGTCGAGTGTATGGTGGTACTGGCCGAGGAACATATGTTCTATCTATCCTTTAATGAACAGAACGCCGGATAACCCGGCGCTCTTCGATAAAACTATACTTTTTCTACCACTTCGTCCCACTTCGTCCCACGAAGCCTCTATAGTATAAACGAGATTGGCTGAAAAATCAAGTTAAGAATAATGAAAGTCGACCATTTTTATCTTTTTCTCATCAGGAGCATATATGCCCGCTGCCCAAACCATTGATTTCAGTGCTTTATTTGTTGGATTGGATGTAGAAACCCCCTTGCTCAACGGATCATCCCGACGTTATATCAATTTGGACAATGCCGCATCCACACCGTCTATGCTGGCTGTCCAGCAAGCCGTTGATCGTTTCCTGCGTTATTACAGCAGCGTTCATCGGGGAACCGGTTTCAAGAGCCAATTGTCCACCCATTTTTATGAAGAGGCGCGCCGTACGGTGCTGGACTTTTCAGGTGCGGCTGAACAGGAGCACACCTGCATCTTTGTCAAGAACACCACGGAGGCAATCAATAAGTTAGCCCGGCGCTTTCCTTTCACCAGCCAGCGCGATGTAGTAATCACCTCCGGTATGGAGCACCACTCCAATGATCTGCCCTGGCGGGCTGCCACGCTCACCATTCACGTTGAGCTCACTCCAGACGGACGCCTGGACGAAGTCGATTTCGACCAAAAACTGTCTGCATACAAAAACCGGGTGGCCCTGGTGGCAATCACCGGAGCGAGCAACGTCACCGGTTATCTCAACCCCATCCACCGTCTGGCAGAAAAGGCGCACGCCGCCGGAGCGTTAATTTTTGTGGACTGCGCCCAGTTGGCCCCCCACCGCAAAGTGGATATGCTCAGGCTGGAAAACCCGTCTCACCTGGACTTTGTAGCTATCTCTGCGCATAAGATGTACGCACCCTTTGGATCTGGCGCTCTCATCGGCCGCAAAGATATTTTCGCGCAGGGCGACCCCGATCAAAGAGGTGGAGGCACCGTGGAAATTGTGACGCTGGACGACGTGATTTGGGCTGAGCCACCTGATCGTGATGAGGCCGGCAGTCCCAATACGGTGGGGGCTGTTGCATTGGCGGCTGCTATCCGCCAGCTCCAAAAAGTGGGCATGGAGGTTGTCGCCAGGCACGAGGCGGAGCTGACAGCCTACGCCTTGCAAAAACTCCCCCAGGTGCCCGGCCTGCACCTGTACGGTGATACACGCCCCGAAACAGCCGCTGAGCGCCTGGGAGTGCTGCCGTTCATGCTGGAACATGTGCCACATTTCCTGGCGGCCGCCGTCTTGGGTTACGAATTTGGCATCGGCGTGCGCTCAGGTTGTTTCTGCGCTCATCCTTACATCCTACATCTGCTCGGCCTCAGCCCTGACCAAGCGCGCATGGTGCGCCAGCACATGTTGGTGCATGATAAATCACAAATGCCCGGTCTGCTTCGCGCCTCCTTTGGTCTGTACAACACTCGGCAGGATGTCGATGCGCTGGTAGATGCACTCACCCACATTTCCAGGGGCGATTACCAGGGCCGCTACACACAGGTTGTAGCCAGCGGTGAATATTTACCAGCCAACTGGCAGCCGGACTTTTCTGCTTTTTTCTCGCTTGAATAAACACCAGGGTCAATGTGTAAACTGCCTGAGAATCATTTCCACCTCCCCCAGATAACCGACGCCAAACAAGTTCAGGTGGTTTAACAAATGGTATAGGTTGTAGAGTGGAAAGCGCTGGCGGTAACCTGGGGTTAACGGCCGATAGTTTGCGTAGGCCTGATAAAACCTTTCCGGAAAGCCCCCAAATAAAGCAGTCATCGCCAGATCGGCTTCCGCCCATCCGTACCAAACTGCCGGATCAATCAGCGCAGGAGCGCCGTTTGGGTCGCTGATGACATTACCGCTCCATAAATCCCCGTGCAGCAGCGAAGCCGGCTGCGCAGGGAGGATGCTTGGCAGCCGAGCAGCCAATCGCTCTACCTGGCCAACCTGCTCGCTGGTTAAACGGCCGTTGCGCTGAGCCAGACGCGCCTGGAAAAACAGGCGCCGCTCTGCAAAGAAAGCAAAACCGTCCGCCATCCAGCCGTTGGGCTGATGGGTACTGCCGATAAAATTGTCATGAGCGAAGCCGAACTGCTCTGCTGTGTGATGATGCAGACGCGCCAGGCTCTGCCCCAGATCTTCCCAAAACCCGGCTTGCCGCACAGCGGGTCGTAAATCTTCCAGGAGAATGAAATCCTCAGCAAACAAGAACACCTGCGGCACGCGTGGGCCGCCCGCCGCCTGGAGTGCGGTCAGGCCTTCGGCTTCCCGTTCAAACATGGCGGGCGGCGCAGAAGAATTCGACTTCAGGAAAAAAGACCGCCCTTCCTGGCATACCAGGCGCTCGCCGTGATTGATGCAGCCTCCACCCACCGGCTCGCGATACATAATTTTCCCCATCCCCTGCGTAGAAAGATAATTCCTCACTGCCTCAGGCAGGTTCATCGAGTTTGCCCGCCTCCAATGCCATGAGCAAGCCTTTGACGGAGCGCTCTACGATATCGTACACTTTTTCAAATCCGTCCGTCCCATGATAATAAGGGTCTGGGACTTCATAACCAACGCCGCCTTGAGGATCAAATTCACGCAGCAGATGGATTTTTCGACGATCTTGAACTCTGTCCGCCTGGAATAAAATATCGCTGAAATTTCCTCGATCCATGACCATAATCCAATCGAAGCGCTCGAAATCGCGACGCTCAAACTGGCGAGCCCGACCATCGTAATGAAAACCCCGCCTGGCAGCCACCGCCCGCATGCGCTCGTCGGGGTGCTGGCCGACATGGTAGCTTTCCACCCCGGCAGATTCTGCTGTGTATTTTTCAGCCAGTCTGTGCAGGGCGACTTCCCGTAAAAATAAATTTTCCGCCAGCGGGCTGCGGATGATATTGCCCATGCAAACAAACAAGATTTGTATTGGTTCGCCCATCAACGATATCTCCTAAATACAACGCCCTGATTGTAGGAGCAATGCGCCTGCAGGTCAAGAAGCAGAATTGCCTGGCAAGATCAATTTACAGCGGCAAAAAATGAAAAAAAACAGCTTTATAAAGCTCATTAGAACATCCTTTCACAAGCTCATTAAAATTTTATAATAGAACAAAAATTTAAGGTTTTGCTCTAATTTTTCTATTGCATATGTTCTAAGAATATGCTAGAATGACAACAATTGCCCCTACTAGTAGGGGAGCAATATCACCACCCCCCCATATGTGGGGGCATGCCGGGAAAGGTGTAGAAATGCGTTGTCCGTATTGTCGAGCCGAAAATTCGCGGGTGATCGACACTTCACACGATAACCGTGGTGGGGTGCGCCGGCGCCGCGAATGCGAGGCTTGCGGACAGCGTTTTTCGACTTACGAACGACCAATCCTGGCGACCCCTTTAATCATTAAACAAGATGGCACGCGCGAGGAATTCGATCGTGAAAAATTGATTCGTGGCATCCGCATATCTTGCGCCAAGCGTCCGGTTTCAGCGGCTGATATTGAACGCCTGGTTGGTGAAATTGAGTCTGCACTGCAGGCAATGGGCCGCTCAGAGGTTTCCTCTCGGGTTGTAGGTGACATGGTGATTGCCGGTCTGAAAGAATTAGACCAAATCGCATACATTCGGTATGCAATTGTCTATCTCGGCCTGGACGATCTACGTTCGATCCGAACAGAAATCGACCGCTTACTAGAGTCGTGATCGATTTCGTATAGTGTAGCCAGACTGGCTTTTCAAAACCAGCCTGGGATTTGTTTATATTCTCTTTTGCCGGTTGGAGGAACAATGTCAACTGAACAAACTGCTGTCGCTAAAAAAGCCGGGTTACTTCCCACCCCTCCCATGCCAGATACGATAAAGCCCGTTGACTTAACAGAAAATGCGCGCCAGGTTTTGGTGCGCCGCTATGTGCGGCGCGGGCCAGATGGCAAGCCCGCAGAAAGCGTTGAAGAAATGTTCTGGCGCGTCGCCTACCATGTGTCGCATGTGGAACAGAAATGGCAAGAAGACACTTTGCCCCAGGCCAGCGAATTTTATGAGCTGCTGACTGGCAAGAAATTCTTCCCTAACTCTCCCACGTTTACAGGCGCGGGAACCCCCTTGGGGCAGTTGGCCGCCTGTTTTGTTCTGCCGATCAGTGATGACATGGGACGCGACCCTGCCGGCATTTTCCAGACACTGCGCGACGCGGCGCTGATCCAACAGACCGGCGGCGGCAACGGTTTTTCTTTTTCTCGCCTGCGCCCGAAGAATTCCCTGGTGAAATCTTCCGCCGGCCAGGCTACTGGCCCTGTGGGATTCCTGCGGGTGTATGACCAGGCCTTCGGTGAAATCGCCCAGGGCGGCACCCGCCGCGGCGCGAACATGGCCGTGCTGCGGGTCGATCACCCGGATATCGAAGAATTTATTTCGTGCAAAACAGATGAACACGCAATCACCAATTTCAATATTTCCGTTGGCATTACTGACGCTTTCATGCGCGCCGTGGAGAACAACGAGGATTGGCCGCTGCGTTTCCCTGATCTCACCTCGCCCCAGTACAGTCATTTCAGCGGCACGCTCGAGCAAGCCGAAGCGTCCGGCATCCCCATCAAAACCTACAAAACAGTCAATGCGCGTCTCTTGTTTGACAAGATCGTCGCCCAGGCTTACTCCAATGGCGAGCCCGGCATGCTCTTTCTGGATGCCTCCAACCGTTCCAATCCTGTCCCGCACCTGTATGCCCTGGAAGCGACCAACCCCTGCGGTGAGCAGTGGCTCGGCCCATATGAAAACTGCTGCCTCGGGTCGGTCAATCTGGCCCAGCACTTCGGCCCGAAACACACCGTCGATTGGGAAACCCTGCGCCGGTCGGTTGTCACGTCAACCTTTTTCTTGGATGATGTCGTCGAAGCCAACGCCTACGTGCCGGCTGTGCCGCAGTTGGCCGAAGCCGCCCACCGCGCCCGCCGGATTGGCCTGGGGATCATGGGCCTGGGCGATCTGATGTACCACCTTGGCATCCGTTATGGCTCGCCAGAAGGGCAGGAGTTCGCCGCTCAGGTAATGGAATTTGTGCGCTACCATTCCATGTTGACATCGATCCACCTGGCGGAGCAGCGCGGCCCCTTCCCGGCGATCAAGGATTCGATTTACGATCCCCAAAATTTGAAGTGGACTCCGCCCTCGCCGCTGGAGCCGTACAAGCACAACTGGGGTCGCCCAGAGGTGGATTGGAAAGCGGTGGTCAAAGGCATTAAGAGACATGGCATTCGCAACGCCGCTCAAACGACCATCGCGCCCACCGGCACTATTGCAACTGTCGCCGGCTGTGAAGGTTATGGCTGTGAACCTGTATTCGCCCTGGCTTATTTCCGACATGTCAATGACAACGGCAAAGACTTACGCCTGACATACGCCAGTCCGCAGTTTGAGCAGGCATTGATCGATGCCGGCGTAGATGAGGCGGCGCGCCAGCAATTAATCCAGCGTGTCATGGAAACAGGCACCTGCCAGGGGCTGGAAGAAGTCCCGGCTTCGATCCGCGATACGTTTGTCGTCTCTGGCGATATCAGCGCGGAAGAACATGTGCGCATGCAGGCCGCCATGCAGGCTTTTGTAGATAACAGCCTGAGTAAAACAGTGAACTTTCCCTCCAACGCAGTGCCTGCCGATGTGGCCACGGCTTACTTACTCGCCTGGAAACTGGGGTGCAAAGGTATCACGGTGTATGTGACCGGCTCCCGCCAGGTGGTCGTTCTGGAAACCAAAGAAACGGCTAAGAAGAAAGAAGGAACGGAAACCCCATCTGCGGCAGCCGTGCCAGCGCAAATCCCTGAAAAGCAGATTGAACAGCTCCTCATTTGGCATGAAACAAAGAAGCCGCGCCCCAAACGCCTGCCTGGTTTCACCTACTCCATCAACACCCCATTGGGCAAAGCTTTCATCACTGTCAACATTAACGGCGGTGGACAACCCTTTGAAGTGTTCATCAACACCGCCAAGGCCGGCTCAGAAACCGCTGCTGTCTCAGAAGCCATCGGGCGGATGATCTCTTATATTCTGCGCCTGGCTTCGCCTGTCTCGCCGCGTGAGCGCCTCAGTGAGATTGTGCGTCAGCTCGCTGGCATCGGCGGCGGACGCTCGCTGGGATTTGGTCCAAACCGGGTGCGCTCTCTCCCCGACGGCGTTGCCCAAGCGCTGACCGAGTACCTGGACGAATCCGCCGAGTCTTTCACCGAATCCCAGCAGTCCGAAAACCTGGAGCAGGCCAGACACACTGCCATATTCAAGAATAACGGCAATGGCCACCACCGCACCGAACATACCGTCCAGCCAGGCGCGATTCGCGGCCCGGGAGAGCCCTCCCAACCGATGTTGAAAATCGGGGATTTGTGCCCCGAATGCGGCCAGGCCGCCGTGGTAAACGAAGAGGGCTGCCGCAAGTGCTATGCCTGCGGGTTCAGCGAGTGCTAAGAGCGAGTAACTCTTAGCAAAACAGCGGTTGGGAGATTACCAACCGCTGTTTTGTTTTCCTGACTGTAATCCGATCCACAGATCGGAATGTGACACATTTCTCAGCATATATTTATTGCAATTCATTGCTGCTTATGCTACACTTCGCATACTTAATTTTCTTATCTTTGCAATATTCTGGAGGATAAAATGGCGGATCCTTTCGATTGTCCCAAATGCGGCGCACCGCTACTATACAATGCCGAAGAACAAAATTACGCCGAGACCATATCATGCCCGTATTGCAATAATTCGGTCATTGTGCCGCCACAGATGCGCATCCGCCCAGTTCAACCTGTCCAGCCGCGAGTGCAGGTGAGTGACTATAGGAATTTGTCCAACCAGCAGATCAGGCCGGTGTACACCCAACCGGTCAACCCACCGGTCGTGCGCGAGGTGGGCCGGGGAGGAAGCGGGCGGATAATCGGAGGTTGTGTGTTCGCCGCCTTGCTGTTGGTGGCGATCTTCATCGCAGTCAATGTGCTGCTCTTCAGCCAGACCAAGACCGCATTGCTGCAAGCCTTCAACCAGGCAATTCCCAGCCTGGCTGTTATATCCTCACAGGCGCCCACGGCAACAGACGTCACAGCCAGCATTCAAACCCAGATCTCACCATTGATCGCCCAGGCCACAGAGATTGTCGGGCAGGTCAGTAAACAGCTCACAGCGACTCCCCTGCCCAGCAACACCCCAACTCCAAAGATTGACCACACTGCCACGGCGTCTGCCGAGTTGGAATCGACCCGCACTGCTCAACTCGCCATAGCCAGCGAGCATTGGAACTGGCCGATTGTGCTGCAAGAGAAATTCAACAATGCGAACCGCAATTGGAACGTCGGCTCAAGCAACAGCAAACTTTCGGTCGAGGATCTGAAGATAACTGGAAATCAATATATCTGGCAGCTCACTTCGAAGAAGAGTATGGGCTCCTTTTCTTTTCCTGACATGAAAACGCTGACTGATATGTACGTCAGTGTTGATGTAAAAATGACCAACAGCACCGGCAACACCAGCGACCAGGCAGGCATTATCTTCCGCCAGGCGGACAACGCATTTTACTTTTTTGGCGCCAATCCTCAAGGCACATATTCACTGCGCATGTATGATGGCAGTGGTTGGAATGACTTAATTCCCCTTTCCGAGTCAGCATTGCTGAAACCCGGAGTGGTCAATCACCTGGGGGTTTCGATTCAGGGCACACAGATTATCCTGGTGATCAATGATCAGGTCGCTGACGGTTTCGATGACAGCCAATTAAGAGACGGGGCCGCCGGCCTGGGGGTAAACCTGCCTGCTCCGGGAGAAGATGCCACTGTCATTTTTACCAATTTTATTGTGCATGCACCTTGATTCCGACGACAAAGAACCGGCCAGGCCACTTTCCTCATTTCGAATTGGCATCATGTGAAGTAGAAATCTCATCGATAACGTGTATAATTTTAATTATCGGCAGGCTGGCGGCTGAAGTGCGATTCGCCACAGCGTGATCTAGTTCAGCATAGTCTTACATGGAATGAAATCAAAGACACACTTCAGTTGCAGGCACAATGCCAGTTAATCTTTGGAAGGATATTGGATTCCTTCTATTTGTGACCGGCGTCGTAGCCAGTCTACTGCTGGTATGGTCATTCTTTCTGCAAAGGCAGATAACGGCACGCACGCGTTCCCTCGAAAAAGAAATCGCTGAGCGTAGAAAAGTTGAGGATGCGCTGCGCATCAGCGAGCAGCGCTTTCGCTCAATTTTTGAGAATTCGCCGGCTGCGATTTGGGAAGAGGATTTTACGGAGGTTCGCCAGTATTTTGATCAAGTAAAGCAGTCGGGGAATATTGATTTTCGCCGCCACTTCGACGAGCATCCTGAAGTGATCGGCATGCTGGCTGCGAAAGTAAAAATTGTCGAAATCAACCAGGTCAGCGTGGCTTTGGTGGGCGCCAAAAACAAGGATGAGGTCATTCTTAACCTGGCCTCTTATTTCACAGATGAAGCCTACCCGGTTTTTAAAGAGGAAATGATCGCCCTGGCCACAGGGCAAACACGCTTCGAAAGTGACATCAAGCTGAAGAACCTGGCTGGTGAGACTCTGACTTATCACCTGGTGCTGATCGTCCAACCTGGATACGAAGCGACGCTCGGCAGAGTTCTGGTCACTTTCCGGGACATCACTGAGCGTATTCGAGGCGAGGCCGCGCTGCGCGACAGCGAAGAGAAATTTCGCAAAGCATTCGTAATTAGCCCTGACGCGGTGAATATTAATCGCCTGCAGGATGGATTGTACGTGGCGATTAATCAAGGGTTTACAACCATTACCGGGTTTACCGAAGCGGACACTATCGGCAAAACGTCGGCCGAGATCAATATTTGGTATGATCCCGAAGACCGCAAAAAACTGATTAAAGGCTTGTCAACCAGCGGCGTCGTACACAATTTGGAAGCTCGTTTCCGCAAAAAAAATGGCGCCGTGATCAACGGCTTAATGTCGGCCTCGGTGATCGAGCTCGGGGGTGTGCAGCATATACTCAGTATCTCTCGCGATATCACTGGGATGAAAGAGTCCCAACAAGAAATCGAAAAAGCCCTTGAAGAAAAAGAGACTTTGCTGCGCGAACTCTATCACCGCACCAAGAACAATATGCAGGTGATCATCGCCTTGCTGGATCTACAGGCTTCACAAATCAATGACGACCGCCTGACAACTGCGTTCAACGAAATTCAAAATAAAATCCGTTCGATGGCATTGGTGCACCAAAAATTATACGAGGCTTCCGATCTCTCTCACATCAGTCTCAAAGATTATTTCACCGATCTAATCTCCCTGTTGGCGACCAGCTACCAGGCTGAAAACGGCCAATTGGCGGTTGAAGCAGATCTCGAAAATATTTCTGTTGTGGTAGATACTGCTGTACCGTGTGGACTAATTCTAAATGAATTGATCACCAATAGTTTTAAGCATGCCTTCCAGCCCGGCCAAACCGGGCAAATCCACCTCAATCTTCATCGGGAGGAAGCTGATATTGTGATGTCCTACTGCGACAATGGGCCAGGCGTTCCAAAGGGCTTCGATTTCCGACGAGACGGCAATATGGGCATCAAAACGGTATTCGTGCTGGTAGAAAACCAATTACGCGGCCAGGTTGAGTTCTCTTCGCAACAGGGTGTACGCTGTGATTTGCGTTTTACTGATTCTTATTACAAACCCAGGATTTGAGAGACTGAATGAGTGGAAATCTCGATGGTTTTCCGAGAAAATTGATCGAAATTCGAACCGGACAAAGAATGATTCCGGATTCGCTGGCAAGAGCGTAAAATAGATTGACAAAGTCACTTTGGAGGTGCATATTATGGACGAAAAACAACTAAAAGAAAAGCTGGAAGAACTGCACGCCGAAATTGAACATGCCGGGCCGATTGATGAAAAAGGTATGGAATTGTTACGCGACTTGAGCGCTCATATCAATGAGCTCTTGGAGCGCTCTGGCGGCAAGCCCATCGAGGCGCAGACTTCCACCATCCAACATTTGGAGAATAACATCGCTCATTTCGAAGTCTCCCACCCCACAATAACATTGGCGCTGTCGAACTTACTGAATACGCTGAGCGGATCAGGCATCTAAACTCCGATGCCAGATGATAAAGTGCGGCCTCACCTGTCAGTGTTGAACCGCAACCAGGTTGAGCAGGTTCATCGTTACGCTTTACAGATTCTCAAAACAACCGGCGTGCGTGTCGATTCGAGCCTGGTGCTCCAACAACTGGACTCTCGCTTGGGGTTAACCAGTGGAGAGGATCATATAGTCCGCTTCACCGATGAAGCAGTGGCATGGGCGTTAAAAGCAGCGCCGCCCTCCATTCAACTCTATAATCGCAGGGGCAGCCCCGCTTTGCGCTTAAATGACGGGCGAATGCATTTCGGTGTTGGTGTGACTGCTTTGTATTACCAGGACCCCCAGACCGATAAGCTGTCAGCCTTCAGCCGTAAAAATATGGCCTCGATGGCGCGACTGGCGACCAGCCTGCCGCACTACGAAGTCATTTCAACGTTAGGCATCGTTCAGGATGTCCCACAACATCTCTCAGATCTTTACGGCAGCCTGGAACTGCTGGCGAACACTACCAAACCTCTGGTGCTGTTGGTTTCGGATGAGGCCAGCTTCCCGCACATCCTGGATATGTATGCCTCATTATGCGACGATGGGGGCGATAAACCATTTGTGATGCCGTATTTCAATCCGGTGTCACCGCTGGTCATGAATTCGGGCACGCTGGAGAAAATGCATGTCGCTATCGAGCGCGGCCTGCCCATCATTTTCTCCAACTACGGCATGGCAGGCGCCTCCACACCGATTACGGCGGCGGGCTCCCTGGCGCTCTTGCTGGCGGAACTGCTGGCAGGGCTGGTGATCAGCCAGGCGATGCACGCTGGCGCGCCGATCGCGCTGGGGATGCTGCCTGTGTATTTCGATATGAAAGAAATGATGAATTTTTATGATCCCCAGAGCATCCTGGTGAATCTGGCCTGCGCCGATATGTTGGAATATTACGGTCTGCCCCACTGCGGCACCTCTGGCAGCGGCACCGGTTGGGGAGCAGATCTGATCGCCGCAGACACATATTGGATGAACAGCCTGACATACAGCCTGCGAGGCGGCGGCTTAGCACCATTTATCGGCGACACCCTGGGGTCAAAAGCCATCTCACCCAAAACATTGGTGTACGTTCACGAGATCATCGATCAAACCCTGCGCGTGTCAGAGGGTTTCCAACTGGATGATGAATCGGTTGTGCTCGCTGAAATTGACAAAATAAAGCCCGGCGGCAGCTTCCTGGGGGCGCCATCCACGCGGCAGCGCTACAAGACGGGTTATTACACCAGCCAAATCTTTCCACATTGGAGCATGGAGAAATGGCAGGCAGCCGGCGAACCCAACGCCGATATGATGTTGGCCGATTACACGACTGACCTGCTGGCGCAAGCCTCCGCCCCGGAAGACCAGGCGGACCTGCTCTCCCGAGGCGAGGCTTTGATTGCTCGGTTTCAATCGGGCAGTTTGTAATCCTGGTACTGCACCCGCAGAACTTTCTTATCGAATTTCCCGACGCTGGTTTTAGGCACTGAGTCAATGAAAACGATGTCATCGGGGATATACATCTTATCAAAACGCGTGCGCAGGTGATCGAAGATCTCCCCTTTGGTAATACTTTCTTTGTAATCCGGTTTCGCAACCACGAAAGCCAGGGGCCGTTCTTGCCACTTGGGATGCGGTACGGCAATCACCGCCGCTTCCATCACCTTGGGATGAGCCATAATGAAATTCTCTAAATCCTGGCTTGAAATCCACTCGCCGCCGCTTTTCACCAGGTCTTTTGTGCGATCCACAATTTGCACAAATCCTTCCGGATCAATGGTGACGACATCGCCAGTTTTGAACCAGCCATCCATGAACGAATCTGCGCTGCGCTCATCATTGTAATAACTGCTGATCACCCACGGCCCACGCACCTGCAGTTCGCCAAAGGTCTTCCCATCCCAGGAAACTTCCTTGCCCGTTTCATCCACTGCACGCAGCTCAATCCCTGGCACCGAGATGCCTTGCTTGGCCCGGATGGCAAAGCGCTCTGTTTCCGGAAGGGTATCCTGGTAACTTTTCAAGCGGCTGACGGTGCCCAGCGGTGACAGCTCGGTCATTCCCCAGGCATGCATGACGGAGATGCCGTGTCTTTTCTCATACGCTTCGATCATCCATTGGGGGGCAGCGGCGCCTCCTACGATCATCCCACGCAAGCTGCTCAGGTCATACCGCTCCTTATCTAATAACGCCAGCAGTCCGAGCCACAGGGTGGGCACACCGGCGGTGATGGTCACATGCTCTGCCTGGATCAATTCGGCCAGATCCCGCGGTTGCAGATGCGGGCCTGGAAACACAATTTTCGAGCCCAACATCACCATGGCAAACGGCGTCCCCCATGCCAACACATGGAACATCGGCACGACGGGCATGATGACATCCTTCTCCGACAGACCGAACGAATCCGTCATGCTCAAGCCCAAGCAGTGCAGGTAAATTGAACGATGCGAATACAACACACCCTTCGGGTTGCCGGTCGTTCCAGAGGTATAACACATGGCGGCTGCGTCGTTTTCATTAAGGTTGGGCCAGGGATAGGTTGGGCTGGAGTTTCTGAGGAGGTCTTCATATGCGTGTACAGGATTGAGCGTGGTGCCCTCCGGAACCTTGTCGCCCATCACCACATAGTGGCGGACGCTTTTCAGATGAGGCGCCAGTTTTTCGATGGCAGGCAGCAAGGAAGGATCGACAAAGATAACCTGATCATCGGCGTGGCTGATGATATAAGCAAGCTGGTCGCCCGGCAGCCGCAAATTGAGAGGATGGAGCACCGACCCCATGCAGGGAACCGCAAAGTAAAGCTCCAAATGGCGGACATTGTTCCAGGCGAAGGTTCCCACGCGGTCACCCCGCTTGACGCCCAGTTTCTCCAGGGCGTTCGCCAACCTGGCTACTCGCTCAGCCATCTGACCATATGTCAATCTCTCCAGGCCAGGCCCGGCCTTGGTGACAATTTCCTTATTCGGAAACAAGCGGCGCGCCCGGTCTAACAAGGGCGTCAGAGTGAGCTGGTAATCCATCATCAATCCTTGCATGCGAAGCCTCCTTACAAATTTCTTGAAACGATAGAAGAAACGGATTGTTCCCGCCCAACCGCAGGCAGGTCCAAAACCACCTAATCAGGTAGGTTATATAAGTATATTACAATTGCTGTAATTTGGTGAGTTTCTTCTTATGGTCGCCGCGCTGACCTGTCAGATTTGACAGTCAGTATGAGGTGCGGACCGTTTACAGAAAAAGTCGCGCTGCTATTTACCAATCCCCGGCATAACCGATCGTGAACGGCTTTGTAATATTCTCGATGCGCGCACGACGCAGCTCCACCAACTGGCGAATATGCAAATTGTCATGCGCCACCCAGGAAGCCAACATATCGCCGGCTTTCATGCTGCCGAACGGCGAAGTAGAAACACTTTCCCAATCCGCGCCTGCCTGGCTGCGCAGCCAAGAAAGCGAGCGTTCGCGTTCAGCCAGCCAGCGTTTTTGCATCTCATCGAAGTCGCGCTGGTTGTAACCCCGCTCGGTAACCCATCCCTGGGGATTAATTGGCGGCCAGGGATCCTGTGGGCGGTGCAGAATAATATCCAACCGTTGGCGAAAATCCTCGCACTCCTCATCATATAAATGACAGAGCACTTCGAGCATTGACCAGGATTGTGGAGAAGGTTTTAATGCCGCCTCTTTTGGCGAAAGGCCGCTGAGAAGAGCAGGGATGATTAAGGCGCCATTTGCCAATTCCTGGTATAAAATCTCAAAATCCATTTTCACTCCATTTTCCGTTGCAAAACCGCTGTCGCTTCAATTTCGACGAACAAATCCGGCCGGATTAAAGCTTTCACTTCAACCATCGTGGCTGCCGGGCGAATTTCTTTGAAATATTCACCGTGCGCCCTGCCAATTTCTTCCCAGAACTGCATATTGGTGACATAAATTCGCGTGCGAATAACATCGTGCATGGTGGCGCCTGCCTCGGCCAGCGCGCGTTCAATTTTTGCCAGGGCATAGCGGGCTTGTTCATATGGATCATTATCACCGATGACCTGGCCTTGTTCATTGACAGCCGTTGTCCCTGATACCTCAACGATATTCCCGATGCGCACTGCACGTGAATAACCGACCTGTGCTTCCCAGATTGTACCGCTAGAAATATTCATTCGTCGATTCATATCTGCGCCTCAATTCCCATGCCCGGATATTTACGAACAAATTGGTGAACATTCTGGCGTTTACTATACACCTTTTCGACTGTGCGGGCAATCAGAAATTAACTAAAATCAATGTGTTTACAACAACTCTCACAATGTACTCACCATGAATAAGCCTAACAGCATCTTTTTAGTGCTAAAATATGGCGAATTGGAGGAAATTTCCATGAGCCAATTGAAGCACAGGTATCCAATTTTCCTGGGACTGCTTTCCGTCTGCGTTCTATTTCTCGGATTGCGGTCCGGGCAGGCGTATGCCTCTACTTCTAATAAATATACGTCCTCCAGGCCGCAGAACGTTGCCTGGCCTGACATCAGTCTGCACCCATTCCAGGCTGGTTTTCAATCACCAACGCATATTGCCAACGCCGGCGATGGCAGCCAACGCCTGTTTATTGTCGAACAAAACGGTGTGATCCGAGTTTTGCAGAACGGAGTCACGCTGTCCACGCCTTTTCTGGACATCCGCGATCGCGTTCTCTTTTCAGGTGGAGAACAAGGCCTGCTGAGCGTGGCATTTCCGCCGAATTTCGCCAACAAAGGCTATTTTTATGTTTATTACACTCAGAAAAATGGCGACAACCGCACGGCGCGCTTTTCCCTGAAGCCAGGCGATCCAGACCAGGCAGATCCGGCAAGTGAGAAGCTGATCATCACCTTCAATCACCAGTCCTATTCAAACCATGATGGCGGGCAGTTGGCGTTTGGCCCAGATGGGTATTTATATATTGGCACCGGGGATGGCGGCGGCGGGGGCGACCCATTGCATAATGGTCAAAACACCAATTCCCTGCTGGGCAAATTGTTGCGTATCGATGTGGAGGGCGACGCAAATCCTTATGCCATCCCTTCGACCAATCCATACACACAAACGGCTGGCTACAAAGGCGAAATTTGGGCTCTGGGCTTGAGAAATCCTTGGCGATTTTCATTTGACCGCCTGACGGGCGATGTGTTTATTGCCGATGTTGGTCAAGACACAGAAGAAGAAGTGGATTACCAGCCTGCCTCCAGCAGGGGCGGCGAAAATTATGGCTGGAATATCCTGGAGGGCAGCCTGTGTTACTCGCCATCCTCCGGCTGCACACCGCCCAACAGGTACGCAGCGCCGGTCACAACCTACCCGCATGGGGTAAACGACGCAATTGGCTGTGCCATCACAGGCGGGGCTGTTTACCGAGGCTCGGTGTATCCTCGCATGCAAGGCATGTACTTTTATGGAGATTTTTGCAGCGGAAAAATATGGGGGTTAATCGACAACGCAGGCTGGCAAGTAACACAACTGCTCGATAAGACGGCGAATATATCCTCCTTTGGCGAAGACGAAGCAGGTAACCTGTACCTGGCGGATTGGTACAAGGGGATGATCTTCCTGGTTACCGATTCGGTCACGAATTATACCCAACACATGTACTTGCCTGCCCTGGCAAAGCCATAGAGATCCGGCGCCGCCAATGAAGAAGCGGGTCAGTGATCTACAGAATTAGGAGAACAGTTTTATGCGTTTGAAAAACAAGAAAATCGCTTTTCTGCTCGAGGAGGGTTTTGAAGACCTGGAATTTTGGGTGACAGTCATGCGCCTGCGTGAAGAAGGCGCCCAGGTGACCATTATCAGCAGCAAAGCGGGCCAGACATTTCGCGGGAAAAATGCGCTGACAGCCGTTTCGGAAGCGGCCGCGTCCAGCTTTAGCGCACAAGACTTCGATGCGCTGGTGGTGCCGGGCGGATGGGCACCCGATAAATTACGCCGCGATCCAGCGATCACCGGGCTGGTGAAAGCTGTTTACCAACAGGGAAAAATTGTCGGGATGATCTGCCACGCTGGCCTGGTGGGCATATCGGCAGGCATTGTGCGCGGACACAAAGCGACCGGAAGTGAAGGCATCAAAGATGACCTGGTCAATGCCGGTGCGGAATGGGTTGACGAGCCAGCCTTGCGCGATGGTAACCTGGTTTGGGGGCGGGTGGTTAAAGATATTCCAGACTTCTGCCGGGCTTTGGTAGCTGCCATCGAAACACCCTGACCATCTGAAGTCATCATCAACAAAATAATTAAAAGGAGAGAATTCCATGAATCCATTACCCCCGCGTGTGCCGGGCCAGATATTGCTTGGCAATACACTGGCCTTCGGTAGTGACAGGCAAAAACTGCTGCGAAAAGCGTATGAAACATACGGCCCGATCTTCAACATCAAACTGGGTCCCCAGCAGGTGGCGGTGCTCATTGGTCCAGAATACCAGCAGTTCTTCTTCACAGAGACCGATAAAAAGCTGTCCATTGATAAACCTTACACCAACTTGAAAGCAGCCCTCGGCGATGTGGCCTTCCTGGCTTCTCCCCAGGTGTATTATGAACAACGCCCGATCTTGCATTCGCCGTTTGGGCGAGAAAAGATGCTGAAATACTACAGCGTGATGCAGAGCGTGATCCAAAAGTGGTTGGACAAGCTGGGTGACAGCGGTGAGATGGATATTGTCACCGAGATGAACCAGCTCGTTCAAGAGGTTGCCGGCAATGCCTTGATGGGCGGCGATTTTCAACAGCGCGTCGGCCGCGAGTTTTGGGACCAATACAACGTTATTGGCCGCTCTCTGGATATGGTCACTCCCCCCAACCTGCCGCTGCCGAAGAATTTACGCCGTGAGCGCGCCAAAAAACGCATGCAGCAAATCTTACAGCCCATCATCGAGGAGCGCCGGGCAAGCTCAGTTGAACAGGATGATTTTCTCCAGTCCTTCCTTTCCACACCTAGCAAATCGGGGGCTCAAGCCACGGATGAGGAAATATTCGCTTTACTGCGCGCGCTCATGTTCGCCAGCCATGAAACCACCGCAGGGCAGGCAGCCTGGACTATCATTGAAATTTTACGTCACCCGGCGTATGAAGGCCTGGCGCGGCAGGATATTGACCGCTTTTTCCCAGCAGGCAGCTTGATCGGCGGGACAACACTGCGCAATATGCAGCATATCTTGTGGGCGGTCCAGGAAATCGAACGCCTGCACCCTTCTGCGGATATTTTGATGCGCATTGCCGAAGAAGATATTGAGTTGTGCGGCTACCGAATCCCGAAGGGTTGGGGGTTGATGGTCGCCCCCTGCGTGGCGCACCGTATTCCAGAACTATTCAAGAACCCCGATGAATTCGATCCCTTGCGCTTTGGCCCAGGCCGTGAAGAAGATCGCCAGCACCGCTTTGCCCTGATAGGTTTCGGCGGCGGGGTGCACAAGTGCGCCGGCATCAATTTTGCTAACAACGAAATGATGTCGATTGCCGCTCTGCTGTTCCAGCAGTTTGACCTGCAGCTGCGCACGCCAAACCCGGGCATCCGCTATGGCATGGGGGCAGTGCGTCCTGAACCAACGATCATCCACTACAAACGCAAAACGCCGGCTGGCAGTTCAAGAAATTAGAAAGGGGTTCGATTTGCGTTCCAACCCCACGCTTGTCTCGCCGCCATGCCCGCTCAGCAGGCGAGTATCATCGGGCAGGCTGAGCACCTGTGATTGGATGCTGTCGATCAGCGTTTGATAATCTCCGCCGGGCAGGTCGGTTCGCCCAATGCTGCCTTGAAATATGATATCGCCGCAGAAGGCAACGGCCTGCCCGGGTAGATAAAATAACACGTGGCCGGGCGTGTGGCCTGGCGCATGGCGCACCTCGACAAGCTGGTCGGCAAGGAATAACTGCATGCCGTGGACCAGGTCGATGGTAGGCTCAGGACCCGGGTCAATTTGCAGCCCAAACAAGGGCGCTCCGCCCGATGCGCGCCACAATGGATAATCAGCCGGGTGCAGAGCTACGGGGGGCATCGGGCTGGAGCCATCTGCGACTGCCCCTGCGCCACCAAAATGGTCAAAGTGGGCGTGCGTCAACCAGATATTGGTGATACGCCAGCCGCGCTGGCGTCCAGCCTTTAATATTCGCTCACCGTCCCAGGCCGGGTCGATAGCCACAGCTTCTTTCTTATCCGGGTCAGCAAGCAAATAACAGTTGGTTTGGGCAGGGCCGAGTACAAGGCGGACAATTTCTAGCATACAGGCACCATCCTCGCCGAGAGTATACCCTAAAACGTGATAGACTTAGCGAAAATACCTGTCCATCGAGGAGGACTGCATGCCCACATATCCACCAGAACCGTTCCGGATTAAAACCGTCGAATCTATCCGCCTGATCAGCCGTGAGCAAAGAGAAGCGGCGCTGCGCGCATCGGGATTCAATGTTTTTTCGCTGCACGCCGAGGATGTGTATATCGATTTATTGACCGATTCCGGCACTGGAGCGATGAGCCAGAACCAGTGGGCAGCCATCATGCAGGGTGATGAGTCGTATGCTGGAGCAAGGTCTTATTACCGGCTGGAGGAAGCGATCAAATCCATATTTGGCTTTCCTTACTTTGTGCCCACGCATCAGGGGCGGGCGGCCGAAAATATCCTGGCGGCGCTTTTGGTGCAGGAGGGAAATTATATCCCCTCGAACATGCACTTCGATACCACTTACGCCAATATCCGGGCACGCGGAGGTCGTCCCTCGAACCTGGTGATCGACGCTGCTGATGATCCGACATCTCAATTTCCCTTCAAAGGCAACATGGATATCGAAAAATTGCGCAGTTTCATCCACGAGGTTGGCGAGCAGCAAATTCCATTTGGGATGATCACCATCACCAATAACGCCGGGGGCGGCCAACCGGTCTCGCTGGAAAACCTGCGAGAAGTGGCGGCTGTTTACCGCGAGCATGGCATCCCCTTCATCATCGACGCCTGCCGTTTTGCAGAAAATGCTTATTTCATCAAACTGCGCGAGCCTGGCTACGAAAACAAATCCACCTTAGAAATCGCCCAGGAGATGTTCGCGCTGGCGGACGGCGCGACAATGAGCGCCAAGAAGGATGCCATCGTCAACATCGGCGGTTTCTTGGCAATGCGAGATGAAAAATTGTTCCAGCGCGCCTGCAACGAGTTGATCTTGAGGGAGGGGTTCCCCACGTATGGCGGCCTGGCTGGACGCGACCTGGACGCCATGGCAACCGGTCTTTGGGAAGGTCTGGATGAAAGCTACCTGGCATACCGCCTGGGTCAAACGCGCTACCTGGGGGAGCGGTTAATGGAAGCTGGGATTCCGATTGTCGAGCCGCCGGGTGGCCACGCCATCTACCTGGATGCCGGCCGACTTTTGCCGCATATCTCACAGTCAGCCTTTCCCGGGCAGGCTTTAACTGTCGAGCTGTACCGAGAAGGCGCTATCCGCGGCGTGGAAATCGGCTCCGTGATGTTCGCTCATCCAAGCCCAGAAACCGGAGTGATGGTGTACCCATCGCTGGAGCTGGTGCGCCTGGCTATCCCGCGTAGAGTGTATACACAGGCCCACCTGGATTACGTGGTGGAAAACCTGGTGAAAATCGCCAGGCGTCGCACGGAACTGCGCGGCTATAAATTCACCTACGCACCCAAGCTGCTGCGGCACTTCACCGCGCGCTTTGAACCCTTGTAAGAGAGCACATCGCCAAAGTTTTTGAAAAGTGCAGCATCCATCAGTCAGGGTTTTCAATAAGTTGAAGATCCTGGCCTCTGCCTCGGCCCAGGCAAATAGGCCAGGATGTTTTATGGTAAGATATTAATATAGAACAATTTTTCGAATAGTGGAGAGCAGATTCATGGAAGTAGGATTGGTCCGTTCAATTGATATAGACCAAGAAATGCAGCAGGCATACCTCGATTACGCCATGAGCGTTATCGTTGCGCGGGCGCTGCCCGATGCGCGCGATGGTTTAAAACCGGTGCACCGGCGCATTTTGTATGCCATGTACGACATGGGCGTGCGCTCGGATTCATCTTTCAAAAAATCTGCCCGTATCGTTGGAGAGGTTTTGGGTAAATATCACCCTCACGGTGACATGGCTGTGTACGATGCAATGGCGCGCATGGCGCAAGATTTTTCCATGCGCACTTTATTGGTGGACGGCCAGGGCAATTTTGGCAGCGTGGATGGAGACCCACCCGCTGCCATGCGTTACACAGAAGCCCGCCTTTCAAAACCGGCAATGCAGATGCTGGCCGATATTCATAAAAACACGGTCGATTTTTCAGCCAACTTTGACGGCAGCCTGGATGAGCCGGATGTGCTGCCCGCCGCCCTGCCGAATTTATTGGTGAACGGGGCTACCGGCATTGCAGTCGGCATGTCAACCAACGTTCCCCCTCACAACCTCGGAGAGGTGGTGGATGCTTCGGTTTATATGTTGGAGAATTGGGAACGGCTCGATGACATCGATGTTGAAAATTTGATGCGCTTTATCCAGGGACCGGATTTCCCCACAGGAGGGCTGATCATCCAGGATGCAGAGGAAGAGGATTTGCGCAGCGCTTATGGCACCGGCCGCGGCCGAGTCACGGTGCAAGCGCGCGCACACCTGGAAGAAATGGATCGCGGGCGCAGCCGTATCATCGTCACCGAACTGCCCTATATGACCAATAAATCGGCGCTGATCGAACGCATCGCCGAGCTGGCGCGCGAAGGCAGGCTGGAGGGCTTATCGGATCTGCGCGATGAATCGGACCGGCAGGGCTTGCGCATCGTGATCGAGTTATCCAAATCGGTTGAACCGGAGAAGATGCTGCAAGACCTGTATAAGAACACGCCTATGCGCACAACTTTCAGCATCATTATGTTAGCCCTGGTTAATGGCGAGCCGCATATGCTCAGCCTCAAACAGGCACTGCGAGTTTACCTTGAACACCGCCTGGAAGTCATCCGCCGCCGCAGCCAGTTCGATCTGGATAAAGCCCGCCAGCGAGCCCATATCCTGGAAGGATTGTTGATAGCCCTTAACAACCTCGATGAAATCATCGACCTTATTCGCAAAGCCCCGGATGCTGACACAGCGCGTGACCGCCTGATGAAGAAATTCAAGCTTTCAGATCTGCAGGCACAGGCGATTCTGGATATGCAGCTGCGCCGGCTGGCAGCCCTGGAGCGCAAAAAGATCGAAGATGAGTACAAAGAGATCAAAGCAGAAATCAGTCGGCTGGAAGCGCTGTTAAAATCACCTGTAAAAATACGCCAATTGGCCGCGGAAGAATTAAAAGGTGCCAAGGAAGCCTTCAGCGACCGCCGGCGCACCCAGATTGCCAAGCGCGGCGCAGGCACCAGCCAGACCTCAGCCATGTTGACCACCACCGATCTGGTACCTGAAAATAAAGTGTGGGTTTCCATATCCACCGATGGGTTGGTCTCCCGCTCTCATGATGACACACCGCCTCGCCCGGCAGGAGTGGCCACCCCCAGTTGGTGCCTTCAAACCACAACGCGCGCAACCGTGTATCTCGTGGCAGAGAACGGGGAGGCGGCGGCGGTGTTCGTGCACACAATCCCCGAAGCCGAGAATCCATCGGAAGGAACTTCCTTACACAAAGTCTCCCCGTTGGGTGAAAACCAAAAGCTGGCCGGCATGTTCTCACTTCCACCCAAGGAAGAGCGCCCGGAAAATCAGTTTATCTTCACCTGCACCCGGCAGGGTATGGTTAAGAAAAGCCTGGTCAGCGATCTGCCAGGTCCTTCTTCCAGGCCGTTTATTTTGGTAAAGGTGAACGAAGGCGACCGCCTGGGTTGGGCCAGCCAGACCAACGGCAGTTCGGAGGTATTGCTGGCCACAGCCGATGGCATGGCGATCCGATTCAAGGAAGAGGAAGTCCGGCCCATGGGCCTGGTCGCCGCCGGCGTTGGCGCAATTAAACTGCAATCGCGCGATGAAGTTGTTGGGTTTGAAGTGTTGGCCGGCCAAGAAAGCTTGTTGTTCGTCACATCCGACGGCAAAGCCAAGCGCGTCCAGGCAGATCAATTCCCCACCCAGGGGCGTTACGGCCAGGGAGTCTTGGCCTGGAAATTGCCGCGCACTACTCAATTGGTTGGCATGGTCTCCGTCAAAACCAATACCCGCATCACCTTACACCTGGACAAGTTGGCGCCGAGATCCTTGCGGTTCGATGAGGCGCCCGAACAAACCCGCGCTGCCGCCGGCAAAGCAATTCTTGAATTAAAAGCCGGTTACAACGTTGTTGCTCTCAGTGTGCAGCAGGACAATGCTGTCCAAGAGACCCCACACCCGCCATCCAGAAAGAAACCTGCCCACACAGCCGGCGACCAATCGCTAAACCAACAAACTGATTTCACTGGCCTGCTTGAAGCCTCGCCAGCAAAGAAGCCGTCTGCCTCAAAAACCATCCCTTCTCCAAAGCCGGCCGCGAAAGCCGCCAGCGAGATTAAGAATGGCATATTGAAAAAGCCAGCAGGGGCCTCCTCTGCCAAAGAACAGCCGGCTGAGGAAAGTAAACCGAAATCCACTGCGAAAGCGATTAAGACTGAGGAGAAATCGCCTGCTCAAAGCAAGCCCAAGAGCGGTGCGAAATCCGCCAAAAACGAGGAAAAGCCATCAGCATTATCCGCGACGAATGAAAAAACGGCTTCAGCGAGCAAGGCAAAGCCCAATTCAAAAACAATCAAGGCCGAGGAAAAACTTTCACCGCCTTCGACAACAAAAACCAAGGCCGCTCCGAAGACTGCTGAAAAAGCCACAGCCAATCGGAGCTCGGCTGGCAAAACAAAAGCCTCCCCCGCCAAACCTGCCGCCAACCCGGCAACGAAAAGCAAAGTCAAACCGAAACCGCCAGCCAAGTAAACAGCTCTTTCAAAATCAACGGGTGAGCACTGCTAGTGGGTTTCACCCGTTATTTTTTATACAGTTCACCCCCACAGAACGTCCGGTAATATTCAGCTTCGGCGGGAAAACTCTGCTCCGCGGCTTGCCGGGCCGCTGTACTGATTTGGAGCGCCTGGTCCAGGTTCACCGGCATCGAATTGCTCCAGGCGCGCGGTAAGAGCATGAGAGGATCATTTATAACTCGCTCGTCAGCGCCTTGAGGCACCCAATTAAACATGATCGGGCCGCGTGAAAACGCCGTGAAGCCCAATTCATAGCCTCCCTGACGGGCAATTTGCACCGCGAGGCTATTAAAATTTCCGCCTGGCCAGATGAATGCCAGCGGCCGATGGCCAAAATGCTCTTGGAGAACTGCTGTAGAATCTTGGATTTCATGGCGGATCTCTTCTTCCGTCGCCTGGTCGGTGATATATAACTCACCCGTGTATCCATGCGACTGCACATCTATCAGGCCGGTTTGGTTGAGATCTTCGACCTCTTTCATCGCCCACTGCATCGAATTGGGGTCTGCAATATAAGCCAGGGTTAACGTCCAATTGAACTGCTTCAAGAAAGGCAGGAAATTGTTTTTCGCCACTCCGGGACGGCGGTCATCTAGGATCAAGATCATCGATCGCTCTGGAATTCTGGCGTTATGCAGCAAGAAATCGAGCAGTTGCTCCGTCGTAATCGTTTGAAAGCCATTATTCTGCGCATTTTGCATGAAATTGATAAACTGGCTCTCATTAATATCCTTTGGGTCTGTCACCGGGCGCGTATCTTTGCTTACACTATGGAACATCACCGGCACGACCACCGTACCAGGAGCGCTGGCATCAACCGCCCAGCGCCGGTTCAAGTAGTAGCAAGCATTCTGAATATAGCTTAGAGGTTGAGTGTCTCCACGCAGCAGACGCGTTTTCCAAATAGCCAAAGGCGCCGGAGTCGGAGACGGCGTATAGGTGAGGGTAACCGTTGGCGTATCCGTTGGGGTTTGGGTAGATGTTGCCGTTCCTGACGGAGTAACAGTCGCTGTCTTGGTCGGGGTTCGCGTGAGGGTGGCAGTAGATGACTTTGTCGGGCTAAGCGTTTGGGGCGCATACACCGTGGTTTGTGGAAGGTTGGTGCAGCCGCTCATTGAAAATAACCCAACCAATGCCAGGAAACTCACCCAGGTGAATATCCGCCGGCGGCGATCCTCCCGCTGGCGGTGTCTAAACACACATTTAAATTCCATAACATTAATTATTGGTTACTGTAAAAAATGTGTAATGATAAGCGATCTTCCCATCCATCAAGCCAAGGGTGTCGTTGCCATTTTCGACGCGGCCACGGGAGGCAGCGGCTGTCCAGGTGAAATGGCGCGAAGCGCCTACGCCAGAATAACTGGTGAGCTTATATTTTCCCCCCGGCAAGTATTGGTTAAAGAGATTGCTGTACCAGGCGCGCAGCGGATCCAGGCCCGAGGCTGTGCGGGCTGAATTCACATGCACCGCGCCGGGTGTGTACAAAGAGACAATATTTTCGACATCGCCGCTGTTCAAAGCATCGATCAAACGTTGAGAAATATCCGCAGGCGCAGGCGCGCTTTTCCAGGCGAAATCACGGATTGCTTCCCACACACCCGGAAGTTTTCCGGAACGCGCATCGGACCACTCCCAAAAGTTTACCGAATCCAGATTCAACTGTTTGGCCGTCTTTAAGAACTCCTCCACTTCGCCCGCTGAGGGCTGCCAGCCAGCTTCGCGAAAAGCTGCTCCGGTGGGAATCACAGGTCGTTGAGGCGAGCGTGTTTGAAATTCACGCACCGTCTTGGATAACTGCACCCCGGCATTGTGCGCCTTCATCCAATACACTTGGGGCATCACCAGATCGCATTGACTGAGAAACTCATCCCAGGGGAACTGACTGTGCATCGAAGGATAACGGAATGAACTGAGCGCCACCGGTAAAGAGGGCAAGGCGCTGCGCAATTCCGCCATAAAGCGTTTTGCTGCAGCATGCTTACTTTGAGTCTCAAACTGTTTTTCTGCATCAATCACGTAACCATCGAGGCTGAACTCTTTGACACGCTGGATGGCAATGCGCGCTTCATCGATGGGATTATCACCATATACATAATGCCAGCCCCAGGCTTGCAAACCATGGGCGCGGGCCGCCTGCACCAGCGGGGAGGTGAGATCTTTCGCCAGGCCCCAATTGCCATTGTAAGCGATGGTGCCGTCCGCAATTTTGATCAAGAGGTAGTCCAGGTCCGCCGCTTTGGCTGCTGCAGCAATCGCGGCAGGATTTCCACCTTCACAATCTGGTATTTTCCAGAGAAAGAAACCTTTACCACTTAGAGACATTGAGATTCCTCCATGCATTGTCTATGGGCTGTTGAGGGCCTGTTTCATGACAGGGTAAACAGCTTCAGGTACAGGCACCAGCACCTGAGCTCCGCTGGTGTTCATCCACGAATAAACCTGTTGTGTGCCAATATAATAACGATGGATCGATGAAGAATCGCGCAGTTTCGTGGCAAGCGGCAAGAATTGTGACATTTCATCGAAACTCATGTTGGTGGTCACATTATTTTTATACAACTGGTACAACTGAGGAGCACGCGTCAGGCCGTCGAGGGAAATGAGGCGTTGAAATCCAGCCACGATCACTTCCTGCTGGCGGCGGGTGCGGTCAAAATCGCTGGTCGTATAACGAGCGCGCACATACCACAGTGCTGTTTCCCCGTCCATGTGGACCACGCCCGGCAGAACTGTATAATCCCCGTATCCATCACGATGATCGGTTAAAGCCTTCCCCACATTCACATCAATTCCACCCAGGCTGTCAATAACATCTTTGAAAGACCATAAATTGATCAGAATATAATAATCGGGATGAACGCCAAAATTATATTCCATGGTCAATGCAAGCGAGTCGAAACCACCGTAAGCCATCGCGGTATTGATGCGCTGGACAGTCCAACCAGGAATATAAACATACAGGTCTCTGGGAAACGAGGTAATGTTGGCCGTCCCAGCCGAAGGGGAGAGGGTCAACAACAACATTGTATCTGTACGGAATCCGCCGTCATTCGGGCGTTGATCAGAGCCCAGGAGCATGATATTCACCTGATCGGAAGGCTGGGAGAACAGACCCATTGGTGCAGGTATATCAATATCCGGCCAGATCGTTGGCCCGGGATAATCAGCCCAGTTGCGTGTGCCGCCAGGTTTAATGCCTGTCAAAGTAGCAGTAGGCTCAGGGGGGATCTCAGTTACAGTCGGCTCGATGGGCACAACTGGCGTCGGAAAATCGGTTGGGAAATAGGTGGGCGTAGGCGGGATTGGTTGGAAGGGGGTGGGAGTGGGCGCTGCGTTGGCATCTGAGACGATGAGAATCGGTTGAACGCCGTTGGTCAGCACCAGCGGCGCAGAACTGCAGGCTGCTAGAAAAAATATCATTGACAGTATAGAAAGAAATTTATGCGGGTTTGTGATCATACCGGAGATCTTCTTTATCATATTTAACGCTTAAGGACCCGGGTAGGGGCTGGGTGTATCTGTTGGCGTTGGTTCTGGCGTGTCAGTATCGGTTGGCGTCGGAGTATCGGTGGGTAATTCTGTCGCCGTGGGCGTATCGGTAATAGTTGGGCTGGGTGTGGCGGATGGCGTCATCGTTGGCGTCCAAGTGCTGGTTGGTCGATATGGAACATAAATCGTCATACCGACATTGATCAGGTTCGGATTCGAGATGCAGTTCACCGCCTCCAACTGCGCCAGCGCCACCCCGAATTTTTGCGCAATGCTGTACAGGGTATCCGAAAATTGAACAACATAGGGCACCCACCCTAGAGGCGGCGGCGGGCAGGGCGTGGGCGTCACCGGGCGTCTGGTGGCTGTGGGAGACTGGGTAAAAGTCAATGTCGGCGTGAGGCGAGGAACATACAAAACTTCCCCAGAGATCAGTTGGGAGGACGACAAACAATTTCCTTTCTCCAATTGATCAATTGAAGTTTGATAAGTCGCCGCCAGGGTTTCCAGGGTATCGCCGGGTTGGACAGTAATTGGTACCCAGTTTTCCGGGTACTGGCAGGGAGAGACAATCGTCCAAGTGGGAGATGGCGTAAAAGTCTGTGTCAAAAAGCTGGTGGGTGTAGGCGTAAAGCCCAGGCCGCTCAGTGTGACCTCTTCTGTCGGCGCGGGTGTAAAGCTCGGCAAAAGCGTGGAGGTTGGGCTTGGAAACAGGGCTGCCAGGCGGCCTCCTTCGCTGAAGGAAACCAACATACTGCCTAAAACAAGAATGAAAGACAGGAAAACAATCCCCACAGCCAGGCTGAACTGGCGCAGTTCGCCAGACATTACCTTACTCCTAATTCCTCATCCACCAGGGGAAGGAGAGCACTGAATGTCGAGCCCTGCTCAGGCGTGGAATCCACCCAAATCCGACCGCCATGCGCTTCGACAAGCATCTTGACCTCAGCCAGTTTGTCACCGCTCACACCCAAGCCCTGGATTTTGTCGTGACTTTCCATGTAAATGCGTGAAAAAATCCGGGTCAGTTCATCCGCGGGTATGCCCTCGCCTGAATCAGAAACCTGGATCAGGATATAGCTTGGTTCGTGTTCCTTGATCTCCGCCCGGGCACTCAACGACACTTCCCCCTCCGGAGGTGTACACACACCTGCATTTTTTAGTAAATAGGTGAGCACATGTTGGATTGCCCCACGATCGGCATGCAGAACAGGCAGATTATCTGGAACGTCGACTCTTAATACAAGATTCTTTTCACGCAGGGGCGCCATTGCGCCTTCGATTGCGTCATCGATGATTACATTGAGGTCGATCGGTTCAATTTTCAACTTGGCCGATCCCCAGTTCATGCCTGCCAGTTGGATCAGGTCATCAGCCAATCCGGTCATACGCTCGATCGATGCCTTGATCCGTTCAAGGAATTTGCGCTGCAGTGTCCCCAAAATACCCAGTGATTCACCCAAGAGCATGTCTGTGTAGCCGGCGATCGAGGTCAACGGCTGGCGCAGCTCATGGATGAGCGCCAAAACGTCTGAACCCTGGTCGACCGAGAGTTGTACCGAAACATCATTTGGCGATGCAGCGGGGGACGAATGCTGAACGGTGGCTAACTGGTTTTCTAACTCAGACACTTTCTGACGTGCCTGATTCAACGCTTCTTCCAGAGAATGGTATTTCACCAGAGTGACTGTTGGTTCCACCGGTATAACCGTTTGTGGACGATTGTTCAGCTCTTCTTGCCTGGCAACCAAAGCGGCCAGGCTTTCCACCCTTGATTTCTCCTGGCTTAGCATACGTTGTGCATCGTCGATTTGGGCTAATAAACGGTTGTTATCCTCTTGAAGTCGAGCGACATAATTCTGCGCTTGCTGGAGTTGTTCAGGCGCCACTGATGGCTTTTTCTCGGCAACAGCACTCTGTAATTGGGCAATGCGGTGGGCCACGAATTCAGCCAACTTCTCCAGAATATTTTGATCTTCTGGACTCCAGGTGCGGTTGAAATAAGGGGAAAGCACCATCAAACCCACAATTGGCTTGCCATCGGATCCAGAGACAGGAACGATCATCGATGGAGCCTGGCGGTTTAACTGCAAATAGCGAGCAATAATATTCATGTCAGCCAGGGGGCTGGTAGCGGGTAAACGCAGCGTGCCTCCCTGCTGCATGAGGCGCGCAATTTCAGGCGCCTGGCGTGTTTCGATGGAAAACCCCCCCAGGGCTTTTTCTTCGATCAGGTTAAAACCCATCGGGAAAACGAGCTGCCCATTGGGCTCAGGGGGATTGACCAACATACACAGGTCAGCCACCATCATCCTGGCAACAACTTGAGACAGAACCTGGAAGAATCTTTCTGCATCCTGAACAGTTGCCAGTTCAAAAAAATCGCGCAATACGCCCGGGTCAGCATTCAGCCGCCTACGTTCTGGAACATCAATCGGCTGAGAGGTAGGTCGGCTGGTTTGGGGCGTGATGCGCAAGCTTAACGCCAAAAGCCAGGGAAAAGAAGCGATCTGCGCCAGGCGCAGCGACCCAGAATAATCTTGTTCATACGGATCAACAAGCAGTCCTAAAATGTGGCCGATGAATAATAATCCGAACACCGCCAAACCCATCCCCCAACCGCTTGGGCGTTGGAGCGCTATTGCCAGCATACTGGCTAACAAGAGCAAACCGGCAAAGATATGTGTTGTCTGATCTGGCCAGGTTCCGTTGAATGTGGTGGTAACCTGCTGCCCGCTCCACCAAACCAGGCTGAGAGCGAAACCTGTCACCACGAACAGCGCCAACAGCAAGAGGGCGATATCACCCATCCGACGGGGCTCAGGAAAAAGCCACAGCCAGATAATCAGCAGGGTGCTGAATAAATAAATGAGCCGGTCGAGGGGAGGCAGCAGCGTGTGCGCATCCACCAGGCCAATCCATGATGCAGCCGCTGCAGCAAATAATGCCAACTGCAATACCAACAAAACGATCAACCCGCCTACCAGCCGGTGTGCATAGGAGAGGTGGGAGGATGACGATGATTGATAAGCAGACTGTAAAGCGCTGGTGATGGCAAAGACTAAAACCAGGTGGTAAACGAGATTGCCTGGGGGCGAGGTCAGAAGCGAAAAAATTTGCTGAAAAAATAAACTCATAAATACTGCCCGTGAAAATTATAGCACGCCAACGCTGAAAATGACCAAATACAACCGGTTAACGTGCAAGTTCAATGCCGGGTTCCCAGACGGAAGGAATCGTCATTGACAAAAGACAATTTCCATGTAAAATATAACCCGCATGCCGAAGTGGCGGAATTGGCAGACGCGCTACGTTCAGGGCGTAGTTGGCTTACGCCAGTGAGGGTTCAAATCCCTCCTTCGGCACTCGCAAAGGCCCGGAAACGCCGCCGGGCCTTTTCCATTCCACGGAAAAAATCCCTTGCATTTCGCCAAAGCATACGGTAAGATGAGTGCATGAAGAAGAACAGCTTCCAACTGAAAGCCATACTGATCATCATCGGCATCGCCGCTCTGGTTTTGTTAATGCGAGATCTGAACAACCGGATGTATGAACTTCGGCGTCTGCAATTCGAGGCTGACCAGGTAGGAGTGCAATACACCCAGGTGCTCAGCACGCGCGATGCCCTCCAACAACAAGTAACGGAAGCTGCACAACAGGTTGACCCACGTGATTTCGGCGGAAAAAACAATGAAGTCCAACCGGGTGATGTGCTCGTCATCCCCGTCCCTGTTGGAGGAGCTGTCCCAACGCCAACCCCAGCTACGATTACCAATACTCTACCAACAGCAAAATGGCAGTTGTGGTGGGCGATGTTTTTCGACCAACAACCATAAACTACGGGCCGCGCTTGCTTGACGCTTTGTGATTGGCGTGCTATAATCCCGTCGCTCAGTGAAAGATACGCTGCGGGGTGGAGCAGTGGCAGCTCGTCGGGCTCATAACCCGAAGGTCAGGGGTTCGAATCCTCTCCCCGCTACTAAAAAACCACAGTCTTTCGACTGTGGTTTTTTGTTATCCTGACCTGTCTCATTCAACCAGCTTGAACCTGACACGTTCACGCACATCGCTGGCAGAGCTGGCAAACAGCACTTCGAACTCACCGGGTTCAGCCATCCACTCATCTTTGTAGGGATCAAAAAACGACAGCGAGCGTTGATTTAAGGTAAATCTCAGCACTTTGCTCTCGTTCGGCTGAAGCTCCACTTTTTGGAAGGCTTTCAATTCCTTAGGCGGGCGCGGCAGGCTGGACTGCAGATCAGCCACATATACCTGCACGATCTCTTTCCCGACTCGCGTTCCGGTGTTGGTGACGACAATCGACACTTCAAATGACTCGTTCTGCTTCACCGAGGCTGGTGCTTCTGGCCGGCTGTAGGCAAAGCTGGTGTAAGAAAGGCCATGTCCAAATGGGAACAGCGGCTCGACCAGTTTTTGATCGAAATAGCGGTAGCCGACGAAAATGCCCTCAGCATAATTGACCTCCCGCACCCCTGGGTAGGCTGCGTTCAGGTAAGCCGGGCTGTCAGCCAGCCTCTTTGGAAAAGTGACCGGGAGTTTCCCGGAGGGATTCACCTCGCCCAACAAAATCCGAGCGACGGCATTGCCGTTCTCCATGCCAGGATAATAGGCCAATAGGATCCCGGCGACCTGGTCGCGCCACGCCATGGACACCGGCGCCCCGGCATTCAGGATCACAACCGTCCGCGGGTTCGCCTGCGCCACCGCCACGATCAGCTCGTTTTGTTTCGGATTCAAATCCATGTGCGGGCGGTCCCAGCCTTCCCCTTCGTAACGATCAGGATAACCGGCAAAAACGAGTGCGATATCGGCCTGCCGGGCAGCCTTTGCCGCCCGTTGGATGAAGGCATCTTTGCCTGTTTCGAAACTGCGCACTGCGCCGATCCGATAAAAGGCATCCTCCTGCCAGGGATGGCAGGTGTAATCGAAACGCAAGTCGTATGGTTGACCAGCAGACAGGTTCAGCATCAGCTCAGCACCCTGTGAGCTTTCGGGCTGCGCCCGGTTTTCCAACGCCAAGGCGCCATCGATGTACAGGCGAAGAATACCATTGTTGTAAAAAGAAAAGCGGTATTGGCCCGTCTCAGGAACTTGCAGCCGGCTGTGCAAGCGCAAAGAAAAATTTACCTGGCCATCTGGAGAGGTTGAAAGCGGCCTCCAAAAATCGGTCTGGCTCGTATCGATTACTTCCGCGACCTCGCCAGAAAAATCCGGCGTAGCAAATATTTGCCGCTCGAATCCCGGGCTCCCGGTTGGTCCCACCAGCCAGACGGCAGGAATGTGGTGGGCTTCATCTGTGTTTTCACAGCCTTGTTCAAAGAGAATCTGCGCCTTTCCTTTTGTGTAATTCGTCAGGGCTTCCAACGGGCTGACTTTGTAGGGCGCCGTGACATGCGCCGAACCCCCACCCTGCATGATCGCTTCCGCCGCATTTGGACCGATCACCGCAATGGTTTTCACTTGATCCAAATCAACGGGTAAAATTTTCCCGTCATTTTTTAATAAAGTGATGGCCTCTTCTGCCAGTCGGCGCGCCAGCGCCTGGTGAGCCGGGGTGTTGATCAGCGCCGGATCGGAAAAGCCGGGTTGTTTGGAGCGCAGCACCGTGCGCAACACCCGTCGGGCGGCGGCCGTCACATACTCTTCATCGATCTGCCAGTTCAAGACCGCTTCGCGCAACAGCTGATAATACTTAGCCGGGCCGGGCATTTCCAGATCGAGCCCCGCCTGGATTGATTCAAAGATCGAGTGGTTTGCGCCCCAATCGGAGACTACCAACCCTTCAAAGCCCCATTCGTATTTTAAAACCTGCCTGAGCAGCTCTGCGTTCTGGCTGGCATACACTCCGTTGACTCGATTGTAAGAGCACATCACTGTCCAGGGTTTGGCTTCTTTGACGATCATTTCGAATTGCGCCAGGTAAATTTCATGCAGGGTGCGCTCGTCAAGCTCGGCGCTGGCGCGTGTGCGTTCGATTTCATGATTATTCACCGCGAAATGTTTTACAGAAGTGCCTACCCCCCGGCTCTGGATGCCATTGACCATCGCAACGCCAATCCTGCCAGCCAGGAAAGGATCCTCTGAGTAAGTTTCGAAATTGCGGCCTCCCAACGGGTGGCGCACAATGTTGACACAGGGACCCAGTAAAATATCGCATCCCATGCCGCGCGTTTCCTCGCCCAGGGCCTGGCCCACCTGCTCCACCAGGTCTGGATTCCAACTGGCAGCCATGGAGATGCCGGTTGGAAAACAGGTGGTCGGGCCTGCCAGGCGCCCATCATCAGAGGTCGCTCGCACTCCGTGCGGACCATCTGTCATAACGATGGAAGGAATGCCCAGGCGCGGAATCGCTACAGTGCGCCAGGAATCTTTTCCCGAAAGCAGTGAGATTTTCTCCCTCAATGTCATTTGTGCGAGCAGTTCATTGACGCGCTGCTCCAAGTTTTTTGTATTGGCATCCAGGGCTGCAGTCATACGAATTTCTCCTTTTATCGATCCAACATGGCTCTTGAATAACCAATTGTATCAGTATCCTTTTGCTGCCAGCAACAGGAGAGTTGTCAGATTCTTAACAAGAAAGAGGTTTGGGTTTGTTCCAAGGGTTCATAAAGGTGAAAATGCTGGCTGCCGAGGTATTTTAGGGGTGTGATATACTGCCCGTATGGATAAAAAACCACCAGAAACAGAGCAAAAGCCCAGCCGGGAAAATCCCCTGGAAATGGTTTGCGGCCGCCTGATCACCGGTGGTTATGCCGGGTACTATCATCCGACCACATATCAGGATCGCACGATTTACTTTTGCACCGAATTTTGTTATGAAGCTTTTTTAGCTGATCCCGACCGCTTTTACGCGGCACACCATAAAAAGAAAAAATGACTAAAAAAGTTTTTCGCCGATCCAGGCTTTAGGAATTGGCAGCCCGGCAAATGCGGCGATGGTCGGCGCTACATCCAAAATACTGGCCTGAGATGGAATTTCACCTGGCCTGATCGCTTCAGATCGAAATATAATCGGGATCGTCAATTCCTCGGCGCTGTCACCGCCGTGGCCATAATTCAGGCCGCCGTGATCGCTCAGCACTGCGAGCAATCCATCCGGAGGGAAAATATCGACCAACATTCCCAGGCAGCGGTCGGCGTTTTCGAGGGCGCTTAGATATTCGGCCGACATCCAGCCGTGTCGGTGTCCAGCCGTATCCAGACAGCCCAGGTAAACAAAACAAAAATCTGGCGGTTGTCGGACCAACGCTAATGCCGCCTGCACCAGCAGACGATCGCCTTCTCCAATGGGCAGATCATACGATTCGGCATAATTCAAACACAAAGAGACATTTAAAGACCCCGGGTGGGATAGATCGCGCAGCTGCTCCCAATTGTAGAATGAAGCCGTTGAACACTCTTCCATGTGAAATAAATCGATCAGGCTGGGCTCATCCCAGCCTTGCACAAACCAATTCGTGGATGTACCATGCGTTGCTGGCGGAACGCCATAAAAAAGAGAACTGATGCAGGGCAGGCTGAGTGAAGGCAGCACGGTTTTGGCCTTCAAAGTGAACCGGCCTTGCTGTATCAGACGCCGCACAACCGGCGTCTGGGCCCGGTGGATAGCATCCGGGCGCAGGCCATCAATCAAGCAGACCAACACTGGGCGCCCAGTCATCAATTAAGTTGGACGGCCCAACAGGCGAGCCAGCTCTTTCAACTGCGAAGAGTGTGTCAGACAAATGACTTCATCAACAGGCTGCAACATTGTATCGCCATCTGGCACGATCAACTGGCCTTTACGCAGCACAGCCACGACTCTGCTTTTTTCCGGTAGATGAAGCGTGCGCAGAGGTTTCCCAATGACGACCGCCTGGGGATGGACTTTCTCCTCAACAATTGAAAATTCACCCTTGCGTAGTTTGAGTAAAGTCATCATATCGCCAAGCGACATTTCCTCGGCAATCAAATTCGACAACAGCGCAGCCGGGTTCAACGCCACATCGACGCCCATCTCTGTGGTGAAGAGCCAGGCGTTTTTGGGATTGTTTACCCGAGCGATGACACGTGGCACGCCAAATTCAAAGCGAGCCAAAGTTGAAATCACCAGGTTGGCTTCGTCATCGCGGGTCACTGCCGCCAAGACCTGGGCCTGGCGAATACCAGCAGATTCGAGCACAGTCGGAGAGCTTGCTTCGCCCAGTACGATAAATTCGGCCGGGATATCTTGCTTGAGCCGGTCAACAACCACTGGCCGTTCCTCAACCACCACAATTCGATGACCTTCGGCCAACAATGATTTCGCCAATTCAGTTCCAGTACGTCCGCCGCCAGCAATGATGACAAACATAGGCATCAATCTCCTTCACCGTAGCCGAACATCTCATTATAGCGTTCCACCGAAGTTTCCAACACAGCGAGGTAAATCACATCCTCTGGGCGAAGTTCAGTGCCCATGATGGGCAGAAACGCTTTCCCATTGCGCACGATGCTGATGACTGAAATTTCCCCCGGCACGGATATTTGTTTAACAATGCGACCAGACCAATGCGATGGCACCTCAAATGCCACCACATTGACTTCGCCTCCGCCGAGACTGAGGACCGAATCCACCTGTGAATACACCAGCAGTTCATGGATGCGCCCGGCGCCCCAGGTAGTAGAAGAAATCGTGCGCAAACCCAACCGCTGGTAAATTTCAGCTCGCCGAGGATCGTACAGGCGCGCCACGACCCGTGGCACTTTGTAGATATTGCGGGCAATCCTGGCTGCCAGGATATTGGCGTTGTCCGATGAGCTTGTCGCCGCGAAGGCGTCGGCACTCTCAATCCCAGCTTGCAGCAGAACATCCCGATCAAAACCGACGCCGCGGATTTTCTTGCCCTTGAAATCTTTGCCCAGGCGGTCAAGCGGCTCCTGTTCCAAATCGATCACAGTCACCTGGTGTTCTTCAGCGCACATCAAGCTGGCAAGTTGTTCGCCCACTCTCCCGCACCCCATAATAATCACTTTCATGATCTACCTCCTGCGCACAATGAATTTTCTTATCCATTCAGCCGTGTACAGTACCGGCGCATAAAGGAACAATACCAACCAATAGATCGGGGGGATAGCTACGTGTCCCCAAAAATTTCTTAGCGGCGGAAAATAAACCAACAACAAAGCAATAACTACCTCTATTGTAACTGCTTGAAGCAATGTTTTGTTACTTAACCAGCCAACTCGCCTTGTGCGCAGCCGGACTGACCGGCAGGCAAACGCGTTGCCCACCTGCGCCATAATCACTCCCACAAAGAAGACCGTCACTGCCAGGTTGTCAATCGATTCACGTGGTACGTAAAAGGCTGGCAGGTTCGTCAAATTATTGATAAAGGGTAAGTTGATAAAGTTGAGATCTCCGGAGATTTCATAGATCAGATAGAAACCTGTATAACACAGAACAGCCTCGAGCAAACCCAACCATAAAAAGGCTCGCACGACGAGGGAACGGTCAACCAGCCGCTGTGAGCGGCGGCGAGGCGGGCGCTGCATGACATCTGGTTCCGGCTTTTCCGTGCCCAGTGCCAGGGCGGGCAGCAGATCAGTACCAAAATCAATCGCCAGGATTTGTTTGAATGTCAATGCCAGCGGCACGGAAAACAAACCGGTCAACAAGAACGGCACGACTTCAGGCACATTGCTGGCGAAAATGTAGGTAATAAACTTGCGCAGGTTTTCAAATATTGTGCGGCCTTCTTCAATCGCTTTCACAATCGATTTAAAATTATCATCGGTGATAATCAAATCCGCTGCCTCTTTGGCAACATCTGTGCCAACAACTCCCATTGCCATACCCACATCTGCTTTCCGCAGGGCAGGCGCGTCGTTTACGCCATCCCCTGTAACCGCTACCACTTCGCCTAACCCCTGGTATGCCGCCACCAGTCTGAGCTTGTGCTCAGGCGCCATGCGGGCAAAAATCAATTCACGATCGCCGGAAAGCAGGTTGGATAAAGCGATATCATTCATCGCTTCCACTTCTGCCCCAGTGATGATTAACGGATTAGAGCTGCTCAACATCCCAATGCGGCGGGCCAGGGATGCAGCCGTCAGGCCGTAATCGCCGGTGATCATCACAATGCGAATCCCGGCCTGGCGGCAGGTGCGCACCGCTTCAGCAACTTCAGGCCGTGGAGGATCCATCATCGCCATCAACCCTAACAAGGTCAGGCCTTGCTCAATGCGTTCCACCGAATACGAACCCACCGTGTCAGGTAATTCTCTCCGAGCCAAGGCCAGGACACGCAGTGCACGCCCGGCATAATGATCATTGGCTTCAAGCACTTCTGCTCGTAATCTGCCTGTTAAAGGCACCGACTCGTCGCCGATCAGAATATGTGAACATAAGGTGATAACTTCGCGCGGCGCGCCTTTTACAAACACCACTTGCTGCGCTGGTTGGTGATCTGTTGCGAAGGTTCTCTGGCGATGAATCGTGCTCATACGTTTACGGCGCGCTTCAAAAGGCAGCTCATGAATGCGGGGCAATTCAATCAATAGAATGCTCTGGTCAATTCCGACTTTATTCGCCGCCACCATCAATGCAACTTCTGTCTGGTCGCCCAGGCTGGTCCAAACAGGGTGGTCGGTCGTCGGTGGGTTCAAACGAGCATTGTTGCACAAAACAGCCGCAGTTAGCAGCATTCGCAAATCGCCATCTTGGGCTTGTTCTGGCCGGTTGTCTTCACCTAAGAAAACACCTTTGGGTTCATAACCCACTCCGGTGACTTTCAACCTCTTTTGAGCAACCCACACATCGGTGACTGTCATCTGGTTTTGTGTCAAGGTTCCGCTTTTGTCGGTGCAAATCACCGAAACCATTCCCAATGTCTCAATCGTAGCCAACTTCTTGACCAATACATTTTGCTGCGCCAGCCGTTGTCCAGCCATTGCCAGCGCCAGAGTAATGGTCGCCGAGAGACCCTCTGGGACTACAGCGACAAAAATCCCCAACGCCAACAAGAACGATCCACGCCAATCGAGGTTCATGCCAGGGTCAGTGATGCTCACCAGGAAAACCAGGCCAGCCAAGCCCAAAGCAATCCACGAAATCTTATGGGTCAATTCAAGCAGCTCGGTTTGCAAAGCGCTGGGAGCTTCCGCCACTTGCTGGGTCAGGCGGGCAATTCTGCCGAATTGGGTCAGCATACCCGTCGCATAGATCACCGCTCTGCCGGTGCCTGCCGAAACTGAAGTGCCAGCGAATATCAGGTTTGGCCGCTCAAGTTCGCTGATTCCGTCCATCAGTGAGGCGTCCGCAGTTTTGCGTGCTGGAACGGCTTCACCTGTCAAGGTAGCGTTATTCGTGCGCAGCCCAAATTCTTCGATGACTCGAGCGTCTGCAGGGATATTATCACCTTCAGCCAAGATCAAAACATCACCGGGCACCAGTTCGCTTGCCAAAACGGCCTGCTCTTTTTGATCGCGGGCAACCCGGGCGTACACCGGCAAGATGCGGCTCAAAGCGGCAATTGCTTGTTCAGCCCGGTACTCACGCCAATATGAAAAGCCCGCATTCACCACCACCAACAACCAGGTCACAACTCCCCAAACAGGTTCTCTTACCAACAACGCCAAACAACCCGCACCCCACAGGATTAGGGCCATCGGATGGGTTAGGTGGGCAAATAGGCGCACCCAAACAGCCGGGCGTGGAGGCTCGATCAGACTATTCGCGCCGTACAAAGAAAGACGCAAAGAAGCCTCAGTTTCACTGAGCCCTCCTGGCGTAGTTTCTAAGGCCTGGATTACGTCTGACGGACGCAGGCTGTGTATTGGCTGGCTTTGCAGATCCATACCAACCGAGTTTTACTCGGGCGGCTCCTCGGTTTCTTTTGGTTTACCTCCCAGGTGGGGCTCATCCTTTGGAAGGTATTGATCTAACAATGAAGGCGCGTCTGGATGGTCTACGTGGAGAGCATGATCATAATCGCCTGCCGGTATCGGCTGTTCAAAGCGCACCGGACGCCGAACACCAAAAAAATCATATAGACGTGTCACAAACACCAGGATTGAATAGCGGTACTCTTGCATTTTCAGCGACTGCCATTCAACGATCGAGGCCATCGAGCCGTGCACGCGCGCCTTATCCCGCACAATGCGGTGTATTTGCGTGGGATCGCGAAAACCAATTGGCGAGATCAGCAATGCATTTGCTGAAAGCACCAACAACGAAAACGAGATCAACACCACCCAACCGCCTTCTTCCCACTTGCCCGCAATTTGACCGATGAAAACTAATCCAGATAAGACGCCTGCAAATGTTGCGGCCGCGCTGCCCCAGGTTCGCGCCGCGCCTTTGAAATTCTCTAGGATATGCTTGCGAATCGCAAATCCCATGACTGCGATCGGCATAAACACGCCAATTCCATAATAAGGGACAGCCAGCGATGTCTCACCGCGCACCAACAGCATGATGACGAGCGCAACAAGGAACCCTGCCGTAACGGAGCGGGTGAATGTGCCGGCAGCATTGCGATAAACTACGATTTCCGGAATTTCACCGATGGCTACATCACGCCAGGCCGTCGCCTGCAAATCCTGAAAAGCAGTCATCGAAGCAGCTGCCAGTAAACCTACCGCCAAGATTTGGTAAGCCCAAAACAAAATGATCCCCCCAGGCAGTTGTTCAAAGCCGATGAACGCCAGGTTGCCAACTAATGTGCGCCCGAGAGTACCATCAAATACATTAAAACGCACGGCAAACAAAGCCAAAATGGCTGTTGTCAGGCCGCCGTAAAACAAAAAAGATGTCTGCACCAAACGGCCAATGCCTGATTTGCCGCTGTAAAATCCCCAGATCTTATTCAATCGGGGAAATTGTTTCTTCGCCCATTTGATGATTTCTGCATCTTCATCAATAACAAACTGGATGCCATTCGACATAGCTTCCAGGCCGCTGAGCGCTACCAAACCTTTCATCGATGCAGTCAGCATATGATAAATTGCATCGCCCAGCGAAGCATTCAACACTGTCTCCTGGTAAATTACAGGGGGAACCTGCCGGGTATGGGCTAAGATCAAGCCGACCACCATCGTGATTGTCATAAAACCAAACACGCCCAGCATGGTGAACACCACTCGGGACGACTCGCCACGACCACGGATGGTCAGGAAATAATTGACAGAGACCAGGATGGCGCCAATCAAAAAATGCCAGTACCAGGGAATCCCGGTTGCATTTCGTAATGAAAGCACCTGATCAACGCCGGAAAGCGTCGAAACAACGATGGTAAAAATATAATCTTGAATCAACACGACTGCAACGATTAAACTCAACCCGGGACTCAGATAACGCATAGCGGCTGTATACGAACCGCCGCCTTCATTAAAAATCCCCAGCGAATACATATACAACAATCCAAAGACGATATTGGCCAGGGCAATGACAATTACAGCAATCCAGGCGTAATTTTGTAAACCATACGGATGCAAAGCACTCATCATCTCGCCGGTAGCGTAGTAGAAAGAAGTAAAGTAATCTACGCCGAAGAGAGCAACTGCCGCCAGTAAGCCAATTTGCCCTGCGCCGTGGACAGCCGCATCCTCCTGGCGTTCACGCGGAGCAAGCCTGTTCGCGATCGCAAAGAAGGCAATCAGAAGCAGGGCTGAAAATAAAAATGTTGAATTCACAAATCATCTCCCTTTTATCGACTTGCGATAAAAGCATCTTCAAGAATCGATAATGCTGCTAACAAATGGCGGCGCGTCGAAGCATTAAGGCGCGTATCCTGGGCGACCTTGGCTTTTTCTTCGCGGGCAGCCCGTACGACAAAGGCTGGCACAAACATGATCCTGCCGGCGGGGATGATTTCGAAATCGTGAGTGCTCATTTTTAAATTTTGGTCATCAAAAAAGGGCAAGCTCAAGCTGAGACCACGGTTTAAGTCGTTAGCAGCTGCACGCTTTTTGATCGTGGCGATAATTTCTCTGGTTTCGAATATCGCCAGCGCCCGGCCCTGGTTAATAAGCTGGCCTAACATGCCATACCTTTTCTCTCGGTAAACTGTGTCAACTACCATATAAGGCGCCAGGTGCACAGCGGCATGCAATATTTCCAAATATCGTTCCATTGAGGCAATGTGCGCCTCAGCTTCATTGACAGAATTAACCAACAGGTTATATTTGTCGTCAAAAGCCACCCATTGGGGAAGATAAAATCGGCGGGCAGCCGGTACAAACGGCACCAACAGCTCGCCCCGGCCAGCTTCAGAACCAGATTCTTCTGCGATTGCGTCGCTGGCAGCGGTGATCGCGGACTCGGGTTCCATTTCGTCTTTGACCGGTATGGTGGGAATCTCCTCGCCATCTGCGGCGAAATAGGTCACTCCCTTTCCACCTGGCAGCAAAACATGTACCATGTGGATACAAGTTGCATAGCGCATCAACGCGCCAGCCAATGAGACGCCCGAATTAGGATTTTGTTCCAACTCGGCCAATCGTTGGCGGCAAGCCTGACGCAGATCCACTCGGGTCAGGCGGTCCATCAAACCGCCGATCAACTGCTCGCGTTGACCTGCCGGCACATTCAATACCTTGCCGTTTTGCTTTGCTTCGGTCACCCGATCTGGGAGCGAAAAACGCACCTGTGGCAAATGCTGCAGCAGCGCATCCGCTACCTGGGTAGCCTGCTGTTGTAAAAATCGCTGGACAATCACCGGCTGAGCCTGGAAGAGATTCTGCGCCTGCTCGTAATCCTGCCGCAGTTGACTCGAGGCTTCACTGGTTACATTACTAAAATCGGGCATTTCTCGCCTCCTTTATATTTACCAAATTTTAAGTTTACCACCAGATTATAAAGATTCAGGAGAGAAATTCACAGGGCAATCGAAAGGTGAATGTTGAACCCAGCCCAAGACCTGGGCTCGAAGCCCAAATTTGACCTCCATGCGCTTCGATGAGAGAACGGACGATCGTTAACCCAATGCCGCTGCCGCCTCCCTCCTGCCGGGATCGTGATTTATCCACACGATAAAAACGTGTGAATAAATTTGGCAGGTGTTCTGGCGCAATCCCAATGCCATTATCAGTCACACTGATCTCAATTTGTGCTTGAATTTGCCTGGCTGAAAGAATAACGACGCCGCCTGCCGGCGTATAATGCAGCGCATTCATCAATAAATTGGTCAACACCTGGTTCAAACGCTCCCCATCGCCACGGATTTTCGCCAGATGGGGCTCAATGGAAACTTTCAGGTTGATGCCTTTATCTACAAATGCGCCTTCCAGGCAGCGGCGCGCAGTTTCCAATAGTTCGGGGACCGCGATGCTATCAATATCCAGTTGAAACGCGCCCGCTTCCACCCGGCTTAGCTCTTGTAAATCATCGATAAGCCGCTGCAGACGCCCTGCCTGGCGTTGAATAACCTGATACGTCGCCTCCTCAGCAGGTAAAACCCCATCGGCCAACCCTTCCAAAGAGCCAATGATCGAAGTTAACGGCGTGCGCAGTTCATGACTGACATCACCGATTAACTGCCGCCGCATGGTTTCAGTTTTTTCGAGGCGCCCTGCCATCTGGTTAAAAGCGAGACCCAGCCTGCCCAACTCATCATAATTTTGTGGATCACCTGGCGGAAGTTTCACTCGCTCGACGTATTTACCTTCAGCAATGCGCTGGCTGGCCTCGGTCAAATCGTGAAACGAGACCAGGAACTGACGGCTGACCAGGATACTGACGACAAAAGCCACCGCCAGACCAACCAACGCGGCCAGGAGCATTGCCTCGTTCACCCCCGCCCGGAAACTGGCATAAAGCGGGATGGAAGTCGGGTTATTGCTGCCCATCATCCCGCCCATGCCGCCCTCCATATTCGCCATGTGGCGGGTGAACACGCCTGGTATGACCAATTCTACTGTCAGAGCCAGGGCCAGCCCACCAGCGCAGAGCACTGCCAGGTATGTGACCAGCAGCCTGGCCCATAATCGTCCCTGTAACAGATATGCCATTTTCATCTCCGTTCGTCATCAAACCGGTAACCTGCGCCGCGCACAGTCACCACCAGATCGTTCACCGGATCAAGCTTTTGTCTCAGGTGGCCGATATGCACATCGACAACCCGCAGATCGCCAAAATAATTACTCCCCCATACCATCTCTAATAACTGCTGGCGGCTGAGCACATGGCCGCGATGTTCCGCCATCACGCGCAATAAATCAAACTCCATGGCAGTCAGGTCGAGCAGGCGCTCACCTAACCAGGCCTGGCGAGCAGAAATATTTATTCTTACGGTTTTAAACACTAACCACTCCGGACCAGGGGCGTTGGAGAGCGCTGAAGAAGCCGGCAGTCGCCTTAATGCTGCCTTGACCCGGGCGGTCAATTCCCGAGGGCTGAAGGGCTTGGTGACGTAATCATCGGCCCCGACAGTTAACCCAATAATTTTATCGACTTCTTCCGTGCGCGCGGTGAGCAAGATGACATACGCATTCGAGAAGCGGCGCAGTTGGGCCAACACTTCCAGGCCATCCATCCCGGGCAGCATCACATCCAGGATAATCACGTCAGGCAGCCATTCGCGCGCCGATTGCAGACCAGCTGGACCATCATAGTTTTCTCGAACATCGTAACTTTCTTTTCGCAAATACGAGGAGATTAAGTGGGCAATCGAATGTTCATCATCGACAACCAATATTTTTGGAACTGCCTTTGTCATGCTGCTTTAACCTTCAAGGAATGCACTCCCGCAGATGCTCATCTTGCGAGCTCGTACACCGAAAAAAATGTGCGCTCCTTAGATTTTACCAAAACTGCACTTTTCGCCTGATAAGCTGCGGATAAAAAAAATGGCGGTCTTCCACCGCCATCCATAAAAGGGAGTTCTTTTTTCTAAGGCGCGGGCTGGTCGGGGTTCGAATTAGAATCGTCCCAGTCACGAGCACAGCCCCCGTTTGGCCCCATTCGGCCGTAGGAAAACCCTCTGCCGCCCATATTCTGGAGCATCCATTCATATCGCCCGGCCATATTGTTCACCATCCTATCAGCCTGGGATTGAGTCATGACTTTATCTTGAACAGCTTTGTCGAGACCGTTTTTCACAGCTGTTTCAAGTTTGAGTGCCAGGTCAGACAGGCTGATTCCTTTTTCTTGGGCGAGCTGAGCAAAGGTTTTGCCAGTTTGCAGCGCCGTGCTCAACTCATCATTCGTCATGCCAAACTGCTCGGCGAGTGAATTCCAAATGATCGTGTGCATTCCGCCGCTGGCAGTCATCCATTGGTGCATGGTATTCATCCAATCCGAACGCCCGTTTGGAGCGTAACCGCCCATCATTCCACGCCCACCCATCATCCTACCGGGACCGAAGCCCTGCTGAGGGCCAGGGACTGGGGTCTGCGCCGAAACAAGACCTGCTCCAAACGCCAGGCCAGCTAACACTAGTACACTTGCAATGATCAATAAAATTTTCTTATTCATATGGTCTTCTACCTTTCCTTTCAAGCGTGAAGATTGCTCGTTTGATTTGATATTATTTTAGCCAATCAACTTGAAGCATAGGCAAAGGCATTATGAATATTGTGTAAAGATTCCTGGCGCTGTTCAGGGTACAGGCACGCCGCGTGCCGCCACCAGCAACGCATACCATTCTTCCCTACTGAGCTGAATGCGGTCCGCCTGGATGCTGGCGACTAATCTTTCAAGTTTCGTCGTGCCGATTAAAGGCTGGACACCCGCCGGATGCCGCAGCAACCATCCCAGCGCAATCGCTTCTCGGCTGGCGCCTTTTTGCGCGGCGAGTCTGGCTATTTCATCTGCCGTCCGCTGAACTTTTGGGTCGGCTTGGGCGGAGGGGTTAATCAAATTCCCACCCGCCACCGGGCTCCAGGCCTGGACAAGAATCCCATGCAAGCGGCAGTAATCCAAAACACCTGCAGACGCTGGGAATTCGCTCTCTGGTTGATTCACCAGGATACCTTCACTGATCATACCGTGATGCAGTAAATTTAATTCAAGCTGGTTGACAACCAACCGCTGGTCACAAAATTTTTGCAACAGGCTTATTTGCGCTCCGCTGTGATTGCTCACCCCAAAATAATGCACTTTCCCGCTGCTGTGCAGCTCAGCGAAGGCACGCGCAACTTCTTCAGGCTCAAAAAGGGGGTCGGGGCGGTGCAGCAGCAATAGATCCAAGTAATCCGTCTGCAGGCGGTGCAAACTGCCTTCCACAGAGCGGACGATATGCTCATAACTGAAATCATAGCGCCCCGGATCGCTGGTATTTGGATCACCCGGGAAGCGGATACCGCATTTTGATTGCAGCACGATGTTTTCTCGCAGACCAGGGTGATCGGCAAGGAACAGACCGAATATCTGCTCCGATTTGCCCCTGGTATAGATATCGGCATGGTCGAAAAAATTTATGCCTGAATCCAGAGCTGTAGTGATTATTTTATAAGCCGCTGTCTTCTCCTCGGCGCTGAGTGGGCTTTCACTCCAGTTTCCGCCAATTTTCATACAGCCGTAGCCCAGCCGAGTAACCGTCAGTTCCGTATGGGGAATCTGGTAGGTTTGCATCATTTAACCGGTTCTTCCGCGTCGTCGCCAAATCCGCCAGCCAGCCAATCTGCCGCCTCGGGCAAATTAATGAGCATCAAAATAGTGATGATCCAGGCAGATGAGATGCACCAGATACAGACTGCATGAATCACGAAGATTTCCAGGTATGTCAGGTAAACAGAGAATACCACGCCGAACAAGGTCATCCCCAACAAGGCTGCTGGGACATACTCACTGAGCGAATCCTGGCGGAACCGCCTCCACAGCCAGGATGCCAGGATGCCGATATATCCGATCAGGCCCAACAGGCCCACCGGCAGCACCCCAAACAACAGTGCATAAGGGCTATTTTGCACGGCATTGCAATCGCCAATTGGACCGCAAATCGCTTTGGCTTTGGTTGTTTCGATAAAAGTCAGGTAAATCGCTACAACACTGCCAGCAACTGCCAGAATCGGAGTCAACCATTCTACCCAGGCAGGCATTTGAACCGCCTCTCCACCCTGGAAAGCCAGTACGATTTGATAAATCGCGAATAACAGCGCCGCAGCTAACAAGGCCAAGGTCACCCAGCCCAACCACATTCCATTGGAAGGACTGCTGTTTTCCGCCGGGTTGGTCACCAGTAAGGCAGGCTCTGCTCTCACCTGCGTGGTCACCCCACCACTCGCCAGTAATTTCTCCACCAGGCCAGGCAGTTTCTCAGGGATTTGCTGTGAACCAGACAAAGCCTGGTCGCCGAGGATTAAGAGCGGAACGCCGATTTCTTCTTTTGAAAGACCGTAAGCAGCGCCAATTTTGTATAACTTGTTAATATCATCCACAGTAGAAACTTCTACAAGGTCGATCTTGAGCTGGGTGCCGTATTTAGCCCGCAAAGGCGGCAAGGTCTCGTTGAGCACCTTTTCGCAGTTAGGGCAGCCCTGCTCCCAGAACATCACACCCTGCACGACAGGCGGCTGATTTTGGGCGGCTGCGGCTGTCTGCGGAAAAAGCAAAATAAGCATTCCGGAAAGCAAAGCCAGGCCTGCGAGGTTGAGCGCGCGGCGCAATGCAGTTTTTTTTGACTGTGACATACAGTTGCATCTCCTTGAACCTGTTATAGATTATTCTCAAATCCAACCAACACGCCTGATACCAAATCTCCCAGGCAGTTGAGATCGTAGCCGCCCTCCTGCACGAAAACGGTTGGCCGTGACAGGCGAGCGATCTCCTTACCGATTTTCGGATAAGCTGCAAGCGAGAGGGCAAACTTGCCAATCGGGTCTGAACGGTATGTGTCAACACCCAATGCCACAACCAATGCTGCAGGGTTAAAATTCGCTATCTCATCCAAGGCATCCTTCAGTGCTGCGAGGTAATTGGCATCCTGTATTCCGAATGGCAGTGGGTAGTTGATATTATAACCTTCGCCTGCTCCCAGCCCACGCTCCTCGCGGTACCCGGCGAAAAACGGATATTCGTGAGCGGGGTCCATATGCAGAGACACGGTAAGCACCTCACGACTGCCATAAAAGATATCCTGGGTGCCATTGCCATGGTGCACATCAATATCCAAAACGGCCAAGCGCTCGAAGTGATAGCCCGGGGTTGAACGCAAGGTTTCCACAGCCAGCGCAGCATTATTCAAGTAACAGTACCCGCCATAAAAATTTGCGCCAGCGTGGTGTCCCGGCGGGCGGCAGAGAGCATATGCCGCTCGCTGGCCTTGGGCAACGGCCTGGGCGGCGTGAAAAGCCGTTAGGGCAGCGTTGTACGCCGCGTGGGCAGTGCCAGGCTTGATCAGTGCTCCCATATCAAATGCAAATAAACCCGGCCTGGCGAGGCCACTTTGCGGGATGCCTTGCATGGATTTTCCAGGTGAGATGAAGGGCATCACCCCGTTGACATCTCCTCCAGATTCAACCCAACGCTCATATGCCTCCGGCAGGTAATCCAGGTATGCCCGCGTATGAATGTGCGCTAACAGAGTACCAATCTCAGCCGGGTCAACGCTGGTGACAGGCTGCGGATCTGCCAGACCGGCGTTTTTTAAACCTTTCAGAATGGCCTCAACTCTGGCGGGAACTTCCACCGTGGGTTCGGCCCGGCCGTTCCAAAATTCAATTCCAGGCGCGTGCTGGCTGTGTTCGGCGGCATACAGCGATAACATATTCTAAGGCTGCGAAACAACTATTTCAATAAAGAATGGATCACCAAACGGTTCATCCTGTGAATTATACGCCTGCCAAGCACTGCGGTAGCGGCCGGGTTCCAGCGGGGCGGTGAACAGCAGGCGGATTGGCGCCTGCGAGCCGCCGCGCGCCGGGAACAATGCCTGTGTCTCAGATACACCCATCGCCGGGCCTGAAGCAAGCTTAAGATGGTAAGTTTTATCCCAATTGCATGTACCGGAATTTTTTACCATCCAGCGTTTATCCAATACCTCGCCAGGTTTCACATCACTGCCATCCGGCAGCGACAGGTCAACAACAAATGTCAGCGCATCAGTACACGCCGGAGTAGGCGTGACGAGGCTGGACCGCTCTGGCGCGGGAGAGAGGTTTGTCCCCGTGGCCAGCGCGATCGGCTTTGAAACTGCAGCAGTGGGCGCGCGAAACGGCAAAGGCTGGCTGCTTGTTCCAGAACAAGCAGCCAGCCCAAATATCAAGCAGATACCCCAGCAAAGTGGGGTGAAGCTGACTCTAAGCTTCGTCATCGCCTCCGCCGCCCTCATCCTCGAAGCCGCCGCGCGGCAGCGGCACATCCCCGCTGGCTGCTTGCTGACGCACTGCTGCTTCAATCTCAGAGGACAGCATCTGGTTCTGGCGCAAATAATCCTTGGCATTTTCACGCCCCTGGCCCAGGCGAATATCGCCATAGTTGAAGAATGAACCACGCTTCGACACGATTTCCATTTCAGTCGCCAGGTCAAGCAGGTCACCGGCTTTGGAAATGCCCTCATTGTACATGATGTCAAATTCAGCCGAGCGGAATGGCGGAGCGACTTTGTTCTTCACAACTTTGACACGGGTGCGGCTGCCGATGACATCCTGGCCTTGTTTAATTGCCTGGATGCGGCGCACATCGAGGCGCACTGAAGCATAAAATTTCAATGCGTTTCCACCGGTGGTTGTCTCAGGATTGCCAAACATCACACCAATCTTTTGGCGGAGCTGGTTGGTGAAAATAACAGTGGTGTTGGTTTGTTTGATTGCACCAGACAGCTTGCGTAAAGCCTGCGACATCAAGCGCGCCTGGGTGCCCATGGTCGGATCGCCCATGTCGCCTTCAATTTCAGACCGTGGCACCAGCGCCGCAACGGAATCGATCACAACCACATCGATTGCCCCAGAACGCACCAGCGTCTCCGTAATTTCTAATGCCTGTTCACCCGTATCGGGCTGTGAAATCAGCAAATTATCGATATCCACGCCGCAGCGCGCTGCATAGGTTGGATCAAGGGCATGTTCCATATCGATATAGGCACAGGTTCCGCCCATTTTTTGAGATTCAGCCACGATGTGCTGGCACAATGTCGTTTTACCGGAAGACTCCGGCCCGAAAATTTCTGTGATGCGGCCGCGCGGCACCCCGCCCACGCCCAAAGCCAAATCAAGCGAAAGTGCCCCGGTGGGGATCGCTTCTACGATCATTTGGTGGGCCTCGCCCAAACGCATCACCGATCCATCACCATAACGCTTCGTAATGTCGCCCAGGGCACGATCTAAGGCAGCCTTGCGAGCTGCACTGCCTGGGGCTTCGGACACAGCGGGTTCGATAGGTTGGGAAGCAGATTTTTTTGCCATTTCATATTCTCCTTTAGAATTTTTTATGCGAGACAGCTTACTTGTTTATGCTGGTCTGCTAAGAATAAGTTTAGCACGAATGTTCTAAAAGTCAAGAGGATTTTTTTTAAAATAAACTCAGGGGCCAGTCGGTGTGAACGAAGTGCCCGCCAGATTGGGGGTTGGCAGAGGTGGTAAACCGATCTGGAAACCATCTACGCCATAAAAGTAAAAATAATTCACTGCACCGGGATGAATTTCGATCTTTTTCTCAAAATTCATCCCGGCATACCCAATCCGGATGCGGTACAAACCAGCCGGCAGGTCGCCGATCACCATGTTCTCCTGATAATATGGGTCGCTGCCTACGACCCCGGAACCATATGTTCGAGCGAACCAGTTTTGGCTGTTTTCAACAGAGGTCACAATAATATCCTGTTTTTCTACCAGTTGATGGTTGGTATCCATCACTCTGCCTGCCAGCACGCCCCAGCCCTGCGGCGGCACCAACCACAGCTCGGGATTAAGCGTGGAAAAATAACCGTTTTCACCCACACGCACTTCAAAGTGCAAATGAGGACCGGTGACCTTGCCGGTTTCGCCCACCTTCCCTATCACATCACCGCTTTCCACATGCTGCCCGACAATTACAGCAGCCTGACTCATATGCCCATAAACGCTGAACAATTTCTGCCCCTGCCATCCGAAATCATGCTGCACGGCGACGGCGATACCATACGGATCAGTCTCATCATAATATCCGCGGTATAGCCCATAACCTGCCCAGATCACCTTACCCGGGCCGACTGCCAGGATTGAAGTCTCTAATGGAGCTGGGATATCAACGCCTGTGTGAATCACATCTTCCAAAAAATCGCCTCCATAACGGTAATCCTGCAAAGGCCAGTTGATTTGGTCGGCGGCTATCGGGCGAGCAAAATAAAAATGATCGAAAGGAGTGGGCGCCCATGGGACAGGATAACCAGCCGGACGCCAGACCGATACCGGCGCGGGGCGGGGCGTTGGGAAAACAAAGCGCAAGGGATCGGGCAAAGGTGTTGCAGTCGGAGAAATGGCAGCTGTTTTTGTGCGTGTCAATGGCAAAGCTAAATCCAAAACTGGGGTTGCATCTGGTGTGGCGCTCTCCACCGGCCGCGCTGTGTTAACAGCCGTTGGCCTGGCCAGGGTCGCTTCTGCAGAAGGAACTGGTGTTGCGGCAGGTGTGGCTGGGCCTGCCTGAGGCTGACAGGCAGCCATGAAAAAACAGGTAAGGCTTACCAGCAGTACACCCCTCCTTAAGTTGATTGAGAACACTGCGCCAGGCATGAGCAGATCAGGGTGTAGTGGTAGAAGTAGCCGTGCTTGTGCTGGTTGCAGCCGGCCTAGTAGGTGTGGGGGTGCTGGTAGGAGTGCTTGTGGGAGGCACAGTCGTGGCGGAAGGCAATGGTGTCAGCGTGGGCCTGGGCGTCATGGTCGCCGTCGGAGTTGGAGATTGATACCAGCGGTAGGTGGGCGTGAGCGTAGCGGTAGGCGGCAAAACAGGTGAAGGGGTTAGGAAAACTTCTGGTGGGTAGATTTCGAGCATCGCCTGGCGCCAATCGAGGTCGCCCGTATTGGCAAATTCGTTGAAGCGCGCCGCTGAATAATCAGTCAGCCAGTTCGTCAGGGCGGGTTCTCTCCGCCATCCGTAGCGTTCCGCAAAAGCGGTGAAATCAAACCAATAACCGGCTGGCGTTTCGGTTTCCAATTTTCCACCTGCTTCGTAGGCCGAGGTATCGTTTTCGTAGCGCGACAAGAAATTCCAGGGATAAACGAAAACCGGTATGCCTGCTGAGCCATCTTGATAGCGCGCCAGCAGGTAGATACGCCAGTAGACTTCGGAACCAAAATCTTCGCGCACCACTTTCATCCAGCCGGCGTTTACCAGTTGGGAATTAGAGCCGAAGGCTCTTCCAGTGTACAACCAGCTGTCGCCAGCGCCAGGCGGCAGCGGCGATGTCAGCGGCACATAAGCATTTTCCAGAGAAGCCAAGTAATCCCACCCTATTCTCTGAGCCAGGTCGCGGCGCAGGGCCCGAAAAGAATCCACTACCTGGTCTTGAAGCATGGGGAAAGGTGCCTGGACATCCTCTAACTTAACCAGGGTCTGGCGGCCTCCAGGAATTGGAGTGGTCGTGGTAATCGCGACTTTGAACAAAGGCTGGGGCGTCTGTTGAGCGCTCTGCAGGATCGGCGCGCTCAAAGGCAGGCTCAGCACCGCCTGGTCAGACCAGGACAGACCCTGCACATTGGCTGGCAGCGGCAAGAGCGGTGTGAAAACACCAGGCTGGTTGGGTTTGAACATTGATAAATAAGCCGCATTCGGTCCAGGGACGATTGTGTAGACTATTTGCCCACCTGCTCCCCAGGCTGGCCAGTTGCCATTACCCACAAGAATCGAAGTTTCAATGGGCTGGGTGATATCCCAAATGCGGATGCGCCGCAAACCGTCCTGTTCTTCAGCCCAGGCCATGCGGCTTCCGTCCGGTGACCAGGCCGGGTGTGAAGGCTGCACGCCAGAAGCGGCAGTGATTTGTTTAAATAGTTTTTCATCCACCTGGTTCAGGTCGGCTGTATAAATTTCAGGTTTGCCGCTCCGATTAGAAACAAATGCCATTTCACGCCCTTGCGGCGACCAGGCAGGTTGATAATCGGCAGCCGCATTTTTCGTCAGGCGGATGGCAGGGCTGGCAGTGTCAACAACTGAATGTATGACGATTTCCAGGTTGTTATCCAGGTATGTTTGATATGCCAACCACTGCCCATCCGGAGACCAGGAAGGAGCATCGTCATATGCTAAGGTGTCCGTCAGGCGTGTTACAGTGACCGACTCTAAATCAAACAAATAGATATCCCAATAACCGCTGCGGTTGGAAGCGAAGGCCACTCGCTTGCCATCCGGACTGATCGAAGGGTTGATATCATCCCATGGGCCACTGGTCAGGCGCGTCAATGGCAGACCCGCATCCAGTTCATTCTGCACGGGCTGGTAAGCAAAGATGTGGTAATTGGCTCCATCTTCAATGGAGAGAATCACTGGGTGAACCACCTGGTTTTTCCCTGGTTCAGATGTCATTGTGGGCGTTTTGCTTGGCTCATGTGTTGGGGTGATGGTCGATGTGACGGTGGATGTGTCTGTTGGAATGGCTGATAAGGTCGGCGTGACCGTGTACGTCTCGCTTGGCTGGGGTGGAATTAACCCTTGCTGGCCGACCCGGTATTGGAATCCCAGCCAGGCGAGGCCGGCGCAGGCTATACCATCCAGCAACAGGAGCAATATAAGCCCGGGCACTGTGAGGCGCAAAGTCAACTGATTGCGCCGGCGGCGTGACCTTGGAATTGGTTCAGGATCGGGTATGGGGGAGGAAGATGAGTCCATTCGACATGGGCATTGTAGCACGCCCATGATAGCGCGTCAATTGCGGGGCTGTCCGGCCGGTTTGCGCACCAGACAGCCCCTTTTCGGTTAACAAATGCAAGTTATTTGCCGCGATTGCGGGTTGCAACGTCAAAGATCACAGCGGCGGCGAGCACTGCGCCACGCACAATGTATTGGTATGAGATACCGATGCCCATCAAATTCATACCGCTCGTGAGGGACATCATCACCAATGCGCCGATGATTGAGCCGATCACTTTACCCACACCGCCAGCAGCAGAAACGCCGCCCACATAGGCCGCAGCGATGGCATCCAACTCCCATAGGGTGCCGGCGGTGGTTGTCGCGGACTGCAAGCGTGAGGCGAACAAAATACCAGACAGTGCTGAAAGCATGCCCATCGAACCGAAAACAACATAAATTATGCGTTTGACGCTGATGCCGCTTAATTCGGCCGCCTCAGGGTTGCCGCCCACCGCATAAATGTGCCGGCCCAGAACCGTTTGGTTGGCGATAAAATCATAAATCAATACCACTACCAAAACAACCACCGCTGTCCAAGATAATCCCTGGTAGCCAGCCAACAGCCAGGTCACCACCCCAACCAGCACAGCCATAAACACCAATTTAAGGATGAAAATGGCAGGCGGTAATACCTCAAAATTATAAGCTTGTTTCTTGCGCCGGTTGCTGATCTCATTGAAAACCAGGGCAACAATGCCGAGTAATCCGAGTAGGAGAGTCAACTTATGAATTGAAGGAAAGATTCCTTCCAACCCCGGGATATCCGGTATAAATCCATTACCGATGGCGTTAAAGCCCTTATCTGGGATGATAATCGTGCCGGTACTTTCGGTGACGACCAGGATGGCGCCGCGATAAATCAGCCAGCCCGCCAATGAGGCCACGAAGGATGGAATTTTCAACTGGGCAACCAGAAACGCAGTGATCAGACCAGCAATAATGCCCAGGATCAAAGTCATGGGGATAACCACGATAACCGGGAGATGCCACTGAACCATGGCGATGGCGGCAATCGCCCCTAGAAAACCTCCCAGGAAACCAACTGACAAATCAATGTGCCGGATGACAATCACCAATGTCATACCCACAGCTAAGACAGCGATATAACCAGCCTGGTTGACCAGATTAACGATATTGCGTGAGGAGATGAATGAATTATTCTTTGTGGTGAACGTAAAGATTGCCATGATCACAAACAAAGCAATCCACATGCCGTATTCACGTATATTCTGCCGAAGAACTTTCCAAAGATCATCAAAGAAAGACATAGCGATTCTCCTAATAGTTGGTTGCCATATGCATAATTTTTTCCTGGGTAGCTTCTTCAATCGGCAGTTCACCTGTGACCTTGCCCGCCGACACGATATAAACCCGGTCACTCATCCCCAGCACCTCTGGCAGTTCGGATGAAATCATAATAATGCTCATTCCTTGCTGAACCAGGCGGGTCATGATCGTGTAAATCTCAAACTTTGCCCCCACATCAATGCCGCGGGTTGGCTCATCTAAAATCAAAATTTCCGGTTTGACAAAAAGCCATTTGCCCAGGCACACTTTTTGTTGGTTGCCGCCGCTCAGGTTGCCAACTTTTTGTTCGACATTTGGGGTTTTAATATTGAGCGATGTCTTATACTCATTCGCTATGCCCACCTCGGCATTGCTATCCACCACCCAGCGCGAGGCTATTTGTTTGAGATTAGCCAGGGTGATATTTTGTTTTACATCCTGGATTAAAATCAGACCATCGCCTTTTCGATCTTCTGTCACATAAGCGATTCCAGCGCTGATCGCATCCTTGGGATGACCAAATTCACTCTTTTTGCCTTTGATTATGACCTCTCCACTCAGCCGGTAGCCGTCCGGGTTGCCAAAAATGCTGAGCGCCAGCTCGGTTCGCCCGGAGCCCATCAAGCCGGCTATGCCGACAATCTCACCCTTCTTTACATTCATGTTGATATCTTTGAGAATTGCACGCCCCAGGGTTGGGTCGTAGGCGTTCCAATGGCGTACCTCTAAAGCCACAACTTGAGAAGGCTTGTGTTCCCTGGGAGGATAGATATTGTCAATTTCACGACCTACCATGTGTTTGATCAATACCTGTTCAGATACTTCGCCTTTTTTCGCATCTAAAGTGACAATTGTCTGACCGTCACGCAGTACGGTGACTGAATCAGCAATTGCGATGACTTCTTTCAGCTTATGCGAGATCATGATGCAGGTTACGCCATTTTTCTTGAGTTCACGCAGCAAATTCAAGAGATTATCACAATCATCTTCATTCAGAGCCGCGGTTGGTTCATCCAAAATCAGGAGCTTGACATCCCGGCTTAATGCCTTGGCAATTTCTATCAACTGCTGCTTTCCGACACCCAGGTTGAGCACTTTTTCCGCCGGGTTGACGTTCAAGCGTACTTTCTTCAACGCCTCGGCTGCTCGTTTGATTGTCTCATTCCAATCGATGAGAAAACCATTCTTGATCTCATTGCCGAGGAAAATATTCTCATAAACCGACATCTCAGGAATCAAAGCCAATTCCTGGTAAATAATGGCGATGCCTGCTTTCTCACTATCGCTGATGCCAGCGAACTTCTGCACCTCACCGTTAAACAAAATATCCCCGCTGTATGTGCCGTGGGGATAAACACCGCTCAGTACTTTCATCAAGGTAGATTTACCGGCGCCGTTTTCGCCAACCAGGCAGTGAATTTCACCTTCAGTCACACGAAAACTCACATTATTTAATGCTTTCACGCCAGGGAATTCCTTGGTGATATTTTTCATCTCTAAGATAGGAGTACTCATAAACATCTCCAGCTCTAGAAAATCAGGCGCTTTGAATCTTTATTCGGGAATTATTAAGGGGAGAAGGGTGTTTGTAGCGACCGGAGCCGGCTACAAACACCCACCCCCCTGCATTGAACTGAAAGTACGATGAAATTATACAGGAATAATGGTTTTTAAGAAAACCATTATTCCTGTTTGAAGGTCGAAATTACGGCAGACCGGTGAAATCAGAGGCCTGGTAGTAGCCCGAATCGATGATGGCTGCCTTGACATTGTCTTTGGTGACAGTCACGATCGCAGAGGGCTTAGCCGGGACATCGATCTTGCCGTTGTTGTAGGTGGTGGTTTTGTCGGGGGTGCCGCCCTTGAGGTAAGCAACCGCTGCGGTGATCGCATCGGCAACCAGGGTGCGGACATCCTTCAAAACGGTCATCGACTGCTTGCCATCGATGATGTACTGGACAGAGGCTTTCTCAGCATCCTGCCCGGTGATGTAGTACGTCTTGACATCCTTGTCAGCAGCGAAAGCATCGGCAATCGAGCGAGCTGTG
>JAKOUW010000127.1 GCA_029782365.1 Chloroflexota bacterium
GGGCACGGCCCCATCGCGGAGCAACTTGCCGGTGGTGCGCGTTCTCATTTCAGCATGGTACATGGGTCCAAAATCGCGCAGGGTCACGGCGATGATCACCACCAGGGCCAGGGCAAAAATGCTGTAGAAGCGGTAGGGGATGCTCTGCAAAAAGATGGAATAAGGGCTTGCTTCTACCCCGATCTTGGCAAAGGCTTCCCCGATTATCCCCAGCTCGTAGCCGATCCAGGTTGACATCAACGCCATCGTGGCTACGGGAGCCGCCGTGCTGTCAACGATATAGGCGAGCTTCTCCCGGGAAATGCGCAGCCGGTCGGTCAGCGGGCGGGCCGTGTTCCCGGTAATCAGGGTGCTGGTATAATCACAGAAGAAAATAATCATCCCAATAGCCCAGGCGCTAAGCTGCCCCGCCCTGGGTGTCTTGGCTCGCCTGCCCAGGGCCTCGGCAATGGCATTGGCTCCGCCCGACCTGGTCATGAGGGCGACCATTGCGGCAATCATCATGGTAAAGATAAGGACCTCTGCGTACCAGGGGTCGGCCACACTGTTAATTACATATGTATCCATGGAACGCAACAGGCCGAGCCAGGGGTTGTAGCCGTTTAGAAAAGTGGCACCCAGCCAGATGGCAATAAACATGGAAGCGTAAACCTGGCGGGTGGCAATGGCCAGAACTATAGCAACCAGTGGCGGCAAAACCGACAGAAAACCGAAGTTTTCAGCCACGAATTAACCTCCTTGTTTTTGGTGATCACTGCTACGGTAACCGGCGCCGGGGAGAAGCCTGCACAAACATAAAAGTCAATTACTCACCCCTTTCTAGCTCTGTGATTGCTGCTTTACCAGCGCTTCCCCCGGTGCTGGAAAGCCGCGAATTTGCTGACAAGGCAAGCTATTTCCTCTAGCCTACATTTACGCAATTGTCATGCCAGCTGATGGAAAGGCTGCCCTGGGCAAAATACCGTTAAAAGGGGATAATTCGCTAAAATTGCCTGAATGGAAGCCGCCAAAATACCGGCATAAGTGCCGGGCAATCGGCAGTTAAAAATGTTCAGGATTTATCCCCAGGGTTTTCAGCTTATACTGGAGGGTTTGCCGGGGAAGGCGCAGGCGCCGCGCCGCCCTGGAGACGTTGCCGGCACACTGCCGTAGGGTTGAAACAATAAGCTCCTTTTCCAGCGACCTGACCGCTTCTTGCAGTCCTCCCCTCAGATCCACCTTTCCATGAAGCAATCCCGGCTGTATCATCCGGCAGATCTGGTAGGGAAGATGCCTTTTTTCAATAAGCGGCCCCTCAACCATGTTC
>JAKOUW010000131.1 GCA_029782365.1 Chloroflexota bacterium
GCTTTTTTCCGCGGGAAAGGTGGACAGCCTTTATTTCGCCCTGCCTACCAGGGTTGCTGCCCGGGAGATGTACGGTCGTGTAAACAGCTGGGTGGAAAGATGGTTTTCCGATCCGGAGCAGAGGCCGGTAACTCTGCTTGCTGTACCCGGCTATGCTCAGATCGATGGTCATCCCGCTCAGCGAGCTCTGCCGGAGCAACATGAAGCAAATATCTGGGAAGATGACGAGCAAGTGCGGCGACTAGAACGCCAGTGGGCTGCGGCGGGACCCAAACGGTTCCTCGCCGCCTCGGTCGCTGTAGGAACCATTGACCAAGCGCTTTTGTCTGTAGTACAGACCAACCATGCTCACCTGAGGTCGGTGTGCCTTGACCGCAGCCTGTTGGTGGTAGATGAAGTTCATGCGTCCGATGTCTATATGTCCCACCTCTTGCGTTTCCTTCTAGAGCATCATTTGAGTGTTGGCGGGTATGCAATGCTTCTTTCGGCCACTTTGGGTTCTGCAGCTCACCACAACTACATCACCATCCTCAACCCGCAGGCGGCCAATCCTAGCTTCCCCGAAGCAATCTTCCGGCCCTACCCATCCTTAACTCTTGCCGATGGTAGCCTAGTCACTTCAGCGGAGCAGAGCTTGAGACCCAAGCGGGTGCAGATCTCCTTAGTGCCCCACGCTTTCGATCCAGAAGAAATAATCGAGCCTGTGCTTGTTCCTGCCCTTCAGGCAGGCGCTCGAGTACTAGTGGTTTTGAATACGGTGCCACGAGCCATCAGGCTGCTGAAGGCAATTGAGACCCATCCAGCCGTATCTAGTGATTGGCTCTTTTCTTGTGGGGGGTTGGTCTGTCCCCATCATGGTCGCTTTGCCCCTGAAGACAGGGAGATTCTGGATAGAGCGATCAGTGCTCGTTTTGGGAAAGGAAGCCCCCCAGGCCCTGTTCTGCTGGTTGGTACCCAGACCCTGGAGCAAAGCCTCGATATTGACGCGGATTTGCTCATTACAGACCTTGCCCCTAGCGATGTTTTGCTGCAGCGCATTGGACGCCTCCATCGCCATCAACGTTCTAGGCCGCCCGGCTATGAATCAGCAAAATGCGTCGTGTTGGTTCCAGATCGGTCTCTGGAAGAAGGATTGACTGCCAAGGGTGAGGTGAGGGGCGACTGGCAGCGGCTCGGTTTTGGGAGTGTCTACGAAGATCTGCGGATGCTGGAGCTCACCAGGAGAGTGCTGGAAGAAAAAGGTGAGATCCGCATTCCGCGGGACAATCGGGAACTAGTTGAGTTCGCCACTCATCCTGATAAGCTTGAGAGCTTCAGCGGCAGGTGCTGGTTGGAGCACGGCCTGAAGGTGAGCGGTGTGGAACTGGCTAAACGGGTGAACGCCCATACTGTTCTCCAGCCTTTTCATGAGACATTTCGTGATTTGACCTATGTGGACATTGGTCGTGCAGTAGCAACCCGTCTAGGTAGTGATGCGTTCCGGCTTGCGCTGGCAGAGCAGCTTACAAGTCCTTTCGGTGCGTCTTTGACAAGTGTCCTCATACCAGAGCACCTGATGCCTAACGAGTATAGCGGAGAAGGATCGGTTCAGGTGTTGGCCGCAGGGGAGGTGAGTTTACTTCAACTAGCAGGAAACGTGTACAGCTACAGCAGGTACGGTTTGGAGGTGGTCGATTGAACCTACTGACAGATCCCATTTTTCGGGCAGAAACCACGTCGGGCCCGAACGTACTTAGTCTGCCAGAACTCCTGGCTCAATTGGGCACAGATCATCTCGAACGGCTGGTTGGGCTCCAGCGGCACCAGCACGACGCTTTTCATGTGTTTCTGTGCTATCTGGCCGGGGCTGTTCTGGCGCGAAGGGGCATCAGCAACCCTGTACAGTCTGCAGAGTTCTGGAGAGAAGGGCTGCTTGAGTTGTCGGGCGATCTTTGGGGCTGGGAACTTTCTGTAGATGATTTGGAAAAACCGGGCTTTATGCAGGTACCCTTACCTGCTGGGAGCAGACCTAACTCAGAAGCCGCCTCGCCGGATGCACTGGATGTCCTTCAAACGGCCAAGAACCACGATGTAAAGCAGGCTCGCGCCCTCCAGGCAAGTATCGATTCATGGGTTTACAGCCTTATTAGCCTTCAGACGATGAGTGGGTTTCTCGGCAGGGGAAACCAAGGCATCTCACGCATGAACAGTGGGTTTGGTAATAGGCCAATAGTTGAGCTGATGCGCAGCCGAGCCTTAGGACAGCGTTGGCGCGATGCGGTGGAGCGGCTGTTGCTCCATCGCGACCAAGTTTTGAGTGAACCCTTCGGTTACGACCCCCGGGGGCTCGTACTGCTTTGGTTGGAGCCTTGGGATGGTCAAAGTCCCCTGGCGCTATCCCAATTGGACCCTTTCTATATTGAGGTCTGCCGAAGGGTTCGGCTGGTGTGGAAGAACGGACGGATCATCAAAGCTCATCTGTATTCGGCGGACAAGCCCCGAATCGCTGCCAAGGAACTGAACGGAGTGGTAGGGGATCCTTGGCTTCCTGTTGATCTAAAAGGTGTACAGAAGGGGGACGCGAAGGCGTTAACTTTTCCACCTGTAGGCATCACCGCGGACCACATGCGGCGCTTGATCTTCCACGATGAGGTGAAGCTGAGTGCGCTCCAGCGGCCGCTAACCCACTGGAGAGGTTCCCTGCTGTTTTCTGTATCGGTTCTCGTGCGGGGACAGGGGGTAACCGACGGCTTCCACCATTGGGAAGTGAGGATACCCCAGGAGAAAGTACCCAGTCTTTTCGGTGGTGCCAGTCGGAGGAAATCGCTGGACGACTTGAGCAAAACCGCCATTGAGTACGCAGGGATTATGCAGAACAGAGTCTTGAAACCAGCAGTCTTTGCCCACATCCTTGGTGCGCCCGATCGTCTGCGTCTTGACGATGATTTTTCCACTGCTGCCTGGACAGGTGTTGTCCGCGATTTCGAACTCCGTTGGTCTGCAGATTACTTCCCTTGGTTGTGGTCTGTTCCTGAACCTTTCGACGAGGACCAGGAGTTGGATCGCTGGACTTCGTTCTTACATAGGCATGCGTTGGCGGTTCTGGAACGAGCCGAAGCAGCCCTGCCGGGCTACAGTGGGCGCCGTTACCTGGTCAAAACCACAGTAAGAAACGTTTTCTGGGGAGCTTTTTACAAGAATTTCGACACAAGGGGGAGTTACAGTGAGCACAGTTCCCGCAGCTGAACCTCTGGAGGCTGTTATTGGTCGCATGGCAGCGGTGATTTCCAGCAGCACTTTCCCCACTGGCGATCGTGCGGCTCTACGCAGGATGGTCCCGGCTCAGCCCATTCCCCTTACGTTTTACCGCTTCGCCCTAAACTACTGCCCCAGTAACTGGCAGTACCAGAGGGATGATTGGTTGGCCATAACGGCGGGCATCGCCTTGATGAGTCCTGCCGCCCATGATCCGAGAGTGGGATTGGGAGCAGCCCTGGCTAGGCACGGCTATTCAGAAGCCAGGCTCGAACGCCTGCTTGGCGCCCGAGGAGAGGTGCGAAGAATACTCTTTCTCAGGGCCGTAAGATTCTTAGCGGCGAAGGTGCAGCCGTTCAATTGGGTAGAGGGAGCGCGCTTTTTACTCACTTCTGATGCAGAGAAGAGAGAAGAACTGAATTTCCGGATTGCCAGGGATTTCTACAATTACGAACGTAAGGAGTGATCTGAGTGTTTCTGCAGGTTCATTTTCTCACGAGTTATCACGCTTCCTTGCTTAACAGGGATGACGCTGGATTGGCCAAGCGAATCAACTTGGGTGGCGCTACCCGCCTGCGCATCTCCAGCCAATGCCAGAAGCGTCATTGGCGGGAATGGATGTTGGAGCGCACGGCTTTTCCCCGGGGCTACCGTACGCGTCATTTCTTCGGCCGTATTGTCAAGCCGAGGGTGTTGGAGAAAGGAATAGACCCTGAACTGGCCCACAATCTGATTCTTCATTTGGGGAAAACTCTTCTCACAGCAGCTGGCGAGAAGGAGGCCCTAGACAAAGACACCCTGGCCATGAAGCAGCCGGTTCTCTTTGGAAATCCTGAGGCCAACTTCTTCGTGCAGTTGATTCAAGAGGCAGCCCAGACAGGCGATCTGAAAAAGGGACAAGAACTGATTTCTGACCGCCTTGGCAAGAAGAACGCCAAGGCTCTGATGGAACAGGCTGGGTTCGCCAACCCGGTGGCCGGGTTTGAGGGTGCGCTTTTCGGTCGTTTCGTTACCTCAGACATCTTAACCCGAGTGGATGCACCAGTCCATGTGGCCCACGCTTTTACCACCCATGCCTTGGATACAGAAGTTGATTTCTTTACAGTGGTGGATGATTTGGCGGGCGACGAAACCGGCGCCGCCCATGCCAATGATATGGAGCTCGGCAGCGGGATTTACTACGGTTACGTGGTAGTGGATGTTCCGCTGCTGATGAGTAATCTAACTGGCTGCGGCCGTTCGGAGTGGCAAGAGCAGGATCCTACTGGTGCGCGGAAGCTTTTGGAGCTTCTGATCCACGCTATAGCGGAGGTTTCTCCCGGAGCGAAGCTGGGCGCCACTGCCCCGTATGCCAAGGCTGAATGCGTGTTGCTGGAAGTCGGAAAGACTCAACCGCGCAGTCTGGCCAACGCGTTTCTTAGACCCGTTGAACTGAAGGCTGAGACGGACAACCTCATGAGCTGTTCCATCACAGCCCTAGCTGAATACATACAGGCAATGGACCAGATGTATGGAGTCAATGGCGACTACAGGTTTTTGGCCCTAAGCCCCGTTCACACCTGGCCAGGAGATGAGCCGGCTCTCTCGCTTCAAAGCGCAATTGATCGCAGTTTGGATGCTATCTTCGGTGATAGCAGATGAAGGCTGCCATTCTGCGTCTAGATGCTGTGCAGATGAGTTTCGGCTCAGTTATTGTGGACCAGCACGGTTTTACAGATTCTTTTCCCGGGGTAGCAATGCTCACGGGTCTGATAGGCAACGCGCTGGGCTATGACCACAGTGATTTTGCCAAGCTTACTGATCTGCAGGAACGGTTGGATTTTGCCGCTAGATGGGACGTGGACCCCGAGGTGATGGTTGACTATCACACGGTTGATTTGGGAAGCCCCAAAATGCGCAACCCCGGTTGGACTACTTCCGGGGAGCCTGAGCACAGGGCGGGTGGCCCTGCTGCCCGCTATGGCATCCACCAGAGGTACAGGCATTACCTGGTGGATGGCCTGATGACTGTAGCTGTGGGTCTTACCACCGAAGGAGACCCTGATCTGCAGACAGTCGTGCATGCACTGCGGGAGCCTGTCCGGCCCCTGTTCTTGGGGAGAAAGACTTGTCTGCCATCGCGACCGCTGCTGGATCCCCGCACGCCAGTTATGGAAGGAGAGGATCTTTTATCCATACTCGCCCGTGTTCCGATCTGGACCCGATCCGGGCAGGAGGCTAAGGGGCGTTGTTATACGCGTGCCTGCTGGACGCCGCGGTCATTTGAAGATACAGCGCCCGAAACCCGTCTGGTGTATGATTTGAGGGACTGGCAGAACCAACTACCCGCCGGCAGCAGGAAGAGGTGCGAAGGCATGATCGAGGTGGGATTGTGATGGTGTTCAACATGGTTGAGATTCAGCTGGACTTGGCTTCTTTCCACACCTTCCTTTACGATGTGATGGGCTATCGCGGCAGATTGGAAGTGGATTATGGGTATGCGGTTCATCAGTGGCTCGCTGCTGCCTTTGGCGAACTGGCCCCAAAACCATGGCGTTTCTTCATAAACAGGAGCGGTTCTGCCAGGGTTCTTGGCTACAGCGAAGCGGATGCCCAGGAACTCCGTGGGCAGCTCAATGAGTTTGCTCTGCCGTGCGCAATAAGTGTCTGCCCAAGGCCTGAGGTGATGATCAACAGCAAACCCATGCCCCAGTGGCATCGGGGGAGAAGGCTGGGGTTTCAGGTGTTGTGCTGCCCCGTGGGCAGGAAAGCAGGCAGCGGGGTTGAGAAGGACCTATTCCTAATCCGGGCAGAAGGAGGCGCACACGATCTGCAGCGGGAAAGCGTGTATGCGGATTGGCTCAAGGAAAGGTTTGAAGCCGGCGGAGCAACCGTGCATGACGTTCGTATGACCGGTTTTCGCTTGGTGAGACTCAGACGTCAGATGCGGTTTCAGACAAACCAAGAGCGTAAGAGCGCCATGATTACCAGGCCACATGCCTTGCTTGAGGGGAACCTTACAGTGACTGACCCGGAGAGTTTTGCTCAGATGCTGAGGAAAGGTTTGGGTAGGCATCGTTCCTTTGGCTACGGAATGATCCTGCTCAGTTCGCCGCGATGAGCATTGTTTTTCCAGGCCGTTTAGGCCTGGCCGAAGCGCGTATTCCCCACATTGATCGGCACGGTCTGGTGTATCTGTCGCGAGGTAACCTGTTTGTACAAGACGGCACACTATGCTTCAAAGCTGCAGGGAGCCCGGAACTGGAGCCTGGCGAGTATGCTATCCCCTATCAAGCAGTATCTATGATCCTGCTGGGACCGGGCACGTCAGTTACCCACGACGTACTCAGGATTACGGCGCGCCATGGGACGTTGCTGGCTGCGGTGGGGGAAGGAGGAGTGAAGTACTACACCGCACCCCCCATGGGAACGGGCAGGTCTGCCGTAGCCAGGGCGCACGCCCGCCTTTGGGCCGATGAAAAAGAAAGAATGAAGATAATCCGGCGCATGTATGGATATCGATTTCAGATGGCTTTCCCCCAAGAAGATATTTCCGTCTTGCGTGGCATGGAAGGTGCTCGGGTAAAGGCGCAGTATCAGATGTTGGCAAAGCAGTACGGTATCGAATGGGCAGGGCGGAAATACGATCGGCAAAACCCAGGCCTGAATGACCTGCCAAATCAAGCGATCAACCATGCCGCAACCTTTGTGGAAGCTGCTGCCGAAATAGCTGTGGCTGCTGTCGGCGCTTTACCTCCCTTGGGTTTTGTCCATGAGGATTCGAGTAACGCTTTTGTTTTGGATATCGCAGATATGTGGCGCGCTGAAATTACGCTACCTCTGGCCTTTTCCGTGGTAGCTAAGGGTATTGAACCGGGCGAGCTCGAAAAACACATGCGTTACGAAGCGGCGCGATGGTTTAAACAGCACAAGCTTATTCCAAAGATGATTGACCGAATTAAGGAGTTGCTCTATGTCACTGACAGTGGTGGTAACTCGTAACGTGCATTCGAGGATACGGGGCTTTCTCGCTTCTTCCATGCTGGAGGTTGGTCCGGGAGTTTACACCACAACCAGCCTATCGGCGGGAGCGAGAGAAAGGGTTTGGAAGGTGTTGGAGGAGTGGTTCGAAGGTGGAGACACGAGTATCGTTATGGTGTGGGACGATAGGATGGAAAGCAAGCAATCGGTGAAGGTGTTGGGCCTTCCCCCTATCGACTTGGTCTCGGTAGACGGCTTGATAGTGGCTCGGAGGCCCTTCAGGGATCCAGGAACTTAACTTACTGAATGAAGTCTAAAGTGGCACAAAATACAGAGTTGAGCGCCAATAAAAAACCCTGTTCAACAAGGGTTTACCCCGCATGCGCGGGGATCGACCGATCAAGGGGATCACAGTCCAAATAGGCGCAGAGTTTACCCCGCATGCGCGGGGATCGACCTGCGCTCACAGGCCAGGAGTTTGTAGTGACGGGGTTTACCCCGCATGCGCGGGGATCGACCTTCTAACTCACCTGTATCAGCATGCTCAACTAAGTTTACCCCGCATGCGCGGGGATCGACCTTGGCCACCTGGCGCTGACGAGGCAGGCCGCAAGTTTACCCCGCATGCGCGGGGATCGACCCTGTTCGGCGGTGTATTTGCATTCGGGGGTTAGGTTTACCCCGCATGCGCGGGGATCGACCCCGGAATGGGTTGAAGAAGAATGCGGAGAAAAAGTTTACCCCGCATGCGCGGGGATCGACCCCTGCGTAGATTCAAAGAAGCCTTCATCATGATGTTTACCCCGCATGCGCGGGGATCGACCCTCGTGGGCTTGCCTCAGCCTGCGTTGATACGCGTTTACCCCGCATGCGCGGGGATCGACCGAGGGGTGGGGGACGCCCAGGCACATTCCGGGTGTTTACCCCGCATGCGCGGGGATCGACCTGGCTTGTGCTTTTCATAGTTCAAGAACTTAATGTTTACCCCGCATGCGCGGGGATCGACCCTATGTGGTCCACTGTAGTCGCCGGCTGGCCGCGTTTACCCCGCATGCGCGGGGATCGACCTTCCAGAAGATGGTAAGTTTACCCGACGAACCTGTTTACCCCGCATGCGCGGGGATCGACCACGCCACTTACCTCATGAAGTGGCTTTACTCCAGTTTACCCCGCATGCGCGGGGATCGACCGGCGTATTTTAATCCCTTCTTTTTTGCGCGCGCGTTTACCCCGCATGCGCGGGGATCGACCTTCACGATTGCTTCCTTCGACACATCCTCTTTGGTTTACCCCGCATGCGCGGGGATCGACCGAAGAATTTCATGAGTGGCAAGTACATGCCTTCGTTTACCCCGCATGCGCGGGGATCGACCTGTACTCTTCCAGGTCCTTCTGCAGCTGTTCTTGTTTACCCCGCATGCGCGGGGATCGACCCCGAATAGCCTCCATGGCCCCCCGGCATACTGCGTTTACCCCGCATGCGCGGGGATCGACCGGTAAAAGAAAAGCTCCGCATCATCGGCGATGAGTTTACCCCGCATGCGCGGGGATCGACCCCTCGATCAGCATACCTGTGTCCTCATCGATCTGTTTACCCCGCATGCGCGGGGATCGACCGCCTTATGAGGCGCAGTTCATTGAGCAAGACGAGTTTACCCCGCATGCGCGGGGATCGACCTGAGCTCCGCTGGGATGATCCAAGGCTTACCGCGTTTACCCCGCATGCGCGGGGATCGACCGTACTTCAAAGGCGACATATCGAAAAGACTAACGTTTACCCCGCATGCGCGGGGATCGACCCCCTATGCACATATTGCTACGAAGATCATTACTGTTTACCCCGCATGCGCGGGGATCGACCTGATCCGCTGCTGGATACCATGGATAAGAAGCGGTTTACCCCGCATGCGCGGGGATCGACCATTGCAGTCGCCTTTGAACACGGCAAAGAACCCGTTTACCCCGCATGCGCGGGGATCGACCTACGGGAAGGGTACGCAGGTTTGTTCGTGATAGGTTTACCCCGCATGCGCGGGGATCGACCCTGCTTGCCGACTTGGCCGAGTTGACTTTGGAGGTTTACCCCGCATGCGCGGGGATCGACCGTAGTTCCATCATCACGCACCTCCAGCACTGTGGTTTACCCCGCATGCGCGGGGATCGACCCGAGGCAGCAGCTCTCGCAGAGCTAACCTTGGAGTTTACCCCGCATGCGCGGGGATCGACCCATACGACAAAAAGCTAACACTGGACGGGCTGCGTTTACCCCGCATGCGCGGGGATCGACCGTAAGCTACATCGGCAAGAACCGCAGCCAGGGTGTTTACCCCGCATGCGC
>JAKOUW010000137.1 GCA_029782365.1 Chloroflexota bacterium
ACACAAAGCCAGCAACATCGTCTATCAGCATGTCGCAGGACAGCTTGCGACAATCGCCGTTGTACTGCCGTATCCTTTCAAACGAATTGCAATTGACAAACTGAAACTCGACACCACGCTGCTTGCACCACTTGATTGCCTCATCCAGTCTCCTGCCCTCGCGGCATGTCCACAAGATGACCGTATGCCGCTTAGTTAACCATTTCAGCACCGGAATGGCCATGAATTTCGTCCTACCGATGTTTGGGTATGCGCTCTTTACAATCGTTCCATCGAAGTCAACCCCGATAATCATAGCTTAACCTCGACTTTCTTTTGTGTTCCGCTAAGAGTAATCAGTGGTGTGCCCAGTACCGTAGGCCTGAGTCCCTTGGTAATCGGGTAATTCCCACGCCTCTGGTATGACCCTGTGTTGACGTAATACCGGCTTACCTGCATCACGTTGTTATTGCGAGTGTCAGGCACAAAATACGAATCGGTGAATATCATCGGCGTATGCGTATGGCTGATGATATATACGTCAGCCAGGACAATATCCGAAAGCCGGTGCAGATTAAGCGCCTTCCCGCCAATCAGCCTGGCCGCCGTCCATCCATGAGTGCAGTATATTACATAAGCAGCCGGCTTGCGGTTCGGCTTTGTTCCAATCTGCAGCTTGAACAGCCCCTCGCCGCACAAATATCTAACGTCCAGAGCTTCGGCTATGTCTTGAACCGGCGTGGCATCTTCCTCGCTCCTGCGTTCATCATGGTTGCCGCCGATCATCGCAATTATCTTGTCTCTGATTGGCTTCAGCATTTGACGCAGCAGGCGCTTTTGCTGGCTCGGCGGATACTTTTGGTGATAGACATCGCCTCTGGAGCTCTTGATGTCATACTGCAGCAGATCGCCATTAATGATCACCCTGGCTGCATCATCCCGCATAATCATCTCTATGTCGTGCATCAGCAGGTCCTCATCGCAATCGGGACTGCCAAGGTGTATATCCGATAAGCAGTACAGATGCAGCTCCGGTACATCGATATGCTCAACTACAGTCAACTCCACCTTGACACCTCCCAAAAATAACGTGGCCGCTCCCACCCCTCGCATTATGCCACGTACTACCCTCCGGCATCCCGAGTAAGCCCAGTCTACCGGCAACCAATATGTAAAAGGACACCTGCCGTGCCGATAGGTGTCCTTTCGTTGGCTTTTGCCCTGCCCCGGCCAACAAGGGGCCGTTAGTTCTATGTGGTAATCTTCCATGTTATCATACTAACACGGAAATCTGAATTTGGACTGTCATTTTTCTTTCAAGATTCTTTCATATACCGCCTCCTTTCCCGATTACCATCCGCCTCACACGGCACCACCCCCTCACACAATCCCAAATCTGCTTGCAAAACGCCAAAGTATTCGATCCCTTCGCCGATAGAAACTGCTTTCGCTTATGTTAAGGCATTTAGCTACACCATAGTTGGACAGATACTGGTCAAAGTATTTCAGTTTCACCAGCCTATAATCTTCTTCTGGCAATATTTCCAGCACATCCTCGATCGCTGTTACCCAAAATTGTTCACGTTCAGCTTTCTGTTCAAGCAACATCAGCCGAATCGCCTTGCTTTCGGTGGGCCTGCCAACATCGCTTCCTTTTGGCATACCGGGGTCTGGGGTGGGTGTTTCGTTGATTATATCTTCCTTCGCCTGTTCCCACGCTTCGATAGCCTTTTTGCTGTCCATGTAGCTGTACAGCTTGCTTTCGACAAACTTGATTTCGGCTGGTGTAAGCCTACATTCCAATTCCCGCGCCAGATCGTCCACTGTTATCACCCCCGGTTGACTGACCTTTCCGCCTTAAACCCTTCCGGGTATCGTTCCCGCTTTCACCAGTCCCACCTTCGATTGCCTTTTGCCGATGCCCTTTTCGCCTCATGATACTTCTCCCTGTATATCAATGCTGCCGCTGTAGATAGAACTGCAATCACTAGAACCAGAAGGAAAGCTATCTCAAGAATCATCTTCCAAAACCTCCCAGTTGTTGGCCACGCAGTCATCGCATTTGGCCACTGTGCATATCGCACACATGGACCAGCCGATGACGGCACCTAACACCAAGCAAATGTAGTACCACA
>JAKOUW010000146.1 GCA_029782365.1 Chloroflexota bacterium
CTCATGGCACATCAAATGTGCCATGAGCTGGGCACCGTAGCAGATGCCTAGCACTGGCTTGGTAACGTTGCTGAAAAACTCAGCTGGCAACTGAGGTGCGTTTTCGTCATAAATTGAGGCAGGACCTCCAGAAAGCACAACGGCTTTCACCAAGGGGTCGTCAAGTACTTCCTGCCACCGCCAATAAGGAACAATCTCTGCGTAATCACCTAAATCCCTGATGCGCCGACTTATCAGGTGCGCATACTGCCCTCCGAAATCAATAACAGCTACTCCTTCTCGTTTCATGGCAACGTTATTCCTCCAGTGTGTAGTTGGGAGATTCTCTGGTGATTTGTACGTCGTGAGGGTGGCTTTCTCTTAAGCCCGCGTTAGTAATCTTCACGAATTTTGCCTTCTTCTGAAGGTCTTCAATACTGACTGCTCCCACATAGCCCATACCTGAACGAATGCCACCGCAGAGCTGAAAAACCACACCGTGAACGGAACCCTTGTAGGGCACACGCCCTTCCACCCCTTCAGGAACGAACTAGGAAGCATCTTCTTGGCTGTAACGGTCAGCAGAGCCTTGTTTCATAGCAGCCAAAGAACCCATGCCACGATATGTCTTGTAAATACGGCCTTGATAAATCTCTTTTTCACCGGGGCTTTCTTCAGTACCGGCAAACAAACTACCTATCATGACCGTGTATGCTCCAGCAGCCAATGCCTTTACAATGTCACCAGAGAACCTAATACCACCATCAGCAATGACGGGTACACCCAGCTTTGCGCCTTCCTCAGCACATTTCAAAACAGCACTAAGCTGAGGCACACCAATACCCGCAATCACACGCGTGGTGCATATGGACCCAGGTCCGATGCCAATTTTTACGCAGTCGGCACCAGCTTCCACCAAATTCCTCACACCATCAGGCGTAGCCACATTACCAGCCACCACGGCCACATGTGGAAACTTGTTCTTTACCTTCTTTACTGCTTCCACAACGTTCTTGCTGTTTCCGTGCGCAGAATCTACTACAAGCACGTCCACATCCGCATCCGCCAAGGCCTTAGCACGGTCCATC
>JAKOUW010000166.1 GCA_029782365.1 Chloroflexota bacterium
GACATTATTTGGCATAAACCTAATGCAATGCCAGAGAGTGTAACTGACAGACCCACAAAAGCGCATGAGTACATCTTTTTACTTTCTAAGAGTCCGAGGTATTACTACGACGCTGAGGCCATTAAGGAGCCTCTTGCTAGACCAGAGGAACTGTTGCGAAAGACACCGGCTGTTTTTGGTGGCCGGAACAAGCACGGTGGCTACGGAACCAGAAAACACAGCGGTAATGAGTATGTCGGCACTTATACGGGCCGCAACAAGCGGTCGGTGTGGACAGTTTCCACCAAGCCTTTCCCTGAAGCCCACTTCGCCGTATACCCGCCAGACCTCATCGAGCCCTGTATTCTGGCCGGGTGCCCGGTTGGAGGAACTGTGCTCGATCCGTTCGCCGGAAGCGGTACAACCCTTCTAGTGGCCATACAACATTACCGGAAAGCTATTGGCATTGAACTGAACCCCGAATACATTGAGATAGCCAAGCGGCGGTTAAATAGTGTGCAGTTGAAACTGGTAATGGAATAGGGGGTAGTTGGAGGACAAGCCATTGCTCTGAACCGGACGTAAGCAGGTGTTGTGGCCGCCCCGGCGGTACGGAAGGACGAATGCACACAGTGCTGGAGGTGCGTGATGAGAGAGATAAAGTTTCGGGCATACCAGCCGGAAACGAATGTCAAGTGGTGCGGACACCTATATGAGTATGACGAATACGAGGTAATCGGCAACATATACGACAATCCTGAAATGCTGGAGGTGTCTTAATTGAATTGGCTGTTAGTATGGCTACTATGCAGCGCCTGCTTTTTAGCTGGAGCATGGTGGGCTAGTAGGGAGAGGGTTTGATTTTGGTCAGCTGGGGAGCACACACTCCCCACCTGACTACCCAAAGGAATTTCTGGCAGACCTAGATTTAGGCTTACTTACAAGGAGGCGCTAAATGAGCGCAACGAATAGAGGGGCGGTTCGCAGGGCTTATGACCTCTACGAAACACCTGAAGAAGTCACCAGGGAGTTCTTGTTCGAGTATTTCGAGGGCGACTTTCACGTAATACTGGAACCTTGCGCTGGTAGTGGCAAAATGACAAAGGTTCTACGGGATAGATTCCCTCTTGCGTGGATTGAAGCTAACGACATACAAGATGATTCACCCATCCCATATGCCAACAAAAGGTACACGTTGGACTTTCTAAAAATGTTGAAAGGCGATGCGGATTACGACCTGATCTTTACGAACCCGCCGTATTCATTAGCGGAGGAAATCATAACCCACGCTCTTGAAACGTGGTCAAAGGCGACTGTGGTGATGTTGCTTCGCCTCAACTTCTTAGGATCGCAAAAGCGCAAGCCGTTTTGGGGCAAGCACCCTGTAAGCGAAATATATGTGTTGAGCAAACGACCCAGCTTCACGGGCAAGGGGACTGATGCTACAGAGTACGCATGGTTCGTATGGAGACCGGACACCGCAGAACAGAGAGTCATTGTGATTTAACTTATCATACAAGGAGGTGGCATTGGGGAGCGCACACTCCCCATCATATCCTGCCCGATGGGGGCGGCATGGGTAAGCAGAGAGAGGGATGACCATGAATGAGAAGTGGACAACCTACGAGCAACTCAAAGCGCAGCTGAGGGTAGGGAAGATCACGCCCGAGCAATATGAAAAGGCTGTCAAAGAGCTGGTGCGCCGACTGAAATTGTGAGGTGGTGTGGATGAGTGGCTGGATCAAGGACTGGCGAAAAGAGTTAGAAAGCAACATATGGCTCATGCCACCGCTCTACCACCGTGTATGGCAGTGGATCAAGTACAACGTGAACCACGAGCCCAACAAGGTGCCGTTTAAAGATGGGAAGGTAGTGGAGGTGGGGAAGGGGGAGAAGATAACCTCCTACCGCCAAATCGCCAACGGAGTGGGTTACTACGAACGGGGAATTTGGCGAGAGCCTAACGTCAAGACGATAAGAGATATTCTGGAGTGGCTGAGAAACGAACAGATGATCGACATTGAAAGTAACAGTCAGTATACACGCATAAAGGTGCTTAATTGGGACATTTACCAAGCCCCCGTCCAAGACG
>JAKOUW010000173.1 GCA_029782365.1 Chloroflexota bacterium
ATCATCTGCGCCCAGTCACGATATGACACAACACAAATTCCCGCCGCAGTCACATTACGATACCCCCTTCCCACAAAAAAAGCAGCCCCTTCCCCAGGGACCACCGCCTTCCGGCTAACGGCTAATCAATCACGCAGACGGGCAAGAACCCGAACGCGCGTAACTCCTTTTAAAACAGCCTTTCAACAAAAACATCCGAGATCGAAATGCCTAACCTCCCAACTCCTTGCCATCAACTTTTTCAGCGACGACAGCACCGACGGCTAACAAGACCGCATCAACGCCATGCGCTGCTCACAATAACCGCGCTCATACTCTTCCTGCTCTGCACCACTCAAACCACCAGGAAAAACTAAAAAACCGCCCGCTATCACACGAGCAGGCCGCCCAAAACGCGGATTGGTCGAAAGAATACCCCTACATTCCTTAAGAAGCCTCGGGAACACAATGCCCGGAACCAAGCGAGCAGCGCCCCAGTACCGGAAATAAAACTTTCGCCCATCACCGCCAGAAGCCTCATACGCCCGCTCAAGAAGCGCAAACAAACAACCCAAACGATAGCCAGCAGTACCGCCTGTCACCATAAAATACACCCCCTTCATCCATAAATAAATGGTATAATAAAGCAAAAAAAATGAAAGACAATAAGTTACTTAAAAGGCTCGCCGCCATCGGCCTGCTCAATGCAGCTGACTACATCCTCACATTTTACGCACTTAAACGAGGCCACGAAGAACTTAACCCCGTCATGGCACATATCGTCCATACACCGCTTTTCCCCATACTCAAACTCGCAATCGTACCGCTGCTGCTTGCAGTCATTTGGAACATACGCAAAAAAGTCAAACCCAAAACCTTGGAGTACACCACAGGGCTCCTGCTTATTACATACGCCATCCTCATACTCTACTTCGGAATAGCATACACCACAGGAGCCCTCTAAAACTGGCGCGGCAAAGTTATAAACAACAAAATTAACAACGCCACAACAACCAGGACAACATCAGCCAGAACACATCACCCCCTAATGAACACCACCAATGGAATCCGCATAACCCGTATAACCCGTAAGGCTGCGCAAACGCTCCACGGCCACCCAGATCAGCCAAATACCTGTGCCCTGGGCTACATCCGTCAGCTCTTCAATCAAAAACGCATCCGACTGGTACACCTTTTGCTTGTAACGAACCGTGCGGCAACGATCAGGACAATTAACAGCCCTGGCACAATGCTGGCAGCACACAGCCTCGCAAGGACACTCATCCACATTATCACAAACTATCACCACATCATTCAACCTCTACACCTCCCCGCAGGCACGCCCCCCCTCAAGCCCCGCTCCACAAGACCAGGAATACGCACCCGGCGAAAATTTAACGTATATTCAACCGCCTCGCCATATATATCAGCTACCATCGTAATGCGAGGAAAATCAACCGACCGCAGCTCCCCACGCAAACCACTCAGTTCACCCTCAACCACCTCAACAGGCAAACCAGGCATCAGCGGCCGGCAGGTATAATTCTCAACACAACCCGCTTCCAAATCACACAGCGGGCGAACACCAGACGCAGGACACAAATACCGGACCACAAAAGGTGTGTCCAACACGGGACGATAAGTGTCACCGTCCAGGGCCATCTCCACAAACACATAGCCCGGAAACAACGCCGCCCCAAACGAATCCCGCAACACATAAACCCGGCCTATCTTGGAAAGGCCATAACCTTCTATCAAATCCGCCACAACCTGCTCCATGCCCGTCATAACCTGCAATACATACACCTTTTTCACAAACTCCCACCCCTTTACTAAGACGACACTACCGCCTCGCTCGAAACCGATAAACCAAACAGGTCAACAGGCTCCAGTTTCAACCCGCTCAAACACTGGTAAAAAACCAAATTAAACGGATCGCCCATCTCGTCGTCAAAACAATAGCGCACGGGCAGGCCAGACAAAACCATGGAACGATCCGGCAGCACAACAATGGCCTGCGGAATGTTGTGCCGTGACAAAAAAGTGCGATCAAAACCACGCCGCGGCGCACACACACCCAAAGGATTGTTCACCGTCACAACCGCCTGAACCGGATTATGATAAGATACCTCAATCCTCACACCCGAAACCCTGGACAAAAAATAAATCAATACCTGGTTCACCAGGATCATGCTCTGCACCTTGTAAGGATTGCTCACACCCACTACCGTCAAACCCAAATAACGACGCGCCGTATGACCCACCGCATAAACATGCCAGATGGTCTCATCATCCAGATGCAAACAGTAATGATACAAGAAGCCATACTTGACCATGTGACCAAGCCGGCGAACGGGATAACCCAAAGCCTTTATTTGAGAAGCGGTCAGCATCACGTGACGATCCAAAAGATGCGCTATCTCCAAATCCCGCTGCGTGAAATACGAAGGCCGGCTATGCTGGTAGTTGAAATTCCTGCACTCCACACGCATGGCAAAAACCTCCCCATAAAAAAGTAATTGGCGGGCCCTCCCAAGAGCCCGCCAAAATCAACCCGAAAATGCACTAATCCTCCAAATAAACCCAGCGCCTGTACAGCGGCACCTTTA
>JAKOUW010000177.1 GCA_029782365.1 Chloroflexota bacterium
CCAGGTCAAACACAATATGCACTTCCGCAGGTTCAGTTTGCGGGGGTTAGAAAAGGTGAAAACCGAATGGGGTTTGATCTGCATCGCCCATAATTTGCGAAAAGTGGCAGCTCTTTAGCCACCACTTTTTTTGTCTTTCGCTATTTTTGCCTTTTTGGGCATTTTGGGGGCTGTCTAGCTGTCCTTTCTAGACAGCCCCTAGAAAAAACGTACAACCAGGTGGGCACTCAGGTAGGGAATATACACCCTCATCCTCAGTGCATAGCATTTTATAAGCTAGGGTAACGTGTAAGACACTACGAGATATGGTCGATAGGTGGTATCCTCGCCCATACTGATATCCATATCGTTCTGACCTGTCGGGGCTGTGTTGGTCAAATCGAAATTGTTAATTAAAGCCAGCTTCGTAATTGAGCCTTTCATAATCCACGTCAATCCAGTGGAATTGAAAGGTATGACGATCCAACTATTTGTGGGCGGCGATATAAACGTTCCTCCCGAAATAAAGGATAATCGGCTGTAATCGTTTACTCCGAGAGGAAGATTGGCCCAGGTATCAACTATGTGGATTTGGTTTGAGCCGTGCTGGTAAGGGCCAGCGTAAAGATGGATTTCAGCAGAAATAATGGTGGCCTCGGAAGGGATAGAGCTCGTGTCAAAAAATGTAAAGAGTCGGTTGATCCCATAAAGATTGTTCGGAGTCGTTGTAAAATAAGCCGCCATTGTCCCATCGACAAAACCGGTATAAATATTATTGGCTGAAGTGGCATTTCGGGTTGTGTTCCAGGTGCTATAATTATTTCTAATCAGCTCAGCGTCTGCTGTGTCAGCATAGAAGGTTTCAGTCGTTGGGGGCGTCATAACTATTGGAAGATAAATATTATAAGTTCGGAATTTTATGCCGTCAGCACTGACGTAAGTACTGTTAATTGGTTCTTGAGTATCAGCTAAAAGATAAAAGTGAAGATCTTCACCAGGATTGAATAAATAAGAACCTAATGAAACCCATCTATTCGGATTTGCTTGTTGATTTATTACGTAGGTTTGCCAACCATTTGCAGTCCAGAATTGATATATTGCATTAGTAGTAGTTGCATTAGTTTCAGGAATATATGCATAAACAATGGCTGGAAAAGGATGCATAGCTGGAAATGGATGGTCTAAATGATTTATATCCCAGGCGGCATACTTCAATACAGTCTCATCTGTATTTCTCGAGTAGTATCTGTGGTAGCCATTCCCATATGCATCCCAAGACCACGATCCATAAACAGAACTGTAACGCCCCTTATCTTCAAATATAGTATCAGCGCATGATATAGGATCTTCCGAAGAACTCCTCCACAAACAGGTAGCACTTTTTCCCTCATAGATAATAAGGGGATCTGGATAATCCCCTGTCCATCCAAATGGGTCAGTTGCAGAGTTTTCACTTTCATAAAGGCAATCGGATTCGTTGGTGTATACACCAAAATGCAAATGCGGCCCAGTAGAATGACCTGTATTACCGCTATGGCCTATGACCTGCCCTGATGTTACTTGAGAATTATAACTTACTATAATGTCTGAAAGGTGAGCGTACAAAGTATAATATCCATCGGGATGTCGAATACAGATATGATTTCCATAACCGGTATTTGAAATGATTCTGTGGATCACTACTCCATCAGCTGCTGCCACAATCTCAGTCCCTTCAGCGATGCCCCAATCATAGCCCGGATGACCATCATAACCATAAGGATCCCCATCTGCAACATTTTCGCCATTATAAATAACCATTTGGGTGTCGGTTCCGTAATTCGGTTGCTGGTGATCAAAATACGATGTTAGGCGATTAGTCGATCCATTCGCGTTGGTATTAAATGGTGGGCGTAGGAAGAAGGTTCCGGCCCGGGCAGTTTGATTTTCAACCAATCCGCTTAGGAATAATGAAAAAAGAAGAATTATTATATGTTTTGAACTTCGAATTTTGCTACTCATACCCTCCCCCTTATTTTAACCATGCAAAAGGCGCATTTACAAGCGTAGGACCTGCGATTGGGAAACTTTCTTTTCCATCCAAACTTATTGCCCAGATGACCCCATAATCATTCTGGTTTACATTAAAAACGATCAAATTTCCTGCGGGCGAAAATGACACATGGGTGATAGGCTGATTTTGCGAATTCGTCAGTATTTTCTCTTGTTGATTTAGGGGGTTATACAGTGCTACATAATAAGTTTTATCTTGATCCGTAGAGGTTGAAATCGTATAAGCTATCGTCTGGCTATCCGGGGACCAAACTGCGTTATAAAGTCCAGGAACATAATCCTTGTTGTCACCTAAGAACTTGATTTTTGAGCACACACCAGTTTCTGGATGTGCTAGCCACAACCAGATCTCTTGGTTACTCGATTTCGCATCTTGAGAGTCATGAGCGGATATCCACAATAAGGAGTTCCCATCGGGGGACCATTTCAAACTATTCGGGAGGAAAAATGAACCACCTTCTACTTTACATAAGATGTTTCGCGATTTCAATTCCTTATCCCACAAGCCTACCTCAAGCAATGGATAATCTCGAACATTATAAGTGGGTGGATAAGTGACGCCATCTGCAAGCTGACTCCCGTCAAAAGAATAAGCAAATGTGTAGACAGCTGGCATTGCCCCATCTAGCTTTGGTGGTTCAAAATCCACTCTCTCACCAGTAACTAAATCGATCCTTGATGCTCCCCAAGAATCAATGTCATTGATACGAACGATAGCTTTGAGAGTGCCTGGCATCCAGGTATAAAATTCCTTGTAATTAGAAGTTTCAGGAGTTTTGAGAAACTCTTGGGTTTTCAAGTTCATGAATAACACTGAGGTTGACTCCCCGTAGACCTCTTCCAAAGCCATGTATGCTCCATCGAACGAAGTATGAAGACTCATCAGCTCGGGACCAGGAAAACTAGATTTGAGACCAATGTCAAGGCTAAATTCAGGTTGAGATTTCCGGTATCCGGCGGAGTCGATCAAGGTTTTTTGAAATAAGATTGGGCTATTTTGACTCTGCTGATATACATAGAAGATTTTTCCAAGCGTTTCATCAGGGGTTGATTTTGATAATATCAAAAAATTTGGTATAGGAAAATCTGGCGCCTGTACAAGCTCCGTTGGCGCTGCTGGGGTAGACGTAGGCGGAGGCCATGGGATATCCGTAGGCCAAAATGGTGGTGGAACCATCTCTAAGGTGACCCATGGTGTTACGGTAGGAGCTGGAGTATGTTCCCCGGGGGGAGGATAAGGGATATTTTCTACTGTAATCGAAGAAGCTGTTGAGTCAACGCTGGGTGCTGGATAAGCATTATCTGCTGGGGTTCCCGGCATAGGCTCATTGCGAGGAGTCGGGGATTTATATTGTGATAAAAAAGATGGCGATCCGTTCGTGGCGGGGAAGCTAAGCATAGCAACAAATACAAATCCCGCGGCGAGCAATACCAAGATGATCATTCCGAACGCTTTTAACAGTGTTTTTACCATTTTTCATCACTCCTTTAATGGCGTGATTAATATTGGATTGAGTTTTAGAGATAAAAATGCCAAATTGATCACAAGCTTATTTAAAACTGACATGCCCCCGAAGTATGTACCAATTTTCAAGTTAGGGCTAGGGATAAAGTCGGGAGCATGGAAGTGGCTAATGTGGGTGGAATAGTCGCTTCTGGTGCTGGGGGTTTGTATCCCAACCCACTGTGTGGTCTGATTTGATTATACTCTTTTCGCCAATGTTCGATTAGAATTTTAGCCTCCTGCAAGGTGTAAAAGATCTCCCGCTTGAGTAATTCATCGCCCAATTTTCCATTGAAGCTCTCAACGTAGCCATTTTCCCAAGGGCTGCCTGGTTCAATGAACAACGGCTTGGCGCCTAATTCATTCAACCATTTGCGGACCGATTTTGCTGTAAATTCGGATCCATTATCCGAGCGGATATATTCCGGTATGCCTCGGCTGCAGAACAAGTCCGCCAGGCAGGCTTCAACATCACCAGCTTTGAGATTGCGAGCCACCTGAATGACCAGGCATTCCCGGGTGTATTCATCAATCACATTGAGCATGCGAAACGGTCTCCATCTGCCGTGGTATCCATCACAAAATCATAACTCCAAACATGCTTGGGATGTTCAGCGCGTAATCGCACACACGAACCGTCATTCAGCCATAATCGGCCTCGTTTGGGTTGTTTTTGCGGGACTTTCAGCCCTTCCTGACGCCAAATCCGCTCAACTTTCTTGTGGTTTACCGACCACCCCTGGTTTTTTAGCAGGGCTGTGATCCGCCGGTAGCCATATCGCCCAAACTGCCTTGCCAATTCTACGATCCGTTCGGTCAATGGCTTGTCCTGGTTCGGTATTTGGGTTGCATAGCGCTGACTTGATCGGGATTGTTCGATTGCCCGGCACACTCGTCGCTCTGAGAGGTGAAACGCTTCTTGCATCTCTTCTACCACCTCCCGCCGTTTGGCCGGGCTCACGATTTTCCCCGCAGCGCCTCCTTGATGATCGCATTGTCCAAAGATAAATCCGCCACCAACCGCTTCAGCCGATTATTCTCCTGCTCCAGCTCTCGCAAGCGCTGCGCCTGGTCAATTTTCAGCCCACCATACATTTTCCGCCAGCGGTAATAGGTCTGATCTGTTACTCCTATCACTTTGCAGACCGCGGGTACTGTTTGGCCCTGGCTAACCAACACTTCGGCTTCCCTCAGTTTGCTGATGATTTGTTCGGTTGTAAAGTTCTTTTTTGGCATTTTTCACCTGACTTTCGAAAAGTATACCCATTTTTTGATCCATTTCCTAACTTTCATTTTGGATCAGTTTTTGGGGGGCAGGTCACGTATCAGTAGAAGCATTTTTTTGCCTGCTATACATTATGCAATTCCGATGGCCAATGATCCTCTTAATAATCCGACTTCTACCCCAACTCCTACTCCAACCCCGCTACCTTACCCATAAAAGAACGGTACTCTTGATCTGGTGAAAATGCACAAAAAAAAGAGGAGCCATTAATCAAGGTCATGTTAAATCGTGATAACCAATCAATATACTTGTTGGTTGCTTGCATAGAGGCACGATCAAAGGGCATCGGTTCAAATTGTGCTACTAACCTGAAAATCAATGTATTCTCCAAACTTGTAGCCGAACAGGAGAACTGGGATTAGACGCGTTGTTTCCTGCAATTCGAAATATCTATCACAATAGTTATTTCGATGTTTTGATACCGGATTAATAAGAACAGGGTTCGGGGTCGGCTTGTATAGTTCATTCAAATGGTCTAGAATCGCATGAGCAGGCAGTTGCCTAGCTTTTAAGCGGGCTTTCCTGTGAAGGTTTAGTTCATCACCCTTGAACGTAAGCGTCCCGATTTCCTTGACTTTTCCCCCAATCCGCATACAATTCCTCTCGTGGCGTACCAAAACCGGAAATTGCCGGTGGGTGCGCCTTTTTGTTTGCCTGTACTAGGCGCAAAAAGGCGTTTCCCCATCCCGCGCTTGAAGCTGCCGGATCGTCGGTAGAGCAGCACCTTCCCCTCTGTTACCAGGCTCTGATCCCAACATTCCAGGTCTCCAGGCGCACCAGGCTTTTCCGGTCTGGTGCTCTTTTTATTTAATCCCTGACCGAGGAGATATCTCTGCCGTGAAAAAGAAAATCCTGCGCAATTTATTGTCCATCCCCCTGATCCTGGCCTGTGCTGGGCTGGTCGTGCTAGCCATTGCCGGCATCCACTCCGCCCTGACCCCCAAAGCCCCTGCGCCGCCGCCCGCCGATACCCCTGCTGTGCAGGAGCTCAGCCCCGAAAGCGCCGAGACGCTGGCCGCCGCCACACAGGCTCTGGCAGGGGTACAGCCTCCAGAAGCCATCGGCCAGGCCAATGACGCCAGCGGACAAAGGGTGCCCTATGCAGAAATCCCACTGCTTTCTACCGGCCAATTCTTCGAGCAGCAAGTGGATGATCACGGCGGTAAAGAACACCGCTTGACCGTATACGGCGTGAATGCCTTCACCCTGAACAAGAGCGGCCTGCTCAAAGTGCAGATCGCCTGGGGGCTGCAAACCCCGGACGGGTTTATCTACGCTTTGCACCCAGACCAGCCGTTCACGCTGAAGGATGCCCGTTCTGATGCAGAACTGCGCCTGCCGCGCGGCCGATTGTTTGGCATCTCCATCGCCGGCAGCGGATGTGCGGATTTTGCCCGCCTGGATTGGCAGGCCTGCGCCAGCACCGAGCCGGGTTACGCTGCGCTGTTCAAGCTGGGGGAAAGTTACCAGCGCAGCCGCCAGCGCGCCAATCTGCTGCTGATCGGGCAAATCGCCGCCCAATCCACCCTGGACGGCTGGATCAGCGTCGGCTGGCCGGTGGTCTTCCCCTTCGTCAACGACCTGATCGTACTCCCCTGAGGCGCCTATGAACCGGATTATTCCCTTCAATCAACATCTCAACCTGCTCTACCGGCCGCGCACCTGGCTGCAAATCCTGCTGCTCGGCAGCCTGCTGGCGGTTGGTTATGCCCTGTGGCCGGCAGCCAACTGCGCCCTGGGGGCGTGCAGCGTCAAAGACAAGTGGTGCTCGGGGGACTGCTCCAAGCAGTGTTCGGTGGCCGGCTTTGGCCTGATCCCGGCAGACACGTATAACGGCCGGGCGCCCTGCCGGCAGTCCGGTCCGGTGTGCGTGCAGAACTTTGCGCCGGACGTGATCGGCGGCAACTGCAACAACGCCACCAATTGCAATGTCACTGAATTGAACCCGGGCACGTTCAACGGCGAGAACGTCTACGACCGGCTGTATTTCGCCGGCGGGGTGCGCTACTTCAACGTGGGCGCCTGCGACAGTTCGTGTAACTTTGTCATGCAGGCCAATGCCAAACAAGCCACCTGCTGCGTCGGGGCCAACGTCTGCACGCCCAACTATGCGCCGCCGTCGGTCAACATCGCCAATGTAATCATCGCGCCTGCTCACCCGCTGGTGCTCGGCCAGGACCCGGACCGGCTGGGCATCACAATCAGCGGCATCGAGGCCAGCGGCGGCAAGGACACAACCTGCGCCGGAGGCCAGCAGAACATCACCGCCATCACCGTCTCGATCCGGCTGGCGGATCAAACCATCGCCTGGATCAACGGCCCCCTGGCGCAGCGCTACCCGGGCGCCAGGGTCCTGGGCAGCTATCCGATCCGCCCGACCCTGACCACGACCGGGCTGAACACCACCAGCGCCACAACTAGATTTCATTTCGACCCGCTCGACCCCGGCGCCTACAACGTGACCATCACCGCCACACAGGGCGATGGCAAATCGACCAGCGTGGCGCTGCCCGTCCCGGCCTACCTGCTCGATTCAACCATCACGATACCCTGAAATTATGACCTGGCAGAACCTGCTCTTCCCCTTCGCCTGGGCGCTGAACGGCCTGCTGATCGTGCTGTACAGCCTGTTCGAGCATTGGCAGGCTGCCCTGCTGGCTCTAGCGCTGGCCTGGCTGGCCTATCGCGGCCCGGCCGAGCACCGCGCCTGGGCGGTGGGGATCGCCCTGCTGGCAATGCTGGCAGCAGCCCTGTCATCGCCGCCCGTGCCGCTGCTCATCCTGGTGATCGCCTCCAGTGGCTGTGGGGCGTTGGCCCTGGAGCGCATCAACCCGGCTTCCTTGCACTGGCGCATCACCTGGTCCACCAGGGGCAGGCGCAGGCGCCAGCCCGGGCCAACCAGGCTGGCCTGGTCGAAGCGCGTCACCACCCACTGCTCGCCATCGGGAACTTTCTCTATAAACAGGCCCACCAAGACAGCAGACCCCAGCAGACCCAGAATGGCGAAGACAAACAATCCGCTGATCAATGAAAACATCATCATAGGAATATCCAAAAAAGAAGCCTGCCGGTCGGGCAGGCCTCTCATCGTATCAGATTTAGCGGCCTAACAGCCGGTTCTTCTCGCGAGTGAATTCTTCGTCAGTCAGCACGCCCTGGTCGTGCAGCTCACCAAGCAGTTTCAATTGGGCCAACACATCGCCATTGGCGGGGCTCTCCTGGTAAGGCTGTTG
>JAKOUW010000189.1 GCA_029782365.1 Chloroflexota bacterium
CTGTACCATCATGGAAGCCAGCATAAAAGCCCTAACTTTGTAGGGCTTGGCGTAAAACTCATCAGGGGGGATGCCTTGTCGCTGAAAGATGTGATGCAACAGCGTAGCCTTCCCCCCTGCTTTTATGAGTTTTTTAAGGTTTCCTCTGTGGCCTCAGCCTCCTCATCGGTGTATCCACTAAGGCTTTCAATAAGCTCAATACACTTTTCTTTTTCTCCTCGTTTAAGGACCTTGTCAACCAACTGCCATCCCGTAACTACGTCTGCTTTTGCCCAGAGGTCTTTATTATCCCAAATCACCTTTTTGTCATCAGGATGGGTAGCAGTATAGATTACCAAACTGTTGAACTTTGCCGAATTGAACTCCCGTGGTACGGCCAGACTGCCCAACCTGCGGTCTTTAGCCACTTTTGTAGCCTGGTCCCGGCACTTCTCAAATTCACTGTCATCAAGACCGCGAACCCGGAAGGAAAACAGTTTTTTACCGTCCCGGATCACTTCAAAGACTTTATACTCAATAATTGTTTCCATCGCCTCCAGAACGCCGCCCACGTCCCGGAGTATCGCATCTTCATTACCCAAAAGCGTTTCCTTCTTCTTTTCGTTCATGTTATCCCTCCATTATTGAGCAGGTGCCCGGAGTACACCCATGAAGTTTAGCACCGCATCAGGCGCATTATTGCGTAACCCGTCAATAACTTTCTGCAGTAACCGGGCATCACGGATTACAGTTTCGGTGAAAGTTAACGTGACGGAGTAGCTCTGTGGGACGGCCCATGTCAACTTGCTCCCAGCAGGCTGGTAATCGGTATTGGTATAGTTTACCTGAGCCTGCCATTGATTGACTTCAGCCAAAAAGTTTCCATCGCCGTCGTACAGTTCGCCGTTATAGCCTCGCAGAATACTTCTCGGATCAAAAGTACCACTATCTAACAGCTCCTGCAGTTCAGGCGGCTCATTTACCCGAAATGACCAAGACCGGTTAATAATGTCCCCCGAAGTTACGTTTGCAATGTCAATAGCTCCGTCAGGCACGCATGACCGAAAAATATAGCGTCCATCAGCCATCTAAAACACCTCCATTATTGATTTTCAGCAGGCGGAGCAAACCGGAACTGGAAGTTAATGTAGACTTTCTCAGCGCTGTCAAGGTCATCAACCTGAACCACAAACCAGGCTGAGTCCCCCGCCGGCGGGTTGTTCGGGTCCTCAAAGATAGAACCCTGCAACAAGGCGCCTTCGGCAATCATCCGGTTGATGATACCTTGCGCAGCAGCAATCAGTGTTGCCCGTCCATCTGGACTGTTGTTAATCTTCCCGATGAGCGGGTCCCATGTGGCCGCAATCCTGTCCATCAAGTTATCCCTGGTTTTTACCCGGCGAATTTTCTTCCAGCCGGCGTCCATGTCTGCAGTCACGGTAATAAAGGTGTTGATGCCGTATTCGATATGCACTTGCTTTTGTGCCGACATCGTAAACACCAAAGCGCCGCTATTGATTGCTTGTTCGATTTCTGCATTAGTAAGAGCCCCAACAAGTTCAGTTGCCCCTCTAACCACGTAGTGAGTCAACGATTCCGTGATCTGCGCCGCCGCCGTCATACCGGCCACTCTTGCAGCAGCCTTATAACCCTGCCTGGTTACGCCGTCGCTGCCCTTGAAACCGTTAGCAACATAGATGATTGCCGGGTCATTGAAAGCCCTAGCATTGGCCAGTCTCGTCGCAAGAGGAACACTGGTCGGTTCGCCGACAACCCCCAGCACGCGCTTGCCTTCATTCCGTACTCGATCAATGTAGGTCTGAACAACAGCATGGGTAACTGGATCCTCGGAGTCTACTGCCAACACATTCCAGTCAATAGCTTCAATCGCCGCAAGACCTGCGCTGTAGCTTTCGCCGTTCACCGTTGGATCTTCGCCACTGGTAAGTGGCTGTTGAGCGACCACAGCCAGTACACCGTTACCGTCTACTAACTTGACGCCAGTAATATACGGACTATTGGACGCGATAATTGCATCTACCAATGCTTGCGGTTCACCGCTACCTTTAGCAAAAGTAATAGTCTGCCGCAAGGTAGCGTCTTCGTAAAGCAGCAGTTCCCGTTTTGTATCGTCCACCAGCGAATCTCGCACACTCACAGAGAAGTTATTGCCACGAGCGCCTTCATATTTCGCGGTGAGG
>JAKOUW010000190.1 GCA_029782365.1 Chloroflexota bacterium
GCGCCAGGCGCTGTAACCCGGGTACACTGCCTTCTGGCCGCCGGCGCCGAATTCGTATTGGCTGCCCGTTGTGTCCCAGGCCGTCCAGGTGTCATCACTGCTGTTGTACTGGATGCGCCAGAAGGATTCGTCCGTGGTGTGGTAGTAGCCGTCCGCGCCCTTGAGCAGGGCGCTGTTCAGCCCGCCGGCGCTGAAGGAGAAGGTGTCGTCGGTCTGCGAGTCTTCCGCTCCCAACCCGTGCCAGTCGCGCACGATGGCGCTGGTGTTCAACGACCAGCCCAATCCCACCCAGGCGCTGCCCGTGGCTGCGCTGGCCGCATCAATCACCTGGCTGGAGTAGCTCAGCGCCAGTTCCGGCTGCATACCCCCCGGGCCGGGCGGGACGGAGAATGGAATGGAATAGCTGGCGCCTCCCGTAAACGGCGAGACGGAGTACGCCCCCAGCGTGGGCAGGCGCGAGGCCGCCCACGTCCCGGCGTCCAGCGCAGTGAACGAAAAATGCCCCACGTACCCGCTGACCGTATTCCCCTGCGTGTCCACCTGGCTCGGCCACGCCTCCCAGCGCTGGCTGCTTTCATCCCAGCCCGCCAGGCGCAGGTCGGCTTCGTTGCCCATGATCTCCCCTTCTTCATACCCGATTTGCACCCACACCGGCTGAACAAACTGGTGCAGCGCCTTCCCGCTCCCTTGCTCTTGCATTCGAATGTCGTACACCGGCCCGCCGGGGTGCGCCGCCGGCAGCTCCCCGGCCTGCGCCTTGCGCACGGTCACCTGCACCGCCTGGCTCGTAAGCCCAGCCAGCGCCTGCGCCTCGAAGGCGATCTTCACCCCGCCTGCTTTCATCTCTACCACCCGGCTCTCCCCAGGCTGCAACACACTTTGCCATTCCTGTCCTAGCACCAGCCCGCCCTGCCCCACCACCTGGCCTTTCTCCTGCAGCTCACCGCAGATGTACAGGCTGTCTTGCCCTGAACTGGCGGCGCTAACTAACCCCAGCTTACCGGCGGTCTCCCCGGCCAGCGCCAGGCGCAGCTCGCCGCTTTTGGGATCGTCGCCCTGGGCTTCTTGCGGCGTGACGCCCGCCGACAGGCGCAGCACGAGCGTGTCGGGCGAGGCTTTGCCCGCCTCGCTCTCCCAGGCCAGCGTGAAGGCCTGCCCCGCGCTGATCACGGGCACAGAGGCGGTCAGCTTCAGGCTGGCCGGCAGGCTGTCGCCGGGCGGGAGCGCTGTGGCGGTGGGGCTGGGGGTGGAGGAGGGAAGTGGAGTAGCTGAGACCGACAGGGTGGCAGTCGGGATGGATGTAACCGTGACGGTGGTCGTCATAACAGGCGTGGCGCTCGGCAGCGGTGTGGCCGTCGGTGTGACGGTGGGGGTTTCGGTCGGTTTGACGGTGGCGCTCGGCTCCGTGGCTGCCTCAGCAGGCTGGAAAGACGGCGGCAGGTTGAGACTGTTCAACAGGATGGCGATGAAGACAAGGAAACGGATCTGGTGCTGCATGAATGACCTCCCTTTTCGGTATTCTGCGTGGGTTGTTCTTCAGTATTTATTGTACATTTTTTTTTTTTTTTCAATTTCAAGTGTCATTTGTCATTGCCGATCAATTACAATGCTCTTCTTTGTGAATCAACCCAAGATCAGCCAACCTCACCCCCTTTTGGATGCGCACCGACCTGTGTATAATTATCCTATGATTTTCTATATCGTTCGTGCAATCATTCGTTTTGGCATCTGGCTGATCGCCGATGTCGAAGTGCATGGCCTGGAGAACATCGACCTCAAACGCCCGGGTCTGCTCGTCGCCACCAACCACCTGGGCCGGCTGGACGCCGCCCTGGTGTACATCCTGCTCGACCGCCCGGATATCCTGCTGCCAATCGCCGAGAAATACCGCACCAGCCTGTTCTGGCGCGTGGTGAGCCGGGCGCTGAACACCATCTTCATCGATCGTTACAACGCCGATATCGCCGCCCTGCGCGCCTGCCTGAACACGATTAAGAAAGGCGGGGTGGTGGTGCTGGCGCCGGAGGGCACGCGCAGCCCGACTTCCTCGCTGCAGGAGGGCAAGCCGGGGGTGTGCTACATCGCTTCCAAGGCCGGCGTGCCAATCACACCGGTGGGGCTGTGGGGCAGCGAAGACCACCTGCTCGATGCTAACCTGAAACGCCTGCGCCGTTCTCACATCACGGTCAACATCGGCCCGGCTTTCACCCTGCCCAAATTGGAGAGCCGCGAGCGCGCCGCCGCCCTGGAGCGCGACACCACCGAGATGATGTGCCATATCGCCGCCCTGCTGCCGCCCAGCTACCGCGGCATCTACGCCGACCTGCAGCGCACGCAGGAGCTGCTCAGCCGCGCCGAGACTGCCGCCCCATCCACGGCGGCAGCTTCCTCCCTCGCCTGACAAGATGGATCTGCTCACCCGCCGCGAAGCCGTCCAGACTGCCCAGAAATGGGTGCAGTTCGATCCGCTGTTCATCGACACGGAGACCACCGGCACCGGCTCGCAGGCCGAGGTGATCGAGATCGCCCTGGTGGACAACGCCGGCCTGCTGCTGTTCAACTCGCTGGTGCGCCCCAAAGGCAAGATCGAGCCGGATGCCACGGCCATCCACAGCATCACCTCCGCCGATGTGCAGAACGAGCGCGCCTGGGAAGAGGTCTGGCCGCAGGTCGAGCCGCTGATGGCTGGGCGCTACATCTGCACGTATAACAGCGATTTCGACCTGCGCCTGCTCAAGCAGAGCCACCAGCGCGCCTGGCTGAAGTGGACCATCCCCGACAGCCGCTTTTTATGCGTGATGAAGCTCTACGCCCGCTTCCACGGGCAGTGGGACCCTATCCGGCGGACGCACAAATGGCACAAGCTGGAAGAGGCCGGCAGGCAGAGCGGCATCAGCCTGCCCAATTCGCACCGCGCCAGCGACGATGCCCTGCTGGCGCGTGCCGTGCTGCATTACATGGCCGACTGGAAGGAATGAGCCGCCCTCACGCCCCCGGGTCGAGCGGCGGCTCGGCGGGCGGCTGCGCCGCCGGTTCCGGCGGGATCTGCGGGTTGAGCGGCGCTTCTGGCACCACGATCAGCAGCACCAGGTATATCACGCCTAAGACCGGCAGGTGGCCCAGCAGGCCAACCAGCACGAAAGCCAGGCGCACGATGGTGGGGTCGACGCCGGCATATTCACCCAGCCCGGCGCATACCCCACCGATCATGCGGTTGCCGCGGCTGCGAAAAAGTTGTTTGTACGTAGACATAGTGATTGACTCCTCTGGAATTACCTACGCAAACGGCGCGCAAAAGTTGCACAGGCGGGCGCAGTGAGCGAAGCGCGTGACCGCTTCCTGGGCTGCCTGCTTGGTCTGGCCGCAGGCGACGCCCTGGGCACCACCCTCGAATTCATGAGCCCGGGTTCGTTCAACCCGCTCAGCGACATGGTAGGCGGCGGGCCTTTCCGGTTGGCGCCAGGCCAGTGGACGGACGACACCTCGATGGCGCTGTGCCTGGCCGAGAGCCTGGTGGAACGGCGGGGCTGCGACCCGCTGGACCAATTGGAGCGCTACGACCGCTGGTGGCGCCATGGGTATTGGAGCAGCACAGGCGCCTGCTTCGATATTGGCGTCACGACGCGCGCCGCCCTGCAGCGCTTTGAGCGCAGGCGTGAGCCTTTCTGCGGCTTGGACGACCCGCACAGCGCCGGCAACGGCTCGCTGATGCGCCTGGCGCCGGTTGCCATGTTCTACGCCCGCCGCCCGGCCGAGGCCATCGAGCGCTGCGGCGAAAGCTCACGTACCACCCACGCCGCCCCGGCCGCCGTGGACGCCTGCCGTTATTTCGGCGGCCTGCTGGCGGGGGCGCTGGCCGGCGCAGCGAAAGACGATTTGCTCTCCGCCAGCTACGCCCCACTCCCCGGTTACTGGCAGGCCCACCCGCTGTGCCCTGAGATCGCCGAGGTGGCGAGCGGCTCGTTCAAGCGCCGCCAGCCGCCAGACATCCGCGGCAGCGGCTACGTGGCGCGCTCGCTGGAGGCCGCCCTGTGGGCCTTCGAGCGCTCGAGCGATTTCCGCGCCGGCTGCCTGCTGGCCGCCAACCTGGGCGACGACGCCGACACCACGGCCGCCATTTACGGGCAGATCGCCGGGGCTTTTTACGGCCTGCCGGGCATCCCGCCGGCCTGGCGCGCCAAAATCGCCCGGCTCAGCGAGATCGAGGCGCTGGCCGGGCGATTGTACGATTTGGCATTGGGCGCTTGACGGCGCAGGCGCTCAGGCGCGCCGCTGTTCCACCGCGAACACGGCAGATAAGCCCTCGATCGTCTGCTGGCGGGTGAAGGCCGAGGCCGGGGCTGGGCCGGCGACGAGCTGCCTGGTCAGCGTCTCGTTGCAGATATAGTCGCCCCACACCTGGAAGACCTGCGCCAGCTCGCCGTCTGCCTGGTAATAGGTGGCGATGCGGTCTTCGATGTTGAAGTTGGCTTCTTTGCGCATGTCCTGGATACGGCGCACCACCTCACGCGCCAGGCCCTCCAGGCGCAGCTCAGGTGTGATGGCGGTTTCCAAACCGACGGTGATCACTTTGTCGGCGGCTACCACCAGGCCGGCGGCCGGCTGGGTCTGCACAAGCACCTCGTTGGGCTGCAGTTCCAGCGGCTCGCCGCCAACTTCCAGGTGAATGACGGCGCCTTCGCGCACCGCCGCGGCGATGCGGGCGGGGTCACTGGCAGCCAGCGCGGCGCGCAGCGCCGGGAAGCGTGCCCCCAGCCGCGGGCCGAGCAGCTTGTTATCTGGCAGCGCCCGGTAGGTCACCAGGTCGCCTTCTTGCTCGACGAAGTCGATCTTCTTGACGTTCAGCTCATCCAGCACGATCTCCACCAGCTCGGCATCCAGCTCCACCTGGCGCCCGACATGCACCAGGGCGCGGGCCAGCGGCTGGCGCACCTTGAGGTTGGCGTTGCCGCGGGCGCTCAGGCCCAGGCTGGCCACGCGCCGCGCCAGTTCCATCTGCTCGGCCAGGCGGGCATCCTGGGCGGCGGCGTCCACACGCGGCCAATCGGTCATGTGCACACTCTCCAAAGCGGCCGGCTGCACGCCGCGCACCAGGTTCTGGTACATCACCTCGGTGACGAACGGCACGAAAGGCGCCAGGGTCTTGACCAGCTTGACCAGCACGTGGTAGAGCACGGCGTAGGCGGCGTTCTTGTCGCTGTCGTGTTCCGACTTCCAGAAGCGGCGCCGGCTGCGGCGCAGGTACCAGTTCGACAGGTCATCGATGAACGGCTCGACTGCCCAGCTGGCGGCAAAATAATCGGATTTCTCCAGGCTCTTGCCGACCAGCGCCACCACCTCGTTCAGGCGGCCCAGCACCCAGTGGTCCAGTAGGTTGCCGCTGGCAGGCGTAGGGCCTTCGGGGTAAGCCGGGTCGAAGCCGGCGCTGGGCGGCAGCCAGCCGTCCAAACGGGCGTAGTTGGCGAAAAAGGAATATATATTCCACAGCGGGATCAAGAAGCGCCGGCGCACGGCGTCGCCGCCGTGGTAGCCGAAGAGCAGGTCAGTCTCGGGTTTGTGGGCGCTGTACAGCCAGCGCATCACATCCACGCCCATGATATCGGCCGCTTCATTGAATTCGATGGCATTGCCCCACGATTTGTGCATCGGGCGTCCGTCTTCGGCCAGCAGTGTGCCGTAGCCAAAGTTCTGCAGGAAGGGCGGCCGGCCAGACAGCACGGTGCCCATGGCCAGCAGGCTGTAGAACCAGTTGCGGAACTGGCCGGGGAACGATTCACTGATCCAGTGGGCGGGGTACCACTGCTGCCAGTAAGACGGGTCTTTGCGGTAGCGCAGCGTGCTGAAGGACACCACGCCGGCGTCCAGCCAGGGGTTGCCCACATCGGGGACGCGGCTCATGGCGGCCCCGCAGTGCGAGCAGGCGATCTTGACGGCATCGACGTACGGGCGGTGGGGGGTGTGCCCGGCGAACTCCTGCCAGCCAGACACGGCGCGCCCTTGCAGCTCTGCCTCGTCGCCGACTACGTCAAAATGCCCGCAGGAGCCGCAGGTCCAGATCGGCAGGGCCAATCCCCAGTAACGCTTCTTAGAGATCATCCAGTCATGCATGTTGCGCAGCCAGTCCATCTCGCGGGCGTAGCCGAAATCGGGGATCCAGGTGATCTGGTCCACCACGTCCATGATCTGGTAGCGCAGACTGCGTGCTTTTTCTTCGGCAGTCAGCTCTTCGCGCGGCTTATCGTAAGTCTGGCCCATGCTGATAAACCACTCATCCACCAGGCGGAAGACGAGCTCGGTGCCGCAGCGCCAGCACACCGGGTAGCGGTGGGTGTAATTTTCCACCTGGTAAAGCAGGCCCTTGGCCTGCAGGTTTTTGAAGATCGGCTCGGCGACATCCTTGACCGCCATGCCGGTCAGCCAGCCGTAGGGGCCAACGAAGAAACCTTCCTCGTCCAGCGGAGCCAGCATGGGCAGGCCGTACTGCTGTCCGAGCTGGAAGTCTTCGGCGCCGCAGCCCGGGGCGATGTGCACGATGCCCGTGCCCTCTTCTTCGCCGACAGCTTCCCATTGGATGACGCGGTGCGCTTCCTGGGCAGTGGCCTTGATCCCTTTGATCAGCGCGACCAGTTCGGTGGCCCCGCCGGGCTGTTTGGCGGCGGGCAGGTCATCGAAGGGACCGTCGTAAGTCCAGCCGTCCATCTGGCGGCCGCTCAGCTCGCCCAGCACTTCGTACGGGCCTTTGAGCATCTTCAAGGTGCCTTTTGAAAGATAGTAAATCTGCTCGCCCTGGCGCACCTTGCAGTAGGTCAGATCAGGGCCAACAGCCGCCGCCACGTTGCTGGAAAGCGTCCAGGGTGTGGTGGTCCACACCAGCAGGGCTTCGCCGGGCCGGTCGCGCAAGGGGAACTTGAGCGTCACCGAGCGGTGGGTCAGCTCGCGGTAGCCATCGGTGGCGATCTCGTGCTGGCTGATGGCGGTGGCGCAGCGCGGGCACCAGGGCATCACATCGGCGCCGCGGTACAGCCAACCGTTTTGCCAGCATTTCTTGATGAAGCTCCAGATGACATAGTTGTTTTCATCGGAGAAAGTGAAATAACTGCCGCCCAGCTCGGGCAGGCCCAATTGGCCGACGATCTGCTCGACCGTGCCGCTGACCGGGCCTTGCGGGCCTTCGACAGTGATCTCCTGCAGGGGGTTTTCGAGCAGATTTTCGCCCAGCCAGCGCAGTTGGTCGGGATCGTTCCAATCCATCCAGTAGCCCAGGCGGATCGACTGCTCGGTCTGCACGGCGGCAAAGCGCAGGACGCGCTCCTTGCATTTCAAGACGAACTGCGCCAGGCCGTAAGCTTCAATGTCTTTCTTGGAAGAGAAACCCAGCTCGCGCTCGACATTGACTTCCACCCACAGACCCTGGCAGTCGAAGCCGTTCTGATAGCGCAGTTCCTGGCCTTTCATTGTTTGAAAGCGCATCATCACATCTTTGTAGGTGCGCCCCCAGCCGTGGTGTACGCCCATCGGGTTGTTGGCCGTGATCGGCCCATCAATAAACGACCAGCGCGGCTGGCCTTTATGGCGCTGAGCCATCTTTTGAAACGCCCTGGATTCCTTCCAGAACTTGAGAATTTCACGCTCTTGGGCAGGAAAATCGACTTTGGTGGAAACTTCAGTAAACGGCATAGAACATCCTTACGAAAAATTACAGCGCTCTGCTGATAAACGCTTATTTTGCCAGAAAAGGGGAGGAATGTACAGGTCTTTTGCAATATAATATTATTATGAACTTCAAACCAGGCAGCCCGCCGCCCCCACCGCCCTCCCACAGGGCGCTGCGCGCCGCCGCGCGCCTGATGATCGGCAGCACGCTGACCGGCGCCGAGTCTTTACTGCGCCGCCTGCACGCCTGGGAAGATGAGCTGGAGAGCTTGCGCAGCGCCCCGCCAGAACCTACCATGACCGGCGCCAAGCCAACCCAGGAAGAGCCATTCCAGTTCAGCCAGCCGCCCGCCGAGGAGACTCCTGGCGTCTTACTGCGCTACGCCCTGGTCGGCTGGCTGATGGACAACGAAGAGCGCCTGAGCAAGCGCCTGGCGCAGGCCGGGCAGATCAGCCGTGGCGCCTGGAAAGCTGCCCGGCCGTGGGTGCGCCCGCTGGTTCAGCCGTTGAAACGCAGCCCGCTCTACAACCCTGTGCGCCGTGAAGTCGCGGCGCTGCGCCAGCGCGGCCAGGAAGAGTTGGAGCGTTGGGTGGAGCTGGGCCGCCAGGAAGAACTGCGCAGCCGCGACCTGGCGCGCCTGGCCAGCAAGCGCACGGTGGACGACAGTCTGGAATACCTGGCGCACAACCCGGAGGTAGAAAACCTGGTGGAGACGCAGTCCACCGGCCTGGCGAACGAGGTGGTGGATGAGGTGCGCGAGCGCACCGTCTCCGCCGACACCTTTATTGAGTCCCTGGCGCGCACCCTGCTGCGCCGCCCACAGCGCAAGACCCTGCCAGAGGCCCCAGAACCGGTGCGCAAGCTGGCCGCCGGCTTCCGCGCCGACAGCCCGGGCGCCAAAAAAGCGCCGCGCCGGCGCTGAAGAACGTGGAGGAATATTGCTATGCAAGCTCGCGCTGTGCAGGAGAAAACGCTTCAAGGACAGTACGCCGGTTTCATTAGCCGGCTGTTTGCCTTTATGATCGACGTGGTGATCGTCAGCCTGACGGTCGGGACGATCACCTGGTTCGTCTCCGTCACCGTCACTGTATTGCAACTGCGCACTTTCCTGGGCTTTTCGCTCAAGTCGGTGGCAGGCTCAGCGGAGTTCATCGATGCGCTGTTCGGACCGCTTTCGGCTATCATATTCATCACTCTGGTCACCGTGCTGTATCACATGGTTTTCCTGGCGCTGGTCGGGCAGACCCCCGGCAAGGCCCTGCTGGGTCTGCGCGTGGTCACCCTGGACGGCAAGCGGCTGGGTTACGGGCGCTCGTTCTTGCGCCTGGTGTGCTATCTGGTTTCCGGCTTTCCTTTATATTTGGGCTTCTTATGGGTGATCTTGGACGACCGACGCCAGGCCTGGCACGATAAGCTGGCCGGCACCTGTGTGATCTACACCTGGGCTGCTCGCCAGGATGAAAATTTCCTGGCTGAAGAGATCCAGGAGCTGGACGAGGGCCGGCCGCTGGATATCCTGACCAAAAACAATTAACCTGGGCGCGTTATTTCCTGCGTTTGATCAGCGTCAAGTAATTCCCCTTCGACTCGGAAAACTCAAACTTCATTTCATCCATCATCTTGCGCATAAAGAACAACCCCAGGCCACGCGGGCGCACCTCTTCCAGGGGCCGGTCTGTCTCAGGGTCAGGCACTTCATCCGGCCTGAATGGGCGTCCGTGATCATGCAGCACGATCTTCAGACCGTTGTGCAAGATTTCGCAGGTGCATTCCACGCTTCCAGGCGGCATGTCACGGTACGCATGCTCAATCACGTTGGTTGCGGCTTCATCCACCGCCAGTTGCACCGCATAAACAGCCGATTCATCCAGCCCGGCTGCCTGGGCCGCCTCGGTTACAAAATCGCCAATTGCCGGTAAACTCTCAAAACTGCCTTTAAAAACCTTGACCTTCGCCATACAGTCACTGCTGCAGAGGCGCCAAGAGGCCGCTGCGCGCTGCCTCCTGTTTTAAAAACTGCCTACGGCTGTCGTCACATCAATAAACGTGGAGAAGTAATTGTCCATGCCAACCAATTTCAGCGAGTCGCTGATCGTCACCGAGACGCAGGCCAGCGCCAGCGAGCCCTGGTTGCGCTTGCAGGTTTTTTGCACATCGATCAGCACCCACCAGCCGGCTGAGGCCATGAAGGTGACTGAGGTCATATCAAAGACCAGGTTATAAACGCCACCGTCCATCAATTCTTTGAATGCCTTCGCCAGCTCGGGAGCGTTCGAGCCATCGATGCGGCCCGACGTTTTCAACAGCGTACAGCGCTTATAGGGGGTTGTGGTGATATCCATGGCCATTTACCTCCGAATGAATTGAAAGTATAGAATAATTAATTATACTCGAAGAAGCCCCCTTTTTTAGCGGTTATAATTGGCGTGTGAACACCCATCCCCTGTTTCGATTGTTACTGCTGCTGGTCCTGCTGGCTGGTCTGTCCGCGCCGGCGCTGGAGGCTCGCGCCGCCCAGCCTCAGGCTCCAGCGCAGGAGGTGAGCGCATACCAGCTCATCGTCGCTATGAACAACCTGCGCATGTCCTATGGACTGCCGGCCCTGATCGAAGATCCGATCATCGACGCGGTGGCGCAGGCTACAGCGGCGACCATGGCGGCCAATGAAATGTCATGGCACATCGGCAATGTCTCCGGCCGGTTGGCGGCGGCTGGCTACGGCGGCGGCGCCAAGGTGTGGGCTACCGAGAATTTTGCCATGGGTAACCTGAGCCTGGACGAGATCATGGTGATCTGGTCGGATGAGTCGCACATGCTGCCAGCGGTGATCCCCTCCTACTGCCATGTTGGCGCGGGCACGGCGGTGTCACCCAATGGGTATACTTATTATGTCCTGCAGGCCGCTTACACCGCCGCCAACTCGTGTGGGCCGTACACATCGGCTGGCGGCTCGGCTACCCAGGCCAGCGGCGGCACGCCCGCCTCCGGCGCCTCTAGCGGTGTGCCCCAGTATATCTCGCCGGTCAAGCTCGCCACCCCAGACGCCGACGGCAAAATCTACCACATCGTGCAGGCCGGCCAATCGCTGTGGGCCATCGCCATCGCTTACAAAGTGACCATTAAAGATCTGCAGACCTGGAACAACCTGCCCAAGGATTCCAAGCTGCAGATCGGCCAGAAACTGTTCATCCCCAACAGCAACACGGCCGGCTACGCCACGCCCACCCCGCTGGGCATGGTGCAGATCAGCATGCCCGGCGCCGACGGCAAGGTTGTCCATACGGTGCAGCCGTACCAAAACCTGACGATGATCTCCCAGGCTTACAACACGCCGATCGAAACCATTCTGGCGCTGAACAACCTGAAGATCGACTGGCCGCTGCAGATCGGGCAGAAGCTGTTGATCAACGCCGGCAATGTCACGCCCAGCCCCACCCTGCGCCCGCTGACACCGCTCGAGATGCTGACTCCTGCCGCCGATGGCAAGTATTACCACACCGTCAAGAGCGGCGAGAACCTGACCTACATCGCCAACCTGTACGGCGTCAAGCCAGCCGACCTGATGACCTGGAACGGGCTGGCAGCCGGCTCTGTGATCCGCCCGGACCAGAAGCTGCTGCTGATGGTCATGCCGCCCCCCACCCGCACACCCACTCCCGCCCCGCCAACTGACACCCCGACGATCACGCCGACCCCCACGCCCTCCCCGCCCACCCGCACGCCCAGCGCCTCCCCCACCCAACCGCCTCCGCCGCCGCCCGCGGGCGGTGGCAGTAACACGGACCAACTCCAATCCCAGGGCGACGCAGGCGAGTTGCCCAACGCAGGCAATTCGTGGGTGCTGTGGGTGGCGGTTGCCGGCTTGCTGATTGGGGGCGCAGCTTTTATTGGTTTCATGCGCCAGAAAAACGATTAGCACACGGCGCCATTCCCCACAGGACGGACACCTTGTTTGAAACTCCCCTCCCCGAGAGCTTGCTTTCTATCCACCATGACGGTTCTGGTCGTTACATCCACAACAGCGCCGGCCTGCTGCTGAACGGCGAGCCGCGCCTGGGCGACACCATCACCCTTAGGCTGCGCGCCGCGCCAGAAGCGCCCATCGAGCAGGTAGCTCTGCGCCTATGCCCCGACGGCGAACAGCAGTTCCTGGAGATGCGCCCCGAGCCGCAGGCGGCCAACCCGGCTGTGCGCTGGTGGTCGGTCCAACTGCGCCTGGGCATGCCCTATACACATTACCGTTTCCTGGTGCTGGCGCAGGGTGAAGCCTGGTGGTACAACGCCGCCGGTCTGCAGCGCGCCCTGCCCACCGACGCGGCCAACTTCAAGCTGTTGGCTGGCTACCAGGCGCCGGCCTGGGCGCGCCGCAGCGTTTTTTACCAGATCTTCCCCGACCGCTTCGCCGACGGCGACCCGTCTTCGAACGTGCGCGAGGGTGAATTCGAATACCGCGGCATGCGCTCGCTGGCCCGGCGCTGGGGCGAGCCGCCAAACGCCAGCGGCTGGCAGAGCATGCTGGAATTTTACGGCGGTGATTTAAACGGCGTAGCAGAGCGCCTGGACTACCTGCAAGACCTGGGCGTGAACGCCATTTATCTCAATCCGATTTTCAGCGCCTACAGCAACCACCGCTACGATGTCACCGATTACGAAAACGTTGACCCGCACCTGGGCGGCAACCCGGCCCTGGCTGGCCTGCGCCGGGCGCTGGACGAACGCGGCATGCACTACATCCTGGATATCGTGCCCAACCACTGCGGCTTCATGCACCCCTGGTTCCAGCAGGCCCTGCATGACCCCCAGGCTCCCAGCGCCGAATTTTTCACTTTTCACAAGCACCCGGAAGAGTACGAGTCCTGGCTGGGGGTGCGCAGTCTGCCCAAGCTCAACTACCGCTCCGAAAAACTGCGCAACGCCATCTATGCCGGCAGCGAGTCGGTCTTTAGGCGCTGGCTGCGCAGTCCCTACGGGGCTGACGGCTGGCGCATTGACGTGGCCAACATGCTCGGCCGCCAGGGCGCCGACCAGCTCGGCGAGCTGGTCGGCAGCGGTATCCGCGCCGCCGTGAAGGGCGAAAACCCTGCCGCCTACCTGTTGGGCGAGAACTTCTTCGACGGCAGCGAACAGCTCCAGGGCGACTTCCTGGACGCCACCATGAACTACTCCGGCTTCAGCAAGCCGCTGTGGTGGTGGCTGAAAGGCTTCAGCGTTTCTTCACACGGCATGCACGGCGCGCTGGCGGCCAGCGCTGCCTGGCCCGGGCAGGCCGTGCTGGGCAGTTGGAACACGTTCCGCGCCGCCATCCCCTGGGCCATGGCCCGCCAGCAGTTCAACTTGCTGGGCAGCCACGACACCGGGCGCATCCTCAGCCAGGTGGGCGAGGACATGCAGATGAACCGCCTGGCAGCCATGCTGTTGATGACTTACCCTGGCATTCCCTGCATCTACTACGGCGACGAGATCGGCATGAGCGGCAGCACCACCGCCCAGGCGCGCGCCTGCATGGAGTGGGACGCCAACAAATGGAACCACGAGCTGCGCGGTTTTTACCAGGCGCTGGCGCGCCTGCGGCGCAGCGCCCCGGCTCTGCTGGACGGCGGCTACCAGGAGCTGTATGCCGAGGCAGACACCCTGGCTTTCTTGCGCGACAGCCCGGGTCAGGCCATCATCGTGGCGGCGCAGCGCGGACCGGCTGCCCACCCTGGGCTGGCACTGAACGTGCGGCAGGGTGGCATCCCGGACGGCGTGGAGTTCCGCGAACAGTTCAGCGGCCGGCGCCTGTCGACCGCCAGCGGCCGCCTGGAGATCGGCAGTCTGCCGCCCGGCGCACAGGTGTGGCTGGCGGACATCGCCGGCTGAAGGGCTACGAGGTCGATTTTTCCGCCAGCAGGCGCACAGCCTGTGTCGGCACAGTCAGCTCGATGCCGCTGCCGACCAGGCGCGCATGGATAGCCAGGTTGGCTGCCTGCAGCGTGTCCAGGTAGGATAGGAAGTCGGGTGCATCGATATAAAAGACCACCTCAAACACCAGAGAATACTCGCCAAAAGCTCTGAAGTGCGCGTGGTCGAAAGTCACCTGCGGCTGGGCGCTGATCGCCTCTTTGAGCAGGCCAGGGATAGTCTGCAGCACAGCGGTCGGCGTGGCGTGCGCCACGTTTAACTTATACAGCACGCGGCGGCGTTTCTGCCCGGCAAAATTGCGCAGGCGGCTTTGCAGCAGATCGGAGTTAGAAAACACCAGCGTCTCGCCTTCCACGCTGCGCAGACGCACACTTTTGAGGCCGATCTTCTCAACCGTGCCCATCAGGTCGCCCACGGCGATGGTGTCGCCGACCACGAACGGCTTATCCAGGGCGATGCTGACCGCCGCAAACAGGTCAGCCAGGATTTGCTGCACGGCCAGAGCCACGGCGATGCCCGTAATGCCCAGGCTGGTGACCAGCGAGGTGGCCTTAACGCCGCTGATATTCTCCAACGCCAGCAGACCGATTACTACCCAGATGACGACGCGCGCCAGCAGGCCAACAGCGCCCAGGGTGGTGGCGTCAGCGTTCGGAGCGCCGCCGGGGATCGGCGGGGCGGGTTGGCGCGCCCGCAGAAAAGCGTCAAAGAGCGCCACGCTCCACAGCCCTAGCTGCAGGAACACGGCGACCAGGAAAACCTTGTAAGCCAGCTCGGCGACCGCCGGAGGCAGGGGCAGCAGGCCGCTGCCGGCATACAGCGCGGCAGCCAGCAAGAAATACAGGCGCGTGCGGTCGATCATCAGCGCCAGCAGCGACCAGCGCCTGGCGACCAGCCGGCCCAGGTAGCTGCGCAGGAACAAGAGCAGTGCCAGCGCCAGCAGAACTGCCGCCAGGGCGGTCAGCCAGCTTTCGAGCGAAATGCCGTACAGTGTGCTTAACATGCGGTTCGAGTATATTCGATTTGGCGTGTTTCGGCAAACCCACTTGACACCAGAACTTTTGTTCTACTATAATAACAATGAGATGAGTATGTCCGCCTTCAAACGGCTGTTTTACCGATTCTTCCGGCCCTACCAGACCCCTCCCGAGCCGGTCCAGAGTTACGCCCTGGATGCCGAGCTGCACGCCTGGCTGCAGCAGCTTGCCGAGCAGCAGAAGCGCCCGCTGGATGAGGTGGCCAATGAACTGCTGCAGCAGGCGCGTCTGCAGCGCAGCGCCGAGGACGCCAACCTGAAAATCTGGTCGGCGCTCTCGCCGCGCCAGCAGCAAATCGCCGCGCTGGTTTGCTCGGATTACACCAACCAGGAGATCGCCTCTCGCCTGAACATCTCGCCGGAGACGGTCAAGTCGCACATGCGCAGCATCCTGCGAGAGTTTGATGTGCACAGCAAAAGCGAGCTGCGCCGCCGCCTGGCAGGCTGGGATTTCAGCCTGTGGAATAGCAGCGGCTGAGCCGCCGCCCTTTTAAGTCCGTTTTGCCGCCTCCCCCGCGCGGGTTAACCCTCCATTCACCCGCGAAATCCCCCTGCTCGTAGGATAGCGCCCACCCGGCAAGGCTGGTATGCTGATAATATGGAATGCATCCCTGCCGCCAGCGAACTCCTGCCGCCCGCCCCGCCCCTCAGCGCCGGACGGCTGTACGTGTTGATCCACCCCCACCCGCGCCCGGCGATGCTGGAGATGGCGGCTCAACTGGCGCTGCACAGCGGCGAAAAAACCCTGCGCGTGCTGGACGCCGGCAACTGGTTCAACGCCTATGCCGTGGCGGCCCGCCTGCGCCAACTTCTGCCGCGCAGCGAGCAGGTCAGCGTCACGCCCTACCTGGCGCGCATCCGGGTGGCGCGCGCCTTCACCTGCTACCAGGCCGCCGCCCTGCTGGAACAGGCCGCCGGCAGCGCGCAGCCCGGGGCCACCCTGGTGCTCGACCTGCTGGGCACCTTTCACGACGAGAACGTCAAATACGCCGAGCGCCTGCGCCTGCTGCGCAGCTGCCTGCCGGCCCTGCGCCGCCTGCGCAGCAGCGGCCCGGTGCTGGCTTGTTCGCGCCCGGGCGACCCGCTGATCACCAGGCTGCTGGTGGAGGCAGCCGACGCCCTGGTGGAGGCCGGCGCGCTGCCTGATGAGCCGCTGCCCGAACCGCCCAGCGGGCGCATGGTCGGGCAGGCACTGGGGCAGCCCGAGAGCCGTCCCCTGGGGCGCGCCCGCTCACCGGACGGGCAACAGCTTTCTTTTTGGGAGGAGTAACATGGGACGCACCTTGCCTTCGATCACCCAGGTCTTTCTCAGCGAGCTGGGCAGCGGCAGCTCCATCGCCCGCTTCCGCCGCGGCCTGCGGCGCAGCGACCAGTATGTGCTGGACGGCCTGCTGGCCGCCGCTCACCAGCACCTGGCGCCCGCCGCCTACGCCGCTCACAACCTGCCTTTCGAGGTCTTTCTGCTGGCGGTGGTGCTGGAGCAACAGAAAGAGCTGCGCCGCCTGCAGCAGCGCCTGGGTCTGGAGCTGGACGAAGCCTTCGACGATCCCCTGCTGCGGCGCCCCGATCCGGGCCGGCCGGATGACTGAAGCGGCGCCGCCCGCTTACCAGGCCTGGCTGCTGGATGTCTATGCCCCGCCCCAGGCGCAGGAAGCGCTCCCCGGCGACCCGCTGTGCGTCTGGCTGCTGGATGATGACGGCCAGCGCCGCATGCTGTTGGCCTGCCTGCCGGTGACGTTTTACGCCGCCGGGCCAGCGGCGCGCCTGCGCCAGGCCTGGCAGTTCCTGCAAAACGAGCCCAACCCGCCGCGCCTGGGCCGCGCCGAGCGCCGCGACCTGTTCAGTTCGCAGCCGCTGACCGTGATGACCATCGACTGCCCGGGCTGCAGCAGCCAGGCGCGCCTGTTCTGGCGCCTGCAGCAGTTCTTCCCCGACCTGGAATTTTACGACGCCGATATCAGCCCGGCGCTGCGCGCTGCGGCCGCCTGGGGCGTCTTCCCGCTCGCCCGCTGCGCAGTGGAGGTTGGCGCCGATGACCGCCTGCGCCGCCTGGCTGCCCTGGACACCCCCTGGGAGCTGGACCCGCCGCCCGTCCCCCTGCGCATTTTGGAGCTGGAGCCAGACGTGGACCCCCTGCACGCCGAGCCGCAGGCCATCAAAGTGCGCTTCGAGCGCTTCTCCTACCGCTTCCCACTCAACCCGGCGCGCCCCCTGCTGGCCAACCTGGCCGCCCTGCTGCGCCGCCACGATCCCGACCTCCTGCTGACTGACTGGGGCGACACCTGGCTGCTGCCGCGCCTGCTGGAGCTGGTGGAGCAGTGCGACACCGACGGCCTGGCCGGCCTGCCGCTCAACCGTCACCCACGCGCCGGCCCGTCTTACCGCAAAGAGCATTCTTACTTTTCCTATGGGCAGATCGTTTACAAAGGCCAGCAGGTGCAGCTTCTCGGCCGCTGGCACGTGGACAAACGCAACGCCCTGCTGTACCGCGACCTGGGCCTGGAGGGCGTGCTGGAGTTTGCGCGTGTCACCAGCCTGCCCGTGCAAGACGCCGCCCGCCTCTCACCCGGCACCGGCATCTCCACCATGCAGATCCTGACTGCCCTGCGCCAGGGTATTTTGATCCCCTGGCGCAAACAACAGAGCGAAGCGTTCCGGCCGGCCAGCGAAATGTTCGCCCGCGACCAGGGCGGCCTGGTGTACCAACCCACGCCCGGTGTGCACACCCACGTGGCCGGCATCGACTTTGTCTCCATGTACCCCAGCTTGATGGTGCGTTTCAACATTTCACCCGAGACTGCCGGCCGCCTGCCGCCCGACCCCGACCACTTGCAGCCAATCGGCGCTCAGCAAGACGAGCCGCCGGGGCTGGTGCCGCAAACGCTGGCCCCACTGCTGGAAAAGCGCATCGCCCTCAAGACGCGCCTGGGCCAACTGCCGCGCTGGGACCCGCGCCGCGCCGCCGACCAGGCCCGCTCGGCGGCGCACAAGTGGCTGCTGGTGACTTGTTTCGGCTACCTGGGCTACAAAAACGCCCGCTTCGGGCGCATCGAAGCCCATGAAGCGGTGACTGCCTACGGCCGCGAAGCCCTGCTGCGCGCCAAAGAGGTCGCCGAAGACCTGGGCTGCTCTGTCTTACACCTCTACGTGGACGGGCTGTGGGTGCAGCACCCCGGCTGGCGGGAGCCAGCCGATTTCCAGCCTGTGCTGGACGAAACCGTGCGCCGCACCGGCCTTTCAATCAGCCTGGACGGCATTTACCGCTGGGTGGTCTTCTTGACCTCCACGCTCGATCGGCGCATCCCGGTAGCCAACCGCTACTTTGGGGTGTTCCAGGACGGCAGCCTCAAGGTGCGCGGCATCGAAGCGCGCCGGCGCGACACCCCCGATTGGATCAGCGAGACGCAGATGGCAATGTTGGAGATCCTGGCGCAGGCGCCAACCGCCGAGGATATCCCGGCCTACCTGCCGCGGGCGCTGCAGATACTGCGCTCGGCCCTGCAGGCGCTGGCCAACGGCGGCGTGCCGCTGGAAAAGCTGGTGCTGAAACACCGCCTGAGCCGGGCGCTGGAAGCCTACCGCGGCCTCTCGCCGGCGGCGGCGGCCGCCCGCCAACTGCTGGCGGCGGGCAAAGAGCTCAAGCCCGGCCAGGCCGTGCGTTTTTTGTACGTGCTCGGCCGGCCCCCCGCCGTGTTGGCCTGGGACCTGCCGGCCGCTCCTGACCCGCGCCGCATCGATATACCGCGCTACCGCGAGCTGATGCTGCGCGCCGCGCACACGATCCTGGAGCCGTTCGATGCGCCGCCCCTGGGCAGCGACGGCCTGCCGCTGCCCACCCAGCGCCGGCTGCCCCTGCCGCACCCACAGAGTCGGGTGATGGCAGGAGGTAGGCCTCCAGCGCTGCCCGGTGACTGAACAGCGCCATCAACTGCCTGTGGCAGCCTCTGGCTTGGGAAACCGGAAAAAGAAGACCAGGTAGAAAGCCGCCACGCTGAAAATATAGCCCGCCACGGCGAAGGTGGCATCCAGCTCGCCTACGGTGAACAGCGCCGGGGTGGGCAGGGCGCTGACCGTGTAATTGGCGAACAAAGCGGTGAACAGGTTGTTGGCGATGTGCACCCCCAACGCCAGCTCCAGCCGCTGATCGCGCAGGGTGATGTAAGCCAGGAACGCGCCGGTCAGGAAATAATAAAACGCCAGCGCCCAGAAATTGATGCTCACCTCGGGGTTGCCCAGGTGCGGCAGGGCAAACAACAGCCCGGAAAGCAGGCTGAGCAGCCAGATGCTGCGCAGCTTCAGGCCAAACGCCTGCAGGAGATAGCCGCGGAAAAACAGCTCCTCGGTGCCGGCCTGGATGGGGATCAGCAGCAGTACCGGCAGCAAGAAGGAGAAAAAGCGCGGCGCATCCAGGCTCCACACATAGCGCCCGGGGTGCAGCCAGGCTTCGATCAGGCTTTGCGCCGCCGAGAGCGCCAGCCAGGCCGTGAAGCCCTGGGCAAAGCGCCGCCAGTTCGGCTTGCCGTCCGGCGTGATCAGCGTGACCAACCGGCGGCGGTGCGCCAGGCGCATGGCGACCCACATGCCCAGCAGGAAAAAGACGAATGTGAACATCACCCCCAGGAAAGCCGGCAGCGGCTGGCTGACGAACAGACCTTCCAGGGAGGGCTGGTTGGGGCCGAGAGCGCCGTCCAACACCATCAACACGCTGATTGGCAGAGCCCCCAGGAACTGCCAGAACAGGAGGATCAGCGCTACACCAGCCAGGTAGCTGAGCAGGCTGGTGCGCCCCTGGCGGGCGGCCTCCAGGTAGGGCTGGGGCGCGGCCTCAGGCGCCTGCATATCAGCCGGCTACCCCGGTCACCCTGGCCGCGTGCCGCCCGGCGCCCACGATTAGCACCAGGTAAAGCGCCAGCGCGGCCAGTGAGTCGATCAGGATGGCCAGCATGGCGGCATCGGGGCCGAGCGGCTCGAACAACTGGCCCATCAGCCAGGGCAAAACCATGCCGCCTGTGCTGGAGCCGACGAAGATCAGGCTGGTCACCTGGCCGGTGATCGGCATGCGCCTCTCGGCCAGGGTGATGGTGGTGGGAAAGATGGAGGCCATGCCTAGCCCAAGCGCCAGCGTCCCGATCCACAGGCTGGCCGTCGAGCCGGGGATGAGCAGGATGATACTCACGCCGGCCAGGATGACGACAAAATCGGCCAGCAGCAGGCTGCGCGCTGAAAAGCGCATGGCCAGCGGCACGGAGAGCAGCCGGCCGACCGTCAAGGCACCCCAAAAGGCTGATGTGAGGGCGGAAGCCGTGGCGGCGTCGGCCAGTCCTTTGGCCTGGGCGTAGCTAAAAATCCAGCCGCCGTAGCCGATCTCCATGCCGACATACAAGAACAGGCAGGCGGCTACCAGTAAAATCAGGCGGCCTTGCAGCGGGGCTGTCTCGCCGCTCTTCACAGCCGCCGGGTGCGGCGGGCTGGGCTGGAAAGCCAGCCAGAGCAGCCCGGGCAGCACCAGCAGCGCCAGCACCCAGAACCCCAGGCTGAAATTGCCCGATTGTTGGGTGACAAAAGCGAACAGCACCGGCATGGCAGCCGCTCCGACTCCAAAGAAGAAATGCAGTCCGTTCATGAACGGGCCGACCGACCGGCCGTGCACCCAGACGATCAACGTGTTGGCGCCCACATCCACCACCGCGCTGGCCCCACCAAGCAGGGCCATGGCAAAAGCAACCACTGCCAGCCAGGGCAGGAAAGGCAGGATGACCAGCGACAGGATCATGGTCAGTAGAGAAGCCACCATCAGCCGGTGGCCAGCCAGGCGGTCGAGCGCCCATCCGCTGAACAAGACGCCCGCCAGGTATCCCAACGAGGTGGCGGGGAACAATAAGCTGGCCTGCCCCAGCGTGGTGTGGGTGCGCTCGGCGATGCCCGGCAGTGTCGGCCCGACGATCGCGGTTGCCAACCCCAAAGCGATAAAGGCGGCATAGTATCCTATGGTTGCTTTCAAGACAGGCCTCCAAGAATAGGGTAAGGGCAACCAGCCGGCTGCCTGTCCCTACTATACCATCACATGATGTTCTTGCAGGCTCTTGTAACGCAGTTCTTTTTGCTTCAGCGCTCGGATGCCCGCCACCGCCGCCGAGGCAGCCGAAAGCGTGGTAAGCAGGGGAATACCCAGAGCCACGGCCGCGGCGCGGATGGCCACGCCGTCGGTGTGCGCGTGCGCGCCGAGCGGCGTATTTAAGATCAGGCCGATCCTGCCGCTGCGGATCAGATCTACGGTGTGCGGCGAACCCTGGTAAACCTTGTTGACCGTCGTCACCGCCACGCCGGCGCGCTCGAAGAACTGCGCCGTGCCGCCGGTGGCATAGATCTCGAAGCCCATGCGCTGCAGGTCACGGGCGATCTTGAGCGCCGCGCCTTTATCGAAGTCGTTGACGCTGATCAGCACCGCCCCCTCCACCGGCAGCGCCAGGCCGGCGGCGATCTGGCTTTTGGCGAAGGCATGCCCGAAGTGTGCCGCGTGTCCCATCACCTCACCGGTCGAGCGCATCTCTGGCCCCAGGCGCGGGTCGAAGCCGGGCAGCTTGGCGTACGGCAGGACTGATTCTTTGACGAAAAAGCCGTTCACATGCGGCGTTTTGAGCAGGCCGATCTGCGCCAGGCTCTGGCCCGTCATCAGCCGGGCGGCGACTCTGGCCATGGAAAGGCCGGTAGCCTTGCTGGCGAAGGGCACGGTGCGTGAGGCGCGCGGGTTGACTTCCAGCACGTACACCACATCATCTTTGATGGCAAACTGCACGTTCATCAGGCCCTGCACCTGCAAGGCCTTGCCTAACTGCACGGTGTAATCTTCCATGATGCCCTGGTGGTAAGCGCTGATCTTATATGGCGGCAGGACGCAGGCCGCATCGCCCGAGTGCACTCCGGCCTCCTCGATGTGCTGCATCACCGCCCCCACCACCACCTCATGGCCGTCGGCCAGAGCGTCTACGTCGATCTCGAAGGCGTCGTCCAGGAAGCGGTCAATCAACAGCGCTTGGCCTGGTGCGGCATCCAGGGCCTCCTGCACCAGGGCTTCCAACTGTTCCTCAGCGCCGATCACCGCCATAGCCCGGCCGCCCAGCACAAAGGATGGCCTGACCAACAGCGGGTAGCCAATCTGGCGCGCCACCCGCCGCGCTTCGGCCAGCGAGCGCGCCAGCCCGTGCTCCGGCTGGGGGATATCCAGGCTGGCCAGCAGGTTGGCGAACTGCTCGCGGTCTTCGGACAGAGCGATGGCCTCCGGCGAAGTGCCCAGGATGCGCACGCCCGCCTGGCGCAGGCCCTCGGCCAGGTTGAGCGGCGTCTGCCCGCCGAACTGCACGATCACCCCCAGCGGCTGTTCGACGTCGATCACGTTCAGCACATGTTCCAGGGTGAGCGGTTCGAAATACAGGCGGTCGGCGGTGTCGTAATCGGTCGAGACGGTCTCGGGGTTGCAGTTGAGCATGATCGTCTCGTAGCCCAGCTCCGAAAGGGCGTAGGCCGCCTGACAGCAGCAGTAATCGAATTCAATGCCCTGCCCGATGCGGTTGGGGCCGGAGCCCAGGATGAGGATCTTCTGGCGCTGTGTGGGGCGAGCCTCATCCTCCATCTCATAACTGCTGTACAGGTAGGGTGTGTGGGCCTCGAACTCGGCCGCGCAGGTATCCACACGCAGAAAAGCGCTGCGGATGCCCAGCGCCAGGCGCACCCGGCGCACTTCCTGCATGGGGCAGTCGAGCAGGCGCGCCAGGTGGGCGTCGGCTAAACCGGCCTGCTTGGCGGCGCGCACCAGGCCCGCCAGTGCAGCGGGGTTCTGCCGCCAACCAGGGGCAGCCTGGCGCAGGCGGTTCTCCAGGGCGAAAACTTCGGCCATTTGGGCGACGAACCACAGGTCGTAGCCGCTGGCCTGCGCTACCTGCTCGGCGGAAATGCCCGCCTGCAGAGCTCGGTAGGCGTGGAAGATGCGCTCGGGGAACGGCGCCGCCAACTGGGCCAGGTCGGTCAGCAGGGCGGCTGGAGGTCGGTGCGGGCCGGAGCCGTCCAGGGCATCCACGCCGATCTCCAGCGACTGCACGGCTTTGTTCAAAGCTTCAGGGAAGGTGCGCCCCAAGGCCATCGTCTCGCCGACCGATTTCATCTGCGGCCCGAGCACACGCTCGGCGCCGGGGAACTTTTCATACGCCCAGCGCGGCATCTTGACCACCACGTAATCGAGCGAGGGCTCGAAGGCAGCCTGCGTCTCGCCGGTTATATCATTGGGGATCTCGTCCAGAGTGTAGCCGATAGCCACCAGGGCGGCAATCTTAGCGATGGGAAAGCCAGTGGCTTTGGAGGCCAGCGCCGAGGAGCGCGAGACGCGCGGGTTCATCTCGATCACCCGCACCCGGCCGGTACGGGCATCGACAGCGAACTGGACGTTGGCCCCGCCGGTCTCCACGCCCACGGCGCGCATCACGCGCAGGGCCAGGTCGCGCAGGATCTGGTATTCGCGATCGGTCAGCGTCTGGGCTGGTGCTACCGTGATGCTGTCGCCGGTGTGCACGCCCATCGGGTCGAGGTTTTCAATACTGCACACCACCACGAAATTATCGCGGCTGTCGCGCATCACTTCCAGCTCGTACTCTTTCCAGCCCAGCAGCGATTCCTCGATCCAGGCCTGGCCGATGGGCGAAGCGCCCATCGCCTTGAGAACGGCAGCCTCGAGCTGCTCAGGCTGTTCGACCCAACTGGCGCCCGTGCCGCCCAGGGCGAAGGAGGCCCGGATCAGGACCGGCAGGCCGGTGCGCTGTACAAATGCCTCGGCCTCCTGCAGCGAGCCGATCGGCCCGCCATCCGGCACCGGCAGCCCGGCCTGCAGCATAGTCTGCCGGAAGGTGTGGCGGTCTTCGGCCGCCCGGATGGCCTGAACGTTGGCGCCGATCAGGCGCACACCGTAACGCTCAAGCACGCCGTTTTCAGCCAGGCGCATGGCCAGGTTCAAAGCGGTCTGCCCGCCCACAGTAGGCAGCAGGTAATCCGGTTTCTCCTGGGCGATGATCGCTTCCAGCGCCTCAGGCGAGAGCGGCTCGATGTAGGTGGCATCGGCCATCTCGGGATCGGTCATGATGGTTGCCGGGTTGCTGTTGACCAGCACCACGCGGTGGCCTTTCTGGCGCAGGACTTTGACCGCCTGCGTGCCGCTGTAGTCGAACTCGGCGCCCTGGCCGATGACGATCGGTCCGGAGCCAGGGATCAGGATGGTGGAATGAGGTGGGATCATGGCGTCAGCCTTTGCAAGATCAGATCAAAAAAGGCGGCAAACAAGCCGTGGGCATCGTGCGGGCCGGGGGCAGCCTCCGGGTGGAACTGCACGCTGAACACCGGGCGGTCGAGCAGGCGCATGCCCTCCAGAGAGCCGTCGTTCAGGCTGAGGTGGGTGGCCTCGACAGGAACCCCCTTCAGGGTAGCCAGGTCGACCACGTAATTGTGGTTCTGCGCTGTGATCAGCACTTTCTTATTGCGCAGATCCTGCACGGGGTGGTTGCCGCCGTGATGGCCGAATTTCAGGCGGCGGGTTTCGCCGCCCAGGGCGCGGCCGATGAGTTGGTGACCCAGGCAGATGCCGAAGATGGGAACCTCGCTCTCCAGCAGGCGGCCCACGATCTCCACGGCATAGGGCAGGCCGGCCGGGTCGCCGGGGCCGTTAGAGAGCAGAATGCCATCAGGGTGGTAAGCCAGGGCTTGCTCGGCGGGGTAATCGGCCGGCAGCACAACCACCTGCGCCCCCCAGGCGGCAACATGGCGCGCCATGTTGCGCTTGACGCCATAATCGTAAACCAGCACCAATGGACGCCGCGGCCAGGCCGGCGGCGAGAAGACCAGCAGGTCGTTGGCCACCCAGGGATCGGCGGCGTCGCCGCACCATTCTTCGGGCTGACGCAGGGTGACAGCGCACACCATGTCCAGCCCATCCAGGCCGCTCCAGCGGCGCGCTTGCTCCACCAGCGCCGGAGCGCTGGCGTCCGGGAGGGTGGAAAGAGCCGCCTTGACCGTGCCGCCGGCGCGCAGGCGGTGGGTGATGGCGCGTGTGTCCACACCGCTGATGCCGGGGATACCGTGCCTGCCCAGCCAATCGTGAAGGGTGCCCTGCGCTCGCCAGTTCGAAACCTGCGGACTGAGGGCTCGCACCACCAGCGCTGAGACCTGCGGGGCGGCTGCCTCGTAATCTTCAAGATTGATGCCCACGTTGCCAATGTGCGGGGTGGTGAACAGCACGCCCTGGCCGCGGTAAGAGGGATCGGTCAGGATCTCCTGGTAACCGGTCATGCTGGTGTTGAAGACCAGCTCGAACACCGCTTGGGTCTGCGCCCCAAAGCCCTGGCCGCGGAATACCAGGTTATTTTCCAGCGCCAATATCGCCTCTGCCATCGTCAAGCCTCGCTCTTAAGAATCACCTCCTGAGTGCTCAGGAGGTGAAGAATTTGTCTGAACAAGCTGCTGATTTTCATGTCGGCCTAGTTTACCCAGGGCGGGAAATTCTGTCAAGGAGAGGAGCATAAACAAAAGGCAGTTCGTGCAAAGCCGCCAGGCTGCAAAAGTTTCTTCGACATACCCGGCAAAGCCAAATGGAGGCAACCCCAGACACGGCTGGCACACGGACGGCGCCAATGCGGCCTGGCTGAGGGTATAATCCAGGCCATCCTGACCGCACGAGGAACCTGCATGCAAAACCTCAAATTGACCAACGCCAACTTCTGGACGGGCAGCCTGTTATTCGGCGGAGCCGGCCTGATCCTGCTGGTAGGCCTGTCCATCGCCTTCAACAACTCAGATTTTGCCTTTGCCGGCCGCACCCTGATCCTGACCAGCGGCGTGCTGTGGGGCTTGCTCGCCACGATTCTCTCCAGCCTGGCGTGGGAGCTGTATTACCAGTACCTGTACCCCGCCTGGATGCGTCCCTTCGCGCCGCTCAGCGCGCTGTTCTACGCCCTGCTGGCCTGGCTGATGTGGCTGATCGCCAGCCACCTGGGCTCGCCGGCTGTGCTGTGGTTCGTGCTGCTGGGCGGGTTGGAGGGTGTGCTGGAGCACCTGGTAGGCGTCTTCGGCATGCGAATCTTATTGAAAGTTCCCTGGCTGGAGGGTGTACGCCCACTGCCGGCAGTTCTCTTCTCGTTTCCTGAATATATCACGTTATGGAGCGTGACAGCCGGGCTGGCTTTGCTGGTGCACCGACTGTTAAGCTGAAACGATCACCTAATCGGCCAGCGTTATGCGGAAAAATCCGGATTTTCACCGATTATGGGTCGCTAAGGCGGTCTCGGTGTTCGGCTCGCAGATCACGCTGCTGGCGCTGTCCTTGGCGGCCATTGCGTTGTAAGCCTCGCCTTTCCAGACAGGGGTGTTTTCCACCCGTGGGATGCTGCCGTTCCTGCTGTTGAGCCTGCCGACTGGCGTGATAACAGACCGGCTGAACAAGTGCTCACCCATTCCCTACCCAAGGCAGTCGCCAAACACTGCGGACTCTTTTCCTCGCCAGGATGCATTTTTCTGGCCGCCTGGCGTATAATACCCAGCATGAGCACACTGCCTACCCATTCGTTCGACGAAGAGCTGGATATTTACCTGCGCGCCCGCTTCACCCTGCTGGTGGTTGTCACGCTGGAAGAGGAGCGCCTGCTGCAGCAGGTGCGCACCCTGTGCGAGCGCACGCGCCGCGCCGGCTTGAGTTGGGACGCCGCCGAGGGCTTCCAGGTGTTGGCCGGGCGCAGCCTGTCGGCGCCCACCGCCCGCGACCCGCTGACCGCCCTGGAGCAGATCGACAAGGCCGAAGGCGAGACGCTCTTCGTGCTCAAAGACTTCCACGAGGCCTGGGGCAACCCCCAGATCAAGCGCAAGCTGCGCAACGTGGCCCAGCGCTTGAAATTCACCAAAAAATCCATCCTGGTCACGGCGCCCAACAGCCGCCTGCCCGATGAGCTGAAAGACGAGGCGGTGCTGATCGACTTCGCCCCACCCGCTGCCGCCGAGCTCGAGCAGGTGCTGGACGGGCTGACCTCCACCCCCGGCGTGAAGATCAACCTGACTGCCCTGGGCCGCGAAAAGCTGGTGCAGGCCGCCCTCGGGCTGACCACCGCCCAGGCCAGCCGCGTCTTCGCCCAGGCCATCGTGGCGCGCGGCGCCCTGGACGACCGCAGCATCGACCTGGTGACCGACGAAAAAAAGCAAATCATCCGCGAGAGCGAAGCGCTGGAGTTTTACCCGGTCAACGAAACGATCGACAACGTCGGCGGGCTGGATGTGCTCAAAGACTGGCTGCGCCTGCGCGAGCGCGCGTTCAGCAGCCAGGCGCGCGATTACGGCCTGCCCGCCCCCAAGGGCATCGCCCTGATTGGCATCCCTGGCACCGGCAAAAGCCTGACCGCCAAGATGATCGGCGGGCTGTGGCGCCTGCCCCTGCTGCGCCTGGATGTTGGGGCGCTCTTCGGAAGCCTGGTGGGCGAATCAGAGGAGCGCGCCCGCCGCGCCCTGCGCCTGGCCGAAACAGTGGCGCCTTGCCTGGTGTGGATCGATGAGATGGAAAAAGGCCTGGCTCATGGAGGCCTGGACAGCGGCACCAGCACGCGTGTCTTTGGCACCATTCTGACCTGGATGCAGGAGAAGACCGCCCCCTGCTTTGTAGTCGCCACCGCCAACGACATCAGCAGCCTGCCGCCCGAGCTGCTGCGCAAGGGGCGCTTCGACGAGATATTCTTCCTCGACCTGCCCACTTCCAGCGAGCGTCAGGAGATCTTCGCCGTGCACCTGCGCAAGCGCAAGCGCCTGCCTGCCGATTATGACCTGCCCACCCTGGCCCAGGCCAGCGAAGGCTATGTCGGCGCAGAGATCGAGCAGGCGGTGATTGACGCCATGTATTTCGGCTTCAACGAAAACCGCGAGTTTACCACCCAGGATGTGCTGACCGCCATCCAGCGCCAGGTGCCCCTCTCCGTGTCCCAGCGTGAGACGATTGGCGCACTGCGCCAGTGGCTGAGTGAAGGGCGGGCGCAGTCGGCCTCCTTCGGCGAGACGCGCGACGCGGAGCGCCAATTCGTCCCCCTGGAGATCAAGCGCCAGGCATGAGCGTGCGCGGTTTCCCTGTGATTGACCGCCTGCAGGCATGAACGATACGCCGCTGCTCACCCCACAGGCAGCAGCCGCGGCGGTCGCTGCCGCCCTGCTGTCTGCCGCCGCTCAGCCGCCTGCCCAGGCTGCCGCCTGGTTAGCAGGCGCGCTGGAACAGCTCGCAGACCCCGCCCTGCAAGACGGCCTGCTCGGCGCCTTGCGCCAGGCTGCCGAAAAGCACGGCGAAGTGTTGGATGCCCTGTGGCAAGCCTGGGCCGAGACACGCCTGCCGCGCCTGGAGGTGATGCTGCAAGCGTTCGACCGCCCGGCGGCTCAGCCTCTGCGCCTGGCTGTCCTCAGCTCCTTATGCCTGGGCCGCGCGCTGGCCCTGCCGCCCCAAACCGGCCTGGTGGAAGCCTTGCTGGCGGCCTGCGCCGACCGCGACGCGCAGATTGCCGCCGCCGCTCAGGCCGCCCTGCAAAGTATGAGCGACCCGGCTGCCCAGGAAGAGCTCTGCCGCTGGGTGCTGGAACATGACAATCCTTACGCACGCCAGGCCGCCCTGGCAGGCGGGTTTGCGCCGCGCCGCCCGCAGGAGCGCGCCCTGTTTTACCTGCTGACCGGGCAGTGGCAGCAGTATGAGACGTTGGATTTCGACGCCCGCCTGGTGGAGGCGGTGTACGCCGCCGGCAGTGACAGCCTGCGCCAGCAAATTGCCAGCCTGGCGCGCCAGCGCGGTTGGGCCGGCTTCGTGCAGGCCGTCTCGGGCGCCCGCGCCCGCCGCCGCCTGGGCAAACTGAGTGAGTTTGAATGGGAAGCAGTATTGGTCATTCTCGGCCGCGAGCAGCGCTGGGAAGAGCTGTGGCTGCTGGCGCAGACCGCTCCGCCACGTTGGAGCGCCCGCCTGCTGCGTAGCCTCGCCGAAGCCGGCTGGCTGCCCGCCGCGCCCGATGAGCGCAGCGCCTGCCAGCAGTTCGTCCAGCAGTCCGCCGCCTGTCTGCAAGCCGGTGAGCCGCAAGCCAAGCGCCTGCAGCACCAGGCCGCCCTCTACGGCCACAGCCGCCAGATCACCGCTCTGCTCCACCTGCCCGAACACAACCTGGCAGCCAGCGCCAGCGCCGATCGCAGCGTGCGCCTGTGGGATCTGCGGGCTAACCGCTTGCTGAAGACCCTGCCCGACCATGCCGATTACGTGCTTTGCCTGGCCTACAGCCCGGCGGACGGCTGGTTGGCCAGTGGCTCGGCCGATAAGACCGTGCGCTTGTGGAATCTGCCGGATGGCAGCCCGCGCGCCGTGCTGGGCGGGCACGCTGGGCGGGTCAGCTTGCTAGCCCTCGCACCGGGGGCTGCAGGACAGGCGGTGCTGGTCAGCGGCGATGAGCAGGGCGTATATTTGTGGGACACGCACCGCCAGCACATGCTGCAGAGCCTGCGAGGCCAGTTCAACGGCCTGAACGCCCTGGGCATTGCCCCTGCTCCTGACTCACCCCTGCTGGTGACTGGGGATAACGACCGTTCTGTCAAGCTGTGGAGTCTGCCGCCACCCGGCGCGCCCACCGGCGCTGAGCTGCGCCGCAGCCTGCTTACCCCCATTGTCGGCTGGGCCATCTCGGCTGACGGGCGCCTGCTGGCCAGCACATCGAGCTACAGCGCCGTACAGCTCTGGTCGCTGCCCGCCGGCGAGACGCTGCGCAGCCTGCCCGGGCGGGCGAACAATACACTGCTGGCCTTCAGCCCTGACGGCAGTTGGTTGGCCTGCGCCGACCGCGCCAATGTGCTGCTGTGGGATTTAACCGGCGGCACGCAGCAGACCTTATCCGGCGGCGTCGGTTTGACCAGCGCTCTGGCTTTCAGCCCAGACAGCCAGCTCCTGGCGGCCGGCAACCAGGACCGCACCGTGCGCCTGTGGCAGCTGGCGCGCCCCGCTGCTCCGCTCAGCCTGCGCCCTCTGGAAGGCTACACCACGCCGGTCAAGCACCTGGTTTTCAGCCCAAGCGGCGAGCGCTTGCTTTCGGCCGACGAGCTTTCGCTGCAGCTCTGGTCGGTGGACGACCTGGCTGCCTTGCTCAACACGCCCTCCCATCAGCTCGACCTGGCTGCCCTGGCGCGCCTGGCGCAAGACAGCGACCTGGAGCAGGCTCAACGCGCCTGGCTGGAATACAGCCAGGGGCTGGCGCGCTGGGCGCGGCGCTTTGATATTGAACTGCACGAACCTGGCGATGGCTCGGCAGCCCGCCCGATCCCCATCGGCGATTTCGACATCGAAATCGAGTTTTAGGCAGTCAGCCGGCGAGGCGTGAATGCCAGCGTCTCCAGCCGGGCCGCGCCGTGTACGGCCAGCGCGCCGGCCAGCCCTTCCCCTGGCTGGAGGGCAAGAATATGCCACTCACGCACATTCACCCCCGCCTCGCGCGTTTGCAGCAGGCAGGGCGCCTCGCCCGGCCGCAGAGCGACCACAAAATCATCCAGCGGCAGGGCGAAACCCAGGCCACGCGCTTTCATGTAAGCTTCCTTGCGCGTCCAACCGTCGAAAAAAGCTGCCTGTCTTTGCTCCTCAGGCAGGGAAAGCAAAGCCTGGCTCTCTGGCGGTGCAAAGAAGCGCTGCGCCAGGCGCTCGAAGTCTACCTGCGGCCGCCAGGCCTCCACGTCCACGCCCAGTTCGCCGCACAGTCCAAAAGCCATCAGTCCCACACCGCTCGATTCGGAGATATTGAACTGAAAATCTGGAACAGCAGAGATGGACAGCCGGCCGAAATCCAGGCTCGGTTTGCCGTTGGGGTTGTAGGCAAAGCACACCTGGCGCGGCGGCAGGCCCAGGTAATGTCCCAGCAAAATGCGCAGCGCACCGTGCATGACAAGATAAGCCAGGCGGTGGCGCTCAAAAATAAAGCGGTGCACCCGTTCCTGCTCAGCCTTGTCTAACAGGCTGTGCAGGGCGGGCAGGCAGGCGCTAAAATCGGTTACCTGCACCCGCCAAACATAGACCAGGCCCGCCTGCAGAACGGGGATCTCGTCAGGATCGCGCCACATACCAGCCGGTCAGCGGCCTGGGTCGAAGAACGTCATACCAACCCCCATCTTATCCAACCCCTCCAGCGCCCAATAGGCAACGAACGTGGAGGGGTCATCCAAAGCGGCCAACAAAGCCGGCACGGCGCGCTTGTCGCTGAGCAGAGCCAAGGCGCGCGCCGCCTGTCCGCGCCGCTCTTCGGGACCATTTTCCAACGTGGCAATCAGGGCCGGCGCGGCCTCAGCGCCCAGTGCCGCCAGGGCATCCCCTGCCAAACGACGCAGCAGCCCATCCGGGCTGCCCAGGCATTCCAGCAGAACTGGCAGAGCAGCCGAGGCAGGGTTCTGGCGCAGTGCCGCCGCGGCACACTGGCGCACCGCCAGGTCGTGGTCACGCAGAGCCGCTGCCAGCAGTTCACCTGGCCGCCCGCCGGGGGCTTCGGCCAGGGCGCGGGCCGCCCACCAGCGTTTTTCGGGGTCATTCTCCCCCAACAGCGATTCGATCAACGCCAGCCCGGTCGGGCCACTGTGCGCCAGGCGCACCATCACCGTCTCGATCAGGTCATCCGCATCGCGGCTGAAATCGAGCGACTCGTAAGCTTGGGCGCCGGCCGGCAAATCGTCGGTCTGCATGCTGATTTCTCAGGCCCTGGGGGGCGGCACAGGCAGGCTCTCTTTCGCCATCTGCACCCATTTATCCCCTTCTTCGATAAGCATGACCGGGATGTCCTCGCGGATGGGGTACTTGCGCCCGCAGTCCTGGCAGATCAGCCAGGCTTCTTTATAATATTCGAGCAAACCCGGTTTTTCGCGCACGCACGCCGGGCAGCGCAAGATCTCGATCAATTCTTGACTCACCATAGATCAACCTCGACCAGCAAAATGTCGGCGCGGGCAAGGCAAGCCCGCTGCCTGCCATCGATTATACCGGAAGGCCTCGAAAATGTTGAGATTCTTTCAAGGCGTCGGTTCGGGCGTCGGCACATCGGTGCCGGGGCCGTATTGATATACCGCTCGCCAGGGCAGGTAATGGGTGCTGAAGTTGTCCTGGTAGAGCACACTGCCGTTCAGGTTCACAGTGCGCGTGACGTTGATATCAGCGCCCTGGGCGGCGTAATCGACCTGCTTGATCTCACCCTGGGAAAGTTCTGAGTTCAGCTCGTACTGCGGGCTGGGCGGGTCGACCACGTTTTGCACGCCGCTGGTCTGCCAGTCCACCGTGCGACCGTCTTTGGCGCCGTACAGCTTCCATGTCAGGCGCCGGGCGCTTTCGCTAAAGTAGGTTTCCATCAACAACCAGCTTGAGCTGTCGTTTTTGAATTTAAAATCCACCACCGGCACGAACACCGTGGCGTCCAGCCCAGCCAAATCGGCGTTGTGACCGCCGCCTGAGATCTGCTCATAATAACCTACCCGGTAGGCGTGCGGGTGGCGCTCCAATATCGGCAGGCCGGCGAAGAACACGGTGCGGAAGAGGGTGGTGCTGACCTGACACACTCCGCCGCCCACACCCTGGATCGTGCGGTCGCCCAAGATGATCAGCGCCTCGGCATAACCATTGTCCAGGCTGATATCGCCCAGCGTATCGGCCATCGAGAAAGTGGCCCCAGGCGGCACCAGCACACCGTGGAAGCGGGCTGCCGCCGTGCGGATGTTTTGCATGCGGGCGGCTGTGGAGCCGTAGAAATACGTTGAGTAACTGGTGATCAATTCACGAATGCCCAGCTTTTCGGCCGTCACATCACTGCCGACCGCCGGCTGCACCACATCCAACACCAGGTCGACATTGTGCTCGCCTTTGATGAGCTGGTCGTTGATCTGCTGCAGTGTGGCATCCACGTTTAGGGCACGGCCAATCACTTCCGGCTCAATCACATCCAACTGGCGTGTATCATCGTTGAATGTGTAGCGGCCGTTAGAGGGCGAGCGGGCCAGTTGGTCCTTCAAACCATCCAAAAAACTGCGCAGCATTTCCGAGTTCAGCACCACCTGGAAGTTTTGCCCCTGCCCGGAAGCCACGCGTTCGATGCTCAACATACTGGCAAGAGCCTTCTGGTCGAATGTCCACGGACCGGGATCGCCGTCTGCACGGTTGGGCACGTCCACCACCAGCGGCGCGCTGATGATCTTGCGGGCCGCCTCGGCTTGGGCGCTGGCGTCCATAATCACTGGCGGAGTCTCTTTAACTACCAGAGGCAGCACGGCGTCGGTCATCGACTGCAGCGGCGCACGCAGGCTAGACAGCGTGGCGGCAATATCCACCGCCCGCCCGATCTGCCCGCTGTGCACCTCGACATCCGCGCCATTGAGACCCAGGGAGGCCTCGATGATCGGCCGGTCGATTTTCTGGGCGATGCTTTGCAAATAACCGGCTGCCTGGCGTTCGTCGTACAGGGCCACGGGCGGCAGAGCAATCCCGCCGTACCAGGCCTGGAACATCGCTTCGAAGCGATCAGTCAGCCCACCGCTGTGACCCAGTGCAAAGGCTTCCTTGACGCTGGATTCCACATCGATATAGTAACCAAGTTGGCGCGGCGTGGCGTTGTAGAGCGTCTTGCCGTCTTGAAAGTAAATTTTCCCCTGATTGGAATACTGCAGCCGCTGGGCCAGCAAAGCGGAAGCCTCTTCAACTGTTTTGCCGGATAGATCGACCCCACCAATGGATACTCCGGGGAACACCTGGCTCTGGTAATACAGAGCATAGCCGATGGGCAGCAGCGCCACCAGGCTCAACAGCAGGCCAGTCGCCAGCATCAGCGCCGCCAGCGCCTGCCCGAACCACAGGCCAGAACTGGGAGAAGGATTGCGAGGAATTGCGTAAGCTTTCATAGCACGATTATTGTACCCTTAATTGTCGTAGTTTTGGTGAGCAGGCGGCAGAACCGCTGTTCAACAGTGTTGTATACGAAAGACGCTGAACACATCAGGATAGTTCCCTCTCAGGTATAATGCAAACAACATGTTCCAGGAGATGATGTATGCACCGTTCTCGTAAGAAATCAACCACAGTATCGGCAGCCCTCATCATACTACTCGCTGCCAGCCTGGCTTGTTCACTGCCGGCAATCACCCCGGCGGCGCCCACCCCTACCGGTATAGTGCAGCAGCTCCCCACAGCCACCCCGCCGCCACCCTCCCTTCCGCCAGCCCTGGTGGAAAGCAGCCCCGTGCCTGGCGCCGAGCTGCCGCTGACAGGCGATGTGACCCTGTATTTCAACCAGCCAATGGATCAGCCATCCGTCGAAGCCGCACTGACCACCGGCAGCTCGATTGGCGGGCGCCTGACCTGGCTGGGGGCTTCCACTGTGGTTTTCAAGCCAGCCTCTGCCCTGCCGCCCGAATCCGACCTGGTGCTGGCGATCAACCAGAACGCCAAGGCGCTCAATGGTATGGCGCTGCTGCGCCCCGTTGAGATCCGCTACCGCACCGCTGGTTACCTGCGCAGCGCCCAACTGCTGCCCGAGCCGGGTGCGCAGGAAATAGACCCCTCCTCAGCGGTAATCCTGGCTTTCAACCGGCCGGTGGTGCCGCTGGGCGGCGACCCAGCCAGCCAACCGCCGGCTTTCACTCTGCAGCCCGCCGCCCCTGGCGCCGGCCGCTGGGAAAACACCAGCACGTATGTTTTCTACCCTGCCCCGGCCCTGAACGGTGGGCAGACCTACAAGGTGACCATTAACCCCGACCTGCGCAGCACGAACGGCGCGCCGCTGCAAGATATCCCTTCCTGGAGCTTCACCACCGCCCTACCACGCCTGCTGACCGTCGCGCCGGCCGACCGCGCCTCGGCTGTGCCGCTGGATGTTTCCGTCCGGTTGGAGTTCAACCAGCGCATGGACCCCGACAGCGTGCAGGGCGCATTCCAGCTCGCCGCTCCCGACGGCCAGGTCGTGCCAGGCAGGGCTGGCTGGGATGCGCGCTTCACAACATTCGTATTCACCCCCACGAAACTGCTTACCCGCAGCGCACTCTACAGCCTGCGCCTGGATGGAGCAGCTCGCTCAGCCGGTGGGGCGGCGTTGGGCAGCGGCTTCCTGGCTTCTTTTCAAACTGTCGGCGGCCTGCAAGTGACCGCTCACAACGTGGCGTACAACGGTCTGCTGCAGGTGTACAGCAGCCTGTCGCTTCTCTTCAGCGCCCCCCTGCCCGACAAAGGTTATGACCAGCACTTCCATTTCGACCCAGCGGTGGACAACCCCACCTTTTATTGGGACGCCGAGCACAACACGCTCTTCCTGAACGGGACGTTTAAACCCGCCACCCAGTACACCCTGCAGGTTGACGGCGGGCTGCAAGATCGCTGGGGCGGGGCGATAAATGCTCCTTTCGATCTGCCCTTCTCGACCAGCAACCTTTACCCCTCGCTAACTTTCCCGCAGGGCTCGGGCACACTGTTCGTCACCCCCCAGGACGCCAGTTTGACTGTCCAGGCTGTCAATCTCTTTAACGTCAGCGCTGCCATGGGCAGCGTCAGCCTGAGCGATTTTCTGCGCACGTTGGCGCCCAACGCCTATGAATTCCGCAACGCCTACCGCCCGGCCGATATGCGCACCTGGCCGGTTGAACTGAACACCCAGACCAACCTGGATGAGGTGGTTGCCGTGCCTCTCAACCCCGAGAAGCAGCCATTGGCCCCCGGTATTTACTGGTACAACCTGTCTCCCTCCGGATCGGCCGGCGCAACAACAGTATTCCTCATCTCCAGCAATGTGCACCTGACCTTCAAGATCAGCGCCAGCGATGTGCTGGTGTGGGCCACCGACCTGCGCACTCGCTCGCCGGTGGGCGGAGCGCCGGTGACCATCTTCGACGAAGGCGGCAACCCCCTGGCCAACGGCTTTACCGGAACTGATGGTGTGTTCAAAGCCGCCATTCCTCTGCAAAAGGACCCTTACAGCAGTTACACCGCCGTGGTCGGCCAGGCGGGCGCCGATAATTTCAGCCTGGCGCTTTCCTCCTGGAGCCAGGGCGTCTCAGGCTCCGACTTCAACATGCCAGTGGACTACCAGGGTCCTGGTACCCGGCTGTATATGTACACCGACCGGCCAATTTACCGTCCAGGCGACACAGTCTATTTTCGCCTGGCTGCCCGCCAGGCGCTCAACGGGCGCTACTCCCTGCCTGACCTGCCCAGCCTGCCGGTGAAGGTGTTCGATTCGCAAGGCAGTCAGCTTGCCAGCTTCGACGCGCCGCTTTCAGCCTACGGCACAGCCCACGGGGAGTATCACCTGTTCGCCGGGGCCGCCCCTGGGTATTACCAGATCCAGGCCGGCGATTCCTACCTGTCGTTCCAGGTGGCCGATTACCGCAAGCCAGAAATCGACCTGCAGGTGTCCTTCGTTGACGGCGATGTGGTATACGGTAATGACCTGCAGGCCAGGGTCAGCGCACGCTATTTCTTCGATGCTCCTGCCAGCGCGGTCAAGGTGCAGTGGGCGATGTACGCCCAGCCCTCCTGGTTTTACCTCCCCGACTATGTGATTGGGCCGCTCGACACAGGCTGGTTGGAAGCCTTCAACCTGCCGAAGCCGACAGACAGCCTGTTCGGTATTTTGCTGGGGGAGGGTGAAGCCAAGACCGGGCCAGACGGCCTGCTGTCGCTCAATCTGCCCACGCACGGTGATCCTTCTTTGATCGACCCAACCCGCCGCCAGCAGTACACCCTGGAAGTCACCCTGACAGATGAGACTGGCCAGCCGGTCAGCGCCCGCGCCGAGGCCCTGGTGCACCCCAGCGCGCTTTACATCGGCCTGCGCGCCGACCAATGGGTGGGCAAAGCCGGCCAGAGCGGCGGCTACACGGTGGCCGCTCTGGATGACAGCGGGAGCCCGGCGGGTGGCCATGCCATGCACGCCGATTTCTCCAGGGTAACCTGGGAGCGCCAGGACCCACCGCCCGGTCAGCAGTTAGGCAAACCAGAACTCATTCCCCATTACACGCCCCAGGCCAGCGTGGATTTCACCACCAGCGGCGACGGCCTGGCGCGCCTGCAGTTCACCCCCGCCGATCCGGGTGTTTACCAGCTCAGCATCAGCAGTGAGCAGGCCCTGACCCAGCTCATGATCTTCGCCAGCGGGCCAGGCGAGCCAGACTGGCCCAACCTGCCCAACCAGCGCCTGCGCCTGACGGCCGACCAGGCCAATTATAAGGCCGGGCAGACGGCCAATATCTTGATCCCCAACCCCTTCCCGAGTGAAGCCACCGCCTTGCTGACGGTGGAACGCGGCGTGGTTATGCGCTACCAGGTGATCAGCGTGCCGGCTGGCGGTGGCCAGGCGCCCCTGGCGTTGAGCGAAGACGACAGCCCGAATGTGTATGTCTCCATCACCCTGCTCGGCCAGGGTGCAACAAACCAGCTAGATTTTCGCCAGGGTTACCTGGAACTGCCGGTGGACCCCACCAGCCAGGTGATCAACGTGGACCTGGCGGTCACGCCCGCCCGCGCCGGGCCGGGTGAAAAGGTGAACATCGCCCTGCAGGCGCACAACGCCGCCGGACAGCCGGTGCAGGCTGAATTCTCAATCTCGGTTGTCGATAAAGCCGTGCTGGCCCTGGCTGACCCCAACGCGCCGGATATTGTGCCCGCCTTTTACGGCGAACAGCCGCTAGGCGTGCGCACCAGCCTGTCCCTGGCAGCTTACGTCAACCGCCTTGCTTACTACCAGGGAGGTTTAGGAGGTGGAGGCGGGGCCCAAACCGCGCCTGTCACACGCCAGAACTTTCCCGACACGGCCTACTGGAACGCCGAACTGGTCACAGATGCGAATGGTCAGGCCCAGGCCAGCCTGACTCTGCCCGACAGCCTGACCACCTGGCGGGTGGAGGCGCGCGGCCTGACGCCCGACGGCCTGGTGGGGCAGGCGCGCATGGAGATCATCACCACCAAAGACCTGCTAGTGCGGCCGGTGGCGCCGCGCTTTTTGGTCGCCGGCGATCATGTGCAGCTCGCTGCTTTGGTGCAGAACAACACCGCCACATCCCTGCCGGTCAGCGTGGGGCTGCAGGCAGGAGGCCTGACTATGGATGCCGGTCAACAGGCCGCGCAAAATGTGGATGTTCCGGCCGGTGGGCGGACGCGCCTGGAATGGTGGGCGACCGTGCAGGATGTCAAGAGCGCTGACCTGCTGTTCACCGCGCGCGCCGGCGACCTGCTCGATCAGGTGCGCCTGGCCAACGGCGCGCTGCCCGTGCTGCATTATTCTGCACCGCAGGCTTTCGTCACCTCCGGCATGCTGGAGAGCGCCGGCCTGCAATTGGAGCTGGTCAGCCTGCCGGTTTCCTACCCGGCAACCGCCAACCCCTCCGATGAGCTGAGCCTGGAGTTAGCTCCTTCGCTGGCATCGGCGCTGATTGGCTCATTGAACATCCGGCCGGCCGGTTCGGTGATGTGCGCCGAGCAGGTGATCTCCAACTTCCTGCCCAACCTGGAAACCTACCGCCTGATCCAGAGCATGGGCCTGCAGGTGGGGCAGTCGCAGGCCAACCTGGAAAGCGCCATCCGCACCGGGCTGCAGAACATCCTCAGCAGCCAGCGCTCCGAGGGCGCCTGGGGCTGGTGGCAAGACAGCCCCCCCGATGCCTACCTCACCAGCTACGCGCTGTTCGCCCTGCTGCACGCCCGCGACGCCGGTATGGCAGTGCCAGCCGATGCCATCGGTAAAGCGGTAGATTACCTGACCGGAGGGCTGGCTGCTCCCGGCACGCTCAATCAGGACTGGCAGTTGGACCGCCTGGCCTTTACTCATTTCACCCTGGCGCTGGCTGGCAAGGCGGACGCACCTTCGCTGGCGGATCTGTACGCCGAACGGGCGCGCCTGAATCCCTGGGCGCAGGCCTTGCTCGCCCTGGCGCTGGATAAGGCCTCCCCGGGCAGCCAGGAAGCCCTGACGCTGTACTCTGACCTGCAGGCGAAAGCCGAGCGCTCGGGCGCAGGCGCCTCCTGGCAGGAGACCAGCCCGGCTCTGCAGAACATGCACACCACGCTGTCCAACTCGGCGGTGGTGGCTTATGCCCTGGCGCAGCATGACCCTGCCTCGCCCCTGCTGGCCGACGCCATCCATTACATAATGGCCAACCGGCAGGCGAACCGCAGTTGGGGCACCACCTTCAGCTCGGCCTGGTCTCTGCTGGCGATCAGCAGTTACATCAAAGGCACCGGCGAGCTGAATGCCAGCTTCGATTTCAGCGCCAGCCTGAACGGTGAATCCCTGCTCAACGGGCAGGCCGGCGGGGATACGCGCCTGAATGCCGTCAGCGCGGTGCTGCCGGCTGCCCGCCTGTTCCCCGGCGCGCCCAATGCCCTGGCCATCCAGCGCGGCGCTGGTCCAGGGCGGCTGTATTACAGCGCGGTGCTGGATATCAGCCAGCCGGTGGAAAAAGCCGCCCAGCTCGACGCCGGCCTGACCGTCAGCCGCTTCTACACCCTGCGCCCGGCCGAGTGCCCGGCTTCTGGCTGCAGTCCCCTCACCCAGGCCAGGGTCGGGCAGCCGGTCGTGGTGCATCTCAACCTGACCGTGCCCAAAGATGCTTATTACGTCCAGATCGATGATTATATCCCGGCCGGCGCTGAAATCGTGGATACCAAGTTGAAAACATCTCAACAGGCCGAAAGCGGCGGCCAATCGGCCAGCGGCTCGTTTTTCGATCCCTGGCATCCGCTTGCACGCGGTTGGTCGTGGTGGCTGTTCAGCAGTCCGCAGGCGTATGACGATCACATGACCTGGAGCGCCGCTTTCCTGCCAGCGGGCGCGTATGAATTAACCTATACGCTCAACCTGCTGCAGGCTGGCGAATTTCGCGTACTGCCTGCCCATGCCTGGCTCAGTTACACCCCTGACGTGCAGGGTAACAGCGCCGGGGTGATCTTCAGCATCCAGCCATGAGCGCCTCCTCACTGACCGACAAACCGGCTTTTGCCCGCCAGGCGCTGGAGCATGCCTCCCGCCTGGCGAACCTGTATCCGCGCGGCTCGGCCACAGCCGGCGAAGCGCGCGCCGCCGCCTATGTGCAGCAAGTGCTAGGTGATCTAGGCATCCAGGAAGTGCAAAAACAGGCCTTCCAGGGCCTGCGCTCGATCTGGCTGTTCCTTTCGCTGGCCTTCGGGGCGGCGCTCGCCGGACACGCTGCCTTCTGGCTGCTGCGCCGCTCGCTTGGCGGCCTTTCGGCCGATTTAGTCAGCCTTATGCTCTTCGGCTGGGCGGCGCTCCTGCTGTGGCGCAAATTCACCTTCCGGAGCACGCCGCTGGCCCAGTCTATCCCACACGGACCCAGCCAGAATATTGTGGCGCGCCTGCCTGCAGCCGGCGAAGCCCGGCGCAAATTGGTGCTGGTGGCCCACCTGGACTGCCACCGCGCCGTGTGGACTTTCGCCAGTGACCTCTTGTTGCGCCTGTACGGCGTGGTCAGCCCGTTGAGCATCTACGGGGTGTTTCTGGCGCCGCTGCTTTACTGGCTCAGCCTGCTGCCAGGACTTGGTCTGCTGGCCTGGCCGGGGCTGGTGCTGGCCGTCCCGCAGTTCCTGGGTTGGTTTACCGGCATGACCGCCGACCTGGGGCCGTATTCACCCGGCGCCAATGACAACGCCTCGGCGGTGGGCGCGCTGCTGGCGCAGGCGGAGCGCCTGCGCCGCCAGCCGCTGCAGCACACCGAAACCTGGCTGGTTTTCAGCGGCTGCGAAGAGAGCGGCTGCGACGGTATGCGCTTTTTCCTGGAGCGTTACGCCGCTGAATTGAAAGATGCCCTGTTCATCGACCTGGAACTGGTGGGCATCGGGCAGCGCCTGGCCTACCTGGGCAGCGAAGGCGTGGTGCGGCGGCTGAGCATTCCGCGCGTTGTGGAAAACCTGCTGCAAGCGGCATCCGGTATCCACCCCCTGGTAAGGCTGGAGTTCACCGGCGGGGCCTTCACCGAAATGGGCGCCATCTGGGAGCGCGGCCTGGCAGGCGCCTGCCTGATGATGCTGCCGCAGGAGAGTTCCCTGCCGCCCGAGTGGCACCGCCTGACCGACCTGCCCGAGCGCTTACATGAAAGCGCTTTCGAAGCGCTGGGCGGGTACCTCGACAGTTTGCTGCAACGTTTCGACCGACTGGGGATATAAATAGGGCAGCCCAAGCCGCCCTATTTATATCCCCTCAAACAGATCCTTTTCCTTCAGGCCAGCCGGCGCGGGCGGGAAGGCGCGCATGAAAGTGTCTTCTTTGGGGAAGAGCTGCATGATCCAGCTCATTGGCCCACGGCGCGGGCCACCGGGGAGCTGGCTGGCATGGCAGGCAGAGGCGGTTTCGCTTTGCTGCTCAGCGCCGTGGTAGCGCACGCGGGCATGGATGGGAAAATCACCCGATTCTACCAGGTCGAGGATATCGATGTCTTTATTGCGGCCAAAATGGCGCGGGTCCTGGCCAATCAGGGGCATCAGGCGCACCGCCAGCTTGAACATGCTCTTGGGAAAAACGGTGTAATACAGCTTCACGGGCTGGTAAGGCGCAAAGCCGCTGACAAAGCGCATGTCGCCTGCCAGGCTGAAAGCCTGCACGGTGGCCTGGTGAATATGGATGTGATCGGGGTGCTTATAACCGCCAATCGGGTCGAAAGTGACAACCACCTGCGGCTTGAGCTGGCGCATATAATCCGCCACCCGGCGTGCCACAACATCCAGCGGTTGGTTGATCAGAGCGGAGGGGTTCTGGTTGTCGGCGGAGCCGGGCATGCCAGAATCGCGATAATCCAGGAAATGCACGCCGGCCAGGCCGAGCGAGCTCGCCGCACAGCGCAGCTCGCTCTCGCGCAGCTCGGCGATCGAGCTGAAGCCTTCCAGGTGCTTAGGGTCGACCGTGCCAACCTCGCCGCGCGTGGCGCAGATCAGGTGCACTGCCACGCCGTGCGAGGCATAATATGCCAGCGTCCCGCCCATGCCGAAAGATTCATCATCCGGGTGGGCAAAGACAACTAACAGGGTTTGTTTGATTTTTTCAGGCATCGTTAATCTTTCTACCAGGAGGCGCTGCCGCCGGTGATGCTGGGCATGATCAACACCTGGTCATCTTCTTTCAATTCGGTATCCAGGCCGTTGAGCACTTTAATGTTTTCCTGGTTGATAAATACATTCACAAAGGCGCGCAGCTCGCCCTTCTCATTGCTCAGGTGCGGGCGCAGCGCCGGGTGCTGGTTGAACAGCTCTTCAACCACCTGGCGCACCGTCCGGCCAGCCGCCGGGATCAGCGTCTGGCCGTTGGTGTAACTGCGCATCAAAGCGGGCAGCCGGATGACAGGCATCGTCACTCGGGTTTGGGCTCGTTGGCATCGCCAGAGCCAATCCCCAGCGGCACCCACTTGCTGCCGTCTTTCAAGCGGTGCTGGATGCCGTGCCGGTCGTGCAGCGTGTCGAAGCCCTCTGGCTTGATGAACATCTGCTCGCCCTGCAGCAGGCCGTGGATGCCTGACTGCCCTGGCTCGGGGCGTGCCAGGCGTCCTTTGGCGGCCTTCTTCGGGTCGTAATCCAGCGGCTCTTCGTAGGTGGTGATGTAGCCCTCGTAATTGCGCAAGATGATCTTGTGATCCGACATACTCAGCACATAGTTGGGTGAAACCGGAATCTTGCCGCCGCCGCCAGGGGCGTCAATGGTGTACTGCGGCACAGCATAGCCCGAGGTGTGACCGCGCAGACCTTCCATGATCTCGATGCCCTTGGCGACCGGCGTGCGGAAATGCCCTGCGCCTTCCACCAGGTCACACTGGTAAAGATAGTACGGGCGCACGCGGATGCGCACCAGTTTTTGCACCAACTCGCGCTGGATATCGACGTTATCGTTCACCCCCGCCAGCAGCACCGACTGGTTGCCCAGCGGAATGCCGGCGCGCGTCAGCTTATCGCAGGCCTGTTCCAGCTCGGCGGTGATCTCGTTGGGGTGGTTGACGTGGATGTTCATCCAGAGTGGGTGGAATTTCTGCAGCATGTCGGTCAGTTCATCCGTGACGCGCATGGGCATGAAGACCGGCACGCGCGAGCCGATGCGCACGATCTCGATGTGCGGGATCTCGCGCAGGCGAGTCAGGATTTCTTCCAGCACCCTGGGCGCCAGCACCAGGGGGTCGCCGCCGGAGAGCAGTACATCGCGCACTTGCGGCGTGCGCTTCAGGTATTCGATCTGCATCTCAAACTCGGCGCGTGAGAAGGTCGCCGATGGATCGCCCACGATACGCGAACGCGTGCAGTAGCGGCAGTAGGAAGCGCACTGTGTGGTCACCAGCATCAGCACGCGGTCGGGGTAGCGGTGCACCAGGCCGGGCACAGGGGAATGGCGGTCTTCGGCGAGCGAGTCTTCCATCATGGCGGTGAACGGCACCAGCTCGCGGGCGGTGGGGATGACCTGCTGGCGCACGGGATCCTGCGGATCATCGGGATCAATCAACGAGATGAAATAAGGGGTAATATCGACGCGGAACAAGCCAGGCGCGCTGAGCGCCTCGCGCTCACTGTCGGTCAACGTGATCACCTGGCTGATTTCATCGGCGGTGTTCAGCCGGTTGCTGAGCTGCCAGCGCCAGTTCAACCATTTATCATCCGCCACATCCCGGTAAATAGGAGCCCTTTTGGAGGAAAATTGACTTTTAGCCATTGTAAACTCCTGTTGCAAGAGGAAAACGCATTTCTAAAAACGATTGGTACGGTAAAACCAGGCCAGCCAGGGCCTGAAAGTGAAATTCTTCACACAGATGATACAAGCGCAGGGGGATCGTGATCGGTGCGGTAAAAACCGGCGATGCACTGCGACGGCAGGGTCAACGAACAGGGTTTGTCCATCCGTACACCATCGAAGTCGCTAAGGGCTGAGCACAATTTCTTCACTAATCGTATAAATGATACCAGAAATTCGACTATCGCTGTAGGCATTGATGGTCAGGCGCACGGAGGTGAGAGCGGCAACCTGATAAGGAACCTCGACCGAAAAGGGGCTGTACTCCCCCGAGCCCCCGGGCAGGGCGATGAATTGACGGTAGCCGGGCTGGCTGCCATCCTTAGCTACCAACTGCACCAGGAGCGGCTGTTGGTTGAAAGCCCGGATGAACCCCGACACTACCAGCTTGCCACCCTGGATCAGGCGGTTGGGCTGCGGGTCGAGGATTACGAGCGGCTCAGTTTGATCTCCGGCCGGGGTAATGTCATTTTCGCCGACCGAGAGCAAGAGCAGGTCACGCGCCGCCAGGCTGACGGGGCGGCCGCTCTTATCGAACGTGCTGATCACCAGACGCCCGGTTTCCGCCACGCCGGGGATTTCGAATTCGACCTTTTCTTCCACGTACACCAGCTTGCTGGCATCGATATACGAGACGATCTTGCGCACCAGCAGGCGGCCATCCTCGCCAAACAGCTCGATACGGATGCGCCCATCCTCGCCGCTGCGCGCCCAGCCCCTGACGGTGAGCGGCGAAAGCACCTTAGAACCCGGGCCGGGCGACTGCACCTGGATAGCCGCCAGTGGGATGCGCGGCGTGGGAGTGATGGTGGGCGTGCGTGAGGGCAAACCGCTGGGCGCCGGGCTGGTCAAAGGTGTGAGCGGGCTCAGCGTGGCGGTGGGCGTATCAGGGGATGTGGCGGTTTCCTGGGGGGTTGGGCTGGCCTCTTGCAGGAACGTTGGCGAGGGCGTAGCGCTCGGTTCGGGCGGTGTCTCGCTCAGGCGACGCGCGTACAGTGTGCCGGCGATCAGGGTCGGCACGATCTCCGTGGGCAGCCCCCCGACCTGCGGCGTCGGGCTCAGCATGCTGCACCCGGACAGGATTGCTCCCAGCAGGCAAAACAGCACGAACCGTTTCATCCAGCAGCAGGGACGGCTGCGAATAAAAGGCAAAGGGTGCGCTTCAGGCGACGCGCCAGCGCAAATTGGCGCCGCGCAGGCCGTTCAGCACTTCGGAGGCGATGTCTTCGGAGGCCCGGTTTTGCGCTTCCTCGGTCTGGGCGCCGACGTGCGGGGTAGCGATCACGTTGGGGTGCGCCACCAGCTCGGTCAGGCCGGGCGGTTCTTTGGCGAACACATCCAGGGCGGCAGCGGCGACCTGGCCGCTGTTCAGCGCCTTCAGCAAGGCTTCTTCTTCGATCACCCCGCCGCGCGCCGCGCAGATCAGGCGCACGCCGTGCTTCATCTTCGCCAGAGCCTGGGCGTTGATCAGGCCGCGGGTATCTTCGATCAGCGGGACGTGGATCGTGATGAAATCCGATTCGGCGTACAACTGCTCCAGGTCGACCGGTTTGGCCACGCAGGCCTTGACCTCGTCAAAGGCCGGGTCATAACCCAACACGCGCATACCCAGCATGCCGGCCCGCCCGGCGACGGCGCAGCCGATGTTTCCCACGCCGATCACGCCCAGCGTCTTGCCGTTCAGCTCCACACCTTCCAACTCTTTCTTGATCCATTTGCCGGACTTCATCGAGCTGTCAGCACGCGGGATCATGCGCGCCACGGCAAACATCAGGCCGATGGTCAGCTCGGCCACGGCCAGGCTGGTGGAGACCGGCGCATTGACCACCACCACGCCGTGCTCCCTGGCGGAAACCAGGTTGATGTTATCCACGCCCACGCCGGCCCGCCCGACGACTTTCAGCCTTTTGGCAGCCCCGAAGATCTCGGGGGTCATCTTCGTCCGCCCGCGCACAATCACTGCGTCGTAGTTGCCGACGATTTTCAACAGCTCATCCGCGCTGATATCGGCGCAGTCATCAACGGACGCGGCAGTGTTCAAGATATCCTTACCGCTGGCATGCAGGCCATCGGTCAACAAAACTCTCCAATCACCCATGACAGATTCTCCAAACTTCATTCTTGATTTTATTCCCTTTCCTGGTGGAAAGCGGCTTACTGCCTATTTTACTCCAAAAAAAGAGCCCTTTGACAGCCGAGTGGTTGAATCACCCGCCCTGGCTAGGATGAAAGAAGCAAATCAAACAAACGCGAATGCGCTGCAATGAACAGGTCGCCGCGACCGGCATCCGATAAATGCTGTGGGTCATGTGTCCACGACGCAGGCAGCGGAAAATTTTTTTCCTGTGTCTTTCCCAGCGGCCACCTGTGCTCTCAGATTGATCATCTCCTATGCTATAATCTTTTTAACTGGCTATCCTTACTCTTTTCTGACGGACAAACAGCATGGGTTTTTTCGATCAACTGGCAAAATTATTTCAACCGAAGACGCCGGATTTCAGCTTTTGGGTGAAAGTCAAGTGCAGCCGCTGCGGTGAGGTGCTGACGACGCGCGTCAACCTGGCCAATGACCTCAGCTCGGATTATTCCGATAACCCCAACGCCGACACCTATTACTGCCGCAAGGTAATTGTCGGCGATAAGCTGTGCTTCCAGAAAATCGAAGTCGAGCTGAATTTCAATTCGAAACGCAGGCTCATCAACCGCGAGATCAGCGGCGGGGAGTTTGTGGACGATTGAGGCGAGCCGCCAACCGCTTCAGCGAGGTAGTTCGTACAATTCCACCATTACACCGTTAGCGCTCTTGGGGTGGATAAAGGCATAGCGCCGCCCATCCGATCCCGTGCGCGGCTTTTCGTTGATCAACATAACGCTCCTGGCCTTCAGGCTGGCAAGCATGCCTTCGATATCATCCACTTCCAGGCAGATGTGGTGCATGCCCGGGCCGCGCTTTTCTAAAAAGCGCGCCAGGCCAGAATCGCTGCTGGTGGGCTTCACCAGCTCCACCTCGCTGCCTCCCACCGGCAGGAAAGCGATTTGCGCCTGCTCGGCGGGCACATCCTGGGTGTGCTCAAGCGCCAGGCCCAGGCCGTCGCACCAGAAGCTGGCGGCGCTTTCCAGGTCATCCACCAGAATGGCGATATGATCAATCCTTTTTATTTTTGCCATAAATCCTCATCTTTATATTTGTGTAGATGGGCATCGCCCAGGAAGAAAATTGAAACCGACCGCCGAGTGCATTACTGACCTTGTAAGCGCAGCCAATTATTTGTTCGGTCAAACCGTGGTGATCCACGGTGGTTAAATCAAGGACGGGGGCTGGTATTCGCCCCATACGCCGCGCAGCGTGTTGCAGATCTCGCCCAACGTCAGGTTGTTTTCCACGCAGGCGATGATCACCGGCAGCAGGTTGTCGCTGCCGCGGGCGGCGTTTTCCAGGGCGGCGCGCAGCTCGGCGCTGCGCCCGGCGTCGCGCTGCTGGCGCAAATCGGCCAGGCGCTGGCGGGCCGCAATTTCAATTGCCGGGTCCACCTTCAGGCGCTCCATGTCGATTTTCTCCTGCACCTGGAAGGCATTCACCGCCACTACGGTCTCTTCGCCGCTCTCCACGGCGCGCTGGAAGCGGTAAGCGGCTTCCTGGATCTCGCCCTGGATGTAGCCTTTCTCGATGGCGACCAGCGCCCCGCCCATCTCGTCGATGCGCCGGAGATACTCGTTAGCCTGCGCTTCGATCTCATCGGTGAGATGCTCGATAAGGTACGAACCCGCCAGCGGGTCAACCGTATCGGCCACTCCCGATTCGTAGGCGATAATCTGCTGGGTGCGCAGGGCGGTGCGCACCGAACGCTCGGTGGGCAGCCACAGGGCTTCATCCAGGCTGTTGGTGTGCAAGGACTGCGTCCCTCCCAGCACTGCGGCCAGGGCCTGGAGGGCCACGCGCACCACGTTGTTCTCTGGCTGCTGGGCGGTCAGCGTCGAGCCGCCGGTCTGTGTGTGAAAGCGCAGCATCAGCGAGGCCGCCTTTTGGGCGTGGAAGCGTTGGCGCATCAGGCGCGCCCACATGCGCCGCGCCGCCCGGAATTTGGCCACTTCTTCCAGGAAATTGTTGTGCGCATTGAAGAAAAACGAGAGCTGACCGGCGAATTCGTCGATATTCAGGCCAGCCTCCAGGGCGGCCTGCACATAGGCGATGGCGTTGGCCAGCGTGAAGGCCACTTCCTGCACGGCGGTTGAGCCGGCCTCGCGGATGTGATAGCCCGAGATGCTGATGGTATTCCAGTTGGGCACTTCGCTCTGGCAAAAGCGGAAAATGTCGGTGATCAGGCGAATGGAGGCCTGCGGCGGGAAAATATAGGTGCCGCGGGCGATGTATTCCTTCAAAATGTCGTTCTGGATTGTGCCGCGCAGCTGGCGCGTCTCCACCCCCTGGCGGCGCGCCACGGCGATGTACATCGCCAGCAGCACGGCGGCTGGCGCATTGATAGTCATCGAAGTGGAAACTTTGTCCAGCGGGATGTCGCGGAACAGTATCTGCATGTCGCCCAGGGAGGAGATCGAAACGCCCACCTTGCCCACCTCACCCAGAGCGATCGGATCGTCGGCGTCGTAGCCGATCTGCGTCGGCAGGTCGAAAGCCACCGAGAGCCCGGTCTGGCCCTGCTCCAGCAAGAAGCGGTAGCGGCGGTTGGATTCTTCGGCGGTGGCGTAGCCGGCGTACTGGCGCATGGTCCAGAAGCGGCCGCGGTACATGGTGGGCTGCACACCGCGCGTATAGGGATATTCGCCCGGGAAGCCAAGCTGTTCCATGTAATCGTCATCGCCGCCGGAGGGCGGCAGCGCGGCCGGCAGCTCGATGCCGGAGGATGTCTGGAACCTGGTTTTGCGCTCCGGAAAGCGCTTGAGCGCCGGCCGGCGGGTTTGCTCTTCCCAGCGCTGGAATTCGGTTTCGATGGTCATTGGGTCAACCTCTTCTTTAACTTGTCTGGCTGCTCAGCGGATTGATCAAGCCTTATTTTACGATAAAATCAGTATGTTATACTTTCCGGTTAACACCAGATTCGGCGCGGCGGTTCGCCGCGCCTGTTCAGCAAGGACGGTTGGCAGGCATGCAAATTTTAACGGTAGACATCGGCACCGGCACCCAGGATATTTACCTGTATGATTCGCGCCTGGACCTGGAAAATGGCCTGAAGATGGTGCTGCCCTCACCCACCATGATCGTACACCGCCAGATCAAGGACTGCACCCGGCAAGGGCAGCCGCTGCTGCTGACAGGTGTGACCATGGGCGGCGGACCCAGCCAGTGGGCGGTGGAAGCGCACTTGCAAGCCGGGCTGGCGGTATATGCCACGCCGGCGGCGGCGCGCTCGTTCAACGATGATCTTGATAAAATCGCCGAGCTGGGCATCCAGTTGGTCGGCGATGACGAGGCGGTGGCCCTGGCCCGCCGTTGCTGGCAGGTCGAGCTGAAAGATTTCGACTTCAGCGCCATTGCGCGCGCCCTGGCGGTTTTTGGCGTCGATCTGCGCCAGTTGGAGGCGGCGGCGGTGGCTGTCTTCGATCACGGCAACGCCCCGCCGGACATTTCCGACCGCCAGTTCCGCTTCGATTACCTGGATAAACAGATCAGCACCCACCCACACGGCGGGCACCCGCTGAGTGATTTCGCTTTTCGAGCCAACCAGGTTCCGGCCAGCATGACCCGCCTGCAAGCGGTGGCGGCTTCAGCCGTAGCCGATCCAGCTTACCCATCTGGCCTGCCTCTCGTGGTGATGGACACCGCCCCGGCTGCCGTGCTGGGCGCGCTGTATGATCCCCGCCTGGCGGCCCGCCAGCGCCTGCTGGTCGCCAACGTGGGCAACTTCCACACCCTGGCTTTCCGCCTGGGATCGCAGGGCATCGAGGGCGTCTTCGAACACCACACCGGCCTGCTGTCGCTCCCCCGTCTGGAACAACTGCTGGTCAGCCTGGCAGATGGCAGTTTACGGCATACTGATGTCTTCGACGACCACGGCCACGGCGCTTTGGTGTACACCCCTGCCGAGTTGAACCTGGCGGAAGGCGAGTTCGGCGTGGCGGTCACCGGCCCGCGGCGCAACCTGCTGCGCGGCTCCAGCCTGCGCCCGTATTTTCCGGCGCCGTTCGGCGATATGATGATCGCCGGCTGTTTCGGCCTGCTGGCTGCCGCGGCCGATGTCCTGCCCGAGCTGGGCGAGACTATTCGCCAATCGCTGGCGGGCGCCGGGGGGGCTGGCACACCACCCTGGGAAGTAGATGCTTGAAGCGGCGCCTTGCGGCGCCAGAAATGCTACTGGAGGTTAGATGTCCCCTGAAACAACTCCCACCCTGCCGCGCCGGGCATTTGGCCAGACCGGGCTGACGGTCAGCCCGATCGGCTTGGGCGCTGGCCAACTTGGCAGCATCCAGCTCGCCGAAAAAGACGCCGAACGCCTCCTGTTCACCGCCCTGGACAGCGGGATCAACCTGATCGATACCGCCCGCGGCTACGGCCTATCTGAAGAGCGCATTGGGCGCCTGCTTGCAGGCCGGCGGGCCGAGTTTGTGCTCTCCACTAAGGTAGGGTACGATGTGCCCGGCCTGAGCGACTGGACGTACGACAGCGTGGCTGGCGGCATCGAGCGTGCTCTGCGCATGCTGCGCACCGATTGGCTGGACATCGTTCACCTGCATTCTTGCAGCCTGGACATCCTGCGCGAAGGCGGCGTGATACGCGCCCTTGAGCAGGCCCGCCAGGCAGGTAAGATCCGTGTCGCCGCTTATTCCGGCGAAAACGAAGCGTTGGAGTATGCTATCCATTCCGGCGAGTTCCAAAGCGTGCAGTTTTCGCTCAACGTGTGCGACCAGCGCTGCCTGGATCATACCCTGCCGCTGGCTTCTGCGCACGGCTTGGGGGTGATTGCCAAGCGCCCGCTGGCCAACAGCTTCTGGCGTTATGAAGAACGGCCGGTTGGCAATTACGCCGAGCCGTACTGGCTGCGCGCCGCCGTGATGGGCCTGGATCCTGGCGAAATGGGCTGGCAGGCCTTCGCCCTGCGTTTTAGCGCCTTCACACCCGGCGTGCATTCGATTATTATTGGCACCACCAATCCCCAGCACCTGCAAGAAAACCTGGCTCTGCTGGCCCAGGGCCCACTGCCCCCCGCGCAGTACCAGGCCGCACGGCAGGCCTTTCAACGCCACGACCAGGGCTGGGTAGGCCAGATTTAGCCCGCGCCAACGGGCTCGGAGGAGACAGTTCGATCATGGAACGTAAATATACTCGGCGGGGCTACCTCGACGCCCTGCAAAAATATGTGCTGGTGTTCGACGGCGCCATGGGCACCAGCCTGCAAAAACAGAAGCTGAGCGCAGCCGATTTTGGCGGGGAGAGGACCAACGGCTGCAACGATTACCTGGTGATCAGCAAACCGCAGGCCGTAGAGCGGGTGCACCGCTCTTTCCTGGAGGTCGGAGTGGATGTGCTGGAGACCGACACCTTCCGCTCCAACCGCCTGACCCTGGGAGAATACGGCCTGGGAGAGCGGGTGCTGGAGATCAACCAGGCCGCTGCCAGTCTGGCGCGCCGCCTGGCAGATGAGTACAGCACGCCCGGCCGGCCGCGCTTCGTGGCCGGCTCGATCGGGCCGTCAGGCAAATTGCCCTCGGCCAACGACCCCGAGCTTTCTAACATAGGTTTCGACGAGCTGGCAGATATCTTTCGCGAGCAGGCGCTGGGGTTGATCCAGGGCGGTGTGGATGTGCTGCTGATCGAAACCTCGCAGGATATCCTGGAAGTCAAGGCGGCCATTGCCGGCATCCAACAGGCTTTTGAGCAGACCGGCGTTTATCTGCCGCTGCAGGCGCAGGTGACGCTGGATACCACCGGGCACATGCTGCTGGGCACCGATATGGCTGCCGCCCTGGCTATCCTGGAAGGGCTGCCGGTCGATGTCATTGGCCTGAACTGCTCCACCGGCCCCGAGCACATGCGCCAGCCGATCGCCTTCCTGGGCGAAAACACACCCCTGCCTGTCTCGTGCATCCCCAACGCCGGTCTGCCCCTGAACGTGGACGGCGAGGCGGTTTACCCGCTGGAGCCGGAGCCCTTTGCCGCCGCTCTGCTCGAGTTTGTGACAAAGAACCATATTTCGGTGGTCGGCGGATGCTGCGGCACGACTCCGGAACATCTCAAGCTGTTGATTGAAAAACTGCAAGCCTACGGCGAGCGCCTGCCCCACCCGCCCCGCCCGGTGGAATCCAGGCCGCGCCTCTCATCGTCGATGAGCGCCATCCCCATGCAGCAGGAACCCCCGCCGCTGCTTTTGGGCGAGCGGCTCAACGCCCAGGGCAGCAAGAAATTTAAGCGCCTGCTGCTGGCCGAAGATTACGACGCCATCCTGGAATTGGGCCGTGAGCAGGTGGAAGGCGGCGCGCACGCCCTGGATATCTCGGTGGCCGTCACTGAGCGCCAGGATGAGGCCAACCAGATGCAAAAGGTGGTCAAAAAGCTGGCGATGGGCGTGGATGTCCCGCTGGTGATCGATACCACCGAGCCTGAAGTGATGGAGACGGCGCTGAAGACTGCTCCTGGGCGCTGCATCCTGAACTCTACCCACCTGGAGAGCGGCCGCGCCAGGGCCGACCGTGTGTTCGGGCTGGCCAAGGCGCACAACGCCGCCGTGCTGGTGCTGACCATCGACGAGGCCGGCATGGCCAAATCGGCCGAGCGCAAGCTGGAAGTGGCTCAGCGCATCTACCAGATTGCTGTCGGGGAACACGGCCTGCGGCCCTATGACCTGGTGTTCGACGCCTTGACCTTCACCCTGGCCACCGGCGACGCAGAGTTTGCCAATTCAGCCCAGGAAACCCTCGAAGGCATCCGGCGCATCAAAGCCGGCCTGCCAGGTGTGCTCACCTCCCTGGGCGTCTCGAACGTTTCCTTCGGCCTCAGCCCGAGCGCCCGCCCGGTGCTCAACAGCGTGATGCTCTACCATGCTGTTCAGGCCGGCCTGGATATGGCCATCGTCAACGCCGCTCACATCACCCCCTATGCTGAGATCCCGGCGGAGCAGCGCGAGCTGGCAGAAGACCTGGTGTTTAACCGCCGCCCGGAGGCACTGGCGCGCTTCATACAGTATTTCGAGCAGCACGGCGGCGTCAGCCCCGAAAGCGCCGGCAGGAGCGATCCCACAGAAGGTATGAGCGCCGAGGAGCGCCTGCACTGGCGCGTGGTGCACCGCCACAAGGAAGGTGTGGAAGGCGATATCGATGCCATCCTGGCAGCGCGCAACGGCTCAAGCCAACATGAAGCGGCCATTCGCATCTTGAACGGTGTGCTGCTGCCGGCAATGAAAGAAGTGGGCGATAAGTTCGGCGCCGGGGAATTGATCCTGCCGTTTGTGCTGCAATCGGCGGAAGTGATGAAGAAAGCCGTGGCGCACGTCGAGCAGTTCCTGGAGCGCAAAGAGGGCGCCAGCAAGGGGCTGGTGGTGCTGGCGACCGTTTATGGGGATGTGCACGACATCGGCAAGAACCTGGTCAAAACCATCTTATCCAATAACGGCTACAGCGTGATCGATCTGGGCAAGCAGGTGCCGGCCGAGACGATTATCAGCAGGGCCGTCGAGGTGCAGGCCGATGCCATTGGGCTGAGCGCGCTGCTGGTCTCTACCAGCAAACAAATGCCGCTGATCGTCAACGAACTGCAGCGGCGCGGGTTGAAAATCCCGGTGCTGGTGGGTGGCGCCGCCATCAACCGCCGTTACGGCTGGCGCATCCTGTTCACCGAGAATGGCGAGATGTACACCCCCGGCGTGTTTTACTGCAAAGATGCCTTCGAAGGCCTGGCAACCATGGATGCTCTGAGCGCACCGGAAGGCCGCCAGCACCTGCTGGCTCAGCTCCAGCGCGAAGCTTTGCACGAGATGGGTCGCAGCGTAGCCGGCTCATCCGCCCCAGAGTCGCCGGCTCAGCGCTCCAACCTGCCGCCGGCTGAGATCATTCCCACGCCGTCTTCCTGGGGGGCGCGCGTGGTGCGGGAGATGCCGCTCGAGATCATTTTCCAACACCTGTTCAAAAACGAGCTCTTCAGGCTGTCGTGGGGCGCCAAGAATGCCCACGGTGAGGAATGGGAAAAACTGCAGGCCGAATTCGAAGTGCGCCTGCAAGGCATGCAGCGCCAGGCTATGCGCGAAGGCTGGCTGCGCCCGCAGGCCGTGTATGGTTACTGGCCAGCCCAGGCGGATGGCGACGCGCTGGTCATTTATGATCCGGCCACACTCTCCAGCCGCCAGCCAGTCGAGATGGCCCGCTTTGTCTTCCCTCGCCAGCACTCCGGCGACCACCTTTGCCTGGCCGATTATTTTGCAGCGCGCGACTCTGGAAAAATGGATGTGGCCGCCTTCCAGGTGGTGACGGTCGGCCAGGCAGCCAGCGAGCGCTTCGAGCGCCTGCAGGCTGCCGGCGATTATTCCGAAGCCTATTACAGCCATGGATTGGCCGTACAGACCGCCGAAGCGACCGCAGAGTATCTGCACCGCCACATCCGCCGCGAGCTGGGGCTACCCCCCGGCCAGGGCAAGCGCTACTCCTGGGGCTACCCGGCTATCCCTGAACTGGACGATCACCGCAAGGTGTTTGACCTGCTGCCCGCCGAGAGCGAGCTGGGCATGAATCTGACCAGCGCTTTCCAACTGGTGCCGGAGCAGTCCACGGCAGCTATCATCGTCCACCATCCCCAGGCCCACTATTTCAGCATCGGTGAAAGCCGGGTGGAACAATTGTTGAAGAGCCGGTCATAGGCAGGCGTGTATGGACACCAATTCTTTTTTAACAAAGGTTGAAGGCAGGGGCAGCCCACTGCTGAGCGATGGCGCCATGGGCACCATGTTGAATGCCAGGAATATCCCCTTCGAGCAGTGCTTCGATAACCTCAACCTGTCCAATCCCGCTGTCGTTGCCGAGATTCACCGCGCTTATATCGAAGCCGGCTCGGATGTCATCCAGACCAACACCTTTGGCGCCAACCGCTACAAACTGGCCGCTCATGGACTGCAGGACAAAGTGGCAGCCATCAATCAGGCTGGCGTGGAACTGGTGCGGCGGGTGGCGCTGGCGGCGTTCAAAGAAGTGCTGATCGCCGGCGATATTGGCCCGCTGGGCGTGCGCATTGCCCCGTTCGGGCGCGTCAAGCCTGAGCAGGCGCGCCAAGCCTTTGCCGAGCAGATCCTGGCCCTGGCCGAGGCCGGCGCGGATCTGCTGATTGCCGAGACCTTTACTGACTTGAACGAACTTGTCGAAGCGATCGCCGCGGCGCGCCAGGTGTGCCGCCTGCCCATCGTCGCTTCGATGACATTCACACGCGATGACCGCACGCTGTTGGGAGAGTCCCCGGCCCAGGCGGCGCGCACGCTGCACAAAGCCGGCGCCGACCTGGTGGGCATCAATTGCTCCGGCGGCCCAGCGCAGATCTTCCGCATCTTGCGGCAGATGAGCCAGGCAGTACCGGAGGCGCGCTTTTCGGTGATGCCCAACGCTGGCTGGCCCGAGCAGACTGGCGGCCGCGTGATGTACCCTGCCAACCCGGAATATTTTGGCGATTACGCCCTGGCATTTTGTGAGCTGGGCGCCAGCCTGGTGGGCGGCTGCTGCGGCACTACACCCCAACACATCGCCGCTATGCGCCGGGCGCTCGACCGCGAGCCGCGCGGCTGCAGTCCACTGCTGGCTGAGAGCACTGCGCCGCTGGAAAGCGATGATCGTCAGGCCTCTCCCCAGACCCCGACGCGCCTGGCGCAGAAGCTGGCCGAGAAAAAATTTATCATTTCAGTCGAAATGGACCCGCCGCGCGGTCTCTCGGCGCACAAGCTGCTGGCTGGCGCCAGCCTGCTGGCAGAGGCCGGAGCGGATGTGATCAACATTGCCGACAGCCCCATGGCGCGCATGCGCATGAGCCCTTGGGCGGTGTGTGAGCTGGTGCAGCGCACCGTCAACATCGAAACCGTGCTGCACTTCCCCACCCGAGGACGCAACCTGCTGCGCGTCCAGGGCGACCTGCTGGCCACGCACGCATTGGGCATCCGCAACATTTTCGTGGTGATGGGCGACCCCACTGCCATCGGCGATTACCCCGACGCCATGGACAACTATGACCTGGTGCCGTCCGGCCTGATTAAATTGGTCAAGCACCATTTCAACCTGGGCCTGGATCACGCTGGGGTAGATATCGGCCAGCCGACCAGCTTTTTCGTGGGCGGCGCCCTGAACCTGACGCCGCAGGATGTGGAACAGGAGTTGAAGAACCTGCGGCGCAAAGTGAAAGCTGGGGTTGATTTTCTGCTCACCCAGCCGGTTTACCAGCCGGAAACAGCCGAGGCTTTCCTGAAGCGTTACGCCGAGCAGTACGGCCCGCTGGAAGTCCCGCTGCTCGCCGGGGTGCTGCCGCTTTACAGTGTGCGCCATGCTTTGTTCTTGCACAACGAAGTGCCCGGCGTCAGCATACCCGAGGCTTTCCGCCAGCGTCTGGAGCAGGCCGGTGACCTGGCCGCCCAGGCTGGCGTGGAAATTGCTGTGGAGCTGGTGGCGCAGATGAAATCTTGGGCGCAAGGCATTTACCTGATGCCGCAGTTCAACCGCTATGACCTGGCGGCCGAGATCGTCGAACGGAGCAAATAAAATATGCGCACGATGGAATTGGTCCTGGCTGGCGTGCTTGCTCTGCATTTGCTGCTGCCCCTGCTTGCTGGACGATGGGTCAAAGCCTTCAACCTGCTGCCAGTGGCGGCAGTGCTGGTGATGTTGGCCCAAATCCTTATTGAAGGTTACCGCTGGCAAATGCTGCCGCTTTACGTACTTTCCCTACTCCTGTTAACGTTCAGCGTTTTGGGCTGGCTGCGCTACCCTTCAGCCGATCTTGCCGTGGAGCGCGTCAAAGGCTACCAGGCCTTTTTCCTGGTGATTCTCCTGCTGGCTGTCATCCTGGCCAGCGCGCTGCCGGCTGTTTTCCCAATCCCGAATCTGCCCGCGCCCAGCGGGCCATACCGGGTGGGCACCTTTTCCACCATGTTGGTGGATTCATCGCGCAAAGAGCTGTATTCGGGCAACCCGGACGAAGCCCGGCGTATCATGGTGCAGTTCTGGTACCCGGCAGTCCCGGCCTCCGGCGCGCAGCCAGGCCCCTGGATCGAGAACACCAACCTGGTCGGCCCTTCTATTTCAAGATATTTGGGTTTTCCGCCCTTCCTGCTCGATCATATCATTTACGCCCGCAGCCATTCCTACCCCAATGCGGCCCTGTCGGATGCCCAGGCTAAGTATCCGCTCATCTTTTTCTCCCATGGTTGGAACGGCATCCGTGTGCAGAGCACCTTTCTGATGGAAGAGCTGGCCAGCCACGGTTACATTGTGGTCTCGATCGATCACACCTACGGGGCGCGCATCGTGGTGTTTCCAGACGGCCGAGTCGCCGAAAACAACCCGTCAGCCCTGCCCAGCAGCCAACCCGATGAAATCCTTTTCCCTGCCGCCCATAAGCTGGTTGACCAGTGGGCCGGAGATATCGCCTTTGTGATGGACACGTTGACGCAGTGGAATCAAAGCGATCCGAGCGTTTTTTTTACCGGCCATTTAGACCTGGACAAAGTGGGCGCCTCTGGTCACTCCACCGGCGGCGGGGCGGCGATTGAATTTTGCGGCCGCGACCCGCGCTGCAAGGCCGGAGTGGGTCTCGATCCCTATCTGACGCCGGTCTCCGACAAAGTATTGGACGGCGGCGTTCGCCAGCCGTTTGTATTTTTATTCAGCGAAAAATTTCCCACGGCCCGCAACACACAGCTCTTCAGCCGCCTGGTGGCGCACTCGCCTCAGTCGCAGGAGATCAGCATCCGCGGCTCGGCGCATTATGATTTCACCGATCTGCCGCTGTTGACGCCCCTGGCGCCTTACTTGGGACTGAAGGGCCCGATCAATGCCCAGCGCGTGCTGGGGATCGAGCGCGCCTTCACCCTGGCGCTGTTCGACAAAGCTTTGCGCGGCGGCACCGGCGCCATCTTGAAAGGTCCTTCAGCCGATTACCCGGAGCTGCAATTCGGCTTGCTACCCTGAAAGATTAAATCTGTTCCTGCGGCGCACAGCGTAAAACAATCGCACTCGCATCCAGCAGTTTTTGCATAAATTCTGTCGTATCGTTTAAGGCGGCTTCGGCAGGGATTTTGTAAGCGCTCTGCAAGCGCTCAGCTAACTGCTGGACAGTTTGTAAGCCGTCGATCCAGGCCCAAATCTTCGTGCCGATGTCGTTCAACACCATCACTTCGCCCGAATTGACCAGGACAACGATCGTCTGCCCGTCCACCTGGCGGTCAGCAACCTGGGGATGGAGCATGGGAAACTGTTGTACATCAATCATCGATCACCTCCCAAAATCCGGCGTCTTTCCGGAAATGAAGTTCTTTTATATTGGTTGTTTTTTCGATCTGGGCGCACACAGCCAGCACACGCTGAACCTGGAACGGATCTTCCATTACGAAGGGCACGCAGGCTGCCAGGCGAGCCATCGCCTCGGAGGGCAGCAAGGACTTCACAAAATGCTCTTTATCTTTGATGATCGAATAACAGCCACACAGTGGCGCGCTGGCGTTGGTGCGCGGCGCTTCCGGGAAGCGGCCGCGAAATGGCACACCGTACAACCAGGGCCGGCCGTTTTCGAAACCCAAAATCACCATATCATCGCTCAAGATTATGCAGTCACGCTCCAGGGATAGGCGCGCCGCTGTCGTTTTGCCGGCTGTGGAATGTCCAAAGAACACGTACCCCTTGCCCCCTCGGATCACACCGCTGGCGTGCAAAAGTAAGCCGCCCTGCTCAAGACATTCCCAGGCGTACAGCACCCGGAAAAAATTCTCCGGATGTCCTTTCGGGTTCAAAGTAACCTCAGCCTGGCGAGCACGCAGATTGATCCAACCCTGTTCATAAAAGGATTTAAACTCGATCAATTCTTTTTTCCGACTGGTTTGTACCTGCCAGACTGCATGATATTCTGGCGCTATAAACGGCGCAGCATCCTCAACCCGAATTTTGACCTGGATGCCAGCAGCAGCGCTTTGATCAGTAAACGCGGTGTAATTTTCAATAATTTGATCCCGCACCGCCTGCGGCAGTCCTTCCAGCTCAAGCTGGACCGGGATATGGGCAATGGAAATGTTGATGCAGTCTGCCATCTGACCTCATGCAGCAAATTATAAGATTAGCCTGGCCGCCCTCCAGGTGATCCAGGTGAGTAGGATCATGACCTGGCGTACACCGCGCCCTGCCATTCGGCGAACCATGCCGGGCTTGCGTAAGAATGCTGCGTGCAGACCAGAACAGCGCGCCAGGCAGCCGTTGACTACCTGTACAAATTTGGCGGTCATATCGAGTACTTTGCCGGCGCGCTCAACCTGACGTGCAATACCCAAAACCGAGGCACTGCTCATCACAGGATCTTCTTTGACCATCTGATCACCTTTGGTGATAATCAGCCAATCACTTCCAGCCAGGTCGACGCTCAGCACGCGGTGAATGATCGGCGTGGGAAGCGCTGCCCACAGGATTACATCGCCAGGGATGAGCTGCCGAGCTTCGGTTTTTTCCACTGCCACCCGGTCGCCTGGCGCCAGAAAAGGCAGCATACTGCCGGTGGTGACCGTGAAATGAACCCGCACCCCGTCTTGCAGACGAGATTGGATTAATTCCTGTACTGCTGATTGCAAAGAAAGCGATTCATCCAGGCCTGGTTTGCGCGGTTTGGCCTGCAAATTATCACCCATTAGAAAGTGGTTGGTTGGTGAACGATTAGGTGCTTGATCCGATGCAGTCCACTTCTTCGGAATTGTGGTAGCAGAAGGAAGCGACCGCTTCCAATTGAAAGACCGCCAGGATATCCGGCTTGTGGTACTCCGCCGGCTGCGCTTCTATATCAAGTTGAGCAACTGGCGCTGTGTCGGGCAAAATAAACAAATCATTGGTCATACATCCTCCAGGAATAAATCAGGTTGAGGCAGGCGCCTCATGGGTTGTGGCAACAGCCGCAGGAAAATGAAGTGAGGCTGTTGGATTGGCAATGGTAATGAGTTTTTCGGATAATGCTTTGAGATGCTCCGGAATAGGGAAATCCGGCGCCAGCAGCCCTTGTTCTACAAAGACCTGGCGGCGGGCAAGGGCAACCTGGCAGTTCGCCAATGAAGGGGCATACAAATCACCGCAGTCTTTGTAAGCCAAGCCGTGGCAGCGATTGCACAGGTTTGCCAGCGAACAGCCTGAACAGGCTTGCAGGGCTGAACCTGTCAGCGATCGCAAGGATGCCCACAAAGGCGACGAATTCCAAATCTCGCTGATGCTTTGTGCGCGCAGGCTGCCGGCGGCAATGCGGATATTAACACATGGATAGACCACACCTGACGGATCAATCAACGCCGAAAACTCGCCGAGGCTGCAAGTACAGGCCTGTGGATCAATTCTTCGGCTCAACAAACGACGCTGGTCAAACGCACTGCGGAACAGCCACAGCAAATCATTGTATTGCAAGCGGTGCTTGAGTGGAGTGCGGTCGCCGTTATCCATCGGAGCAATTGATAAATCAAAGTGGATCGCACAGTCCAGTTCACGCGCCAGGGTGTTCATCTGCTGGAACTGGCGCGCATTTTCGCGCATTAACGGCGTTTTCAATTCAACCCGCACGCCGCGCGCCCGCAAAAGCTTTGCCGCCTGCACCGTCCGCTCAAAGGATCGGCCTACCTGGGTTATGCCGTCATGTGTGGCTGCATCAATGCCATACAGGCTGATCGAAACAGAAAACGGGTACAGAGCAGCGATTTGATCGGCGCGCTGCTCATCGACTAGAATGCCGTTGGAAAAGATGCGCACGTTAAACCGTTTTTGCCTGGCGTACCTGGCAATGTCAAAGAAGTCCGGGCGCGTGAGAGGCTCCCCACCAGAAAAAGTGATATTCAAGATGCCCTCATCAGCTAATTGATCGAGGATCATGCAGCACTCGGTGGTTGATAATTCAGGTGCGGCAGTTTGGTGATCTAAGTAGCAGTGGGTGCAGCGCTGGTTACAGTCAGCGGTAAGTTCCCAATGCACAGATAACAACCTACGCTTCTTCATAAAATTAATATTAGGAAATTGGTCTGCCGTTTTAGGATTGACAGAAAGGCCAAGAGCTTCCACCAGCATAAATATTCCTCTGATAATACCGGAAAATTAAGTAAAAACGAATGAAACAGCCTGATAAACGCGGTTAATGTGTGGGATCACACATATTTATTATACCTTACATTTTTGTAAGTAAATATTAATGTTACACAAATAAATCTGTTTATTTTTCTAATAATGCAATGACTGTAACTTTTTTATCATCCGTCGTTTGAGAATCCAACTGGGTTACCGCCGGTGGATTAAAGTCTTCAAATCAGCAGCCAATCTGTTCGCCGCCATATCGTAAGGCCAGGTGATCACCAGGCTGCCTGTGCGGTCCAGGCCCATAATGACCGCCGTGTGATCGACGCTGTAATATCCCGTGTTCGGGTCTGGCGTGTTAAGCTGATAGTAAATGCCATAATCGCCAGTCACCTGATCAATTTGCGCTTGCGAGCCAGCCAGGCCAATAAAATGAGCATTAAACTTTTGCACAAATTCACTGGCGATTTGTGCCGTATCGCGCTTGTAATCGACCGAAATCCAAACAACCTGGAGCTGAGCCTGGTCCTGTGCATCCAACTGCTTGAAAGCCTGGTTCAAATTAGAGAGCGTTGCCGGGCACACATCCGGGCAAGATGTGTATCCAAAGGCCAGGGCGACAATTTTACCGTGAAAATCTCCTGAACTGATCGTCTCGCTGCCCGACGGCAAGACAAAAGCAGGCAGCGCTTTGGGCGGGTCGATCAAACCACCGTAATAGGTGGGCGCCTGGTTCATTTGATAGATTAAGTCCAGGCCGCCCAACAAAAGTAAGCCGGCCAGGACGGCTATCACTTTCCATGAAATAAATTTTTGCACGTTCATGGATATCATTTTATCGCAAATAGGTTAATCTCAGATTTGATAAAAACAATAGCTTTTATCATTTTCACGATACGCGATATAATTGCCGCATGACAACGCTAACCGATCGCCAACAGCAAATGTATGAACTGCTGCAATCTCGCCTCAGTTTGACCATTGAGGAGATAGAGCAGCAGTTCGACATCTCGACCGCCACTGCCTATCGCGACGCCCGCGCCCTGGTAATGGCGGGCATGGCAGCCAAATCCAGCCGGGGTGTTAAGCTGGCCCCCCCGCCAGAAAAGCACCATCCGGAAGGTAAATGCGCCTACTGCGGTGCGCCGGTTAACAACCGCACTTTATTTATTTTGCAGATGAAAGATAATACCCAGCGCACCGCCTGTTGCCCACACTGTGGTTTGTTGGCCTTGAATAAACCGGGGGTGCAGTCTGCGCTTGCCAGCGACTTTATTTATGGCAGGATGGTGAATGCCCGCCAGGCGGCTTATGTGTGGGGCAGCATGGTCAGCATTTGCTGTGAGCCATCAGTAATTTGTTTCTCCAATTGGGAAGAAGGCCGCCGCTTTCAGATGGGTTTTGGAGGCGAACTATTGACCCTGGAAGCAGCTATGGATAAGCTCAACCAGGTGACAATGTTTTAGCGGCGTTGATGAGCGAGTCAGGCAGCAACCCGGCTTGTTTCTATTTCTGATCGAAGACCAACTGTGATGGGTACATCCCCATGGAACAGGAATAGTGGTAAACCTTTCCTGCGGGCTGGCTAGAGATTTCATATTTCACTTTGCCTGTAACCGGCAAAATCTTCTGGTAATTCAATCCTGGAATCACCACCGAACGCGAGCAGGCGGTAGTGTTCTCAGTCACCCAGGTAATGGTCACGGGCTTATCTGCAGGCAGATGCAATGTTTGCGGGCTGTACCCATTTTCCGTTACGAAAATTTCATATTTTCCCTGCGCCTGGTCAGTGGTTGGCCTGGCGACGGCCATCACCGAGGAATATAACGTACTGAGCGAATATGGCGAACCAGCCAGGTTTAAACCAGCATCCACTTGCACTACACCCAACACCAACAAGGTAACAGCCACCAGGCGGCTGAAATTCTTCTCGACAACTGCCCCCAGGCGGGTGGCAAAATAGGATACCCCGAAAAACGTGGGGGACGTGCCTAAAATAAAGGCAAACATGATCATTGCTCCAGCCAGAGGAGAGGCGGTACCCAGAGCTGCAGCCATCATCGCCTGAGTCACGCCACATGGCAAGAAAATCGTCAGCACCCCCATCATAATCGGCGTCGCCATAGATACATTGTTTTTCGATTTTCGCCGAATATAGCGGGTAAGAAATGACGGCGGTTCGATGACGAAATAGCGGAAGATCGGATGCACTTTTAACATACGCAAGCCGTTGCCGACCATAAAGATGCCGATGGCAATATACAACAGGGCGCGCGTGAGAGGGGTGAGCTCAAAGACCGACCCGATGGCTCCCAACAAAAAGCCCAGGATCGTGTACGCTGCCAGCTTGGCGACCAGAAATAGTAATATGGGCTGCGCTATGTGAGGTTTAAATTTACTCGACGTGCCGCCCACATGCACCAGCATATCCTTTTCCACCTGGTTGGCTAATGTGCTGGCCAACAGCCCTCCTTGAATCGCAAGGCAGCCCAGGCCGCCTGTGGTCAATCCAGTGATAAATACTACCAGTAGGTCCATAAATTCTCCTCAAAGATTAATTTATTAAAGAGTCCGCAACGGGAAGGAATCAGAGAAAGTTGATATTTTTCAATAAATTCAGAGAATTTTACCGTAAATTTTCTCGATATTCTCAATTATACTCAATTTTGCCGCCAAATGATTAAATCCAGATAAGATATTTGCACCATAACACACAAGTGATAAAATAAATTGACCTTATCAATAATTTATGATAATATTATTTTCGAATCATTAAGATTCTGATTGCAAATCCATCTTTCCCCAATCGTTCGAACAAACAGCCGAACCATTCAAAAGTGAGCCAGATTTCCATTTCATCTATTTTATTCAAAAGGAGAGTAAAAAATGAAAATAAAATATACCGTCTTATTGGTCCTGGGCATAACGTTCGGGCTATTGCTGGCAGCCTGCAGTACACCTGCCAAACCATCCATCAGCGTCGAATCCGCCTGGGGACGTCCATCGATGGATTATCCCACCGCTGGAGGAATGTATATGGTGATCAAGAATTCCGGTACAGACCTGGACAGATTGATTTCCGGCAAAAGCCCAGCTTGTGGTTCCATCGAAGTCCATAAGATGGTCACAAAAAGCGATGGCACAATGGGAATGGACCTGGTGGATAAACCTGTGGAAATCCCTGCCGGCGGTCAGGTTGAACTTAAACCCGGGGATTTGCATATTATGTGCATCATGAAGAATGAGAATTTCAAGGTTGGATCAAAAATTGACCTGACCCTGACATTTGAAAAATCCGGCGACAAAACAGTTTCAGCGGAAATTCGCGAAAAGTAATTCCAGGATCGTGCATCAGTGCAGGGCAAGAATTCATCTTGCCCTGTTTTGTTTATATAGAAGAAACCTCCTTGTTTTGCAACAAGGAGGTAGGAGAAGGAATGGACTCTGGGAAATCCATGTGTTTATTGGATTATTCTTACCATCAAGAAAATCGCTAACAAATTATCAATAATTATTGATAATAATATCACCAATTGTAGAAATATACAAGGGTTAAAAGGGCGCGAAATTCCCGCCCTTGCGATTAACTGCGCAACTTTGCTCCGATCTCCTGGTCGAGGCGGCGTATAATTTTTTGGCGAATGGCGGCCACATCCTTATCCGTCAGAGTGCGGTCGCTTGACTGGTAGGTCAGGCTGTAGGCTAGGCTTTTTTTGCCGGTTCCAAGCTGTTCACTGCGGAACACGTCGAAGAGGCGCACGCCAGATACCACCTTCCCGCCAGTCTGTTGGATCAGCTCTGCCACGCGCCCGGCAGGGACTGTTTCGTCCACCACAAGGGCCAGATCTTCCAGTATCGGAGGAAATTCCGGCACACCCTGGGTGATATAGCGGTCCGGGATTTTGCCCAACAAGGCCGGCAAATCAAACCAGCCCGCCTGGACGGCGCTGGCAGGCCAGTCGTATTGTTCATGCACCTGAGGATGGATTTCACCAAAGACGCCCACCTGCTGCTCTGCGACAAGCACCCTGGCGCATTTTCCCGGATGAAAGGTGGGATAAGTGGACGCCTCATACCGGATATTCGGCAAGTGCAGGCCATCCAAAAGCGCCTGGATGATGCCTTTCAGATCATAGAAATCTAAGGCGCCTGCGTCGGCGGCCTGCCAGCCAGCCGGGCTGCGTGCACCAGTCATCACAATCCCCAGCCTCTGGAGTTCATCCGGTAGGTTTCCTTCCTCACTCTCCAGAAAAACCGGCCCGATTTCGAACAAGGCAATCCGCTCGCGCAGGCGGGCGTTGTGTTCCAGGTTCTCAAATAAAGAGGCCAGGATGGAATGACGCAGCGAGGTGCGGTCGCTGGCAATAGGATTGCTCAAGCGAATATACATCCGGTTATCGGCCTCGGCGCCAGGCGGCAGGCGGCGCGACTCACGCTCAGCCGTTGTCAGGCGGTAATTTACCACCTCTTGCATACCCAGCTTGACCAGCAAATCACGCACCTGCTCTTCACGTTCGAGCCCGGCATTATTTCTTTGGATGGGCAGTGCGTCCGCCATGCGGGTTTCGGGGATGTGGTCGTAGCCATAAATCCTGGCGATCTCTTCCATTAAGTCTGCTTTGCCAACAATTCCCTCGTTGATATCTAAGCGGTGATCCGGCGCGGCAGCCCGGATGACATCACCGTGTACACCGACTTCAAAATCCAGGCCAATTAGAATTCTACAAATCTCAGCCTGATCTAAAGTGATCCCCAGCAAACGATGGACGTCTTCTGTCGTGATTTCGACCACAGACTGCCTGGGAGGCAGCGGATAAGCATCCACCAGACCAGAGGAAACAGTGCCGCCTGCCCAGAGGCGCATCAGTTCCAGCCCACGTAGAACGCCGCGTTCGGCCATAGCCGGGTGCACACCGCGCGAGAAGCGGTAAGCGGCTTCTGAGTTCAGGCGTTGAGCGGCAACCGTTTTGCGAATGTTGATGAAATTCCAGGCCGCGCCCTCCAATAAAATGCTGCGGGTCTGATCGGTCACTTCCGATTCAGCGCCGCCCATCACTCCGGCCACCGAAAGCGCTCCGGCCGTGTCACAAACCAGCACCGTAAAATCGTTCAGCTCCCGCTCCACGCCGTCCAGGGTCATCAGGCGCTCGCCAGGCAGCGCCGTGCGAGTGATGATCGTGGGCGCCTGGCCTCCGGCGCGCTGAACAAGTACGTCATAATCGAATGCGTGAAGCGGCTCCCCAATTTCGAGCATGGCATAGTTCGTCGCGTCAACAATATTGTTAATGGGTCGCATGCCCGCCAGGCGCAGGCGCCGTTGGATTTCGTACGGGCTGGGGTGAATACTCACATTTTCGATCAACCCCAACACGAAGCGTGGGTTCAACTCAGGGGTGAGGATTTCGATCCGGACACGACCGCTCACAGCCGGCCCCAACGCCAGGCCGCCGGACACCGGTTTGCGCAATGGTTGGCCGGTCAGCGCAGATATTTCACGCGCCACTCCCAGGATATTGGCGTTGCGCGCCACGTTGGGCGTAATGGCAATTGTCAGGACGGCATCGCCAATATAATCCACCAGGGGGCTGCCAACTGGGGCATCGTCATCGAGCAGGATGATGCCTTCGTGTTCATCCGATATGCCCAGCTCTTTTTCTGAACAAACCATCGAGTACGAGTCCACACCGCGAATTTTGGAACGTTTTAAAGTTGTCAGCACCTGCCCGGGTTGGTGGCCATCGTACAGGCGGGCACCTTCTTTGGCATATGCCACCTTAATAGATTTAGGCAGAGGGCCTTTGGCTTTGAAATCGAACAGATTCGGCGCGCCTGTCAGCACCACCTGTTCTTGCTGTCCATCGTTCAGGCGGCACAGCACCAGCCTATCTGCATTGGGATGCGCCATCACCTCGAGAATTTCTGCCACCACAATCTTCTCTCGGTCCCAACCAATCCCGGTCATTTTTACTTCACGCAGGCTGCCAGCCTCTGCATCGGCTGGCACCGGCAGGCCGACGAACAAGATCTCTTCCACTTCCAAACCGGCCATCGTCAGGCGATGGGCCAGCTCAGGGAGAGGCAGATTGATCTCAACAAAATCTTTGAGCCAGGAAACGGGAACTTTCATTTTGGCATCCTTTTAGAATTGTTCGAGGAAACGCAAATCGTTGCCCCAGAAATAGCGAATATCTTCGATTTTATAGCGCAGCATAGCAATGCGCTCCGGGCCCATGCCAAAGGCAAATCCACTGAACTCCTTTGGATCATAACCGCCGTTGCGTAACACGACCGGGTGCACCATGCCGCAGCCCAAAATTTCCAGCCAACCTGTGCTCGAGCATACATTGCAGCCTTTACCGCCGCAAATGAAACACTCGATATCCATTTCCGCGCTCGGCTCAGTGAAAGGGAAGTGCGAAGCGCGGAAGCGAGTGCGCACAGCGGCGCCAAACATGCGGCGCGCAAAATCGATGAGCGTACCTTTCAAATCACCAAACGTGATGTGGTGTCCCACTGCCAGGCCTTCCACCTGGTTAAACTGTATTTCTTTGCGGGCGCTGGTTTGCTCATAGCGGTAACACATGCCTGGCAAGATCACCCGCACCGGGTTTGGCGCGTTTTCGCGCATGGCGTGAATTTGACCGGGTGAAGTGTGCGTGCGCAGCAACACTCCCGGCGTGATGGTGTGAAAGGTATCCCACATATCACGGGCTGGATGATGCGCCGGTATATTCAGCAGCTCGAAATTGTATTCGTCCGATTCGACTTCGCGCGTTCGATAAACCTGAAAGCCCATTTCGGCAAAAATATCATAAATTCGGCGCAGGATTTGTGTCGAAGGGTGCAAGCGGCCTTGTTGGATGGGGCGCCCGGGTAAAGTGACATCCAGGCGTTCAGTTTCCAGGGCTTGCGCCAGGGCGTTTTGGTGGAGCGCTTCACTTCGTTCAGCCAGGTGGGACTCCAAAAGCCGCTTGACCTCATTGGCGCGCTTGCCGACCACCGGCCTTTCTTCTTTGGGCAGGCTGTTGAATTTTTCGAACACCTGCATCAAAGGAGCGCTGCGCCCCAAATGGGCGATGCGCCACTGCTCTAACAGAGCCTCCGATTGAACACTTTCCAATGCAGCCAGGGCTGCGGTTTGGATTTTTTCCAGTTCTTCAAACATTCTCACCTCCGAAAAAAGAAAAATCCCATCCACACACAGGGACGGGATTGTGCATACCGTGGTACCACCCAGCTTGGCTGCCATGGAGCAGCCCACTCAACGCCGGCGGCAATTAAAAACTAGCTTACCGGCTCCTCCTTTAACGCTGAGGCTGCGGCCCAGACTACAGAGCCTAAACGCTGTTCACATGGGCGGCTCGAGAGGGAACTTCAACTGCTTTCCGCAAAATCCGGGTTTCAGTCTATGCCCGGAAATCCCTGGTTGCCTTCAACAATTTACTTTCCTCTGTCTATGCTGTTTAGTGTAAATTTTTCTGCTTCTATTATCTGCGAAACGCCCACCTTGTCAAGCCTGGAAAACTGGTCGGTCAGTGCTTTAGTGACTTTTCTCCAACGACACCGGCAGGACTACGGTAAATGTGGTTCCGTATCCCTCGCTCGATTCGACCCAAATTCTCCCGCCGTGATTATCGATGATCGACTTTACGATCGCCAGGCCAAGGCCCGATCCGGGCGTTTCATTAGGAACATTGCTGGCGCGATAAAATTTCTCAAAGATATAGGGTTGGTCGCTCGCCGGTATGCCTGGTCCATTGTCTGTGATTTGTAAGATGATCTGCCCGGCTTCGCAGTGGGCAAGCACAGCAATCCTGCCGTTCGGGGGCGTGTACTTCACCGCATTGCCGACCAGGTTCGCCACCATTTGGCGCAGTCGCACGGGGTTGCCCATCACTGTTGGCAAATCGGGTGGAATATTGACAGTCAATTGTTGAGATTTTTCCGATATGCGCAAAGCCAGGCCTTCGAGTGCGCTGTTTACAATCACACCAAAGGGGATGAGCTCTTTGCGGGCATCAAACCCGGCCTCGATCCGGCCCAAATCCAACAGATCATTGATCAACGAAGTAATATTGTGCACACTGACCTGGACGCGGGCGATGAATTCTTTTTGCTGTTCGTTCACCGGCCCGACGCGGGAGATCAATTCCACATAGCCCAATATGGCCGTCAACGGAGAGCGTAAATCGTGGGAAACCGTGCTGACGAACTCGCTCTTGATGCGGTCGAGCTCTTTCAAATGCGTGATATCCTGCATGGTCACCACCGTCCCTATCTCAGGGATGGGCGTTACCTGGGCATTAAAGACACGCCCGTCATCCAATTGAATCTCAGAGCGATAAGGTGTGGTGATGGTTTGCTGAAATATATCCAATAAATCTTGGTGGCGAATCAAATCCACCACCGGCTGAGCTGCAAGGTTGCCTTGCAGTCCGAAAGCTTTCTGCGCAGCCTGGTTGGCAATAATCAGGCGGCCATCATGCTCCACAACAATGACGCAGTCTTCTACTTTGGTCAAAATCAGCTCAAGTTTCTTACGTTCCAGATCAAGACTGGCATAAGCGTGAGCATTTTCAATGGCAATTGCCGCATAATCTGCCAGGGTGGACATCAGAGAAATATGCTCGGCCTGGAAAGGATGCCCACCCTGTCGGTTATCGATGCCCAGCACGCCTATCGTCCGATGTTGGATTTGCAGCGGCACATAAACCAGGGTGTGCACCAGGTAAGAAGTTTTTATCTTCTTCGGTGCCGCCTGGTCGAAGGTAATCACTTGACCGGTGCGGATTGCCTGCCCGGCAAGGGAATCATGCACAGGCAAACGGAAGGTGCGCACAAAATCTTCCTGGAAGTTGCGGGCAGCGCGCATATACAACTCGCCAGTTGCGTTATCCAACAGAAGCAGGCTGCCTTCCTCTGCGCCGGTCATTTCAACTGCGGCGTCGACCACTGCTGACAGGATGGTATCCAGATCCAGGGAACTGTTTACTGTTTGGCCAACCTTATGCAGGGCGTCCAAAGTTTGGATGCGCTTCTTCAACCCGCGTGATTTTTGCGAGGCTTCATTGACTGCCCACGAGCGCAGGCGCTGTCGTCTTTCCAGGCATCTGCTGACACTGGCTTCAACCTGCGAGACAGGCATGTCTGCCGGCAGGCAGTCCCAAAAACCCTGGCGTTGGGCCTCGATACAGGCGGCTTCAGACCATTCTGCAGTGACCAGGATCAAGGGCAATGCCGGAAGTCGTTCAGCCAGGCGCTGTCCAAACACGATTCCGTCCCCGTCCATCAAACGAGTAGAGATAAACACCAAGTCAGGTAAGTTTGACTTGATTAAGTCAACAGCAACTTTTCCCGAGGCGACAAAAGTGACATCAAAAACAGGCGGCAATAAAACTTCGCTTTCAAAGCGCCTGCCAATCGATTCTTCTGCCGCAACGATCAACACATTTGGGACGGCCATAATTATTGATTACTCACAGGCAGGCTGAAAGAAAACGTAGCGCCATAACCAGGCCGGCTTTCAACGGTCATTTTGCCATGATGTGCTTCGACGATCTCCCTGGCCAGAGGCAATCCAATAGCCAGTCCCCCAAACCTGCGGTTGCCGCTCGAAGCAGGATTCCTCTTAGTCTTCAAAATTGTCTTCTGCAGGGCTTCATCGATGCCCGGTCCACGATCTTGCACGGAAACGCGGCACATTTGATCAGCGGTTTTTTCCACGCGGACGGTAATTTGCCCGCCCTGCGGGCTAAAGCGGATGGCGTTTGATACCAGGCTGTCCACCACTTTCGCTAGCTGGAGTTCGTTTGCTTCCAGCTTGATTGACTGGGCCGACAGATCGGAGGAGATTGTCAGGCCTGAATAATGAGCCACCGGTAAGAAGCGCGCTACCGATTGGCGCACGACTTCGTTTAATTCAACACCTCCTTTGGGAGTGCCGGACATGTCGGACGCAAAAACCATCATTGAATCCGCAATATCCCAGATGCTTTTCAAACGATCCCGAACATTGGTCAAAGAATTGATTTGCTCCACATTGAGCTTTCCGAGTGTCATGCTGAGCATTCCATCCACCTGACTGCGCGCTGTCTGAACTGCTGTATGGATTTCAACGCTGGCTTTTTGCATAATTTCATCCACAATGCGCTCGCTGACCATGGCAGAATCTGCAACGTATTGTGACGAGTGCGCCCGATCTTCTAGAACTTTGAACAGCCTGGCGTTGACGATGGCAATCGAAGCATAGTCTGCCACAGCCTCTAACAACACCTGGCTGGACGCGCCCATTGGGTTCAATGCTTTGCGCACGACCGTCATGAGTCCGACCACATCATTTTTTATTTTGATCGGCACAACCAGGGCGGCTTGTCCCAGTGCTGCAGCCTTGAAGCGTTTTAGCGGCTCTCCGTAGATCGACAAAGATTCGCCAGAAATCGCCACCAAAGAAGTCAAACCATCTTCCCAGGGTTGGTTAATCTGAACAGCCATTGACTGGGGTAAATTGCGGTGCGCGCTGAGCAAAAAATTCTTACTATGTTCATCTCTCAGCAGCAACCAACCAAAATCGGCTTCACTTACATAAACGGCCCCTTCGATAATTTTATTCAACAAGGCGCGTGTATCCGTCACAGACACGACCGCTTTGCCAATCGCAAAGATCGTCGTCAGTTCGCGCACCCGCCGCTGCAGTTCCTGATTGGTCTGGTTAAGCTGGCGGGTGAGCATTTCTCTCTCCCGACGCGTTCGCACTTGTTTTAACACACGCTCGACGGCTGCAATCACCTCAGCCTCTCTGAGAGGCGCAGTCAATAAATCGCTGGCACCCAACCGGAACGCCTGGATAATATCGGTTTCGGCATTCCTCTCGCTTAACACAATCACGGGTGCTTCAATTCCTTGCGAAGCGAAAGCAACCAACACATCTTTTCCACTCAGGCCCGGCAGTTTGAGGTCAAGGATAATCACATCTGGGACAAACCGCCCTGTTTCTTTGATGGCTGCCTCCCCGTTTGTCGCCACTTGCACCTTAAATCCCATGGGAAGAAGCGTCTGGCGGGCTACCACGTCAATGGTTTCAGGGTTATTTTCTATCAACAGGATGCGTTCTTTTAGGGAATTCATATTTTCTTAGAAGTTATACTACCCTATTATAAATGCACTTTCCAATGCCTGCCACAATGATCCTATTGGGGTGATTGCATATGGTCCGACCAGGCCGCGGCAACTACATGAAAAGGCGAGCTAGATTGCGTGAAAACCATGGATACAGACAAAGCTGAACTCCCAGATCCTCGTTTTTCTGATATACTATGCCCGCTAAGGAGCAAGAAAAAATGCCTAAGAAAAATTACCGCCAAAGCAGAAGGAATACAATCGACAGCACACCGATTGTTACTTCCGCACCATCTTCATCCAGAAACGCCCCCGTATTTAATCCCGATTACACCTCCGTAATCAACGACCTCAAACGAATTGGTGTCCTGGCAGGAAGTTTCATTGTAATCCTCGTCGTACTATCTTTCTTTATTAAATAAACACTGCATGTGACTAAAGAGAGCTGGCAGCATTTGGAAGCCAGCTCTTTTTAGTTGTCAAAATGCGGCAATTCCTTTAGAATGAATCTTGAGGAAGAGTGCAACATGATGCGTCCGAAATGGCCTTTCGAAGTTAAGCTGGTGGTCAGCCTGCTTTTCCTGGCTTTTTTCATTTACCTATTATTCCGTTTTAGCGCCATCATCGCTCCCCTGGTCTTGGCCTTTATTCTGGCCTTTGTGTTATCGCCTTTGGTATCCAGCTTTCAAACTTATTTGCACATGCCCAGGTTGGCGGCCATGGGTGTGGTTTATTTGTTGGTGGTAGTCATCCTCAGTCTGATTCCAATCATCTTCTTGCCAACACTCTTAGCTGAGATGCGCGGCATCAATTTTGACGTGATGTTAATTTTACGTGATCTGAAGGAGTTCATCAGCCAACCCTTACAAATGGCAGGACTGCCGGTTGACCTGAGCGACCTTCTCAATCAGACTCTCAATTCAGCCCAAGGGTTGGTGGAAACATTTGCCAGCCAAACGGTTGAGCTGCTTGTGAAGGTGATTTCCTCCATTATTTGGTTAATATTTATTGTGATCGTTTCTTTTTACCTGATCAAGGATGGGGAAAAATTCCGCCTTTGGTTCGATAATCTCGTTCCAACGGCCTACCTCGACGATTTTATCACCCTACGGCAGCAAATCAACCAGATTTGGGTATCTTTCTTCCGCGGCCAGTTAATCCTGGGAATCGTTGTCAGCATTTTATTTATTTGTGTCGGCTTCATTCTGGGCCTGCCGTTTGCTTTCGGCATGGGCGTTTTAGCTGGTTTGCTGGAATTCTTGCCGAGCGTTGGACATGGCATTTGGTTGGCAATTGCCGCCTCTCTGGCGTTTATCTCAGGATCTACCTGGATTCCCGTTCCCCATTGGGTGTTCGCCCTGATTTTGATCTGCCTGCACCTGGTTTACCAGCAATTTGACCTGAACTATTTAATTCCGCGCATTATTGGACGCAGCGTCCACCTGCATCCTCTGGTAGTCATCCTGGGAATTGTGTCTGGCGCGTTAGTCGCGGGCTTACTCGGCATCCCGCTTGCCGCTCCAACAATTGCCTCCGGGCGTCTGATTTTCCGTTACTTTTACCGCAATATCTTAGATCTGGAGCCTTTCCCTCAACAAGAAGATTTCCCGTTACTTCCGCGCAAAGAGCATTGGTGGCAGTCAAAATGACAAGGAATAGGAAATGACCAATCTTACTCAACCTCCGTCTTCATCTCCTGGTTGGAGTTCTCAGCTCAAAATTGTGATTGGTATGATGATCGGCGCCGTTTTGCTGGCCTTTACGTTCTATTTTCGGTCGATTATCGGTCCGCTGCTAATGACGTTTATTCTCACGTATTTGCTATATCCCGTGATCCGCTCATTCAGCCGCCTGACTCATATTTCATGGCAGTGGTCAGCCAACTTGATCTTTCTCATTCTCCTGGCAATTCTGGTTTCCTTGTTCACCGTGGCTGGGGTCGCTTTGGTCCAGCAGGTCCAAAGCCTGATTGTCACGATTGAGAATTTTTCAGGGCAGGTGCCGGAGATTATCCAACAGCTCTCCTCACAAACTTTTATGTTCGGAAACTTTCAGATTAACCCAAGCCAACTCGTCAACCTGAACACACTCGGCAACGACTTACTCAATACGCTCCAAAGCCTGATCGGCAGAGCTGGCGATGTGGTCAGTCCAATTGCCAGTGGAGCAGCATCCACGTTAGGTTGGGCGTTTTTCGTACTGCTGGTTTCTTATTTTGTCCTGGTGGATGCTGGAGAGCTTCCGAAGGCGATGGCAAACATCCAGGTGCCAGGATACAACTCGGATATTCAACGGATTGTCAAGGAATTAGGCCGTATCTGGAATGCCTTCTTGCGCGGCCAGGTGATCATCGTCTCCATTGTGATCATCGCCTACAGCGTCATGTTAAACATCGTCGGCGTGCGGTATGCATTTGGCCTGGCTGTGCTGGCAGGTTTAGCCCGTTTTGTGCCCCTAGCCGGACCGCTGACCACCAATACCGTCACATTCCTGGTAGCGTTTTTGCAGGACGGCAATCTTTATCATATGGACTCACTGCCGTACGCGGTGATGGTCATCATCTTCATGCTGCTGATGGATCAAATCTTTGACAACCTGATCAGCCCGCGCATCATCGGCCAATCCTTAGGTGTTCACCCGGCTGGGGTTTTGATTGCCGCTATTGTGGCAACCAACCTGATCGGGTTCGTTGGGCTGTTGCTGGCAGCGCCAGTGCTGGCGACTTTTCAACTGTTGGGCAAGTATGTTATCCGTAAAATGCTCGATTTGGATCCCTGGCCTCAGCCAGTCGAAAAGGATCCAAGCTTGAACATCCCGCCGATGAAACGAATCTGGCGCAAAGCGCTGGTCTGGCTGAAAAAGCGCGCCTGAAACGGCTAAAATCCAACCGTTTTCACTTCATACGCTTGTATAACAACTCACGCACCGCGATGATTTGCCGGCGTAAGCGGTCATCACTTTCTATCGATTCAGCGATTTTGTCGCAGGCGTACAAAACTGTGGTGTGGTCACGCCCACCCAAAAACTCGCCAATTTGAGGTAAGGATATATTGGCTTCCTGCCTGAGCAGGTACATGGCAACCTGGCGGGGCAGAGCAACATCGCGTGAGCGGTCTCGACCGATCAGCCGTTCTGTGGAAATACCGAACACACTGGATACCGCGCTTAAAATCTCAGCCGGCCGCAGCTCGCCCTGGCGCGGCAGCATATCGGCCAGAGCCGAATCAACCAGATGTGCGGATACCGCCTGGCCGCTCAGGTCGGCAAAGGCCACCACCCTTGTCAGCGCGCCTTCCAGCTCGCGAATATTTGACTGCACGCGGCGGGCAATGACATCCAGGATTTCATCTGCCAGACGCCTGCCGAGTCGCTCTGCTTTTGAACGTAAAATCGCCACGCGGGTTTCAAAGTCTGGCGGCTGCATATCTACGGTTAATCCCCATTCAAAGCGCGAACGCAGACGCTCTTCCAATGTAGATAGGGCTTTTGGAGAGCGATCTGAGGAAATCACCAGTTGTTTATCTTGCCCATGCAGCGAATTAAATGTATGGAAAAACTCTTCCTGTGTTGATTCCTTGCCAGCGATAAACTGGATATCGTCGATCAGCAAAACATCAATCTGACGATATTTTTCACGGAATTCTGGGGTAGTATGGTTGCGGATCGCGCTGATCAGATCGTTGGTGAAAACTTCGGATGAGACGTATAACACCTGCAGCCCACGATTCAGGCATGCATTGCCAATCGCATGCAGCAAATGAGTCTTCCCCAAGCCGACCCCACTGTACAAAAACAATGGATTGTAAGCGTGGGCCGGGCGCTCAGCAACCGCCAGGCAGGCGGCATGCGCCATGCGATTGCTGGGACCGACCACAAAGTTTTCAAACGTGTACCGGCTGTTTAAATTCGAGCTGGTAAAAGATACGCGCGGCGTTTCTTGCTCTGCCAGTGGAATAAGTTCTGGCTCTGCTGTTTCTGGGGTGGAGGGAATAGCTGGCGTACTATGAGAGACCACAAAACGGACCGAAGCATTGCGGTTCATAATTCCTTTCAAAAGCCGCGTGACTGTGCTGGTAAGGCGCCCCTCCAACCAATCGCGTGCATAAGCATTGGCTACACCGATCGTAAAATTACCATCATCATAAGCCAATAAAGCGGAATCTCGCACCCAGGTATCAAATGACGCCTTGGGCATATCCATCTGAAGTTGTCCAATGGCAGATTGCCAGGCCTGCTCGGCGTTCATTGTGATTCTCTCCTTCTCCAAGATTTGCACCAAGTGCATAAAGACACTGCGCCCCCGCTGTTACCAGCAGGGGATCGCGATTAAAAAATCAATTATCAAGCAGCCAAAGTGTTTAGCTGACCCCACAAGCCATATACTGAGTCAAATCGATTGACAGAAAGTCTTCGGCATTAAAGAACAGGCATCAGCCAATCGTTGACAGACGGCAGCCGCCACCCAATCCTTCTGTGCTTACTTGCTGACCGCCGCCAGAACATTTCTTGCAGGTGAAATTGTCTCCTGCATTTTAGCAGAAAACCAACCAGATAAGCAATACGGTTAACCTACGGTATCCTAAAAATTCCAGATTCTTTAAGATTGGTTGTTTTAACATTTCATTCTAATTAAGGTGTCATGGCACGCACAGTTGTTCTTCTATTCATAGGGAGGCATACGATATTGACCCCCACATATAGGCTCAAATAATTAAAATTAGAACATTTTGCCATATCTTCGATTGCCAATGTTAAAGATTTCATTTCAGGTTTCCTCAATTTCTGGGTGCATAATTGAGGTGTTGCTTCCCGATTGCTGACAAGGCTCTCAGGGGATTCTTCCTTTTCGTCAAGAATTGATATACCTCCTACATGATGTTAACACAATTCTATTACATGGCAGTTATCCTTGTGAAAGTAATTCCAGTGTCTCGCAAGCCAAGCAGATGTCCTCGGCTTGCCTGGTTCAACGAGAAACGAAAAAGGAAAAGGAGTGTGTAGGATGTCTAAAATTATAGGAATTGACTTAGGAACTACGAACAGTGTGGTCGCTGTTATGGAAGGTGGACAACCGACCGTCATTACCACTGCTGAGGGTTCACGCCTGTGCCCTTCAGTGGTTGGTTTCACTAAAAGCAATGAGCGCATGGTTGGACAGACGGCGAAACGCCAGGCCATTACCAATGCTGCGAATACTGTCTATTCTATCAAGCGGTTCATGGGGCGGCATTTTGAGGAAGTTGAAACAGAGCGAAAAATGGTGCCATACCAAGTAGTCAGCGGACCTGCCGGCGATGCGCGCGTTAAGATCCCACAGACTGGAAAAGAGTACAGTCCACAGGAAATCTCAGCGATGATTCTGGCGAAATTAAAAGCAGATGCTGAAGCTTACCTTGGCGAGCCAGTCAGCAAAGCGGTGATTACTGTCCCAGCGTACTTCAATGACAGTCAACGCCAGGCGACGAAAGACGCCGGTAAGATTGCAGGCCTGGATGTGCTGCGCATCATCAACGAACCAACTGCCGCAGCTTTAGCTTACGGCCTGGATAAGAAATCGAATGAAACGATCCTGGTTTTCGATCTGGGCGGCGGCACCTTTGACGTCAGCTTGCTCGAGGTTGGGGATGGCGTTGTCGAAGTTCGCTCGACAAACGGTGACACTCACTTGGGCGGCGACGATTGGGATGAACGCATTGTCCGTTGGATGATCGGCGAGTTCAAGAAGGATCAGGGAATCGACCTGGCTGCAGACCGTCAGGCGTTACAGCGTCTGCGTGAAGCTGCTGAAAAGGCGAAAATTGAGCTTTCGACGCTCCTGGAAACCGAGATCAACCTGCCGTACATTACTGCCGATGCGTCCGGGCCAAAACACCTCCAGATGCGCCTGTCTCGCTCAAAATTTGAGCAGCTGACCAGCGATCTGCTCGAGCGCTGCCGCGCTCCTTTCCTGGCTGCCCTGCGAGACGCCAATTTAACGGCGGCCGGAATTGACGAAGTGGTACTGGTTGGCGGATCAACACGCATGCCGATGGTGCAGGAATTGGTGCGCCAATTGACCAGTGGCAAAGAACCACATAAAGGTGTGAACCCGGATGAGGTAGTCGCTGTCGGCGCTGCCATTCAGGGTGGTGTGCTGTCAGGGGAAGTGCGCGATGTACTTTTGCTGGATGTAACCCCGCTCTCCCTGGGCGTTGAAACTATGGGCGGTGTAATGACTGTCTTAATCGAACGCAACACAACCATTCCAGTCAAGAAAGCGAATGTCTTCTCGACCGCAGAGGATAACCAGACGGCCGTGGATATCCATGTACTGCAAGGTGAACGTCCGATGGCGGGCGATAATATGAGCCTGGGTCGTTTTCGCCTGGAAGGCATCCCGCCTTCACCTCGCGGCATTCCTCAGGTTGAGGTGACTTTTGATATCGACGCGAATGGTATCATCAACGTAACCGCCCGCGACAAAGCGACCAGCCGGGAGCAGAAAGTGACGATCACCGCTTCGACAAATCTTTCTAAAGATGAGATTGAGCGCAAGGTCCGCGAGGCGAAGGATCATGAAGCTGAAGATCAGCGCCAGAAAGAAGTGGTAGAGGCGCGCAACAATGCTGATAACCTGGCCTACCAGGCAGAAAAGACGCTGCGTGAGATGGGCAACAAAGTATCCAATGAGGATCAAGAGGATTTAAATTCCAAGATCAAAGCTCTGCGCGAATCAGCCAAGGGCAGTGATACCAACAGTATCAATCGCAAACTTGATGAACTGCAACGCAGCCTGCATAAGCTGAGCGAGAAATTCTACCAGCAAGCTCCAGGCAGCCCAGACGCGGCGGGAGAGGCTAAACCAAATGAGCCTGGAAAAGACAATGAGGGTGAGATTTACGAAGGCCATTTCCGCGAAGCCTGAGTTTTGAACGGGCGCTGGCGTACGAATCGCCAGCGCCCAATTTATACGATATAATTTGAGGGGTATGAACGATTATGATTCCACCCCACCTGTCCGATTTTTTATCCTCCCCGCCTTTATTCTGACAATTGCAGGTTGGGGTGGCCTGGCTTTCCTGGTCATTAATACATATCCAACTGTTTTCCCGCGCTGGTTTTTCTTCTTCTTACTTGTGCTGGGCATCTCGGGCCTGATGCTGCCGATGGTAGCGTTCTTTAACCGCCGGTTCCAAACGGATCCGCCAGCCTCCGGCAGTGTAATTGTGCGCGAAGCTTCCTGGTTCGGGCTGTTGGCTGCCACAGTTGCCTGGTTGCAAATGGGTCGTGTGCTCACCCCGGTGATGGCAGTCTTGTTGATGATGGGATTTTTATTGATTGAAATTCTACTGCGTCTGAATGAACGCAGCCAATGGAAACCCTAAAGTTGGCGCGATGGAAAAAACAATCCAATTATCCGCACTGCGCCAACTGCCGGCAGTAGAACAATTACTACAGACAGCATCGGCTGGGAAATTGTCAGAGCATTACGGCCGTACACTAACGGTTAAAGCCATCCGTTCGACGCTGGAGTCTGCTCGCCAAAATTACATCTTGGGCGGTGCAATCCCTGATCAGGAAACGCTGTTACAACAAATGGCTTCGCTGCTGCAGCAATGGACGATGTCCTCATTGACGCCCGTAATCAACGCGACCGGCGTAATTTTACACACGAACCTTGGCCGGGCACCTTTGAGCCGGGCGGCCCTGGATGCACTGCAAGCTGCTTCTCTCGGATATTCCAACCTGGAGTTTGATTTGGAAAAAGGCCAGCGCGGTTCGCGATCGACGCACGCTGAGGCTCTTCTCTGCCGGCTGACTGGCGCGGAGGCGGCATTGGTAGTGAACAACAATGCGGCTGCTGTTCTCTTGGCGCTCAGCGCCCTGGCGAAGCGGCGCACGGTCGTGATCTCGCGCACCCAAATGGTTGAAATCGGCGGAGGATTTCGCGTGCCAGATGTAATGAAACAATCTGGCGCTCGCCTGGCAGAAATTGGCACAACAAACCGCGTAAACCTGTCCGATTACGAACAGGTTGTTCAGGATGAAAACCCGGCGTTGATCCTGTGGGCGCACCGCTCGAATTTTCGCATTATTGGTTTCACCGAAGAGCCGGCGCTGGCGGATATCGCCGCTGTGGCTCATCGCGCTGGCATCCTTCTGATAGATGACCTGGGGTCGGGTGCGCTGTTGAACACAGAAAATTTCGGCCTGGTACACGAACCAACAGTAGCTGAATCGCTACAAGCCGGCGCCGACCTGATTTGTTTTTCAGGCGACAAGCTCCTGGGCGGCCCACAGGCGGGAATCATCATTGGTAAAGCGCACCTGATAGCAAAATTACAGAAACACCCTCTGGCTCGGGCAGTGCGTGCAGACAAGCTGTGCCTGGCTGCGCTATCAGCGACTCTGATCCATTATTTGAAAGATAATGCTGAAAGAGAAATCCCAATCTGGCGCATGATTTCCACGCCGCTGGCAGCGATCCGCGCCAGGGCGGAGCAGTGGGCTGCCATATTGGGTCAGGGAAGGGTGCAGCCCGGTTTCTCCACCATCGGCGGCGGCAGCTTGCCAGAGGAAACCCTGGCCACCTTTACACTCTCCATCAGCACTCGAAACCCCCAGAAATTCCTGGAATCCTTGCGGCGCAGCCGCCCGCCTGTCATCGGCCGGCTTGACCATGATTTCGTTTTGTTCGATCCCCGCACAGTCTTGCCCGAACAGGACGAAGCCATCCTCACCGCGCTGATGAATTTACTATCTGAAACAGATTCTCCAATGCCCGGGAAAGCAAGGAAGAAATGAGCCCTACGCACCACACCTCCTCCCAGGCAGAACCGCTGGCTACCGTGCGCATCTTAGGCATTGAAACCTCATGCGATGAAACAGCCGCCGCCGTGGTTGCAGACGGGCGGATAATTCTTTCCAGCGTGGTGGCTTCACAGGTGGAAGTGCATACCCGCTTTGGCGGCGTGTTTCCAGAAGTCGCTTCTCGCCAGCACATCCTCGCTATCTATCCCATTGTTGAGCAAGCGCTCCAACAAGCTCACCTGACATTAGACGATATTGACGGCGTTGCCGTAACTCGCGGCCCGGGCTTGCCGGGCTCGCTGGTGGTCGGTCTCAACGCGGCGAAAGGGTTAGCCCTGGCCAATAACCTCCCCTTGATCGGGGTGAATCATCTCGAGGGCCACATTTATTCTGCCTGGCTTTACCAAGATACCGACCAAAAACCGGCCTCTGCACCTGAGTTTCCATCGCTTGCGTTGATTGTGTCTGGCGGTCATACAGAATTAATTTTAATGAAAGACCACCTGGATTATGCCCGCCTGGGTGCAACTCTTGATGATGCTGCCGGCGAAGCGTTTGATAAAGTTGCGCGGCTGCTCGGTTTAAGCTACCCGGGCGGGCCGTCGATTCAAAACACAGCTCAGGGTGGCAATCCACTGGCCTTCGATTTCCCGCGCGCCTGGCTGGAAGATACCTGGAATTTTTCCTTCAGCGGCCTGAAAACCGCCGTTCTCAGAGAAGTTCGCAAGCAAGAAGCGAATCCGAGAGGCCTGCCGACACAAGACCTGGCCGCCAGCTTCCAGGCCGCCGTGGTGGATGTGTTGGTCAGTAAAACCATGCATGCCGCCAAAAAATTCAACGCTCGCAGCATCCTGGTCGCGGGAGGCGTTTCTGCCAATCAGGCGCTGCGCCAATCCTTTGCACTGCGTTTACCATCCAATTTGCACATTCCCCCGCTGATGTACTGCACCGATAATGCTGCCATGATCGCCGCCGCCGGCTACCAAAGATTCGTGCGCAGCCAGCGCGACGGCCTGGACATGGATATTTTGCCCAATTGGCCGCTCACCGAAACGACTCGCCCGGACTGAATAAGTTATGAACCAAGCGCCAGATCCTAGATTGAGATCTGACCGTCATGAGGGCAGGACGGGTGACTGGGCGCAGGTTGTGCAACAAGAATCGTCCGATCGCCTGCCATTGTTGGCTGGCGGCCTTGCCATCTTATTCTTTGTCATTGCCATCATCGACCTTGTCATTTTGCCTCGTTTGAGTACCCCCACCCTGGCAGTGCTGGCTGTTATCAGTTCGATGTCAGCCGGCGGAATTTATCTCCTTGCCAATTCAAAAAAACTTACGGCAGGCCAATCCACCTGGCTGCTTGCCGTATTGGCAGCAGTGGCCTGGGTTAACTGCGCCGTGCGGTTGTGGCTGACGGGCGATATTTATGTCACAGATAGTTTTATTTTGTTGTCTGTTGGGATGGGCTTTTTTTGGCTTGATACTGCCTGGTTTACCATCTTTTTAGCGCTCATATGGCTCAACTGGGGAGTGTTTATCTGGCAATTAACCGAATCTTCTGGCTGGCAGTATTACGGATTGGTGCTTTTACTGGGCACTTTGCTGGCCGCCACAATTCACCTGGTCAGAAAGCGATCATTACAAAAACAGCACTGGCTTGGCGAGGAGAATGCTCGATTCAAAAACGAGCTTGAGACTGTCCTTATCTCAACAGAAGAAGCCCAACGCTCCCTGGCAACAAGCATGGCTGTCGGACAGCGCATCACCTCAATCCTGGACCTGGACACTCTATTAAATCAGGTATCCTTGCTGATTCAACAACGCTTCAATTTGCATGCGGTCCAAATTTATCTCTACGATGCCAATCAACAACAATTACAGATGCGGGCGGGGGCTAGCAGTCTGGGCAGGTCGATCCCGGTATGGCAAAACCAACCTGATTCAGGAAATGAAGCAGTGGGGGTCATCGACTGGGTGGCCGATCACCACCGCCCTTTACGCCTGGATGATGTCAGCCGGGATTCGCGTTATATACCCTCAAGCGATTCACCGGATACCTGCTCGGAGCTCGCCTTACCTCTCGAATTCGGAAAACAGTTATTAGGCGTGCTCGATTTGAAAAGCTCGCGACCGGCGGCTTTTAACGAGGAAAATGCAGCATTTCTCCAACTGCTGGCCGACCAGGTAGCCATCGCCATCCGTAATGCCAATCTCTATCATCAGGTGAATGAATTTAACCTGGACCTGGAAACATTGGTTCACCAGCGCACACTCGACCTTCAAAACACGTATGACAAACTGGAACGCTTAGACAAAGCCAAATCAGATTTTGTGACCATGGCTTCCCACGAACTGCGCACTCCGCTCACCGTGGTGCAAGGTTACAGCCAGATGCTGCTGGATGAGCCAGCTCTCAAAGATGACCCTCGTTATTTTGGCCTGGTCAAAGGGATCATGTCTGGGGTGCGCCGACTCCTGGAGATCATTGAATCGCTGCTGGATGTCGCCAAAATTGATAACCGTGCGCTAACGCTTTACCCCACTCCGCTCCCGATCGCCACTTTAATCAACTCAATTTGCGAAAGTTTACTGCCAGAAGCAACCGAGCGCGGCATCAAACTCCACCAGGACCTGCCAGGTTTACCAGCCATCCAGGCAGATCTCGATGGTGTGCGGAAAGTTTTCTACAATCTAATTGTTAACGCGATTAAATTTACTCCAGACGGCGGGCGCGTCACCATTTCTGGACGAACCACGGAACCAGGTTACCGTGAATTTTCGGCGCCGGGAATTGAGATCATCATTGAAGATACCGGCATTGGCGTTGACCCTCAAAACCAGGAGCTTATTTTTTACAAATTCTACTCAACCGAAAAAGTCGCCCTCCATTCATCCGGTAAAACCAAATTTAAAGGCAAAGGCACCGGGCTGGGTTTATCCATCGCCAAAGGCATTGTGGAAGCGCACAACGGGTTAATTTGGGTCGAAAGCCCAGGCTACAACGAGCAAGAATGCCCGGGCAGTAAATTTCATGTGATTTTACCCCTCAGGCAGTAGGCGAGCTCCGCAGCGGCATGACCTTGCAGTTATTGGCATCGGCTGTTTCCGTTGGGGTTGGCCTGGTTTATATAGGGCTGTTGATATTGTTGTATGAAAGAAATCGTTTTTCCACGGCCAACGCCCAACTTTTAGGCTGGATTTGCCTGATCGGCGTAATTATTTCTGTTTTTTTGGTCGCCAGTAATTCCGATAGTGATTCGATCATCACAGATAGCCTGGCTTTGGGCTGGCTATTGTTGCAAATTGCCAGTTTTCTGCCGTTGATGCATCTGCTGAGCGGCGGACCAGGCAAATCATGGTGGTGGGCGTTTGGGGGAGCTCTGCTTATTGGTATTTATGTTTTTCTGCCAGCTGATAAAAACGCCCTTTTTATGTTAACGAGCCTGGCCGCTCTGCTTGGAAGCGCCGCTCTGTTAATGGCGTCGCGTTCGGATAATTGCCAGCCCATAGATATCTGGCGGTTATGGATGAGCTGCGCCCTGCTGTTGGCGGGGAGTGTCAGCGCAGTTTACATGACCCCGCCTTTCAGCCAGGTCTTCATCACTCTGGCAACCTTTCTTATTTCAGGATTTGTAAGTGAACCTCGCCCGGTTTTCGAGCGAACCAGCTTTCGCACATTGCGTGAATTCAACAACGGGATCAGCAATATATCCAATCCAGAATTGCTGGCTACTGTGGCGATCGGGTTGATCTGCAAAGCTGTTGGTATTTCACGTGGCTTTATATTTTCCGTGGAAAATGAATCTGGCGCTCGCCGCAATTATTATCGCCTGAAAAATCTCGGTGGGATGGGACAGCTTGATCCCGATGCGATCGAAATATTGGTGAACAGCGCCACTCCTGTGTTTCAAACTTTACAGAAAGATCGCCGCCACCTGTTGATGTGCGATGTGCAAGCTTCGCCAGATTTCCTCAAGCTGAGCGAAGGTGAACGCGCCTGGTTTTACAAACTGCAAATGGGATTATTCATCCCTGTGCACGCCAGGGAAGATTGGATCGGCTTGATTTGCCTGGAAGCGAAACAAGGCAAGCGCGGGTATTCCATGCAAGAGCTCGATCTGGCCAGTACACTTGCTGATCAACTATCACTTTCCCTGCAAAACGCACGGCTGGTGGACAGTTTGATGCGGGTGAACAATGATTTTCGCCGCGCTTACACCTCGATGGAACAATCCAACCGCCAACTGCAGCAAGCGGTCTTTCAATTAGAGAAGATGGATCAAACAAAATCTGATTTTATCAGTGTATCCTCGCATGAGCTGCGCACTCCGCTAACGGTGATTCGCGGTTATGCGGAAATGCTTTTGGAAGACACAGGTATTAAGAATAATGTTTATCAGCAAAAAATGCTCAACGGCATCCACGCAGGCATTATGCGTCTGCATGAAATTGTGGACAGTATGTTGGACATCGCCAGTATCGACTCGCAAACGCTAAACCTGAGCAAACATCCCACTTCGGTTTATCATCTTATCAATTCCGTTTGCACTACATTGAAAAGCTCATTCGAAGAGCGCGCTATCAAACTTGAGTTGGAAAATTTACGCGATCTACCCATGATCGACGTGGACGCAGAAAAGATGTCCAAAGTTTTTTACCAGCTGATCACCAACGCTATAAAATTCACGCCCGACTCTGGCACCGTGACCATCTCGGGAGTGGCAGTTTCCCCAGGCCAGATGGGTTACCCGCAAGGCGCGGTGGAAGTGGTCATCGCCGATACCGGAATTGGCATCGAACCAGCAAACCTGGAATTAATCTTCCGGAAATTCTACCAAACAGGCGAGGTGTCGCTACATTCCTCCGGAAAAACAAAATTCAAAGGCTCTGGCCCAGGATTAGGCCTGGCAATTGCCAAAGGTATTGTGGACGCACATGGTGGGCAGATTTGGGCTGAAAGCAGAGGGCTGGACGAACGCACTACGCCTGGAAGCCAATTTCACGTCATCATTCCCCTTTCAAGGGAGCAGACAGCGGTCGAAGAATAATATTTCAATGAATTACAAGCCAGCATAAAATCAAACCGCCCATCAGGCTGCCACTACCTTTTGGGCGGTTCGTTTGAGGAGAATGTAACTATTATTATATGGATAAAGCTAAGGCTTGCATGAAGATTAAATAAAAGGCTGGTTAATAAACTGCAAGCTATGAAGAAACAGCCTTAAGTTGGTCTAATGTAATTGGGCCATCGCGCAGAATAATGGGTTCGCTGCCAGTACAGTCAACGATCGTCGAGGGTTTTCGGTTGGGGAGGTGCCCGCCATCAATCACCAGGTGTACCAGTCCCTTGAGTTGAAATAGAACTTCGCCGGCTGAGATTGGCAGCGGCTGGCCGGAGCGGTTCGCCGAGGTAACCGCCAGGGGGCCAGTCTGCTTTAGCAAATTTAAAAGGAACGCCGAGTTGGGAATACGCACACCCACGGCGCAATTGGTCGACAATTGGCGTGGCAAGCCCGGCGCGGCGGGCAAGATCAACGTTAAAGGCCCAGGCCAAAAATTCTCGGCCAGGTGAACTGCCACCGGACTCATTTCAGAAACCACCCGCCTGACATCCACCAGGGTAGCCACCATGATAGCAATCGTACGCTCACTGCTACGGCCTTTTACAGTGCTCAATCGTTCAACTGTTTCTTGGTTCGTTAAACTGACCGCCAACCCATACACCGTATCGGTAGGCAAAGCAACCATGCCGCCGTTATGAAGAACATCAATTGTGTGATTCAGAGCAATGGGGTGGTCGAGGCGAAGAATCTCTGTATTCATATTCCTAATCGATTATACCAGCAGTGGGGAGATCGGTCGAAATTATTCATCAAGGCATATAAATTTCGGCCGAAAATTCCAGGGAAGCGTTTTCTGCAAGAGTAAGCGCCCGCTTTTTTTCGGGATTGCAGCGGTCAGACAGGGTCGTATGCAATTATTCTGGCTTTTTTTATGACGATGCGCGGGAGGCTAATTCTTCTGTAAATTCATCTCCCAAATTAATCTCAGGCCATCCAACGTCAGCCAGGGAGCAATGATCTGGATCACCTTAGTCTCTTGAGCGACAATTTCAGCGAGGCCGCCAGTTGCAATCACCTGCATATCACTTCCCAGCTCCTGGCGAAAGCGCGTCACCATACCTTCGACAAGAGACACATAACCGAACAACAAGCCCGACTGCATGGCGTGCGTTGTGTTGCGACCGATTACGGAAGGCGGCCGCTGTAAATCCACACGCGGCAGCTTGGCAGTGCGCACAAATAAGGCCTCCGCTGCGATGCTGATCCCGGGAGCAATCGCTCCACCAAGATACTCACCTTCGCGTGAAATAGCATCAAACGTGGTGGCTGTGCCAAAATCAACCACGCACGCCGGCCCTCCATAGAAGTGCTGCACAGCCGCACAGTCAACAATTCGATCGGCGCCGACCGCTCGTGGATCTTCATATCGAATGCGCACGCCGGTTTTAACGCCCGCATCGACAACCAAAGGTTCTTTCTTCAGGTAAATGCGGCAGGCTTCCATCACGCGCCCGGTGAGAGGCGGTACCACGGAGGCGATGCAAACACCGTGTAGATCACTGATTCGTATATCGGAATTCGCTAATAAACCGAGAATCTGTAATCCGTATTCATCTGGCATTCGCTCATGCACTGTCGCCAGACGCCAGCGAGGGCCAAGTTTTTCACCATCGTAAAGCCCTAGAGTCACGTTGGTATTGCCAATATCAATCGTCAACAACATAATGTGATTTCCTATGCCCTTCTTTCAACCCTGGTTAAAACTGCCAGTCAACCAGGTACCATCTCTGAAAACAAAATTATCAATCAGCCGCGTTTTACCGATCCTGACCGCCATCGAAAACAAAGCATGCGAAACCGGTCCGTGCAGTTCATGCAAAGTATCGTTATCTGCACAGGAAACATATTGAACTTGCGCCAGGGGCTCAGACTCCAGGATGTTCCGCATAGCCTGGCGCAGCGCTTCTGCATCCCGCTCGCCCGCTTCATAAGCCTCTTTTGCACAAGATAGGGAACGATACAATACCACGGCGGCGGCGCGCTCAACCGTATTTAAATAAGCGTTGCGGCTGGACATGGCCAGGCCATCGGGCTCACGAACCGTTGGCACAATCACCAAATCCAGGGGAAAATTCAAGTCACGCACCATGCGTGATATCACCGCGACCTGCTGGGCATCTTTTTGGCCAAAATACGCGTACTCCGGTTGGGCCAGATTGAACAGCTTGGCGACGACGGTAGCGACGCCGCGGAAATGACCCGGGCGAGATGCACCCTCCAAAGGTTGGCTGACACCTTCCACACTCACCCAGGTCTGGAAGCCGGGAAGGTAGATTTCATCTGCGTTTGGCGCAAACAGCAAATCGACTCCCGCGTGTTCTAGCATACGGCTGTCGCGCTCAAAATCACGCGGGTAGGTTGCGAGATCTTCCTGCGGACCAAATTGGGTCGGATTGACGAAAATGGTCGTCACTACACTGGCGCAGTCCTGCCTGGCTCGTTCCACCAGGCGCAGGTGGCCAGCATGCAAATACCCCATGGTAGGCACGAGTCCCACCGGCCTGGCCAAGCGCTGGAGGGCCTGGCGGAAAGCCGCGATTTCGCTGACAATTAACATGGACAGGCAGCCTCCAAAACCGGCTCAGATAAAGGCGTGTTAGATTTCACCATCCGCCACAACATGCGGTTCAATGGGGTTGGCTGGCCCAGGTACTCACCTGTGCGCACCACCGCTCCACTGATTTGGTCAATTTCCGTAGGCGCGCCGCGCCGCACATCTTGCAGCATCGAGGAGAAGTTGGCGGCTGTGCGTTGGGCGACAGCTTCCACTGCCGCCACCGGATCTGGGTAAGGGAGGCGGATGCCCTGTAAGTTGGCCACCCGCGCTGTCTCGCGCACCAGTTTTTCCAATACTCTGCGCACAGCCTGGCGTGCCAGCAATTCACCATTGGCTACACCCAACAGGGCAGTCAGTGGGTTGATGCCTGCGTTGATGACCAGTTTTCCCCACTGCAAGGCGGCCAGGTCAGAGGTTGTTTCAACTTCAAAGCCGCTGTGGCGCAAGTGAGCGGCGAAGCCGTGCAGGCGAGAATTGTCCTCCAGCATGATAGAACCCTCACCAGCCAGGCGCACAAAGCCTGGGCCAAGCAAGCTGGCGCCCATCGTGGTCACGCCGACCCCGACGCGCTTGACACCAAGGCATTCAGCCAATATTTCGCGATTCCCGAGGCCATTTTGCAAGGTTAACGCCAGACCGTCGGGCGCCAGGCAGCTTGCCAACTGCGCCGCGATGCGGCGTGTTTGCCAACCCTTTCCCAAGACCAAAGCCAGGCGTACCCCATGTACAGCCTGGGGGTCGTTGGTAGCCCAGGCGGGGCTGGTTTGCTGACGGCCATCGATCAACTGCAGCCGCACTCCTTGCTGGTTGATCTGTTCGATTGCCTCCTGCCAGGTGCCCAACATAACCACCTGCATGCCCGCGGCTGACAGGCGCGCCGCGAATAGACAGGCCATGGCGCCCGTCCCGGTGACTAATATTTTTTCCTTATTGGTTTTCGATGAAGTTTCCATGGTTATCCCAACCTGTGCAAGAGCTCATTCCACTCTTCATCGTTTATTTCGGTTGAATGTTCCAGGGCCGGGAATTGAGCGGCCTGCACTTCCTGAATATAGGTCTGGACAGCCTGTGTCATAGTTTGGTACAAATTAGCGTATTGTTTGGAAAAACGCGGGCTGCCGCGGTCGAACCAACCCAGCAAATCATGAGTCACCAGAACCTGCCCATCGCAGCCCGAGCCGGCGCCAATTCCGATCGTGGGAATATCCAAACGCGCTGAGATCAGGGTAGCCAGGCGCGCTGGGACAGATTCCAACACCAGGCCAAAGCAGCCGGCTTCTTGTAATGCCTGGGCGTCTTCTAACAAGCGCTGGGCGGCGGCGGCGGTTTTCCCTTGGGCTCGAAAGCCGCCCAGTTGGTGAATCGATTGAGGTGTCAGGCCAATATGGCCCATGACAGGAATACCTGCGGCAACGATCAGGCGCACACACTCCAGGCGTTCGCGGCCGCCCTCCAGCTTGACAGCATCCATGCCCCCCTCCTGCAAGAACCGGCCCGCATTCCGCACGGCCTCTTGCGCAGATACCTGATAAGACATAAAGGGCATATCGCCGATCTTCAAGGCAAAGTGCGCCCCGCGTGCCACAGCTTTGCTGTGGTGAAGCATTTCTTCCATCGTCACAGGCAACGTGTTTTCATAACCCAGCACCACCATTCCCAGGGAGTCACCCACCAGGATGGCGTCAATGCCTGCCCGGTCAAGCGCAACGGCAGTTGGATAATCATAGGCAGTGAGCATGGTGATCCGCTCTGCCTTTTCTTTCTTCAGTTGAAATACGCGCGTGGTGATTTTTTTGCGGTTCGAAACAGTATCAACCGCGGTTGGAGTTGTTGTGCTCATGGTACCCTCCTTTCAGGTAGGGGCCGAATTTATCCTGCTTACTGTCATGATGTACCAGTCGTCGATCACGATCTGGGCATGTTCTATTAAACCATTCTTGGCTTGTTCTGACAAGAGGTGGTTCAGTACATTGCAACAAGCTGGCTAATTTACCGTATAATAGATATAACCACTCTATTTGAAAAGGAGGATTCCATATGCGACGCTTTATGAGTTTTCTAGCGGGCGTGATGCTTGGCAGTATCACCGGAGCTGTAATCGCTTTACTTTTCACGCCTGAGTCCGGCGAGGACCTGCGTGGGCACGCTCAAGACCGTTATCGCCTGATCGAAGCGGAGGTGCGCAAAGCAGCAGCCGAACGGAGAGCTGAGCTGGAAAAACAACTTTCTGAACTTCGGAAACCCCAACCACCAGCAGCCTGAAGAGGTGCGTCCGTGCAGTCAGCCGGACGCACTTTCTTTTTAACGGGTTACCCAAAATCGGTAAGATGCAGGTTGGGTTGTGAAGCGTGTCAGACCGGTCACCATGAGGGTAACGTTTTGCACATCACCGGCTATTTGGAAAGGCACGCTGATCGATAGATCTGAATTCAGTTTCAGATATTCAACCCGATGGCCCTGACTGCCAGTCTGAATGAGCGCCAGGCGCCACTCTTGGGGCAAAATATTATTGATACGGGCATATCCTTCCGCTGTCCAACTGCCGTCGTTCGTTTCAAAATTATCCGAATAACCTATTTGAGGTATGGCCAGGTCATCCAATAAGAAGCCGTTTTTATTCACTGCCGCATCTGTGATCGTCTCGAAACGAAGCTGGATGAGTTTTCCCGCATAGGGCGAAAGATCTACAACCTCATGAATCCAGGCAGGTTCTTCTCCGCCACCGCTGTTGCCGGTGTACCCCCAACCATAACTGTTACCGCTCTGGTTTTTAGCGGATCCATTGGGCGTATGGACAATTTGCCAGTGCTGCCCATCTTCTGATACGGTCAGGTAGGTGAAATCATAACCGTCTTCCAATTCATACCAGGTCCAATAATCGAGCGCAATTGGGCCAGTCACATCACGAAAATCAAAGGTGCGCGCCAGGGTGCTGTCCGATTCGTCACTTCGATTTGACCAAAACATATAGTTGCCCGAATGAGGCTTGGCAGGCACGGCTTCCGTTTGTATCGAACCTTCAAAGTTCAAAGTAAAGCTGCCCTGGCATTTGAAACGAATGAAATCGGCACCATATTGATGGACAGAATTGACCTGGGGATTGACCGGGCAAAAATTGAAGGTTTGGGTGGCGGTCGCCTGCGGCGCCAGGGTGTAGTTTTTATACACAAACCTCCCATCCCAAACGCTGGGATCGTGGATATAATTTGTGATTTCCCAATCCAGGAAAACATCATCGGCAGTCACCAACCGGTTTGACATCGGATCGTGGATATTCAAGGATTCGAGCGTTTGGTCGATGCTCGTCAGGCCATTTTCCGGGTTGGCAACCACAGCCTTGGTGGCCTGGTCGCCAAAACGGTCCAGGAAATACGCCAGGAACAGAAAACTGGCGCCGTAATGGGGAGATTGATCGGCGTCTTTTTCATCTGGCCAGGTGTTCAACTGTATATCAGGATCAGAGGTATAAATCGCGTCAAAGCCAGGTTGATAATAACCATTAAGAAAGGCTGCCAGCTCCGAAAAGCCTTCGTTCAGCCAGGTTGCTTCATTTCGATCTCGGTACCAGTGAATCATGTGCTGAAATTCGTGTGCTAAAACCAGCCGCATATAATTGCTGCTCAAGCGTGTGGTATCGGCGTTTACATCAAACATTTCATGGGCGTTTGAATAAGGATGAACCTGGGGGGGAAATTCATCACTGGTAGAAAAGTAACCAGCAATGCCCTTGCCCAGGCCGCGCGCGTACAGGATATAAATTCGTGGATCGCCATCGATCCCTGGGGTCCATTCGCTGCCGAAGAATTCACGGTCTGTGGGGTAAATTTTTTCGTCAAAAGTTTCAGCCAGGCTTTTCAGTTCATCTGGATCGAATTTAATGCCATTTTCGACCCAATAATATGCATGGATTCCAATGAACACCAGACTGGCATCTATCTGAAAACTGCGCTTGTCGTCCTCATTGCTAACCCAAAATTTTTCATCCGCGCCGACTTCAAGAGGAGAAGCAGGGTCAGGGATCGTACTTGGAATATTCGTCAATCCCCTGAAGCGTTGTGCCAGTTCGACCAGGTTAGAAGACGGAATGTTGGCCTGCTGCAGGGCTCTGAGCGTCTCCGTGCTGGCTGTAAAGGTGATTAACAGGTGAGGATTTACTGCGCTGCCAGGTCCGTCTGCTCCGGCCTCGACGGTCAGGTTGGGAGTTGGGCGAACCGGCAAAGGAACAGGGGTCAACTGACCGTTGATCCGGTCAAAGATTTGGGCTACTTCCGAGTTCAGATAAGTAAACACCCCTGCTCCTGCCAGGAGAGCCACGCCGCAAGCAAACAAGAGACAACTGATGAGGAGGAAAACAAACCAACCTGTTTGGTTTCTTCTCATTGAACTTTCCTCAAACGGGCGTAGTTTCGGCGCGGCTCAAAGAAGCAGCAGCCACCAACAACCCGACCGTGAACCAAAAATAAGGCAGAGCAAACGAATCAATGCTGAAGCCTTCGGCAATAAACCCAGTCAACATGAACAAACCGGTCATGCCTATCAGTCGAACCAAAGGATCAGCACTGCGCCGAGCTGCCTGGCCAGCGCGAGCCAGGGCGGCGTACCAGCTAAGGAACATGCTAAAACCCAGTAATCCAGTCTCCGCCAACACGCGCACCCACAAGCTTTTGATGTTAAAGCCAACACCTAAGCGATAAAGCAAATTCTGCACTTCTACCAATCCGAAGGCAAATGCCGGCAGTCTGGCCGGAAAATAAAACCCTGCGTTTCCCAATCCGACGCCAAACCAGGGAAAAGCATTAAAAATCTCAAGACCCACGCTCCAATAAACAACCCGTTCACCGATGAAGAGACGGTTGGCGAAATCATAAAAATTATTGGCAGCCAGTGGGTTGCGCTGCAAAATTAAGACCAGACGATTGTCAAATTGCATACCAACTGCGTACAACCCTACCAAAATCAATCCGGTGAGCAAAGCAAACCCGAAGGTTAATCCCGTCATGAGGCTCACCCGCACAGCGCTATTCACACTCACTGTGCGGTTGGCAAATAACCGGGTTTCCACCTTTCCGGCAGCCCAGGAAATGAATTGCAATCCCAAAATACCCAGATATAAGCCATAAGATATCCAGCCTACACGGGAGAACGTTAAGATCATCACCAAGGTGCCGGCTACCAGAAGAATATTTTCTACGCTCAGTTTCCCAAGCCGGCGGAATACACTGATGTTCGCGGTTGAACTCGCTAGCCAGATAGGTAAATAGACCGTATTTAACTGGTGCGCCAAAAAAGATGGTTCGAAGGCCATACCGGTCACTCGGCCTGGATACAAAGATAAATGGCTTGAGGAAAGAAGATATTGCACCTGGTATATAAAATCCGGGTAAAGGCTTTGTTTAAACAGGATAAAATAAGCCTGCACGAGGCTCCAGGTAAACAACGGAAGGCTACTTATGTGTATCAAGCGCAGCGTGGTGCGCATGGCATTTTCTTGAGACCGCAACCAGCCGGCCGCGGTGAAAAATACCGCCAGCCCCATCGCCAGGGTTACAAAAGTGGATCTGGCCTCACCCAACAAGGTTTTATCTTGAAGAGGAGGCACATTTCGGTAAAAAGCCAACGCCCAAGTAAAGAGGGCTGCACCAACAAAAAGGAGAAATAATGCCGTTTCAGCGGGCAAACGCCCGCCTCGCCAGATATACGGCAGCAGCCAGGCAATGGCGAGCAAGCTCAGAAAGGCGGTTGTCGGAGGACCGACAGAGGACGCGTGCGCCAGATTCACCAGGATCGGCAGGCTGCTGATGGGTAAGAACAAAACTCCTGCAGCCCACAGCGCCTGGCACAACCGCTGGTAAATCCTCGATGCAAGCAACACGCTTAATTCACTCGCCAAAAACTTAACAATATTCCAATCAAGAATCCGATGATGGCCCCTGCTAAGGCTAAGCCCTGCGTAGCGTAAAGAACCGGGTCCTGAGGCGGCTCGGCCGTTTGAGCAAGATCAAACATCACCGCTGGCACAAGCCCTTTGCTGGCCTGGAGTTCGGCTTGCAGGTCGGTTTGAGCCTTCTCCAGTTCTTTTTGTAAATCAGTCAGCGAAGTTTGCTGGCACAGGCCGCTCACAGCCGGCTGGGCGGCGATACAGCTTGCCAGGTCCTTAATATAATAATTTAGACGATAAACCTGGTTGGCATGCGCATAAGCCTCTTTCAGCGCTTCAAACCCATGCTGGGCCCAGACGTTTGCAATCCTGGCAGCTTTTTGGGAATCAGCATTGCGCACCACCAGGCTAACTTCCGCCTGCCTGCGTTCAATAAAGATCACCTTTTCCACAGTCAATTCTTGAGAGGTGATATCAGACAGCGCTGCATCTGAGGCGACTAACTGCCTCACTGAATTTGAAATCACCAAGCCCATGGCCGCAGAGATAATCTGGTCTTCAGCGTAATGGTCTTTGTCCAATAATGAGAGCACGTCCGGTTGGTTGTAATTGACTGTCATGGTGAAAACAGCTTTTGCCTCATACACTGGCGGTTGAAGACGGTGCGCCAGCCAACCCAGCCATCCACCAATCAACATGCAGACTACCACCAACAACCAGCGGCGTAGGATGACATTCAGCGTTTCACGGGGGGAATAGTCAATCACGAGAAGAGTCCTTAGCTAACTTGAGATATTTACAATAGACATCCAGGGTTGCCACATTCACCGACCGGTTTGTAAATCGCTGCAGAACAATCTGCCGGCCCGCCTGCCCCATTCTACCACGCTGAGCAGGCTGCTCCACTAAAGTCAGCAGGGCCTCTGCAAGAGCTTGGTGGTTGCCAGGAGGGATAAGCAGGCCATTGTCTCCGTGTCGTATAATTTCCCTACAGCCAGGGATATCCGTGGCGACAATCGGCTTTCCACAGGCGGCGGCTTCCAGGAGTGTGGTTGGCACTCCTTCTCCATAGGTAGTGGGCAAAGTGACGATGTGGCAGGCTGCATAAACGGCCTTCATATCGGCGCGCCAGCCCCACCAATCTGCAATACCCTGGTCATGCCAGCCTTTCAGCGTTGCTTGATCGATGGAAGTCGGGTTCCCCGGGTCAGGTTCACCGACCAACACAGCTCGTAGGCGATCTGGTGTCACCCCTTGCTGGCGAAGAATACGCATTGCTTCAATTAAAGCCCCAACCCCTTTATCCCACAGCATGCGCGCCGCCAAAAGAACAACTACCGGACCTTCGGGCTCTGGTGTAGGGACAAATTCATCCGCATCAACCCCTACCCCTTCAATCAAAAAGGTATTGTTGCTGGCAACCAGTCCGTGGTCAACAAAATAGGCCAAGTCTGCCGCATTTTCAAAAATGGCCGCCCCGCCGGCTTTGTCTCCAAATGCCAGCTTGTAGAATGGCTTAACCAACAGGCGCAGGAAGGCTGCTTTACGATCAGAACTGACAAATACATACCCGCGGCCCGTGATCGAGTTGATGCGCACCGGAATTTTTGTCAAACGCGCGGCGAGAGAACCGTATAATACGCATTTGATGGTGTGGTGGTGAACCAGGTCGGGTAGTTCCTGGCGGTATATGCGGGCCAACCGCAGTAAAGAAGAGATTTCGCCCGCTGGTGAGAGGGTCTGCCGTCCGACCTCCCAACCCATCCAGCGGAACCCGGCTTCTTGTAACAACTTTGCATAATTCCCAGGAGGCGAAACCAGGCCGACTTCAAAACCTTCGCTGGTCAAGAAGCGGGCAAGCGAACGGCGAAAATTGTAGAGATACCAGTCCGTATTGGCAACAAGCAGGATCTTGGTCATCTCCACCTACTTTCATGAAGTGGTATCAACAGCTTGCACGGGAAGACTGCGGTACAGGCTGAGCAGCCGGCTTTCCATGCACTGCCAACTGTACGTTTCATCGTAAGCGCGCCGGGCATTTTTTCCTAGCTTCGCCCGCAAATCAGGGTCTTCGCTCAACTGCAAAAAAGCGCTCTCAAGTGCCTTGATATCTCCATAAGGGACCACCATGCCGCCTTCAATCGCTCGGATAATGCGGTCCATATTACTGTTATCTGCCACAATCACTGGCTTTGCTAACATCATCGCCTCGAAGATTTTGTTTGGGCTTGAGTAACGATGGTTCGGTATGATCGGATCATAGGTAGCGATCAAAACATCAGCTTGCTGGCTGAGCTTGATAGTTTTGTCATAGGGGATGCGCCCATGCCAAGTAATATTCTGAACCAAAGCGGCTCGAGCCAGGATTCTCTCTTCATCACCTCCAAAACCTGCCAGGTCCAGCGACCACTGTGGGTGACGGCTGACCACTTCAATCAATTCAAGTAAACCGCGCTCGACCTGGAGAAGACCGATATAAGCGATGCGTAGATTACCCTTGGTGCTCGAGCTATCCTGGCTGGGCAATGGAACGACTGCATCCTCAGGAGAGTTATAGACCACCGTGCTGCGCTTGGGATGGCTGCCAGCCACCTGGACCCTGCGCGCATCATCGACAAGGATCAAAGCATCCGCCGCATTGATGGCATGTAGGTCAATCCACCGAATGATATTTTTGATGAGCGCAGGCGTCGAGCGCAAATGATCGGCATAGAAGTCAAAAATATCATACACAACAGGTAAACCCCACATCCATTTGCACGCCAGCGCTGGGATTATCGTGTCGAAATCACAGGCATGGAGAATATCATATTCGGTATGGCGCTTCCCTAACCAACTCATCAAGGCAGCCTGCCAGCGCAACAATTGCGGCAGATTACCTAACCCTTTGCCGAAAGGCGCTTTTATCAGCAGGCGGTGGATTTGAACGCCGCCCTGTTGATCACAGGCTGGTAACTGCGCAGTCCGATCCCATCCCAATGCATGAACGATATAACCAGCCTTGGCCAGCGTCCGCGCAATCTTATCTACCCGCGGATCTGGCGCTAACGGGTTGCTCCGTAATATCAAAACCCGGGCCATACTTAGTTGACCGGCAGTTTACTCAGCGGCGTCAGAGGCAGAGCTTCGTTTATGCCAGCCGCCCAAATTTCGGCTACTTCACTTTCGCTGAGTGCGTTCTGGTACAGGCGAATGTCGCGCAGTATCAGACCGCTTTCCGCCGCCCGCATACTGGTTTCAACCTTCGTCACCACCGTCGAGCCGTCTTCCTGGTGGATGATTTCGCCAACCCATTCACCAGGGCGGTAACCAATCGCAAAATATTGAGCAGGCGACTGAGTATTGCTGTAACGCCCATCGTACTCGAAAAAGTTAACAGGCTCTCCGTCCAGGTAAATCTGCAGTTTACCAGCCGGGCTTCCATCCCAAGTCATGCAAACATGCCGCCAAACAGGAGAATCTGCTTTGGGTTCGATCGCCGCGCCGGCTTCAGGAAATTCCGCCCGCCCGAAGTATGTGTTTAACACCCGCCGGTTTCCACCAGCCCGCGCTACCAACAGGCGGCTGTTAGGCTCCAACTCTGCCGCATTTAACGGTGTAATATAGAAAACAAAACGGCTGTCGTCAGTATGGAATATGGCGCCAATTGCTGGATTAGGCTCAAAATTCACAGCCAACCAGGCTGTCAATGAGCCTTTTTCCGGGTTAAACACGCCGGCCGCTGAATACGTCGCTGGTTGGCTTGCCAGGCTGGTATAGGAGCGGATTGTAATCTCAGGTTTTTTGGCGGGGGTGCTTTCTCGAGGCAGTTCCACGGGCAGTTCTGCATTCGAGACAATTTCTTCAGATAAGGTTTCTTGCGGTTCTGGCGGTTGGCTGACCGCCTCTGGCAGTTCGGGAGGCGCCTGAATCACTTCATTGGCCGTTTCAAGCCGCGAAAATTCGACATAGCGGTCGATCACTTCATCCACCGAACCAAGAGCGCCGACTTTTCCTCGATTCAACCAGAGCGCTTTTGAACAAAAAGCCTGGATCGTCGTCATACTATGCGAAACGATCAGCACTGTTGTCCCCTGGTCGCGAAAAGACTGCATTCGATCCAGGCATTTTTGTTGAAATCCCGCATCCCCAACGGAAAGGACCTCGTCAACCAATAGAATATCCGGGCGAGAAGCCGTCGCCACAGCAAAACCTAACCGGCCGATCATGCCGGTGGAGTAGGTGCGCAGTGGAGAGTCGATAAAATCACCCACTTCAGCAAAATCGATAATACCATCTAACAGCCGGTCCACCTCGCGCCGCGAGCGACCCAACAAGGCGCTGTTCAGGTAAATATTTTCCTTGCCGGTCAGCTCATTGTGAAATCCGGCGCCCAATTCGAGCAGAGGAAAGACCACTCCCCTCAGGACCACCCGACCCTCGGGAGGAAATAATACCCGCGCAATCACTTTAAGAAGGGTGCTTTTACCCGAGCCGTTCCGGCCGATCACACCGAAGGTCTCGCCGCGACCTACCCGGAATGAAACGTTTTTCAGCGCATAAAACGCCTCGTACGAAAGCTGCCGCTGTAACCAGCGGATGGCGAATTCCTTGATCCCCGAAACCGGTTCATGCGGAACGCGATAAACAATCGAAATATTATCGACCTGAATGGCAGGCAAATTGGAAACAGCCAGGCTGCTGTGCTCAGACACGGAAGGCATACTCCTTCGAGCGCGCCGTAAATACCAGGCCGCCCACAACCAGCGTGAACACAGCGATCATGCCGCCGATAGCCCAGGTTTGCCAATCTGGAATTTTGCCCTCAAACAAAGGCTGGCGGAAGAGCATTAAGAAATAATACATCGGATTGAGCAGAAAAAAGCCGCGCAGTTCTGCTGGAATCGCCGTTATGGGATAAATAATGGGCGTCGAGTACATCCATAGGGTGAGCAGGACTTCATAGACTGGCAGCATATCCGCAAAATAAATGGCCGCCGTCGCCAGCAGCAAACCCATTCCCAGGGCGAACATGGTCAAAAGAAGAATGGCGAATGGCATCACCAGGATAGTGCGGTGCATAGGCAAACCGAGGGCCAGGCTGATCAAGAAGAGAGGCACCAAAGAGATAAATAAATTCACCAGAGATGTGGATACGGCTGAGACAACAAAAATCGATTTTGGCACGTAAATGCGGTGGAGCAGCTCTCCGCTCCACACCATCTCTCCCATAGCCGCCTGAGTTGAGCTTGAAAAGAACAGCCAAGCTGTCAGACCGCTGAGGATATATACTGGATAGTGATCAACGGTTAAGCGAAATACGGCGGAAAAAACCAGGGTTAAAACCAGCATTGTCAATAATGGATTAAGCAGCGTCCAAACAATACCCAAAAAAGAGCGTTTGTAACGCGTCTTCAATGTGCGCGAGACAAACTGGCGCACCAGTTCCCTGTATTGAAAAACAGCCTTTATCTCTTCTACCAAGGGATGGCTCACTTGGGCAGAATCGTACACCACATCTACTCTGTCCAAATCGACTGATTTTTGCATAAAATATTGACCCGTGGCTTTCTGCGAAACATAAACCGAACTCTTAAGCGTATTGAAGCAGTGCGTTGACAATCCGTCGAGCAGCCTGCCCATCCCCATAAGGGTTGACAGCTTTGGCCATCGCCAGGTGGGCCTGAGGATCGTCTAACAGCGTGCGCGCTTGTTGTACAATGCGCTGCCGGTTTGTGCCCACCAGGCGCACAGTGCCCGCCTGGACGCCCTCGGGGCGTTCGGTGACCTCGCGCAGCACCAAAACCGGCACCCCCAAACCTGGCGCCTCTTCCTGGATGCCTCCCGAATCAGTTAACACCAGTGTGGCTTTCTTTAAGAATTGCACCAGGGGAAGGTAATCTAACGGAGGCAGTAAAGTGATGTTGGGATCATCCGCTAAAAATTGATACACAGGGCCCTGGACATTCGGATTCAGATGCACTGGATAAACAATTTTTACTTTGCCGGCATAACATGCTGAAATATCTTTCAATGCGGCGCAGATCGCCTCCAGGGGCTGGCCAAAATTCTCTCGGCGGTGAGCGGTCACCAGGATCAGCCTGGCGCCATCGTTCAAACCAATGCTGTGAAAAAGCTGTAAAATATCCTCGGGGGTTGGTTTCTGGGCTACCGTTTGGAGGGCATCAATCACCGGATTGCCTGTGATGACAATTTGTTCTGATGGAACACCTTCATTTAATAAGTTTTGCCGGGACCATTCTGTCGGGGCAAAATGTAGATCTGCCACAACTCCGGCTACTTTCCGGTTGATTTCTTCCGGGAACGGCTGCCATTTGTCACCGGTGCGCAGACCAGCTTCGACATGTCCAAAGCGCACACGGTTGTAATATGCGATCAACGAAGCCGCCATTACGGTCGTAGTATCGCCTTGTGCCAACACCCAATCGGGTTTCAACTTTTTAACGACCGGATCTAGATGGGTGAATATTGCCGCAGTGATCTGCGCCAATCCCTGATCCGGGCGCATTAAATCTAAATCAACATCCGGCTTTATTTGAAAAAGGTCGAGTACCTGGTCCAACATCTGGCGGTGTTGGGCTGTGACGCACACCAATGAATCAATTTGATCATGTTGAGCCAGGCGCTGGACAACCGGCGCCATTTTTACCGCTTCGGGACGGGTGCCAAAAATAGAGAGAACGCGCAATTTCTTCATAACTGGTTGATTATACCAAAGATGGTTTTCGCTCGTTCATGCCAGGTGCTCTGCCGCGCAACCCGGTCGGCTTCATCTATGAATTCAGGCGTATTTTTGATCTGCAGCGCTCGCTCGATCTGTTGGCAGAACTCAACCGGGGAAGAAGCAGTGAGTACACCCGGGCAGGAGAGGGCTTCGCGGATCAGCGTGGAAACCACCGGTCGGTGGGCCGCCAGGTATTCGAAGAGTTTTATTGGTGATACAGCGTTGGTCACTTCATTCACATGAAACGGAATCATGGCGGCATCAAAACCTTGCAGGTAAGCGGGCATTGCGCGGTATGGTTGAAATCCCAGGTAATGAATATTGGATTTCCTCTTTAGCTCGTCCAACGGAAAACGATTCCCATGCAAAGGACCTACCAGGACAAAAGAGAAATCGGGACATTGTTCAGCAGCATCTTTCAGCAAGCCTGCATCAAACCAACCTGCCAGGGCGCCCGTATACCCGATTACAGGTTTGCCTTGCGCACGGATTTGATCTAATTCCACCGGCAGAGCCAACGGGCTGCGCCAGGCAGCAGCAAAGAATTCATAATCCACGCCGTTGGCACACAGCACAGCGTCGGGTCTCCGGATCTTGGCCTGTTCATAAAGGAAATTGGAAGACGCCAGGATAACATTGGCTGAAGCCAGCATTGCGGCGTGTTGTTGGTGTAAACGGGCTGACTGGCCTTCAAACGCGTCTATGGCGTCAACCCAGTCATAGATTATCTTGGGATTCTGGAAACGATGTAAAAACTGTGCATTCCAGGTCATTATGTGCACCCATAGATCAGGGATGGCATCAAAAGCTTCCAGGCGAACATGGCAAAGATAAAGATTGGTATCGATCTGGCGGAAGGAATCCACCGCCCAGAGGTGCTCAGGCTGGCAGTAAAATACCAATGCGCCCATACGAGCCAGGTTTTCCGCAATGTGCTGCGGACGTTGAAACACCTGGCCTTCCCAACTCAATCCAGGTGGAAAAACAATAACTGGCTTGCCTGCATTTGCCATGCATATTTCCTGCAGGGAGCGCCTGTCCTCTGGCAAACGTGCAACAGCCGAAGCCCGCCAAATCCTTGCACGCAGGCTGTGATTAACTCGTTCGATCAATCTTGCCATTCAAAAGTTCCAACAGAGCATCGACTCGCGCCTTCCAATTATTTTGTCGGACAAAAACATCCACCGACTGCCGACTCCCACTATACAACCGCGCCGTTTGAATTTGCTGCAAAAAACCCTCGGTATTTTCTGCCAGGTATACCCCCGGCAGATTACGGAGCGGGTCGATGGCCGGGGCGACGACAGGCAGTCGCATCGCTAAGTACTCATATACTTTGAGGGGGCTGGTCGCCTGGGTGATGGCGTTTATTTTCCACGGCACGATCGCCACATGGGCATGAGCCAGGTAAGCCGGCAGATCTTTCTGGGCTTTCAAACCCAGAAAATGCAGATTTGGCGGCGCCTCCAGACATTGGCCGGCATAATCACCGATCACGGCCACGACTGTTTCACGATTTTGCCTGGCGATGGTCTTCAGCAAGGCCCAATCAAACCATTCACCCCACAATGCGCCGACATACATAACCACCCATTCGGCAGGAGGCAAATCGAGGGGACGATGGTAATTTCGATCGGGATTAAACAAATCGCTGTTGACGGCATTAGGGAGTAAATGAACCTTTCTCAAGGCGCGGTTCTCCAATTTCACCGCCAGCTTTGGCGCCGTGGAGGTCAGCACCTGGCTTTTGGCGATAATTTTTTCCTCGATTTCTTTCGAATACCACATTCCCCCTAATGCAGACTCCCAATTGTCGAGCAAGTCATATACCAGCACTCCTTGGTTCGCATGAATATTTTCGATGATAGGGAGAAATTCAGGTAATGGCAGTTCAATGAGTCCATACAGTGGCCTGTCCCGCAGCATCCAGCCGTAGGTAAGCCAAAAATCAGCCCAGCGAAATTCCTTCAGCTGATGAACGATTAAATTCGGATGGCGAATGTGCAGGTTTAACTCGACAGTTTCATACTTGGGAAATTTATACAGATAAACAACCAGGTAATGCCGGCGGATCATTTCGCGCGCAATTTGGGTCCAGCGCGCCCCGCCGCCTGTATCGTCGATCGGAACGCCTGCCAGGATAAAAAAGACACCTTCCAGGCTGGCAGCCCGCTTTCGATCCACCAATGGGCGGTGACGCATCCCTTCCACAAACCCTGCCACTTCGAACATATATGTACCGAGAATGAGCAGTTCTTGCTTGAGCGAGCCGCTCTTTCGCCGCAGGCGGTTTGCAAGGAAACCCCCGCCAAGGAGGGCGAGCAAAACGAAAGCGACTAACCCGGCAGTAAAATTCCATAGAAACGCCAGAACCAAGAAAAGGCAAGAAAAAGCCATGCCGCCCAAAAACAAACCCACTTTGTACGCTGCCCACCGGTAGGCGCGTGCGGTTGTACCTGCTTCTCCATCCCCAATCGACCAGAAATACGCCTTGCGTAGGCTGGCAGCCAGTGTAGCCGGCGCTTCCCAATACACAACTGCCTCAGGCACAAAAGCCCATTGTTGGGTGGCTCCCTTTAATTCCAGGGCAAAATAAGTATCCTCACCCGTTAAAGTTAACCATTCGGGATAGCCGCCGACTGCTTCCCAGGCTGTTTTACGAAATGCGGCTGAAACTCCAGAGGGCAAGTGTGCCTGTGGATTGATGTTTTCCAGCGCCGTTCCCAACAGCCAGCGCCGGGGACTGCCCTTCGCATCCACAGCCTGGTAACGACCAGCGCTTACCTGAATTCTGGCGTCACTTTCAAATGGCGCGACAAGATCTTCTAGCCAGTTATGAGGTAGACTGACGCCAAAATCTGTAACGGCGATCACTTCGTAGGAAGCCTGTCTTATTCCGCTGTTTCGACCGCGCGCAATGTTTGCTCCGGGTACATAGACAATTTTCAAGGCCAGGGGATATTCACCCGCCAGGGTTTGCAGCGCTTCGTAGGTCCCGTCAGTTGACCCTGTATCCACAGCAATTATTTCATCAGGCTGGCGTGTTTGTGCCAAAATACTTGAAAATAAGCGCGGCAGTGTATCAATTTCATTGCGCGCCGTTACGACCAATGAAACCTTCGTCGAACGCCCGCCGCGACAGCCAGCCAAAGACTGCCGGGGCTGATAATCTCGAAACCAACCAGTGTTATCTGTAAATACCGTAACCTGGGTATAGTCTTCACCTGTGTAGCGGTCTCCAAATGTGTTGAACATCGTAAATCCCCGGCGCGCCAGGCGTCGAAGATTCATTTGAAACGCGATAGCTTGGATTTTGGCAAGGAGTCTTTGCATAACCAATTTTCAAGAACAGCCGCATCTGGGCTGACATGAAATTCTGCACGATTTGCACAGAAAAAAAATACCCAGGAAAGTACAGTTTTGAATAATTAGGTCAAGGCGCCCACAATGGCGTGAATTTTAATACCTGCGGAGGAACGTAATCGAACGCCGGGTTGGCAACGCCCAGGATATAGCCCCTGAATTGTTTGGACGGATCACCAGGGACGAAAAAATGTAAATCGCCGCGAGGATCAGTTGAGTTGAAGTAGATCACGGCTCGCACACGGTTTTGGCCCGCCAGGTAATTATAAGCGCTGGTCAGCCAGGTATCTTTTTGCGAATTTGGTATCATGCCTCCCCCAGATACCGTGGCAGTCTGCGAGACAAAGATTGGCTTATTCGGCGCCAGCGCCACCAGGCGATCGATGTAACAGCCGTTATTATCCCAGGGATCGAGATCACATTCGGGAGTGCTGGTGTTGTAATCGGGGTTATACACCTGGTTTGGGTTCTGCCATTGGCCGTTGGCATTGAAGTTATAGGCGCTGAAACCGACCACATCGACATAC
>JAKOUW010000208.1 GCA_029782365.1 Chloroflexota bacterium
ACCGCTTTCGCACACAATAGTGTCTTTGGTAGATGCCATGTCCCAAGTGCTTGAAGTTATCACACACGAAAAGGCGTCTCCCAAGATACAAGCTCTGGGCATTGCCGGCTTCTTGAACCTTGCCGAAGGCACGGAAGCGCTGATAGGCGCCACTGAAACCGAAATAACCGAACACACCCGGGATGTACTAAGCTGGGGCAGCCTCTTGATGGGAATGGCTTTTGCTCATGCAGGCTTAGGCCTCGCCCATGGCTTGGTCCACTTTTGCATCAAGTGCGGCCTGTCCCATGGCCATATGGTTGGAATACTGCTTGCCCCTGGCCTTTGGGTCCAAGCGCGCCAAAACCCTGAAACAGCCTCAAGGCTCGCACGAGTTCAGCAGGCATTGACGGAGTCAAAGCATGAAGATGCTTTTGATGTATCCTTCTTCCAAGAGTCCGCTGATCCGCAACAGGCTCAACATAAGAAACTCCTTACATGGCTGGAAGACTCTGTCGGAAGACTGTTCAAGAGAGTTGGTCTATACAGTTCACTGCGGGAAGCAGGACTCAGCCTAACTGACCTTGAATGGATCGCATCACAAGAGCATGAACTTGGAGCATCCTTCGGCATCCCCAGGCGCCGGGCGACCACGGATGAACTTTTGGATGTACTTACGAGAGCTTTTTCTGATAGATAGGAGAACAGCACGAGGTGATTCAACATTGCGGCATATAAGTCGTCTCATATTATTGTCACGCGAGTACTGGCCGTGGATGGTTCTGGCCCTTATTGCGATGATAGGGGTAACCTGCGCTAACTTGGCAGGGCCTTGGTTGATAAGAAGCCTGGTTAGCACAATTGAGGAAAGCATCGCCCACGGAACCGCCGGTACGCGCCCGATAATTAACATATCTCTGATACTACTTCTGGTATACTTTCTCCAACCTGCGCTTCGGGCTCTCCAAGTCTGGGCAACTCACGTTGCAGGATGGGGCAGTGTTGCTGCTGCAAGGAAAGCAATATACGAGCACCTCCAGAAGCTGTCTCCGAAGTTTTATTCCCGAACTCAGACAGGACAGATCATGTCCAGGGCAATCAACGATACCCGCCATTTTGAGGCATTGATTGCCCACGCAGTTCCGGAAGTAATAGTCAGCATCCTC
>JAKOUW010000215.1 GCA_029782365.1 Chloroflexota bacterium
ATGAAGGGGCCGAGCAGGCTGCTGCCGTTACCGGCGTAGCGCAGGGTGACGTAGCTGAGGTGGCCTGTGCCGCCGTTGAAGACCAGGCCGCGCCACTGGTCGGGGCCGGTGTCGAGGGCAGAGGTGAAGGTGATGGGTTGAGTGGGGGTGCCGACGGCATCCAGGCGGCCCAGCACCTGCAGCTCGGCAGTCTGACTGCCATAGATCGTCACGCCCGGCTGCACGGTGAGGGTGATTCCCGGATTGACGATCACATTACTGGTGAGCAGGTAAGGGCTATTCTCCTTTGTCCAGGTAACCGGTTGGGTAATAACTCCGCCGACAGTGACGGCACCCGGCATGTTTGGTTCTGCTGGGGCCGGCAGGGCTATACCAGGCCGGTTCGCTGCGGCCAGCGCCTGCAGCCAGGTGCTGGAGAAAAACAGGAAAACAAACGCCAGTGCCAGGCTGACTGCAGAGCCAACCAGGCGCATTGAAATGGAATAATTTCTTTTCATATGAACGCTCGAATGAAATGTGAATTATGGAGAACAGTCGGGCTAGGTGAAGAAAGAAGGTGTCGCTATTCCCCAACCAATAGAACGACGTCACAACCAGTATACACCCCTCCGAGAAACTTGATAATTAATATCCTACGCTGGCAGTTCCGGCGGCGGTTGGCACTATCCAGTATAATCGAACGGAGATCGACGCACAGGAGATTGGCTTATGTGGCGGAAAAGATTGGCTGCGGTTTTATTGGTATTGTTGGCTGCAGGGCTCATCGTTCTGGCCTGGGCTTTGTGGCCCGAGCATCCAGACACGCAGGCCTTCGGAGAGCTGACCAAAAAATACAAGGTTGAGATCGTGCGGGACGAATGGGGAGTGCCGCACATCTACGGCAAGACCGACGCTGATGCGGCTTTTGGCCTGGCCTTTGCCCATGCCGAGGATGACTTTTTGACCATTCAGCAGACCCTGGCAGCCTCGCAGGGCATGCTGGCTCAGGCCTATGGCAAAGATTCGGCGCCTGCCGATTACCTGTCAGCCCTCCTGCGGGTCAAAGATGTGGTCGATGCCGGCTACGATACGCTGGCGCCGCAGAGCAGGGCAGTGATGGAGGCGTATGCTGATGGTTTGAACTATTACGCTTTCCAGCATCCTGACCAGGCTCTACTGCCCGGCCTGTTCCCGATCACCGGCAAGGCCATCGTGGCCGGCTCGGTGTTTAAAAGCCCATTGTTTTTCGGCCTCGACAGCCTGATCGGGGAGCTGTTCATGGATACGCGCCAGCGGCAGGTGGCGGTCAAAGGCCAGGCAGCCCTGCCCTCTTCGCCGGCGCCCCAAACGGCGGCAGCCGGCTGGGGCAGCATCCTGGGCATGGGCGCGGCGGCTGAGCTGTACGGCTCGAACGTGCTGGCAGTCGGTCCTGGACGCACTCCTGACGGGGCCACCTACCTGGCGGTCAATTCGCACCAACCCTGGACCGGCCCGGTCGCCTGGTACGAGGCGCACGTGCATTCCGAAGAGGGTTGGGATATGTCGGGCGCCACCTTCCCCGGCACGCCGGCCATCATCCACGGCCACAACCCTTACCTGGGCTGGGCATTTACCGTCAACCACCCCGACCTGGCCGATGTCTTTGTATTGGAGATGAACCCGGATAACCCCAACCAGTACCGCTTCGATGGCCAGTGGAAGAACCTGGAAGTGCGCCAGACAACCATCTGGGTGAAGCTGTTGGGACGCTTGCGCATCCCTGTGCAGCAGGAAGTGCTGTGGTCGGTGTACGGCCCAACCGTGCGCCGCCCGCACGGTGTCTATTCTATCCGTTACGCTGGCTATGGTAAAGTGAATATTTTCGAACAGCTCTACCGCATGAACAAAGCCAGGAACCTGGCCGAGTGGCAGCAGGCGATGAAAGAAGGAGGGTTGGCCAACTTTAATGTCGGCTACGCCGACGCCCAGGGGAATATCTATTACCTGTACAACGCTATGCTGCCAGTGCGCTCGCCGGACTATAATTGGTCGCTCTACCTGCCGGGCAACACCTCCGAAACGCTGTGGACGGAAACTCTGCCTTTCGAAAAGTTGCCGCAGGTGCTCAATCCGCCTGCAGGGTTCATCCAAAACGCCAATTCCACGCCCTACCAGACCACCAGCGGGGCGGGCAACCCCAGCCCCAAAGATTTCTCGCCCACGTTTGGCATTGACACGAAGATGACCAACCGGGCACTGCGCGCCCTGGAGCTGTTGGGCGCCGGCGGGCCGCTGACCTTCGACCAGTTTCGAGCCGTCAAGTTCGACGAGTCTTATTCGCAGCAGTCGGATGTGGTGCGCTTCGTCAATTTCATTCTGCAGGCCGATCTGCCCGCCGACCCGCCGGCCCAGGCCGCCCGCGAAGTGCTGCGCGCCTGGGATTTCAAGGCCGATACGCAGTCGCAGGGCATGAGCATTATGGAATACTGGCTTGACCGCATCGGCGCGGCTCAAGACCTGCAGTGGAGCAGCCTGGTGGGCCAGTCGGTCGGTGATGAGTTGCTGGTGCACACGTTTGTCGAGGCCGCCGATCTGCTGCAGAAGAATTTCGGGCGCGTGACTGTGCCGTGGGGCGAGATCAACCGCCTGCAGCGCGGCTCGGTCGATCTGCCGCGTGATGGCGGGCCTGATCTGTTGCGCGCCAGCTACGGCGACATGTCTAAAGATGGTAAGGTGATCGGCAATGACGGCGATGGCTACATCATGCTGGTGCGCTGGGATGCAAAAGGCGCGGTGCAAGCCTTCAGCATCCACCAGTTCGGCAGCGCCACGCTGGATGCCGCCTCGCCGCATTACGCCGACCAATCGCCGCTGTATGTGCGGCGCGAGCTCAAAGAGGCCTGGTTCGCCGATGGCGATGTGCGCAGCCATGCCAGCCGAGTGTATTCGCCTTGAAAGAAATTTTTAGCCCACCGCCTGGGGTATAATCGACAAAATTAGTAGGAATTTGTCGATTTACATTTAAGGAATAATCATGGTTGAAAAGAGTCTCACACAATTGGATTTCAAGAAACTGACCCGGCGCAAGTTCACACCATCACCGGTGGCCTGGGAGGACCAGGTGCTGTATTTCATGATGCTCGACCGTTTTTCGGACGGCCGTGAGCAGGGTTACCGCGATAACAATGGGCAGGAGGTCAGCAGCGGCGTTACGCTCCCCTTCCAGCCGGGTGACGCCGGCAACGCTGTGCAAACCGAAGCCGACAGTATCGGCTGGCGCGAAGCTGGCGGCCGTTGGGTGGGAGGTACACTCAAAGGCCTGCAGAGCAAGATTGGCTACCTGCAGCGGTTGGGGGTGACAGCGATCTGGATCAGCCCAATTTTCCGCCAGGCGGCCTACCTGGAAACGTATCATGGCTACGGAATCCAGAACTTCCTGGATGTCGATCCGCATTTCGGCACCCGCCAGGATTTGAAAGACCTGGTGCGGGTAGCGCACAGCCACGGCATTTATGTCATCCTAGACATCATCCTGAATCATTCCGGCAATGTTTTTGATTACGCCCCAGACCGATACTGGATGCCGCTCGTCGGCGGCGGGTATTTTGACTCGCGCTGGGATGGCGGGCGTTACTCACCGAAAGGCTTTCACGACGCCGCTGGCAGTCCCAGCCTGCCATTCGCGCCCCTGGACTTAAAAAAATTCCCACAAGCCTGGCCGAACGGCGCCATATGGCCGGCCGAATTCCAGGATCCCGCGACTTTCTCATGTCTGGGGCATATTACCAATTGGGATTACCCGCCCGAATACCTGGGGGGCGACTTCTTTGATCTTAAAGATATCAATTTGGGCAGCGGCGAAATCGACAGTTATCAGCCGTCGGCCGCCCTGTTCAGCCTGATTGAGGTGTACAAGTTCTGGATCGCCTATGCTGACATCGACGGTTTCCGTGTCGATACGGTCAAGCACATGGACCCTGGCGCGGCGCGCTTCCTCAGCTCCACCATCCACGAATTTGCCCAGTCGATCGGCAAGGAGAACTTTTACCTGATCGGTGAGATCACCGGCGGGCGTGACAACGCTTTTGTGATCCTGGAGGAGACTGGCCTGGATGCCGCCCTGGGTATTGACGATATTCCTCAGCGCATCGAGTACATGGTCAAAGGCTACAGCAATCCTAAGGATTATTTCGACCTGTTCCGCAACTCGCTGCTGGTGCAGAAAGATTCGCACATCTGGTTCCGCAACAAAGTGGTCACCCTGTTCGACGATCACGATCAGGTGCGCAAAGGCAATTACAAAGCTCGCTTTTGCGCCGGCGACCCGTCTTACCGAAAGCTGCTGCTCAACGCGCTGGCGCTCAATGTTACCACCCTGGGCATCCCCTGCATCTATTACGGCAGCGAGCAGGGCTTCGACGGTCAGGGCGACAGCGATCGCTACATCCGGGAAGCGATGTTTGGTGGGGAGTTCGGCGCCTTTCGTACGCGCCAGCGACATTTCTTTAATGAGGACCAGGGGGTATATAAAGAGCTGGCCAAAATCCTGGCGCTGCGCAGACAGAAGATCGTACTGCGCCGCGGGCGGCAATACCTGGCGCAGATCTCCGGCGATGGTCAGAATTTTGGTTACCCCTATGTGATGGGCGGGCAGATGAAATCGGTGGTGGCGTGGGAGCGCCAGTTCGATGCTTTGCAAATGCTGGCGGCGATGAACACCGATCCTGACCAGCCGCGCAGCGCCTGGGTGGAGATTGACACGGATGTAAAGAATCTGACCTGCCTGTATTCAAGCGACCCCGCGCAGATCGGCCTGCAGGCCACGCCGCAAATGACCGGCGGCCGCTGGGCGGTAAACCTGACCCTGCCAGCCGCCGGCTTTGCGTTGTATGAATAATTAACCTGGACTCACCTGTCTTCCACGATGACGGTGTCGCTGCTGCTGCGGCCGAAAACCTCAGGCGAGTACATTTCCTCCGCCTTGGACGGTGGGACGATGAATGTGCCGGGCGTGGTGGCGCGGGCGGTGTAGGTGTAATCGTACACACCGTCCCACAGCAGTGGCGTAAAGGCCTCGGCGCGCTCGTCACGTAAATTTTGGTGCTCATACCAGGTCCACCACCACCAGCGGTAGCGCGTCATGGGATCGGCGCCGCTAGGGGGCTGGCTCTGCGAGACGGCCAGGTCGGGGTTGATGATCTCCAGGCCGGCCGGCAGCGGGTCCACCAGCGCCACATGGTAGCGCCGGTTATCAGCCTCCATGGTGAGGTGCACGCGCACGCGCGCCCCGGCGCGGATATGCCAGACGCCGCTGTCGTCCTGCGAGACGTCCGCCGGGTCGTCCAGCGCTTCGTAGCGCCGCTGGACAACGAAGCCCATATCCAGGGCCGGCACGCTCAGGCTGGCGGGAGCGTAGCGCAGGCCCAGCCGGTAGTACAGCCGCCCGGCGCCTTCTTTGCTGAGCAGGATGGTCTGCGTTTGCCCGCCGGTCAGGTAGCTCATCGGGATGGTGACTTCCTGGCGCTCGGTGCTGCGCCCCTGGAACTGGAAGCTCGCGGCGTAGGTGTTGCCCAGCCATAGGCGGGCGACGAAGTCAGGGGTTTGCGCTTCGTACGTATTGAAATAACGATCGAGTGCGAGCAGCACGAAGACATTCTCCTGTGTGTTGTCCCAGCGGCCCTTGGTGCGGTGCGCCAGCAAGCCGTTGACCAGTTTGGGGATCAGGTCGCTGTTGGGGTTATCACTGATCAGAGCGTCGAGCAAGATGGCGTCAGTACGCCGGTCAGAGCTGAGCAGCAGGTAGGTCTGGTCATCGTAGGAGGTGACGAAATTAGCCGCCCCGGCGGTTTCGACGACATGGTTGTTGACGAAGGTGCGCACCGCCTGAAGCTGCTGTGCAGCGTTGGGGGCGTCTTGCAGCACCGGCCACAGCCAGCCGATAGCCTCCATCGACAGGTTTTCCAGGCCGGCTTCCTGGATCAGGCGCACTGCCTTATCCGGGTCGTGCTCGCCCATCAGGTTGCGTACATACAGCGCATAGGCTGAGAGCGTCCAGCGCGTAGATTTACTGTATTCGGCGGGGTAGTGGTTCTCGATGTCGCGCAAGTAGCTCATCACCTGCTCCCACATCTGGTTCGGCACGTTAAAGCCTTTCTGCTGGGCGCGGTACAGGGCGTGAGCGATGTGGATGGTGTTGAAGGGAATTGAATCAAAACCGCGCCGCCAGTACGGGAAGCCGCCGTCATAATTTTGCAGGCCCTGCAGACGCTGGATATCGCGATCGACCGCCGCCTGCATTTCTGCTGGCGAAGGCAGGCCGTCGGCTTTGAAAGCCGTCAGCACATCGCGCAGGGCGGCCACTGACAGGATACGCGAGGAGAGCTGTTCGGTGCATTCGAAGGGGTACGACTGCAGATAGAGCAAGGCGTCGGTGAGGGCTTGCAGGGCGGTGGAAGAGGTGTTCACTTCCAGGCCGCCGTACTGTGCGAAGACATTGGAAGGTGAGAGCAGCGGCTGGGCCACGGCTCCTTCGTCTAGCACGCCGTAGGTGGCGAAGGCCTCGGTAGTGGCAGGAGTGTACACCGGCAGGTCGATGGTGGCGGCGTCGGCGTTATCGCCGGACACGGCAGCCACCTGCAGGCGGGCTGTGCCGGCCATTTGCGTGGAAGCCGGGAAGCGCACCTCGATGCGCTGGTTAGCGGGCACGGTTACCTTCAGGCCAACGCCGCCCACGGCCGGGTCGGCGGCTAGGTCTAGGTTGGCGGCGCGCGCCACCAGCGAGACTTCCAGCGGCTCATTGGTCTGGTTCTGCAGCACCACCGGCAGTTCGAACTTGTCGCCGAAGTTGAGGAAGCGCGGCGCAGAGGGCCGCACCATCAGCGGCAGGCGGGCAGTCAGGCTGGTTTCGGCCTGGCCAAAGCGCTTGCCCGATTCGTCCACAGCTACTACCATGATGCGGTAGCGGGTCAGGTTGTCGGGGAGCTGTACGTTGATGGTGGCCTGTCCACTGCCGTCTGTGCGCACCGAAGGCGCAAAGGTGGCCAACGGGTTAAAGTTGGCGCGCACCACGATCGGCGCAGTGGCGGCGCTGTGCCCGTCAGCCTGGCTGGCGGTGGCGGTGGGTTGTGCGGCAGGCAAGGCCATCGGCATTGCGCCGGCGGCCTTCTCCATGGATGTGTTTGCCAGCGCCTGGTCGGCGGCGCGCGCAGCCTGCGCCTGGTTAACCAGGGCCTGCGGGTTGGCCAGCACCAGGCTGGCCCGGCTGTAAACGCTGTCAAAATAGCCGGGACGGTCGGTGTAGAATACGCTGATTGGATCGGCTTGCGTGTAATTACTGAGCGCCAGGATGGCCTCGTCCACTACAACCACAGCCAATTCGGCGCCCGGCACAGGTTGGCCGGCGGCGTCCAGCAGGGTCAGGTTGAGTGTGGTTTGCCCCCCGGGAGCCAGGGCGGGCACTTCCGGCACAGCCTGCAGTTTAAGGGTGCGCTGCAGCGGCGGGATTGCCAGGTGCAAAGTTCCGCTGGCGTACGCCGGGCGCGGCTCGGTGTTGGGCAGTTTTTCGCCCTGGTCATCAGTGCGCGGGGCGGCGCCCACCAGGTCCACCTGCAGTTCCAGGTTGGGGATGTACTTTTCTTCGATCGGGATGCTCAGCATCGCCGTGCCGTCCTCGATATGGAAGCGCTGGGTGTACAGCACGCCGCTGCGGCTGACGGTCAGCAGGCCCTCGGCCGGGCTGAAGGGCGACTGCACCAGTATTTGGGCGCTGTCGCCAGGCTGGTAGGTTTGCTTATTGGGGATCAGGGTGACTTTTTCCTGCTCAACCTTGCGCGCCGGTGGCTGTTGGCCGCCGCTGACCCAGCGTGTAAAACTGCTCTGATTCAGACGGCCTTGCTCATCCTTGACCTGGGCCGTGATCAGGTAGCTGCCGCCCTGCGGGGTCTGGAAGGTGCAGGTCAGCGGGCTGGCGGCCGAGCCGATGCTGCAAGTCTGCATGTCAACCGGTTCTTCACTCCAGGTGCCTTTCTTGTATTTCCATTCCATGCGGGCGGCGGTAATTGTCACAGGTCGGTCGCTGACCGGGTTGCCGTCCAGATCTGTGACAATGAAATCGACTTTGAGCGGCGTGCCGCGCTCGACGAAATAGCGATCGCTGCTCAGGCCAACATACAGGCTGGCGGGATGCACCAGCAGAGAGGTTGTGCTGCTCCAGGCCTGGCGGTTGACATCCATGACGGTGGCGTTGGCGACGATCGAAACGGGCTGCGGCTTCCCGGTCAGGTCGAAATCCAGCTTCAGGTAGTGACTGCCCGAATCGTCGGTCTTGCCGCTGAAAGTTTTGGTTTCACCGGGTTGGGATGGCCCTCCGTAAAAGCCGACCTTTTCCATCACCCCATAGCCAAAATCCCACCAGGGCTTCCATTCGCCAAAAGTGAAATCAGGCCAGTTAGGCGGCGAGTATGTGGAAGGCGCCGAGGTCACCTGCCAGGTAACGTCTGCCCCAGGCAGAGCGCCGCCAGCGTAGTACTTGGCGTCCACCGCCAGGGTGGCACTGCTGCCGGCGAAGTAAGGCCCGCTTGATTCTTCCCGGGCGGTCACTTCGAACTCCGGCCGGCGAAACTCCTGGATCTGGAACGAATGATAATAAGTGGTCGCATACAGCGAGCCGAAGCTGCCCTGCGCATTCAGGATGAGCTGCGCGGCGCCCAAGTTGACCTCCGTGGGCAGTGTCAGGGTAAAGTCGAAACCGCCCAATTCGTTGACGGACGCCTGCCCGCTGGTGATCTCGTTGCCCTGCGAGCTGAGCAGTTGGTACGAAACGCTGCTCAATCCAGCGCCCAGCAGGCCGACATCGCCATCCTGCCGGCCGCCGATCTGGCGGATCCAACCTTTGATGTGCACTTCTTCGCCCGGGCGGTACATCTGGCGGTCATCGAAGACATACCAGCGCATCTCGTCCAGAGTCGGTTGGGCCTGCCAGCCGCTGCTGTCCCATGGGCTGAGGTTGCGCGGCAGGATAGCCTGGTCGCCGTTCTGGCTGGCGACAAGATATGTAGCGCCGCTGGGGATTGGCAGGCGAGCCACGCCATCCGGCCCGCTGGTGACCTGCTGTCTGGTCTCGCCGGCGGTGATGGTCACGCCTGCCAGCGGAGAACCATCTTTCAGCGCGCTGGCCCAGACAGTCATCTGGTCTCCGTCGCTGAAGGCGTCCAGGCCGATCTGGGTGATCTGCACCCAGGCGTGGATGGTGCGCCAGTAGATATCCTCTTCGCGCTGGAAGAGACCCTTCGGCGGCGCCACCGTCACGATGAAGTGGCCGAATTTGCCGTCCAGGTATTCGCCCAGGCTGATATCCACCTGGGTCAGATTGTCTGGGGTTGATTCGACACCAATGCTTTTATCGAACACCAGCCGCCCAGGCATCTGCAGGTTGGTGTTCGTGCTCTGCCAGTTCTGCAGGTATGATTTGAAAGCTGGCCAATCCGAAGGCTGGACGGCGTAGATCTTGACATCCAGCTTGGAATAATTGATGGTATAGACGGAAAATACTGGTTTCTTGCCGACCGTCGCCGGGTCGAGGGTGACAAAGTTTTGATCTGGTCCCACCAGCACAGGATCGGCTTTGCCCACCCGGAAGGTCAGGCGTTCTTCGTGACCCAGTTTCTGGCCGAAGGTGTCCTGCAGATCTTTGTTGATGGTGACGGTGTACTCAGTCTGGCCGCGAGTCGCGCCGCGGATTTCCAGAGAAGAGCCGTAGATGTTGACACTCACGCCGGGGATCTGGGGCGAAACTTGCAGCATGGTGTCAGTGTACACATCGCCGTTGATCGGGTTGTTGAAGTTGATGTAGAGCGGTTCCAGCGGTCTACAGGCGCCGTCGGCGCCAGAGCAGTTGTGGCTGTCGACACGCAGCGCCGCGTAGGTGGAAAATCCGAAGCTCTGCGCTTCTTTGGTGGTCAGCGGGCCTTCGGCAGACGGCGCGCCGGGTTTGACGGTGACGGTTATGGAAGCGGCAGACGGCAGTGCCGTGTTGGGCTTGAAGGCCAGCCAGCGGCTTTCGGGGGTGTATTTCACCAAGTTTTTCACCTGTTCGTCGGCGTCAATATCGGTCTGGCTGGCCAGGGTTACATTTATGCGCTGGCCGCCGGCGCTGACTTCGATCATCTCGAGCATAGCGGCCGGATCGATGCGCTGGTCGAAGGCAATGAACATTAATGGATTCAAACCTTGCGGCGTCTGGTTGGGGTACGATGAAGTGATCGTTGGCGGCGGAGTGGTGAAGGTCCATTCAACTGCCTGGCCCAGGCTCCCGCCGGTCACCGATTTGGTGCCCGCCGGGATAGTAACACGATAGGAGGTGGCCTTAGGCAGGCGGTCGATCAACTGCGAGTCATAGGAGAAGGTCAGGGTTTTGGTGCCCAGCCAACGCCAGATGCCGGGCAGAGCCGGCTCGACGAAAACCGGCACATCCTGGGCGGCCAGGTCAGAAAGCGTGCCGAGCGGCACCATGGGCTGGTTGAAAGTAATGTTGATGAAAGGCGCAACGCCGACTTCGCCCTGCGGGGCGTAACGCAGCACTTGAAGCGGTCCGCTGCTCACAGTGGGAGTGCTGGCGTTGGTGCCAGAGAGCACCGGGAAGGGCTGGCTGAGTGTGCTGCCGGGCTGCGGCGGCGGGATTGGGTCGCCAGGGAGTTTAAAATCCACCTGGTCGGTCTCACCCGGCTGCAGGGGCTGCAGTCGGTCCAGGATCGCCCGGATTTCATCGGGCGAAAGCGGCTCTCCGCCGATCTGCGGCAAGGAGGCGGAAACATTCAGCGCGGTGCTGGGTTTGCCCTCGCTCAGGTTGATCGAGATGTTGGGGCCGGTGCTGTTCCCGGCTGCCTGGCCTGAGCTGCTGGTGTTTTGAGTGGTGTTCGATGGGATGACGACAGGTGTGGCCGGCGGCCTGGTCAACTGCCGCACCAGCCAGTAACCACCGCCGATGGCTAATGCCAGCGCGCCGATTACCATGATCACGACTGCAATCAAGGGGATGTTGGACCGAGTTGTCATAGGGAGAAGCCTCCTGCTAACAGAATAGCATAATTTGGCAGATGATGCCAGATTGAATTAATCATACCTGCGGCAGGGAACGCTGGCTTGACAGGCGGTTGACGAAAAGCTGACTTTTCGAGATGCCTACCATGAACACACAAGGGATGGTGTATTATTTTTAGAGTTTGATATACTTGAGTTATGATATCGTAGTTATCCGGTTTTTCTCCGGATTGCTTCCACTCTCATCTAGGAGGTAAATATGAACCAACAAGCGAAAATCATTCTGGGCTTGATCTTTCTGGCTGTTATCATTGCCCTGCCGGTGTTGAGCTTGTGGGGCCGGGTGAGGGCTGCGACCGATGTGTTCGCCAGCCCGATCCAGGCAGGGTGTTACATCGCTGCCGCCGGAGACTGCCGTATCCATGTCGATCCTTTCACCATAGTATTAAATCCCGGTTCTAAGCTGGTGTATTTTTCACTCGTTGCCCAGCGGGTGGGTGGAGGGCAGACCGTGCTTTACAATTTCAAGCCGGACTTGAGCAACCCTGTGCCACTTTCCGGCAGCAGTTATTCCCCTTCGCTTGTCACTCAGGATTTCGGCGCAGTGTGCGGCAAATCTTACCAGATCTCCTTGCAAGGACAGGACACGCTCGATTCAAATGGATTGGTCATGGGCGGCACAGGTGTGTTCGCCTGCCCCAGCAGCCTGCCGTAACACCTGATGAACCGGCGCGCCTCCCCACGCCTCTTGCGGCGCAGCCTCGCCTGGCTGGTCATTTTGTTCGCGGCTTTAAACCTGGGGTTTGAGCCTGCTGCACCTGCCGGGGCTGCGCCGGAAATATTTGCCAGTCCCGTCCAGGCTGGCTGCTACGTCTCCAGGCTGAACCAATGCAAGATTCATGTGGAGCCCTACACGATATACTTATCCCCAGGAGCCCATTTGGGGCTGTTCCAATTGGTAGCGACAGCGCAGGATACGGGTCGGCAATCAGTGGTGTATGATTTCAAGCCCGATATCAGCAATCCAGCCCCTTTCGCCAGCAGCACGTATGCTCCGTCGCCGGTGGCAAAGGATTTCGGCGCGCGCTGCGGCGTTTCCTATTCACTTCAGCTGCAAGGGAAAGATTCCCTCGATACGTCTATTTTCGGCCTGGGTGGAACAGGCAAATTTACCTGCCCCACGCAGGTGGCTCACCTGCTTTATTTGCCAAAGGTTAACAAATGAGCGCAACCGGATAGCAGGGCAGGGGAGAACTGGCGCTTCGGGGAACAGCGAAGATGAAAATTTCCCAAAAGCCTTTAAGCTACCGGAAAGATTCCATATGCTATAATTCCCCAATTCAAGGAGCTGGTCGTGCTTACTCCGGTTTTGGTGCTCAATGCCAATTTTGAGCCAATCCATGTGTGCAATTCGAACCGGGCAATATCGCTGATTTTGACCGGAAAGGCAAGCCTGGTGATGAACGGGCGCGGTGAAATCCACACAGTCACCCGCATATACCCACGCCCGACAATCATCCGCCTGACGCACATGATCCACCGGCCGCGGCACAGCATCAAGCTCACCAAGCGCGAAGTCATGCGCCGCGACCACTATACCTGCCAGTACTGCGGCCAGCGCTCCTCCAACCTGACGATCGATCATGTGCATCCCCGCCATCTGGGCGGCGAAACCATCTGGACAAACGTGGTCACTGCCTGCGCGCCGTGCAACCATCGCAAAGGCGCGCGCACCATCGAGCAAGCTCAGATGTCCCTGCTGCGCCTGCCTGCCGAGCCGCCGGCTTCGGCAATGTATTACTTCGGCCGCCACATCCCGGAAAACGAGGAGTGGATTCCTTTCATCGAAGGTTGGTAGCCGGGTTTAATGCCCCAAGATCAGTGTGACTGTATAAGGGGTGATAAACGTCTCTACCAGGGCGGCTACGATAAATAAGGGGATAATCAGCGCCAGGAAGATGCGCATCCAATCGGCAAAAGCGCGCACGAAAGCCTCGCCGATGGATTGGCCAGGTGTGCGCGTCACCAGGGTGGCGCCCAGACGTAGAATGATAGCGCCCGACAGGATGATGGCGGGAAACTCAAACAAGCCGTGGGGAAAGGCAAAGGCCAGTAAAAACTGCAGCGGCGAGATATTGGCCGCGGTTGCCAGTTGGGCAAAGAAACCGAACAAGGCTGTGGGCAGCATCAAAATCAACACACCAATCACGCCGAAGGAAAAGATGCCCAAGGCGGTGGCGATGGCTACCACTCGCAGGTTGTGAAATATGATGTATCCGGATTCGGCCAGGCTGATCAGCCCCATGCCGCGCAAGCCGCTGACCAGACCGTTGTCGAGCTGCTGGAGGCTGTTCAGGTTGAGGACCTGGCTGAAGTCGCCGATCTGGCGAGCGATATCCATGCCGATCAACAGACCGGCCACCAGCAAGGCGGACATGACTACGATCGGTATGACCAGGCGTCTGAGTGTATGGCGGACTTCCGCCAGCCACTCAGAGAGGCTGTGAGCGCCGCCGACGAACGAAGAAACAAACACACGCAGGCTGTGGCGCAGGTTGATCGTGTCGATCTCACGGCCCAGCAGGTCTTCGCGGTTGAAGTGGGCGATGCCTGCCCGGATGAGCAGCGCGGCGACAATCGCCTCGCCGAAGATGATCCACCACAAAACGCTGAAGTTTGCCCAAAACATGACGATCGCCTCGCCCTGGATGAGCAGAGCCATCGGGATGACGATGAACGAAGACAGCAGGTTGGCAGCCCGCACCGAGGTAGTCTGGGTTGAAACGACCACCGCCCCGGAGACCATTACCAGGGCCTGGACCGTGGTCAGCAAGATAATCTGCAGCAGAAAAACCGGGTCCACCGTCCAGTGTACATTGGCGTACACCCCTGCCAGGTAGGCAGCAATGCCCAGGTAGGCGCCAACTACCGGCGGGATCAACGAAGCCAACAGCTTGCCTAGGTAGAGCTGCCAGTCTTCCAGAGGGCTGGAGAGCAGCGGCTCGATGCTGCGACGTTCAGACTCGCCGGCAAAGCTTTCGAGGGCGATCACCAACGACACGGTGATCGGGAAAAAACCCACAATCATCAACAGGAAAGGGATAAAGCGCTCGCCGACCAGGCTGGCGCCATATTGGCGCACAAATTTCATGGCTTCACCGGCGGTGTAATTCATCAGGCCAGGAAAAACCAGGGTTAAGATGATGATGGGAGCGATGATGCGCCAGTCGCGGAACTGGTCACGCACTTCGCGATAGGTAATAATCAAGGCGGGGCGGAGTTGGTCTAACATAGGCCTCAGGATACTTTTTCGGCTGCGCCCACGGCCTGCAGGTAGACTTTTTCCAGGCTGTGGGAGACTTCTTGCAGGCTTAACACCGGCAGGTTGTGCTCGACCAGGTGCTTGACCAGCAGGGGATTCAGGCGTTGGGGATCTTCGGCCAGGTAACTGAACCAGTCTGCGCCGTGCTGAGTGATTTTGATCGCCTCAGGCAGGTCGGATAGTTGGCCATTCAATGGGCAGGCCAGGTGCACTTCGTATTCAGCCGGGCCGAGCATTTTCAACTTGAGCTCTTCCGGCGAGCCCTGGGCGATGATCCGGCCGCGGCGGATGATGGCAATCTGGTCCGCCAGTTCTTCGGCTTCTGGCAGGTTGTGCGTACAGATGATGATCGTGCGGCGAGAGCTTTTGAGCTTGAGGATGGCATTGCGCACCAAACGAGCCGATTCGGGGTCCATGGCGGAGGTAGGCTCATCCAACAGCAGTACAGCGGGATTGTGCATCAAGGCCCTGGCCAACGCCAGTTTCTGGCGCATGCCCTTGGAATACTCGCCGATGCGCCGTTTGCGCGCTTCGAATAAATCGAACTCCTGCAGCAGACGGTTGACCTGCTCTTGGCGGTCGCTGGCGGACATCTTATAAACGCGCCCGAAGAAATCCAGGTATTCGTCGGCTGGCATGCGCCCATACAGGCCGTGCATTTCGGTCAGCACGCCGACCACGGAGCGCACTTTAGCAGCCTGGGTGACAACATCATATCCCGCTACGTGCGCCCAGCCACTGGTCGGGCGCAGAACAGAGGTCAACATGCGCACGGTTGTCGTCTTGCCGGCCCCGTTGGGGCCAAGCAGAGCCAACACCTGTCCTTCCGACAGGTGAAGATTTATCCCATCCACGGCCAGCACGCTCTCAAACTGCTTGCTTAAGCCCTGGGTTTCGATCATAATGCCTCCTTCTTTCGACCAGCCTGCTCCCCCCATTGGATGCATTCTTCTTATTGTGCGCTTTCTTCTTTGCGCTCTAAAGCCGCCGGGTGGGGGCGATGCCGCCAGTATAACCAGGCGGAGGCGAAAACGATCAACACCACCATAAAAGCCTGGTTGAAGTTGATGCCACCGATCTGGGAGGCATCCAGGCGCAGAAACTCTAAAAAGAAGCGCCCAAGTGGGTAGCCGATCAAATAAATCAGGAACAGGTCGCCGGTTTTCAGCCGTCCAGCGAAACGCCGTTCAACCCACAAAAGAAAGACCATATTGAGCAGGTTCCACAACGATTCATATAAAAACAGTGGATGGTAGGTGGCCTGATCGGCGTACTGCGGCAGGCGGTGGAACTGGTCGATGGTAATGGCCCACGGCAGATTGGTTGGGGCGCCGTAGAGCTCCTGATTGACGAAATTTCCCCAACGGCCAATCACCTGGCCGAGAGCCAGGGTGGGGGTGGCAATATCCACCCACAGGCCAAACGAGATTTTCTTGCGGCGAGTGTAGAAATACAGCGCCAGCAAGCCGCCGATGACCGCGCCCGGAATGCCCAGCCCGCCATTGCGCAGATTGAGCAGATCGAAGGGGTGCGTCAGGTAAAAGAAAGTGGTTTTGCCCTGCTCGATCATCGAGGGCGGTGGGGAGAAGACATGCCATAGGCGCGCTCCGACAATCCCGCCGATCAGCACCCAGATCAGCGCATCCCACACAATTTCTGAATCTAAGCCGCGTTTGCGCGCCCGGTAATCCGAGAAGAAAGCTGCCGCAATGGCGCCAGCCATCAAGATAATTCCGTAATAGGCGATAATCTGGGTTTCACCCCAATAAATACCAGTGGGACCAAAACTCATCTGCGACCTCCGAGCTTATTTGGAGCTGCGCGCCTGGCGGCGGACATCCCAAATGCGTTGAACTGCGGTGATGTTGCCCAGCACGGCGGTCACCCAGATGCCCACCAGCGGGATATTGAAGACCAGAGAGGGAGCCAACACAATGTAGCGCTCGAAGCGGGTCAAAATGCCAATCTTGGTATCCATGCCGAGTGATTGGCCGCGGGCGCGCACATAAGAGACCAGCACGGAGCCTGCCGCCGCCAGGTATACGCCAGCGGCTGCGAGCCAGTCGCCGTGTTGGACATAGTGAAACAGCAGACCGCCAAAGATGACCAGCTCAGAGTAACGATCGGTCACCGAATCCACGAAAGCGCCAAAATTGCTTGATTCGCCGCGCAAGCGGGCCATGGTGCCATCCAGGGCATCGAAGGCGCCCATGACAAAGACGATCAGGCCGCCAATGGTCATCTGCCCCTGGGCCAGGAAGTACGCCCCAATGGCGTTGCCGATCAACCCGGTCAAGGTCATCATGTTGGGCGTAAAACCGATGCGGTTGAAGATCTTCGCCGCTGGCTCGGTAATTCCTTTGAGGCGGACACGTAAAGTATCCGTCAGTGTCATTGGGGTTTTCTTGTCCGTCGCGCTTTCCAAGTGTGCGTACCAACCTTTCATCAAAGATCACACAAAACATCTAAAGCCGCCAGCGAGAGCATTCTGGCAAAAGTCCCAGAATTTGCGCTTACCAGCCGGCTGTCTGTATGCTATCGTATCGAGGGGGGGTTGTCAAGGTGCAGGCAGTTGTCCTATTCTTCTTCTGCTTCATAATCTTCGTCCTCGGCGGATTTGCGCTCCATACCGGGGATTTCATCCTCTGGGCCGATCAGGACCTCGCGCTCGCGCCCGCCGCCCTGCGAGGGCCCAACCACACCCAGCTCCTCCAATTCATCGATCAGGCGGGCGGCGCGCGGATAACCGACGCGCAATCGCCGCTGAAGCATGGAGGTTGAAGCACGCTGCGTGTCGCGCACGATCTGGATCGCCTTGATCACCAGGTCATCTTTATCGGCGCTGACTGCTTCTTCCGCCAGCATGCTTTCCCAGGGCGGCAGGGTGGCTTCGCCGGGCGGGTTGGACTGCTGCCAAAAGGTGATTACTTTTTCCACTTCCTGGTCGGAGATCAGCACCCCCTGGGCGCGCAGGGGCGAGGAGGCGTCAGGCGCCTGGAAGAGCATATCGCCGTGCCCGAGCAGGGTCTCAGCGCCGGTAGAATCGAGGATGACGCGCGAGTCGACGCCGGAAGCCACGGCAAAGGCAATGCGCGCCGGGAAGTTGGCTTTGATCAGACCGGTGACCACATCGGTGGAGGGGCGCTGGGTGGCGACCACCAGGTGGATGCCGGTGGCGCGCGCCATTTGCGCCAGGCGTACGATCGACTGTTCGGTTTGCTCGGGGGCGGTCATCATTAAATCAGCCAGCTCATCGATCATCACCACGATGTGCGGCAGCGGCTCCACACCTTTGCGCCGCTGCACCTTGCGGTTGTAAGCTTCCAGGTTGCGAGCGTGCAGCTCCTCCAGCAGCTTGTAGCGCCGGTCCATTTCGGCCACCACCCAATGCAGCACGCCCATGATGCGCTCGACATTCGTCTCGACTTTGCCGAACAAATGCGGCAGGCCGTTGAAGCGCACCAGCTCGACCATCTTGGGATCGATCATCACCAGGCGTAAATCCTGCGGGGTGTTGTTCATCACCAGGCAGGTGGTCAGGGCGGCGATGCACACCGACTTGCCCGAGCCAGTCGTGCCGGCGATCAACAGGTGGGGCATGCGCGCCAGGTCAGCCATCACCGGCTGGCCTGAGACATCGCGTCCCAGGGCAATCGCCAGCGGGGAGCTGATTTTATAAAACGAATCCGTCTCCAGGATCGGGCGCAGACGCACGACGGAGGAGCGGGAGTTGGGCACTTCGATGCCCACGTATGGCCGGCCTGGCACCGGTGCCTCGATTCGTAGGCGCTCGGCTGACAGGGCCAGGGCCAGGTCGCGGCGCAAGTTGGCAATCTGCGCTACGCGCACCTTTAGACGTTGGGCCTCTTCCTCGTCGCTGGCGGCCGGTTTTTCCATGAAACCCGGCTCAACCGCGTACTGTGTGACCGTAGGGCCGACTCGGAAGCCGATGACTTTAGCCGGGATGCCAAACTCGGCCAGAGATTTCTCGATCTGCCCGGCAGTCAGGTTGATGGTGCGCTCGTCGGGCCGGCTGCCTTGCTCGGAAACCAACAGCTCCAGCGGCGGCAGGCGCTCCGAACGGGGTGGGGGTGGCCCTGAAGTCTCATCGGCGGGCGGCTGTCCCAGACGGAAACGTTTGCGAAACTCTGCCGGCAGCGGTTCACGGCGGCGGGCGGCTTTACCGGCCACAGATGCCGTGCTGTCCGGCTCACCAGAAATGGAGACCACCGGCTCTTCCGCCGGCAAGACTACCTGGGGGCGAGCGATGCCCAGCGCTTTCTCAATCCGCTGAACCAGGCTGCGGTTAATCCCCAGTCCGTAGATTGTCAGCACCAGGCAGGCGCTGCCATTGATCAACCCCTGCAAAAGAATATTATCCAGGCCGAGCGGCGATAGAACAGTGCGTAAAATCTCCGCCAACCCCCAGCCTATGCGCCCGCCGTCCAGCCCGATCTGTACCCGTCCCAAATCATTGCCGCCCAGGTTGGAGAGCAGGGCCAGCAGTGCAAAACTCGCCAGTTCCAGGGCAAACAGGTGACCCCAAGGCACGCCCAGGTCAAAAGCCGGTGCTGCATGAATGGATTGCCCTGCCGGTGGCAGGGCAGACGGCGCGGAAGCCTGGCGTCGCAGCAGGATCAGCCCGCCGGCCGCCCCGAAGAGCACGACCAGGAAGCCGCCGTAACCGAACCAACCGTGCAGCATTGCACTCCAGAAACGCAGCAGAACGCCGCCGGCCACCTCCGGCGCCAGCAGCGCCAACAGGGTCATCAACGAGAAAGCCAGCAGCGCCACAGCAGTGGCATCCTTTAAGAAGCGTTGGAAGCGTGTGCCCAGGTCAATGAAAATGCTGAGCAGCGACGGCGATTGCGGCGCGCCCTGAGCGCCCGCCTGTGAGCTGGTTGGCGCAGGTTGTTTGGGGCTGGCCTGGCGTGCTCCGGCAGTTTTGCCGGGGGTTGGGGTGTTCTTGGGCGGGGTAGTTTGTTTGGCAGGCGCTCGGGAGGCAGGCTGAGTGGGTTTGGCCTGGCGAGCGCCTGCCTGCCGCCCAGGTTGGCGAGAAGGGGAGTTTGGATTCATAGTTAGTCTGTCCCAGGGAGGTCAACGGCTGGCTCAGTTTTTGGTTGGGGAGCTTCGCTTTTCGATGCCACCACCAATCCGGCCAGGATGAGCGCCGCCCCGAATATCTTCAGGCCGGAGGGCGTTTCCTTAAGAAATATATATGCCAACAGGGTTGTTCCCACCGGCTCACCCAGCAGGGTGATTGAGACAAAGGCCGCCGAGAGGTAGCCCAGCGCCCAGTTGAACGTGGTGTGGCCGATCAACTGCGGCACGACTGCCAGCAGAAGGAACCACAGGTAGATCAAAGGTGAAAACCCCAGCGGCGATTCGCCCGCCGCCAGCATGATGACAGCCAGTACCACCGCCGCCATACCATAAACGACGAAAATGTAGCCGAGCAGCGAGATACGGGCGCGCAACCGCCGGCCGATCATCACGTAGCAGGCTCCGGCGGCGGCTCCTGCCAGGGCCAGCAAGTTGCCCTGGATGGCTTTTTCCCCGGCAAACTGTGCCAGCGAAGATGGGCAGACCAGGCGAAAATCCTGCCAGAGGCAGGCGTCACTGAGCGCCACGACCGTCCCGCCGACCAGCGCCAGCATCAATCCCACACCCACCCAGCGCGTGGTGCTTTCTTTGAGGAAAATGGGCGAGAGCAGGGCGACAAACAGCGGCGTCGTGCTGACCAGCACCGCCGATGAAGCTACGGTGGTGTATTCGAGGGAGGTGATCCAGGTGGCAAAATGCAACGCCAGGAATACTCCCGAAAGTAAGCCCAATGCCAGGTCAGCACGCGCCAGTCGAGCCAGTTCGGCTTGCTTACGAGTCAGCGCAGCAGGCGCCATCAGCACTGTGGCCAGACCCAACCGGCAGGCGGCGATCACCAGGGAAGGGGCTTCTGCCTGGGCATATCGGATGAAAATGGAGGCCGTCGAGACGGCCAGGATGCCAAACGCAATTGCCAGCAGAGGGGAAATGGGCGGCTGAGGTTTTCCTGAATTCATTAGAATATTTTCATAAAAACTTGACAAATCCGATACAAAATGTTAAAATTTTTTGTCGTGAAATAAATCCCGGGGCGGGCAATGTCGATGTTCACTGCTACCCCAATTGTAACTTCACTTTACTATTCTAAGGAGACTTTTCGATGGCTTTTACACTTCCTGCATTACCGTATGCGCACGATGCGCTTGAACCGTATATCGACACCACCACCATGCAGATTCACCACGGCAAACACCACGCCGCTTATGTTACCAACCTGAACGCTGCGCTGGACAAGCACCCCGAACTGGCTGGCAAATCTTTGGATGACCTGGTGGGTGATTTGAACAGCATTCCTGAAGACATTCGCACCGCGGTGCGCAACAACGGGGGTGGTCACTTCAATCACTCAGCTTTCTGGCAGTTCATGGGAACCAAGGGCGGCGGCGAGCCGACCGGCGATCTGGCAAAAGATATTGCTGCCACGTTTGGCTCGTTTGCCACCTTCAAAGAGACTTTTGAAAAAGCCGGCATGGGCCGCTTCGGGAGCGGCTGGGCCTGGCTGGGTTTCAAAGGTGGCAAGCTGGCCATCCTTTCGATGCCGAACCAGGATGTTCCGATGATGGAAGGCCTGAGCCCAATTCTCGGGGTGGATGTTTGGGAGCATGCTTATTACCTGAAGTACCAAAACCGGCGTGCCGAATACTTGCAAAATTTCTGGAACGTGGTCAACTGGGAAGAAGTAGCCCGGCGCTACGCAGCCCTGAAGAAGTAATTGCCTGGGACGGGTGATATCACCCGCCCCGGATTTTTTAAGTATAAATGGCTTGACAAAGCACACTGGCGGGGCTAAAATCTTTTTAATCTCATCCGATAATAATTCCTGACCAGGAGGATCAATTCCATGACGCATATTATTACCAGCCTCTGCTTGCGCGACGCCGGGTGCGTTGAAGTTTGTCCCGTCGAATGTATTGTTCCCGGCTTTCCAACCGACAAATGGCCGTGGTACTACATCGATCCCGACACCTGCATCGACTGCGGAGCGTGCATCCCCGAGTGTCCCTATGAAGCCATTTTCCCTGAAGATGAAGTACCCACGGGCTACACTGCCAAGGGCGGCGAATTTGTCGCCAATGCCGGTCTGAGCGGGCATTATGAAAAAGCCAATCACCATGGCGTGATGGTCGTCCTGGAGAACACTCGCGAACTCAAGAAAGGCGAGACTCTGGACTTGACTGCCGACATCCAGAAAAATTACGATTATTATAAGTCTGGCGCAGGCTACAAAGCCTGGGATCACGTCGAAAAAGACGGCACAATTTCTGGCTAATTCTTGCCATAAAAACGCACACAGCGGGTGCGCTGGTTACCAGCGCACCCGCTGTGTGTTTATGTCGAGATCAGGCTTTTGAATTGACGCCAAGCCAAAAATGATTGGGCAGCACAGAGCGGGTCGTGCGCACTTCGATGCCGACATCCTGCGCTGGGGGTTGTACCATGGTGGGATGGATGAAGCACAGATTGGGCTTCTGTCCGTATTTTCCCTGGTAATACTCGGAAGCCCGGCGAATTTTGACCGCCAGATCAGCCTTCGGATCATTATCAAACCATAACATACCAATGTTCATTTTCGGCCTCCTCAAATCATTCTGTATGCTATGATTATAATAGAACATTTGTTCTGTGTCAAGGGCTTTTTAGCACTTATTAATCTCTGTGCCAGAGACTGATGCTTTCAATGTGGTAGGTCTGGGGAAATAAATCGAACGGTGTGATTTGTTGGAGAGCATATCCACCCGCCACCAGGCGGCGGGCATCGCGTGCCAGCGTGGCAGGGTCGCAGGAAATGTACGCCAGCCAAGTCGCTTTCTGGTCAAGCAGCCCATTGAGTGCGGCTACCTCCAGCCCGGCGCGCGGCGGGTCCACCAGGATGACCTGCGGGTGAAACTGCACCACCGTCAGCACCTCCTCGGCGCTGGCCTGGTACAACTCGACGTGATCGTATTCATCCAGGTTCGCGGCATAATCGGAACAAGAAGAAGGCGAGACCTCGATGCCCACCAAGCGGCTGCAGAGCGGTGCCAGGAAGGCGCTGAACAAGCCAACCCCGCAGTACACATCCAATACGGTGTCATTGGGAGAGATGGGCAGCTCGTTCAGGATGTGCTGCACCATGGCTTCTGCCTGCTGAGTGTTTACCTGGAAAAAAGAGCCGGCCGAGACCTGAAAAGCCCGGCCCAAGATATCGATTTCCACCTGTTCGCTGCCAGCCATCACCAGCGCCCCGCCTGGTCCCAGGTGCACTGCCGAGACGGGCAGGTCTTCCACATCCAGCTCGAATGGCTCGGGCTCGCTGCTCTCGAAGATCACCTGCACATCGTCGCCAGCGCCGGCGCGCATTCCAACCCGCTCCAGGCCAGGCACAGCTTCCATCTCGATCTGCGGCCAGATGGCTGCGATTGATTCTTCGGGTAGGTGACATTCTTGCACCGCCACCACATGGCTGCTGCGCGCTGCCTGGAATCCCAGCCGGCCGGCCGGGTCCAGGTGAAATTCAATATGATTGCGGTAATGGAAAGGCAGCGGAGAAGGCACGATCGGCCGCAGAGGGACATTCTTCAGGCCGCCGATACGTTGCAGTTGATCGCTCAGAATCTCGCTTTTCGCTCGCAGTTGGTCGGCGTAGAACATGTGCTGGTAATGACAACCGCCGCACACGCCAAAATGGGCGCAGCGCGGTGCGATGCGTATAGGAGCGGGCTGCAGAATTTCCACCAGTTCGCCGCGCACATGGCCGCGCTTTTCTTCGACGATACGGGTGCGCACCAATTCGCCAGGGAGCGCCAAAGACACGAAAATTGCCCGCCCATCCGGCAGGCGCCCCAACGCCTCTCCACCGTACACCAGCCGGTCCATACGGATCTCAATCATCTCGTTCATAATCTGCCCTCAAAACGAGTGAGGGCGGCATACACGCCGCCCCCACTCGTTTGTTTCATCGTTTCGTCTATCAAGCCGGCTTATTTCGGCTGGCGCATGAATTCTTCAATTGCCGCCAGCAGGTCTTCAAGGTCGTCCGGTTGGATCTCGCCCATGTGGGCAATGCGGAACGTTTTGCCCTTCAGATCGCCGTAGCCATTGGCCAGGCGGATGTTGCGGGAGGCGACAAACTTGTTAAAGGCCGAGCAGTCGAACTCAGGCGGGTTACAGACCACAGTCAGCGTGTGTGAGCGGCAGCCTTCGGGCGCCAGCAAGGGCCAGCCCATCTTGCCAGCCCATTCCTGGGAGCGCTTCGCCATAGCAGCGTGGCGGGCAAAGCGTTTTTCCAGGCCTTCTGCCAGGATGCGGTCCAACTGGAAGTCGAGGGCAAAGATCAGAGACATAGCGGGGGTCATGGGGGTGGAATCTTTCGTGCGGTGTTTCTCGAGCAGTACAAAGTCGAAATACCAGCCGCGGTTGGGCACTTCGGCGGCGCGGGTCATGGCGCGGTCACTGACGGCGCAAAAAGCCAGGCCGGGGGGCAGGGCGAAAGCCTTTTGGGACGAAGTGAACAACACATCCAGGCCCCAGGCATCCATCTCGATCTTGGCCCCACCCAGGGATGAGACTGCATCCACGCAGATCAGCGTGTCAGGGCTCATCTTGTGGATCAGCGCGGCAATTTCCTTCACCGGGTTTTCCACGCCGGTGGAGGTCTCGTTGTGCACGATGACGAAGGTGTCATAGTGCTGTTTCTTGAAAGCTTCCTCGACCATCGACGGCAGGATTGCCTGGCCCATCGGGACCTCGATCTTATCGGCCTGTTTGCCGTTGGCGAGGGCGACCTTGTACCAACGATCGGAGAATGAGCCATTGACACAGCACAGGACGCGCTCTTTGACCAGGTTGCGGATGCTGGCTTCCTGGGCGCCGCTGCCTGAGTTGGTCATGATAAATACGCGATATTGGGTGTAGAAAACCTGGCGCAGCCGTGCTTCGCAGCGTTGGAATGTCGCTTCAAATTCTTTGGAGCGGTGCGGCAGCATAGGCTGGGTCTGTTTGGCCAGGGTTTCTGGCGCAACATCGACAGGGCCAGGGACAAACATTGGGGACATGAGATACCTCCATCAAACCAGTGGGTATTGCGTGCAGTTGACTGTGGAACAGTCTCAGCATCCTTTTAATTCTACCATTTTAAGGTTACTTTATAATATCGATATGCGTTGGAATTTTCACAAATTATTGTCCCTTTTGATCGTCACAGCCCTGCTGTCCTCAGCCTGCCAGGCGCTGGCCTTCCCGATTAAGACCGTCCGGCTGACCCCGAGCATCCTGCCTGCCCTGGCAAGCACGCCAACACCCACCCTGGCAACCGTGCCTACCAACACGCCTGCGCCGGCAACCAGCCAGCCTACCACCGAGCCAGGCGCAACCGCCGCGCTGAGCCCGACGGTGTCCACTCCGCCCGAGATACCTCCTGCTGTAGTCATCCACCCGGAAGGTAAATTATACGTGGGCGACCAGGTCAGTTTCGAAGTGCTGCCGCCGCGCTCTGGGGCGGCAGTCAACCCATATGTCCAGCTCTCGCTGGCCGGGCCTTCGCAGGCGCACACTCTGACCATGCACCCGCTGGCCAAGCAGCAGTTTGTGCCCTTTGGCATTGGCGGACGGATGGAAGCTGCGCTGACCTGGGCCTGGGATACGCGGGGCCTGGCGCCTGGCGACTATGACCTGGTATTTTCGATCCAACCTGGAGGGCCAAGTTGGACGCAAACCCTCACCCTCCAACCGGCCAGCAGCCTGCCTCTGGCGGAGCAGGGCGCGCAGTGGGCGCTGGCGCGCAACACCTGCTGTGCGATACATTACATCACCCACACCGAGGCGGAGCGCGACATGCCCAAGCTGCTCAAAGACCTGGATGCGCAGGCCGCCGACGCCGCCGCTCGCATGGGTGTGCAATTCACCCGACCGGTGACCATTACCCTGATGCCGCGCCTGCTGGGTCAGGGCGGTTTTGCGGATGAGAGCATCAGCGTTTCTTACCTGGACCGGGATTACACCGCTGGCGATATCGAGCGCATTATCCACCACGAGATGATACACATCCTGGACAGCCGCCTGAAAGGCGATCTGCGGGTCAGCCTGCTGCAAGAGGGGCTGGCCGTGTATCAAAGCGGAGGCCATTTTAAAGCCGAGCCTTTCATGCCGCGCGCCGCCGCTCTGCTGGATCATTTTGGCAGCCCGGCGATTGACGGCCTGAACTGGTACATCCCGCTTTCCCGGCTGGTCAACCAGTTTTATCTCAGCCAGCACGAAGTGGGTTATCTGGAAGGCGCCTCCCTGATTGAGTACATGGTCAAGCGCTGGGGCTGGCAGCAGTTTCTGAATTTTTACCTGGACGTTCACCTAGGCCAATCGGGAGGGCAGGCCACCGCTCTGGACAACGCCCTTGAACTGCATTTCAATCTGACGCTGGCGCAGTTAGAAAGCGCGTTTATCGATGCTCTGCGCGCTGAGCCGGCCTCGGCAGATTGGCGCGAAGATGTGCGCCTGACAGTCGAATTCTATGACACCATGCGGCGCTACCAGCAGCTACTCGACCCATCGGCATATTTCTTGAGTGCCTGGCTGCCCGACCAGGCGCAGATGCGCGAGCGGGGCATTGTGGCCGACTTTATGCGCCACCCGAGTGCGCCGCTTAACCTGGCGCTGGAAACGATGCTGGGAGCGGCTTCACGCGACTTGCAGGCTGGCCACCTGGCGGCGGTCCGCGACCTTCTGCAGGCAATTGACGCCGCCCTGGATGCGGTGGATGGCGGGGAAGCTGCGCCGCTGAAGGCTCACCCGCTGGCGGTGGAGTACGGCAAGCTCGTCGATGTGATTGGCGCGGCGGGATATGACTTGCAGCGCCTGGAAATCAATACTGATACAGCCAATGCCTGGGTGCGTGAGGGAATCGACGGCCTGCGCCAGATTGTATTGAACCGCGCCGCCAACGGCGGCTGGCAGATCAGCCCCTGATGAAATAAAACGCGGGCAGGTTTACCTGCCCGCGGGGGTGCAGCGAAGATAAAATGCGCCTATTTGATAACCTGGTTAAGCATGCCGGACGAGTAAACGTAATAACCCGCCACGGCGCAAACACACAGCAGGAGCACCAGGCAGCCACAGCCGGCGATAATCCAGGTGCGGCTGCTGCTTTTCTTGGGAGCTGCCGGGCTGACTGGCGCGCCGAAATCGGCTGGCATATTGGAGGCAGGCGGTGTATAAGCAGGCGCAGGATCGGGGGTAGGCGGGATGAAAGCAGGCGCCGGTTCGGGGGTGGGTGGGTTATAAGTTTGCACCGGCTCAGGGATAGGCGGAGCATTAAAAACTGGGGTAGCCGGCTCAGATGCCCTGGCAGATGGGACATTGAGCGTAGCAGGTGTTCCAACTACCGTGGCGTCCGCATCAGTCTGCACAACTTCGAAGGATAGGCTGATGTTTTCGCCGAACATAACTGTCTCGCCGGCTCGCAGGGCATGCGGCCCCATCAGGCGCTGTCCATCCACAAAAGAGCCGTTGGTCGACCCCAGGTCTTCCAGCACGTAGCCGCCGCCCTGCAGGAAGAGGCGAGCGTGCTTGCGGGAAACTTCGGCGTCCGGAATGACGACATCTGCCGTCGCATCACGGCCGACAATCATCTCACCTTTGGTGAGCGGGTAAATCTTACCGACCTGTGGGCCGGCCTTCATTGTCAATTGAAAAGTTGGCGGCATGTGGACCTCCTGGTGAACTGCGGTTAAATAATATTAATACCGATATAAATAGTGTACTTTTATTTTCCAATCCTGTCAAACGCTTGAAGGTGCGAAATTTTTCTCATTTTCCAGATGCGCCGCCTGCAATGTGAAATCAAAGACTGCGCCAAAGGCGCCCAGCACACTGGCCTTCACCTGCGCCATGCTTGGAGCAGGTGAGAGCAGGGCGCTCAAATTGGCGACAGAATACCCCGCCAGCCCACAGGCGACGATGCCTTGCCAGTAAGCCAGGTCGGTGTCCACGTTGAGCGCAAACCCATGGCGAGAGACGCCCCGGCTGTCCACCTTGACCCCGATGGCGGCTATCTTTGCCAGCCCGGGCTCGGATACCCACACACCGGTCATGCCCGGCATGCGCATGGCGCAGAGGCCCATTTCTGCCAGGGCGCGCAGCAGCGTTTCTTCCAGGCGGCGCAGGTAGCCGGTGTAATCTGCGCGCGGCAGCTCGCCAGACGCCTGCAGCGGCGCGCCTAACGGCAGCAAGGGATAACCAACCAACTGGCCTGGCCCGTGGTAGGTCACATCCCCGCCGCGATCGACCCAATGCACAGTGACGCCGCGCCGCTGGCATTCGGCGGCATCCCACAGCAAGTGTTCCGCCTGGCCGCGCCGCCCAAAGGTGAAGGTGTGGGGATGCTCCACCAGCAGCAGCGCCGGCGGGCAGCGGCCTAAGCTGATTTCGCCCGCCAGCTCTTCCTGCAGGCGCCAGGCAGCAGTATAAGGCATGCCTCCCAGGTCGAATACCTCGCAAACTGCCCCGCTCATAGCCGAATTTTATCCAAACAGAAGCGCACCTGGCCCAACTGCACTGCCACCATGCCGGCGGCCCTATTCAGGCTGTGATACACCATTGCTAACTCGGACTGGCAGTCGCTAAGCAGATTTGTACTTTTGTTGTCGAAAGCAGAGAAAGTATTCGACCCGCCTAAAAAAATGAACAGTAATTTGGTCAGCATAAGTGTAATTATAAACCTCCTCTTGACAGGTTTTCCATTCTTTGTATAATCTTTGTAAAATAACCGATACAAGCTGTGAAGAGGATAAGTAAGCGCTGAAACAGCAGTACAGGGAGCGAAGAACAGTGAGACCTTCGTGTGTATGCCAGCGGTGAATGGACCTTGGAGCTGCAGGACAAACGAAAAAACCTTCCAGTAGTCTGCGCCGGAGCGCCACCGTTACAGGGCTAAGGGTATAAACCTGGCTCCCAGGCCGTACCCGAAATGAGTGAGACAACCTGTCTTTTGTTTGGGGCAGCCAGCGGCAAAAGTCAGTCAGGTCTAAACGAGGTGGCACCACGGACATCCAGCGTTCGTCCTCAGCGAGGACGGACGTTTTTTTTCCATTCACAGCCGGGTCCGCCGGCGTGACCAGTTTGTTCGAACCTTGTAAGGAGGACCAAATGACTGACCAAACACGTTATTTACTTTCTGAAGCTGATCTGCCCAAGTTCTGGTACAACGTCAACGCCGACATGCCGGTGCCCCCCGCTCCAGTGCTCAACCCTATGACTCTTGAGCCGGTCACCCCCGATTTCCTGGGCGTGTTGTTCCCGATGGAACTGATTCTGCAGGAGATCAGCGCCGAGCGTTACATCCAGATTCCTGAAGAAGTGCGCGAAATTTACAAACTTTATCGGCCCACGCCGCTGCACCGCGCCCGCCGGCTGGAAAAGACGCTGGGCACCACCGCCCACATATACTATAAGTACGAAGGCGCTTCCCCGGCTGGCAGCCACAAGCCAAACACGGCCATTGCCCAGGCTTTTTACAACAAGGCCGCCGGCACCAAGGCCCTGACCACCGAAACCGGCGCTGGGCAGTGGGGCTCCGCGCTCTCCATGGCCGGTAAGTTCTTTGACATCGCTGTCGAAGTGTACATGGTCAAGGTCTCTTACAACCAGAAGCCCTACCGCCGACTGTTGATGGAAACCTTTGGCGCGCAGGTGTTCGCCAGCCCCACTGACCGCACCCAATATGGGCGTTCGGTCCTGGCTGAAGATCCGAACAGCCCTGGTTCATTGGGAATCGCCATCTCAGAGGCCGTTGAAGTAGCCGCCACCTCCGGTGGGGCGAAAAAATACAGCCTGGGATCGGTGCTCAACCATGTCTTGATGCACCAGAGCGTGATCGGCGAGGAAGCGCTTAAGCAAATGGACATGGCAGGTGAATACCCGGACGTGGTGCTGGGCTGTGTGGGCGGTGGTTCCAACTTTGCCGGAATTGCCTATCCTTTCTTGCGCGAAAACCTGCGCAATGGCAAGCGCACACGCCTGGTGGCAGTCGAGCCGGATGCTACGCCTTCGCTGACCAAGGGCATCTACACCTTCGATTACGGAGATACTGCCAAAATGGCGCCGATTGTCAAGATGCACACCCTGGGTCACAACTTCGTCCCGCCGCCCATCCACGCCGGCGGCCTGCGCTACCACGGCATGGCGCCCAGCGTCTCGGCTTTGTTCGACGCAGGTCACATCCAGGCTGTGGCTGTGCCGCAGTTAGCCACGTTTGACGCCGCAGTGACCTTTGCCCAGAGCGAAGGCATCGTTCCAGCCCCCGAATCGGCCCACGCTGTACGCGCCGCCATCGACGAGGCGCTGGATGCCAAGGCCAAGGGTGAAAAGCGCATTATCCTCTTCAACTTGTCGGGACACGGCAACTTTGACATGGCCGCCTACCAGGCTTACTTCAGCGGAAAGCTGGAAGATTATGCCTACCCGAAGGAAGCGGTTGAAGCGGCGCTTCACCAGCTCCCACAGGTGAATTTACCAGCTTAAGGTAAAGAAGGGCTGTTCACTGATCTGAACAGCCCTTCTTCATCTATTCAATGATTACCCCCTCGTGCGGGCGCAGGATCAGGCCTGCCGTGGCAAGCGGCTCTGCGCGGTCAAGGTGGGTGGAGAGGGCGACCCTCCCGTTGTCAACTGGCAGGGAGAGGCGTTGCTCGCGGGAGGAGAAATTCAGCGTTATCACCTGGCGCTGGTTGCCCAGCGTGCGCTGGTAGGCCAGGCAGTCTGTCGGAGCGGGCAGGGTTTGGTAACTGCCCAACTGCAGGGCGGGGTGCTGTCTGCGGTGCCAAAGCAGTTGGCGATAAAGGTTGAGAATCGAAAGTGGGTCTTTCGACAGTGCGGCCACATTGCGTTGCGTATAGTCTTCGCTGACCGGCAGCCAGGGTTTGGCTTGGCTGAAGCCGGCTTGTGGGCTGGCATCCCACTGCATGGGTGTCCGGCAGACGTCGCGTGAGCGTTCGGCGCCCAGGTTTTTGCCCTGCGGGTCTTGAATCTGTTCGGGTGGGATTTTGCCGTTTTCCAGGCCGATCTCGTCGCCATTGTACAGTGTTGGTGTACCGCGCAGGGTCAGCAGCAGCATGACCGCCAGGCGGGCTTGCGCCTGCCCGCCAAAGCGGCTGGCCAGGCGCGGCTGGTCGTGATTTCCAAGTACGTAATTGGGCCAGGCAAACGGCGGCAGGGCTGCCTCCAACTCTGCCACGCAGTTGGCCATTGCCTGCGCCTGCCAGGGCTGGTTCATCAGGCGGAAGTTGAACGGTAATTGCAGCTCTTCGCCTTGTTCGCCATAGTAGCGCACCCAGCGCGGCAAGGGTCCCCACAACTCGCCGATGCCAACCCGGTCGTCGAACTCATCCAGCGTCTGGCGGATCTGGCGGATGATAGCATGCACTTCGTCCTGATCTTCGGTGTAGACGGCCAGCTGGCGGCCGTGCAGATCGTTGGGTGAAAGACGCGGGTCGGCGTGCGGGTTGGGCGGGTTATCGCGCAGGGCGGCGTCTTTGATCAATAAGCCGACCACGTCCATGCGGAAGCCATCCACGCCGCGCCGCAGCCAGAAACGCAGGGTGTCGAGCATAGCCGCTTTCAGCTCGGGGCTGCGCCAATTGAGCTCGGGCTGCTCTTTGACGAACTGGTGCAGGTAATACTGCCCGCTGGCTGGTTCGAAAGTCCAGGCCGGGCCGCCAAAGAAGCTGCCCCAGTTGTTGGGCGGGCTCCCATCCGGTTTGGGGTCAGCCCAGATGTACCAGTTCCGCTGTGGGCTACGGCGGCTGCGGCGCGCCTCGATAAACCAGGGGTGCTGGTCGGAGGTGTGGTTGGGCACCCAGTCGATGATGATCTTCATTCCCCGCCGGTGCGCCCCTTCCACCAGCCGGTCGAAATCGGCCAGCGTGCCGAACAGTGGGTCTACATTGCAATAATCAGCTACGTCATAACCGAAATCGGCCATCGGCGACGGGTAAAATGGGCTGATCCACAGGGCATCCACACCAAGGGAATCGGGCGTGCCATCGTTCAGGTAATCCAGCCGCGCCAGGATGCCGGGCAGGTCGCCGACCCCGTCGCCGTTGGAATCCTGGAAGCTGCGCGGGTAGATCTGGTACACGACCCCGCGCTGCCACCAGGGCGTGATGGATTGGGTGTTTGGCATTAGGAACCTCCTGTAAGGATCGATTGAGCAGATTTTCAAGACGTCGGGTTGAATTATATCCAATAACCCGGACCCTCCACACACAGATCGGCGCAAAAACCGTGCACAAACGCGCCTTTGCGAAACGAGCGGCGGTTCGCGATTTATCGGTTTAGTGCGTTGACATTTATCTGATATTGAAACCCATTTTTGATAGAATGTGAACCGGCAACTCTGCCATCGTTCTGCCACAATCCTTTGATATACTGGATTTATGGCTGAAAAGGCGCAGCGTATTTTGGTGGTGGATGATGAGCCCGCCGTGGTGGACCTGTTGGCGTATAACCTGCGCAAGGCTCATTATGAGGTGGTCACCGCTTTCACCGGCCGCCAGGCGCTGGAAACGGCGCGCCTCAACCCGCCTGATCTGGTCTTGCTCGACTTGATGCTGCCCGAAATGGACGGCCTGGACGTGTGCCGGGCGCTGCGACGCGAGTCGCGCGTGCCGATCATCATGCTGACGGCACGCGGTGAAGAGATTGACCGGGTAGTGGGGCTGGAACTGGGCGCCGATGATTATGTCAGCAAGCCCTTCAGCCTGCGTGAGCTGCTGGCGCGTGTCAAGGCCGTGCTGCGCCGCGCCCAACCCGAATCGCCCGCTGGTTCACCGTCCCTGAGCGGACCAGGGGGGCTGAGCCTGGACACAGAGCAGCGCACAGCGGACATTGGTGGAACCGCCCTCGAGCTGACCAGGCTGGAGTTCGATCTGCTCTACGCTCTGCTGAACAACGCCGGGCGGGTGCTCAGCAGAGCGCGCCTGTTAGAAGAGGTCTGGGGATATGATTATGCCGGCGATACGCGCGCCGTGGACAGCGCCATCAAACGGCTGCGCGCCCGCTTACGAGCCGTGGACCCCGCGGCCGACGGCATCGAGGCGGTGCGCGGCCTGGGGTATAAGTTCAAGCGCGAGCAGATATGAGACTCTCCCGCCCGTTCTCATTGATGGCGCGTCTTGCGCTGAGCTACCTTGGCGTGGCCATGCTGGGCATGGTGCTGGCTTCGCTGCTGGCATGGGGCGCTGTGGAGAACATGTACCTGGAGACTCAGCGCGCCAACCTGCTGGCCCAGGCAGAGCTGGTCGCCGCCGCCTTGGCCAGCCAGCAGAGCAGTTTGTCTGCCAACCCACTGGCCACACCGGAGATCTATGCTCAAACGTCCAACGCCCTGCCCGGCATTCACACCCGGGTGATCGACCCGCAGGGCGGCGTGGTGATTGACCTGTCTGCTGGCGTCGCGGCAGAAGGCAGCCTTTTAACCCTGCCGCCGCTGGCCCAGGCCGCCGGGCAGGTCAGTGCGGCGGAGTTGTTCGCCCGCCCCGAGGTTGCCCAGGCACTGCAGGGCCAACCTGCCGCACAGGTGCGCAGGCTGGCTGAGGCTGGCAACCGACGCGTGCTGTACGCCGCCGCGCCGGTGTCGACGACGGATGGCCGCGTGTCTCAGATCGTTTACCTGGCCACGCCCCTGCCTGACACCAGCCTGGCGGTGCTCCAGCCGGCCGTGCGTTGGCAGGTGCTTGGGGCTCTGCTGGCGGCCGCCGTGCTGGCCGGGGCAGCCGGCCTGCTACTCTCGCGGCGCATTGTCCGCCCTCTGGGCGACCTGGCACAGGCCGCCCGGGCGGTAGCCGCCGGTGACTTGGAGCAAAGTGTGCCCGAGGATGCTGCCGTCAGCGAGCTGACCGACCTGGGGCGCTCCTTTAACCGCATGACCGCCAGTCTGCGCCAGGCCGACCAGGCCAAGACAGCCTTCATTTCGGACGTGTCGCATGAGCTGCGCACGCCGCTGACGGTGATCAAGGGCACGATCGAGACTCTGCAGGATGGCGCACTGGATGACCTGGAAGCGCGCGGGCCTTTCCTGGAAGCGATGGGCCGCGAGACGGAGCGCCTGATCCGCCTGGTGAATGATCTGCTGGTGCTGACGAGAGCGGATGCTGGGGTTTTGAAACTGCAGCTTCTCCCGCTGGATCTGGCCGAACTGGTGCGCGGGCGCTGTGCCTATTTCTCTGGCCTGGCTGCCGACCGCCAGGCGCGCCTGGTTGTCCAGGCGTCCGGCCCTTGCCCGGTGCAGGGCGACCCCGACCGCCTGGCGCAGGTGCTGGACAACCTGTTGGACAATGCACTGCGCTACACCCCGCCCGGCGGGGTAATTCGCCTGCATCTGGCCTGCCAGGATGAGCGTGTCACCTGCCAGGTGGCAGACGATGGCCCTGGCATTCCAGAGAAGCACCTGCCGTTCATCTTTGAGCGCTTTTACCGCGCCGACACAGGCCGCAGCCGCAGCCAGGGCGGCAGCGGGTTGGGCCTGGCGATCGCCCGTTCCCTGGTATTGGCCCACCAGGGTGGCATCTCAGCCAGCTCAGTGGAAGGCCAGGGCACGACCTTTTTCTTCTGGCTGCCGGCCAGCAGGCCGCCGCTTTAACTCCGAAAAAACCGTTTTCTGACGCGTATCTGACACACGCCTTTGCTATCCTGGAGAAAATATCTCATTTCTTCAGGAGCAAATGGTATGCAATCGAATAATCGAATTTTTAACCTGCTTGTCCTGGCCTTTTCAGCCCTGACGCTCTGGCTGGCAGGCCGTCCCCAGGCGCCTGCCGCCGCAGTCTCAACCGCCCCTGCTGCCGTTACAGACCGGCAGGCCGCAGCCGCGGCGGGCTGCGACAGCAGCCGTACAGTGCAGGTCTCAGGGGCGGCAGTGGTGAATATTACCCCAGACCGGGCGTTGATCCAACTGGGGGTACAGTCCAACGGCGCAACGCCGGACGGTGTGCGCAGTGAAAACGCCCAGGCAGTGCAGTCTGTGATCCGCGCTGTGCGCGGCCTGGGTGTGGATGCTAAGGATATTGCCACCGATTATTTCCTGGTGTACCCGGTGTACGTGGATTACGATGCGCTGACCATCAGGGGCTACCGCATCGATAACACCGTCTCGATCACCTTGCGCGACATACGCCTGGCCGAACAGGTGCTGGTGGCGGCCATCAAAGCCGGCGCCAACGAGGTCCAGGGGATTGAGTTTTACACCAGCGAACTGCGCAAATTTCGCGACCAGGCGCGCCAAATGGCGGTGCAGGCGGCTTCTGAAAAAGCGCAGGCATTGGCCGGGGCAGCCGGCGCCGAGGCGGGCTGTGTCCTGTCGATCAGCGAGAATACCTGGTCGCAGTATTACGGCTCGTGGCGCGGCGGGCGAGCGACGGCTCTTTGGGCGCAGAATGTCATCCAAAACGCCAGCTCCTCCCAACCGGCAGGCGAGCTGAGCGACGATTCACCCATCAGCCTGGGACAGATCGCTGTGCGGGCCGAAGTGAACGCCAGTTTCACGCTTAAATAATCTTCGGAAGACAGGAACAGAACAGATGCTCCTGTCTTCCGATTTCTTTAACATTAAAGTTTTGACTTTTTTAAGACTCGCACAGGCGTTCGATAAATCTTTGGTGCTATAATCTGAGCGAGGGTCCCCAAGCGTGTCAGATTTTGTCCACCTGCATGTGCACTCCGAGTATTCGCTTCTGGATGGTTTTTCGAACATCAAGAAGTTGATTAACCGCACCCAGGAATTGGGCATGCCTGCCGTGGCGCTGACCGATCACGGCACCATGTTTGGAGCAATCGATTTCTACAACGCCGCCAAAGCAGCTAATGTCAAGCCGATCATCGGCATCGAATCATACCTCGCTCAGCGCGGCATGAAAGACCGCGATGTCCAGCAGGACAAGAAATCCACCCACCTGCTGCTGCTGGCGGAAAACGATACCGGTTATAAGAATCTGCTCCGGCTGGCTTCGCAGGCTCAGCTCAATGGCTTTTATTATTACCCGCGCGTCGATCACGAACTGTTGGCGCAGCACGCTGAGGGTCTGATCGTCACTTCGGGATGTATGTCGGCTGAAGTGCCGCGCTTGATCCAACAGGGGAACTTCGACGCCGCCAAGAAAACGTTGGACTGGTATTACGACACTTTCGGCAAAGATAATTTCTTCTTGGAACTGCAGTCACACAATATTCCTGAGCTGGAGAGCATCAATAAGAACCTGCTCGACCTGGGCCGCCGCTATGACGCCCGTTTTGTCGCCACCAATGATGTTCATTACATTAACAAAGAAGATGCCCGCCTGCAGGATATTATGCTCGCCATCCAGACCGGCTGTCTGCTGAGCGACCCCAACCGCATGCGCATGACGGACAATTCTTATTACCTGCGCACCCCGCAGGAAATGATCGATTTGTTCGCCGCTGTGCCGCAGGCCGTCAGCAATACACTGCTCATCGCCGAGCGCTGCAATGTGGATCTGGGCTTTAAGGGTTATCACCTACCCGAGTTTGCTGTGCCTGAAGGATTCACAGCCGAAACTTACCTGCGCAGCCTGTGCGAGGAAGGCCTGGCGCGGCGTTACGGGGCACGACAGGGCGATACCGTGGTGCGCGAGCGCCTGGATTACGAGCTGGGCGTCATTCACAAGATGGGTTTCGATACATATTTCTTGATCGTCTGGGACTTGTGTCGCTATGCGCGAGAGCAGGGCATCTGGTACAATGCGCGCGGTTCAGCAGCCGGCTCAATGGTGGCTTACACGCTGGATATCACTATGGTCGAGCCGCTGGAACACGGCTTAATTTTTGAGCGCTTCCTCAACCCGGGCCGTATCTCCATGCCCGATATCGACTTGGATTTTCGTGATGACCGGCGCGCCGATATGCTGGCCTACACCGCCCGCAAATATGGCGACGACAAGGTGGCGCAGATCATCACTTTTGGCACGCTCGGTGCGCGCGCCGCCATCCGTGACGTTGGCCGCGTGATGGATATCCCGCTCAATGAGGTGGATAAAGTCGCCAAGCTGATCCCCAACATCCCTGGCAAGCCGGTAACCATCGAACAGGTCAAAGAAGAAAACGCCGAGTTTAAGGTCCTATATGAAACGCAGGAGTATCTGCGCGAGCTGATCGATACCGCTGCGCAAATGGAAGGCGTGGTGCGCAACGCTGGCACGCACGCCGCCGGCGTGATTATCGCCGATAAGCCGGTGGTCGAGTACATTCCCCTGCACCGCCCAACTGGCAATGCCGCCGATGAGTCGCCGGTCAAAACCGTGACGCAGTTCGAGATGTCGATCCTCGAATCACTCGGCTTGCTGAAGGTGGACTTTCTCGGCCTGGCCACGCTGACCATCATGGCGCGCGCCTGCGACCTGATCAAAGAACGCCACGGCGTCGAGTACAACCTGAGCAACATTCCGGTGGATGACCCAGCGACTTATGAGATGATGGGCAAAGGCGAGACAGCGGGCGTCTTCCAGGTGGAAGGTTCGGGCATGACCCGCTGGCTGGTGCAGATGAAGCCGAAAGAGCTGGCCAATGTCATCGCTATGGTAGCGCTGTTTCGCCCCGGCCCGATGGACTTCATCCCCGGTTATATTCGCCGCATGCACGGCGAAGAGGCTGTCGATTACCGCCATCCTTCGTTGGAACCTATTTTCAAAGAGACGTACGGTTACCCGGTCTATCAAGAACAATTGATGTCGGCGGCCGTTAAGTTGGCCGGTTATACGCCTTCCGAGTCGGATGAACTGCGCAAAGCGATTGCCAAGAAACAAAAAGATAAACTGGAAAAACACCGCGAAAAATTTATCAAGGGCGCTGTAAAGAACGGCATCGAAGAAGAGACCGCCCAGGCGATCTTTGCCGATTGGGAGGAGTTCGCCCGCTACGGCTTCAACAAGAGCCATGCGGCAGATTACGGCGTGATCTCGGTGCAGACCGGTTTCCTGAAAGTCCATTATCCGGTCGAATACATGACTGCCCTGCTCTCTGTCTCGCAGAGCGACACCGCCAAGGTAGCGTTGTACGTGGCCGACGCCCGCCGCATGGGCCTGCGTGTGGAACGCCCGGATGTCAATTACAGCCATTGGGACTTCAGCATCGAAGACCAGCCGGACGGCAAAGCGGGCATCCGCTTTGGCATGGGCGCCGTGAAAAACGTCGGCCATCCTCCGGTTGAAGCGATCCTGGAAGCCCGCCGCACGGGTGGGCTGTTCAAGGATATCAACGATTTTGCCCGGCGGGTAGACTTGCGTGCAGTCGGCAAGCGGGCCTTGGAGTGTCTGGTCAAAGTTGGCGCGTTGGACCAATTCGGCCCCCGGCCAGCTCTACTGGCGGCGCTCGACCGTATCATCAGTGTCAGCACCTCGCATTTCCGGGCGGCGGCCGCCGGCCAGATGAGCCTGTTTGGCGCCTTTTCGGCGGTGATGGAAGAGATCGCCCTACCGCAGGTGGAAGAAGAATTTACCCGCCGGGAGATACTGGGTTGGGAAAAAGAATTGATCGGCCTGTACATCTCCGATCACCCACTCAGCCCGGTGATGGATGTGCTTGGCCGCACCGTTACTCATTTTTCCGGACAGTTGTCCGAAGGAAGCCACAACGATAAGGTGCGGGTGGCTGGGCTGGTCAGCCGGGTTCGCAAGCACCAGACAAAAGCTGGCAAGGATATGGGTTTTGTCACCCTGGAGGACATCCAGGGCAACATTGAGCTGGTTTTATTCCCACGCACCTGGGAGCAGTGTCATAACCTGCTGGATTTGGAGCGGGTGGTGGTGGTGGACGGCAAACTGGACATGCAAGGGGCCGACCCCAAGGTGATCGTCGACGCGGTGACGACCGAGCTGAAAACCTACGAAAGTGTGGAAACGCCGCTGCCCGCCGAGCCACTGCCGCCGATTCAGCCGTTCCGCCTGATCCAGGAGCGCACACCCACAGCCGACCCGGGGCTGATGCCACCCGCCGCGCAGGCGCCACAGCCCGCTGCCCAGAAACCGGCCAGCAGCAGCCAGGCGGCACAGCCTAAACCGACAGCCAGCGCCAAACCTGCCCGGCGCGCCGCCGAGCCACCCGCCAATTACCTCTCTGACCCGGACTTTCTGTCGGACGACCTGCCGCCACCTCCCGATGATTTCCCGCCCGATTGGGGCTCCCAGGAAATGGTGCCGGATGGGTTTATACTGGAAAGCCAATCTCAGCTTGAGCCGCAGAACGCCTCCGGGCCTGCTGCAGCCGAGCCAGAGGCTGCACCATCGCCCACCGACCCCACCGTAATTGAGCCTCCCGGGCCGCTCATTTCCACCCTGCCGGTCGCCCCCCAGTTGGTCGCTTCCGGCATGCTTGCCCCGGATGAAGCCCAGATTGCGCCGCCCCCCGGCATGGAAATAAGCGCCCCGGTCCTGCGCCCGGCGCCGTATGTCCTCGCGGCTGATCTGCCCAGCGGCGTCAACGAAGTGCGTATGCTGACCGTCGTTCTGCGTCAGTCGGGCGATAAGCTGCGCGACACCTACCGCCTGCATCGCGTGCACGGCATGTTGATCTCGTACCCTGGCCTTGACCGCTTCGCGCTCCTGGTGTATGAGCGCGAGCGTGGCTACCAGATTGAATTCCCTAACCTGACTACCGGCATCAACCCTGAGCTGATCTCACGCCTGCAGAAAATGGTCGGCGTGGAAAATATACTGGTCGAAACCCTCAAACTGCATTAGCGCAGAAAATCCCAAATCATCCAGGCGACGATCATCGCCACGCTCAGGCCCAGGCGCACAAAGAAAGACACTCCCCAGCCCGAAGCCAATCCGCCGACGATTTTCCAAGCCTTTTTCCAATCGCGGTGGACGAAATATTCATAGATCAAAACTGCCAGCGGCATGGCGATCAAGCCGCCGAAGGGTGGGAAAAAGAGTGTGCCGAGGGTGCCGGCCACCAGCATGATGCCCAGCGAGGCCCACGAAGCCCCGCTCTGTTTCGCGCCGGCTCCCATCAGCACATTGTCTATCGAGACGCCCACCAGCATCAACAGTGTGATGATGGCAAACATAATCCAGCCGAACGAGTTAAAGCTGGTGACCACGCCGTAGCCCAGCGCGGCCACCCAGATAACCACAATCCCGGGGAAAACAGGGATAATTTGACCGAACAGGCCCACCAGCATGATCAGCAGGGTGAGCCCAAAGGCGATCGTCCGACTCCATTCTGCCATGCGGCTATTTGCCTGGGCGCAGTACATCGATGCCGCCCATCCACGGGCGCAGCACTTCGGGCACTACGATCGAACCATCCGCCTGCTGGTAGTTTTCCAGCACGGCAATCAGCGTGCGCGGCATGCCCAGGCCCGAGCCGTTGAGAGTGTGAAGCAGGCGCGGCTTGCCGCCGGCCGGGCGGTACTTGATGTTGGCGCGGCGCGCCTGGAAATCGCTGTCGTTTGAAACTGACGAGACTTCCAACCACTCGCCGCAGCCCGGCGCCCACACTTCGATATCGTACGTGAGGCGCGCCCCAAAGCCCAGGTCGCCGGTGCAGAGCTGTTTTACACGGTAAGCCAGTCCCAGGTTAGCGGCTGTCTGTTCGGCGTCGGCGCGCATCTTCTCCAGCATCTGGTCCGATTCTTCGGGCTTGCAGAAGATGTACATCTCAACCTTGTCGAACTGGTGGCCGCGCTTGATGCCGCGCACATCCCGCCCAGCGCTCATTTTCTCGCGGCGAAAGCAGGGCGTGTAAGCCGTGTAGTACAGCGGTAAAGCCGCCTCATCAAGGATCTCATCCATGTGCAGTCCAGTCAGCGGCACTTCGGCGGTGGGCACCATCCAAAGATCTTCTTCGTGATCGTGGTACAGGTTATCATTGAACTTGGGCAGTTGCCCTGCGCCGAACAACGTGGCCGCCTTGACCATGAACGGCGTGTATTTTTCCAGGTAGCCCTGGCGGTCATGGAGATCGAGCATATAAGCGATCAGCGCCCGCTGCAAGCGTGCTCCAGCTCCGCTGAGCACGTAGAAGCGCGATCCGGTGATCTTGACCCCGCGCTCGAAATCGATTATGCCAAGCGCCGGGCCCAGGTCCCAGTGCGCCTTGGGTTCAAAGTCAAACGTGCGCGGCGTGCCGATCGTACGCAGCACAACGTTCTCATCCTCATTCTTACCGATCGGCGTGCGCGGGTCGGGGATGTTGGGGATGATCGCCAGGACAGCGCTCAGGTTTTCCTCGATCTTTGCCAGCTCGGCATCCAATGTTGCGATCTTGTCGCCCACCAAGCGCATAGCCTCGATCTTGGCCTGGCGCTCGGCCGGGTCTTTCATTTTGCCGATCTCTTTCGAGACAGCGTTACGCTCAGCTTTGAGCGTTTCGACCTTCTGGATGAGCTGGCGGCGCTGCTCATCGAAAGCCTGGATCTGTTCCACCGGCTCTGCACCCATCTGGCGGTTGGCCAGCGCGGTGCGCACCATGTCAGAGTTGTCGCGAATAAGGCTGATGTCAATCATTGTGCACCTCCATCATAGTGATGAGAAAACAAAACGCCCCCATCGTCGCAGGACGAGGGGGCGCTCGTGGTGCCACCTGCATTTGCCCTGCTCCAGCAGCCGCCTGAAGCTGAAACACGGCCTTGTGTTGTGCGCTAACGGGCTTCCCCGGTTTCCTTACATGGCGCAATCCGCCATCCTGCAGAAACAACCTGCGTCAGGTATTTTGACGCTGGCGAAGTGGATTTCACTTGCCCGGTTTGCCGCCTCACACCATCCGGCAGCTCTCTGTATGCTCGGGTTGGCTACTTGACTCCGCGCTGGTTTTCGATTAGCGAGCATTATAACAGAAAATGGCTTTGTATGTATAATCGGTATATGGCAGAGCCTCTCGACATCCCCGCCCAGCTCAGCTTGTCTGCGTTTATTGCCGGCGAAGCCCACGACTTAAAATCGCCCTTCAACCGCATTCTGGGTTTCCATAAGCTGGTCTTGAAAGGCCTGGATGGGCCGATCTCCGACCAGGCACGTGAAGACCTGACGATTTCTTACCAGAACAGCCAGTTTGCCCTGCAACTGCTCTCCGGCCTGATCGATGCCGCTCGCCTGAGTGAGGGCCGCTATACACCCAGCCCGGCGGTATACCGCCTGGATGAAGTGGTTGCCCAGGCTGCGCAGGAGTGGAAACGCCAGTCGCCGCGGGAGAAGACGGTGGAAGTGCGCCTGAATGTCCGGCCGGTTGAGACGCTGATTGACGAAGCCCTCCTCCGCCGCAGCCTGGTGTATTGGATGAATTATGTTCTGGAATTTGTTGCGGGACCGGCTGTTCTGAGCCTGGCGGGCGAACAGTCAGGGGGGCTATGTCTGCTGGCTGTGACCAGCCTTGGCGAGCCAGCGCAGGCGCCGCCTGTCTGCGATATCACGCTGTATGGGTATATCGCCCTCCAATTCTGGGAATTATGCCAGGGGATTTTACGCAGTGTCGAAAGTACCGGGCACGGCGCCGCGGTGCAGCTCTCTCTGGGGATATCGGATGTCCATCCAGGCTGAACTTGCTGAAATCATCCCAGCCCAGCGGCTGCTGACCCGGGCAATCGACCGCTACGCTTACGCCAACGACGCCTCGTATTTCTGGATGGTGCCCCAGGCTGTCGTCCAGCCCAACTCGCTCGAAGAGATCCGGGCCCTCTTCCACTTCAGCCAACAGCAGCGCATCCCCCTGACCTTTCGGGCGGGAGGCACCAGCCTTTCTGGGCAGGCGGTGACGGATGGCATTCTGGTGGATATCTCCAGGCACTGGGGCCAGATCAACGTGGAAGCCGGTGGCGCGCAAGTGCGCGCCCAGCCCGGCCTGGTGGGCGCGTATATCAACGCCGTGCTTAAACCTCACAGGAGGAGAATCGGGCCAGATCCGGCCTCCATCGATGCCTGCATGTTGGGGGGTATCCTGGCCAACAATTCCAGCGGGATGTGCTGCGGTGTGACTGAAAACGCTTACCGCACGCTGCATTCGATGACCTTTGTACTACCCAGCGGCCTGACCATCGACAGCGCCGGGGCGCAGGCGGCCGCTCAGCTTCAAGAAGAAGCTCCGCAGCTCACCGCCGGCCTGCTGGACCTCAAGGCCCGCCTGCTGGACGACGCAAGCCTGGCACAGCGCGTGCGCGAGCGCTACCAATATAAAAATAACAACGGCTACCTGCTGAACGCCTTCCTGGATTTCGACAGCCCATTGGACATCCTCACCCACCTGCTGATTGGCTCGGAGGGCACGCTGGGGTTTATTGCTGAAGCGGTGCTGCACACGCTGCCGGATTACCCATTGAAATACACCGGCCAACTGTACTTTCGCACTGTGCAAGACGCCGCGGCAGCAATTGCCCCTCTGCGCCGCTCTGGGGCACGCGCCGCCGAGATCATGGACCGCGCCTCGCTGCGCTCGGTGGAAAACATGCCCGGCGTGCCAGCCATCCTGCGCCAGCTCCCCGGCACAGCCGCCGCTATCCTGGTGGAGTATCAGGGGGCAACAGCCGCCGACATGGCTGAGTTCCGCCGCGCGGCGGAGCAGACCTGCCGCGCGATCCGTTTGCTGCACGACCCGGAGTTCACCGAAGACCCGGCGCGCCAGGCCGCCCTATGGAAGCCTCGCAAAGGCATCATTGCATCGGTGGGCGCTCTGCGCGCCGCCGGTACCACCTCGTTGATTGAAGACGTGGTCTTCCCTGTGCCGCGCCTGGCGGACGCTGTCACCGATCTGCAAGGCCTGTTCGATAAGCATGGTTATCCCGAAGGGGTGATCTTTGGGCACGCCAAGGACGGTAACCTGCATTTCCTGGTCAACCAATCCTTCAACTCTCCCGAAGAAATCCAGCGCTTCGATCACTTCCTGCTTGACCTGGTAGAAGTGGTGAGTGGGAAGTACGACGGTGCGCTGAAAGCTGAGCATGGCACCGGTCGAAACATGGCGCCGTTTGTCGCTTATGAATGGGGCGACACTGCCTACGGCATCATGCGCGATCTGAAAAACCTGTTCGACCCAGATGGTATACTCAGCCCGGGTGTGTTATTAAACCCCGATCCGCAGGCGCATGTCACTCACCTCAAATCCATCCCAGTGGTATCGCCGCTGATCGACCGCTGTATCGAATGCGGTTTTTGTGAGCCAAAGTGCCCCAGCCGACGCCTGACCCTGACGCCGCGCCAGCGCATTGTCGTGCAGCGGGCCATCGCCCGCCTGGAAATGGCAAAGGATGCAACGGGCACAGCCCAGGACTTGACTGCTGCTTTTGCGTATGCCGGAATCGACACCTGCGCCACCGATGGCCTGTGCGCCACCGCCTGCCCGGTCTCGATCAACACCGGCGACCTGGTGAAGCACCTGCGCTCACAGGCGGTCACCCCGGGGGCGGCGCGCGCCGCTGGATGGGTCGCCGGGCATTTTGCAGGTGTGGAAAAAGGGCTGGGCGCGGCGGTGCGCCTGGCGCACGGCGCTGAACGCCTGGTTGGTTGGCGGGTGTTGGCAGGCCTTTCACAGATCGCAGAGCAAGCCTCCGGGACAACCCTGCCCAAGTGGAACCCGGCGACGCCGAAAGCTTCTGGCCGATTGCCAGCGACCGAGCGCGGCGCGGCACAGTTCGTCTATTTCCCCTCCTGCATCTCCCGCCAGCTCGGCGGCGGCCCGCCGGGCGTTAGCGGTTCGCTGGCCGAAATCTTAGTGGTGGTGGCGCAGCGCGCCGGTGCGGCGCTGTGGATTCCGCCGGATATCGGCGGCGCCTGCTGCGGCATGCCGTTCAGCTCGAAAGGTTATACCCAGGCTAATCAGACCATGCTGCGCCAAACCCTGCAGAGGCTGTGGGACTGGTCTAGCCAGGGCAACCTGCCGGTGGTGATCGACACCAGCTCGTGCCTGTACACCCTGCGCACCTGCGCCGAACAATTGGAGCCGAGCGAGCGAGCACTGTGGGAAAAGCTGACTTTTCTAGACAGCCTTGAACTGCTGCACGATCACCTGCTGCCGAGCCTGGAGATTCATCAATTAAACGAGACAGTGGCACTGCACCCCAACTGCTCTGCGCGCAAGCTGGGCCTGCAGGACAAACTGCTGGCCATTGCCCGCCGCTGTGCCCTCCAGGCCTACCTGCCGCTCGACCTGGACTGCTGCGGCTTTGCTGGCGACCGCGGCCTGCTTTTCCCTGAACTGACCGCCTCGGCTGCGGAGCGCGAGGCGGCCGAGGTCCGGGCGCGCCATTTCGACGGCTTTTACTCTTCCAACATCCCCTGCGAAATGGGCATGTCGGCCGCCACCGGCCAGGCGTACTGCTCGATCGTTTACCTGGTAGAAAAGGCCAGCCGGCCAGACACGGCCGGCTGAAGCATGGGCCTCTGCCCGTTATAGGCGGGTGAATTCTGGCGGCAGCGGGCTGTCGGCCAGCCAGGCGCGCAGCAGTTTGTTGAACAACTGCGGCTGCTGCATGTTCCAGACGTGCGTCCCGCCGGGAGCAACCACGCCTTGCGCCCCAGGGATCATCTTATGCAAACGCTGCGCCATGGCTTTAGCGGCCGGCGTTTCTTTGGCGCCTACCACCACCAGCACGGGCTTATCATTTTTCTGCGGCGTTTCGATATCGGCATACGTGGTCAATACCAGGCGGGCCAGGGCCTCGCCTTTGACCTTGCGGATATCTTCTGTCATCGCCGGGCCGTATTCCTTTGGGATGCCGAACTGCCAATTGAACAGCGCGCTGATCCAGCTCGGCGGCAGGAGTGCCAGGAAAGGCTTATTGAGCTCCAGGTAGAGCTTTAGAACCGCCAGGAAAGTCTTGCCGGCCCGGGCGGCGGTGCCGCTCAGTATAACGTGGTCGACCACCTCGGGAGCCTGGGTCAGCAGCGACTGCGCCACCACTCCGCCGAAAGACAGTCCGACCACGTGGGCTTTGCCGGTCGGGCTGTTGGCATGGATTAACTCCACCAGGCGCTGCACCGTAGTGCGCATATCGAAAGGCCGAATCTCGGCGCTCAGCCCGTGCTCGGGCAGGTCGGGCGCCAGGCAGTGAAATTCTTCCAGGGTGTCGAGCTGGGGCTGCCACATCCGCCCGCTGAGCGGTGAGCCGTGCAAAAACAATATCGTTGAGGCCGCTTTCGGCCCGGATTCATAAATATGCATAGTTTTGCTCCATTGAATTGGTATCCTTATTATTGCACAGATTGACTGGAACGGTTATGATTCAGGGGTCTGAATGGGAGCCGCTATGGAATTAAATCACACCAACCAACATGATCGCGCCACGCTGCAGCGCATCGCCCGCCAGGTGATGCAGGAAAGAGGGCTGCAGCCCGATTTCTCAACGGCAGTGCTGGCCGAAGTTAAGGGGTTGGGCGAAGATCCTCCGCTGGAGACGCACCTGACCGATCTGCGCAGCCTGTTGTGGTGTTCGATTGACAACAATGATTCACTCGACCTGGACCAGCTGACCGTGGCCGAGGAGCTGCCGGGGGAGCGGATCAAACTGCTGGCGGCCATTGCCGATGTCGATGGTCTGGTCAAACAGCACATGGCGATCGATGAACACGCCCGCCAAAACACCACCTCGGTGTACACCGCGGCGGCCATCTTCCCCATGCTTCCAGAAAAGCTCTCCACTGGCCTGACCTCTCTGAATTTTTCAGCCGACCGGCAGGCGTTAGTGATCGAAGTAGTGGTGAACCCAGATGGGTCGGTCGAGCGTTCTACGCTCTACCAGGCGCTGGTGCGCAACAAAGCCAAATTGGCTTACCCCAGCGTGGCGGCCTGGCTGGAGGGCGCGGCAGGCATGCCGCCAGCGCTGGCCGCCGTGCCGGGGCTGGCCGACAACCTGCGCCTGCAGGAGCGCGCCGCCCAGTCTCTGCATGCTTTCCGCCACGCGCAGGGTGCGCTCAGCCTGACCACTGTTGAAGCCACGCCGGTGTTCGATGGCGATCAGTTGAGTGACATGCAGCCGGAAGATAAGAACCGGGCACGCGAGTTAATCGAAAATATTATGATCGCCGCTAACGGCGCCACTGCCCGTTTCCTGGTGGCGAAGAATTACCCGGTCATCCGCCGGGTAGTGCGCACGCCCAAGCGCTGGGAGCGCATCGTCGAGATCGCCGCCCAGCACGGCGTCCAACTGCCCTCCGAACCCGACCCGAAAGCCCTGGAGGCGTTCCTAACGCGCCAAAAGGCAGCCGACCCGCTGCGTTTCCCCGACCTGTCGCTCTCGATTGTCAAGCTGCTGGGGCCAGGGGAATACGTGGCCTACCTGCCGGAAGAGGATGGCCAGGGGCATTTCGGCCTGGCGGTGCGCGATTACGCTCACTCCACGGCGCCCAACCGGCGCTATACGGACCTGGTCACTCACCGCCTGCTGAAAGCGGCCCTCGCCGGCCGACCGGCGCCCTATCCCATGGACGAACTGAGCGAACTGGCCGAGCACTGCACGCGCATGGAAGACGTGGCCAACAAAGTGGAGCGGCAGGTCAACAAGTCGGCGGCTGCCCTACTGCTGCGCTCACGCGTGGGCGAAATTTTCGACGCCATCGTGACAGGCGCCGCCCCCAAAGGCACCTGGGTGCGCCTGCTCAGCTTCCCGGTAGAAGGCCGCCTGGTGCAGGGCTTCACCGGTGTAGATGTCGGCGACCGTCTGCAGGTGGAGTTGGCTCTGGCCGATGTGGAGCACGGCTACATTGATTTCAAACGCATCTACTCACGCCCAGGCCGGAAAAGGCAATGAAAATCCGCAAACCTCCGCCGGGTGAAGACGGCGTCGAACGGCAGGCCTGGGAGCGGATCAACTGGTATATCGAAGAATACCTGCACCAGGCCTGGGCGGGGGTGATCATCCTGGCGCTGGCCTGGTTCGTGCTGTCGATGCCCGCCCCGGCCCGCCTGGCGGCCTGGCGGGCGCTGGTAGCCCAGCGCTACCTGGCTGGCATGCTGCTCTCGTTCAGCCTGCTGACCCTCTCCCTGCTGTGGTCGGCCGGGCAGCGGCTGGATGCCTGGGTTTTCCTGTATTTTAACGTGCATGGACGGCGCCCGCGCTGGCTGGACCGCGCCATGTACGCCTTCACCCAGCTTGGCAACGGCTTTGTTGCCCTGGTCTTTGCCACCTATGCCTGGACAAACAGCGACCGCCTGCTGGCCGAGCGGGTGGCATTGGGCTCGCTGACGCTGTGGCTGGTGGTCGAGCTGGTGAAGGCCCTGGTGCGTCGGCCGCGGCCGTCCATGCACCTGGCTCAAACGCGCATTGTGGGCATGCGGCCTATCGGGCGCTCCTTCCCCAGCGGGCACACCAGTCAGGCCTTTTTTTTGGCCACTCTGTTAAGCCAGCATTTCGGGTTACAGCCCGGCCTGGTGCTGGCACTGTACCTGGCGGCTGTTTTAGTGGGGATCACCCGCATGTATGTTGGCGCGCACTACCCACGCGATGTGTTGGCCGGGGCAGTGCTCGGCGTGCTGTGGGGTATGATGGCTTTTATCGTTTGACAGCAGTGGTTTGTGAGGAGTGGTGACGATAAATCCCATTGGATTGGCCGTCGCCCTGGCGGCTTTCCTGGGTATCTGGCTCGGGCATGTCTCGGTGCGGGCTGTTGAATTTCACGCTGCGGACCTACGCCCGCCGGCGTTGGCGTATATCTTATCCGGTTTGAGCCTGCTGGCGGTCTCGCTCGCCAGCTCGGGGTTCCTGCTTTCGGGTACGGCTGGCATTTTGGGGATGACCCTGCTGTGGGATGCCCTGGAGCTTGCCCGCCAGCAGAAGCGAGTGGCGCGCGGCCACGCGCCCGCCAACCCGGCCAACCCGCGCCATGCCCGTCTGCTGGCCTCACATCCTGAAGCAACCACGCTCGACCGGCTGGCACGCGCACCGCGCGGCCGTCCGTACAGCCAGGACGAGCTGGCGGCCGAAAAGGGGCGCAAGCCATGAACTGGTCCGGCATTTTGCTGGGCGCAGCCACCCTGCTGATCATTGGGCTGGGCTTCGTATGGGTGATACGCGGCGAGCGCTATTTGGGCCTGCTGTGGTGGCCTTATGTGCTGGGCGCCGGTCTGCTGCTGGCGCTGCTGGCCTGTTTTGTGCAGGAAGAGTGGCTTTCGGCGCTGCTCGGCGTGTTCGGCGCCTCGCTGGCCTGGGGCTCCACCGAGCTGCGCGATCAAGCTGTGCGGGCCGAATTGGGCTGGTTTCCTTTCAGGGCAGAGAAAATACTCCCGCCGGGAGCCGAAATTATCCGCAGATGGCGCGCTCCACGTTTATGAATCGCGTCCGCCGGGGCTGTGCCTGGGCTTATTGGAGATGAAATATGTCAGGGCCACTGTCACCAGGGCCAGCGCACCACCTGGGATCAGCAGGTTGCTCTGACCATCCCAACTGACCAACAGGCCCAGAAAATACACCGCCATCACCGCAACAATGACTCCGATCAGCTTCTCCTTTAAGTCATCCAGGTGGTGAATTTCCAGCCAGGCGGGAACGGTGACCCGTTCATCGACGAACAGCTCGTAAAGGCCAAGAGCGATAACGAAAATAGCTGTGGCGATCAGATACAGGTCCACCAGTTGGATGAAAGCGAGTAATAAGTCTTTCATAGCTTTGAATTCAATCTTGGGTGAGCTAACCGTTTCAGCAATCACCTTGATGGTAACCAGGCCTCCAAAAATCAACAGCGTGATTGCTGCCAGAAAAGAGCCGATCACAGCGATTAAAATGGTGAAGCGTGCCGTGGCAAAGAATCTGGTCATGTTTCCTCCAAATTTTATGGGCTTATTTTGCCATGATCTGTCGATGTGCAGGGAATAATTAAGAATTTTCTAACAAATATTTTATACGATTCAAATTGACTTGGCGAGCGAAACCACATATACTATGGATACTCTGATGGGGAGTAGCCACCCAAAGTGGTGAGCAGTCGTCAAGACGGAATTCGTTCCCGGCTGTTCAGAAATGGCAAGACCATCGCCTGACTTGGCGTTGGTCTTTTTCGTTAGGAAAATACTGAACTGTGTTCTGTATTATACGAGATAAGGAGTGTAAATTATGAAATGGCAGTGGAAATTGGGCAATTTTGCGGGAATTGACGTGTTTGTACATGCCACATTTTTGTTAATCGTTGGCTGGTATGGGTTGAGCGGATGGCTGGAAAGCCGCACAATAGGGGCAGTGATCGAAAGCGTGGCCTTCATTCTGCTGCTTTTCGGCATCGTGGTACTGCACGAATACGGGCATGCCTTGACCGCCCGGCGCTTTGGCATCCAGACGCGCGATATCACCCTCTACCCGATCGGCGGGGTGGCGCGCCTGGAGCGCATGCCGGACAATCCCTGGCAGGAACTGTGGGTTGCGCTGGCCGGGCCGCTGGTCAATGTGGTGCTCGCCGCTGGTTTGTACGCCTGGTTGGTGTTCAGCCATGCGCTGGTTCCGCTCAATCTGCTCTCGGTGAACAGCGGTGAATTGATTGAACGCCTGATGCTGGTGAATGTCACCCTGGCGCTGTTTAACTTGATCCCGGCCTTCCCGATGGACGGCGGGCGGGTGCTGCGGGCGCTGCTGGCCCTCCGTTTCAACTATGTAAGAGCCACCCGGGCTGCAGCGATCATCGGCCAAGGATTGGCATTCGTCTTCGGCCTGATCGGCCTGTTCACCAACCCGATGCTGGTCTTCATTGCCTTCTTCGTCTGGGCGGGCGCGGCGCAAGAAGCCAACCTGGTGCAGATGAAGAGCGCCCTGGACGGCATCCTGGTCACGCAGGCCATGGAATCAGACTTTAAAACCCTCAATGCCAGCGATCCCTTGTGGCGCATGGCGCAGTTGATCCTGGCCGGCTCGCAGCGCGATTTCCCAGTGCTGGAGAATGGGCGGCTGGTGGGCCTGGTCTCCCGGGGCGATTTCCTGCAGGCCATCAACGCCCTGGGTGACCAGGCGCCGATAGCGGCGATTATGCGCCGTGATCTGCCTGCTGTCGATTCGTCCGATTTGATCGAAATTGCTGTGCAGCGTCTGCAAAGCACCGAAGCGCCCAGCCTGCCAGTGGTGCATGCCGGCAGCCTGGTGGGTATCATCACCCAGGAGAACATCCGCGAATTTCTGCAGATCCGCTCTGCCTTGCAAAGGCGCCCCTCCCCTGCTTCAAGGCTGTCGCATAGCCTTTAAAGCCTCCCATAGAACAAAATGGATCCAGGTTGATAAAGAGCAATTTTGCCGCCCCTTATCAACCTGGTTTATTTCTTGTGAATGACCGATTGGATCACCCAGGGTTTGAACAAGGATGGGGTTTGGGGTGAGAACGGTCGGCTTAGCCGACCGTTCTCACCCCAAATTTTTCTTTTCCCCCACCAAGTGGGGCGGGGGTCATGGGTTGGGGCAGCAGGGCTTTACGACTTTGGTAAAGCCCTGATTGGATCACCCTGCGCCGCGTTCAATGCCGGATGAAATCTGGTATAAATAAGGGAATTAAGGAATGGAGCTGCAGACATGGCCAAGGACGATTTGCGCGTTGAAACCTTAACCCTGCGCGAGCTGGAGATTTTGCGCGCCATGACCGAGGGCAAAAGCAACGCCCAGCTTGTTCAGCAGTTCGGTTTGTCCCTCGGCACGGTGAAGTGGTATGTCCGCCACCTATACCACAAAATGAACACGCATACCCGCGAACAGACCATCGCGCGGGCGCGCGAGCTGGGCCTGGCCGGCTGGCCGCTGGCGCACGGCAGCCAGGCGCGCAAGGCGCTGCGCATGATCAATCCGCTGCCGGTGGAGGTTTCACCGCGCTATGTGGGTTATGAAGAGGAATTTAACCGCCTGCTTCAACTGCTGCGCCAACCTGCTCGCCTGGTGACATTGCACGGCCCGCCCGGCGCAGGTAAAACCACCCTGGCGTGCAAGGCGCTCAATGCCCTGCGCTTCGGCCAGGATGCGCCGAACGATGTCGACGCCATCGTCAGCGTCAGCGCGGCCGGCGCAGGCCTGACCCTCGACCACATCCTCGGCGACCTGGGCCGCCTGCACAACATTGATGACCGCGCCATTTTTGACGCTATGATTCGCAGCAATGAGCTGACCTGGCCGGAGAAAATCGGCGGCGTGCTGGACGAGTTTGTCGGCTTGCGCGTCATCCTTTTCGTAGATAACCTGGAAGTTTTGCAAGAGCCGCAAAGCGGCGAACTGCTGGATGCGTCGATTGCCATGTTTGTGCAAAAACTGATCGAAGCCGGCAGCACCTTCACCTTGCTGACCACTGCCCACGCGCCGCTGGCCCTGCCGGCAGGTGTGAAAGAGTACGAACAGACCATGGCGCTGGATGCCGGTTTGCCGCTCGGCGCGGCGGTGGATTTGCTGCGCAAAAGCGACGTGACAGTAGAGTCGAGCCTGTCCGGCGCCTCACCGGAGCAGCTGGCAACCGTCGCCCAGGCTTTGGGTGGGCTGCCGCGCCGACTGGAGGCCTTTGCCGGTTTGGTGCAGGAGAATCCCTCCACCAGCCTGGAGAGCCTGCTGGCCGAGGTAGAAAATGGCGGGCCGGCGTCTGTCATCCGACTGGCGCTCAGCCAGCTGAACCCACAAGCTCAGCATGTGCTGAGAGCGCTGGCAGTCTTTGGCGAGCCGGTCGGTTACGACGGGCTGGCTTACCTGCTGGCGCCTTACCTGGGCGAGGTGGCCCTGCGGCCCCTGCTCAACCGCCTGGCGCGCGCTGGTTTTGCACGCTACAACCGCGAAGCGCAGCAGTATTCGCTGCATCCGCTCGACCAGGCCGAGTTATACGACAGCCTGCCGCCGGGAGAAGCCCGCCAACCCAGGAGCGCTGCCTTCGAGCACCCTTTCACCCGCCTGGAGCTGCACTTTCGGGCCGCCCGCTATTTCCGCACCCGCTGGTTGTCGCGCCTGCAGTGGCGCCAGCTCGCCGATTTGGGCCCGCAGTTCGATGAGTTCCGCCAGCGCGTGCTGGCGGAGGATTATGGCGAGGCAGCGCGCGTCATGCTGGCCATCGACCGCGACCACCTCTGGCAGTGGGGTCACAAAAACCTGCTGCGCCAGAAATACGCCCAGGTCGCTGGCAAGATCAGCGATCCCATCCTGGCGCACCAGGTCGCCCGGCGCATGGCCTGGTTGAAATACTATGAAGAGCCAGGCGAAGCCGCCCAGGAATTCCAGCGGCTGTTGGAAGAGGCTCGCCAGATGCACTACGAGCAGGGTGAGGCGGACGCCCTGGATGACCTGGCCAACAGCGGGCGAGGCGACCCCGGCGTGGAGGGCTTCGAGCTGCGCCGCCAGGCCGTCGAGATCTACCGCCGCCTGGGAGACCGGCGCGGCGAGGCTGAGGCGCTGGGCGGTATGGGAACCGCCCTGGTCACAGCGCTGGACGGCGACCAGGAGCAGTGCGCCGAGCTGCTGGAAGCCGCCGCCGAGATCCAGCGCGACCTGAGCAATTACAACAGCCTGGGTGTGCTGCTGAGCCTGCTGGGCAGCGCTTATGAAAACCAGGGCCTGCTGACTCAGGCAGTCAAGTCGCACCTGGAAGCGGTGGTGCTTTCAAAGGAGATTAACAGCATCGAGGCCTTCGTGCGCGCTATGCGCGCCCTGGCGCGCACCTACTCGGTGATGGGTGAACACGAACGGGCTCTCTCCACCAGCCGCGAGGCGGTGGACCGGGCGCGCACCATCACCGGCGCGCAAATGACCGACCTGCTGCTGGCGGCCGTCAGCACGCAGGGCTACGTGGTGGGCATGGCGGGCGTTTTGCCCGGCGGGATCGCCATTTTGCGCCAGGCGCTCAGCGAGACAGGCGACCGCCCGCTGTCATTCTTGCCCATGGCGCGCAGCTACCTGAGCCAGTTCCTGCTCTTAAACGGCAGCCTGCAGGCGGCGCGCAACCTGCTCGACCCGCTCTTTTTGACGCCGCGTTATTTCCACGCCAACCCGTGGGTGGGCGTGCTGCTGATCAAGAGCGGGGAACGACAGGCCGCGCAGGAATTGTACAACGCCCTGGCGCTGGCTTACCCCCACATCCACCACAACCTGCCGGCCGTTTACGCCGCCGCTCTGGCCCGCACCGCCCTGGCGTACCTGGAGCGCGACGCCGCCCAGGCCCAGCAGGCGGTGATCATTTACCGGCGGGCGATTTCGGCCGCCAGCCTGCCCACCCGCGTGCGCAACCACCTGTCACTGGCCAGGCAGTTGGCCGACGGGCCGGGCGGGGCGACCGTACAGCCGGTGCTCGAGCTGTTAGAAAACTCGTTTTAGGTCACTGGCATGCCGGGCTAAAAGAAGCCACCCTCCAGGAAGGCCTCCACCTGCCCGAGGGCCTCGGCGAAGTTGGCGCGCCCCAGACCCACCCGGAAGTGACTGCCCGGGTACTCGAAGATGCTGCCCGGCACCACCATCACACCCTGCTGGTCGAGCACTGCCTGGCAGAACTGCTCGACGGTCTGCGCGCCGTTCCACAGTGGGAAAGCGATCGACCCGCCCTGCGGCGCCAGCCAGGTGAAGCGCTCTGGGTGGCGCTGGCAGAAGGCCTGCGCCAGACCGGCGTTTTGGCGCACGATATCCAGGCTGCGCGCCGCGATGCGCCCGGCGTTTTGCAGGGCAATGATCCCCAGGATTTCGCTGGGGGCGCTGCTGCAAATGGTGGTGTAATCCTTGTAGGCCTGGCAGCGTTCCAGGAAAGCCTGGTCCTGCGCGGCCAGCCAGCCCAGGCGCAGGCCGGGCAGGGCGAAGGTTTTGGAGAGCCCCGAAAGGCTGATGCCGCGCTCGTACACGTCGCACACGGCGGGCAGGCGGCGGGCAGGGTCGTGTTCCAGCAGGCGGTACATTTCATCGGAAAACACCCGGCAGCCGCGCTGGCGGGCCAGCGCCAGGATGTGGTCGAACTCTGCCTGGGATGGCAGGAAGCCGGTTGGGTTATGCGGGAAGTTGATCACCAGCAGCCGGGTGCGCGGCGTGAAGCTGGCCTCCAGGGTCTCTAGGTCCAGCCGCCAGCCGCCTGCGCCCGCCAGCACCGGCCAGGTTGTCACCTGGCAGCCCAGCGAGCGGGCGATTTCGTACAGCGACTGGTAGGCCGGGCTGATGGCGATCACGTGGTCGCCGGGCTGCAGCAGGGTTTGCATGGCGATGAAGATGGCCTCTTCCGGCGCGGCCACCAGCACCTGGGCAGAGGTGATGGCCTGGTAAAGCCGGGCAATTGCGGCGCGCAGCAGCGGATGCCCCGCCGATTCGGTGTAGCTCAGCTTGAGCTCGTCCCACAGCGCCCGGCTGGCCGGGCTGGCCAGCGCCAGCAGTTCGCTCAACGACAGGCTTTCGCAGTCCGAGGCGCTGAGCAGGTACTTGACTTTGAATTCATATTGAGCGAAATAACGTTCAAGCTTGAAATCCGGGATGGTCATGGCGGGTCTCCTGTCTGCGGCAAAATCATGCGAACAAGAAATAGGTGTTCTGGCTATCCCACAGCGTTCTGTTTGGACAGCCCCCGGCTGTCTAGAGACAGCTTCAGCGTGATGATCTCGAACGGCCGGTAGGCCAGCTCCAGGCCGCCGTCCTGCCAGGCCAGCGGAGCAAGCTCGTCTTCCAGCAGGTTGGCGCGCGCTGCGCCGGCGATGGGCAGCGGGCTGGACAGGCGCGCCGCGCCGCGCGTGCCGCGGCTTTCGTATAAGCGCAGGATCAAATCCTGGCTGTCTTCGGCTTTCTTCAGGGTGTCGATCACCAGGGCCGGGCCGTCCAGGCTGAACCAGGACTGCGCCTGCTCGGGCCCGTCAGACGGCAGAACGAGCAGGGGCACGTTGAAGTCGTAAGCCTCTTGCACCACGCCGCCGGTCTGCGGGCCGCCGCTGTGCGGGTAGAGGGCGTAGCGGAAGCGGTGCTCGCCCTGGTCGGCCTGCGGATCGGGGTTGGTGGGGCCGCGCAGCAGCGACAGGCGCAGGGTGTTGCCGTGAGCGGCGTAACCATACTTGCAGTCGTTGAGCAGGGCCGCGCCGAAATCAGGCTCGGAAAGATCGGCCCACCTGTGCGCCGGGACTTCGAAGCGCGCCATGTCGTAGGAGTTGTTGAAATGCGTCGGGCGCTGCAGGTGACCGAACTGGATTTCATAGGTAGCGGCCTGGGTGCGCACGTTGAGCGGGAATTCCACTTTCAAGAACTGGTGCTGGGTGCGCCACTCCACTGTGCAGTCGAACTCCAGCCGCCCTGCCAGGGCGTCCAGCGACACCACCTGGCTCAGGCGGCTGTCCGGCGTGAGCGCGTACTCGAAGCGCACGGCGGCGCACAGCGGGCCGGCTTGCTCCAGGCGTGCTGCCGCTGCCCCTGGCCGGGCCAGCGGTTTTTCCAGGTGAAATACGTCCACGTCCCAGGCATCCCAGTTGTTGGGCAGGTCTTCGAAGAGCACGAAGCGGTTGCCGGCCTGGCCCGGTTCGATGCATTCCCGCCCGCTCGCTTTGTGCACCAGGCTCAACAAACCGCCCTGGCGGTCGAGCACGGCTGTGAGCTGGCTGTTGTCCAGCACGAAACAACCCTCCTGCTCGCTGGCCGAGACAGTTTCGCTGGCAGAAGAGGCGCTCTGCACCGCCCAGCCCAGGGCAGGCGCCGCCACGATCCCCAGGCTCTGGCTGCCGGGCAGCGCCGCCACCGACCGGCGCGCCCAGCCCAGGCTGTTGAAGACCGCCATGCGTTCGCCGCCGGCAGTGGGCAGCAGAGCCTGCAATGCAGCGCGGCGCAGCTCACCGCCCTGCGCCAGCAGGTCCGTGTAATCCTGGCTGGAATCCTGGTAGACTTCGTGGATCGACGAACCGGGTATGATATCGTGGAACTGGTTGGTCAGGGCGCGCTTCCACAGCGCTTCGAGGTCGGCAGCCGGGTAGGCAGAGCCGCCTACCGCCAGCGCCAGGCTGGCGAAGATCTCCGCCTCGCGCAGCAGCAGCTCGGCCTGGCGGTTGAAGCGCTTGTTGCGCGCCTGCGAGGTGTACGTGCCGCGGTGCAGCTCGAAATACAGCTCGCCGACCACGACCAGCGGATCCTGGATATCGGCGGCGCAGCGGGCGAAGAACTCCTGCGGCGAGCGCATCTGCACCCGCGGCAGGCCGTCTACATCCGGCATGCGCTGGAGCTGTTCCAGCATGGCGGGCGTGGGGCCGCCGCCGCCGTCGCCGTAGCCGAAGAGCAGGTAGCTTTCTTTGGCCCGCTCGTGGTCTTTGAAGTTGCGCACGTTGAAGACCACCTCGTGCACGTTGGCCAGCGAGTTATACGTGTCGGCCGGCGGGAAGTGGGTCAGCAGGCGCGAGCCGTCGATGCCCTCCCACAGGAAAGTGTGGCTGGCCGGTTTGTTGAACTGGTTCCAGGAGAGTTTTTGGGTCAGGAAGTGATCGATGCCAGCCTGTTTCATGATTTGCGGCAGGGCGCCGCTGTAGCCGAAGACATCCGGGTTCCAAAATTCGCGGCAGCGCCGGCCGAACTCGGCCTGGAAAAAGCGCTGGCCGTACAGGAACTGGCGCACCAGGGATTCGCCGGAAGGGATGTTGCAGTCCGGCTCGACCCAGGCGCCGCCGGCCGGGATGAACTGCCCGAGGCGGGCTTTCTCCTGCATGCGGGCGTAGAGCGCCGGGTAATCGGCCTTCATCCAGGCGTACTGCTGGGCCTGCGAAGCAACAAAGCGGAAGGCGGGATATTCATCCATATTGCGCACGGCCGAGGCAAAGGTGCGGGCGCACTTGCGCCTGGTCTCAGCCAGCGGCCACAGCCAGGCCGTGTCGATGTGGGCGTGCCCGACGGCCGACAGGTTGTGCTGGCCGCCGCCGTTGCGGGCGGCGAAGAAATGGGCGGCTGCCTGGCGCGCTGCCGGCCAGGTGGCGGGATCGTCCAGGCGCATCAGGTTGACCATCTGGTTGGCGGTGAATAGGGCCTGCCCGCCGCGCGGCGTGTCGGCCGGCAGTTCCTGGGCCATGTCGGCGATGACTTGCAGATCCCAGTACACATCCCAGGCGCGGCGGTCGAAGAGCGCCAGCTCAGCCTGGCGCAGCTCGCCAGTGCGGGCGGCGCGCTCCTCGCCGCCAATGCCGAACAGGCCGTTGCAGGCCACCTCGATGTACAGCTCGCCCTGTTCGCCGCCCTGCGCCGGGCGCGCCAGGCAGAACTCCGTGCGCAGCGGCCCGGCTTGCCAACCGTTGTGCGAGCCGGTCAGGCCCTGCTGGGGCGCGCCCGCCTGCCAGACGCAGGCCTCCGAGCACGAATCCCACAGCAGATGCACCTCCTGACCCTTCCATTCCGCCGGTATGGCGTAGCCGACCCGCACCCAATGGGTGGACCACAGGGGGCCAAATTTTTCGCCAACCTGCAGGGGGCGGTAATCGCCGCGCAGCGCCTCGGCGTAGGCGATGCGCCCGGGCGCGGCGAAGGCCTGCAGGATGAGCGGGGCGCGCCGGAGGTAGAAACGCCCGGCCAGCTCCCTGGCGAAGTTCTGGAGGCGCTGGCGGGTGAGCTCGATGTGTTTTTGCATGCTGTTCCTCGCTGTGGTTGATGGGTTGCTTTGAAGCGGCTGGGCGGCGCTGGGAGAATTATAAAAGATTTCGGAAAAGAGATGACAAATGTCACTTGAAACTGAAAAAAAAAAAATTGTACAATAAATACTGAAGAATAACCCACGCAGAATACCGAAAAGGGAGGTCATTCATGCAGCGCCAGGGCCGTTTTCTTGTGTTCCTCGCCATCTTGTTGAACAGCCTCAACCTGCCGTCGAACGCGCTGCCCGCCTGGGCCGCCGCGGCGCCGACCGCCATCATCAAGCCGACCGTGACCCTCACCGCCACGGCGACAAACACGCCGCTGCCCAGCGCGACGCCCACCGCCTCGGCGGCCATCACCCCCACCGTCACAGTCGTTCCCACCCTGGCCGCCACGCCCATCCCGACGCAGACGCCTACGGCGACGGCCTCCCCCACCATCACGGCGACCGTGCCGCCCACATCAGCGGTCGGCGGCGGGCTGTCCAGCGCCGAGAAGCTGCTGGCCGATTCCGGCCTCAGCCTGCGGGCAGACATCAGCCCGGCCATCTACCTGCCCGGCAAGAGCCTGCGCCTGAACTGGAAGATCCAGGAATACAAGACCTTGCAGGCCGGGGCCAGCGCGAGCCTGGAAATCCTGGCCTCACCCGGCCTGGCGCCAATCGATCCACAGGCCAACCTGGACGGGGGAAGCTGGCTGGTCAAAGACCCGTGGGCGGTGGACAGCCTGGAATGGCAGGCTAAGGAAGGCGCCGAGCCGCCGTTCGTGTTCCAGCTCAACCTGCGCCTGGACGGCGCGCTGGTCGACCAACAAACGGTGCTGGTGGAAGGGGAGAGCGGCGAGCTGCTGCAGGGCAAAGCGGGCAGCGTGAATGGGCTCGGCGGGCGGGTCAGCCTGCAGGCCGCTGCGCCGGAAGCCGACCTGGCGTTCAACGTGCGCAGCCCCAGCCCGCACAAGCTGCCGCCGGTCTCCTTGAGCGGGCGCCCGGTGGAGATCGTCGCCGTGGACAAGCACAGCGGCCAGGACGTCAAGAAATTCAAAGAGCCGCTCACGCTCACCTTCCGTTACGACGATGAAGCACTGGCGCGCCTGCATTGGACGGCCGAAGACCTGGCCGTGTTCTATTACGACGAAACGGAAAGCGATTGGTATCCGCTGCCCAGCGTGGTGGATGTGAAAAATCACACCCTGAGCGCCCGGAGCGATCACCTGACCGTGTTCGATTACAAAGGCAACAGCTGGCAGGCCGCCAGCCTGCCGACCATCGACGCCTATAAGGTGGATGGCTTCACGGGCGCCGGGGTATACTCGCTCGGCTTCTGGACGCCGCCCGGCCCGGGCGGCTTGCAGCCCAGCCTGGCGTTGAGCTACAACAGCCAGGTGATCGACGAAGCTTCTGCCTTCAGCCAGGCCGGGTTCGCCGGGATGGGCTGGTCGCTGGAAACAGGCGCCGTCACGCGCAACATGCACGGCACGAACGACAAGCTGTATGACGACACCTTCCAACTGTCCATGGCCGGCGTAGGCGGCCTGCTGCTGCCGATGAGCGTCAACGGCGCAGTGACCACCTACAACACCGCCGACCAATCGTTTGTCAAAGTGCAGTTCGACAGCAGCGCCAACACCTGGACAGCCTGGAGCAAGGACGGCCTGGTGTACAAATTTGGCAAGACGAGCAATGCGCGGGCGCGCACCCACACCACCAACGGCTGTGCAGGCGACAGCAGCAGCCTGGATCTGGTCTGGCGCTGGTCGCTCAGCTCGGTGACCGACATCTACAGTAACACCGTCAGCTACAGCTACACCAACGAAGAGAAATCCGCCGCCTGCAAGAACGTGACCGCCGTGTACCCGGAGACGATCACCTACGCCAACAACCACTACCGCCTCAAGTTCGAGCTCGAAGGGCGCTCGGATTACCAGAATGCCTGGACAACAGCAGATTATAAAATCCTGTTTGCCCAGAAACGCCTGGCCAGGATCAAGATCCAAAACGACCCCAGCGGGCAGTGGGTTAGCCCGCAAACCGTGCGGGTGTACCAATTCAATTATGCCGCCGACACAGCGACCAGCAACGTCATTTTGCCGGCCTTCCAATGGACGCACGGCGGCCACACCCTGACCCTGCTCTCGGTGGAGGAGAGAAGCGGGGATGAGAGCCAGGCCCTGCCGGTGACCAGGTTCTACTATGACGAACTGCACCTGGTCAAGATCGACAACGGCCAGGGCGGGCAGGTGAAAATGACCTACCAGCGCTGGACCTACCCGGATGACGTCAATGACGCCGAGCGCTCATTGTTCATCATGTACGGGTATGAGGAATGCAACCCCTATGCGGGATACGGCACAGCCTGGGTCGGCGTGAGCGGCGCCACCACATACGTACGCTGCGACCCATCCAGCAATTACCTGCAGGTGGGCCAGGATGGAAACCCGCCGCAGTACGGCTGGGCTGCCGGGCAGCGCAGCATCCCCGAGCAGGTGATCAAGCCAGGGGGAAAATACGTCTTCTACATCCAGGTGCGCGCCCAGCAGGGTGGGACGGACGCCAACTGGGGCATCATCGACAGCGCCTCCAGCGCCACCCGCCTGCTCTACTCGGACAATTACATGGCATCGATCCCGACCACGCTGACTGACCTGGAAGGGCAGATCGAGATGCCGCTATCCTTCGACCCGACCAGGGTCAACCTGCGCCTGGAATGCGACGACTGCCTGATCGCCAAGCTGCAGTTTGCGCTGTGGCCGCAGTATTACCGCGTCACTTCTCAGACCATCACCGATACCATCCAGGGCCAGGCGCGCACCACGACCTTCGCCTACGACGGCCCGGCGGCCAATGACGCCAACATTTCCCAGGCCGTGGCCGCGGCCGGCGGCGACTACAGCCGCCTGTACTCTCAACCGCTGTTAGAATATCGCGGCAATGCGATGACCAGGGTCCAAGAACCCTCCGGTCTGGCAACGACCACCTTCTATTTCCAGGACGATGCGCGCAAAGGCAGGCCGAGCGTCAGCCTGCAGAGCGGCCAGAGCATGGCGGACGATTTCGAAAATGGGCTGACCTCGGCCTGGCAGGTGCGCAGCGGGACGTGGACGGCGCAAAGCCTGGAAGGCGACCAGGCGCTGCAGGGCAGCAACAACACGCAGAATAGCTGGCCGAGCATCCTGCGCAGCGGGAGCGTCGGCCTCGACCAGGCGGCGCTGGCGCAGTTCCGCCTGGAGAATACCGCCAGCGAGATCAACCTGGGCTTGATGTACGGCGCATACGGGACATCCGGCTACCGGCGCTGGTCGCTGGATGTCAACGCAGCCACATCGAGCGCCTTCGTCAACGAGCTCGTCGGGGTCACGTCCTATGACCATGCCACCAACCTGAGCGTCAAAACGGGGACGTGGTACGTGCTGCTGCTCTCGGTGGGCAGCGCACGCTCCACCCTGCGCGTGTGGGAGCGGGGGAATCCGCAAAATTTTACCCAATGGGATATCGACAGCCCGGCAGCCTTCGCCAACACAGCCGCCTGGAATTTCAACTACTACCTGAACAAATCGGCGGCGTCCGGCAGTCCCGCCATCGCCTGGCTGGACGCTTACAGCGAAGGGCGGCTGTACAGCCTGAGCGAGAGCCTGTACGACGCCGACAGCGACGCCCCGGCCCAGCCGCCGGCCAATTTACTGCCGACCATCAGCCAGGGCGGCGCTGCCTATACCGACCTGAAGATCTATTGGGTGCGGCCAGAAGCCACGACCGCCTACACCTACGAAGGCGCCGCCTGGAGCGCAGCCCGCAGCTACCTGTATTACAATCCGGCCGACCAGAACAATACACTGTATGGCAATTTGACCGGCCAGGTCGACTCGTATTGGTCCGGTTCGGCTTGGGTCGATTACCGTTTTACGCGCAGTAAATATTATTACAACCCGGCTGCAACGAGCAGCTACCTGCCCGGTTTGCCCGGCTTGCACGATGTGTACAAATGCCCGGCAGGGGATGCTGGCGGAGGCTGTGCAAATGATATTATGGGTCGCCTGGGCACAGATGCCCAGACTTTCCTGCTCAGCTCACAAGTGTACCTGTATGACGATGCGCTGTTCATCTACCCCGGGCGTAATTATGACAGCTCGCCCTTGCAAGGCAAGCTGACGGCAGTGCGCACCTTCTTGAATTACAACGGCAGCAATTACAGCGATCCCAGGTATCGGTATGACCGCTTTGCCTATGATAATTTCGGCAACCGCATTATGGTTACCGGCTTTACCGATACTGGCACGGCCAGCAGCGTCCCGGCTGGCGGCGCTCAAACCAGCAGCGTGTGTTACGGCGTCGGCGGGACGGTCAACGGCTACGCCTGTGCGGACGACGGATACCACACCTACCCGCTGTGGCAGCGCAACGCTCTGGGTCAGCAGACCAGCGTCACCTACGATTACGCCACCGGCCTGCCGCTGAGCGAGAGCGACGCCAACAGCGTCATCACCAGCGCCGAGTACGACGTGTTTGGGCGGATGGTGAAACTGGTGCGGCCGGGAGACAGCCTGGCAGCGCCGACGGTGCAGATCGTCTATACCCTGGCCATCACCCAGACGCACACCCCATTCGGGGTAGAGATGCGCCAGAAACTGGATTCTGGCAGCAGCTCCATTCAACGCCAGTATTACAACGGCCTCGGCCAGCTCATCCAGGCGCAAAGTGCCAACGCCGAGCTGGCCAGCGGGGCGAGGGACGTGGTGGTGGATACGTATTACGATGCGGCCGGGCGCGCCTACCGCCAGAGCGTGCCGTACGAAGCTGCCACGGGGAGCGGCTTCCATACCCAGGACACAGGGCAGGCATACACGCAGACGGCGTACGATGCGCTGGGACGGGCGACCAGCGTGACCGGCCCCGACCTGAGCGCGCAGACCGGCAGCTACGCCATCCCGTACAACGGCGGGCAGCCGTATTACGAAACCTGCCTCACCGACCCGGCCAGCCACACCACCTGCTCCCGGCAGGACGTTTGGGGGCGCACGACTGAAGTGCACCCGCCGGCCGGTCCCTGGACGCAGTACGCATATAACGAACAAGATCTCTTGAGCACCGTCAAACAAATGGAAGGCGCGAGCA
>JAKOUW010000216.1 GCA_029782365.1 Chloroflexota bacterium
GCAGAGGGCGGAACATTGCGCATGAAAACGGTTTCCAGGTCGCCTACATCCACGCCCAGTTCAAAAGTGGTGGAGCAACTGAGGATGTTGATCTTGCCCTCATAAAAATCCTTCTGTACCTCGGCAGCCCGTTCGCTGGTCAATTGGGCTGTGTGCTCAAAGGTGCGCATGGGCAGAGGCAAGGTCTCCAGGTACAACCTCCTGTAATGGTTCTCCGCCAGCTCTTCCGCCGGGTAGCATTCCTGCAACGTTCCAGTGCAACGGTAGGTGGGGCACACGCCGCGTACATTGTGCAGTGTCAAACGCCGACACCTGTCGCAACGGTACCAACGCACGGCGCTGTCTATTACGGCTGGCTGCAGTTCCCACAGCTCCGGCTTCAAACGGAACACAGGACCATTCCTGCCATCGTTAATCATTGAAAACAGATAGCGCAAACTTCCGTCCCCGGTCAGCAACTTTTCCCATATCCCCTCTAACAGCACTGCAGCGTGTTCGCGGGGGCTCTCGCTGCCCAAGCTCTGTGCCAGGCGGGTAATGTAGTCCAGCCTGGAGTTGTTGCCGCCCTCAGCGCTGGGCAGCCAGCTGAAAATTCTTCCCTGTACAGAAGTTCGCATATTGAAAAAGTACTCCCGGTTCCGAGGTGCAAAAAAATCATCGGTGGGCTTAACTGAATCCGGAAACAACACCGCCCCTCTTTTTCGCACACTGTCCAACAAAGTCATTATTAAGGCAGTTGCTTCATCGTCAGTGAAATTCCATGGTCGTCCGTTGCGAAATGGTAGCGGCGGGGACCACTTTCGTTGGATGGGAGGAACAAAACCCATTAATCCCAATCCCTCAAGCCCGATGCGTTCCGTCGACATAAACTCGTGGAGCACCCATTTCCACGCTGTTTCTTCCAATTCCTGCCGACTTTTCCCGGTATAAATGCCAAGATCGAGCAAGGTCTCTTTTGCTTTTTTAGCCAAGTCGCTTACCTGCCAGCGGTTGGCAATTACGTCTTTTTTGTGTTGCTCCAGGGTCATTGTCAGCAGGCGGCGTTGCAAAATTTGCTCATAGGAGTTTTGCAGATAAGTGGCGAAAAACGCTGCGTCCTGCCTGCTGTCCGAGAAGATCAACATCTTGCGGCTGCCGGTCTTTTGCTCCGAGGAAGCGGAACTGGCCCATTCGTCGTCCATGTCGGCGATACTTACCTCCAGTTGTTCCTCGGGTATCTGCTGGTAAAGGGCTGTGCCCAAAACGCTGGTTACCGCTTCCGCACCCAGAATGAAGCGACGCACCACCGACCCAACGGAAGTTCTGCTTCCGCAAGCAGGGCATTTATGGATGTTGCCTTCCTTGACGCTCACCTTGATTACCCTGAAATAATTTTCCCTTCCACAATTACACGGCAAGTCCACGTTATCGGTATGTCCAATGGCGCCGCATTTTCCGCAAAGGATGTACTCCTCATCAGTCCCGGCCTCCGCTCCGAGAAAAAGTTCGTCTTCATTGTCGGGGACGGGCTCGCCACCCTCCATAAGCAGATAGTATTCTAAAGAGTTTCTGTCATCGCTAAACCTTTTGCCGGGCTGACGGAAAACCTTGTTTTCCTTAGATGTTTCACCTGCAAAATACAACGCGTTGCACCGGTTGCATGTCGCCGCTTCAAAGACAGGGTACTGTACTCCCCCTGCTTCAATCCACTCGCGCCTTTCCAGGAAAAAGCGCTTCTCCGGAAGCAGCGCCACGAATCCGCCCTCAATTGCCCGGATAAACAAATGATAACGGGCGGGCAAAAGCGGCTGACTTTCTTCCTGCAACCGGGCTCTGTTGGCCAAATCGACCAGGGCAACCAGCATCTCCCGCCCCTGGTCTTCGGCGGGGAACAAATTACTTGCCGCCTGCTCAAGGGAACAAGGAGAAGCTTCCAACATCTTTTGCAACCTGATTAACCTGGCGTCGCCAGCAAGCACGGTGTACAAGAATTTTTTACAATCCCCCAGTCCCTTAGCTTCCTGCAACACGGCATCGGGCACGCCGTATTTTTTGCCCTCAGCATATAGCTCGGACAATTTATCTGAGGCCCCTTGCATTATCTTCGCCCAACTGAGGTACAGCTCACCCGGCGGGGTCCCCCAGCTTGCCTCGGCAACAATAAGTTCTTTTCTCCTGCCAATTATCACATCTTGCCGGCTCTCATCGTCGGCAACCCATTCAAAGTTCTCGCCGAATAATTCCACGCCGAAATTGGTCACCTGCCTGAAATCGCCGGCATCACCGCCCAGGGTCGCGCTGGTGGCAATGCATTGCAGCGCCCCCGGCCTGCTGGTCACAACCCTGTCCTTCAGCCTGCGCAACAGCATGGCCATTTCAATACCCTTGGCCCCTGAATACGTATGGGCTTCATCGAGGACAATAAAGCGCCACTCCCCGGCATATATGCCGTCAAAGAACACATTGTCCGCTGGCCTGAGCAGGAGGTATTCCAGCATGGCATAGTTGGTCAGCAAGATATGGGGCGGCGATTCCTTCATCGCTTCCCGGGACAACAACTCATTGGACAGCTTGGTTTCTCCCGGATACATCTGGTAAAAGTGTTCCAGCGCTTCATCTTTGCCATGCTTGGTTTCGCCGGTATAACTGCCAAAAGTTATTTCGGGATAATTCCTGAGCAGCTTCCGCAGCCGCTTTAATTGATCATTGGCCAAAGCGTTCATCGGATATAACAGCAACGCCCGCACCCCGGGCCCCAACCGTCCCTGCTCCTTTTGTCGGAACAGATAGTTGAGAATGGGAATTAAAAATGTCTCAGTCTTACCGCTGCCTGTCCCAGTAGCGACAATTATATTCCGACCACTGACAACTTTGCGCACCGCCTGTTCCTGGTGCAAGTACAGGGGCCTGTCCACCGGCAGGTCCGGCGCCTTCAGTTTTCTGAACTCTCCGGACAAAACGCCCTCCTGGATTAGATCTTCGATGGAACAACTTGTTTCAAAGGGAGGAGTAGCCTCAAGAATTGGCCCTTTGGCAAACTTGTCCGGCTGCCGCAGCTCGCGTAAGAATTGGTCATTCAGACTCTTGTCGCTGAAACCAAAAGTTGTTTCCAGGTAGGACAGGTATTTCTGCACAACGTGTTCAGTCGCCTTAAGAGGATCCAGGCTCATACTAATACCTCCTCACTGGACCGGAAATTATTTTTGCATGTTTCTCTACTTTGTAGTCACAATAACTGCACTTTCTTGTCCCGATGGGTAATATAATGTTATGCTTTGGACACTTATACTCTGGGATAACAGGGTTTTTATGGGCCTTTAACTTACCTTTTTTTTCTGGCAAACTAGCCCGTCCAGACCTGTGCGAAATGTCAATATAACCTTCATTTTTGCCGTCCAATTTTGGTTTGCCTGGCAGGCTGCTTGAACTTCCTTGAATGGCAAACTGCAGAATATACCTTCCTGCAGAGAAATCTTGCAAAGGTTCACGGATAATGACCTTGGTTTCTTCACCGTCTGGAATTGTCCATTCTTTGCATTCTTGAAAATCCCCGGACCATATACGAATGATTCTTCTGGTTGCATTGCAAGTTTCATTCCAGCTGACAAAGAACTCCCACTTATCCCCGTCCCTGAATACGCGGGATTCAATATCGTATACTTCCCACTCGGAGAAGACTTCAAGAAACTCAAAATGGAGACCTGAAACTGCCATTTTAATTTTATAGGGGTGAGCGCTGCAGTTGGCCACTTCTGCAATGAACTTTGTGCAGTCTGCTATATATTTTTGCCCTTCAATATGCTCTAATGCCACTCGGCAACCTTCACCAAAGATATAGGCAGAATCTCCCCGAACATCGTCGGGCATAAGCAACTCTATTTGTCCGAGGCGTTTATACCACAATCTTCCAGGGATATCTAGCCATTTCTGTGTTTCGACTAACCGCCACTTTATTCCAGTCAGATCAATAATTTCGCCTAGTTGCAGTTCAATACAATTCCGAGAACTTTCCTTGGGAAAAAGTGCCTTACCGCTGCTCCACAAGTCTACTTCCTCATACTGTAACAAGTATTTTCCAGGTCGCAGCTTGTCCGTACCCTCTGTAATTACATAGCTGTACACATTGTCTGGCAGAGGATACTCATACACTGTGGTCCCCCCTCTATCTAATGGCCACAGGCGGATCACCCTGTTTTCAGCTTTGCCCAGTTCGGTCCAGCGGATATTAACAATGCGTTGTCCGGCTTCTTCCCTGTCTTCAAATTCAACTTTATCTACCAGCCATTTTGTACGAATCCGCATTAACACGCTTGGCGCTAATCCATCGGATTCAATGATAAGCTCCTGCAAATCCTGCTTGCCAAGTCTGAGAGAGTCGGCAAATTTGCTAAGGTCGAATACAGCTATGCCGTTCTTCACCGGCTTTGTTATTTTCTGACGACTTTCTTTAAGCGAAAGGCTAACAGAGTTCCAACCCTTGGGCACCTTAACGGCTATCTCGCCCACATCTCTGTACCATACCTCTTCGGCTTTAAAGCGCCACAATTTTTCATTAGCCCAACGCCAGCGAATACAGGGAATATCGATAACAAGGCTGGCTCTAGCGTAGGTGTTTTCTCCTAAAGAGAAAACCGCAGTCCCCGAAACAACGGATTGAGAAGTGTCAAAAAGTATCGTCTGTGAATGACTGTAATTTCGCACCGTCCCAGCCTGACCTGTAAATATAAAAGGCAGAACAGATGATATGGTCAACTTGCTCATAGGGGCATTTTCTTCCGCCAAATAATAAACCGGTCTCTGCCAGGCAATCTTTAAGTCTGGCAAAACTACACACTTACATTCCCAAATTTTTTTGTTCCGGCGCGCAAGAACAACGGTAAATTCGCCATAGTAATTGGCAAATATATTGCCCAGTTCAATCAGTACTGCATTATCCCTGCTCAATAACGGCTGAAGTTCTTTTGCGGGCATATAAAATTCTTTGCCACCGATCTTAATCTTGATACCGTACAAAGTCAGCTCGTAATGATGCTTTACAGAAAAGACGAGCCCGGGTAATCCCGACGCATACACAGGTGCCCCATCTTGACCTGTAACCCCGGGAATACCTTCTCCCCCAATAAAGGCCGGTTCAATTCTGGCTTGCCGCCGGTATACATCGATGACGTCGCCCGAGCGAATTATTAAGACATCAATATTACATAGGTCAACGTATATAGCTTCATACCCAGACCAATCACCTATGAGCGCATCCCGTTCTCTTTCTGCAACAGACGGCTCCACAACACTGCCTGCAGGAGCAATCACCCACGCATAGTCGCCCGGAAAGATATTGTATTCTGTAGTGTTCTCAACCAGCATCCCATCAGCATTAAACATAATGCTCTTGTTCAACGAGCCCGGGCCGTCGAATTTCCACTCCCGCTCAATAACTCCACAAGAGAACTTGAATTTATAGACAGGTTGTGGCGAGTTAAGATTTTTTTCCAGAGCGCCTGTCCGGTAAGTCTTCCCAGCCTCCCTGAACAAAGGCAACTGTTCTTGGAATATAAGACTTGCATCGCCCCACGCCTCAAAATTGGCACGATCCACTTCACCGTCGCTTTCAAACTGGACCAGTGCGGAAGGCAGGCATACTTTAACAATCCTTTTCTCGGCATCAAAGCAAACAGTCGGCTTCCTAATACGCCCTTCCTGCTGTTTACCTTTTTCCCAACCTGGCCACCCGCTGCCCTCGGTTGAGCTTCGCTCCATTTCTGCCCACCATTTTTGCATTGCCTGGGCAATTCTCACCGGTAACATGTTTGTAGACTGAGGTTGGGAAATTCCGCTTTCCAACGAGTGCAAATACTGGAACGCTGCATGGACAAAAGTGGCCGCCTTTTCTCTTCCTTGAAAGATAAAGGCCCGCGTTGATTCGTTCAGAAAGTATAGGGCGTTCTGGCAAAATCGCAGTGCTTCAGTGCAGGCACGCTTGTCTTTCCTGACCAAGAGCAGTGAATCATTTATTTCTTCCTCAGTGTATTTCTCTGCCTCCGGCAAACAGGCCAGAAGTGTGTTTATATCTATGGGGATACTTTCCCGCAACTCTTTAATTTCTGCGCGCACTTCGCGTTGCGCTTCTGCAAGCTTACAACCTGCCTCAATATTGCCTTGCCCCAAATCAATAAGCAGTGCGATAAAATTTTCCATTTCCCTATCCATGTCAGCTACTCTAGCACGAATATGCTCTTCTTCATTTAACGCATCCAAAGTCGCGCCAGCCTCCAATTGTGGCAAGTGCGACTCTTCCAGCTCACTTTGCAGTTCTGTCCACTCCACAATCAATTCTTGCAAGCGGGCTAAATTATTAATTATTGCCATCCCGACAACTGTCAAATCTTTATACTCTTCCTTCAGGGTCAACGGCTGCCACGCTTCGTCAATCTTATCCCGCAGTTTGTGCACAGATTTATATCGTTTGGCCATTAACACGCGAAGTATCCAGCCCAGGGGACCGGAAAACCTTGAAAGGCCGTTCTGGTATTGCGTAATTATTTTTTGAATATCTTCTATAGGCAGTGCAGCAACGTTTTCGCATTGTGAAAACGTCCAATTTGAAAACAGCACATTTCCGGTTTCTTCTATCTGCAGCTTAATAGAATTCAGCTTTCCTGCCAGTCTCTCAGCAGACTCTTTGAATTCCCGTGCCTTCTCAGCTATAGCATACTGTTGGCCCTTCTCCACTTCTCTCGCCCAATCAAGCCACTTAGCAGGAAAACTCAGCACCTTGTCCAACAGCTCAGACTCCTGCACCCTTCTGGCCAACACCTCATATCTGCGCACTTTCTCCTTATTTCTAAGAGCCTCTAGTTTTATCGAAAGAGTCCTTTCCTCTTCGGCTAATTTTGCTAGCCGCTCATGAAGATCTTCATACTCTCTGAAATCTAGCCGCCAAGTTGAAATCTGATGTTCAACTTCAGGCAGTGAAACTGACAATCCGGAATTAATCCGCTTTAGATATGTCGGCCAAAGGAAATCATTGAAAAAACTCTCTAAATAGTAATCCGGCACATACCCATGGGCAAGAATGGGGGTAACGTAGGTTTGACCATCCCGCATCTCCAGCAGTCCATTATTTTGGATTACGTCTAAAAAAACGTTGCCGAGAATCGCTTGCCATTTGCTATTGGATAGTGGCAAGCCCAGTTTTTCATAAATTGGGGCCCAATAATTGCCTTCCTGATAATATCTGATTCCAGCCCATACCAAGAATACTGCAATGCTTAAGGAACTTTTTATTTGCGGAACTGGTTTCTTTAACTCTGCACTAATGAGGTTGGCCAGATGGTCCAGTTCCTCTTCGCTTATCTCAATATCTCCGATTAACATATCCTTGGTGAGCATTGCCGAGAAATAGGCATCACTGTCCTGTAAATTGGTGCAGTTGAGCAATTGCGTTGCGCTAGTCACTGCCACAGCACTTTCTTCATTTAATGGTCCAACTGGTTCAGAATCTTCATCTGCGCGACCATAGTAATCGTGCACAGTTAGCTCCGCATCGTTCTCCAACAAAATAAGGCTGTACGCATGGGGAACTGCCTGTAAAGCATGAAGCTGACTGTGGTTCAAATCATGCCCTATAAGAAGCAAGTCTCTGCCAATGAACGCATCGCACTTTTCCGCAAGCAGTTTTAACCCGGGGGCAGCTGTACATACGAGGATCCTTGTCCACTTGGAGAAATCGTCGCTACACTCGCCGTCAACGAAGCCGACCACCCTTTCGGGAAAGCCGAAAAACTCCTGGATTCTTTTTGACCATTGGTAAATTAACGTGCAACTCGGTACAACTATGGCAACGCGCAGGTATTGATGTATCTTTTTCAGCTCTTCAATTGCGCACAAAGCTGTGTTTATTGCCTCGGAACCGGCGACAACCGGACCCTTTTTTCTCCTGAGCCACTCCTTCGCCAGCTCAGCAGCCCTTTCCGTTCGCAAATCAGCGCGGCCTGTCCAGGGTTGTCTGATAAAAAACGACGGACTCTCACTCCACTTCCTGGTCATAGAGCCCCCTCCCCGAAAAATCATTGATACAATAATTCTACACTGGTACTGTGACATCCTTGTTAAATAAAACCAGCAATTCCACTCAATTCTTTTAGTGCCAAGAAAAAAAGGATGCTTTCCCAGCATCCTCAATACCGTTTTACCCTTTAAACATACCCTGCCCGCGCTCAGCACCCTTGCCTGCAACCAAATAATACAGTATAATTCAGAAAAAGCATTCTATGCCGGAACGCCTGCGTTCCATCGTTGCAATCGCAACGGCTTCGACAGGGAGGGAAAGCGATGTCTGCGGACAGGATAACACTCTTAAAAAGACTGTCCTTAATGTGTGCCTTTTTCGGGGCGATGAGCCTTTCTGTCAGTTTAATAGTGCATTATTCTGCAGCCAACAAAATTGCAAGTTACATATTGTTGATAATCGGAACTGCTTTCACGATTGCCAGCTTGTCCCTGGCCGTTGGCGCCCGCATTGAAAACAGGAAATCCGGCCAGGAGAATTGAGTATTGCAACGGCCCTTGTCAGACCCGGACATATAGTTCCGGGTCTGCTTTTTTGAGGATATCCGGGAGCTGGCGGCAATAAGCTATATACACCCGCTTCTGGGCCCGGGTCACCGCAGTGTAGATGACCTTGTCCATGTTGGGGACCTTTAACTGCTGGTAATCGTTGAGCCCCAGGATAAAGATGTAGTCAAATTCCAAACCCTTGACTTGGTGGTACGTGGTGACTGCCACCCGGGGTGAAAACTCCCAGTCGCCTTTGGTGGCAATGTAGCTGTTAATACCCGCTTTGCGGAGGTTGTCATTAATCCAATTCAAATCCCTGTTGCGGAAGTTGAGGACCGCCACCGAGGCCAGGGGTTCCCGTCCCTTGATTTCCCTAACATACTGAACAACTTTGTCCAGGGCATCGGTGCGGTGTGCCGCCCGGAAGACACACGGCTTTTCCCCCTGCTTCCCCACTTTGGTTGAGAACATATTATCCTCTTTGCCTGCCAGCAGTTCGTTGGCGAAGAGGATGGTCTGCAGGGTGGACCGATGGCACATGGTCAGTTCATAGGTACGGTTGATGGTAACGGGGAGTTGGTCCCAGCTGTCCACGCCCAGGTCGAAAATCCTTTGACTCACATCCCCCACCAGGGTCATGGAATTGTTGTGCAGGGTGTCCAGCAGGGCAAGCTGGACAGGCATCAGGTCCTGGACCTCGTCCACCACCACGTGGTCGTAATAGCCAAAGACATTGAGATTCCTGTCCTGAGCCAGCTTCTGAATCAGCCAGGCCAGGAGAAACTGGTCCGAATGGTCCACCCTGTCCCCCGGCTCATAGCGGACCGGGCTGCCGGAATCATGCCAGCTGATATGCTCCAGGAAAGGCCGGTAGGTATAGAGCAAATTGAGAATCCACAGCCCGTCGATGCGCAGCAGGCTGTCCTCGCCAACTTCTTCCACGGTTATCGTCTTTAGCAGCTGAGGTTTGTACTCAGCGTAAAAGGCGTCCAGGATCGGCAGGACCTCTTTGCGGGTCTTGACAATCTTGGTCCAGGTGTCTTCGTCATAATTTAGCCAGCCAATGTTGGTGACCTTCCGGAGGATGGAGTAAAGCCACTCGTCGATGCTGAAGACCTGGACCCGCGGGATATTCAACTCGATGAGCATGTTGCTCAAATACTTCTTCAAGGCCACGTTGTAGCAAAATACTGCGATGGCCTGTTGCCGGAACTCCTCGGGATGCTCGCTGAGCAGGTAAACAATGCGGTGGAAGGCAATGTTGGTCTTGCCGGAGCCTGCGGCCCCTTTGACCAGGGTCACCCCGTGGTAGGGCGCCCGCATGATGCGGTCCTGCTCTTCCCGCATTTTCGCGATAATCTCGCCCAACACATATTTCTTGGGCTCGGCCGCCTCGGCACTCTCCGGCTGCGGGGCGGCCAAACTGGCCTTGCTCACCGGCAGTTCCTCAGGCCCTTTGTGGAGAAAGGTTACCCTGTTGCCGTCGTAAACAAAAACGGTGTCAGCATCGGCGTGCTCCAAACGCCTCAGGGTACCCTCCTCGATGTCCAAAACCTGCTTCTCCCTAATTTTGTGGGCTATGCCGCTGACATGGCCAACTTGTCCCACGTCTTTGTACCTGAGGACGGCGATGGGTGATGTAAATTTGACCAAGTTGTAGTCGGGGTCCGAAAAGTACTTGGATATGTAAATAGCCTCGTCGGAAACGACTTTGCTGAAATAGGGGCTGGACAAGCCGGCGCTCATATCCTCAATGCGTGTGCCCAATCGGGCCTCTTCTTCCAGCATAAAAGCCAGGTCGGACAACAGGAACTGCCTGTC
>JAKOUW010000223.1 GCA_029782365.1 Chloroflexota bacterium
TAGGGATGGCCGTAGTTCTGGCCCCTGTCGCCATGAACCAACCTATGCGCCTCAAAAAGGATCGAATCGTTGAGCGTCGAATCGTGGCCTCTCATGGTCTTTTCCTCCCCTCCAGCTTTAGCACCTGCTCCTCGTCTAGGATGGGTATCGCGCAGGCGGCTGCCACCTCTACTTCGCGGCACGCGCCAGCAGAGGTCTCCCATCCATCCACCAGTACCACCAGATCGCAGCGCTTAAGGATTTCCAGGTCTCCCTCAAGCCACACCTCATCGGGACAGGCTCCGTCAAAGAAGGCGCTGTTGGAATGTGGGCAGATTACTGCATAGCCCAGTTTCCATAAGCGCAGCGCCATCCTGCGCGCCTTCTGGATGTTCTCAAGTACTCCGTGTATCGTGTCAGCCCGGTATGGGCCTGCCACATAGGCGATTTTCATGGTTCCCCCCCCTTGACGCTCTAGGGTTAACCACGGCGAGTTAACCCTTGGACGTTAACTAGGTGACTGTCGAATACCAGATTTCTCTCAGTCCTTTATCCTTGTCCCATACAAAGGACTGGGACACAGCTATGGCCCCCACATAGCCCGAAACATAGTGCCACGCATCCGTGGCTGTGACGCTCGAGAGGCTGCGCACCTTAACTCCGTGCTCTTCCTTAACCCGCTCGCTGTGCAGGTGACCTGTGTGCCATTCACGATAAAGCGTGCGGCCCCAGACTTCGGGAACCTCCACCTGCATATTCCCGAAGATGCGCTTCTTCTCCTTATCTCCGTGAGTGAAGCCTATCAGGCACTTGCCAAACTCCACGTATTTCCGGGACTTGGGGCTTATGTCTACGGTTACGTTCTCGTCGTTTCTAAACCAGTCGTGCAGGCAGACGATAGCATACCAGCTTGCCTGGTAATCGTGATTGCCGGGTATCTGGAACACCTTGACAGGTGCTATCTGCGACAGCAGATCCACTGCCGTGATTAGGAGCTCCCGCCCCTTTAGGAACATCTTGGCCCAGCGTGAATCATTGTCTTGGGGCGTGCCTTTGGTGGTGGCCCCGTCAACGGAATCGTAGTTGAAAAAGTCGTTCCCGATGGGAAAAACGACTTGCTCAAACTCATAGTGCTGCGCCCTTTCCACTATGTCGCATATGACGTCCATAAACCGCTTTTCGGCTATCTTGATGTCATAGTTCTCGCCCGTTTCCGGTGCCCAGGCTAGTTTGGCTAGGTGCAGGTCAACGATGGGCACCTCCAGCATCAGGCCCGACTTGGCCGTGGGCCTACGCGGAACCTTTGGACGTTCGTAGTCCCACTCGTGTTCTGTTACCAGGCGGTGTATTTTCTCCAGGAAGTAGTCCTGCCGGCGGTACTGCGCTAACTCCTTTAGGGCTAAGTCTATTTCGCGCTGCTGCAGCTTGATGAAATACTGCTGCTTTTTCCGCTGGATGGATTCATCGACGAGTGCGTCGATGTCACCCTGAAGGTCCTCATCTAGGTATGGAACGTCATCCTTTGTGATTCCAAAAGCGGTTTTGACCAGGACGAAATCCGGCCGCGCTATGTCTAGCTCCCGGCACACCTGGTTGATGGTGAGCTTTTGCTCGCAGTACAGCTGCTTCAGCACCCGAAGCGTGGCCTTGGTAATCGTAACCTTGCGAGTACCAAATGCATTTTTGATGACGTAATAGTCTCCATGGTCTTCGACTACCGGCTTGCGCTCTTCTTGACCCTTGCGCTCACCGACATATTGCTGCTGTTGCTTACGCCAGCGATACAAAAAGCTATTGACCGTGGCGAAAGGCAGCCCCAGTTCAGCGGAGATTTTGTGAGCACCCAGGCCGTCCCGGTGCATCTGGATGGCTCTCTCGTGCCAATCAGCCAAACGGTCACCCCCTTGCTTTACCTATGGCGCGCAATAACTGAAGTAAAAGTCTTTTCGGGCGCATACGAAAGGGGCAGCCATACACACAGGCCGCCCCAATAGAAAAAACCCCAGCCGGAGGTAAGCTGGGGCCATGCGCCCACAAGAGTAGGGAAGGAAACTGGAGGTGAAGGTGCCGGTTGGGCAAACCTCCACACTATCAGCATAGCATAGAAACCCGGGATTTTTGCGTCACTTTTGCGTCATCTTTTCCCCAGGCGCCCCGCGACGAAGCAGATGGCCTTGACGAAGCTGCGCC
>JAKOUW010000225.1 GCA_029782365.1 Chloroflexota bacterium
AGCTTAGACAAAAGTCCATGGAGTGAAGAAGATGGGTTGTTGGTCTTGTTCTTTCTGGCGCGGATGTTTCTCCAGTCTGAGGAACTTCTCTAGCGAAAGATTGGCTCCCTCAATACTCCTAGTGACAAAGAGACGCTGTGCATTTTGAAATAGCTGCTTCCTCATGGCGGATCTCCTTTCCCTTGCTGGATTTGGGGAAAACAAAAAGCGCACTCGTTAACTGGCTGCAAACAGCCAGCTGACGTTACGCTTGGAGTACTCCTGTGAGGTTAGCTGACGGGTTAGGACGCCCAAGTCGCCCCTCTCACCAAGTGGTGAGATTCACCCCGGGAAGTTGGGTCCCCCACGCCCTAGCGGGGCTTCGGAGATTTCAACTATATTGTAACACTGCCGCCAGTTCCTGTCAATGAAAATGATAATTATTCGCCATATGTAAAACGTGGCCTTAAGTTTAGCGTTTCCAGGGTGAAGGGAGCCTGATTGGTGCGGAAGGCATACATTTTTTTCAGCGGATTTGGAGGTATAGATGTGAAGCGCAGAGTGCTCCTTGTTGTTGTCTTTCTGATGTTGGCGGCCGTCAGTTCCACGGCTTTGGCCGCCCTAAAGATCCTGCCTGAAATGGAGCTCTTGGCCGGTGTGCTGGCCCAGACTAGCTGGATCGAGAAGCGGGGCCCCAGGGGCCCAGGGAACGAATACTACCGGGCGCTCAAAGAGTTTTTTGCTGAGTATGAGAACCATGAAGCCGTTAGCATTGCCCGGCGCTTAACGGAGCGGGGTTTCACCTATGATGCGCCCCCTGCCTTCATCTGCCACCTGGGACCCCTGCCCGAACTGCCTCTCCTGGTTGAGTACAATGACTATCTGGTGGAAAGAGCCGGGGGAAGGGATGTGCTGGAGGAGTTCCGCCTGGCTTTGGTGGATTTGGCTGAGCAGTCGAACTTTCTGGATTTCTTCAGCAGTTGGGAAGGGTATCTGGAGGAGTGCCTCCAGCCAGCCAGGGAAGATTTTCGCGCCGAACTGCCCCAGATGTGGCTGGAGGAGTTCTTTGGCTGGGCTCCGGCCCGTTTTGAGCTGATCATGGCCCCCAGTATGTTCCCTGGCGGTGGCTATGGGGTCACGGTTTGGGACAGCCAAGGAGAGCCTGTGGCCATCCAGATTATTAGAGAGTACGGCTCCAGCTCCGGACCGCCTGAGTTTCCCACCGGCAGCGACTTGGAGATGCTCACCATCCACGAGTTGGGCCATTCCTTTGTGAATCCCACCTTAGAAGCTTACCCTGAGCGCGCCCGGAAACTGCGCCCCCTCTTTTGGAGCGTACGCAAAGTGATGCGTGCCCAAGCCTATCCCTTCACCAGCACCTTCCTCAATGAGCAGGTGGTGCGGAGTGTGGAGGTGGTGGCAGCCCGGGATCTCTTCGGCCCCGAGTTGGCAGAGATCGTCTTGGAGAACCACGAGCGCAGCGGGTTCTACCTTACGGCTTTTGTCGCAGAACAGCTCGATTATTACCAGGTACACCGCAGTCTCTATCCCACTTTTCGGGACTTCGCGCCCTACCTTTTCGATCAGTTGGAGGCTTACGTGGAAGAGAACTGTACCTTCTGGGAGCGCTTCTTCAGCCTGTTCCTGCGCTGAATCCGCCTGGAGGCTGAAGGATTACCCATCCCCAGCCAGTTCAGGGGCTGGCCCAGCGGTGATAGACTGAGTGCAGAGACTAGAACAGATAGGGGATGGGACTAAAGATGGAGAAAAAGACTTTAGGACAGCGGTTGTTCATCAACAGGGATTTTGGGCTGCTCTTTTGGGGACGTTTGGTTTCCCAAGTGGGAGACGGCATTCACTATCTGGCCCTAACCTGGCTGGTTCTGGACCTTACCGGTTCTGGGACCGCCTTGGGCACACTGCTTTTGGTCTCTTCTCTGCCCATGGTGCTCCTGGCTCCCTTCACCGGGGTACTGGCAGACCTGTGGGATCGTAAGACCATCGTGGTATCCATGGACGTGGTGCGGGGGCTGGTCATCCTGGCTCTGGGCTTCATCCACAAACAGGGTTATCTGACCATGCCCATCCTATACGGAGCCACCGTCTTATCTTCGCTCTGCGGCGTGCTCTTCGGCCCAGCCATCTCTGCGGCGGTACCAGGACTGGTCAAGAAAGAAGAGCTGGTCAAGGCCAACTCTTTAAACAGCCTGTCCAGGGCGGCAACGCAGATTATCGGGCCTGTGGCCGGTGCCTTCATCCTTGGTACAACTGGTTACTACGGCGCCTTTTTGATAAACGGAACCGCTTTCTGCTTTCCGCCCTATCGGAGATGTTCATCCGCTTCCCCAAGCAGTCCAGGCGGGAGGCGCACACTGCTGAGCTCAACCCGGGGGCACAGTTCCTCCGCAGCTTCCAAGAAGGTTTCCGTTATATGTGGCAGAATGCAGGTTTGAGGACGCTCATCCTTTTCGCAGTAGCCCTCAACTTCCTATCTGCTCCGTTGTTCAACGTGGTGTTTCCCTATTTCGGCAAGGAGATCTTGCTTTTGGAGGCGAAGCAGTACGGAAACCTCCAAGCCATGCTTCCCGTGGGCTTCCTCATCGGCACAGGCCTAATCGGTTACATGACCAAGAAATACCGTAAAGAGTCTCTGCTGTCCAGCGGAATCATACTCCAGGGCGGTATCTCCGTCCTGCTGGGTGCTTTGGCCCTGCCGTCAGTCTATGGCAGCGTGCCCTTGCTTTGGCTCTTGGCAGCCATGTCTGCGGGGTTTCTGCTCATCGGGGTACTCAACATCTTCATCAACGTGCCCTTCCAGGTG
>JAKOUW010000128.1 GCA_029782365.1 Chloroflexota bacterium
CACACTGATTAAGAATCCAAACAAGAGAACCATAATGAATGCAGCACTGTATCGGTTCATGGTGCAACTCCTCCTGATCACTATGGTACATGACTTTCGTTGCCGAGTCACGCAGTTTATTGCCAAAAATCACACCTTTTTACCACGTTTATGTTTGATCAAGGACTTTTTAGCCGCAGCCCGAAATAACAACCATGGCAATCTGCAGGGGGGTGGAACAGCTATGGATATCGCTGTCGACATTTCAGGAACAGTAATCGAGACTGAGAGGCTGATGCTCCGGGCATGGCGGGAATCCGACTTGGATGATTTTTACGAATACGCATCGGTTGAAGGCGTTGGTGAAATGGCTGGATGGAAACACCATGAATGCATTGAGGAAACACGCCTGATCCTCCATGCCTTTATTGCTGAAAAAAGTGTTTTCGCCATCGTCCATAAGCAAGACAACAAGGCGATCGGCTCGTTGGGACTGCACACGTCATGGGTTAATGATGATGAGCGCTATGCCCATCTGAAGGCAAAAGAGATTGGTTTTGTCCTGAGCAAAGCCTACTGGGGGCAGGGGTTGATGCCTGAAGCGGTCAGGGCTGTGATTAGGTTTTGTTTTGAAAGACTGGAGCTGGACGCTGTGACAGTGGCGCACTTTTCGGGCAACAATCAGTCGAAGCGAGTCATCGAAAAGTGCGGATTCACATTCGTCAAGCATGGTGAATACCGCTCGAAAAGGCTGAATCAGACATTTGCCGATCTGAAATACATCCTCTCCAGAGACGCCTACGTCAGCGCCACATTTAGAAAGAACTGATGGATTTGATAAGGAGGAGACTAAGATGATTTACGACCAACTGCACAATGCAAAGCTTTATTATGGAATTAACCCACGTCTTGACACTGCATTGGATTTCTTGCTGAATACCGATTTCTCGCAAATCGAGCCTGGACGCTATGAGTTGGATGGGGAGGACATCTATTATTTAATTCAGGAGTATCAAAGCAAACAGCCTGAGGCTGCCAAGTGGGAATCACACAAACGGTACATCGATATTCAATATATTGTTTCTGGCACAGAACAGATGGGCTATGCCCCCATCCACGAGATGGAATTGGTCCAGGATGCACTGGAGGTCAAGGATTGCCTGTATTACGCCGGTGAGGGAAGCATGATATTGGCAAAAGCCGGTACCTTTGCCGTCTTCTTCCCAGAAGATGCACACCGGCCGGGAGTGATGGTTGGGGCTCCTGAACCGGTTAAAAAAGTTGTTGTGAAAATTAAAGTGTGAAATTGGAGGATGAGCGGTGAAGGATATCTTTGCCTGGATTGAGACGGAGTTCAAACCACAGTTTTGTACATCAGACAAGTTCATCTATGATGATATGGAATCGCAGTCCGGCTTCTCGCTGCCGTTGATTTACCAGCCGTTCGATGCCGCAGTTCGGTGGCATTGGAGCGAGCGGGGTTGTTTATTTGACTTCCTGTACACCACCAATGCCGAGGGCAAGAGAGTGTTGGATTTCGGCCCGGGAGATGGCTGGCCGTCCTTGATCATCGCTCCTTTTGTCAAGGAAGTAGTGGGGTTGGATGCATCGCCAAAGCGGGTGGAAACCTGCCGGAGCAACGCCCAAAGGCTCGGTATTGCCAATGCCGAGTTTAAGTGCTATGCAGCCGGGGGAAGACTTCCTTTTGACGATGAAAGTTTCGATGCGATCACAGCAGCCTCATCTGTGGAGCAGACACCTGATCCCAAGCAGACGCTGCAAGAGCTCTACCGGGTGCTGAAACCCGGTGGGAAGCTGAGGTTTTTCTATGAATCTTTAAATGGATATAAAGGCGGGCAGGAAAACGAGCTCTGGGTGGCAGGGTTGGATGGTGGCCGCACCCGCTTAGTTTTGTTCGACAGATGTATCGAGAAGGAGTATGTAATTCAGTACGGCATTACTGTAGCAATGCCCAGAAAAACCTTTGCTGGCATGACTTTTAAAGACATCGGCCGCGAGTTTCTAGGCAACATCAAAAGATACATCACAGACGTGAGCAAGCTGAAAACTGTCCATCCCTCAGGAAAGACGTACCTTAAGTGGCTGCAGGAGATCGGTTTCAGGGAGGCAGTGCCAACCTATGGTGGGGGGGCGGCCGCCGCCAAACTGTATGATTACTACCACACTACGGCGGACTTAAGGGATTTGGAGGCTGTTGACACCTTAATTAAACCAACAGTCAGGGTGGTAAGCCAGCTGATTGCGCCAATCGAGTCTGATCCGCCGATTACTGCGGTCAAATGACGATTTGGTTCCCGATTTGCCCCTTGCACTTAATGCAATAATCGTTTACAATTAGTTATAGTTATGTTAAGAGTGAAAGGGGAGTTCTGTTAATGCGCAAAACAGCAGTTCCCGTTCTTTTGATGGCTGTGCTTTTTAGCCTGGCCGGTTTATGTGCGGCAGAAAACAGCCAGGAGCATGCTTTAGTTTGGCAGGAGTCATTCATTGACTATGCCGCAGTGGTTCCCGGCTGGCAGGCTGCTGAAGTGGACGGCAGGCAAGCACTGCAGTATGACGGTGCTGCAGGGAAAGTTGAGATCCAGATTATGTTTCCCGTCACGGTCAAACACGGCCGGGTGGAATTCATGGTCTACCAGCCGAGCGGCACATCCAGCAACTTCGGTATCAAGCCGTATCCGAAGAACCATCCGAACTTCATAGATTTCTGGCTTTCCAAAGGTGGGGAAGCGCGGCTCTGGCGGGATATCGATCCCAACAACCCAAACGATATCTACCCAAACGGCAGTTGGTACGAGTTTGCTTTTGAATGGGACGCAGCGAAAGGCACATTTGCCGCTTATGCCAAGATCAACGGCACATGGGTGCAGAAATGGACCACTGCTGGAGTCATCGAAGCGCCGTTGGGTTTATATTTGGACGGCGGTTCCGGCGGCTCAGGCGCCATTGCCGATTTGAGGCTTTATGATTTGAACTCCAAATAGCAGCTCATACGACATACAGGCGATATATGCTCAAAGAAAGGAGGTCTGAACACTGGAAGCATTTATCATCTGTATTGCACTGTATGTAGTAGGGGCCATTACAATTCTGGTGGGATTTATCAGCAGTATAATGGTGCGCAGCACAGCACCCTTCTTTGGTGCCATCCCCCAGGCATTGATCTATTTTACGCTGGCGTGTATCCTCAAGTACCAAGACCGGGATACCGACAGCATTTTATCGCAATTGGACAGCCTGCGGTCGATGATCAAACACGCTGAATCGGAGAAGACAGATCAGCAGATTAGCTAGAACACTCAAAGGAGGATTTATATGAAAGCAAAAACCGGTCTACTAGTTGTTTCGGCAGTTGCGCTGGTTCTTTGCCTGGCTCTGCCGGTGTTGGCTGCAGATGTGGCATGGACTAAGGTTGACGGCACCGATTTTGCTGGAAGCGACATCTGGTTCACAGAGATGTTTGGCGCAACCAACGGTTTCCCGCTGGAGAATCAGACCGTTGGTGACGATCCTGTTGTCGGCAGAGCCCTTACCCTGAACAAGGACAGCACCGCCGGGCGGGCTGTGGGCAGAAATTTGGCTGGTGCTCAAAATGCAGGGCTGTACAAAATTGAGTTTGATGTGAAGCTGCCTTCGAACCTCGGCGCAGTCACCAGAGCCGCGGCTGTGGCATTCTTTGATACTACCGTCAGCACGGGTACCAACATCCGCCGCCCTGTCGAGGGTCATGTGTTCCGCATCTTCTCCGCAGATCCGGCAGAGGGAGTTGCCGGCAATCTGTATCTGGACTTCAAGAAGAACATCGCCAATGTACCGGATGCCAAGGACGATGCCTGGCAGGTTGCCGATGTCAATCTGGAAGGTGCCATTGCCGTAACTGAGATAGATCCGAAGTTTACTGCCGATCTGTGGATCAAGGTTTCGGCTGTTTTGAATTACACTGCTAAGAAAGCTGAAGTGACCTTGACTCTGCTGGAAGGGCCTGATACGGGATATTCCCGCACCTTCACCGCAGATTTGCCGGGCGTGGATAAAGGTCTTGGCTTGATGAGCGTTGCCGGTATCACCAAGGGCGGCGGTTCATCCTGGACCACCCAGATAGCCAATATCAGCATCTATACCGGAAAATAGATCTGATTGACATACACGAAGGAGGGCTACTATGCACTTGAGAAGAATCTTGGCGGTCCTTTTTGCCGCTTTGCTCATGCTGCAGCTGCAGGTTGCGCCTGAAGCTGCAGGCGTCGAATGGATCCAAGTGGACGGTACTGATTTTGCCGGGGATGACATTTGGTTTACCGAAATGTATGGTGCGACCAATGGTTTCCCTTTGGCGGACCAAACTGTCGGCTATGATCCCGTAGTTGGCCGGGCTCTTACCTTGAGGAAGGCCAGCACTGCAGGGCGTGCCATGGGCAGAATGCTGAAAGGTGCCCAAAATGCAGGTTTGTACAAAGTAGAGTTTGACGTGAAGCTTCCCTCGAATCTGGGAGCACCAACCCGGGCAGCGGCTGTGTCGTTGTTTGAAACCGGGGTAACTATCGATACCAACATCCGCCAATCCGATTCCCGGCATATCTTCCGGATCATGTCCATTGATCCGTCAGGCGGAGTCGACGGCGGGCTCTATCTTGACTTTAAAAAGAACATAGCCAATACCGTCGAGAAGGACGATTCCTGGCAGATTAACGCAGCAAACCTCGAAGGTGCAATTCCTGTCACCGGAATTGATCCCAAATTTGTGCCTGACCGGTGGATCAACGTTTCCGCGATCCTGGACTATCCGTCAAATACAGCGATCGTCACCTTGACACTGCTGGATGGCCCGGACAAAGGTTATTCCCGCACCTTCGCCACCGATCTGCCCGGTGAGGACAGAGGACTCGGCCTGATGGCAGTGTGCGGGATCACCAAGGGCGGTGGATCTTCATGGACAGCCCAGATCGCCAACATCGCCATCTATACCGGTGTGGGCGAACTGGAAGCCGTGGGCAGAATCCGCATTGATGAAGAACCGAAGGATCTCGTAGCCATTTCAGACTGGATTGACGAGAATACCCGCATTTCCGTAGCAGCGACAGGCATAGACGTCAAGTCGCCCCTTGCCTACCAATGGTTTAAAGCCAATGATGTGATCGGTACGAGCGCTGAGCTGATCCGCGGTGCGACCGAAGCCAATTACGTCATTCCAGCAGACCTTGAAGTAGGCACCCATTATTACTACTGTGAGATTTCAGCCGAGGGCGTGGATCCGGTCAAGACCAGGATTGTGGTAGTCACTGTCCGTGAGCCAGTAGGCGTAAAGAGTTGGGGTACCCACTATCCCAATGAGTGGAGCTATATTTTCCAACGCGTCAGCCTCATGGAGAACAACCCGCTCATGTATTTCAACGACGAGCTGAAGCCTGTGTTCCCCGAAGATCCGTCAGTTACCCCGATTCAGGTCAACGGGACACTTTTGATACCTTACGAGACAGCTGTCGCAGCCTTCGGGGCAGGCGTTGAGTGGAATGCGGCAGAAGACTTAAGCACGCTCACTGTTACCAAAGGCAGTTATACCTGTACGCTGGAGGTCGGCAGTGTCACCATGCAGACAGCCTCCAACACTGTCAACTTGCCGGCACCGCCCATGCTCATCAAAGGCATCCTGTATATACCGGCGCAGCAGGTTGCGTCAGTGCTGAAGATATCCGCCGGATGGGATGTGGAAAGTGGTGTCCTGGTTATCACTTCCGGCTTCCCGGTTCTGCAGACGACAGTAGCCCACAGCGCTATGAACAGCCAGGCCGAGAACTGGTACGGTTCGGCTGAGTCAATCCGGCTGGCGAACAACATCCTGCTGTTCCAGCGGAACAGCGGCGGCTGGGTTAAGAATATCGACATGGGCGTTCAGATGACTGAAGCCTTAAAGCAGCAGCTTCTCAGCGAGAAAAACAGGACTGACGCCACCCTGGACAACGGTGTCACCATCCCGGAGATCCGTTTCTTGATCAGGATGTATCAGGCAACCAAGATTGAACGTTACAGGGAGGCCTATATGCGGGGCATCAACGGGGTGCTGGCAGTGCAGTACAAGAACGGTGGCTTCCCTCAGACAATGCACCCGGGCAGCTCCTATCACGGTGATATCACCTTCAACGACAATGCCATGACTCAGGTTCTGAGGCTGTGGTGGGATATCTACTCAAATCGTGACCAGTTCTACAGCATCGATGACGAGACACTGGCCAGAATCGAAGACTCGCTGATCCGGGGTATCGACTGCATCCTGGATGCACAGATCTATTCGGAACAGCAGGGCATGCTCACCGCCTGGTGCGCCCAGCACGATCGTGTGACTCTAGAACCGGTATGGGCCCGGGATTATGAAGCGCCTTCCATCAGTGGGTCGGAGTCAGTCGGGATTGTCACCTTCCTGATGGGGCTGGACAAGGAATTCTTGATCAGCCTGGATCAGGGCAATACCCTGGGTGAGCAAATGACGATATGGGAGCGGGTCCAAAGAGCTGTCCACGCAGCAGTTGCGTTCTTTGAGCATGTGGAAATCAAAGGATACAGCCACATCACCGGTTCATCGCCATGGGGCAGCGACCGGAAACTGGTGGCGGACCCGAACGGCAGGGGCCTGTGGGCCAGGTTTATCGACATTGACACTTTTGAACCCTTGTTCTTTGACCGCAGGCAGCCAACTTACCGTTCAAATCCAAGTGAAGCAAACACATACAGGCCGGTAGTGACAGGAGCGCTGCCGGGCAAGAACAATACCGCTGGCGGCAACTTGCGCAACCTGTACCGTGATGCGGAAGGCAACCTCCATCCGATTCAGGTTGGCCCCAAGGGTGAGCTGATCCGCCCTGAAGGGACAACGTTCGACCTTATCGCAAGTTACGCCAACTTGAGCCACGAACGCCGCAATGGATATCAATATGTCGGTGGCTATGCTGCGAACCTGCCTGCAGCTTATGAGGCCTGGCTGCAGCGGAACAACCTGACCCGCCCATAAAGACGTAGGATTTGTAAGGCGCTGCGAAGAAAAACAGTCTCATTCTCCCGAAAAGAGAATGAGACTGTTTAATTATCGGTTCAAGGAGCGTGGCGCGTTGTGAGCGGTTTGATGTTCGGGATCTGGGAGCAATGCATAGATCTGGCACTAGAGGAATATAACGCGGGATCGATAGGTATCGCAGCTGTAATCATCGATGCGAATGGCAATGTGGTTGCTGCGGGAAGGAATCAGCTGAAGGACAGCCTTGTTTCGTGCAGCGCCATTAGGATGACTTCCATTGCCCATGCGGAGATCAATGCGCTTAACAATCTTCCCTGGGATAAGCAGAAAGTTAGGGGGCTCACGTTATACACGACTGTGGAGCCGTGCCCGATGTGCATTGGAGCCATAGCCATGTCCAGAATCCGCAGAGTAGTGGTGGGATCCGTCGACCCCTACGCCGGCAGTGTCCACTTGTTGGAGATAGACGATTACCTCAGGCAAAAGGGCATTGCGGTTGAGTTCACTCAGGGGAAGGTGGAGGAGATCTGCTTTGCACTGCATTATCTTTCCCTTAGGCACTACCATAAGCCCGAGCATCCAGTTTTTCGGGCGCTGCAAGCACGGTACCCCACATATGCCAGAAAACTGGATGACTTGCTCAACTCATCATTTCTACCCCACAAGGAACTTGACAAAGCACAGCTGATGCAAGCAGTTGATGGTGAACACGGGGAATTGGGGTCTGGATGATCTGCTGTCAACGGCAGACAAATAGAACAAGAAAGGATGGAGAGGAATGGCAAAAATTGTTAACGTGTACAAGCAGAGCGTGCCGGTAATGCGTTTTATCGGCAAGAAGTACGGTGATGAGGATAGGGTGGACGGGACCTTCAGTGCCAAGTGGGGAGAGTGCTTTGACAGCGGTATGTTCGAAACTTTGGAAAAACTGGCGGTCATACCTGGCTACGAGGAAAGCAGCGCCTATATCGGACTGATGCGCTGGAAGGATGGAGAGCCATTTCAATACTGGATCGGTATGTTTACGCCGGAAAATATACCTGTCCCAGAAGGTTTGAGCTATGTCGATTTTCCCGCAGCAGATCTGGGAGTGTGCTGGGTGTATGGTTTCGAACACGAGGTCTACGGCAAAGAGGGCAAGTGTGCCCGCAGACTGAAGGAAGAAGGGTTCGAGGTCAAAGCTGACGAGCATGGTGCCTATTGGTTTTTCGAGCGGTATGCATGTCCCCGGTTTACCGATCCGGACGAAGAGGGGAAGATCATTCTGGACATCTGTCATTTTGTCTAGGAGGTTGACACAAGCCGGTTTTCCGCAAGGCTGCGCTTGAGGACTATGAACAAATACTGCGGATGAAACTCCAGGTTCACAATCTTCATGTCAATGCCAAACCTGAGTTTTACAAATCTGTCGAGGTGCCCCTGTCGTTTCAGCAGTATCAGGCGGATCTGGAAAACGGAGCGGTTGCCTATTTCGTTCTGTGCGACAATGACATGGTGCTGAAGCGGTGGAGAAGTGGGCTGCGGCGGTCAAAGCCCGCAATGGAGCGGCTCAATTCGCGGTGCTGTCGCCAAGGCTGCGGCAGAATCTCCAAAGTGAGTTTGAAGCCCTGATGTGGGTGACAGGGACATCCAGCCCCTGGGTGGATCATTACGCGATCGTTGGCGAGCGAGCCCTCGCCGAGACCGAGCTGGAGTATATA
>JAKOUW010000183.1 GCA_029782365.1 Chloroflexota bacterium
AAACGGGATGGTTTATCCAGAATGCGACGAGCAGCCAGTTTGCGAGTGGAGTGTATGACAGCCAGGTAGCGGCGTGGGCGAGTGCGTATGCGGCGTGGGCGGTGGGTGGGCGGTTTGCATTCATCTCGCTGCTGCCGGACATGAACCTGCCGTGGGTATCGTACAGTGGAGACCCGGTGAGCTATATTGCGGCGTATGGGCGCATCCGGGACATCTTCAGAGCGGCTGGGGGCAGTGCGCGCTGGGTGTTTGATGCTTCTGGTTGGCCGAACATGCCGTTTGTGGATTATTATCCTGGGGACAGCCTGGTGGATGTGTTGGGTTTGAGCGGTTACAACTATGGTTACTGCGCCGCCGGCCCTCAACCCCAGGCCTGGGAAAACCCCTCAGATGTATTTGACCAGGACATTTCGGTACTGCGCAGCCTCTCCATTCGCAAGCCGGTCTTCATCACCCGCATGGGCAGCACAGCCTACGCGGCCAACGGGGTTGCCGACTCCGTAGCCAAGAATGCCTGGCTTTATAACGCATACGGCTATCTGGGAAATGCCCTTGGTGTGCGAGCGATCATCGCCCAGAACACGCCGGACACAGCCAACGCTTATGACTGCGATTGGGTTGTTTACAACCAGAATATTCAATATGTTCAATATAAATACGCCATCTCGGATGGTACATTTGGCTATGTTTCTCCGGCCGAATTGGCTTCGGCTGATCTTAACCTGACCCTGCACTCAATTTTCCTGCCCCGGCTGAACCGGGAGTATGCAACGGCGAACGGCAACCTGCCCGTGATGCTGGGCATGTACACCACCTATGCTGACAATGCCTGGCCCGGTTCGCAGACTACGATGAACAACTGGTACAAAGGCGTGGAAAACTGGTCCGGCAAGAAGCTGTCGATCGCCGGCACTTTTGTTTCACTGGCCACGCCGGTTGACCAGGCAGTAATCCAAATGCAGGATCAGTTGACGACGATCTGGAACAATGGATATATCCCGTTCATCAACCTGGATGAAGGGGATGGGCACAATGCTTACCAGATTGCCACTGGTTCGGATGACACCTATGCCGTTGCCCTGGCGAAGGCATACGCCGCATTCGCCAGGGGCGGAGGCGGGCGCATGGCTTACATTGCCCCCCTGCAGGAAATGGATGGCAGTTGGGTCTCCTACAG
>JAKOUW010000184.1 GCA_029782365.1 Chloroflexota bacterium
AAACGGGATGGTTTATCCAGAATGCGACGAGCAGCCAGTTTGCGAGTGGAGTGTATGACAGCCAGGTAGCGGCGTGGGCGAGTGCGTATGCGGCGTGGGCGGTGGGTGGGCGGTTTGCATTCATCTCGCTGCTGCCGGACATGAACCTGCCGTGGGTATCGTACAGTGGAGACCCGGTGAGCTATATTGCGGCGTATGGGCACATCCGGGACATCTTCAGAGCGGCTGGGGGCAGTGCGCGCTGGGTGTTTGATGCTTCTGGTTGGCCGAACATGCCGTTTGTGGATTATTATCCTGGGGAGAGTCTGGTGGATGTGTTGGGTTTGAGCGGTTACAACTATGGTTACTGCGCCGCCGGCCCTCAACCCCAGGCCTGGGAGGATGCACACACCGTTTTTGAGAAAAATCTGGTGTTCTTACGTGGTTTGTCATTGCGTAAGCCGGTCTTCATCACCCGCATAGGCAGCACAGCCTATGCGGCTGGTGGAATCTTCGATACAGTCGGAAAGAACGCCTGGCTGTATGATGCGTACAGTTTTCTCGGTGATTCACAAGGTGTGCGAGCGATCATCGCCCAGAACACGCCGGACACAGCCAACGCTTATGACTGCGATTGGGTTGTTTACAATCAGAATATCCAATATGTTCAGTATCGAAATGTAATTGAAAACACAAATTTTGGCTATGTACAACCAAACCAGCTTGCATCTGCCGATTTAGGATTGGCTTTTCATTCTTTGTATTTGCCCCGGCTGAACCGGGAGTATGCAACGGCGAACGGCAACCTGCCCGTGATGCTGGGCATGTACACCACCTATGCTGACAATGCCTGGCCGGATAATCAGACTGTTATCGACAACTGGTACAAAGGCGTGGAAAACTGGTCCGGCAAGAAGCTGTCGATCGTGGGGAAATTTATCTCTCTCGCTACGCCGGTTGACCAGGCAGGCTCGCAAATGCGCGATCAATTGATCCTGATCTGGAACAATGGATATATCCCGTTCATCAACCTGGATGAAGGGGATGGGCACAATGCTTACCAGATTGCCACTGGTTCGGATGACACCTATGCCGTTGCCCTGGCGAAGGCATACGCCGCATTCGCCAGGGGCGGAGGCGGGCGCATGGCTTACATTGCCCCCCTGCAGGAAATGGATGGCAGTTGGGTCTCCTACAG
>JAKOUW010000232.1 GCA_029782365.1 Chloroflexota bacterium
GTGCATTTCACAAGTTCACGCATCTTTCTCGCTGGCTATGCAGGGCCGCTTGAGCAATTCGTCACGCATCTCGTTCACGGCACGTTCGACACGATGGGTCGATGTGTTGAGCCTGTCGATTGCCGACGTGTTCCGCTCGATGACTTGGCTTGTGGCTCTCAAGACGTCGATCACCTGCCGCATGAGCCAGCAGATCACGCCAACGAGCACAAAGCAGAGTCCGGCAAAGCCCGCTTGTATGTACGGTGTAAACAATTCGCTCATTCTGCTCCTTCCGGATCGACGACGACGCGCACAGCCCAGGCGTCGGTGAAAGGCGAATATTTGAAGTAGCTTTCCGGTACGATTGCCATGCCGTTTATGCCCCAGTCCTTGCCCCAGGAGTTAACTACGGCCACACCCCACGTCTTTCGCGATTCATGGTAAGCCAAGCCAATGCCGCACAAGGCGTGACCGCCACCACCGCCGGTGTAATCGGCCAGCCAACCGTCCGTTCGAACGCTGAAGTTGCGTCCAACAAATATTCCAAGACAGACCGGAAAACCGCAGAGAATCGCACTCGCAACATGGTCGAAACTCGGGCAATCCCACGCTTCAAGCACGCGAAACCGTGGCGCGTCTTTCTTCCAGTCGGCTGGCCAACGCGACTGACGCCACGTATACATGTCAATGATCGACGCGCGACAGACGCCAATGACCTCCAAGGCCTTGATCGCGTCACCGAGGACAGCACCGGTGTCGCTACCGCCGTTAATTCGGCCGTAGAGATTACCAGCAGAGAGACGAACGTATGGCGCACCAGCGATCGCTCGCGCCACATGAACCGCCTGCACACTCGCGAAGGCGCAGCAGGCGTTCTGGCCGTCCTGATCAAGGACTTCAGGAACGCAATGACCAAAATTAATCGGCTTCCATTCGCTTCGCGGATAGAGACGAGTGTTGCCGCGTTCGCCGAAGACCGGATAGACCTCGCCTCGGCCAGCTTTTCTCGGAAGCCGCCCGAGGCGATAGGTCTTTCCGTCCTGCCCCGCCAGAATGAACTCAGAATCGTAGGTCATTGCCCCGCCTACCTTCTGCGAATAAGCCACCGCCCGGTAGTCGGACACGAGCCTGACGCGCACGATCCGCTCGATTGCGGTTGCGCTGGTTTCGACTGCGATTGCGGTGGCGAAGAACCAACTGGTTCTTTTCTCTGCTCAACGACAGCCACGCCCAATCGGCGCAGCAGCGATTCAAAGTCTTCGCGTGTGTTCACTTTCGCTTCGAGGACTGTCTTGCCATTGGCGTCAAGACCAAACACCACAGGCAAACCTTTTGACTTGGCGGCGTCAATCAGCGCCGCGAGATCGCTCGGCGTTTCGCCTTTCTCGTCTTTTACGTCAACGTCAACAACCCTGAACGAAATCCGTCTCTGGCTGATCGCCTCGCGAATGGATTTGTCAATAAGCGCCGCAGCCTGCGATGGCTGCCGTGCCTCGCTCTCCTCGATCCAGATGAGCGATGTCACTGAATTTGGATGAGGTGTAGGAGGTCCAGGCTGCGGCTCCGGTTCAGGGGTGGGCGACGGTTGCGTATCGAACGGCCACTTGAACTCTTCGACGACAAGACTGCCATTGACTACGGCGGCCACGATGATCAGCGGCGCCTTCTCCCCGTTGAAGATCTTCCAAGCCTGCTGCTCAACGTCCTTGGCCGTGATCGAGAGCTGATCACCGCCTTGAATGGCGTAGTTCAGCTCGCCAGCGAATGCACCGCTGGCGATTGCGATAGTCGCGAGCAGAGAGCGAAGCCAGCACATGTGCTCAGTCTTCCTTTGATTTTGCCTCGGCAGCGTCGGCAAGCCCGAAGAGAATCGGAGCTACAATCTGGAGGATGTCGGCAATCTCTTTCGCAATTCGCACGATTTCGAGCGGCCGCAGCTTGCCATCTTCTAAGGCGTCCTGAATCGCGTTCCGCAAGTCCTGAAGTTCTTTGAGAAGGTCCATGTGTCTGCCCCCTTGTGAACGGACCGTCACATTTTTCTGTATTCATTGTAATACCGAGAAATGTCTTGTCAACAGCATCCTGCG
>JAKOUW010000237.1 GCA_029782365.1 Chloroflexota bacterium
CAGGCTGTTCAGCGTCCCCTGCCCGTTGTAGCCGTACGTCACCTGTTCGCCCACGTTCCCGGCGTTGTCCGCCGGGTATTTCATCCAGGCGGGCTGGTCGGCGCGGTTGTAGCCGTACTCGGTCTTGAACAACCCGCTGCCGGTGATGGTCTTGACTTCCCGCACCAGCCGCCCCCGGCTGTCGTAGCTCCACGCCGTTCCACCTGAGCCATCCATCATCCCCGTGCGCTGTCCCAAGCCGTTTGCACCTTGGCCATCGCCTTATACAGTAGAAGTAAATTTTAGAGAATCATCGAGGTGTATATCCACAGTGCGTAAGCCGTCTACTTTGCCGACATAGGCCGGGTGGGATAGCGTTTGCATGTGAACCTCGAAAACGGAGCCAAAGGAAGCGCCGGTCTCCGATAATGAAAAGGCCCAGATCCTCGCCCTGGCTGAGGAAATGGCAGACCCGAAGGCCGAGCCGAAGATACGGCAGTCGCTGTTTGCGAAGATTCGCGCTTTGTTGTGCGGATCGCTAACAGTCCTGTAGGTGAGCAGGCAGGAAGATGCGCCTCTGGAGGCGTGGATTCCGCCGTCGGTGCCGGTAGCAGCGGCTGATTAGGGATTTTTATTCGGTTTGTAAGGTACTGTGCCGGGCGCTGGCGCGCCGCGGGTGTGTTAGAATCGCCTTCTGTCTGGAAGGATACGGCTCTGCAGGAGTGCAACCGGAGCAACCAGGCTCCCCGTGACAGGGCAGAAGGTGGCCAAGCCATCTTCTGCTCTTATTTTTTGCCATGTCATGGGGGATGAGCGATAAACTCAACGTTACTTATTAGTCATAGTGGACATTTACTGGGCATCATGACGATTCAACTGATGCGTGTAGAAGCTTTGAGATTTTTATCTCTATAACACCATACCCTGAGAGTTGATCAATTGGCAAGTCTTTGAGTTCACTTATATTCAAAAGTGTTTCACGAATAGGAGCTCCAAAAATGGGCTCTTGTTGATCGTATTCGACTAAAAAACCTTTTCCAGGAGTTAATGGTGAATTTCTGCTAAAATATGGCACAGGCCAGTCAATTCGTGAAAATGTGCGCGTACTATTAATAAGGGGCCAACGACCATTGACAATTCCCAAATCACCAAACCATGCAACTAAAATCGCATCATTTTTTGACTTTTCTTTAATGTTAATATCATTCGGAATGTTTACATACTTAGGTCCCCAAAAATACCCGAGAACAGCTTTTGTTTTATAACTTCCTCTAATAATTAAGCCTAAGCTGTAGCCACCATTTAGTAAAGGCAAAGCAAACCATTGACCTTCTGCATAAGTTATTTGTTTTTTGACCATTATGTTCACCAAATTATCAACAAACAGGACAACTTTTCATCATTTTGATGACAAATTCCTCAAGAAATTCGCAGCAGCATTTAAGTATACGTCTATTTTTGGATTATTGAGTGCTATTGGACGAATAGCGTTTAATGGTGGTTTATACATATCATAAAGAACTTGTTCTAAGCCGCGTTGTTCTGCGTAGACATCTGTTTTGTAAACTGGTGAAAAGTCAAGATCAAAATAATCCTGGTACCGACTATATTGTGCGGCTCTTTGAACAAAATTACCAGTTCTTCCAATTCTAACAACCACACCATCAGGATTTGTAAGCTGATATACTCCGCCGTTGGGTACTGAAGTAGCTGGGCTCCTTACCACTTCATTTGTACAATCGCCATCCGCGCAGGCAAGTGGCAATAAACTACCTAAAAGAGATTCTGCAACAGGAGCCAAAGCAGCTGCAATTACCATTGTTGCACCACCCTGCGCACCTGCAACCCTTGCATTATAATCTGCTTCAGCCCATTGGTCATCTGTAAGCTTTGTCTGGTTTGTTCCTCTAGTGTAATGGCATAATGCGCAAGCATGGTTTCCGTTGTAATAATCAGAGTATTGGGTTGGCGGTTGGGGTTGTGTTGGCGCACTGCAATATCCTCGATCATAACAATCACCAGCCTCATGTCCATCCTGATCAGAATATCGTATAGGATTATTGTTAACGTACGCGTACCTGTCCCATGCTTGCACCCCCTGGCTTGCAAGTGGTACAATCGTGTCTGGTGAGGCCCAGCGGTTAAGATAAGGGTCATAATATCTGGCCCCATAATACAACAGCCCAAAGTCGTTGGCTGAAGTGGTGGCGTAGCTGTACTGCCCGGTGTAGGTGTATTTCGTCCCCAGCGTGCCGGAGGAATAGCGGGATTCGCCCCACGGTTTGTAGAGCTGGTCTGCCCTGCCGCTCAGGTCGGCATTGATCGTCAGCATGGTGCTGCCCAGGTGATCGCTCAACGAGAAGCGCAGCCCGCTCGTGCCGCTGCCGCTCCCCGTGCGCATTGCCGCTGTCTGCCCGCCAGCCTGGTAATACTTCACTATCGTACTGGTCGAACCGCTCCATTCGAAATACCCGCCGATGAATGCGGTGGTTGTGCCTGCCTGCACGGCTTTGACCCGTTTACCATCCCCGTCATAAGTGAGCGTCGCCACAATGCTGCCGTTTTTCTTGGCTTGCACCAGGCGGTTCTCGGCGTCAAAGGTGTAATCGTAGGTGTTGGCATCCAGTATATCCGGCAGGTCGCGG
>JAKOUW010000239.1 GCA_029782365.1 Chloroflexota bacterium
TAAATTCGCCGGGTTCCTTTTTCTCCTCGAATCCTTTACGGAAGCTCTTGACAAAATCATCAATCTTGTTCCCCTTGGCATCTGGATATACAAAGCTGTCCCATGGTGCCGCCCAGGTCAGCACTTTACCGGCGCCCTTCCAGACAGTTATGGCGAGGCTGTCCCGCCCGGTTTTATCCTTGGCCACACTTGAAAGCAGGTATTGCGCTTCAAGGTACACCTCGGTGAGCGGAGTATTGTAATGCGCATAGACAATAGCACCGGATATGGTAAACTGGCTCAGATTTTTAGCCGCAAAAGCCTTCAGGTATGCAGAACGTAGTTTAATTGCAGTACCAAGCGCGTTTTCCAGGGGCAGCAAGGCAAGAACATCGTCTCCACCGGCAAAAACGGTGACCCCGTTGCCTTCTTTGATGAGTTCAGGAACTTGAAGACTGAATTGGTTTAATGCACTGCTGATATCTCCTGCTTTGTCTGCGTACTTTTGCAGGAGAGCGCCGAGCCAGTCTCCGTCCATCAGCAGCATGGCATAGAAAGGAGAAGAAGTAGATTTAAATTCAGCAAGTTTTTGAACCAAATCTTTTCTCAGTTGTTCCGTTTTCAAAGCGGTTCCTGGAGGTTTGTCCCAAAGATTGGGATTCTCAAGGGCTGCCTTAAAGAAACAGTTGCCTTCAAGGGCTGCAAATTCACGGGCTTGCGGGTGTTTGGCCAACTCCTTTTGAAGGACCTGGAAGAGATCCGGGTTTTCACGTCCTTTGACTTCAGGCAAGCTAGAGGCAAGGGCATAGTAACTACGCGCTACTTCTGGCTTTTCCCTGACAACTTCGCCAATCCAGTTGACTGCCGCGAGGTAGGGGGTGGAGGGGTAGCTTACAGGCACTTCGCAAGGTATCAGATCCGGAAGAACGTGGGGGAAGAGTCGCTTAACCAGGGCGATGGCGCAGAGCCGCTCGTTTTCTTCCAGGTCATAAGATATACCAACCTGCTTCTGCTGCCGCACGGCTTTCCAGAATTCATCCTGCTTTTTTGCTTCATGGATGCGCAAGTAGCCGGAAAGCTCCTGGAGATCCTCGAAAAGGGTGCACTTGTCTCCATCCTCAACAGTGGGGATATGGCTGCGCCAGTTCTTGCGCAGGTCCAGGACGGCAGGGTCTTCTCCAATGATCCAGTTTATCTCCCAGAAATTCTCAACCTGTCTCTGCCAGATCTCTGCCGTGGAATTTCCCAGGGCGGAAGGCCCGGCAAGATAACGATCCCAGATCATTTGCGCCAGATTAGACCATTTTTCTTCAATGGCCTGCACGCAGAGGATCGGATCGAAGTTGTCTGGAATCTCTGCCCGGAAACGATTAGGCAGAGAAGCGTTGATGAGTTCAATGCGTTCTTTGCGGGCTGCTTTTTGTTCCTTTCTCGATTCCACGATTGCTTTCAAAAGGGGATCTAAAATTTTCTCTTCGCTTTCTGCAACTGCGGGTAAAATTAACCTTCCCTGGTGCTCTAGAATTACCGCCATGGCCTGCCCGGCCAGGTAAGAGAGTAGAAAGGAACCTGCCCAAAAGTCGCGCGTCTTTCTTGCACGGGCGATAAAGCCCTGGACCGGTCCGATGGAAAAGTTCAAAATATTTGTATTGCTCAAGGCCAAACCACCACCTTGCCCCGGCTGAATGCCGGGCGGTTCATGAAATTGATGATATGGCTATAAGTTACGTTTGAATTTACGGTTTGAAAAAGTTCATTGATAGGGAACCTACTAAACGTGAGGCTAACTGAGAATTGGTTCATCCACATATCGCCTC
>JAKOUW010000245.1 GCA_029782365.1 Chloroflexota bacterium
CGCGGTGGCTTCCTCTACATCACCGGGCTGCATGTTTTCAAATTTCATCAGCGCTTCAGCAGGCGTGCCCTCGGCAAGCTCAATTACCAGGGTGCCGGCCTGAAACAGATTGTTCTCTATGGACTTCTGGCTGGTAAACCAGGCCATGATGCCAACACCCATAAGGCCGGCCACCAGCAAAACGGCCATCACAGCCAGAGCTAGCTTCTTGTTATTCATGACTTAACCTCCCTTTCTAAGCCGCTATGCTTTACTGATCCCAACCGGGATTGTTAACCTGGGTGGCAATAAACTCAATGGTCCCCTTGAAGCTGGAAGCCTGGTAGTCATCACCAGCGCTGGTCAGAAACTCCACCTTGAAAGTAACGGTATCTTCTGCACCCGCCTCCAGCGGGACAACGTCGCCATTAGCATCAGCATAAACCAAGTCCTTGCCCAGCAGGTCAGCCAGGGTTCCCTCATACACCTTTCCTGCACCCATGGTTACCGTGGCCCACAGCTGATCGGGAAGGTAGCCTTCTCCACCCTTGCCGGGAACAGCCTCTTCCTCGCTGATGACTACCTTGAACTTGAAAGGCAGGGTGCCTTTATTTTGCACGGTCACGGTTTTGGTTTCCTCATCGCTGGGCTGCATGTTCGTTAAATTAAAGGGCAGCGTATGGTTTTCACCCAGGTCCAGAACCAGCGTGCCGGCCTGGAATAAGTTGCCGGTAATTTCCGCCTGGCTGGTAAACCAGGCCATCGTCGCCCCGCTGACCAGAATCGCAGCCAGGAAAATGACAAACAGGCTTGAAACAATACGCTTGTTCATCCTCTCTACCTCCACTCAAAACTTTTTTTACTGTACCCGCTTTTTCAGACAGCAAGCCCCGCCGTCTTACATCCGGACTGACCCTTTACCTCAGAGAAAAACCCGTTTCGGTTTACGGCTGAAGCATCTCCCCTTTTACCCAATTCTCAGATACAAGCTCAACACTGTTCCTCAACAGAATTCCTCTCTATTGACAACATCTCTAATATTTATAAAGGTTTAAATAATATTAGCAGGAGCTTGTCACATAAAGGTCACACTGAGGGAGTTTTATCGATGGATTCTCTAATTTTCCACAATGCTTAACCTACGGGAAGCTTCTATTGTCACACCGGTAAAAAGCCTAGGCTTATTGAGGGCAGCACGATCGGAGTTCCTTCGCTGCAATCGAGATGACTATAAATCAAAAGGGTGCTCGGATAACATAAGGGGTATTTGGAATAAACAAAGGTGGGGTAATTTGACCCGCCCCTCTAGATGATGTAGTTAGGGCCATCATGACCTCGGGGAAAGCCTCGCGGGCGATTCCGCCGGCAGCTACGTAATTCTTCATGGCTTTGGGGTTATAACCCACAAAATCCAGCGCTAGCAGGGCCCATAGTAAGCCACCGCCACCTACAGCTTGGCCATGAAGGTGAGCCCCGCAAAGCAGATTCCTTCAGCCCTCTTCCCCCGTTTTCCATTCTAGGTAATCTCATTCAAA
>JAKOUW010000250.1 GCA_029782365.1 Chloroflexota bacterium
GAAATGGCCGCTTCTTCCAACGAAGTCACCCAGGCCATCGAGAACATCGCCTCGGTCTCCGAACAGAACTCCGCCGCCATCGAAGAAGTCTCCGCTTCCGCCGAAGAAATGTCCGCCCAGGTCGAAGAAGTCACCGCCTCCGCTCAATCTCTCTCCGAAATGGCCCAGAACCTCCAGGAAGTCGTCGCTCAGTTCAAGCTCGAAGTTGCTTCTCAGCAGCCTGCTGGCCGCCCTTCAACCTCAGCGAATCGTAAACCAGCAGCGCCTTCGTTCACACCAGCCTTCATACCCGGCAACGGCCATCACAAGGTCAAATCCCTCAATTGATCTTTCTTCTCCAAAGCCTGGCCTTCTGAGAAGGCTAGGCTCAACCGGCATCATAAGGAGTTTTTATGGAACATCAACTTGTTGTCTTCGAACTCGGTAAAGAACACTACGGAGTCGATATCGCCGCCGTAGAGTCAATCATCAAAATGCAGCCGATTACTGTCGTCCCCCACACCCCTTCCTTTGTAGAAGGCGTCACCAATCTACGCGGCTCTGTTTTACCTGTCATCGACCTGCGCAAACGCTTTGGTCTCGCTCTTGATGACATTTCCAAAAACAGCCGCATTGTCGTGATCGCCTTGGGTAAAACTAAGGTTGGAATGATTGTTGACGCCGTCTCAGAGGTTTTGCGAGTTCCTGAAGATGCCATCGAGCCGCCCCCGCCGATGGTCACTTCAGTTGACACTGCTTTCATCACCGGCATCGCTAAGATTGATGCCAAGCTCGTTATTCTTCTCGACCTTTCAAAAGTGCTCTCTCTCCAGGAAACATTGGCACTTCAACCAGTAGCCTGAATTCGCCTGCCAGGGTCAAACTCCCGGCCCGAAAACAATGCAGGCCGGTCATAGAATACAGATCGCTGTGCTTTTTGCATCTTTTCGCTTGAGGCTGTCTCAAATTCTTTAAGAGACAGCCTGAAGTTTTCAATTGGCAGATGACATTTCTTTTCATCAACTGGCAAATTTGTCTGGGCAACCCGCCAGGAATCTTCTATAATTGTCAAATATGGCTTATGGAATAGCAGTCACCAGTCAGAAAGGCGGAGTGGCAAAAACCACATCCTGTATATCATTGGGCGCTTGCCTCGCTGAACAGGGTATGCGCACACTGTTGATCGATCTCGACCCACAAGCCAATCTGACCCTGGCAACCGGGATGGACAGCCGTCAACAATCTTCTACCCTGGCAGATATGATCGCTCACCCAGAGAGAGCGCTGCGCGTTGAGGATTTAATTCTTGCCACCGCCCAGCCGGGCCTATCTATCATCTCTGGCAGCAGTGAAATGGCTGATCTGGAAAGAGTTCTCTATGAGAAGCCAGCTTACGAGCGCACCCTGGCGCGCCGCCTGGCGCCGTGGCTGGTGGACTTTGAGTATGTATTGATTGACTGCCCGCCGTCACTGGGCAGCTTGACTCAAATGGCTTTGGCTACCGTGGATCAAGCGCTCATCCCGGTGCAATGTGACTTTTTTGCTGCCAAAGGGCTGGACAACTTGATCGAGATCATTGGAGCTGTGCGTGAGCGTGTCAACCCTTCATTAATATATTCTGTGTTCATCACACTTTTCGATGCGCGCACTACAATCAGCAAACGAATCCTGGAACAGTTGAGCAACCATTTTGGCGACTTGCTCTTAAGTAGTAAAATCAATCTTGACACACGACTGCGCGAGAGCCCGATGGCCGGTGAGCCTGTGACATTGTACGCACCCCGCAGCCGCTCCAGCGAGCAGTATCGGGCCTTAGCGCATGAAATCATCCTGCGAAAAGAAATGAATCATGCGTCGCAAATCTAAGATCGAATCTGCCTTGAACAGCCTGTTCAGAACACCGCCTTCTAATGGCGAAGTTGAAGAATCGGATGTGCACGCTGCGTCGTCTGAGACTGCGGAATGCACAGACTCAACCGCACTGCCAGACGCTCATCTTGCGGAGACACAGTTTATCGCAGATCTGGCAAGAAAAAAGACGCACAGTTCGGCGCCGCTTTTGGTGGATGCGCCGCGCTCAACCTTGCGCGTAAATCTGGATGAAATCCCGATTTCGCCTCCTTTCGAAACAGAAACTTCCATTGAACCGACTGCCAGCCATGTTGAACCGGTAGGCCAACCTGGGCATGTTTCGCACTCCGATGCGTTGGAAAATTGGTACGGCAAACAAATTGTTGTCTTTTCTTTAAACGGACAACCCTATGCCATACGAATTGACCTGGTGGAAAGCATTATCAAGATGCAACTCATCACCGCCCTTCCCGTTTCACATCCCTGCATCGCCGGCATTATTAACTTGCGCGGTGCCGTTCTGCCAGTTATTAACTTAAACCGCGTGCTCGGTCTGGAAGAGAAAGCTGCCGGGTCTGAAGCCCACAATGGAAAGCGTCACATTTTAATCGTCATGAACAATTCTGCCAGGGTTGGCTTGATCGTCGATCAAGTGACATCCGTGGTATCGTTGGCTGAGTCTGAATATGAAAGCCTGCCATCGGCGTCCGGTGAAAATCCTTTTTTTACTGGAGTTGCCCGCCATCATAACAACCTGATCTTGCTTTTAAATCTTCGGCAAGTGCTCAGCCAGGTTTTTTAGCCCATTTTTACGCCCAAAATTCCAAAATAAAAATTCATTTACGCCAATTTTATGGCGTCTGTGCAGGCCTCCCGGTAATATAGGTAAGTTCGTGAATAGCTTTGACATGGTTTGAATGCATTTGATGATGTTTGATTATGAATGAAACCCTTTCAGAAAAAAAACACTTTTTAACCGCGCGTGAAGCTGCCAATTATTTACGCATCAGTCTTTCCACGCTGTACCGATTGGAACGCGATGGTCGTTTACAATCGCTGCGCACTCCGGGAGGGCACCGACGGTATACCACTGCCATGCTGGAAGAGTGCCTGAACAAACGCGAAAAATCAAGCGGCGAAGTCTTATTGGGGCAGAATTAGGATTTAGGAATATTGAATGGCGGAAGCACTGAAAATCTTAATTGTAGATGACGATGCTTTGCACACCGAAATGGTGATGGATTATCTACGGTTATCTGGAAATTTTGAAATTGAATGGGCGGAGAATCTTCAAGCCTTGTGGACGAAACTGGAAAACGGGAGGTACGACCTGATCCTGCTCGATTTCCGGCTGCCAGATGGTACTGGCATTATGGCTATTGAAGAAATGCGCCGCAAGTCTTACGATATTCCTGTTGTCATGCTGACTGGCCAGGGTGATGAACGCATTGCCGTCAAAGCCATCCAATCTGGCGCCGCGGATTACCTGCTGAAACACAGTGATTACTTGCGTGTGCTGCCAACGGTAATCCAAAAAACTGTGCGCAGTCATTATATGGAAGTGGAGCATCAGAAATCCGTAGCCCTCAGCCGCTACCAGGCCCTTCTGTTGAATAACGTGCGTGATGCCATTCTTGTTTGCGATAAGCAGGGAAAAATCACTTATTGGAATATCGTTGCGGAGCAGATGTTCGATCATCATGAATCAATCGATAAGTTTAAATCGATCGAAGATTGTTACCGGTCTTTGTTTCATGAACCTATCGAGCTGCCTCCCGTGGACAATACCGCCATTATCACCGACAGGTGGTATCAATATCAGCGCAGTGATGGGTCAACTATATGGATCAGCTCACGTGTGACTGTCCTATTCGATTACGAGACTGATGGCCGGTTAATGGGTTTCATGGCTGTTCTTCAAGACATCACACCACGCGCCCGAGCTGAGGAAGCGTTACGCCAACGGCTGGCTGGTGAAATCCTGGTAGCCCAAATCTCCACGGAATTTATCGACCTGCCCTCCGAGGCATTTGGAGAGGGTGTGGTGAGGGCCATGGAAGCCGTCTGCCAGTTCAATGGAGCAGAGCGCGGCTATGCCGTTTTGGGTATTGATGAAAACCCAACCAACAACCAACAATTTGAGTTTTGTGCACCGCACCTCGAGGCGGCACATCGCTGTTTTGAACAGCCTATAAAAAAAGCGCTGCCCTGGATATTCCGAAAATTGAATAAGCTGGAAATCATCTCGATCCCTAACACCCAAGATCTACCATCCGATGCCAACAAGGATCGAATGGCTTTTGAGCAGCGCGGCGTTCTTTCCACGATCATGGTTCCACTCGTCTTCAATGGAGAGAGGGTGGGTTTTATAGGCTGCGAGACTTTGGCCAGCAAAAAAATATGGGTGGAAGCAGATACAGTTTTACTGCAGACTGTGGGCGGCATCATTACCATTGCCTTGAAACGCCGCCAGATGGAAGAACAAGTGCGTGCATCACAAAAATACTTACTTCATTCAGCAAGACTCTCCTCGATCGGTGAGTTGGCTTCAGGTGTGGCGCATTTGATTAACAACCCCCTGACGACTATTATTGCTGATTCTCAATTGCTACTGCATGAACTGGAACCCGACCACCCGGCGCGCGAGTCCGCTGACGCCATCGAGAAAGCCGGCTGGCGCGCTCAAAAAGTGGTTCAGCGTCTGGTAGATTTTTCAAGACCGCCCTCTGACGAAATCGGCCCGGTCGATGTCAATGAAACGATCCAACGTTCCTTAGACCTGGTTGGTTCCAATATCCAGGCAATCGGCGTGCAAATCGATTTCCAGGCTGAGCCCACCCTACCTGCCATCAGCGGGTCCGATCGGAAACTGGAAGATCTGTGGGTCAACCTGCTATTGTTGGCACAAGATGCGACTGCCGATGGCAACAACCATTCTATTCAAATTTGCTCATCTTTCGACCCAACGAAAGGGGTTGTGGTCGAAGTGCGCGATGACGGCCGGCCAATTCCACCTGAATGCCTGCCCACAATATTTGAACCTGAATATTACGGCCCCACCAGCGGCCGTGGTTCTGGCATTGAATTGAGTGTGTGCAATGAAATTGTCCGCCAGCACCGCGGTAAAATCAGCGTAACGAGCGATGTTGAGCATGGTACAATTTTTACGATTAATTTCCCTGGAGGATTGTAATGGTTGAAGGGAGCATACTGATCATTGAAGATGATGAGATCGTCGCAAGGACGATCGAACGAAGTTTACGCGGTCAAAGTTTTAAGATTACTGTTACCAACAGCGGCGTCGAAGGTCTGAAATCGGCGCGCAACAGCCTGCCTGATCTGGTGATCCTGGATGTGATCATGCCTGGCATGGATGGCTATACCGTGTGCAAAGAAATGCGCGCTGATCCGATCACTGCCAATGTGCCGATCCTTTTCCTAACCGCCAAGATAAAAGACAAAGACCGCATAACAGGCTTCACAGTAGGCGCAGATGACTACCTGACTAAGCCGTTCAATATTGATGAGCTAATTTTACGTATTCATGCCATTTTACGACGCACCAAATACCAGGCTGCTGCTGAAAAGGTGGAATCCAAAGGTGATTTCAGCCCCAGGGTGAAGGCGATTCTCGACCAAATTAATCCAGAATCGAAAGTCGTCGAATCAAATCAATGCCTGGTTGTGGGTGATTATGTGCTCGATACCAGAACCTATGAGCTGCACACCCCCTATCGCGGCAAAATCCGCCTCACCCCGGTTCAATTCGACTTGCTGTACCACCTGATGAGCCACCCTGGGCAAATTTTTTCACCCAACCGACTGCTCGATGAGGTTTGGGATTATCCATCCGATTCTGGCAGCCCAGATTTGGTGCGTGTCCATATTAAGAATTTGCGCGAACGCGCCGAGAAAGACCCGCACAACCCCACCTTTATTCGCACAATTCCAGGCTATGGTTACTCAATCACACTTGAGTAATTAATCTCTAAGCACCTATGGAATTGCCAAAAGAACCTTCCAAAAGCAGCGCGTCCAGAGCCATAAGCCAACACCAGGCTGTGCAACTGCTTGCCAGCCTGATCCAGGCAGGCGAACCGGCGCTCATGGTCGAACAAGCCGTCGGCGGCTTGATGGAAGTATTGGATTGTGAGGCTGCTGCACTGGTATTGGAAAGGGATGGATATTTCGATCTGGTTGCACAAACCAGAGCAAACGAACAGGCTGCCTGGCACGTGTATGCCAGTCTACCTCCTGGCAGTCCCGAAGCGACCTGTCTCAAGACAGATAGCCCTGTTTTGATCAAAGAGCCGCTTCCTGAAACCAGCCCGCTGCGAATTTCGTTGAATATGATCGCCTTCTCTTCTATGATCTGCGCGCCAATCCGCATGCCAGAAAAGACTCTTGGTTTCCTGGCAGCCATCAACAAAGTTCAAGGGATATTCAGCGACGCTGATGCCGCGCTGATCGAGAATATTGCCGTATCGTTTGCTGGCCTGATGCAGCATTTCAGTCAGACTCAACGATTAAAGATCATTAACGCTGAACTGGAAGCCGGCCATTGGCAGCTGCAAAATTCGCGCAATATCCTGGATGTGTTATTTAACAGTATCCCGATTTCCGTTTACATCATTGACCGCAATTTCGAGTTAGTGTCTGTGAATATAGATCGGGCGAAACGAGCCGGCCAATCACAGGGGAGCCTGATCGGGAAGCGCTGCTACAACTCGCTGTACCAAAATAATGAGATCTGCCCGGGCTGCAAGGTAATTGAAACGATCTTCGGCGGAAAAACGACTTCGCGCATCTATCGCATTTGGAATAATACCGGTGAAGCCCAGGAATGGGATATCAACACCTTCCCCATCAGCGGTGAAAATGGCGAAATCCAACAGGCCATTCTTTTCGAGCAGGATGTAACCGAAAAACGCCGCCTTGAGGCGACTCTGGTACAATCCGAAAAACTTTCGGCGGTAGGTCAGTTAGCTGCGGGGGTGGCGCACGAAATCAGCAACCCCTTATCTGCTATCATAGCCAATGCCCAACTGCTGCAACACGAGCTTCCCACGGATGATGATAAACAGGAGCTGGCTGATTTGATCTTGCGAGCGGGTGAACGGGCCGCCCAGGTTGTACGCAACCTGCTTGACCTGATCCGCAAAGAGCGGGTGGAATTTATCCTCACAGATGTGAATGAAACCCTGGAAGACGCTATCTCGCTCGTGCAGCACGAATTCAACTCTCGCAATATCGCCCTGACACGAAAGCTCGCAAAGGACCTGCCTCCCATCCAGGGCAGCGGGCACAACCTGCAAGGCATCTGGCTGAATATCATCATGAATGCCCTGGATGCCATGGAAAATGGCAAGGGTGAGGTTATCATCCAATCTTTCCGCCTGGGCAATGACATCAATGTCGTAATCACGGATACAGGAAAAGGCATGGCGCCAGAACAACTCAACAAAATTTTCGAGCCGTTCTACACAACCAAAGCGCCAGGACGTGGAACTGGTCTTGGGTTATCCGTTGTGCAGCGCGTCATCAAACAACACGGCGGCCACATCCAGGTCAAGAGTCAGCCAAATGTTGGCACAGAGTTTGTCATCACATTACCGATCTCCTCGTAAAACAGCGTAAATTTCTTTAGGCTGTCTTTATCCCCCCTTCACTCAACTTTTATACCCTTTAATCTCCAGAGGTGCTAAATTATGACTGGATGTATTCCGCATGTACGGTTAGGTATGCTGGATAAAAAGGCGCTTGAATGATCAAAATAACCCGCCTCAACGGCACAAAACTTTATATCAACGCTGAACTGATCCAATCGATCGAAGCGACGCCAGATACGACCATTACCTTATCGAACGGCGTCAAAATCATCACAAAGGATCCACTCGAGGCTGTCGTCAAGCAGATCATCGAATATCAGCGCCTGGTGCACAATCCACAAATTGATCTTGAGCAGGGAGCATAGGTTGTTATGGATATAACTACAATCGCTGGTGTTATTGTTGCGCTCGTCCTAGTGGCGCTGGTTATGGTGATTGACGGCGGCTCACCAGCCGAGTTGTTTATCGCCCCTCAGGCGATTCTCCTGACAATGGGCGGCGCTGTCATTGCATCGATCATTTCTATGCCGCTGAAAGACGTCATGGGAATTCCAAAATTCTTTATGAAAGCATTTATGGGCGGAAAAATCGAGCCCCACCATTCCATCGAAATGCTCACCCGCATGGCTGATAAGGCTCGTCGCGAAGGATTGCTCTCTTTGGAAGATGAAAGCAAGAAACTCGGGGATCCCTTTTTGCAGAAAGGTCTGATGTTAGTGGTTGACGGCGTGGATCCGGCACAGGTGCGTGCGATCCTCGAAATTGAAGTTCACCACATGAAAGAGCGTCACGAGATGACGGGGATTGCCTTTTTTACAGCCGCCGGCGGTTACGGGCCGACTATGGGCATCATTGGTACAGTTATGGGCTTGATCACCGTGTTGAAAGAGCTGTCGAACCCAGGCGTGTTGGGAGAGAAAATTGCGGTGGCCTTTCTGGCTACCTTGTGGGGAATTCTCTCTGCGAACCTGATCTGGCTCCCACTGGCAGGCAAGCTGCGTATCAAGAGTGAAGAAGAGGTTTTGTACCGCAAAATGCTGATGGAAGGCATTTTGGCGATTCAAAGCGGCGAAAATCCGCGCATTGTCAAAGAAAAATTGTGCGCATTTTTGCCGCCTAAAGAGCGCCCGGTCGAAGCAGGCGCCCAGGCAGGTCAGAAAGCGAAGGCCTAAGTATGAGTCATGGCGGCGGCGGCAGCGAACGTTGGCTGGTTTCTTATGCCGACTTTATTACACTGTTAATGGTGTTGTTTGTTGTACTTTATTCGATGGGCCAAACGGACATAGAAAAATACAAACAGCTTGCTGACAGCCTGAAAGCCGCCTTTTCAGGCGGGCCGCGCAGCATTATCGACCCCGGCATTGACCAGGGTGGTGGGGCATCCACCAAAAAAGCAGCTCCCATCGTCATCCCTGGCATCCCTGAAACATCGATCAATTCCACCGAAGTCGCCGGCCAACTCACCGATCTATTGGCCGCCTCGCACCTGGGTGGTTCGGTCAGCGTGCAAAATAATATCGAGGGTGTGCTCATTTCGCTCAGCGAGAAATTGATTTTCGCCCCTGGGACAGCAGAGCTTAACCCATCCGCATTGCCTGTTATGGATACAATCGCAGAAATGATCAAACCTTTGCCAAACGAAATCCGCATCACCGGCTATACAGATAATACCCCTCCTCAAAATGAGCGGTATGCGACCAACCTGGATCTGTCGATCGCACGCGCGACAATTGTTGCCAATTACCTAATGAACAAAGGCGTCAACCCGGCACAAATTATCGTGTCAGGACGGGGTGAATACAACCCCGTATTTCCCAATGACACACCGGAGCACCGGGCATTGAACAGCCGCGCAGAAATTGTCATCATTTACAGCGTCTCTGAAGACATAATTAACCTCAAATCTACTATCACTGGGGAGCAGACCAAACCATGAAGAACCTGGGAAATTTCACCAAGTCCATTCCAAAAGTGTTTTTGTACGTCGGTTTAGGGGCTGTTTTGATCATGAACCTGGTCCTGGCCTTCGTCATGCTGGCGCCACCGCAGATTTACGACCCAATCTACGAGCGCATATGGGGTGCCGCTGCCACGCCTCAGGCCAGCCCAACGCCCAAAGCGGCTGTTGCAACACAGGAAACTCCGCCCGCCTTGCTTGAGATTCGCCCTGGGCAGGGCTTGATGTTTGACACCGGCTCCAAAATTGTTAACCTGATCGATCCAACCGGCCGGAAATACCTGCGCATCGGCATCGTATTGGAGTTCGCGCCAACCGACCTGGCCTATTACACCATGCCTGCCGAGCAAAAGACTCTCTTTGAAGAAGAATTTTCAAAAGAGATCACGTTGAAACAGCCGATCATTAACGATGCCATCATCACCCTGGTATCCAGCAAATCTTTCGATTCGGTCTATACAGCCGAGGGGAAAGAACAGCTTCGCAAGGAGATCTTGGAGAAAATCAACCAACAAATCCCCGAACAGCGCGTGATTTACGTTTACTTTACTGAATTTGTCGTCCAATAAGTTTATATTTATTCACGGTTAAGGTATCTGATTATGTTGTCTCAAGCTGAAATTGACGCACTGCTTTCTGGTTCGCTGGAGATCGAAGATTCTAAGGGCCAATCCAGCGTAAACCTGGCTGCCATCATGGGGCAAACCACCCCTCCAGCCAACGAAGCAGAGAAGAAAAGCCGCGATATCAAGCTTTATAATTTCTGGTCCCCAGACCATTTTTCGAAAGATCAGATGCGCGCGGTTGAATTGGTGCATGAGGACCTTGCAGAAAGACTGACCAGCTCCCTGCCAACTTTTCTACGCACCAGCCTTCGGCCGCGGGTGGTGCATACAGAGCAGGGAAGGTTCCACGATTTTATTAATGACTTACCCGGCACCAGCCTGTTTCATATGATCAACCTGGCCCCCTTGCCCGGGCAGATGGTTTTGACGATTAGCCCAGATGTCAGTTATGTCGTTTTGGAACAACGCCTGGGAGGGCAAAGCAAATCCAGACGCAAAAACCGGGCCCTGACCGAAATCGACCAGTCTTTGTTGAGAGGCATGGTCGAGCATATGCTCAATGACATTAAAGCTTCTTGGAGCAAGGTAGTGGCGATTGAACCCGGGTTGGAAGACAGCACCATCAACCAACATTGGGTGCAGATGGTGATCGGCAATGAACGTGTGATGCTGATTACGTTTGAACTCACCATGCAAGACACCACCGGCACAATGAATATCTATATTCCTTTCACCATGCTCAAACCGATCGCCAATGTGCTCAATCCTCATGCCTGGTTCTCTGGCAGGCGCGAACGCCAGGGCGATCCGGATGCGCGCGCCATGGCAATGGCGAATGTATCTCAAATCAATTTTTCGGCGCGCGTTTACCTGGGCAGTTCACGAATAACAATTCGTGACTTCAGCAATCTAAAACCTGGCGACATTCTGCCATTGACAACCTCTGTGCGCCAGGATTTGCCCATGTACATTGATGAAAAACCACTCTTCTGGGTGAAGATCGGAAAAAAAGGCAAGCGGATTGCGGCTCAAATCGTCTCGGTGATCCGAATCGAAGAGGATCAAGACAAATTAGCCGCAACTTAATTTTTTTGGGTGTAATCATATTCAAAGGTGATATATGAACGATAACAGCATGGAAATGGAACATAAAGCAGATTCGATGATCGGCGATTCGTCAGCCCGATTTTCGGATTTACCAGGCGGTGGACGTACACCAGCCGCGACGCAGGATCAGGCGCCCAAAACCGAACAAAAGGCGGTTGAGATGCTGATGGATGTCAGTCTGCAGGTAATGGTTGAATTGGGCCGCACACGCATGACTCTACGCCAGATTTTGGATCTGCAAAAGGGGTCGGTGGTTGAATTGAACCGCGTAGCTGGTGATGTAGTCGATATTTATGTTAATGACAAAATGGTGGCGCGCGGTGAAGTGGTGGTTGTTGACGATAAATTTGGAGTTCGTATTACAGAATTGATCTCCCGCAAAGCGGATGGAGCCAATTGATGACCAGCTTCTCCAACTGGTCCAAGCGGCTGAGCGCTTTGCCGCGTTGGGCTTTAGGATTGATCGCCCTGGCCGGCATTGTGATTATTTTCATCCTCGCATTGCTGGGTACAGCCCTGGATAGCAGCCCGGCCGTCGGTGCAGGCAGTAATCCGGCCTCCACGCTGTTAACTGTTTTGGGCATTTTCTGGAAATTGGGCCTGGTCATCTTGATCGCCTATGTAAGCCTCTATCTGCTGCGCCGCATGCAGTCTACCGGCGTCAGCCGGGCCAGGAAACAATTGACTATTTTAGAATCGCACCATTTGTCTCCCCGCCAGACAGTTCACCTGGTCCAGGTCGGCGATCAGGTGTTCCTGATTGGAGCCACAGACCAATCGATTTCCATGCTGTCCGAAGTATCCCTGGCCATTTCAGAACAGAGCGAGACAAAGGTGTCTTCTCCAGTTTCGCTCCCGTTTGCAGAAACGTTGGCAGAAACAGCCCGGCAGTTACAGGGAAAACTTTCATGAAACATTCCAAATTTTTCCTGGTGCTGATTTTGGCCCTGGCCGCTGTTTTATCTACCGCCTGCGCCAGCACACCAGAGATTTCAGCGCCTGGCGTCACATTGACCGTAGATCCGGCAGGTGGACCCAGCCAGGTGAATACCGGCATCCAACTGCTGGTATTGATGACTGTGCTATCCATAGCGCCTTCCATCCTGATCCTGGCGACTTCATTTACCCGCCTGATCATTGTTTTGTCATTGTTACGCAATGCGATCGGCACACCCCAAATTCCACCCAATCAGGTATTGATTGGCTTATCCATGCTTTTGACATTCTTCATCATGACGCCGGTTTACAACAAGGTGAATGACCAGGCCCTGCAACCTTACCTGAAACAAGAGATCACCCAGGAACAATTCTTCACCAAAGCCATTTCACCCATCCGCGATTTTATGTTCAAACAAACCAGGGAGAAAGACCTGGAGCTGTTTCTCAGTATGAGCGGAGCTGACAGGCCAAAAACCCTGGATGACATCCCGACAGTTGTGCTCATGCCAGCATTTGTGATCAGCGAGCTGCGCACCGCCTTTATTATGGGTTTCTCGGTGTATATCCCCTTCTTGATTATTGACCTGGTTGTTTCATCAATTTTGCTTTCATTGGGTATGATGATGCTGCCTCCATCCCTGGTATCTTTGCCATTCAAGATTCTCCTGTTCATCATGGTCGATGGCTGGTTCCTGATCGTTGGATCGCTGGCGCGCAGTTTTATGTAGGAGAAAAAATGACCGAAAGTTATGTCCTTTCATTTGCTCAAAATGCAATCACCGTCACGTTGATGATCGCTGGCCCAGTATTGTTGGTAAGCCTGATCATTGGCAGCGTGGTCAGCATGTTCCAGGCAGCCACCCAGATCAACGAAGCTTCTCTATCTTTTATTCCCAAGCTGCTGGGCATGGTGCTGGTGGTGTTTGTTTTAGGCTCGTGGATGGGCCAACAGATATTGGCTTACACAACCAATATATTCACCAATTTACCTTACCTTCCCAGGTAAAATCGGATCAAGATGCCTGCTGTCCAATCTGCCGAAAAAGTTCAGGAAGTTTTACGATCTATCAGAAGGCTGCGGCCGCTGCCAGCCAATACCACAGCATTGATCAGTGAGATCGACAACCCTGAGAGCAGCACCCGCTCTGTATCACGGCTGGTTGCGTTAGACCAGGCTTTGACGGCTTATGTGCTGCAGGTAGCTAATTCAGCATATCTTGGTTATCCCTCCAACTGCACAACCGTGAAAGATGCCATTGTCCGCTTGGGCTTCAAGCAGGTGCGCTCATTAGCCCTCAGCCTGACAGCCTCGGGACCGCTGAGCCAACGCCTGGCTGGTTACCGCCTGGGCAACCACGGTTTATGGTCACACTCATTAGCGATCGCCTGCGCCGCTCATTGGCTGGCAGGTGTTTTTCATTATCCAGATCCCGAAGAAGCCTACTCAGCTGGCTTGCTGCATGATATCGGGAAATTGATCCTCGACCAATTTGTGCTGGCGGATTACGAAAAAATTATGGCGATCATCCAGAGCGAAGATATCCCGATGTGGCAGGTAGAAGAAGAATTATATGGCATGGATCATGCCAATGTAGGCGGTCGCATTGCCGAATATTGGGGGTTTCCAGCCGTACTGAGCGATGCCATCCAATTTCATCATGCGCCCCACCAATCCAAGGTCCGGCCAAAGCTGACGGCCATTATCAACCTGGCAAATGGAATCGCGGCCGAAGAAAACAAAAACCTGATTCATATCTCACAGAACCGTGATATTCTTCCTTCTGCATTGAGTTTATTAGGTATCGATCTACTCGGCGTAGAAAAAATTTATGCGCGTTTGCCCGAAGCAATGGTAGCTTACCAATCCAGGCAGTTATCGCTCTAATCATGGTTGACAATACAATTCCTTCCAAGGCAACGGTTTTGGTGATCGAGGATGATCACCCTCTACGCGACCTGATCTCGCTGGTCTTGATTCACGGTTTGAACTGCCAGGTAGTCACCGCGGATAATGGGATTGACGGTCTGGCGCTCTACGCTGAACTTCGACCTCAGGTCATCATCCTGGATATACTCTTGCCGCAGATGAATGGCCTGGATTTTCTGCGCCAGCTGCGCCAGGAAACTCCGCACGGCGATTGCGTAATTTTTGTTATTTCTGGCCTTGGATATCGGGAAGTGGTCCAGCAAGCCATTGAACTTGGCGCCACAGATTTTTTAGTCAAGCCTTTCGACATCCAGGTTCTGGCAAAGCGCGTGGCTGAAGTGATCAATAATTTACCGTTATCGGCAAATTCTGAAAAACCTTGAGGGGTTTTTCAGAAAATTTACGCTTTATTTATTTTCACTTCATCCTCCCTTTACTGTAAAAAAAACCAAAAAACGGTATCCTGTGAGTAATAACCAGCGCAAAGTGCGCCGGCCATTCACAGGCGTATATCATGATCGTTTCTATCCCTCAAGCTCAGTTGTTCTTCCTGGCCCTCACCCGGGTGCTGGCTTTATTGATCCAGGTGCCGGTGCTGGCAGGACGCGCTACGCCCGATCCAATCAAGATCGGCCTTGGTTTGCTGGTGACGATGGTCATCGTGCCCTGGCAGCCTTTGCCTGCTGACGCTCCGACATTAGACGTGATCAACTTCACGGCCGCAATCTTTCGGGAACTTCTCATTGGCACTTTGGCTGGCTTTGCCGCTAACCTGGTGTTTGGAGCTTTGCAAATTGCTGGCAGTATGATCGGGCTTGGCAGCGGTTTTGCCGCCGGTCAAATCTTGAACCCGACATTGGGTGACACCGGCTCAGCGATGGACCAGGTGTTTGTTATCCTGGCGACGCTCCTGTTTCTGGTCATGGATGGGCACCATGTTTTCTTGCTCGGTGTACAGCGCACATTCATTGCAATCCCCCTCAACAAACCACTCCCATCATTGGATATGGCTCGTCTCATCGTTATGTTCAGCGAACTGGTTGCGGCAGGGGTTCAAATGTCTCTTTCAGTGGTCGGTACTCTCTTGCTGACTGATATTGCCATGGGGCTGCTGGCTCGCGTAGCTCCCCAAATACAGATATTCTTCCTGGGCATCCCTGTCAAAGTAGGCATCGGTTTATTAGCCCTGGGCCTTTCACTGACGGCCCTTTTCCCCTTCCTCAGCGACTTGTTCCGATCGCTGCTGCCGCGCATGTTGAATTTGCTGGGAGCATAGGATGTCCGACCGCACCGAAGAACCCACTCAACGAAAGTTAGAAGAAGCGCGTAAAGAAGGCCAGGTTATTAAGAGCGTTGAATTAAACGCGGCCGCTGGTATGCTGGCTGGTTACTGGCTCTTGACCGGGCCTGGCAGGCAGCTGTCAAGCGATCTGCAAGGCTTGATGGCTGTTTCGATCAGCTCTTTACCAAAGAATGTGACCGATGGGCAAGCCTGGTTCGGTCAATTGCTGTTCACAGATGCTTTGCATGTGGGCATCGACTTGCTGGTATTGTTGGGCGGAATGGCTCTGGTCGGTGTGGTGGTTACAGTCGCCCAAACAGGGCCTCTGTTCGCCCAAAAACGGATCGGGTTTGATTTTAGCCGCTTGAATCCTTTGAGCGGCTTGAAGCGCATGTTTTCGGGGCAAGGCTTGATGGAGTTTTTTAAAGCATTGGTGAAATTATTGGTTGTCGGATACGTGGCTTACGATTACATCAGGAACAAATCCACCGATTTAATTGTCCTCGGCCAGATGAATTTCACCGGCGGTATCGCCAGCTTTTTGCTGTTTGCAGGTGAATTGATCAGCCGGGTAGCCGCTGCCTACCTGGTGGTGGCTTTTATCGATTATTTCTACCAACGCCAGCGCTTTCTTAAATCCATGAAGATGACCAAAGAAGAAGTCAAGGAAGAAGCGCGTAAAAGCGAAGGCGACCCATTGATTAAGAGCCGCATCCGCAACCAGCAGCGCCGCTTTGCCCGCATGCGCATGATGGCAAACGTCAAGAAAGCGGATGTGGTCATCACCAACCCCACCCACCTGGCGCTGGCGATCCAATACGACCAATCAACCATGAAAGCGCCGAAAGTGTTGGCCAAAGGAGCTGACTTCCTGGCAGCCCAAATCCGAAAAATTGCCGCAGAAAACAATGTGCCCGTTATCGAAAACAAACCGCTGGCGCGCGGCCTGTACGATCTGGTCAATATTGACCAGGAAATCCCGGCAGAGTTTTATGTAGCTATCGCAGAAGTACTCGCCTATGTTTATCGCCTCAAAGGAAAAGTCTCATGAGCAATGCGGCCGCACAACCAGCGTCGCCCAACCGTGCATTTTCGAATAGCCTGAGCATTTTATTGCGTTCCAACGATGCCGTACTGGCGTTTATATTGGTAGCGATAATCGGCATGATGATCGTGCCGCTCCCGCCTCTGTTGGTAGACTTGTTAATTGCTCTGAATATGGCGCTTTCAGTTGGCATTATGCTGCTGACAATGTACATTGCCCGCCCAGTCAACTTTTCTGTTTTTCCAACCATTTTGCTGTTGATCACCCTTTTCCGACTCGGTTTAAATATTTCCATCAGCCGCCTGATCTTACTGCAAGGCAATGCTGGAAAAGTCGTAGAAACATTCGGGAACCTGGTGGTGGGGGGCAATTATGTTGTGGGCGTGGTGGTATTCTTGATGTTGAACATCATTCAATTTCTGGTGATCACAAACGGCGCCGGACGTGTAGCTGAAGTAGCAGCACGCTTTACCCTGGACGCCATGCCCGGCAAGCAACTTTCCATCGACGCCGATCTAAATGCAGGAATTATTGATGAAACCCAGGCTCGCCAGCGTCGTAAAGAAATCGGCGCCGAAGCTGACTTCTACGGTTCAATGGATGGCGCCAGCAAGTTTGTGCGTGGTGATGCGATCGCCGCCATTGTGGTTATGCTGGTCAATATCATCGGCGGTTTTGTCATTGGGATGCTGCAGCGCCAGCTTTCTGCGATGGATGCCTTGCAGAGTTATGTGCTGTTGACGATCGGCGCCGGCCTGGCAGTGCAAATCCCTGCTCTCATTCTTTCCACCGCAGCCGGTCTGCTGGTCACGCGCTCCACATCAGAGGGCTCACTGGGCAGCTCGATGGTTGGCCAGATGGCCAATTTTAATGCACTCATCTTAGGTGCGGTGATCATAAGCGCGATTGCCCTGGTCCCCGGCCTGCCCAAGCTCCCGTTTTTGCTGATCGGCGGGCTGCTGGGAGTGGGTGGCTTCTTGTACCAAAAGGCCCAGGCCAAGCAGGCTGAGGTTATCGAGACTGCCCCGGCTGCGCTGCCCGCAGCGACTGAGCCGGAAACGCCGCAGGATATGCTTGAAATGGTAGTCGCTGATCCGCTGGAATTGGAAATCGGATATGCTATCATCCCGTTAGTAGATGAAAGCCAACAAGATAATCTGCTTCGGCGTATCATTGGCATCCGCCGCCAGATTATGTCAGAGTTGGGATTGGTTCTGCCAGTCGTACGTGTTCGTGATAACTTGCGTCTATCGCCGCAGGCCTATCGCATTAAAATCCGCCGCGAAGAAGTCGCAGATGGCGAGTTGATGGTCGACCGCCACCTGGCCATCCCCGGCTCGGATAGTGAAGGCCAGCTTCACGGCATCCCAACCACCGAGCCTGCTTTTGGGCTGCCCGCTCTTTGGATCACGGATGCGGAAAAAGGCCGGGCTGAACTGCTTGGTTATACTGTTGTCAGCCCACTGTCCGTCATCAGCACGCACCTGACGGAGATCGTGCGCACCTACGCAGGCGATATATTAACTCGCCAGATGGTGCATGAAATGGTCAGCCAACTGCGCGCCAAGACGCCAGCCGCTGTCGAGGGCGTTATACCTGAAATGCTTTCGCTGGGTGACCTGCAGGCTGTTTTGCGCAACTTGCTGCGCGAACGTATCCCCATCCGCGATCTGGCAGGCATCATTGAAGTGCTGGCAAACAATGTAGGGATCACTCGCAATCCCAACATACTGGCTGAGGCCGTGCGCCAGATGATGGCGCGCACAATCTCGAACCAATATCGCGATCAGGATGGTTATTTGCACGTCTTCACGCTTTCCCCCGAACTGGAAGGCCTGCTGCGCGAATCATTGGTCTCGGCAGATAGCGGTGTAGGATTTCAGATAGACGCAGCAGTTGCCCAAAATATCCTGACCCATACCGGGGAACAGATGGAAAAACTGGCTCAGACCGGTTATTTCCCCATTTTGCTGTGCGCGCGCGAGATGCGCATGGCATTTCGCAAGCTGGTTGAACAATCACTGCCAAACCTGGTTGTCCTGGCTTACTCTGAAGTCAGCCCGGGGACCAAAGTCAAATCACATGGGATGGTAACAAGCTGATGGACACCAAGACGTTTCGCGCCCCTAATACTCAAGCCGCTTTGGAGATGATCCAGGAAGAACTTGGCCCCAGCGCCTTGATCGTTTCTGTGCGCCATGTGCCTCCGGGAAACGCCTGGGAAGTTTGGAAACAAAACGAAGTGGAAGTAGTCGCCCTACCTGGCAGTGAACCTTATGAGAAGATGAGCAGCCTGGAAGCGAAAGTTGCCCAGTCCAGCTCTAAAGACGTTCAGCGCTTGCTCGACCAATTGGCAGAACGATTGGCCCAGGCTTCCACCAGGAAAGGCAGCGTCAGCCCAGCGCTTCAACCCGAAACAGCAACTAAACCGGGTAAAAGCGAAAATAAAGCCAAAACAATCACCCCGGCAGTGTTCCCGGTTCTCTCCAGTCGTCCGAAAGCAGATCCTACCCAAATTAAAAAAGTAGATGACAGGCCGCAGCCAACCAGGCCGGTCGAGCCACCCCAAACAGGCCAGGAGCCGAGTAAGATTACCCGCGCGCAATCCATTAAGACTCAGCGACCTGAAGTCAAGCCAGTTTTCGATACTGGCCTAGCATCTGCAGAGAGCAGCCCGGCAGATTCGCTGCCGCCATCTTTACGGTTAATCTATGACCAATTGAAACGGCAGGGTGTAGAAAAAAACCTGATCAGCAAGCTGCTTTCAACCTGCGCGTTATCACTCAACCGCGGCGGACTGGGTGAACCGGCTAAGGTTCGTACACATATCCGCCGCCAGTTGGAAGCACCTATCCGGACGGTAAAAGCTGGCTCAGAGCAAATTATCTGCCTGGTCGGCAGCAGTGGCAGCGGTAAGACCAGCATGTGCGCCAAGCTGGCTGCCACAGCCAAATCCCAGGGGAAGTCTGTGGTGTGGGTGTGCGCCGATACAATCCACTTTGGCGCGATTGCCCAGGCGCATGCTTATGCAGACAGCCTGGACATACCGCTGTGCCTGGTGTACACCCCCGCTGAACTGGCTGAGGTCGTCAAAAATGAGACAAAAGCCGACTTAATCTTGGTGGATACAGCTGCTGCGAATCCGTGCAGCAAAGATGAAATCATTGAATTAGGTGCGTATCTAACAGAATTGCCAGAACGCAGCACGTATCTTTTAGCGCCAGCCACTGCAAAAGAAAGCGATTTGAATGAAGCCACAGCAGCATTCGGGCCATATTTGTTGAAAGGAATGATCATAACCAAATTGGATGAGACCTCTTTTTTTGGTGCTGTTTATAATTTCGCCGCTCACAACCGGTTGCCGCTGGCATACTTCTCAACCGGGAGGCGTGTACTTGAAGATCTAAAACCCGCCAGCGCGGCGGGTTTCGTTGACCTGTTGATGGGTAAGGATTAAGGCTTTGAACACGACTACCAATAAAATTCAGCCTGCTGCCAATAACTCTGTTGCAGCTCAACCGCAAGGAGAGCCCAGCCCCAATAAAGCAAAAGCAAAGGGTTCGATCCAGATTCCTATATTGTTGGAGACAATTTTCAGTCTCTCGCGATTGGTTGTTTTGTTTACTGGCCTGGCCACAACCATCATCTCATTGTGGGCTGGAGCTGTGTTTTGGATGGCTTTCTTGCGCGGGGCAGCTGCTATGTTCAGCATTGGCATCCTTCTATGGTTAGTTTGCTGGCAAATCAATCATGACACACTGGAGGCCACCCGCCTGGAATTGATGGCATCCTTAGAACTGGCCAGAAAGAAAGAGGCCGAAGATAAACAGAAGGCCAGCGAGGGAAATCTTGGGAAATTTCTCGAAACGCATATTTGAGTAGAGTATGGTTGAAAAGCGCGACGACCTGGAATTACTGACCCATTACGCAGCCACACGCGACCCTGGCGCGCGGGAAGAGATTATTTTGCGATTTGTACCCCTGGTGCATTTTGTACTGGGCAGATTGGGAATCTCTCAAAGTGTGAGCACAGACTACGAAGATGCTGCCAGTCAGGGATTGATCGGTTTGATCGAGGCTGTTGACCGCTTTGATCCCAAGTTTGGCACCCAATTCAGCACCTATGCCACTGTGCGGATCAGAGGAAAAGTGTTGGACCACCTGCGTTCTATGGATTGGTTATCCCGCGGCGCACGGCAGCGCTATCACATTTTGCAGGATGCTGTCACCAAATTATGGAGTTCCTTGGGCCGAGCGCCCACAGATGAAGAACTGGCTGTTCATATTAAGGTAGATATTAACCAGCTTCACCGCACGATGATCGAAGGCAGCCGCATGATCGTATCGCTCGATTTGCTTACACAAAGCGCCGATGAGGACGAATCGCTGCATGAGGTGCTGGCTGACCAGGGACAACCGACCCCGGCGGAAGTTTACGAAGAAGATGAATTGCACACCAGTCTTTTGCACGCCTTAAAAAGCCTCTCCGAGCGCGAGCAATTGATCCTCTCCCTTTATTACTATGAAGAGCTGACATTCAAGGAAATTGGTATGGTGCTTGATATATCAGAATCTCGCGTCTGCCAACTGCATGGACGGGCAATCATGAATTTACGCGCCTACTTAAAACAAATTTCGCAAGAAAAATACGCGTGAGTATATAAACCAAGGTAAACGCAATGTCAAAAATTACTCCCTCACTTTTGAATGATACCCTGAACCTGGTGCAGTTGGCGCGTGAAACTGCCCGCATGCAAGGCCACCAGTCAAAAGCAGATCGGCTGCAGCCAGTGGTGGAGGGTCTGCGCGATATTGTCGCCAATGCCCAGACGAGTGAGCTGGGCGGCTCGAATGGTGCTGTCAGCCAAAGCGATTTCCAGGTTTTATTAAAAGTCATCCAAAAAGACAATTCGGCCGCTGGACCAGGCAGCGGGGACAAGGGCTCTTCCCACGCCGAGCGCAGTCAGATCCTGGCAGCCCTGAGCAGCGGCGGTATGACTGATATCGAAATTGCCCGTCAAATGGGCATCACGCGCGATGAAGTGCGCACAGTTCTCAGCCTGGAGCAGCGCCGAGCTTATGCGGAGGAGGTGAAGAAATGATCAAAGGAATTTATGCTGCAGCATCAGCAATGATCGTCAACATGAACCGCCAGGGTGCCATCGCGCACAATGTCGCCAACCTGGATACCCCCGGCTTCAAAGAGGTATTGGTGCCTTTGGAGGATTTTGAGTATACAGGCGTAACCTATCCTCCTGGCCCTTCAGCCGGATTACAGCGCCAAAACTGGATCGGTAGCCTGGGTTTGGGCGTCGAGAGCTTGCCTGAAAAGATAGACTTCACCCAGGGCGCTCTGCGTGTCACAGACCAGCCGCTGGATTTTGCAATTCAAGGCGAAGGGTTCTTCCAGGTGCTGACCCCTAACGGCGTCCGTTATACGCGCGACGGGCGTTTTGATCGTGATTCGCAAGGTAACCTGGTGACTGTCGATGGCTATTTTGTGCTCGGTAAGAATGGCAACAAGATTAACCTACCCGAAGGTGGTGTTACGGCGACTGAAGATGGGACGCTCGCGGTGGCTGGTACGGCAGCCGGACAAATCGGGCTGGTTGCCTTTAATAATCCAGAAACAGAGTTGGTGCGCGACCTGCCCAACGTGTTCGCTGCCGCAGGCGCTCCGACCAGCCAGGCAGTTGGCTCAATTTCGCAAGGAGCGATTGAAATGTCTAACGGCAATACTGCCAACCTGATGACACAAATGGTCTCTGTGACTCGCGCTTACGAAGCTGCCCAACGCATGGTCCAGGCGCAAGATGATTTGCTTGGCCGGTCGATAGCCACCCTGGGTAACTTTAACGCTTAAAGGAATCGGAGGATAAAATGGGATTTTCACTAAACCAAATCTTAAATATCAGCCGAAGCGGCATGATCGCCCGGCTTCTGGATCTGGATGTTACCAGCAATAACCTTGCGAACGTGAGCACAACCGGATACAAAAGCAACCGGTCCAATTTTCAGGAACTGCTGGATCAGTATAGATACACCGGCACGCAGATTGTCTCCACACAGCGCTCAAATATACAGGGAGCTGTGACCGTTTCTCCCAACGCCTGGGATATCGCCATCCAGGGGGCAGGCTATTTTGCGATTAAACTGCCGGATGGCCGCACAGCGTATACTCGCGATGGGCATTTCAACCTGGATTCAAACCGCCAGATAGTCGATTCTGCAGGTCACCCATTGGTCTGGCAGGGAACCATTCCTCAAAACGCAACCGAATTCCACGTCAACCCGGATGGCACGGTGATGGGATTGCAAGGCTCCACATGGAGCCAGATCGGCGTGATCCAAATATACCGCTTCCCTAATCCAAACGGACTGCAGAGCCGCGGACAAAATCTATTGCTCGAATCGCCAGTCTCAGGGGCAGCCGTTGCAGGAGCGCCAGACAGCGCCAATTATGGACGCCTGATCGGCGGCGCATTGGAATCTTCGAATGTCAATGTTGCCAATGAAATGGCCCAATTAATTGAAGTACAGCGTTCCTTCACTTTGCAGGTGCGCACCTTGCAGCAGACAGACCAGATGATTTCACAGGCAATTCACATGAGGAGTTAAAGTTTTCGGTTATACTGCCGATAACAGGATAACCATCACACCTATCCAAATGTATTGTCTAGCTCTCTGGAGGCTGACATGAAAGTAAACAAAAGTCAAGTTGATCAATTAGCCCAACACAATGCCGCTGCAGCCGAAAATGCTGCCTCAGTGGATAAGACGCAGCGGACTGCGGAAGAAGCACGTACCGAACGGCTGGCGAACAAAGACAGGGCATCCCTTTCAGAACGCGCCCGCGAATTAGCCAAGGCGCGCAGTTTATTGGAAGAAACTTCGGAAGTGCGCACGGATAAAGTGGACGCACTGCGCACGCAAATCGAAACTGGAAATTACCAACCACCGCTGGATCAGATCGCCAGGCAGTTGGCTGTTCGCTTGCGAGAAGATTAGCAATCCGCGCCCTGAGGGCGCATTGGAGGTGTGATGATGGTGGAAACTGCACAGGGTTCCTACGAACCGCTCGAGGAAACGCTCGTTCAACAATTCAGGCTTTGCCAGTCGCTGCACAATATCACCAGAGATGAACGTCTAGCGCTGACAAAAAATGATGTCTCAGCCTTGGCCAGACTGGCTGAACAAAAAGAGACCTTGCTTGATCGCCTGAGCCAGGTTGAGGAACGCAGGCGAGTAACGGTGCAAGATGTCGCTCACAAAGCAGGGCTAAATTTAGAGACGCCCACGATAATCGATATCATCAGGATTCTGCCTCCTCAGCAGGCCAGCCGTGTGGCCAACCTGCGCGAAGGCATTTTGGCCATTTCCCAAGAAATTCGCGACCTAACGGGCGGAAATACCGCCTTGATCAAGCTCGGCCTGGAACGTATTGACGCACTGCAGTCCTTCTTGCTTGATCTGTACCGCCCGACGGTCACCTACCAACGTCCCGGGGCGGTGAACCAGAGCAGCCTTCCAGAGCTTTCTCTGGATGTGGATCATTCACTGTAAAGCAAGGAGGCCTTATGCCAAACCTCTTTTCTGGTATCAACACAGCACTCAGCGCCATCCTGGCCCAACAGCACGCCATGGAAGTAATCGAACACAATGTTGCCAACGCTAATACCCCGGGTTACCACCGCCAGGAAGTGGTGTTGACTGCCGGGATTCCTTATCCTGCTGCCGGCATGAGCCGGGGGATTTTGCCAGGTCAGATGGGCACCGGCGTCACAGTTGACCGCATCCGGCGCTTCAACATCGATTACTTCGATGGGCGCTACCGCCGTGAGTTGGCTGAGAGCAAGCGCTGGTCTGCCCAGAGTGACATTCTGAACCAGGTAGAAGCTACTTTGGCCGAGACATCGGCGGATGGGCTGAGTTCAAAACTGGATGCCTTTTGGAACGGTTGGCAGGCTGTAAGCAGCGACCCCACCAACCAGGCATACCGCAGTGATTTGCTGGCTAAGGCTAAATCATTAACCGATGGTTTCAACTCGCGCGCCCAGGCTTTGATGAATATCCGCAATGATCAGGATCTGGCTGTCAAGCAAAGCGTCGAAGAAATCAACAACCTATCCACCCAAATTTCAAGATTGAATATCGAGATCGTTTCAGTTAAATCGGTAGGTGACCAGCCAAATGACCTGCTCGACAAACGCGATGTCATGTTAGATCGCCTGGCAGAGCTGACTGGTGCAGTCAGCAGCATCCAGGATGATGGACAGGCGAATGTATCGATCAATGGGCACGTGCTGGTGGTGGGAGGCTCCACTTCACAGCTTTCAACGGTCCCTGTTGCGGCCAACGGCAACCTGGTCAATATTCAATGGAATGATGGCCAGGCCTTTAGCGCCCAGAGTGGTGAACTCGCCGGATTCTTTAATGCACGTGATCAAATCATCCCGAGCCAATTGGCCGGCCTTAACGCGCTGGCCACCGGCCTGGCAAACTCTGTCAACGCGGCTCACCAGGCTGGCTATGGTTTAAATAATTCCCACATGCTTAATTTCTTCGAGCCGTTCACTTCCACCAATACAGCTCTCGAATTGCGCCTGAGCAGCCAGATGAACGATCCCAATAATATCGCCGCCGCCACAGCCCTCAATGCGCCAGGCGATGGCAACCAGGCGACAGCTATAGCCAACCTGCGCACTGCCACAGTGATGAACGGGAATACGGTCACCATTGGGCAGTATTTGAATCGGCAAATCGGCGACCTGGGCCTCGCTGTCAACACAGCCGCCTCGCGAGCCAAAGATCGCGATTTCGTGATCCAATCGCTCAAAAGCATCAGCGAAGCCACATCAGGCGTTTCTTTGGATGAAGAAGCGGCCAATATGGTGAAAGCCCAGCGATCTTTCCAGGCAGCCTCTCAGCTAATGAATGCAATGGACAGTATGTTGAACACCGTTATTAACGGATTAGGCGTGGCTGGACGCTAAATAGGAGGAACGGTATGCGCGTGACAGAACGAATGATGTCTGACAATATGGTGCAGTATTTGAACGACAACCGCGAGCGTCTGGCCAGGCTGCAAGAACAAATTGGATCCAACAAGCAGTTCCTGCGCCCATCCGACAATCCTGCCGCCGCAGCCGCCTCGCTGACCCTGCATTCAAGCATCGAGATCAACAATGGTTTCCTCGATTCAGCGCACACAACCAGCGATTGGATGGCGGCAACGGATGGTTCTATTCAGCAAATGGGTGATATTGGATTACGCTCGAAAAACCTGGTTCTAGATGGAGCCTCGGATAGCAACGGCCCGGATCAACGAAAAGTGATCGGAACCGAACTGGATGGCATTTTGAGACAGGCAATTGACATCGCCAATACCTCTCATAACGACAACTACATCTTCGCGGGTTTCAAGACCACCACCAAGCCTTTCCAGGGAGTTGACACGAATAATGATGGGTTGTATGATGTAGTGGATTATCAAGGCGACTCTGGTACGATCATACGCACCCTCGCTCCTGGGCAAAACATACCAGTCAACGTGAATGGTAATGCCAGTTTTTCAGATTTCTTCAATGCCCTGATTGCCGCTCGTGATGCGATGAACAGCAACAATACGGCCGCAATTCAATCCACAATCGGCACATTGAAAACTGCGTTGGATAAAGTTACCGAGGCAGGTGTGATGAACGGAGCTCGCCAAAACGAAGTGTCACAGCTAATCGACCGTACAAACAGTACACAGCTTGAGTTGAAAAGCCTGCTGTCCCAAAAAGAAGATATTAACCTGGCGGAGGCGATCACCAACCTGAGCCAGCAAGAAAATGTTTACCAATCCGTATTACAGGTCAGTAAACGAGCTTTATCAGTGTTAAGTCTGTTCGACGTACTCGGATAAATTTGAGGTAATCCTATGTTAGTGCTAACGCGGCGCATCGATGAGAGCCTGGTCATTAACGATAATATCGTTATCACCATCCTGGCAGTGGATGGCGATAAAGTCAAGATCGGGGTCAGCGCGCCGCGCGAAGTACCTGTTCTCCGCCAGGAATTATGGAATGCGATGCGCGAGCAGCAGCAAATTGCCCAGGCCTTAGCCAGCGGGACCGTTCCTGAGGGCTTCGAGGAACTGCGCAATTTCCTGGCTGAGCAAGTTGATACCGATCCGGTGTCAGAAGAATCGCCTTCCACACCTTGAACCAGGTATGACTGAATCGACATCCACGAATTCCGGCAGAACAATCGGGCAGATCCTGATTATTCTGGTATTTATCGGAATCGCGGCCGGAGGTTTATACCTGTTAAGCAAGTTCACTTCAAAAGCTTCCGGCCAGCATGAAATCACTTTACGAATTGAAGGCACTACATCTGTCGCCATCATCACTTATACCCAACCCGATGGGAAAGTGACCAAGCCTCAAGAAGTGCATGTGCCATGGCAAATGACTGCAACCTACTCGCCAAAGCAAATTGTGGTGCTGACAGCGGGAAACCCCATGCAAATGGGCCAGTTGAGTTGTGTGATGCTCTTGGACGGGAAGAGCTGGAAAAAAGATACCGCCCGCTCCCCGAATGATAAAATTTCTTGCGCCGGAATAGCACCTTAGTCACACGCTCGTCGCATGCTGTGACGATTAATGATTTTGTCATCCTAAATGAAGCCGCTCGACATACTGTTCAATCCATTAATCAATTTACGAAATTCCATCGATTTTCCATTACGCCAGGCATTTCACTGGTCGCGTCCCGGCCTGAAATTGGGCAATGAGAAAAAAGATAACCTTTACCAAAACCTGCCGACTGCTGAACGCCGGGCTGCAGTCCAAGAAGCAGAGCGCCTCTTCAACAAATACCATCTTCATGATTTGCACCAGCGCAGCACAGTAGACAATTACCGCGAGAATCTGTATTACATCCAACTGCTTGAACAAGCTTGCGAGCGCAGCCAGGCAAGCTTGTCTCCAGACCTGCAAGCAGTGGATATTGGCCCATCCTCCTGGTTTTACGTGCGCGGTATGTATCAATTCTTGAAATTTTGGGGAACTGATGCTCCTCGCCGTGTTGAATTATGCGGATACGAAGCCGATCCATACCGGATTTACAGCAATTTTTATTCCCGTTATGATCATGCCCTGGCATACTGCGCCAACTTAGAAGAAGTCAACTATATACCCAACGCCTACCGCCCCATCCCCAATGCCTGGCACCTGGCGACCATGTTTTTTCCTTTCATCTTTGTCCGCGACCATCTGGATTGGGGTTTGCCCCAAAAAGAATATCATCCTCAGGAATTGCTCAAGCAGGCCTGGGAAAGCTTGCGTCCGGGCGGCGTCCTGATTGTGGTCAACCAGGGAGAGGATGAAGCACGCCAACAAGAAATATTGTTTGGGTCTGCTAACATTGAAACGCGTGCTTCATTTACTTTTCATTCGATCCTCTATGAATATTCGCTGACTCGTCACGTTCATGTCGCCTTCCGCAGAAACTGAACATCTGGGCCAACGCGCTTACCAGTTGGCTTGCGAGCTGGTAGAACGATTTGGACCACGCCCAGCCGGCAGCGCATCCGAAGCACAGGCGCGTGCCTGGGCGGCCAGCCAGTTGACCAACTGGGGCTACCAGGTAGAAACACAATCCGTGAAATTTCCCTCACAGCCCCGGGTTTCCTGGACATTGGTGACTGCGGGGGCCTCTTTGGTCTTATGCGCCTTGCTCTTCGCCTTTTATCCTTTTCTAGGCCTGGTTCCTCCGGTTGTGTTGTTCTTTTTGCCATCCTGGCTGCGCTGGGAAGTCAGGCGCCGCGCATGCAGCGAGGCCAGCGAGAATTTAACCGCCTGTCTGCCTGGCGATGGAACGCCAAAACGCTTGTTGGTCGTCGCGCACCTGGACAGCGCCCCCGCTCGCCGCCTGTCAGGCTGGGTATTGCACCTGTACAGCCGGTCGTTGGATATTGCACAGCGCACAGCCATCGCCATGACGGCGGCTGGCGCGCTGAGCCTGGCAGGTTTTGTCTTGCCGAAGTTCGTGGTCATTTTGCTTGGGCTGGCCAGTGCAACCGCGGGCGCCTGGCTGGTTGGTGCAGAAGTCTGGAATGTAACCAGCAGGCCAGTTCGATTTTCTCCAGGCGCTAATGATAACGCTTCTGGCGTGGGTTTGTTGTTAGCCCTTGCCGAGCACTGTGCCGCCCACTCCGCGCAGCAACTGAACCTGAGCTTTTTGATCACCACCGCCGAAGAGACCGGTATGCAGGGCGCATGGTCTTTTGCCCTTACTGGAGGACAAAAAGCCGCGCCCGTGCTTTGCCTGGATACGATCGGCAGCGGCGCAGTGCTGCGCTATGTCGTGCGCGATGGCTCCTGGCGTCCTCTGGTATTATCTAAAAAATTGAACTCTTTGCTCGCCCAGGGCATGCCCGGGAGCAAACCTCTTTGGTATATTGAAAAAAGTGGGGATCATGCGCCATTCGTGAGACAAGGGTATGAAACTTCCGCCATCCAGGTCACTGGCAGCCCCTTGGCGGACTTGCGCTACCATACCATTGATGACACTGCCTCTGGGCTCGAAGCGCCGGCTTTTGGTCTTGCCGCAGAAGCCGCACTTTTCCTGATCGAAAAATTGGCGATTTCCTAAAGTTTCCGACCGTCTGACCGATAACATAATATGAATGTTTCTTCTTACGGTTCATTTGAAAACAGTCTGGCCAGCCTGGCTACCAACATGCAGAGCGAGCAGTTCCCTCTGCAAATCGGTGTTGCCGTTCTAAAAGAGATTCAAGACGCCCAAAAAATGCAAGCGCAAATGCTGGTTGAAATGATCAACAGCGTTTCCACAATCACCGCAGACGGCGCTGGCAGGCTGGTGAATAAAGCAGTTTGAGCCAACCGCCCGGCTGACAATCAGTATAGAGCCGGCGGGTGATGGCTCATTTTTCAGAGATTCCTCTGGTCGGGCAGCTAAGAATAAATCTAAACCAACAAGGTGCGCTTCACGGTGGTGTTCTTGCGGAATCACACACTGCCTTTGTTCTCTATTGATCGCTATAATTGTTGTAGTGTTGTTATCGACAAACGATAAGTATACCTTCCATTTATGATGGAAAATTTACACCTGATGCATTTCTGTAAAATATGACAATGATCTGAAAAATTAGTGGCGAATATCACCTCGTTGCCTTACCTGCTAGAAAATACCGTTTTTACCTGCATGGTATAATCTTTCACACCAGGCGGATAACGTTATCTGCCTGCAAGAACATCGCCAGCCAGGATGTCATTTTTTCATCTGCGAAGGTCGAAACATGTTTCAGCGCGAGCAAAACGCCATTGAGCAGCAAATTCGCCACTTCTGCTCTCAAAACAACCTGCCGGAGTCAGGGATCATCAATTGGTCGCCGATCCCTTTGACTGGCGAGTGGGGCATTTCCACCAATTTCTTTGCCCTGGCAGCCGCTGACGCACGCCGTATTAAAGAAGCGACCGGCCAGGGGGTAAACGTGCAGCAGCATGCTCAGGAATTAGCCAGCCGTGTAGCATCTGCCCTGGACCGGCCAGCCGGATTTGCGCGCATCGAAGCGGTAAAAGGTTTTCTCAATCTCTATTTCGCCAGCGCCGAATATGCCCGGCGCGTGGTGGATGAAGTATTGGATGCGGGGAGTGCGTTTGGCTGCGGTAGCCTTAAAGAAGAACGCGTCATGGTTGAGTTTTCGCAGCCTAATACGCATAAAGCCTTTCATGTCGGCCACCTGCGCAGCGCCATTCTGGGCGATGCATTGTGCCGTATTTTAGAGGCAGCCGGCTATGAAGTGGTGCGCGCGAACTATTATGGCGATATCGGCCTGCATGTCATCAAATGGCTGTGGAATTATCGCAAATATCACGCTGGCGAGAAGCCTGAAAAAGATGTCACCCGCTGGATGGGCGCCTTGTACGCCGAGGCCAGCAAACGCCTGGAAGGCAACCCCGACCTGGAAAAAGAGGTGCGCGAACTCTACGCCCTGTGGGATAAGCGTGACCCGGAAATTTACGCCCTCTGGAAAGAGACCCGGCAGTGGTCGTTGGATGGCTTTCGCGACATGTACAAGGTGTTGGATATTCGATTCGACCGTGAATACGGCAACAGCGATGCCGAACACCCCGGTAAAGATGTCGTCGATGAACTGATCGCCAAGGGAATCGCCCAAGACGAGCGCAGCACCGGCGGGCCGGTGGTGGTCAAAATTGACGAACTGCTCGGCCTGACCAAAGAGAAATACCGGGCGCTGGTCGTACTGCGCTCCGACAACACCGCTCTGTATTCCACCGAAGACCTGGCCCTGGCCAAAATCAAATTCAGCGAATACGCTGACCTGGCGCGCTCAATCTATGTGGTGGATGTGCGCCAATCGCTGCATTTCACCCAGGTTTTCAAAACACTCGAGCTGGCCGGTTATCCCTGGGCCGAGCGCTGCATCCACGTTGCTTATGAAATTGTCAACCTGCCTGGCAACGTGGTCATGGCCTCGCGCGAAGGTACGGTCGTATTGTTGGAAGATCTGATCCGTGAAGCCACCAGCCGGGCGCTGGCAGCCGTCAGCGAAAAAAGCCAGGAACTGGATGAAACCGCCAAACTGCAGGTCGCCAAAGATGTAGCCATTGGGTCGATCAAATTCCCCATGCTGGCGCGCGACAACGCCAAAATTGCCACCTTTGATTGGGAAGCTGCGCTTGATTTCAACGGCCAGGCGGCGCCTTATATTCAATATGCCCATGTGCGCGCCAACAGCATCCTGCGCCGCGCCGCCGCCGAAAACCCTGCCAATCCTTCTTGGGGCAGCTCTATCGAGCCCAGCTACCAACTTGACTCCACAGAGATCCAATTGATAGATTTGATTTCCCGCCTGCCGAACGAGGTGCAGCGCGCCGCCGCTGAATATCGCCCGCTCTTCTTGACTAACATGGCCTACGAAATCGCCAAGGCCTTTACCGACTTCTACGCAGCCTGCCCGGTGTTGAAGGCCGACCCGGCGGTGCGCGCCTTCCGCCTGCGTCTGGTGGCAGCCACCCGCCAGGCCCTGGCCAACAACCTGAATATGCTGGGAATTGGGGCCCCAGAAGTAATGTAATATGTAACGTCCGTCGCAGTATATCCAGCGGCGGACGTTTTGATGAACCGCTTACAAGGAGTAAAGAAAACACATGCCAATCCGCACAATCATCATGGGCGCTGCAGGGCGCGACTTCCACAACTTCAATGTCTTTTTCCGCGATAATCCGGATTACGAAGTGGTGGCTTTCACTGCCACGCAAATTCCAGATATCGAGGGCCGCACCTACCCGTCAGAGTTAGCTGGCAAGCGATATCCAAAAGGCATCCCGATTTTTGCCGAATCTGACCTGGTGAAGCTGATTAAAGAACACAATGTTGACCAGGTTGTCTTTGCCTACAGCGATGTGCCCCACGAGTATGTCATGCACAAAGCCTCTACCGTCCTGGCGGCTGGGGCAAACTTTCAGCTTTTGGGGCTCAGAAGCACCCAGCTTAAATCAACCAAGCCGGTCGTCTCCGTCTGCGCGGTGCGCACCGGCTCTGGCAAGAGCCAGACCACCCGCCGCGTTTCTCTGATTTTACGCGGCATGGGCTTCAAAGTCGCCGCCATCCGCCATCCTATGCCGTATGGCGACCTGGTAAAGCAAAAAGTGCAGCGCTTTGCCAATTACGCTGACCTGGATAAACATGAGTGTACGATCGAAGAGCGCGAAGAATACGAGCCTCACCTGGATAACGGTGTGATCGTGTACGCTGGCGTGGATTACGAAGCAATTTTGCGCCAGGCCGAACAGGAAGTGGACATTGTCTTGTGGGACGGCGGCAACAATGATTTCTCCTTTTACCAGTCCGATTTTAAAATTGTGGTCGTAGACCCACACCGCCCAGGTCATGAGCTGAGCTACCACCCTGGCGAGACCAACCTGCGGGATGCCGATGTTTTCGTGATTAACAAAGTGGACACGGCCAACCCCGACAATGTGATCAAGGTGCGCCAAAATATCCAGGCCACCAACCCCCAGGCAGTGGTGATTGAAGCTGCTTCACCTTTGTTTGTCGAAGACCCCGGCGCCATTCGCGGCAAGCGCGTGCTGGTGGTGGAAGACGGCCCCACTCTGACGCATGGCGAGATGGCTTACGGAGCCGGCTGGGTGGCTGCGCGCCGCTTTGGCGCAGCCGAAATTGTTGACCCACGCCCGTTTGCGGTGCGTTCGATTAAAGCCACCTACGAAAAATATCCCCGCACAGGTGCCATCCTGCCGGCGATGGGGTACGGTGAAGCCCAAACACGCGACCTGGAGGAGACCATCCGGAACTCGGATGTCGATATGGTGATCATTGCTACGCCCATCGATTTGAACCGGGTAATCAAGATCGACAAGCCTGCCCAGCGAGTGCGCTATGAGCTGCAGGAGATCGGCCTGCCGACCCTGGAAACCCTTTTGAAAGCGAAGTTTGGCAAATAAGCTCGAAAGCAGCCCGACTTGATGGCATAAACGTGCTACAATGGGGTGGCGGTTCCCTACCGCCATCCTTTTTTATTCACCTATGCCAACCTTACACTGGGATTCCAAGCAGGCTTTACCGGCAACCTCAGGCGACTTGAGGCTGGACAGTGTGGTTTACCCGCTGGCAGCCGGGTTTCCGCACGCATCCGCTGTAAACCAGGTGATCCTGGGCGATAACCTCAATGTGATGACCGCCTTAAGGAGTGAATATGCCGGCCGGATCAACCTGATCTACACGGACCCCCCCTTCTTTACCAACCGTCACTTTCACGCCCGTGTCGGGCGTGGGGAAGATTCACGCCGGCCCAAAGATTGGCACCTGGCGAAAGGCTACACCGACGATTGGCCAAACCTGGATGCTTACCTGGATATGCTCTATGCCCGCCTGAAGTCCATGTACCACTTGTTGGCGCCCAATGGCACGCTTTACCTGCACCTGGATTGGCATGCCAACTCGTACGCCCGCCTGCTGCTGGACGAGATTTTTGGCTCCGAGCGGCTTCTTAACGAAATCGTTTGGGTTTATCACGGACCATCCCCCATCCGCAGCGCCTTTAATCGCAAGCACGACACGATTCTGGTGTACACCAAAGGCGATTCTTACACATTTAACACCGACGATGTGCGTCTGCCGTATGACCCAACCACCATTAAAACCTTTGCCTCATCCGCCAGGGCCGGCTTCGGCAAAGTTCCCGACCTGGAGCGCGGCAAGGTGCCAGAGGATTGGTGGTATTTCCCGGTTGTGGCGCGCTTGCACAATGAACGCACCGGCTATCCCACGCAAAAACCGCAGGCCCTGCTGGAACGCATCATCCGGGCTTCCTCCAACCCCGGGGATATCGTGGCAGATTTCTTCAGCGGATCCGGGACGACCGCCGCGGCTGCCTGCCTGTTGGACCGGCAGTTTATTGTGGTGGATGGCGCCTGGCGCGCTGTGCAAACCACCATCAGCCGCCTGGTGGGACAAACCCGCCAACCCTTTCGATTTTTCATTGAAGCCTCGGATGTTCTGCCTCCCGAAAGCCTGGTAGGCCTGTCACAAGACGAACATCCTTTTTTGGCTGGCGGTCGGGTGAGCCTGCCGCCCAATCTGCTGGACCAATTGGATTATTGGGAAGCAGGTTGTCTCGCAGGTGACGGCATTTTTTACAGCGCGGCCCAGGCTACCCGCCCATACCGCCAGGCTGCCCGGGCGCCAAAAGGCCTTCCCGCCAGCCTGGATATCTCCCCTATCCTGGAAAAAACCAACCCCACCAACGTGACCGTGCGCCTGGTCGCTATCGATGGCCGGCGCTGGATGATCATCTTATGATCGCAACGCAGGAAGGTGCTCCCCGACTTGAAAGTCCGGGCCAGTTAAGACTGGACGATTTCTCCCTTTTTGCAGGGCAGTTGATCGGCGCACAATCCGCTGTGCAAGCGCTTCAGGTGACCAGCCTGTTCATTTTAGACAAATTTCCTGCCCAAATGTGTTTTATTGGTTTATTCGACGACCAGGGCAGTATCCACCAACGCTTTTTGCAAACTCAGGCTAGCAGCCCCTTAGACGAGACGGCTCACCAGGCTCTAAAATCGATCTGCCAGCAGCTCAGCCGAGGGCGCAGCCCACTCGTGCTGGCGAACCGCCTCATGCTGCAAAATCATTCAACCGGCCTGGAAAAGTTAGAGCACCAGGCTCTGGTCGGTTTACCGCTCCAGTTCCGCACCGTTTCCTTGTACGGCGCCTTGCTGCTCCTGTTTGACCAGCCCTATACCCTTTCACCGGTCGAATTAGAAGGCCTGCAGTTATGCGCCGGCCAATTTTGCGCCATCTATGCTCATTTCTATCAAATGGAACAAAACCGCCAGCGCCTGGCGGACCTGGAATCGGTGATCGACACCGCACACATCCTGACTTCGACCCTGAACATCCCTGACCTGCTTCACCAAATCAGTGTCCGCCTGGCCTGGATCACCTCCGTTGAAGCCTGCTGCATCCTGTCCTACGATCCGGCCTCTCAGCGCCTGAATGTGCTGGCGAGCTTCGATCAGCTTGGTTTACCCGCCGGACTGCCGTTGAGTGACTCGCTCTTCCTGCCCGACTACCCGGCCATGGCTGAGATGTTGTCGAATCAAGCCTCGGCCTCCAGTCACCTGATTATCGAACCCGACCAGGCAGAAAGTACGCTGTCCGAGCACAAGCTGGTGAAACAAACAAAATTTAGCTCTTGCCTCATCCAGCCGTTGCTGGCGATCGGTGAGCCGCTGGGGCTGCTGCTTTTGTTCAGCCGCCAGTCCAACGGCGAATCGGGGGGCAGCGCCTTTCCTCCGACCACACTTCGCCGCCTGCGCCTTTTGTCCGAACAGGTAGCGCTGGCGCTGATCAACGCGCGTGTTTTCCAGAGTGAATACCGCCAGCGCACTTTAGCCGAGGCGCTGCGCAGCATCAGTCTGGCACTGTCCAGCAGCCTGAAAGCGAATGCCATTCTGGATATCTTGCTGGACCAAATTAAATCCGTCATTCCCTACGATACCGCCCTGGTTTTGTTGGTGGAAGGCGGCGAGGCGGTCACTGCCACCTTCCGCGGTTTTGAGCAATTCGAACTGGCGCAAACGATCAAAGACTACCGTCTGCCGCTCAACCAGAGCGAACTGCTGCAAACCATGAGCACGAATGGGCAGCCCCTGGTGATCCCCGACCTGGCCGTCGTGGCGGGCTGGCAGCCAGATGCCCTGGCGGTCTGTGCTGGCTCCTGGCTGGGCGCGCCGCTGGTGGCGCGCGAGCGCGTGCTGGGTTTTTTAGTGCTCAATACCTGCCAGCCTGGGTTTTACACCCCCGAGCACGCCCACAGGCTCGAAATGCTTACATCCCATGTAGCACTGGCCCTGGTCAACGCCAATATTTACGATGAAGCCTCGCGAGCAGCCACGATTGATTTCTTAACAGGGGCGTTCAACCACCGGCATTTCCAACAGGCCTTACGCCAGGAAATCGACCGCACAAGACGCTTTGAGCAGCCGCTCTCGCTGTTGATGGTCGACCTCGATTTCTTCAAGAAAGTCAACGACACCTATGGGCATCCGGTCGGCGACCAGATTCTGCGCCAGATGGCAGCGCGCTTCAAGAATGAGCTGCGCTCGAGCGACCTGCTGGCCCGTTACGGTGGGGAAGAATTCGCTGTTCTGCTGCCCAACACGCCACCCAATACCCTGGCAGGTCTCAGCGAGCGCTTGCTGAACGCCATCCGCAAACAACCGTTCCATGTCGAAGAGCGGCAAATTTCGATGACCATCAGCATCGGCGGGGCAAGTTTCCCCCTGCACGCCAGCGATGCACCCGACCTTCTCAGCGCAGCCGACAAAGCGCTTTACCGCTCCAAACAATTTGGGCGCGACCGCTTCAGCCTGGCCGAAAGCCCAGGACAAACCAGCGAATAATAAGATCTCGTCTCAGGCGGCGCTTTTTCCGATCGGGCGCGGCCGGGTCATATTCTCCGGCGAAAGGATCTCATCCAACTCGGCCTGGCTCAGGTAGCCTTTCTGCAGCACAATCGCATACACCGAACCGCCGGTTGCCAGCGCTTCTTTGGCGATTTCGGTGGATTTTTCATAACCGATGTATGGGTTAAGCGCCGTTACCAGGCCGATGCTGTGCATGACCATCTCTCGGCAGCGCTCGCGATTGGCAGTGATGCCATCGATGCAGCGCTCGGCCAGGGCCTGGCAGGCGCGCCCCAGCATATCGATGGAGCGCAGCAGGTTAAACGCGATCACCGGCTCCATCACATTCAACTCCAACTGGCCGGCCTGGGCGGCCAGAGTGACCGTCACATCGTTGCCGATCACCTCGAAAGCCACCTGGTTGACCACTTCAGGGATCACCGGGTTGACTTTACCAGGCATGATGGATGAACCGGGTGCCATAGCAGGCAGGTTGATCTCCCCCAGGCCGGCACGCGGGCCGGAAGACAGCAAACGCAAATCGTTGCAAATTTTCGACACTTTGACCGCCACGCGTTTCAACACACCCGAAAGCTGAACATAGGCGCCGGTGTCCTGCGTGGCTTCCACCAGGTTTTCCGACTCGACCACGTTCACCCCGCTCACCTGGCGCAGCAGCTCGGTCACCAGGCTGGCGTACTGCGGGTGGGCGTTCAAGCCGGTGCCGATGGCTGTGGCGCCCATGTTGATCTCGCGGATCAAAGCCTGGGCTTCTACCACGCGCTGCCGGTCTTCGCGCACCATCACCGCCCAGGCTTCGAATTCCTGCCCCAGGGTCATCGGTACGGCGTCTTGCAGCTGCGTGCGGCCCATTTTGATCACATCGGCAAACTCGCCCGCCTTGGCCAGCAGGGAATTTTCCAGGCGCTGCATCTTGGAATACAGGAAATCCAGCTCTTTGCTCAATGTCATGCGCAGGGCAGTGGGGTAAACATCGTTCGTAGACTGCGACATATTGACATGGTTGAGAGGGTGAACGATTTCGTACCGCCCTTTGGGATAACCCAACGTCTCAAGCGCCAGGTTGGCGATGACTTCGTTGGCGTTCATATTGGTTGAGGTACCGGCGCCGCCCTGGATCACATCCACTACAAATTCGCCCAGGTATTCGCCCGCCAGGATGCGCTCGCAGGCTTGAACGATCGCCCCGGCGAGCGGCTCCTCCATCAAACCGAGCTGCTGGTTGGCCAGGGCAGCCGCCTTCTTGATCTCTGCCAGCGAGTAGATAAAGTTCGGATAATGCGAGATGGAAATACCAGAAATCGCGTAATTTTCAACCGCCCGCAGGGTCTGGATGCCAAAATATCGCTCGGCAGGCACAGCCCTTTCGCCCAGCAAATCGTGCTCAAGCCTGTGTTCGCTCATCGTTAAACTCTCCTGGCTAAAGATTGGTGTAGGTGTCATTCTACCACTGCCGCCCTGGCTGAGCAGGCAAGTGTGTGGATGAGCGAATCTCATGCAACCTTAGAAATTCTCTTATATTCATTTTAGATTTACCCTCTAAAATTGGGCTATACTTGACAGTCCAGGAGAACATTGTATGCATCCAACTCTAAAAGTTACACGACCATTCTTGATGTTGACTGCGCTGGTGTTGATTGCCAGCCTGGCATGTGGTTTGCCCAGCCGCAAGGCGGCTGTTTCCCCTACCCCCCAGGTGCAGGTGATGCAGCCTGTCAAGCCAGTGACCGCGGCGCCGGTACTGGATGCGAGTGCGGCCGCGCCCGGCGATGACAGCCTGGTTGCATTGTACGCTCAGGTCAATCCCTCGGTAGTGAATATAACAATATACATGAAGAATGACCAGGGCGATATAGTCGAAGCCGCACAGGGCTCCGGCTTTGTATATGACGGTTCTGCCCATGTGGTGACCAACGCCCATGTGGTGCAGGATGCCGAACAGGTAGAAGTCCGCTTTTCCGACGGCCTGATACGCCCTGCCAAAGTGCTGGGCGCTGATTTGAACAGCGACCTGGCGGCTTTGGAAGTAGAAAACATGCCAGCCAGCGTCAACCCGCTGCCCCTGGGCACGATAGACGGCTTGCAAGTGGGTCAAACCGTGGTCGCCATCGGCAACCCATTCGGTTTGAGCGGCACGCTGACGCGCGGCATTATCTCCGCCCTGGGGCGCACCATCCCTGCCCTGAACACTTTCTCCATCCCCCAGAGCATCCAGACCGATGCGGCGATCAACCCGGGCAATTCGGGCGGCCCGCTGCTCAACTTGCGCGGCGAAGTGATCGGCATCAACGATCAGATCGAAACCACCAACGGCTCACGCGCCAACAGCGGCGTCGGGTTTGCCATTCCGGTCACCATCATCCAACGCGTGGTACCTTCGCTGATCAGCGATGGTGCGTACACGTGGCCCTGGATCGGCGTGCGCGGCTCCGCCTTGAGCTATGAGCTGATCCAAGGCATGAAGCTGCCGGTCGAAAAGGGCGCTTACATCTGGCAGGTGGTGCAGGGCGGCCCGGCGGCCAAAGCCGGGTTGGTAGGCGCTCAGAAAACCGAATCGGTGGACGGCCGTCCAACGGATGTCGGCGGCGATGTAGTTATTGCCATCAATGGCCAGCCGATCGAATCTTTTGATGACATGCTGGTTTACGTGGCGCTCAACACCCGCCCGGGCGATACCATCACCCTGACGATCGTGCGCAATGGTCAGCAGAAAGATCTACCGATCAAGCTGGAACCCAGACCGGCCTCTGCCAACAATTGACAGTTAATAACCGCGCTCGAGTGTAACCAGGTTGTAGAGCGGCAGGCCGGCCAGGTAGCGCAGCAGGTTTTCTGAAAACAGGGCTGCGGCGCGTTCGTCGTATTGCGGTGAAAAACCGGCAATGTGCGGCGTCAGGATGGCATTCGGCAGGCGCCAAAGAGGGCTGTCTGCCGGCAGCGGCTCCTGGGGGTAAACATCCAGCGCCGCCCCGGCGATGCGCTGGTCACGCAGAGCGGCAACCAGCGCATCGCTGTCCGTCACGCCGCCGCGCGAAATATCGATCAGGAAAGCGCTGGGCTTCATGGCCGCCAGTTCATCCGGTCCAATCAGCAAGCGCGTTTCCGCTGAAAGCGGGACCGCTACCAACACATAGTCGCATTCCTTCAACATAGAATGCAGCGCCTGGATGGGATACAGGCGGTGGACGAAATCCCCCAGGGGATCACCCAACCCCTCCGGTATATAGCCCGTGTCTTCGGGGTGCATGGCGTCGCGCTTGGCGGCCAGCACCCGCGCCCCAAAGCCTTGCAGCAGGCGGGCAACCTGGCGGCCGATGCTGCCGTAACCGATGATGCCCACGGTGCTGTCGCGCAGCTCCAACGGCACAAAACGCTCCCAGCGGTCGTTAGGCCAGTCATTTTGGCGCTGCAGTCCATAGAGTTGGTGCATGTGGTGGCCCAGGTTGAGCATCAACATCACAGCAAACTCGGCCATCTGGCTGGCGGCCGCGCCAGAGAGATTGGTGATCTGCAGGTCAGGTTTCTTTAGAATTGGGGCATCCAGGGCGTGGTCGATCCCGGCCCAGTGGAACTGCACCCAGCGCAGGTAGGGCGCCTGTTCCGGGCGCGGCAGGATGCGGCTGGTGTAGAGCACTTCGATATTCTTCCAGGTCTCATCGGCAATATCTTCCACTTTGCGCGCTTTCGCCAGTGTGATCTTCAGGCGAGGCGACACATTTTTGAGTTTTTGAATCAACTCATCTTGAAATGGCAGGGTGATCAGGACTTCTACGGTTCGGTTCATGTGGGTTATGTGTGGGATAAATGTGGGTTATGTGGGTTTTTGATCAGGGTGTAAAACGGTAGCCGCGGCCGGGGATGGTGTGGATGTGATAAGGATTGGAGGGGTCTTTTTCCACTTTCTCACGCAGGCGGCGGATCAGTTGGGCCAGGCTGTCATCGCGAATGCCGCGCTCAAAAATCCGGTCCTCCGGCCAGGCGGCGCGGATCAGGTCATCTTTTTCACACACCTGGTGGGGATGCGCCTGGAAATACAGCCAGAGCAGGTGCTCCTTGGCCGTCAGATCGGTGGAGGCTGGACTATTGGCAGGGAACTGCGGCCTGCTTACCGTTTCGGCGGGCGCGGCGGCCAGCAGGGACAGGCCGGCCAGCCGGCTGGCCGCCAGCTCGGCGGGAGAAGGCCGGTCGGCCAGGAATTCGTTCAGGCGGCGCTGCACGGCCGGGTGGGCTGCCAGGCAGTCCAGCTCCAGCGGGCAGCCATCCGCGTAGGCCTCGCAGGCGGCGCGCAGGAAGGCCGGATAACCACCGGTCAGAGCGATCAATCTCTCGACGGCCGCCGTTTCCCAGGCCAGGCCCAGGCGTTGGGTGTAGCGCTCGACCGACCAGCGCGCGTCGCCGTGTTCCAGGGGGCCCAGCCACAGCGTGTGAGCGAAAAACAGCTCGGCCAGCTCATTGTGCGCTTCCAGGGGGCGGCGGGCAGCAATGACATACGTGAGGTCATATTTAAACAGGTCGCGCAGGGCGCGCAAGTTGCCGGCGGCGGCGGGGAACAACCCGCCAGGCGGCGCCTCGCTGCTCACCAACAGATCAAAGCGGTCGAACAATAAACACAGACCGTGTTGAAGGATGCGCTGGCGAACGGCGGCCTGCAGCGAGTCAAAATCCCGCACGCCCGGCGCAGCGAGCGCCGCGCCGGTCAATTCGAACAGGCCGGCCAGCGGCGGCTGACCTGGTTGTGAAGCAGCCAGCCGGTTGCAGTCCACCAGCACAAAGGCTGGCCCCTCTGGCCCGGCCTGCTGGACCCGGTTCGCCAGGAAGCCCAGCAGATTGCTCTTCCCCGAACCGCTCAAACCGGCCAGCGCGCTGCATTCTCCGGCGCGAGCTGCCGTCTGGATGGCCAGCACTTCAGCCTGGCGGTAGGTGGCGGGGTAAGCATCCCAAACAGACACTTGGTTGACCTTGGTTAGCCTTTGATTGTATTATACTATTGAGAAGATATGCGCTCGCGGAACTTACGCCTGGTGATCATCGTCTTAGGAGTGGCGATCTTGCTGTGTTCGCTAAGCGCGCTGGCCTATGCCCTGTGGCCAGCCGGCACGCTCGTCGAACAAACACCGCTGGTTCCTACATTGTTCACCGTGCCTTAGGAGGCAAGCATGCCGCTGCGCCAGACTCGCCTCATCCTCGTCCTCAGCCTGCTGGCAGTCCTGTCAACAGCCATCTTATTTGCCTGCGCGCCTGCCATGCTGGCGACCGAAAATCCGTCCGCCAGCGATACCCAAAAATCCAACCAGGTTCAGGCAACGCCTGCCGCCGAGAGCAGCGCCGGCGCCCCGCAGCCCCAGCCCACCCAGGCGCCGGCCGTAGCCGCCCCGACCGCTACGCCGCTTCCCCAGGCGACCAGCGCACCTTCCAGCAGTGAACAGGGAACCGCGGCCCAACCGCCGGCCACCCAGCAGATTGTGATCACCCGGCAGGTCGAGGCCACCCAGGCCGCTCCTGCCGCCAGCACACCCACTGCCCAATCCGAGGCCGAGGCGCGCATACTTGAGCTGGAATACCCTCCGCGCATGCGCCTGGGTGATTCGGACATCATCCGCATCTCGCTCATACCCTCCTACGACGGCTATACCGTGCGCACAGAATTTCCGGACCACCAGACGGATGTGCAAAACATCCAGACACCCGCGCGGCAGGGCTATATCCTATTTGGAGTCGCCCGGCTGGAGGGCGTGGGATTTGACATCTCGCCGCTGGGCGAACAGCCGCTCCTGCTCGAAGCCGGCAAAGAAATCGCCTGGCACTGGTCGCTTCAGCCGCGCCAGGCCGGCCAGCAGCGCCTGGCTGTGCGCTTGCTGCTGCGCTGGCTGCCGGCCGCTGGGGTTAACCAGCCGCTGCGCGAGAGCCTGGTCTTCAGCCGCGGCATCTCGGTGCAGGTGGATTCCTTCTTCGGCCTGAACCGCTCGCAGACCATGTCGGGCGGATTGCTGGGCCTGATCCTGGGGGCGGCGCTGTGCCTGCTGGGGTTGGTTTACCGGCCGGCCGCTTTGCGCCCGGGCCTGCTGTTTGGTGAGCCTAATCCGGCGCTGGCCATCGAGCCGCCTGCCGGGCTGAGGCTTTCGCCTGATGAAAACACCTTGCTGCGCACCTTGTTTCGTGACTACGGCCGCCTGATCTTGCAGGGCGAATTTCTCTCCGGCTACTCCGGGGCGCGCACCTTCCTGGCGCGCCCTCTGCGCCCCGATGGACGCGCCGACGCCCATACCATCATCAAGATCGGCGAGGCGCAGGCCATGGGCCAGGAATACCGCAATTACGAGCGCTATGTCAAGCACACCCTGCCGCCCGTCACCGCCCGCATCCAGCAGACCCCGGTCAGCGTGCGCGGCGGCCGCCTGGCGGCTGTGCAGTACACCTTTATCGGCACACCCGACCAGCCGCCGGTCAGCCTGCGCCAGGCCCTGCTTGCCAACCCGGACCCCGCCCTGCTGGACCGCCTGTTCGAGACCTTCGGCCCGAACTGGTGGATGCAGCGCCGGCCGTACACCTTCCGCCTGGCGCTGGAATACGACCGCGTCCTGCCCGCTCACCTGGTGATCGAGCCGCTGAATGCCGGCGAGCGGCCTCGCGCTGCGCGCACCCTGGACGGCGGCTCAGCTCCCGCCGCCTTGAGCTTCCAGGCCGGCGACATCGTCACCCTGCGCAATTTTCCCACCATTGAGCGGCGCATCGACGGCCGTAGCCTCTCCCTGCAGGGCAGCCCGCCAGCCGGCCAGCCGCCGTTGCGCCTGCGCTGGCTGGGCCTGCAGAATCCCGTTGGCGCCAGCGGCCGCGTGGTCGGCACGCGCGACAGCCTGCTCGCCAACTGGGTGCAGGGCTTCGAACGCTTCGGCCTGCCCGACCCGCTTGCCGGCCTGCCCGCCGCCCTGAGAGAGCCTATCAGCGGCAGCCAATCCACCATCCACGGCGACCTGAACCTGGAAAACATCCTGGTGGGGCCGGGCGGTTTTGTCTGGCTGATCGATTTCGCCATGACCCGCGATGGCCACCCGCTGTTCGACTTTACCCACCTGGCGGTTTCGCTCATCTCCCAGGTGATCGCCCCGCAGGTAGGCTCGGCCAGCGCATATCGCGATCTGCTCGCCCAACGGCCGTTCGACCTGCCGGCCTCAGCCCAGGCCAGCGCTCCCCAGGCGCGCCTGCTGGCCCGCCTGGCGCACATCGCCGGGCAGTGCCTGGCGAACCCCACCCAGCCGCGCGAATTTTACCTGGCCCTCTATATCTCCTGCCTGGGCGGGCTGAAATACGCCAACCTGCAGCCGTTCCAGAAACACCTGTTGTACCTGACGGCTGCCGATCTGCAACAGAATTATTTATAAACCTGCCGCCGAGTTCCGGCGGCAGGTTTATAAAACTTATTAAACCAGTTTATCCAGGCGATCCACCAGGTCGGCCAGCATGCCGAAGGCCGCCTCGACCGGCTCGGGAGAGGCCAGGTCCACGCCGGCCATCTTCAAGGCGTCCAGCGGGTACATGGAGCCGCCCGCTTTGAGGAAGGCCAGGTAATTTGCGGCGGCCTGCGGCTTGCCCGCCAGCACGCCGTTGGCCAGCGCCTGCGCGCCGGAGATGCCGGTGCCGTACTGGTAAACGTAGAAATTCAGGTACATGTGCAGGAACTGCGCCCAGGTGATGCCGATGCGCTCGCGGTCGAAGACCACCTCTTCGCCGTACCCCTCTTTGAACAGGTCGGCCAGCAGGCCGATCAGGATATCGGCGTTCAGCGGGGCGCCTTTTTCGATGCGCGTGTGCGCTTCCAGCTCAAAGCGCGCCAGGGTGGGCATGATGAAGAAATAGCGGTGGAAATTGGACATGGCTTCTTCGATCAGCGCCACCTGGAAATCGCGCTCCGGCTGGCGCTGGAACAGGTAACTGCGCACCATGGCCTGGTTGAAATTCGAAGCCACCTCGGCCACGAATAGGCCGTAACGGCTGTAGATGAACGGCTGGTCGCGGCGGCTGTAGTACGAGTGCATGGAGTGGCCCAGCTCGTGAGCCAGCGTGCTCAGGCTGAACAGGTCATTGGCATAGCTCATCATGATATACGGCCGCGTGCCGTACGAGCCGCTGGAGAACGCACCTTCGCGTTTGCCTTTGTTGAGCGCCCGGTCGACCCAGCGCTCCTCCAGGCAGCCCTTGCGCAGAGCGCTCACGTATTCGTCGCCCAGCGGCTGCATGCCCTGCGTGATCCATTCGACGGCCTGCTCAAAGGGCACCACCGGCTTGGCGTCGGTCAGCGGAGCTTTGATATCCGACACCAGGAACGTATCGTAGCCCAGGGCGCGCCGGCGCAGCGCCCAATAGCGGTGCCAGGTGGGCAGGTGCTTCTTGAAGACACCGATGAAGTTGTGGAAGACTTCCACAGGGATTTCGTTGGGCTCCAGCGAGGCGTGCAGGGCGGTCTGGTAGCGCCGCACGCGCGCGCTGAAGACATCTTGCTTGAAGGCTGTGGTCAGCACGCTGGCGAAGGTGTTCTTGAAGCGCAAATAACCGTCGGCGTAGTTGCTCCAGGCGCTGCGCCGCACCTCACGGTCGGCATGGGTGACCAGCGAGCCAATGCTGCTCTGGCCGACCTCCAGCCCAACGCCATCCGAGCCGACGGCCGGCTCGAAGGTCATATCGGCAGCGGTCAAGACATTGAACGTATTGTACGCCCCGCCGAACGGATCGGAGGCCATGGCCAGGGTTTCTTCCACTTCGCTGGAGCGGATATGCGCCTGGCGGCGCTCGAGACGGTCGAGATACTGCGCCAGGTAGGCCAGGCGCGGCTCGCTCTGCCGCCACTGGCGCAGGGTGGCAAAGCCGATCTCCATCAGCTCAGGCTCGTAAAAAGCGGCGGCCGCGCCCAGGCGCGACATCAGGCTGCGCGCCTGCCCGGCGCGCCCGGCGGCGGCCTGGTCGAGCGAATCGGCGGCATAGGCGTTGCTGGCATAGGTGCCGATCTTACCGGCCAGGATGCCGGCCTGCTCATACAAGGTGATGAACTCCAGCAGGGTTTGCGGGCCGGCGCTCAGGCGGCCTTTGTAAGCAGAAAGACCCGGCAGCTGGCTTTCCAGGTCTTTACAGGCCTGCTCCCAATCGGCAGGCGTGGCAAAAATTGCTTCCAGGTCCCAGGTTTCGGCGATGGGTACGGCGCTGCGTGCAGGCAGGGTAGTGCTTTCAGTCATCAAATACTCCTTTTTCTTCGTGGGAATGCTCTTATTATATACTGCCAGCCAGCCAAAAAATTTCAATCGGGTGTAAAAATATTGTAATTTGCGGCGCGCCGCCCGCCTCGGCAGGTATAATTCAGCCAATCGAAAAGGAGGCGCCATGTTCCGACCATTCCGCCAGCGAAGAGCGATGCGCCGCATGGGCCAGGCCATGCAGGGCGCATTTTTAGAAAGCCTGAACGAGGCGAACCAGTTAATGGCCGGCGGCCAGTACCAGCAGGCCGCCCAGCACTACCTGCGCCTGGCCCAAACGGCCGAGCAAACTGGCCACCCGCGCCAGGCCGCTAACCTGCACGCCCAGGCGGCCCGCGCCGAGGCCTTTTCACACAATGGCCCGGCTGCCCTCACCCAGGGACGCCTGGCTTTGAGCGCCTTTGGCCAGCTCGGCATGCTGCCGCGCCAGGCCAGCTTTCTGGCCAATTTCACCAACCTGCTGCATAAGCAGGGACTGGACGCCGAGGCCGAAAGCCTGCAAAAAGAGTTCGGCGGCCCGGCCCCCCAGGGCCAGGCGAACGCCCAGGCGCCCGCCGCCGGGCAACACGGCCGGCTGCCGCCCACCTGCCCGCAGTGCGGCGCCCCGGCCCGCAGCGATGAAGTCGATTGGATCGATGCAGCCAGCGCCGAGTGCGCTTACTGCGGAGCGGTCATCCAAACCGATTAGTATCAGCATTCTGTCAGGCGAATATCAAGCAGGCCGGGTCGGCCGGCGCGATGCTTTCTTTGTAAGCAAAGGAGGTAGCGATGACTCGCCTGGCAAAAATTTTGCTCGCCCTGTTTGTCCTGGCCGGCTTGAGCGCCTGCGCGGCGTCCAAAACGCCGCAGATGATCGCCTCGTTCCCCGCCGACCCGGGCAATGCTCCCCTGACTGCCCCCGCCCCGCCGCAGTCCCAACTGGTCTATAACACCTCCCTCGAGCTGCAGGTGGACAATCTGGAAGAGGCCGCGCAGCGCGCCAAAGGCCTGGCCGAGCGCTACGGCGGCTACCTTTCGGGCTGGAATTCGTGGCGCCAGAACGATGAACTGCGCATGCAGCTCACCCTGGAGGTCCCCGCGCCGAACTTTTCCGCTCTGCGCGCCGACCTGCTCAAGCTGGGCGAGGTGGCCGTTGAGTCGGCCAACGTCCAATGGGACCCCGGCCGCTACGGCTGGGATGTGTACTCCGAAATCTACCTGGTGCTGCGCCCCAGCCCCTCGCCCTGGCCCAGGATCGAATGGCCCAGCTTGGCCTGGCCGGGCGAGTGGTTCAACGGCTGGAATCCTGGGAACACCTTCCGCCAGGCTTCCGGCGTGTTCTGGGGCATTTTTGGCTTCCTGGTGGATATCCTGATCTGGCTGCTGGTCGTTGCCGGGCCGTTTGTCCTGCTGGCCCTGGGCGCCCGCTGGGTGTACCGCCGGCTCAGGCGCTGACGGACTGAGCGGAGACGATCAGCGCTTTGTCACCCGCCTGTCAGGAGTAGGTCAATCTTTCCGGCCAAAAATGATCTATCCTATACATAGGAAACAAAAGGAGGCTGATATGAACATTCGCCGTTCTGTGTACATCTTGCTCATCGCTGCGCTGCTGCTGAGCGCCTGCGCAGCAGCTACGCCCCAGACTTTGGTTATCGAAAAACAGGCACAGCCCAACGCCCAGGACAATTCTTCCAGCCAGTCCGGCGGGCAGAGCGCCGCGCCCGTGGTCCAGGCAACCGCCGCCGTGGCCGCCCAGCCCCAGGCTGAAGCTGGCTCCATCGCCCCACAGCCGACTGCGCCGCTCAAGAGCGCGCCGCAGTCCAGCGCGCCGCTGCCTGGCGTACCGCTGCCTGGCGTACCGCTGCCCACTGCCCCCAACGCCGGCGTCGAGTTCCAAAACTACGGCGTCAACCCCTACATCAGCGCCGCCGAAGATCACCTCTCCACCTTTGCGCTGGATGTGGACACCGCCTCGTACTCCAAGATGCGCAGCTACATCGAGCAGGGCAGCCTGCCGCCGGCCGATTCGGTGCGCGTCGAGGAGTACATCAACTACTTCGACCAGGGCTACCCCAAGCCGGCCAACATGGCCTTCGGCATCTACGCCGACGGCGCTCCATCGCCCTTCAGCGGCGACAACGCCTACCTGCTGCGCATCGGTATCCAGGGTTACCAGGTGACCGAGGGGCAGCGCAAACCGCTGGCGCTGACCTTCTTGATCGATGTCTCCGGCTCGATGCAGATCAACAACCGCCTGGGCCTGGTCAAAGACTCGCTCAGCCTGCTGCTCGACCGCCTGACCGCCCAGGACACAGTAGCCCTGGTGGTGTACGGCTCCAGCGCCCGCACCGTCCTGCAGCCCACCCCGGCCAACAACACCGCAGCCATCAAAGACGCCATCGCTTCGCTCTACAACGAGGGCTCGACGAACGCCGAGGCCGGCCTGCTGATGGCCTACGACCTGGCCATGCGCAATTTCCGCCCGGAGGCCAGCAACCGGGTGATCCTGTGCTCGGACGGCGTGGCCAACGTGGGCGCCACCGATCCGGAGGTATTGTTGAGCAAGGTGCGCGGCTACGTGGAGGAGGGCGTTTACCTGTCCACCTTCGGCGTGGGCATGGGCAACTACAACGACGTGCTGCTGGAGAAGCTGGCCGACGAGGGCAACGGCAGCTACGCCTACATCGACGACCTGGAGGAAGCCCGCCGCCTGTTCGTGGACAACCTGACCTCCACCCTGCAGGTGATCGCCTTGAACGCCAAGGTGCAGGTGGATTTCAACAGCGACAGCGTGGCCTATTACCGCCTGATCGGCTACGAAAACCGGGCGGTGGCCGACCAGGACTTCCGCAACAACGCCGTGGACGCCGGCGAGATCGGCGCCGGGCACAGCGCCACCGCCCTGTACGCCGTAGTCCTGCAGCCCAACGCCCAGGGGCGCGTCGCCACCGTCCAACTGCGCTGGGAAGACCCCAACACCCACCAGGTGCGCGAGATCAACGGCAACTTCAACACCTACGACCTGGCCAGGTCCTTCTCCGAGACCGACCCGCATTACCAGCTCACTGTGCTGGCGGCGCAATACGCCGAGGTGCTGCGCCGCAGCCCCTGGGCCGGCAGCACCACGCTTGGCCAGTTGGCGGGCATGGCTGCGGAGATGATCTACAACCTGCCGGAAAACCGCGACGCCAGCGAGTTCGTGCAGCTTCTGCAGAAGGCCGCCGGCTTCAGCCGCTGATCGCGCCTGCCGAATGCTTTACCCCTGCCGGGGCTGTCCTGAGAGGAGATCGAGGGACAGCCCTGGCGCGTTGACCAGGAGGGGATCCCCTTGCTCACAGCCGCACTTGTGTTTGTGCTCTCGTATCTATAGACTTACTGCAACCATGGCTCGCCTGGCGGAGCGATTTGTTGGCCAGAGAGCGTCCGACATTCATTTCAGCCAGCCGAATGGGGAACCGCTGTCCAACACCGGGCTTTGCCAGTGATGGAAAATGTCTACGATGGTCGTGCCGTAGCTGGAACCGACCGCCAAGTAGCGGCTGTCCGGGGACCATTTACTGGCAAAATTCCATATATCGTCTGTAGGTATTTTATAAGTGGTTACTTTCAGGGTCTCCATATCCAACACGGCCAAAATCGGGCGAGAATCTGGACCAGGCAAGGTTGCGAAATAAATTGTGAACACCAGGTACCGCCCATTGGGCGATAGATCTGCTGAATGTGACTCGATGAAGATGGTCGGAATATCATCCGGCTCTTCTTTGAAATGCGTCAACTGGCGCGTGGCGCCGTCCTTGTTGACCTGATACCACTCCTCGTATGAGGCGATGAGAAATCCGCTCTCGTCCGCAAGCCAGAGTGGACCACCCGTGATTCCACAACCGTCAATCTGTACTCGTCCAACGAGAACCTTTGTTTTGAGATTCCACAAGGCGTAGAAACAACCAGGCGCATGCTCATCCCATTGTGGATAAGCCACATATTCCATATTTGCGTCGTAAATCATCCCATTGATATCGATCCGCAAAAAAGCCTTGTTTGCATCCTTCACTCCGGGATAATCTGCGGGGGGCAGGAGCATTTGCTCACCAGTGAAGGGGTTGAGAATCATCCCAGGTGTGTTGAACTGAGTCTCGATGCCGTAATTGTCCCATCCCCCGATCATCTTACGAAAGACCAGCCTGTCACCGCCCGCCCAACCAAAATACCGCCAGGTCGAAGCCAAGATCGTCCTTTTCTGCAGTTTTGCATCTTGGTCTTGAATATACCAGGCTATGTTATCGCTCGAATCTCCCACGTAAATGTTATACAACAGCCAATTTTGATCCGGAGAAACGCCTGCTCCGAATAAGGATCTTTGAAGGACGGACGTTTGGAATTGGCTGCCTGAAAATTTAAGAAAATGCAATTTCGATCGTTCCCACACAACCAAAGTGCCATTGAGCGATGCGGTGATCGGAATTTGGGAAACAGTCGCCAGGCTTTCCGTGACGACCGCGGTTGGGAGAGGCAGGGCGGATGCTTTGGTGGGAAGTGGAGTCCATGTTGGCGACGGTTTTATGGTCGGCGAAGGGGTGCGGCTGGCTGTCAGTAAAGCTGTAGAAATGCGCGTCGCAGTCAGCGCAGCCAACTGTGTTGGTTCCACGTGTATCGTCGGGATGGCAGGTCTGGGCGGTTCGGATGCCTGGCCCGTGCAGCCTGCCGCCAAAGCAAGAAGTAGAAGAGAAATTAATAACGATTTTCTGGCCATGGTTGGACCCTATGGTCTTCTCCAGTATTGGGTTTGGTTAAATGTCGCAATGAAAAATGGATCGCCAGCATTTACATCCGGTGGTCCAGAATATGTTCGCCATACAACTGTATGCAAATCTGTTCCAATCGGTATCCGCGCCAAAAATCAAGGTATTAACCAACCGATCGGACGCAGGTCCTCGGGAAAAACGAAACCTGTTCCTTCATCTAGATTGACGATCGCAAGATTTCCCTTGAGATTAGGAGTTAAAGATGTATCTCCATAAATTCGAAAAGCAATTTGCTTACCGTCCGTAGACCATATAGGGAAGTTATGAAAACCAGAGCCAGAAGCAATACAAGTGGTTATTATTTTTCCTGTTTTGGTTTCAAGAATATTTAGATATCCGGAAGATTGTTGCCATCTTGACCAAAATGCGATCTTATCTCCGGTAGGCGACCAACTATAATCCCATAAATCCAATTGATCTGGAGTATCTTTCAAATTCGTCAGATTTGTTTCCTCCCCATTTTTTGTGACGCCGAATAAATTTACATTTTTTAGGTTAGTGTCATCCCAGATTGCATATGTCGTATGAATAAATTCACTACCATTCGGCGACCATACAGCAGGGTATGCGATTAATGAATGTCGTAAATTCAATAGGGTTGTCTTATTGAATAAATCAAATAACCTTTTTCCTTGACCCTGTTTATCTCCCATTTGATAGACGACCCGCGACAAATCTGGGCTGATAGCCCAATTTGTTCCTCCCCAGGCGATTGCGTTGCTGTTGTCAATTTCGGGGAAGTTCGTCGATATATATTGTTCTGACTGGTTGAAGGGATTAAGAACCCATAATTTGGGATTGTCTGAGCGGAAGATAAGCAGTCTGTTTCCCATTGCCCAACCGATAATACTAATTGCTTGGGAAAATGGAATAACTAGTTTATGTTGGCCAGCTTGAGAGAGAAGGATCAAACTATTCTGCGGGTAATCTACCGTTTTCCAAGTACGGTATGCAAACCAGTGGTTATCTATAGAGGTGAACATGTTGTAATCCGCAACTTCATTCATTTCCAATAGACTCTTCATTTTCCCCGTTGCCAAAACCAAAAGACTCGGATGATCTTTATTATCCTTATCTTTTCGCGAAACGACCAGGGTTCCAGAATAATTGTTTGAAGGAAAAACTCCGTTAAATGTTACACATTTTTGGATAACGTTATTGGCGAGATACTCCCACAATTCGAAAGGTGGGGTAACGAAGTTAGAAGTTTTAGTCGGGGATACAGGTTGAACTGCCTGGGTTACGCTGGAATCTGAAGTGGGTTTATTAAGAATTGACGCCGTTTGGGTAGAAGAAGATAAATTATCTACCGTTGTAGGGGAAACTGATTTGGTGGTTGTAGGATTTACGTTAGGTATTAACGTAGCATGTTCAACCAAATTATCGGTCTGTTTAGACGCTTGAGGTTGATGTTCAACACATCCGTTCGTTGCAATGATTATTACAACTACTAACAACAATACAATTGTCTTATTCATTGGAAGTAATCACTTTCATATAAAGATAAGTGTGAAATGCCTATTTCTTCCACGTTTCTAATTGGTTAGCGGTCAAAACAAAGAATTTCAAGTCCGGGCTTGCATATATAACTCCGGCTGGATCGCTCCAATCAACATGTGCGTTTTCAATTCCTGCTTTGAACATACTTAACTCCGATTCAGGATTACCAGGTACCTGGTTACCCCAATCAGCCAGGCTGCCACCTCCATGTGCATGTGAGGCCACAGTCTGCACAATTTTTTCAGCGCGAAGGTACTGGGAAGACGATTTGGTATCTTTCCCAAATACAGCATCATCCCATCCTCCTAGAGTTTGCCCATCCTTTATATATTTGTTATAACGTTCCCATGCGACACCGCGAGTTGAAATATAATTAAAGATAGCATTATCAGACATGCCAGAGCAATCACCTCCGGATGCATCTGCACACCAATAATTAAATTTTTCACTTGTTGCATATTTTAACGCAAGGTCAGCATCTGGACCAATTGAATAAATTTCCAGAAAAATCATTAACGTAAGAAACTCAACCGCAGAAAGTGTATATTTTTTAAATGAATTCCACCATCCCGCGGTATTTTTGTATAATTGGTAAAGAGTCTTAATATTCTCCGCGCTATAAGCAGTAATTGTTTTAAGAATGGCTCTAGTTACTTTTGGTTTATTTGGATAATCGGGCCAGCCGCCATAACCATTTCCTCCGATCACACAAAATCCATCAGCATCATAAAGCTTACAACCTTTCACAGGATTTGGAGGTGGTGTATGTCCGCTCGGATCGACCAGGTTCACAGGGTTGTCGAGCACATAGGCATAGCGGTCAAAACTGAGGGGCCACATGCCATTCGGTACGATACTGTCCGCCTGCACGAACCTGCCTAGCGAGACGTCCACCCAGCGCGCCTGGTAGAAATACAGTCCCAACTCCCGGTAGCTGTCCTGCCCGGTGAACCCCTTGCGCGTCAGCGTCAGGCTGATGCTCCCCAGCCGGTCGCTGCCCCACGGCGCATATTTCACCTCCTGCACTGGCGCCGGCGGGTTGCCGCTGGCGTTCAGGATGAGGGTCAGGCTTCCCAGGTGGTCGCCCAGCATCCAGTACAAGGTCACGCTGCCCCCGCTCTCCTTGCGCATGGCGGATACGCTGGCGCGCAGCCCATAATACTTGGTCGTCCCATTCGACGTCCATTCATAATAGCCGCCGATAAACACGGTGGTCACGCCCCTAATCTCGCTCTTCACCCGCGCCCCACCGCCATCGTAGCTGAAATTCGCCGTCAGTGTGCCGCTGATCACTTTCGTCAGCCGGTTTTCCCCGTCATAGGTGAGCGAGCTGCTCGCCCCACCGCTGACCATCCGAGTGATCATGTTTCCATTGCAGTCATAGGTCAAGCTCTTGATAGGGGTAGGATTCGAAGTCCCTGAAACGGCATGCACGATCGGATTGCCCGATGAGCCCTGGCAGCCGCTGGCAGGCTGTGTCGCAGCGTAGGCGTAAGTTCCCTGCCCGCTCTTGGTGGACAGGCTGCCGGTCGTGCCGTCATAGGCGTAGGTTTCATCGGCATATTCGCCGCTGCCCAGCGTGCCGCTGCAGTTGGCGTCGTTGTTGCCCACTTTGGCGCTGGTCAGACGGTAGAGGTTGTCGTAAGCAAAACACTGTTTCTGGCTGCTGTTGGCTCCATCCAGGATGGCAGTGATGTTGCCTGCCGGGTCGTAGGTATAGCTCAGCCTTTGGTAGAGGGTGTTCTGGCTGTCTTTGGTTTCCACCATGCGCAGCCGCCCGCCCTGCACGTTCCAGCCCTGGTAGTAGTAGCTGCTGGTCAGCACCGGCGCACTGCCCAGGTTGGCCGCCCCCAGCAGGCGCTTTGTCACCCGCCCGGCGGCGTCATAGGTGGTCTGCGGCACGTAGTAGTAGCTGGCTGTGCTGCTGTTCAGACTGTTCAGCATCCTCTGCCCGTTGTAGCCGTAGGTCACCTGCTCGCCCACGTTCCCGGCGTTGTCTGCCGGGTATTTCATCCAGGCCGGTTTGTCCGCGGAGTTATAGCCGTA
>JAKOUW010000251.1 GCA_029782365.1 Chloroflexota bacterium
CTTGCGGACTTCATCGGCGACGACGGCAAAGCCTTTGCCATGTTCGCCGGCGCGTGCGGCTTCGATGGCGGCGTTGAGGGCGAGCAGGTTGGTTTGGGAAGCGATGTCTTCGATGGTTTCGACGATAGCGCCGATCTGATCAGAGCGCTGGCCCATTTCCTGGACTTTCTGAGCGGAGAGGCCGACTTTGAGTTTGATGGACTCCATGCCCTGGATGGTTTCCTGGACGGTGATAGAGCCTTTGCGGGCGGCATCGGCGGCGGCGGCGGAGTCGCGGGTGACGGCTTGGGCGTTGCCGGAGACCTGCTGGATGGCGGAAGTGATGGTGGTGGTGATGTTGGAGGCCTTGCCGACGGCCTGCGCCTGTTCCTGGGCGCCCTTGGCAACGCCGTCGATAGCGCGGCTCATCTGCTCGACGGAACCGGCGGTGCGGGTGACAGACTCGGACTGTTGGGCGGTGCCCTTGGCGACCTGCTGAACGGTGGCGGCGATCTGGGAAGTGGCCTGGCCGGCCTGGTTAGCGGCGGAAGCCAGTTGACCTGAAGCAGCCGTCAGGCTGTTGGCGCTCTCGGCGACCATGCTGACGGAGCGGCTCAAATTGGTGATCATTTGCACGAAGGCGGTGCCGAGTTCATCCTTTTGAGATTTGGGAGCTACTTTGACAGTCAGGTCGTTTTCGGCGATCAGGTTGGCGGCGTTGCCGATTTCCTGCAGGTAGTTGATCAGGCTGTCGAAGGCTTTGCCGATGTCGCCGATCTCATCCTGGCGCTTGCGCACCTGGTCTTTGACGGCGTCGCTGACTTCGCGAGCCAACTCACCCACCGCCAGCCCGTTGGCAATCCCAACCACAATCCCCAGGGGAGTGGTGATCGTGCGCGAGATGACAATGCCCAGGATGGCGCCCAGAATAACTGACGCGATGACAGCGATAATGGTGAGCGTAAGCGCTGTGTTAACCACACCGGTGGAGGACGCCTTGCTTTGATCGGCGGCCAACCAGCCAGCGTCTTCAGCCGCCATGGCGTTATCCTGCACCTTTGTGCCGATATCGGCCATATTCTTTAAAACCGTGGCTAAGTCAGAGTCGTTTTTGAGCCATTCTTGGGCCGCATTCGAAAATTCCGTCGTAGCTGTGCGTGCTTGCTGGATCATCCCCAAGTTGGTCGCATTGGTGGTGACAGCCTGGAGATTGTTGTACAGCTTGTCCAAAGATGCCAGGTCTGCATTCATGGCATCCAGATATTGTTTGTCATGATATAGAATATATTTGTTTTGGTTCAAGCGCGTGCGCAAAGCAGTGTCCCAAATGTTAATGACAATCGGGAGCGCCGCTAATGATTCGCCATCTGTCTTCCCAACGACTGACTGGTAATACGATTTGGCTAGGTCAGTCACTGTGGTGCCTTTGGCCGCCATAGTTGCTTGCAGTGTCTTGTTCGACTGTAAAGCAGAAACACCTTCGTTGTAGAGCTGCTTGTACTGCTCGGTGACCGTGCGCACTTCCTTGGACTTTGCCAGCAGATCCTGGTCGTGGTATTGTGTCGCCACTTTATCGACTTCATCCAGTGCGCCGTTGATCTTATCAATATTTGCCATTGCCTCAGCCTGATACTGCGCCGCATCGACGCGGGCATCATTGGCATTGAGCAGGTAAAGCTTCTCATCCATAATCGTGCGCAGCGCAAACCGTTCGACTGCAGTTGAATTTTTAACAGAAGGAACGTTTTGATCGGTGATTTGGCGGAGTATGGAATTGACATTCATCAAGTTGTAATACCCCAACATACCCAGTGTACCGCCCATCAGTAAAGCAATCACCAGGAAGGCCCCGATTAATTTTGTGCCCATTCTTAAATTATTGAACCATGTCATTTGAAACTCCTATGTCAGCATTTTGGAAAGCTATCTCTGTAAAGATGCAATTACAGTTATAGTGTCTTTCTGCATGGCAATCAATAAAAATGGAGTGAGCTTCAGATAAATAATTTGTAAACCTGTTGGGTGGTATTCTGAAGCTCACCTTAATACTTGAAATTGTTGCGTTCTTGAACGATTAATTTTTCACAAAAACATTATTTGCCCGATATTTGGCGGTTTGCGCGACCGGAGACCTGACTGCGCCGCTGAGCCGCTGGTTATTCGGCTGTCCTGCGTTTTGCCCTGCGCTGAGCTTGAACTGAGCGACGACTTCCTGGAGGTTCTGGGCCATTTCGGAGAGAGATTGAGCGGAGGCGGTGACTTCTTCGACCTGGGCGGACATTTCTTCGGCGGAAGCGGAGACTTCTTCGATGGCGGCGGAGTTCTGTTCGGAGACCGAGGCGATGTTCTCGATGGCCTGGGTGACTTCGTTGGAAGAAGCGGCCATTTC
>JAKOUW010000253.1 GCA_029782365.1 Chloroflexota bacterium
ATTATCTCGAACGAGAAGGGGTAGAGACCGAGCCGCTGGTTGAACTACCGCTCCCTGTGTGGACCAACGAACAGATGCTGCAGCGCGGGCTGGTGCTACCGCGTCCTGAGAGCGGCCGTGACTTTGCTACCGAGACGATACTCCTGCTCACCCCTGATGAAAACATCCGCCTGAGGGTGGATTTATCGGTCAAAGTGCAGGTACTGGAAAGCGGCGCGGTGGGCCTGCAGGACGCTCGCGCCCAAAGCGAATATAAGGCGACCACTATCCCGTCAGAAAGTCTGACATTGGTGGATTGGGAACAGGCCTACCTCGAGCTGCTAGACTACAAGGCGCGCAAGGGCTGGAGCAACCTGGTCATTCGTCCCGAAACCCTGCGCGCTATCCTAGAAAAAGTTCCCTATACTCTGAAGGCAAGTGAAGCCGTGTTCCGTCCTCGTACCTTCACTGACCGCACCCGTTTGCAAGAAGCGGTCACAGCCATTCTGCGCAAGTACCTGGACACCTTCTACCGCCGAGCTCACGAGCGCTGGGACAGCCAAAACCTAGTCTATCGTCCTCTTGACCTTGATGATCCCAACTTGGCTTTCAACCGTCCGAGCGTGCAGGAAAAAAAAGCCGCCTACATCGTGCGCGTACCGCGTTCACACAGCGACCTAGTTGCTGCCATCGAAAAACTATGCGAAGATATGGATAAACTTATCAGAGAAGAAAACAGTGGCTTACCACGCCTCTACTTCGACCGGAGCATCTATCTGCCTCTGCTTCTCAAAAAAGGCAGTGTGCTCACCGCTGATCCGCTGCCGCTTGAAGAGAGCGAAGAAAGCTTCGTCCGCGACCTGAGGGCTTACTGGGAAGCCGAAAAGGACAAGTCGCTAGCGGGAAAAGAAATCTTCCTCCTGCGAAACTTGAGCAGAGGCAAAGGCGTGGGTTTCTTCGAGGAGAGCAAATTTTACCCTGATTTTATCTTGTGGATTGTGGATGAGAAAAAACAGCGCATCGTCTTTATCGAGCCGCACGGCATGTTACACGCTAAGGCTTACGAGCACGATGAAAAAGCCAGTCTGTGGGAGCGCTTACGCGAGCTAGGAAAGGAGGTAGGGCGAAGAAGCGGTCGACAGGATATTACGCTAGATTCATTCATTATCTCAGCTACGCCCTACGATGACTTATACAAGCGCTACGATGATGG
>JAKOUW010000130.1 GCA_029782365.1 Chloroflexota bacterium
CACACTGATTAAGAATCCAAACAAGAGAACCATAATGAATGCAGCACTGTATCGGTTCATGGTGCAACTCCTCCTGATCACTATGGTACATGACTTTCGTTGCCGAGTCACGCAGTTTATTGCCAAAAATCACACCTTTTTACCACGTTTATGTTTGATCAAGGACTTTTTAGCCGCAGCCCGAAATAACAACCATGGCAAATTTTAAGGGAGTGAAAGGCGCATGGATATCGCTGTTGACATTTCAGGCACTGTGATCGAAACAGACAGGCTGCTCCTCAGAGCATGGCGCGCAGCCGACTTGACCGATTTGTACGAGTACGCTTCAGTTGAAGGGGTTGGAGAAATGGCCGGGTGGAGGCACCATCGGTCCATAGAAGAAACCCGCCGGATACTGCTTGCTTTCATGGCCGGCAAGAATGTGTTCGCTGTTGTACACAAACAGGATAACAAAGTGATCGGTTCCTTGGGTTTGCACAAATCTTGGGCGAATGACGACGAACGCTACGCACATCTAAAGGTTAAAGAGATTGGATTTGTCTTAAGCAAAGCCTATTGGGGGCAAGGCTTGATGCCCGAGGCGGTCAAGGCACTGATCAGGTATAGCTTTGACAAGCTCGGGTTGGAAGCATTGACTGTCGCCCATTTCACATTCAACGATCGATCGAGGCGCGTGATCGAAAAGTGCGGTTTTGTGTTTGTGAAACAAGGCCCGCACTATTCAGAGCAGTTGAATAAGACGTTTGTGAGCAAGAAGTATATTCTGTTCCCGAAGCAGGCTGGAGCGGCGCACTGTCCCTGATTTGCCGTCCGGCGCTGCGATCTGGTGGTGATTTGCCCCTTGCATCAAGGGTAATAAATCGTTTACAATTAGTTATAGTTATGTTAAGGAAATCAATGGGCGCATGGGTCTCCGGCGCTATTGGGAATCTAAGGCTCTATGATCTGACAAGGCAGAGTGATGTGCCTGCGGTGCGTATGGCAGTGCGTGGCGGCAGAAGGGAGGGTTATAGGTGAACTGCTTATTGATATACATCTCACTGTACGCGGTTGGGGCAATCATTCTATTGGGCAGTATCATCAAGAGCATAATGATGAGAAATCTTGCGTTCTTCTTCACAGCGATTCCGCAAGTTGTGGCATTCTTTGCATTGGGGTTGATCATCAAGCACCAGGACGATGACACTAACACAATTCTGAACGAGTTGGAGCCTGCGGTTCGATGATTAAGCACTCTAAATCCAATGGAACCGATTAGTGTCTTGCGGATGACATGGCGAAGTCAGCTTTGCATTCCAAAGGAGGATATTCATGAAAGCAAAAACTAGTTTGTCTGTTTTACTGACATTTGTGCTGGTTCTCACTGTGGCTCAGCTGCCGGTGCTGGCAGGAGAAGTGGTATGGACAAAGGTTGACGGCACTGATTTTGCAGGGGATGATATCTGGTTCACGGAGATGTACGGCGCAACCAACGGATTTCCCCTGGCAAACCAGACTGTGGGAGACGACCCGGTGGTAGGCAGAGCCATGACCCTGAGGAAGTCCAGCACTGCCGGCAGAGCCATGGGTAGAATGCTGAAAGGTGCCCAAAATACAGGGTTGTACAAAGTGGAATACGATGTCAAGCTTCCCACTAATTTGGGAGCGCCGACCCGGGCGGCTGCGGTTTCATTCTTTGAAGTGGGAGTAACCGTCGATACGAACATCCGTCAATCGGACAACAGGCACATCTTCCGTATCATGTCAATCGAACCGTCAAGCGGAGTCGAAGGCGGGCTTTACCTCGACTTTAAGAAAAACATAGCGAATATTGTCGAGAAAGACGATTCCTGGCAGATTACCGCCGCGAATCTCGAGGGAGCGATTCCGGTCACCGAGATCGATCCGAAGCTTACTCCCGGACAGTGGCTCAATGTTTCCGCGATATTGGACTATAACTCAAGCACAGCGATTATCACCCTGACCTTGTTGGAAGGCCCGGACCAAGGTTATTCACGGACATTCGCCACGGATTTGCCCGGCGAAGACAACGGGCTGGGCTTGATGGCGGTTTGCGGCATCACCAAAGGCGGCGGATCATCCTGGACTGCCCAGATCGCCAATATCAGTATATACATTGGCGAAGGCGAACTTGAAGCTGTGGGCAGGATCAGGATTGATGAAGAACCAAAGGATCTTGTCGTCATTTCTAACTGGATTGACGAGAACACACGCATCACCGCCGCGGCGACCGGTATTGAGGTTGACTCGCCTTTGGCGTACCAGTGGTTCAAGTCCAGTGACCCGGATGGCGCAGGGGCTGTGCCGGTCGCCGGCGCGAACGCGGCGACCTACGTCATTCCGGCGGACATCGAGGCAGGGACCCATTACTATTATTGTGAGATCTCGGCAGAGGGTGCGGATCCGGTCAAGACACGGGTTGTTGTTGTCACCGTCCGGGAACCTGCGGGTGAAAAGAGCTGGGGCGCCCATTATCCCAATGAGTGGCGGTACATATTCAACCGCATCAGCCTCATGGAGAACAACCCCCTCATGTATTTCAACGATGAACTGCAGCCTGTCTTTCCTGAAGATCCGTCGATCACACCGATTCAGGTGAACGGGGCACTGCTCATTCCTTACCAGACAGCGGCTGCGGTATTCGGAACCGACGTTGAATGGGATGTGGCGGCGGACTTGAGCGCGGTCACTGTTACCCGTGGAAGCAGAACTTGCGAGCTGGAAGTCGGAAGCACATCCATGCAGGTCGGCTCCAACACTGTCGAGCTGATGTCCCCGCCCATGGTCATCAATGGGATTCTGTATCTGCCCGCGGAAGCCATAGCTTCGTCTTTGCGGCTGTCAGCGGGATGGGATGCGGAGAGTGGTGTGCTGGTGATCACCACCGGTTTTCCGGTCATACAGCAGACAGTCTCTCACAGCGCGATGAACAACCAGCCCGAGAACTGGTATGGTTCGGCTGAATCGATCAGGTTGGCCAACAATCTGGTCCTGTATCAGCGGAACAGCGGCGGCTGGGTTAAGAACATCGACATGGGCGGCCAGATGACAGAGGCTTTGAAGCAGCAGCTGCTGCGGGAGAAACCCAGGACAGACGCCACCCTTGACAACGGTGTCACCATTCCAGAGATCCGCTACTTGATCCGGATGTACCAGGCAACCAAAATAGAACGCTACCGGGAAGCATACATGCTGGGCATCAACGGAGTGCTTTCCGTCCAGTATCCAAATGGTGGTTTTCCCCAGACCATGCATCCCGGAAGCTCCTACCACGGCGAGATCACCTTTAACGACAACGCCATGACTCAGGTTTTGAACCTGTGGTGGGATATATATTCAAAGCCTGATCAGTACTACAGCATTGATGAGCAAACACGCGCCAGAATCGAAGATTCGCTGATTCGGGGCATCGATGTCATCCTCGACACACAGATCTACTCGGAACAGCAAGGCATGCTCACCGCCTGGTGTGCCCAGCACGATCGGGTGACTCTTGAGCCTTCATGGGCGCGGGATTATGAGCCACCTTCAATCAGTGGGTCGGAGTCGATCGGGATCATCAATTTCCTGATGGGGCTGGACAAGGAATTCCTTATCAGCCTGGATCAGGACAACACCTTGGGCGAAGAGATGACAATCTGGGAACGTGTCCAGAGGGCTGTTCACGCTGCTGTGGCGTTCTTCGAGCATGTGGAGATCAAGGGGTACAGCCACGTCACCGGCTCATCGCCGTGGGGAAGCGACAGAAAGCTTGTGGAAGATCCTAACGGCAGAGGGCTGTGGGCCAGGTTCATCGATATCGACACCTTCGAGCCGCTGTTCTTCGACCGCAGGCAGCCCACCCTTCGTTCCAGCCCCAGGGAAGCCGACACTTACCGGCCGTACGTGACAGGAGCCATGCCGGGTAAACATAATCCCGGCGGCGGCAACCTGCGCAACTTGTACCGCGACGCGGAAGGCAACCTGCACCCGATTATCGTCGGGCCAAAGGGAGAGCTGATCCGCCCAGAAGGGACAGTGCTCGATATTGCCGCAAGTTACGCCAACTTAAGCCATGAACGCCGCAACGGCTATCAATACATCGGCGGCTATGCGGCCAATCTGCAGTCGGCTTATCAAGCTTGGCTGGAGCGGAACGGCCTGAGCCGCCCATAAGACTTGATCTAGATTTCATAGTTATGACGAAGGAAAACAGTCTCATTCTCCCGAAAAGAAGATGAGACTGTTTTTTGTGTTGACTCAACATCAAGACGCAAGGAGTGTGGCTTGTTGTGAGTAGTTTGGGGCTCGGGATCTGGGACCAATGCATAGATCTTGCCTTAGAGGCATATAACGCGGGGTCCATGGGTATCGCGGCTGTTATCGTCGATGCGAAAGGCGATGTGGTTGCTGTGGGAAGAAATCAGCTGAGGGATGGACTTGTTTCGTGCAACTCCATCAAGATGACTTCCATCGCCCATGCGGAAATCAACGCAATTAACAATATCCCGTGGGAGAAGCAGAAGGATTGGGAACTTATGTTATACACAACTGTGGAGCCGTGCCCAATGTGCATGGGAGCTATAGCCATGTCCAGGATTCGCAGAGTTGTGGTTGGATCCGCCGATCCGTATGCAGGCAGTGTCCGCTTGTTGGAGAAAGACGATTATCTCAAGCAAAAGGGCATCTCGGTGGAGTTTGCACAGGGGAAGGTGGAGGAGATCTGCTTTGTGCTGCATTATCTTTCCCTCAGGCGCCGCCTTAAGCCCGAGCATCCAATTTTTCGCTCGCTGCAAGAACGGTACCCAGCATATGTGAAAAAGATGGACGACTTGCTGAGCTCGTCATTTTTGTCCGGTCGAGAAATTGGCAGAGCACAGCTGATGGAAGTGGCCGGCTAAGCCAGAGTTTCTGGGAGCCGGCAGCCATCCGCTGTCTGTCGGCGAATAAATATAACGAGAAAGGAAGTAATGAGATGGCGGAAGTTGTCAATGTGTACAAACAGAATGTGCTGGCGATGCGTTTTATCGGCAGAAAGTACGGAGATGAAGATCGGGTGGAAGGGACCTTTGGTGCCAAGTGGGGAGAGTGCTTTGACAGCGGCATGTTCGAAACATTGGAAGGACTGGCGGGCGATGGAATCCCCGGCTACGAAGACAGCGGCGCCTATGTCGGACTGATGCGGTGGAAGCAAGGGGAGCCTTTTGAGTACTGGATCGGTATGTTTGTGCCGGAGAACACACCTGTACCGGAAGGGCTCGACAGTGTCGATTTTCCCGCCGGCAGCCTGGGAGTATGCTGGGTGTATGGTTTCGAACACGAGGTCTACGGCAAGGAGGGCAAGTGTGCCCGCAGACTGAAGGAGGAAGGGTTCGAGGTCAAAGCTGACGAGCATGGTGCCTATTGGTTTTTCGAGCGGTATGCCTGTCCCCGGTTTACCGATCCGGACGAAGAGGGGAAAATCATTCTGGACATCTGTCATTTTGTCTAGGAGGCTGACACATGCCGGTTCTCCGCAAGGCTGCGCTTGAGGACTATGAACAAATACTGCGGATGAAACTCCAGGTTCACAATCTTCATGTCAATGCCAAACCTGAGTTTTACAAATCTGTAGAGGTGCCCCTGTCGTTTCAGCAGTATCAATCGGATCTGGAAAACGGAGCGGTTGCCTATTACGTCCTGTGCGACAATGACATGGTGCTGGGATATGCGGTGACAACCACCAGGACTATTTGCGGCCATCCTGTAATCCATGATCGCAAAATCCTTTATATCGAGGAGTTTTGTGTCGACGAACAGTATCGGGGCGCAGGTGTTGGCACGGAACTGTTCAGGCAAATCGAAGCCCGTGCCCTAAGCCAAGGATGTGACGCCATTGAGCTTGATGTATGGACGTTCAACGAACCAGCGAGAACATTTTATGTCAAAATGGGCATGGAGTGCGCCCGAATCAGGATGCACAAAGCACTTGACAGCTAAACCACATATTGATGGATAAAGAGGATCAGTGAAAACCATCGTTTTCATTGTGAGAGCAGCGAACACTATATAACAGGAAACTCCTATTTGTGACAAGGTGGTCTGAGAAAATGACAAAACAAAAGTTTGCAGGTAAAGCGCTGCTTCTCTTGGTTGTGCTGATGGTGGCCGCTGCCGGCACGATCAAAGCTGATGACGGACAGCGAAGCGATTTGGAATCCATGCGGCGGCAGGTGGATCTTTTACAGCGCGCCTTTGCCCCCAAGACACCGCAGGAAGCGGTGGAGAAGTGGGCTGCGGCGGTCAAAGCCCGCAATGGAGCGGCTCAATTCGCGGTGCTGTCGCCAAGGCTGCGGCAGAATCTCCAAAGTGAGTTTGAAGCCCTGATGTGGGTGACAGGGACATCCAGCCCCTGGGTGGATCATTACGCGATCGTTGGCGAGCGAGCCCTCGCCGAGACCGAGCTGGAGTATATA
>JAKOUW010000005.1 GCA_029782365.1 Chloroflexota bacterium
ATCGTCTTGCCGCGGTAGGGGGCGGCAAGGTAGAAGATTTTGAGCGGAACCGGGAATGTCTTTTCCATTACTTAACCTCCTTTGGCAACTTGATCCACTGCCCAACCTGCAATTTCCCCGGATCGATGCCCGGATTCAGTTCCCTTATCGCCTCGACAACCTTGCCCGTGTGCTGATCGGGGTAAAATTCCTTCGCCAGCCCCCACAGCGTGTCACCGGGAGCAACCATCACCGCTTCGAGCGGTTGTTTGTCGCCTTCAACCACCACGATTGGCTCGGCGGAGATTATCTTGTACCCGATAGCTCCCAGCACTAACGCCCAAAAGAGGAAGTATATCATCACGACAACCATTACCGTTTTAACAACCATCTCCCGCAATGTTGGTTTCCTGCCCGTCACACAGACCGCCCCCTAGAACCAGATTTGTCCGCACCGCAGGCAGTGCGTTTCATTACCAGTCTGGCGGTTGTGCACAGTTATAAGCGTGTCATATCCACCACAGTGCGGGCAGTAACCTTCGTCGATAAACCGGTCGTATATGTCGCTTTTCATCTGCCGGATCATCGCCACCAGCTCGGCAGGGCGTTCTTCGATCATCTTTGCTAGACTGCCCAATTCCTCCATCACCACCGGATCCGGCACGTTGTAGAACACAAAGTCGATGTAATCCTCAAGCAAATGGTGGACATTATCCAAGTCAACGTCAGTTCTGGTACCGTCCGGTCGAATTGACAATGCCATGCCAATCCCTCCTTCTAGCTTGCGTTGGAATATCGTGACTTCCACTTTTCAAGGTAAACATCCATCAGGTTCTGGAGTTCCAGCCACCGCAGGAAGTCGCCCACCACCGGAATGATGCTTGGTGTGTCTTCCCTGTCGTAGCTTTCCGTCCAAACGTCGCTACCGTTGGTAACAACGTACACAAACCGTTCTGCCTCCGGCACAAGCTCCAAGTACATCGGGTGCTGTGTGCTGTCGAAGTATTTGCCACGCTCGTAACTCTTGGAGAATTTGATGTCGTAGATCACACCCGCCCTTAGAACATCGATCCGCCCGTACAGCAGAATCTTTCTGCCATCCACCTCAACCTCTTTGCTTGCCGAGTATTGGTAGACACCGTGCCCGACAATCTCCGCAACCTGTCTTGCGGCATCATACCAGTCGTGGTCGGCGTCGGCTGTATCAGCCAAGACGGCAGCTACCAACTGCTCGAAGTCCAATCCCGCTTGCATTGCCGGTGTGGCTTCCACGGGTTCTCGGTTGAGAACCCGTAGGAAGTCCTGGTAGCTGTTGCTCTCGGTAGTCATGTCCTCATACGGGTTTTCAGTCAACGCCCATTGCCACGCTGAAAGCAGGGAATGTGTCATCAGATGCGACATGGTTACGCCTCCTTCGCCACATACCTGTCTGTGTTTTTGTCGTAGAACAAGTTCAGCGAAGCAACCTTCTGGCTGAACTGCTGTCCGAGTTCCTGCCGAGAAGTCAAGGCGTGCTGAATCTTCCGCATCTCGGCAAGAGCCTTGTTAGCCGAATCAATATCCTTGATCTTGGCAATGATTGCCCCGCCCTTCTTCATGGCTTCCTCGTAGGCTGCTTTTGCTTCAGCGGCAAGTTTCACTTCATCTTCGATTGTTCTGTTGTACTGTTCAAACAGTTGGGTGAGAAAGTCGTTGGGGCTTTCTGGTGTGAGTTCCGGAATCTTGTAGGTTCCCTTGATGCCACGAGTTCCCTTGGCAAAGTAACGCTCGCAGTTGCTAAAACCGATTACCCGGTCGTTACCGTGCATCTCCATGAATCCGCCGAGATCCATCGGTTCCCAAACGTTGTTCTTGGTTTGGCCTTCAACCTTGATCCTCAGTCTGGTGTTGTCGCCGTCCTTTTCCTCCACAGCGTGGAACACCATCACAATGTGCTTGTCCAGTTCGTAGAAGCAGTAGTCCATCAACCGGACAAACTCTTTGCCGACGAACCCGTAGCCCTTGAGCGAGAGGGATCCGTCACGCTGACCGTATTTTGGATCCTTCTTGATCGCCCACAGGGACATGAGGGTGAACAGTTGGCCGCCCGTGTCGAACACAAGAGTGTCAAACTCCCGCAGGTTTTCGGGCTTCAGATCTTCCAGCAGTTCATCGTAGCTCCTTGGCTGGATGAACGGTGCCCGATACCTTGCTTCCACACGGTCGATGCCGAAGTCGCAATCAATGTGCAGTGGGTTTGGCGCAGACAACGCCAATGTGGATTTTCCAATGCCGGGGTATCCGGCAATCAACATTCTGATCCTCTTTTTTTGACCGAGAATTTCCTCTGGCCTTTTGATAGCCATTCCAGATTCCTCCTTTGTTAATTTTGTTCTTAAAACCACAACGCAAACCACAGCGGATTGATGATTTGCTCCGACAGCCGACACCGTGGGCAGGGGTTGTTTCGATTACACTCCGGTGGGCATGGGTGGGCATCTTCCATATTGATCTCATGCAGCTTGTCCACCAACCTAGCCAGCGCGTCACGTTCCTCCGGTGTCAGTTCTGCCACAACCTCCTTCAACGTCATTCTGATTGTCACCCCGCTGTCTAACAGACCGTCAACAATTTGGCTCATTCTATGGTCAGCCCCTCTCTTTTCTGCCGTTAATCAGCAGTTCTTCGTAGGTCAAGCCTGTCCTTTTCACCAGGTAATTGATCTCATTCTCCAAAAATGAGACCAATCCGTTCTCTTTGAAGTTGTAGGCTTTTGGGGAGATGCCCAATTCCTCCGCCAAAGCCTTTTGTGTCAAGCCGTATCTGGCTCTCCACGCCTTTAAAGCAACACATGGAGCGAGCTTTTTCTTGCCTATTGCAGCCATGCTTTGTCGCCTCCTTTCGGTAAAAAATTTTTTCTGTTGGTTCTAGTATAATTAACTTCCGGAGATTTGTCAACACCTATTTGTAACTTTAATTGATATTTACGGTAACAGAAAAAAGAGTGCCGGCAAGGTGCTCTTTTTTCCTATTGGCATCCCCAAAACAACACTTGCCGTCCAGACGCATTTAGAGCCGTTCTGGTGCGTTTTCATGTTAGGGGATATATAAATGTATAGGCAAAGTTTTTTGAGCGATTCTGGGGCGGTTATGGGCGCTACAACTCCCAAACAAAAAACGCCCGGCTTTTCGCCGGGCAAGTTAGTTACCTAGAAGCATCTGCGCCAAAAGGATGATGATCGCCGCAACACCCGCACCGCCCAAGGTAATCTGCGCCTTGTCAACGAATGACGGCTTGCTGTTCTCGTAGAGGAATTTCCAGTCGCTTACCTGTAACTTCAGCAGTTCAATCTGGCTGTCCTTTGCCTTGATCACGTTGTCTTTCTCCGCAATCAGGGTATCCTTCTCGGCCAGCAGCTTGTCCACGATGGCGCGTTCCTCTTGCAGTGCCTTGTCCAGAGCGTCCACCTGATTCTGCAGTCGGCTGTTCTCCGCTTCCAATTGCTGGTTCTTGAACTGCAGCTCCTGAATGTAGTTGGCTAGGGCTATGATGTTCTCGTCTGTCAGGAGGAATCCGCCATCAACCTTCTTGATGTTGGTGAACGGATCCGGTTCAGGTTCCATCGCCAATGTCGTTGAGCAGATCGTCAAGAAACTTAGCGGCACTATCAGGATCGTCAAAAGGAATGGGTTCGTCATCCGGTTCCTTCTTCTGCCCCGCCTCTGCGATCTCACGGTCATGTTTCTCAACCGCCTCCTTGTAGCGTTCATAAAGCTCATCGGCAATCTTGTCCAGTTCCTCCGCCTTGGCTTGGTGCTGTTCAGCATCTTGTTCAGCTTTCTCGTTCTCTTTCTCCCTCTGTTTGATCTCCTTCTCCTTGCCCTTCACCCAGCGGTCGGGTTTGCTTAGCGTTACCAAGGCAACAACAGCCAAGACGATTGCCCACAGCCAGTCCTTGAGGATTCCGAATATCTTCTTCAGCAATAGGTTCACCCTTCCTAGGTTATTTTCTTTCTTTCCTTACGCTTCTATCAGGGAAAATGCCGAATTCCCTTGTTACGCTTCTTATCGTGCCCTCTTATTGAAACCTCACCGGGTTTCCAGGTCTTACATCCACATGAACGAAGAATTTGTCGGGATATGCTCCCACTCCGGTGAAACCGATGTCCTGACAGAGCTTCGCAAATTCCCCCACCGTGTACCCAGTGGGGCAGGCAACATCAGCAGCCATACCTTTGGTGTGGTAGCTGTCGGAAACACCGCCAACCTTCTTGTTGTGTTCTGGACACCTATATCCGCTTGTGATCACCAGCGGTTTGCCCACAGTATCCCTTAACTGCTGAAGCTTAGCCACAAGCTCACTGCTCGCCTTGACGGTTTCGCACCCGCACTTGCATTGGAATTCCCGTAAATTGAAGTTCTCACTTAATTGGAAGTTGTTCATTCTCGCTTCGCTCCTTAACACGTTTTAATACATTGACCAAGGGTGTGGGAACAGGCCATCCCGCCATAGCCGCATTTTCCATGATGCTGAATCCCTCGTTGGCTATATACCACCAGACGGTCACGGTCTGGATCATGGGCGGGTCAAGGTTGAACACCAGATCCAGAAGGTGCGCCATTGACACAAGCATCAACAGCCCCACCTTCTTGGCGATCCCTCTGTACCCTACGCGGCTGTCTATCTCGCCCTTCTTCCATGCTACACAGACACCGCTGATGTAGTCGAACACCATAAACGTGAGCAGGACTTTAAGCGGCAGCGTCCACCCTCCGAACAGGAAATGGAAAAGTGTTGCTACTATCGTTAGTGCTGATTGAATGAAGGTTTTGTTTTCCATGTGTCTGCCCCCCAACGCTAAATAGGAACAGCCACCCTTGTGAAAAGAGTGGCTGTTCGTGTTATTGCCTTCTTGGTGGTTGCTTCGGTTTTCGCAACAACGCCAACTTCGCAATTTGCACCATCTGCTTATTGTATTGTTCCAGCATCTTCTGCTTGTAACTTCTGTCGAATTTCGGTGATTCCATTATGTCGTTGATTTGCTTGCGCAGCTCGCTCAACTCCCTGCTGTACTTGCGCAGAATCGTGGTGTAGGGATGATCTGGATAATACAACTCGTATTCTTCCAGCGTGTTGTAGAAATCATCCACCGATTCCGGTGAGCGGTACGAGCTTGTAACGAAACTCGATACTACAGGTATTGATGACCAGATATCGGATTTACTACGTCCTACTTCCGTCATCAAGTCGATCATATCCAGCAGGAAGGAAACAGTTCCTGAACCGTAGCCCTCTATCAGATGCTCCACTTTCTTAGGTGACACACCGAACATTGCACCGATGGCCTTCGCCGTTTCTGATGTCCACATGCCGTATCGTTCTTCCGGCGGCTTGTTGCGGTCGGCCAACGTTTCTATTTGCCTACCTCGCCACGAATCGTAGTTGGCTGTAACTTCAAGTATCGGTAGCACAGCATCGGGAACCAAATCCCACACGCTTGTCGCCGGGAGAAGCGATTCTGCGACGTTTTTGCCGAGTTCTTCAAACGCTTCGGGGTCGTTGGTGTTGACGTAATCGAAGAATCTTTCGGGTATGGCACCGAAGAACACGCCGAGCACTTCCGGTTTTGGAACGGTCATCCATCTGCCGGGAGCAATCTTGATGTTCCAGTACAAATCCCTTCTCCATTCCGGGAGTTCCCAGTATTCGGCATCGTCCTTGTTCATCAAGTACAGCAGCAATGACGGTAGCGTAATTCTCAAGAACGCCCGCATGATAAACCCAACTGGGTTCGTTTTGATCTGATGCTTGATATAACGGAGCGCCTTGTCTGTACCCTGCACGTTCGCATTGAAGAACGCTTTGAAATTGTTGACGGCTTTGCCGACAGTCCCGTATCTCTGGAAATCAAGCGTTGCTTCTCTTGATGCATAAGCAGCCCAAGTCCTGCCTTCTCTGGTGTCTGCTCCACGTGCTTTCATTTCCGCTTCTTTGCCTTTGGCGTAAACCTGCACACGTGTTGCTTCTTCCAAACCTTCGGCCAGCGCGAGATACCACTGCCAGCCCTTCTTGACAAGATCCCTTGGGCGTGTTTTGTGTTCGTCTTTCAGGATGGATTCCAATTCGCCGCGCAGATATTTCCTGTCAAGGCTGATCATTGTGGACATGCCCCCGCCGTTTACTAGCCATTCATAGTAAATCTCATCACGCTTTAGAACGTGGCTGATTCCCCTTAAAGTGTCGATGAACGGGACAAACCCGTATTTCGAGAAGAACTGCGCCGTTTGTGCGTCACGGACAGGGTTCCTGCCGAAGGTGAAGTTGGGGTTGAACCCTGTTGCCAACGCCCTTTTCACAGCAACAAAAGGGGCTAGAAACTGCGTCAGCACCGAAGAGGTGTTCGGCTCGATTGCCATGATAGTTTCATACAGTTCCGGATGAACCTTGAAGAATCTCGGTTTGCCGTTTTGGTATACGGTAAGGATGTTTTCCTGCTTCTCTTTGATACGTGCGAATTGAACTGGCCTAAAAACAGTAGCCCACTTGTCCAGATCCACCATGTCGATGATTTCTTCTGGGATCCCAGCGTCAACCAGATCGCTTTTAAGCTGTTTCAGATTAACCTTCTGCGGTTCCATAGGTGTTTTGACTTCGTGAATCAGCCACCCTTTGCCAACCACATCTGGATCGTCCGCAAGTTTGGCTATTGCCAGCCCCACCTTGTTCTTTGCTGCAAGGTCGATGAAGGTGTATGTGTTTTTGATTATCGATTCGAGCGGATCGATGATGGAACGCTCTGAACCTTTGATCCCCTTGATCGGCTTGTTCAGATCGGCATACCGTTTGGAGCTTACTTTGCCGGAGAACCGATATTCATCATCGAAGAACCGGTAGAACGGGACATAGAATTGATTCAGCGCTTTCCAGTTGTCCGCCTGTTCTTGAGATACCATACCTGAATCCACAAGGAAGTCAAGCAGATTGTTCTGGTAGGCTTCCAGATCCTTCTGTACTTCCAGATAGATGGGCTTCTCCAGTTCGTGAATCGTTATTTCCACATCGGCATGGTCGAATCCGGTTTTGATCCCACGATTGTGAAGTTCAGCGGCACGCTTTGCCACCAACCATGCGGTGAAATCCTCCAGTTCGGACTTGATCGGTTTCAGGATTTCTGCCAAGGATTTGCCTTCTATACGGCCTTCCGGTGTTACTCCCTTGAAGTTCACCATGACTTCGGCAATCTTTTTAGCCGCCCTAGCCATTCTTGCCATAATATACGGATTCTTGTCCAATTCCACTTCCCATTCGCTGTTCAGTTTCTTGTCAAGCATTGTTTCCATAAACCTAAACAGCGGATGGAGGTTGTCCGTGGTTTTGGTGTACGCTTTCTGAAGCGGCGTCAAGAATTCCCTTGGCTTGGTAGCTTCAAGATCTGTGACAATCTGCCCCTTGATCTTGTCGGGGGCATTTAGGTTCTGCCACTGTTTGTACATATCCCTAAGTTCGGTAAGTTCTTTTGCAAGTTCTGGATCCGAATTCAACAGGCTGTCGAACGTTTCTTTGAAGTTTGGGGCTTTGTGTTCTAGTATTTGCGGATACTGCATCCAGTAACGCATGTATTCGGCAAAACCTTCTTCCGCCAAACGCTTTTGCGTCATTTTGTCAGCTTGATCCGCATACAGTTCTGTTCCCATTCTAACAAGTTCTGCGTTACCTGACGGGTCAAATTCCCATACGTCCTGCAGGTAATGCCCCAACTCATGCGCCAGCGCATCTATATCCTCTATGCTCTTTACACGGATAACTTGTGTCTTTGGATGGTATTCGCCGCGATACCGCTTGGCACTTAGCCGCATGCGCTTTTCGTATATGGTGGCTAATTGACGCAGTTTATGGACAATCTCTATACGTTTGATCGGCTTGCCTGTTTCATCCTCTATGTCTGTTTGCTCTGCTGATTCCGCTCGTTCTGGTTGCTGCGGAACTGTGCTTCTCTCTCCTGGCGTTCCTGTGCCTTCCTGTCCTCCAGCAGCTTGCTGATCAGAAACTGCCGCAGGGCTTTCACCCGCTGCGACTTCTTCAGTGATGCCTGCAAATCTGCGAAGGAGTTCTGCCCAGTCGTCTGCGGTGTAGGCTTGTTCGCCATCAATATCACCATCACCCTTCTGTGCGAATAATTGTAAATCAATCGCCACACGGCTGCTCGCCGCCTCGATCAACTCGTCTTTGGTGGGAGGCTCCTTTTCAAAACCGGGAAGCACCTCCTGCTTCGGGCTTCCAACTTCCTGCACCAATCTGACATAGTTCTTCAGGAATGCGGTCAGCTTTTTCTGACTTCCACCCCTGCCACCAAATTGATCAAGTTTCTGCAAGAGTAACTTTTCGGTATCGGTAAGATCCTCCATGCCGGGCAAAGCCACCGTCTGCAGGTATTCGTCAACGGTCATCCCCTGATTCCTTAGGTGGGACAGTTGCCCCGCAGCATTGGTTAATTCATTGGTAATGTCCAGATCAAAGTAATCGCCGTTGGCAATTCCCTCTTTGATCTTGGCAAAACTTCCTGCCGCATTAAGCAATCCCGCTGTTACACGCCTGATGTTGTCGTCTGTTTCTTCAAGCAGTTTTGACAGCACATAAATGTTTTCACCGTAGGCTTTTGCAAGGATTGCGTTCTGGATTCTTTCCACTCCCCTGCGGTTTAGTTCGCCATCATCAGTCAAGTATTCGCCTAGTTCTGTTGTCCCAACAACTTTGGCGAAGAACTCGGTGATGAATCGATTGTTGTCTCTTGTGCTGATTCTCCCTGTTTCGCTTGGGACAAACGAAGAAAGCAGATCGATGGTCAACTTTTGAGCATCAACTTTCGCCTGTTCGACGGGGGACATGGAAGCGACAACAGGCCTATTGGCTTCTTGGGTGAACTGCACTCTGTCTACATCCGATGTTCTCACCCTGACCAATACGGGAGTTTCGATATTGTCAACAATTGCAGGATCAATTCCAAAATTGGCTGCGTTTTCTCTTAGCCATTGTTTGTATTCTTCTAATTTCGCTGGATTCTCAAATGCTTTCCTGATTGCCATTACTCTACCATTGCCAGATTCTACTACCAGGTCATCGCCTACAATCGGTGATCCGCTTCCTGGGTCAGGACTGTCTCCCAAACGTTCTGGGGTTAATGTATTGGCAATTTTTTCGATCTGCAATTTACTAGCAAGACGTGTTCTGTCTCGTGGTTGTAATTCTTGTGGATAATTAGCCATATCCGAAGTGACCAGATCGTTCACATCAACTATTGCAAACTTTGTTTCTACACGTCTTCCTTCTGGTGTGTAAGTTACAGATATCCTGCCTGTTGGCTCAATTTTTCTCGCCACTGGCCGCCCCGTAGTTTCAGCTGCATGCGCTGTAGTCTGCTGTTCTTCTTTACTTGTTCGCACTGCTTCGACTGTTTGTTGACGTTCGCTTGATTTAAATGCACCTTCTGGAAGGGGTTCACTTATACCACCCACTGTTAATGTCTGTGGTTCTGTTTGCACTGTCTGGGTAGAAGGTTGAATAGCTGGTGTTTCAATATGTTCATTTTCTTCTGATTTAGCAGGATCAATCTCTGGAATCTCATCGAACTCAATGTCTTGTTTTTGCTCTACCTTCTCTTGAGCTTCAACAACTTCAGCATGAGTTTGCAATGCTTGCTGGAAATCGGGTAATTTGATTCCATCATTGTGAAGTCTTTGAATCAGATTCGGCAGCTCTCGTGTTCGACTTATTCCCCCTTGCTTTTGAAGGTATTCCTTCAACTCATTGCCTGCATTAATGAACAAATTAACTAACTCAGGTCTAACTTTTTGATTATTTAGGGCAGCAGTTTGATATTGCTGATAGATGTTCATAAATCTGGTTCCTAGATCCACCAGAGTGAATTGTTGCGAACTTTCAGAACGGGAATCTTTTAGAGACTCCCTGACAGGCTGTTTTTCTTCAATGTGTAATTCATTGTCTTGTGGTTTATTTATCTGTTCTGCGCCAGATATTGGCGAAATTTGGCTACTCTGTGCAGTTGGTTGAGGTACAAACTGTTGAGTTGGGGAAGTAGTTGTTGCCACACTAGTAGTTGGTACATTTATTTCGGCTGTTGCTGCAACAGCTGGAACATCTGTCGATTGCTGTGATGGTTTAACTACAGCGGGAACATTTGCTGAGGTAGTTGGAGTGACATCAATTACTCTTTGAGTTATCAAGTCAGCGAAAAATTCAATTGTTTTGTCACCACTAATATTCGATGGCAAACTATCTGCTTCAGGAGATAATGACCTTAAAAATCCACGGACGAATTCCTCACGAGATAGTTTTATCCCCGCTGGAGCGTGACGCATAGCATGCGGATAAAGGTCTTGTGCTGCTTTCCCGTATTGAATAATAGATTCTCTCAATTGATTGACTTCATCAGGGCTTGCAGTGCCATTTATAACCTTCCGAACCAGATTTGCATAAGCTTTCTGTGCGTTTAAACCACGTGCACGAATGTCGTGAACTTCTCTATTCCCAATCATTCCGGGAAGTTGCATGAGTGCTTGAAATCCGCCATATACTAAAGCGTCTGTTCCAGCCTTCTTTAAAACATCGCCAATATTCTCTGCATCTTTGAATCCAGCAGCTGCTTGGGATGCTAAAGAACCTATACCTCCAGTTGCTGCACCTGTAACACCCGCTCTAACTATTGGGTTAAATAACACTCGATTTAAACCTGATTGACCCGCTAACGTGTCATATAGGTTTGTTACTGATGGAGCCAAAGCACCAGTAGTTGTTAGCCACGCTGCCCTTTGTGCAAATTCATCAAATGTTGGTCTGTATTCTTCTGGAGCCGATATTGACTGTAAAAGATGTGTCATTCCCGCTGTTCCGACACCCTTGATCAAAGCTTGAGCCAGTTGATTATTGACTAATTGTGCGGCAGCTTGAGCGGGTTGCCCTGCTTGAGAATATAACCACATGCTTCCTATAATGTTACCTATTGTTTCAGCAATAGCATCGGCAGTTGTGTTCCCTGTTGTGATATCTTGCCTATATTGGCTGGTGTAGGTTGGATCACGAAAGATAGCGTCTGCTGCACCCAAGGATACGCGCTCAATGAATTGCCCCGGCGCCGTCTGCAGGAGCGCTTCGATTGGCCCCCAGATTGGCATAAACGCATATGCCGTGCTTCTGTCGTATTGACCTTCCTGTATGTCCTCCCTGATCCGTTCCGGCAGCAACGCCTCATCCAATGATTGCACCGTTCTTTGGAATGGCGAAGCGGCAATGCTTCCCCTGACTGGAAGTTGCGATGTTTGTTGTGGTTGCTGTGTTTGCTGTAGATCGATACCCAATATATCCGCTGCCTGTTTCAACAATTGATCCAGTTCCTCTAAAGAAAAAGGAGAAGGGGTATCAAGGTTACCCCTTTCCTTCTCCTGTTCTTCCAACCATTTTTTCCACTTTTCTTGAAGCGTAGCCATAGTATCACCTGCTTTGCATACAATCTAATGCTATTTCTCCCTCGGCGGCTCAAGCCCGAACCAAATTAATAGGCGATGGAACCAATGCGGGTTTGCTTTCCTGAACTCGTCCAAACCAATTCCGAACCTGGCCTTTAATAGCTGGTCAATGTTCTCTGGAGGGATACCGGCAGACATATAGTCCTGAATTATTCCTATGGCTTCTTGTACAGTTCTAACAGGAACCTGCAACTTGTTTGCTAGTTCAATGGTGTCAGCATCCCACGCCCATGTATCCCTATATGGAACAAACTGTTCGACGTCTGGTTGCGCTGCGGTATAGTAGTTTGCCGCAGGAACGTTTTGAGCACGTGGGCCAAGCCCAATGCCAGGCGCTCTTGAAGTATAGCCGCCAGACAAACTCGGCAGTTGCGATAACATGTAGCTAGTCACAAATCCCGGGGCTGTAGGTATCCCAGCGGCACTTAGATCAAATCCCGGGGCTGTAGGTATTGTAGGTATCCCAGCGGCACTTAGATCAGATATCAAGAAATCTGACCAGCCACCTTCCAAACCAAGCGATCTTGCAGCCTCACTTGCGTCTTCACGTGCTTTGTCTGGATCATACACCCATTCGTTCAGGTATGGATTGAACACATATCCTTTAAGCCCCATCTTCTGCACTGTGTATGCCCAATCACGCCTCTGCTGTTGATACGTAGGCATGAACCCCGCAGCTTGATATGGCGGTTCATTGTACATTTGCCATGCTTGCGTCCTGATGTTTTCCGGCAGAATGTTTGAAGTAGCTAACGAGAGCGCATACTGTGTAATGGCATCGTAGGTGGAAGGATTAACCCTGCCTTCAGGAATGTAGTTCCTGTACCAGTTAGGATCCACTTGATAACCTCTTTCTGCCATACCTGCCAGAACATCTGGCGTCAGCATCCCCATCAAGTCTTTAGCCATTCTCTTTGTCACGCCTTGCACGGGTTGGCCGGAAACAACTGCTATCAAGAACGGCAGCATCTTTTGCTGTAACTCTGGCATCTGAGCACGTTGCTCCGCACTTGGAATCGGTATGTTTTGTATCAAGCTGTTATTCGCCATCAACTTTCACCCTTTCGTATGATGGATAAGATTAGTCCTCGCTTTTTCAATACAGGTTGGTAAATCCGGTGGGCATTTTTAGATCGCCCCAACCGGAGACACCCCAATTGGTAACCCCAAAGGCATCCTTGAATTTCCTCCAAGTCATATCAATTGGCAATCCGATGTAGTCACCTGTGACACCAGTCCCGGTGTTATTAACGCTTGCTAGGTTACCAACCGAGCCGCCACCTTTATTGCTGTTAAACAATTGGCCGGCCCATCCGATAATGTCCAACCACAACGGATTTTCTGTCTGGCTGTAGTAGAGATTCAACCAATTCTGCAGGTTCCCGATTCCCTGCTGTTTCGCCTGCTGTTGCAGCTGCTGTTGACTCAATTCCAACTGCTGACCTTGGAGTGCAGCATTGAGCATCATCTGCTGCTGTGCCATCCTGTTAGCCAACGACTGCTGGTAGATCTGCTGTGCAAGGTTAGCCGTCTGCC
>JAKOUW010000050.1 GCA_029782365.1 Chloroflexota bacterium
GAGTAAAGGGCAGGTGGGACACGGTAAGGAGAACCCTCGTCCTCGCCCCTTGTGATAAGGACCTGATTAGGCCCGAACTCACGTCTGTAGATCGAGGCAGCTCCCGACGAACTTAAGTCATGCGGTACCGACCCGCGTATATCAGGCTGATCAATCGTCGTAAAGCCTCACCTGCCTTTACTAAATTTTATGCCGACCTTGTTGGTCTCGGCTAGTTTTAGGACAAAACATGAGATGAAAAAAATTTTATGCGGGGTCTTGACACGCACTACCATATCAGGGGCTGGGCATGCCCAGCCCAAACGCGAATTGGTTTATGAACTCAACCATTGCACTCAATATTACCCTCAGCCTGTTTGAAGAATGCGGGCGGGATTTGCATTAGTCTCATCATTTATTTCCAACTTGTTATACAGCGAAAGCCACCACCTATCCTACCTGAGGGATTAGCCCTCACCATTTCATCTTGAGGGTGCAGCTCCTGCCTCAATCCTCAGGGAGAAGCTATTCGTACCTGTCATCCTAGAGCGAAGCCCGAAGGATCTCAATTGATTCCTTTATTGCAGGCTGATAATTGCGTGACCGGTAAATTGTCGATGCAGGGCAAAAGTGTTCAATTCCTCATAGGTAGGCTGGATACAATTCCTCCGGCGCGATGTCCGCGTCGGAGACTCGGGTTTCAATTCCTCATAGGTAGGCTGGATACTGAGGTGTTCGAAGGTCAGGTTGCTGGACTCCTGGGTTTCAATTCCTCATAGGTAGGCTGGATACCAGTGGAGCGCTTTGAAGATATTAGACCCGAAGGGTTTCAAATTCCTCATAGGTAGGCTGGATACGCTGACTGCGCTGGGTCGTGCGCCTCGGAGGAGGCGGTTTCAATTCATCATAGGTAGGCTGGATACGAGGTGGAGGAAGAGAAGGTCATCGACCAGCTCCGGTTTCAATTCCTCATAGGCAGGCTGGATACACATGCGAACGAGTGCGACGATCCGGCATGCAACCTGCGTTTCAATTCCTCATAGGTAGGCTGGATACGGGAATATACCGCAAACCAGGACAGGCTTCAAAACTTGTTTCAATTCCTCATAGGTAGGCTGGATACCAAGGATACAGCATAAAGGAGATAGCGCAGGAATTGTTTCAATTCCTCATAGGTAGGCTGGATACCAGCAGGCGAAAAAGCACCGTGAGCTGCCTCTCCCGGTTTCAATTCCTCATAGGTAGGCTGGATACGGCCATCCTGCCTGCTGACATGAACGTCGGTGACGGGTTTCAATTCCTCATAGGTAGGCTGGATACGGAGGATCGGCATGTATTCTGAAGTTGTTGTCCGAGGTTTCAATTCCTCATAGGTAGGCTGGATACAAGGAAAGGCAAGGCGAAGAGCATCCATAGCGTGTACTCGTTTCAATTCCTCATAGGTAGGCTGGATATGAAAGATGTTTGTTCAATCCTTGGAATCGACACCGGCGTTTCAATTCCTCATAGGTAGGCTGGATACTACCCCGACAATCCCATCGGCGCGTATTACCTGCTCGTTTCAATTCCTCATAGGTAGGCTGGATACCCGGGAACTGGTCAAATCGAAGATGGCCGCCATAAAGTTTCAATTCCTCATAGGTAGGCTGGATACGTCCTCTTCCAGGGAAGAGTCAAGCTTTCCCTCTTCCGTTTCAATTCCTCATAGGTAGGCTGGATACGAACGCTTACCGGCGGTATATCCATACCGGGAAAAGTTTCAATTCCTCATAGGTAGGCTGGATACGCCGACAGAGGGTTCTCAACCCGAGCAAGTTTTCGAGTTTCAATTCCTCATAGGTAGGCTGGATACCAAGTATTTCCCGCTCGGCCTGTTCGTAGAATTTGAGTTTCAATTCCTCATAGGTAGGCTGGATACGACAGCCCAACAGAATTGAATTCTCTCTTCCCGCTCCGTTTCAATTCCTCATAGGTAGGCTGGATACTTATACGGCGTTGTAGTAATCAGCACACGCCCTTTGGTTTCAATTCCTCATAGGTAGGCTGGATACTACCCGATTCGGTGAAGCTCCCCATGCCAGTTATCGGGTTTCAATTCCTCATAGGTAGGCTGGATACCTTCAACTTCCCACGGGTAGGTATACCCTACCCTGGTTTCAATTCCTCATAGGTAGGCTGGATACCTTAGAAAAGATGGGGATATGCGTGTCTCACCCTACACGTGTTTGTTGTAAGCTAGATCTACCGGGAATTGCAGTGTAAGGTTCCCTGAAGTTGCAAAGTAAAATTCCCTGTTTCTGCAGAGATAAAGAAGGCCATTGCTGTAGCTGCTAATGCATAATGTCCAGAGATAGACGGTGTTAAATGTCCTTGGTTTGACGGAATGCTGACAAAATACCCCCTGGGGCATTACTAGCTCAGCAATTTCCCTAGGGGGTTTTGAGTTATCTTTTTTCTGCTAAACTCTCCTCGATCAACTCCAGCCGCTTTTCTAAAAAGTACAAATCACTTAGGTCCCGGCATCTCATGTTGAGGGTTTTGTAATCATCAAGGGTGCTATGCCTGGATGCAATTTGGCTTTTTAGATCAGCCAGGATTTCTTTGTAAAGCCTTTTTACGAACTTGATGTCAAAAGGGCTTAGTTCAGAATCATTCTCCCCCCAGAGCAAAAGCGCCAAGATGTCGAGAAGTTGTTTTTTGTCTACATTGCAGCTTAAGGTATCCATGTTTGCCCTCCGATTAGAGAAATTCCCCATCGATTACCAGCTTGACCATGTGGTCATCAATGATGCGGCGGCCGTTCTGTGCGCCATAGAGCATGCAGTGTGTACAGAGCTTGTTTACCAGCCTGGCTGCCCCATTGGCAAAACGGTAAACTTCATCTACCGCCGCATCGGAGAATATTTCATGATTGGCGCCGGCGTAAGTCAGATGCCGTTTGATGTACTCGCCTACCTGAGCCCGGTCCAAGTGCGGCAGTTTGCACTGAAGATCAATGCGCTGCCGGATGGCGCCGTAAACCTTAAGCTTTAGCTTGTCCATAAGTTCGTTTTGCCCGACGAGGATCAAAGCCATGGGGCTGAGTGAATCCATTTTGAAATTGAGCAGAAAGCGGACCTCCTCGAGCATCTCCCGGTCCAGAAGATGGGCCTCATCGACAACTACAACAGGCTGCATGTGGTAAATCCCTTTCAT
>JAKOUW010000195.1 GCA_029782365.1 Chloroflexota bacterium
GTGAAACACTGGGGGAGCGCATTGTTTTAGCGAAAGACAGCGAAGCGGCGAAACGAGCGCCTAAAGGTTATGTCACCTATACCGCAAAGGAGATACGCCTTTTGGCAGGTTGTAGCCCTGAAGCCTTGCGGCAGGTACACGCAGTGAAACGCCTTATATCCGGCGTGTTGGTGGAGGTTTTGACGAAAGAGGAGGCGACCACAGGAAGCTGACAGTCGGCGCATAGTAGACCGGACTTTTTGGACGCCCTAAAAGCGGAGCATCAAAGCGAAGCGACCCTCCCCCCCTGATTGAGCGCCGGGGCGTTTCTGCTGGACCGAAGGCGGGCCCTCCAAAAACCCCGGAAGGTTTTTTCATACGCGAGGGGGGTATTTGCGTGTAATTGTGTGCGACCGGGCCGGTGAGACACAACAGACGTCAATTTGATTTTCCGACCAGTACGCGCGAGGGGATCGGAGGATTCCACACCCCCCGGCATTGCAGAATATCGCGTCTGGATCACCTGACCCACGCCCCCAGCTTTTCACGCGTAAAACTCGTTTTATGATGCAACTACCAGGCCCCATATGGCCCAATTTTAGGGCGGGGTTACTCAGACAGGAACAAGGGTTTGTTCGCCAAACACTAGAGGGAAAGTAAGCATTCCTGAGAATTAGAGTAATCCGGAGGTGGATTTTTCACTATGACAAGAAAGTTAGTTTCCGTCGTGCTGGGTATTTTGATTCTGTCGTCTGTTGCGATGGCCCAGGATAATGCAAAGATATCATTGTTAATCTCGGATCTAGATCGCAATGAGTCACACTTTATGTTGGGACTTGACATGATTGTCATTGGATCGATGAGTCGAGATGCGGCTCTCGGTTATCCACGCTCAGCAGTCGGAATGAGTCCTCTTCTTGGTGTTACCTGGAGGCAGTACAAGGGCCAGCCCACCCAGAGCGAGATAGTGCGTGCTGCTGAGGTTGTAAGCCGTAATTACGGTGATCTTCCTGAGGACGAATGGCGCAAGCGAGTTAAAAACGAGGTGGGGGATAATTCGTTCACCTATGTAGGTGTTTCTACAACCCTCTACCTTCCTGGAATCGATGCCGG
>JAKOUW010000116.1 GCA_029782365.1 Chloroflexota bacterium
TGCTCTCCTTGACATGGAACATGCCAACTCTCCAAGGTCGTCCGGATTTCGAAGCGGAACGAAGACTACGCAGGCTATTTTCTTCCCCGGTTGCCAGCTGGCGGGAGCGATGCCCGATCAGACTGAAAGGGTTGCAAACTTCCTTGAAGAGATGTTCGACGGTAAAATGGGCATATTGCTTGGATGCTGCGGTGCGCCTGCATGGTGGGCCGGCAGGCTAGACAAGCTTGAAGAAGTCATCAAAAACATCGAGAAAACCGTAGAATCCGCAGGAAACCCCACCCTGATCCTGGCTTGTTCTTCTTGCAACGAGGTGTTTAAAAACTTCATGCCTAATTTGTCGAGAGTCTCTTTATGGCAAGTGTTGCTTGAAAAGGGGTTACCTGAAACAAGGCCCGCTGCAGAAACGCTTGCGCTGCACGACCCTTGCACGACCCGCCATGAAAAAGAATGGAGGGAGTCCATTCGAAAGATACTACAAATTGTTGGACAGCCCTATGAAGAGCTTGTCTTCGGTGGCGAAACTACGCGCTGCTGCGGTTATGGAGGCCTTCAGGTTATGGCCGACCCTGACCTTGCGCGTGAGGGCGTCTCGCGAAGGCTTCAAGAAAGCGAAAACGATTTTCTGACCTATTGCGCCATGTGCCGTGAAAGCCTTTCCGGGTCGGGGAAAATGGTCTTTCATCTGCTGGACATCCTATTTCTTCCTCCTGCAGAAAAGAAACGTGCTGGCTTTTCCAAACGTCAGCAAAATAGGGAATTGCTTCGCACAAAGCTGCTTGGTTCTTGCGACATTCCTACGGAGCCGTGGGATAACTTGCCCATATCAGTTTCGGACAGAGTGCGCGAAAAACTTGAAGAACGCCACATCTTAGACAGCGATATCAAACAAACCCTGTGGAAAGCTTCTTCGATGGGAAGGTATCTCATCTCTCCCGAGGGCACCAAGCTTGCTTGTTCAAGGATAGGAAACGTTAATTTCTGGGTGGAATACCGCGAGGATGATCAGTCATTTACGATCATCAACGCCTGGAGCCACAGGATGATCATGGAGCTGATGACATGAGCAAGGGAAACGATCTTGGCTTTCACGAAGAAACTAATTGGAGATGCAGCTGTGGGTGCGAGCTTACGCTGCACAAGGTCGCAGCGCTTTATCTCGGCAACCGCTTCGAGATAGAGCTTCCCGCCTGCTCTCGATGCGGCTTTATTCTTGTGCCTGAGTCTTTAGCGGTGGGCAAAATGCTCGAGGTGGAAAAGATACTGGAGGACAAGTAATGATTTTGCCCTACGAACACCCAAAATGGCGCGAGGTCATGGGCGAGGCACTCCATCCGGGAGGAGAAGCGCTTTCAAGAAGGTTAATACGCTTATGCGACTTTCCTCCAGGGGCCCGCATTCTTGATGCAGGCTGCGGTGTAGGTGCCACCCTGGCGCTTCTCGTCAAAGGAGGTTTTGATGCCGTCGGGTTGGACAGGTCTGACGACTTGCTTTCGAAGGCAAAGCAAAAGGGTCCGGCAGTACATGGAGATTTGCGTGATATGCCATTCGAAGACGGCAGTTTTGACGGCGCGATTTGTGAGTGCGTCCTCTCGCAGCAAAAGAAGCTTTCACCAGCCTTGTCAGAGCTTGCAAGAGTCTTAAAAGACGGAGGAATTTTGGGGGTAACCGACATCTTCGCCGTCAATCGCGGTTACGACAGTCAAGGCCGGGACGGTTCATGTGCAAGCGGGGCCAGGTCCGTCCTTGAAATGAACGAAGCATTCACGATCCATGGATTTGAGGTGTTTTTCTTCGAAGCTTACCCCAAGTTGCTTCGGGAATGTACCGCCCAACTGATTTGGGCAGGCATCATCGAAGCACCCATAAAGACATGTCCTAGCCTTAGTTACGGCCTTTGGTTGTGTAGAAAGTTGGGCGATGAAGGTTCATTAAAAGGACGATACGAAATTGAAGGCGCCGAAAAAGCGGCAGGTTAATCAGGAAGATTGAAGGAGAGATTGAGATGGAGGACCTAAGTACTGCAGTCATGCAATGGGGGCAGGAAGGATTTTGCTGTTCGCAGGTCATGATATTGGCTGGATTGGCACTTACTGGAAAGGAAAACGAGGACCTAACGGCAGCGATGAATGGCCTT
>JAKOUW010000122.1 GCA_029782365.1 Chloroflexota bacterium
AACCAGCGTGGCTGTCTTTGTAAAGCTGATTTCAAAGGAGCCCGGCGACACAAGGAGCTTACCTGGTTCCACCTTCAGCTCCAGCTGGGCATCAGCGTAACCTTCCACGCTTATGAAGGCTGTGAACGTGCCCACACCCAAAAGTTCGGGTCCACTTGCAGTGAAGAGCACCTTCCCATCTTCGCCCACAGTTGCTGTGACCGTACCCTTGGGAAGTGAGAGCACAGCCATGGCGCCCTTCTCCACGGGCTTTTCTTCCTCAGCATCGGACAGCACAGCTTCAATGGTCACCTGCTGCGCAAACACCACGCTGACTGATGCGGGCTCCACATTGAGCTTCTTGCCAGCCACTTCCAGTGTGAAAGTGCCTTCTTCATACCCTTCCACCAGCACCTTGCCCGTGAAGGTGCCTTCCATGAGCTTGCCAGCAGGCAGAGTCACAGCCACGGTGCCCTCTGCACCGGTGGTGCCCGTGGAGGCAAAGCCCAATGCATCAATGTTTATGATGACTTTTATACCTTCTTTCAAAGGTTGCCCTGCCTTGTCACTTAGTGAAAGCGTCACAGTGGCATCCTCCCCCACATAAACGGAGGAGGGCGTGGCAGTTACCACTAAGGCAGGTAGCCCTTCCTCGGCTCTGGCTGGAACCAAAGGCACCCCCATAATGAGCACCATGAGTGCCAGAACCGCAACCAGTGAACACAGCTTTTTGGTTGTTCCCCTATTTGCCATCTCGGTGATCCTCCTTTTTGTTTCTCATAAAAAGCACCCCTTTTTGCATCCATTGGGGCTGTTTATGATGAACACGGTTAACACATTTTTTTTCGGTCATGACGTTGCTTTTACTTTTACTCACCTGCTACCTCCAGCACCGCTTCACCAGCGGCGGTGGAACCGTAAATGTCTGTAACGGTAACGTTCACCGTGTAAGTGCCAACACCTGGCAGCTTCACTGCGGTAATGAAATCGTAGTCGGCTGTGGTTACCACACCGCTGGTTTTGTAAACACTGCTGCCATCAGCCTTAGAAAGCACTTCCAAGGTGAAAGAAGCTCCAGGAGCATGAGCAATGTTCAGCTTAACCGTGGCATTCTTGCCTGCTACCTGACCCTGCACAGCCGCAGTGGGCTTCGTTGATGGATCATCATAGATTACGTAGGTGAATGCTCCAGCTGCGTTGCCAGCACCGTCCACGACGGACACCGGCACCGGCACGCGTTTCCCTTCAGTGCCACTCAGCTGAGACAGTTTTAACAGTGTGGTAGCAGTGTTCTCCTTGTCAAATCCGGCAGGCAGGAATTCTTCATAAACCACGTAACCCAGAATGCTGGATTCATCAGCACCGGTAAGCGTTAGCGTTACCACCGATGCCGTAGGCACAAAAACGTTCTTTGTCACAAGCACGGCTTCCTTCAAGCTGGCAGAAACCTCGGGCTGAGTACGGTCAATCTTTACTGGCATGCGCATGACCTGCGTTGCTGTGTCTTGACCAGTGATGAGCTTGCCCGGGTACGCCTGCACTTGGACGAAGTACTGTCCCTCAGGCAAAACCTTACCCTGCTCGTCGGTGCCATCCCAGAACCACGGGTGGTCCCAACCGTCGTACCAAGATGGATTCTCCTCACTTTGCAAGTAGTTACCGCGGACAAACTCCTCTTCGGCAATGGTTTTTACAACGTTGCCCTTTTCATCAGTTACCACTATGTTAAGCTTTTCAGCATTTCTGAGCATGGTGAGCAGCACCTGCAAGCTGTTGTTCATCACGGAATAAGGCGAGCCAGCACTGATTGCCAAAGCTGCGGGTTCAAAACCGTCAGCCTTCATGCCCAAAGCCGCATACTCGCCGGGTTGCTGTGGCCAGTAAAGACCAGTGGAACCTGTCCAGGTGTAGTCTTCGTTCCACCAAGGTAAATCAATGATGTTGTTATTGTCGGGGAACCTGGGGTCGCCTTCCATTGTGTCTTCTTCACTGTAAATGCTCCAATCACCCAAGTAGCCCATGAACGGGAACACCAGATCGTAATCCTCGCCTTCAAACAGAATACGTCCGTCAATGAAGGTGTTGTCCCAATCTGGGTCAGCAGCTACCACCACGCTAAGGGTGGCTGTCTCCCCGGCTTCCACCGTTATGGTCTCAGGTGCCTCCAACGTGCCAATTTCAGCCAATTTGCCTTGGTTTGCCGTGTTGTACTGGGTGTGCGACGTGGTCACATAGCCATCAACAGTCGCTGTAAAGGTCTCACTGCCCACATTCTTAATGTTCAGCGTCAGTGTGGTGCTACCTGTGAACACACCCAGTTCACCATAGGGTTCACCCGTGGCTGCACTGGTTATGAAAACATCGTTTTCAATGGCTTTTGCCACGTTGATTCTGCCTGCTCCTTGCACACGCGGGCTGTAATACAGCACAGGTTCTGCGCTGTTAACCAAGGCAATCTTTACTTGCTCAGGTGTCCAATCGGGATGAGCCTGTTTAATCACAGCCACGGCGCCAGACACGTGAGGCGCTGCCATGGACGTTCCCTGCATGTTTTGGTACTTGCCACCTGGCACCGATGAAAATACGCTCACACCCGGAGCCGCCACAGTGGGTTTGAATGCCAAGTTAGGAGAGGGTCCCCAAGATGTAAAGTTAGCCATGGTGCTGGGATTGGCAGGAGCGTAACCTATGGCTTCCTCGTCACTGAACACCACACTCAGGGTTCCGCCAGCATCTGCTATGGCTTTTCTCAAGGTTACCTTGTCAGGGCCATTCACAAATACTGC
>JAKOUW010000133.1 GCA_029782365.1 Chloroflexota bacterium
AGGCCCACGATAAACAAGATCGCCATGAAACCGATGAACAACGGGTTCGTGACCATCGTAAGGGCCTGGGCGATAAGCACCAGAGACAGTACGGTTGTGAGGATGATGTGCACAGCGGTCATAAGCGCCATGCCAACGCCAGCAATGACACCCGCCAGTACAGTCCACTGAGCGATGTTTTTCTTTTGTTCGTCCGTTAGGGTCTCGAATACGGACAATACCGTTCGTGCAACGTCTATTAAGTTGCGAAGGACCGGTTGAAGTTGATCTCCTATGCCTCGGGCAACGTCAACGAGTTCATTCCAGAGAATACGCGTTTGTGCGCCTGTCGTGTTCAGAGCTTCCTCTACTTCATTGGTGAGCGCAATGTTCTGTTGCCATGCCCGATTCGCACGATCGATAGCTTCGCTCATCTTGTCGGAAGCGCCGACCAAGCGCAACAAGGCATCTCTCGTTCGAATTTCAGTCATGCCTACGGCTTCCAATGTGGCAAACACATTCTGGCCTGCGTCATCCATCCGACGAAGCCCACGTATGAAGGCTTCAATTGCTCGAACGGGGTCGGTCCGGAACTGGTCCACCCACTGACGCGTGGACATACCCGCAACCTCAGCAAATGTACGAACTTCTTTGCTCCCGTTCGCCACAGCCTGCGACATATTGATCATGACGCGGCTTATAGCACTACCGCCCATTTCAGCACGCACACCGGCCTGAGCAAGGGCAGTAGCAAGACCAAGAACGTCCGCAGTGGACAGCCCGACCACGCGACCAGCACCGGCGATACGGGTCGCCATGTTGACAATGTTCATTTCTGTAGCAGCGAAGTTGTTCCCGAGGTCAACGATGGTTGAGCCGACACGATCAATGTTGGCCGGGGCCTCGTCCATCACGTTCAAGAGCTGAGCCAAAGCAGCCGCAGCATCTTCACCCACAATGTCCGTAGTCATCTGGAGCTTCGCGATCGTATCCGTGAACTTCGTCAGGTTGTCCACGCCGCGGATTCCCATTCGGCCCGCCACGCTCATAAGGTTGGCTAGTTCATTCGCTCCAATGGGAAGCTCCTTCGACATCTCCCGAATGTTTTTGTTCAATTGTGCGAAACCGGCTTCCGTTTCATCCACTACCCGGCGAACGGTAACGAAAGCCGACTCGAAGCTAACGGCAGCACTAGTAAACACGCCAAGTGCTCCGCCTATGCCCAAAAAAATGCGACGGATACTCGTCGCCAAGAACTCCAAGTCGAGCTTGAAAAACACAAGTCGCATTCTCATCTGCGACATTGTGCGCATGAATGTGTTATGCAGAGCATTCCAATTGGTAAGTGCGGTCCTGATCCCCGTTGACAGGGAGCTTCCAATCGTGGCGCCGGTCTTAACTGCCGTTCCTGCAACTGATAAAAGCGCTGTGCCGACCTTGTGGACAGACCGCACCGTTAGGTTGATGTTATGCGTGAAGTTGCCCGTAAAGGCGTTTGCTGCCCTCTGACCAGCTTTTTCAATTTCTGCGAACTCCCGCTTGATTCGATTCGCGCCGTCTTGCGCCATCTTGACCGCATGCTTGATGCCGTCAGTCAAGCTGGAGAAGTCGGCAGTGAACGTGGTATGTGCTGTTGCAAGATTTACCCCTTCGTTTGCCACCAACTTCTCCTCCTCAATCTACTCGCGCCTCATTTTGGGCGCGGCGGTTTAAGTCCGCTACGTCTGGCAGCGGCCATCTGTTGCAGCAACTCCGTGTGAGTGGGCAATCTCCTCCGGGGAGGGATTGTTCCCTTCTGCTCCCACGCGACGATGTCACCTATCCTAGACAACGCCATATTAAACTGTTCAGGCGTCAGATTGGCGATGTCTTCCGGGGTCCAACCGTAGAACCTACATACAAGAAGCTGGGCGAAGTCTGGATCTACCGGTTGGCCCCCTGAGTTTCCCCCACAACTCTCGAAAGGGACTCAGCGCGATTCTTAATACTGACAAGAACGGATTCGTGTTTTTTGGCAATGGATTCGATAGAAGCAACTGCATCTTCGTTCTCGTCAACAAGTAAGGCAGCGGCCACAAGGTCACCGATGATCTTTGATTCTTCGGGCGTAAGAGTCAGTGAGGCTTGGCTAGCAATAGCAGCTACAATGCCATGGATCTGGTCAAATTCGATAGCATCCGCCACGTCACTTTGCTTACCTTCGAATCCCCCACGCTTGGCTGCAAGATAGATCGCGTGGATGATCCCCTTCATGGAACTCAGTGCCTTGTCCAAGCTGCCGTATTCCCTCTCCAACGTTTCGAGGTGACCCAGAGTCAGCTTGCGGAGTTCTACTTCCTGTCCATTGATGTTAATAATGTAACCGCCACTGTCCACGATGCTTCTAGCCATGAAAATTTACCTCCCGTATTGGTATTATGCCTCCCGTTAAAAAAAGGGCGAAGGAAAGGGAAGTGCGGGAGGCAATCACAACCCCTTATAAGCCCTTCGCCCACATCTCAACCCCAAGTGTTAGCCAGTCCTGCGCCACACTGGTCCATCACCTGAGAACTGTATTGTCCGTGTCACCAGGTCACCTTGCGGCGTGGTTACTGCATCCTGACTGATGTAACCAACGCCCTCATATCGCCACTTCCGCGTGGATTGATCATCCACAAAGAACGTCACGGGTAAGAGTTCGCCGATCCAATCGTCCAGCTTGTCGGTGCTATTCCAATGCTGTTCAGCCTGTGCCGTCCAAGACTTATTGCCAGGTACGTTCTCTACCCAGCCATCTGTCTGGAAGTTAGCAACTTCATGCTGCACAACATCAATTGTGAGCGTCCACGAGAAGAAGCCCATCTTTTCCTCAAGCTCATATGCATGCCCCGAAACACGTACGTCTCGTGTAGCGTCGGCCTCGTCAAAAACAACGACTCCTCCAGCATGTTGTACCGTGAATCCACTTGCAACAGGAGTCCAGCTGCTACCGTTGTCCGTGCTCTCCTCAACAACAAGAGGCTTCGCCTTGTCCCAATAGCGAAGGTCGGGGTCATCGATGATGTACGTTTTGTTATCGGCTTGGCGCGTCATGGTTTCCTCGGCAAAAGCCACAGATGAGGCTAGCTTCCCATTCTGGTCCTTTTTTGGCCCCCAAAATGCGCCGTACTGTCCTGTAATCGCCGCCATTCTGCAGATCACCCCTTCCCGGCGTCAGCGGTCACCATTAAGGATTCAACGGTTCCAGCTTGCCGTTACCGGTGATCGAAACCGAGCAGGTCACACGATCCCCTTGTGGCACGGTGACAGGGAACGAGTTGACGTAAAAATCTCCCTTGTACCCATTGGTGCCATCAGTGGTGAACTCACCAGTGCACAACGTGCCATTTAGGGCAGCGGCTTCGAGAATTGCTTGGTTCGTGGCTGCATCGGGAACCTGCCAAGAAAAGTCAATGGTTCCTGTCCAAGACCTGTTCCCCGGAAGGTTTGTCACCCATCCCTGAGTCTCGAAATCCGTGTCTTCAATCATTGCCACGTCAACGGTGATCTGCCAGTTGTTAGCCCCTAGAAGGTTAGCAACCGCACTTCCCTTGTCCGCAATCTTAATGGTTGCATCCTTTCCAGTAATCGCCGCCATGTGTATTCCTCCTTCATGTGGTTTTGGGACGCGAAAAAAGCCACACGGCGCGAGCGCCAGTGGCTTTTCCAATCCCTATAGGTTTGGTCCGACTAGACCTTGTAGAACATCATGTGATAACGCAGGACTTGATGAAACAGATTCGGATCACCCTCTTGTCTCATGGGTTGCGTTGAATGAACGCGCGAGAATTTCATCGGACTCCATCCGACAGCCTCTATGTTGGCACCGTTCAGAACCGCATCCACCGCAGAAGCCACCTGTCTACACATCGAAGGTCCGCCCGCATCCAAGTCACACCAGATGTGAATAGGCCAAACGCCTTCTTCGCCTCCTCGACCAGAGAACTCATACCAAGGCGAAGAAACTGCATCCCCAGGGGTGGTTGCATATGGGTAGGTAGCCCAATCTGGAATGAATGAGATGTAGAATTGAGGACCCGTCTTCCCGCGACCGTCTTTCCGATTGACGTCCGTGAGCGCCGCAAAAGTCGGGTCAGACGTGATCATTCGGTGGATCGCTGTCTGCAACGGTGTCCACAAATCGCTCATCCCATCACCCCTTTCTTCTGAACCCCCTAGTGGCTATAGAACCATACTTGTTCCTATTTTGGACCAGAGTAGGTAGCCATGCGGGACGAGGCTCAACATAGTGTCCCTGATCGTTCACTCCCCCGAACTCCAACGTCGGTGCGTAGTCGGCTTGGGTGTCAACAGCACCAGCATACCGGTGACGATCAAGATGAAGCACGTGTGACCGGATGGAGTCCCTCAGCTTGCCTGTAAATACGGTGGGAGGATCACCAGGCTTAGAAGCACGGTGTACACCTGGGCCCGGTCCTTCCACCTCATAAAAGTAAGGCGTTCCCGCGTTCTTCCAGTAGCGCCCCTGCGGTTCGTTGGTAAGCGTATCGTGCATGTCCTTTGCATACTCGGCTTGAACCGCTTGCATGTTGGCCGAAATCTGCCTCATGATCAGCTTTTC
>JAKOUW010000149.1 GCA_029782365.1 Chloroflexota bacterium
GCCGCAGTTCTACATCCGGACGATGGATGTGACCGGGACGATCAAACTGCCCGAAGGGGTGGAGATGGTGGTGCCAGGAGACAACGTGAACATGGAAGTGGAGCTGATCGTGCCGGTGGCGTTGGAGCAGGGCTCGAAGTTCGCCATCCGCGAAGGCGGCCTGACCGTGGGCGCCGGCGTTATTACCAAGATTATCGCGTAAGTAAAGGAGTTGGGACTGGTTCAAAAGACCAGTCCTGGTGAAATGCAATGGCTACAAAGAAAGATGTTCGACCGGTAATTCATTTGCAGTGCACTGATTGCAAAGAGCGAAATTACACAACCGAGAAGAACCGCCGCAATGACCCGGGTCGTCTCGAGTTCAAGAAATTCTGCCCGCGCTGCCGCAAGCACACGTTGCATCGCGAAACCAAGTAGTGTTTTTTCTCAAGAGATTGGGGAGAGGCTCTCCAATCTCTTGAGGCTTTACAATCTAGGTCAGTAGCTCAATTGGCAGAGCACCGCTCTCCAAAAGCGGGGGTTGTGGGTTCAATTCCTGCCTGACCTGCCTGAAGTAGACGCCGCCTCCTGTGGCGGCGTCTTAAACGTAAAACAGAGGTGTAACCTTGGCTGAAAAAGAGAAAGAAAAGAAAGTAGTCCGTGCCCCTGAGAAGTCAGGCCGCTTTGCGCGCATAACCGAAACCGTGCAGCGCTTCTTCCGCGAAACGATCGGTGAACTGCGCAAGGTCAACTGGCCTACCCGCCAGGAAGCCATCAGCTTGACACAGGTAGTGTTGGTGGTCATCGTGGTGATGACCGTCCTGTTGGGCGTGTTGGACTTCTTGTTCAGCCGATTCTTTGCATTGCTCCTGGCCGCCTGAACCGCTGCCTGGATTGAAAAGTGAGCGACAAGCATGTCTAAGCAAGATGACGAAAAGTTGATTGCGAAGCCCGGCGCTTCACAAGATGCCTCTCAAAACCAGGAAGAGGAGTTTTCATTCAGCGAGCTTCCTCCTGAGTCTCAGGCAGCAGATGGACGCGCCTGGTATGTCGTTCACTGTTATTCGGGCTACGAGAACAAAGTGCGGCACAACCTGGAACAGCGCATCGAAACGATGGGAATGAAAAATCGCATTTTCGATGTTGTCGTCCCCACGGAAGAAGAAATTGAGGTCAAGGAAGGCAAACGCCGCACGATTGAGCGGCGCGTCTTTCCCGGTTACATCCTGGTCAATATGATCATGGGCGAAGAATCGTGGTATGTCGTGCGCAATACCCCCGGTGTGACCGGTTTTGTGGGTATGGGCAACGCTCCTACCCCGTTGCGCCCGGAAGAAGTCGCTCAAATTATCCGGCGGATGGAAGCCGAAGCCCCACGCATTAAAGTCACCTTTAAACCCGGCGAGCGTGTGCGCATCGTCGATGGACCTTTCAACGATTTCCGCGGCACAGTGGCTGAGATTGATATGGAACGCGCCAAGGTGCGCGTAACGGTCAATTTCTTTGGCCGTGAAACGCCGGTGGAACTCGACTTTTTGCAGGTAGAGAAAGCCTAAGTAGTAAGTAGGTGGGAGGGTGTCCCCCTATATATCACCCGTTAGAACCACGAAGGAGATAATTCTGTGGCAAAGAAACTTAAAGCAGTAGTTCGTTTACAAATCACTGCCGGTAAAGCCAACCCGGCTCCCCCGATTGGTCCTGCGCTTGCAGGCCACGGTATCAACCTGATGGCATTCTGCAAGGAATACAATGCACGCACGGCCAGCCGAGCGGGCGAGATCATCCCGGCAGAAATCAGCATCTTCACCGATGGGTCCTTCACTTTCATCTTGAAGACCCCGCCAGCGGCTGTGCTTTTGAAAAAGGCCGCCGGCGTAGAAAAGGGCTCTGCCAACCCCAGCCGTGAAAAGGTGGGTAAGGTCAGCCGCAAGCAGATTCGTGAAATTGCTGAATTAAAAATGAAAGATTTGAACGCCATCGATATCGCTGGCGCGATGAAGCAGATCGAAGGCACGGCTGTCAGCCTGGGCCTGACAGTAATCGAAGACTAAGGACCGGTGGGAGGGCAGCCCGGCTGCCCGTTTGTACCACGATGGAGGAATAATGGCAAAACATGGTAAAAAATACCTGGACGCGCTGAAGAAAGTTGATGAAGCGCGCGCCTACGAACCAAAAGAAGCGGTTGGCCTGGTGAAAGAGACCTCGATCACCAAGTTCGATGGCACGGTTGAAGTCCACATCCGCCTGGGTGTTGACCCGCGCCATGCGGACCAACAGGTGCGTGATGTGGTTGTGCTGCCGCACGGCCTGGGCAAGATAGTGCGCATCATCGCCTTTGTGCAAGGCCCAGCAGTGACAATCGCCCGCGAGGCTGGCGCCGATTACATCGGTGATGATGAAATGATCGCCAAGATCCAGGGCGGTTGGACTGATTTCGATGTCGCCATCGCCACCCCGGATATGATGGGTAAAGTTGGCCGCTTGGGCCGTATCCTCGGCCCACGTGGTTTGATGCCCAACCCCAAGGCGGGCACCGTAGTCCCCGTTGAAGATATCGTGCGGGTGATCAACGAATCCAAGGCTGGCCGCGTGGAATTCCGCGTCGACAAAACCTCGAATCTGCATGTGCCGATTGGTAAAGTTTCCTTCGATGCCAAGAAAATCTTCGAGAACTTCGCGGCCTTGATGGAAGCTGTCAAGAAGGCCCGCCCGGCTGCCACCAAGGGCATTTATATCAAGCGCGTGACTATCACCAGCACCATGGGCCCTGGGATCAGGGTTGATCCTATCCAGGCCCAGAGCATGGTGGTTACAGAGTAGCTATCTGGGCCAGGTGGTTGCTAAAACATACCGCCTGGCCACCCAATAAAGTTTAAACCCGGTTCGCCAGCCAATGACTGGTTCGCCGGTTTGCAGCGCAAAAGCTGCAGCTTCGCCGAAGAAAGCAGGCGCCCGCTGAATTGCTGGCTTAATCACCTGCCGAGGTGAGGACCCTCCAGATGAATACTGCCTGTTGCCAGGCGCTTCAAGGAGAGTCTTTGCCCGGGAAACCCGCGAGGCAAAGACTTTTTTATGAAAGGAGGTAGGACAATTGGCTAAGTCTCGAGAACTAAAAGAAACTATCCTCGCTCAGTATGAAAAATGGCTGAGCCGGAGCCAGGCGATCATTTTGGCCGAATACAAAGGCATGGCAATGAAAGACCTGGATGCGCTGCGCATCAAGATTCGCGAGGCAGGCGGTGAATTCCATGTGGTAAAAAATACCCTGGGTCGCAAAGTGTTGGAAAACGCTGGCGTTAAACTGCCAGAGGGTCTGCTCGAGGGCAGCTCTGGCGCAGTTTTCGCCTTTCGCGATGCCCCTGCAGTAGCGAAAGCAGTGATGGAATTCGCCAAGACAACGGAAGCATTCAAAGTCAAAGGCGGCGTTTTGGAACGCACTTCTATCACAGCCGATGGCGTCAAAGCCCTGGCAGATATGCCCCCGCTGCCCATTGTACGTGCGCGGCTGCTTGGTACCATCCTGGGCCCCGCCAGCAAGCTGGTGCGTACATTGGCTGAACCTGGTCGCCAGGTTGCTGCAGTCGTGAAAGCCTATGCCGAACAAGATTCGGCAGGCACAGCAGCTTCGTAACCGCCTGACCCGACTTTACGCCGGAACTTGACGGTTATTCAACAATTCGCCGGCAGGTCCCTTTCCAAGGGAAGCAGAATGAGCTCCTGGAAGACCGGCTGGCGATCCGATAATAAAAAATTTATATCAAATTGTACATTTGTAAGGAGTGTTTAAAATGGCTGACCTGAATAAACTGGTCGATGAACTGGGCGCCCTGACTGTGCTCGAGGCCGCCGAACTGGTGAAGAAACTGGAAGAGAAATGGGGCGTTTCTGCCGCAGCCCCCGTCGCAATGGCTGCCGCCGCTGCTGGCCCCGCTGCTGCCGCCGCCGCCCCCGAACCCGTCGAAGAGAAGACGGAATTCGATGTGGTCATCAAAGACGCTGGCGCCAAGAAGATTGATGTCATCAAGGTAGTGCGCCAGCTTACCACCCTGGGCCTGAAAGAGGCCAAGGAAGCCGCCGAAACCCCAGGCACCAAGATCCTGGAAGCGGTTTCCAAGGAAGTCGCTGCGGATGCCAAATCCAAGTTGGAAGCCGCGGGCGCATCTGTCGAAGTCAAGTAACCTGTTTCTACCCTAAACAAAAGGCCGCCCACCAGGACGGCCTTTTGTATTTTTCATCCCTGTGGTATATTGATTAAAAGAAACAGGAGGCATTATGAGTTCACGCATCTTAATCATTGAAGACGATGAAGCCATCTTGCGTTTCTTGCGGCGCGGCTTGGCATATGAAGGATATCAGGTTGACACTGCCATGGATGGGCAATCGGGTCTTGCAGTGGCCCGCGATAATCCACCTGATCTGGTTGTGCTGGACTTGATGCTGCCGGGAATTGATGGCTTCGAGGTATGCCGCAGACTGCGAGCAGGTGGTCCTGTGCCTATTTTGATCTTGACCGCAAAAGACACGGTGACAGATCGGGTCCAGGGTCTGGATATGGGCGCTGACGATTACATGACCAAGCCATTCAACCTGGATGAACTGTTGGCGCGCATCCGAGCGCTGCTGCGCCGCTCTCAGCCCAGCCGGCCTCAGGCGCTGCGTTTTGCCGATTTGACATTGGATACTGGTACGCGCCAGGCTACCCGCGCAGATCGAGTGATCCCGCTGACCGCCAAAGAATACGAACTGTTGGAGCTCTTTATGCGTCATCCGCGCCAGGTTTTAACGCGCGACATGATCTTTGACCGGGTATGGGGCTATGATTTCGGCGGCGAAAGCAATATCATCGAAGTGTACATCCGTTATCTGCGTCAAAAACTGGAAACAACTGGGGAGACACGCTTGCTGCACACCGTGCGCGGAATGGGCTATGTGCTGCGCGAACCATCCTGATCGGTTTGCATGTCCCTCCGTACACGTCTGACGATCTTATATACGATCTTGTTGGTTGGGATTCTGCTACTCTTTGGGGTAGCAGTTTCTCTTTACTTTAACGACCGCGTCAAAAGCCAATTGGATTTTGAACTCTCGCAAGCCGCTGGCATCGTCATTAAAAATACGCGCGTCGACCAGACCGGTCGGCTGACAGTGGCGACGGTTGAGCTGAGAGATCAGCTTTCTCCGGATACGCTGGTGCAACTGCGCGATAGAAACAGCCAGCTTTTTTATTACAACACAGCTTTTACAGCCGTGCTAGACCCAATCGGTATGCGCTCTCTCAAGCCGGTGGTGCGCGACGCCACGGCGAATGGACAACCCTTTCGTGTCTTGACAGTGCCCTTGAACGTGGGCAACCGCAACGTAGGCACCTTGCAGGTGGCTACCAGCCTCAACCTGGTGAGCGATGTGCAAAGCATCTTGTTCAGCATCACCGTAGGCGGTATGCTGATCGGATCACTGATCGCCGCCCTGGCAGTGTGGTTGAGCACCCGCCAGGCGCTCTCTTCGCTCGCCAATGCCACCGTGGTTGCTTTGAAAATCACCAAAGCCGACGACTTGGCTCACCGCATTCCTTATGAAGGTCCGCCGAGCGACGAAATTGGACAGTTAATTAACGCATTTAATGAAACACTTGGCCGTCTGGAAAACCTGTTCACTTCACAGCGCCGCTTCCTGGCCGATGTGGGCCACGAACTGCGCACCCCGCTGACAGTCATCAAAGGCAACACCAGTCTGATGCGGCGTATGTCGTGCGCGGACGAGGAAAGTCTGGACAGCATCGAAAATGAAGTGGATCGTTTGACCCGCCTGGTGGGTGATCTGCTGCTGCTTGCCCAGGCCGAATCAGGCAAGATGCCGCTCATTTTTCAGACGGTCGAGCTGGACACGCTGGTGTTTGAGGCGATGAGCCAGTTGAAGGTTTTGGCTCAAGATCGCATTAAACTGCGTGTGGGCGATATCGACCAGGTGCTGGTATGCGGTGATCGTGACAAACTCAAACAGGTGCTGCTGAACCTGATCGGTAACGCCATCAACTACACCCAGGCCGGCGAAGTGGTGGTGGGCGTGGGCAAAGAAGGCAGTATGGCGCGCATTGCGGTCAGCGACACAGGCCCTGGCATTCCCCAGGAAGATTTGCCCCATATCTTCGAACGATTTTATCGCGCCGAAAAAGCGCGCACGCGTTCGAAGTCGAAAGGTTTTGGATTGGGACTTTCAATTGCTTATTGGATTGTGCATAACCACAACGGTCAGATCACCGTGGATTCAAAACTTGGTGTAGGGACGACGTTCTGCGTCTGGCTGCCCCTGGCGAGTGGTGAATGCAAACCTCAAAATTAGAAAAGGTATATATGAGACAAATTTCTGCAAAACAGCCCCGCACCTGGGTGTGGCTGGGACTGAACTTATTGGTGATTTTGGGCATCAGCCTGTTTGGGCCTGCTGAGAAATCTTTGGGTTCCAATGTGCGCATTGTCTATTTGCACGGCGCCTGGGTTTGGACAGCCCTGGCAGCCATGGTTGCCGCCGGATTGACAGGTTTGTTAGGCCTCAGGCGGGGCTGGCGGGTGTTGAGCGACTGGTCACTGGCCTTTGGACGCACAGGCTTGTTATTTTGGCTCACATATCTTCCGCTGTCACTGTGGGCCATGGAGGCCAACTGGAACGGCCTGTTCCTTTCTGAACCGCGCTGGAGCCTGGCGCTGGCCTTTGCTATCAGCGGGATAGCTTTGCAAATTGGCCTGGCTCTGCTGAACAACCCCCTATGGACCGGCCTGGCCAATACGGGATACGTGGCGGCCCTGCTGTGGCTCTTGGGCGGCGTGGAAAATGTCATGCATCCCCGTTCGCCCATCCTCGATTCGCAAGCGGTGTGGATCCAAATTTTCTTTGGCCTTCTATTGATCAGCACTTTGCTCCTGGGCTGGCAGATAACCCTACTGTTGTTTCGTAAATGGCGCAAAACAAGTTAGAGCGCCCACTGCTGGCGCAGTTATTGTTCTTCACCCTGGTGCGCATCGTGTTTAACACGGTGCACCGTATGGTGTATCCTTTCTTGGCCGTATTCGCACGCGGCCTGGGTGTGGATGTTGGCCAGGTATCGGCTGCATTGACCCTGCGCGCTGGCCTGGGCAGCCTCAGCCCTCTGTTGGCGACGATCGCCGATACGCGCGGCCGCCGTTTTGGCATGCTGATTGGTTTGTGTCTGTTCATTGCTGGTTTACTGCTGGTGATCTTCCAGCCGGTGTTTTGGGCATTTGTCGGCGCACTGATCCTGACAACGATCGGCTACCTGGTGTTTATCCCTTCTCTGCAGGCATTCCTGGGCGATACCATTCCCTATGCTCAGCGCGGTCTGGCCATTGCCCTGACGGAGATGGGTTGGTCTTTGAGCTTTATTATCGGTGTGCCGCTGGTTGGGCTGCTGCTGGCATATTACGATTGGCGCAGTCCTTTTCCAGTCATCCTGGCCTGCTCCGGAGTTGTGCTCTTGATGTTTTTACGCATCATCCCGCGCGACCACCCGGCAGCCCGATCTGCCGGTTCTTCGTGGCGGAACCTGGGGCGTGTGTTTACCAGCCGGTTGGGTCTGACTGCACTGGCTTTCAGCATCCTGCTCACCGCGGCTAATGAAATTGTCAACCTGGTGATGGGTGTGTGGATGGAGGACCAGTTCGCTTTTCAGGTGACCAGCCTGGGAGCGCTGGCGATCGGCGTTGGTTTGGCGGAACTGCTCGGCGAGACGCTGGTTGGCGTGTTCGTTGACCGGCTGGGTAAAATCCGCTCTGTAGCGATCGGTGTGTGCTTGAATATGGCCGCTTCGCTGCTCTTGATCTTTTCTGGTAGTTCCCTGGTGGGGGCTTTCGTCAGCCTGCTGTTGTTTTATCTAACGTTTGAATTTACCCTGGTCAGCAGTCTGCCCTTGATGACAGAAGTCCTGCCTACAGCGCGCGCTTCGTTGATGGCGTCGAACATGGCCCTGATTTCTTTGAGCCGAGCCGCAGGCGCCAGCACTGCCCTGCCGGTGTATGCCTTGCGCGGCGCGGCGAGCTCGCTGCCGGGCATCGCGCCGAATGCGCTGATTTCAATTCTCTTGAACCTGTTCGCTCTCCTGGCTTTGTTCTATCTCCAGAAAGGATTCCGAAATGCCTAAGACGGGCCGCATCGCCAGTTTGTATGCTTTGTTCGCCGAGGAATGGGAGTACCGCATGCGGAATAACCCGCTGGCGGCGACTTCGTGCGGAGATCATCGATTTAACGACCGAATGCCGGAAATGGATGAGGCCAGCCTGGCTGACCGGGCGCGGCATGCAAAGGCTTTTCTCGCCCGCTTGCAAGAGATTACTCGCTCTCGCCTGCCCGCTGCTCACCGCCTTAATTATGATCTGTTCGCCCGCGACCTGGAAATGCAGATCAAGGAATACGAATTCCACCTACACTGGATGCCCATTTCCCGCCTATCGGGATTTCAAATTTACCTTCCAGACATCATTTTGCAGACTCCATTCCATTCACTGACCGACTATGAAAACTACCTGAAGCGGTTGGAGGGCATGAAAACCTTTTTCGAAGCCCAAATCACTCTGATGCGCAAAGGCCTTGCCAATGGTTATACGCCCTCCAGCGCAGCGTTAAGCGGCGTCGAACGGACAGTCAGCGCGCATCTCGTGCTGGATGCCCGGCAAAGCGTTTTCTTCCGGCCTTTTGAATCGATTCCCGATTCGATTTCCGCTGAACAGCGGGCGCGCCTGCAGCAAGCGGCCGAACAGACTGTCATCCAATCCGTTCTGCCGGCCTACCGGGCATTAAACCAATTCCTGGTAGATGAATATCTGCCTGGCGCCCGGCAAGACCCCGCCGCCGCCAGCCTGCCAGATGGCCTGGCTTACTATCAGTACTGTATCCGGCGTTATACCACCCTGCCGCTCAGCGCCGCCCATGTTCACCAGACCGGGTTGGACGAAGTACGCCGCATCCGCTCTGAAATGCAGAGCCTTCTGGATCAGTCGGGTTTCCAGGGTAGTCTGAAAGAATTTATTCACTTTTTGCGCACCGATAAGCGCTTTTTTGTGGATACCCCCGAGGCTCTAATGAAGGAAGTGGCCTTAATTATGAAACGCATGGAAGGTGAACTGCCCCACCTTTTCAAAACTCTGCCGCGCACGCCGTTTGGGCTGCGTCAGATTCCCGAATACCTGGCCCCCAACTCCACCAGCGCCTATTATTTTCCTGCCAGCGGGGATGGCAAAACAGCCGGTTTTTATTACGTGAATACCTACGATCTGAAAAGCCGCCCGTTGTATGAGTATGAGGCGCTTTCGTTCCATGAAGCGGTGCCAGGCCACCATCTGCAGCTCGCTTTGCAGTTCGAAATGAACGCCGTGCCCGATTTCCGGCGTTTTTCCGATTTCACAGCCTTCATTGAAGGCTGGGCTCTGTACGCGGAACGCCTGGGCCTCGAAATCGGTTTTTACCAGGATATTTACAGCAATTTTGGCCGCCTGACCTTTGAGATCTGGCGCGCCTGCCGGCTGGTAGTGGATACCGGCCTGCATGCCTTTGGATGGAGCCGCCAGCAGGCAATTGATTTCATGGCCGAAAACTCATCGCTTTCGCTGCTGAATATTGCCAATGAAGTCGATCGTTACATCGCCTGGCCCGGGCAGGCGCTGGCATATAAAATTGGCGAATTGAAGATCCGCCAACTGCGGCAATACGCTGAGACAGCCCTGGGCGAGCGCTTTAACGTGCGCGAGTTTCACGATCAGATTCTGTGCAATGGCAGTATCCCGCTCGACCTGCTGGAGGAGCAGATTCACGACTGGGTGGAGGGCGTTCAAAAGCAATTTGATCCATTATAATAAGGGGTATGAGTAAGTTAAATTGGAAGTTTTGGCTGGCCTGCGGTGCGGGCCTGCTCTTTCTAAGCTGGCTGTCTTTCTTGAATGTTCCGGCCCAGGCGGCGCAGTTGGCGCAGTTGACGCCCTTCTTCACACCCACACCCGGTCCGGACGGGCGAATTCGCTACATTGTGCAGGAAAATGATACCCTATGGCGCATCTCCGCGATTACCGGTGTTCCGCTCGACCAGCTCAGGTCTTTGAACAAGCTCAGCAGCGATGTAGTCAAGCCCGGCGATGTGTTACTGATCGGCCTGGGAGGGCCAGCCCAGCCGCAAACAACCGCCGCTCCCGGGGCCACTGCCGCGCCACCCCAACCGACGCCCACAACTCCGGCGGGGAAGGGCAACGTGTGCGTGATGCTCTACCTGGATGTGAATGGCGACGGTATGCGCCAGACGACTGAGCCATGGATCATCGGCGGTCAGATCAATGTCACGAATCGGGATGGCCTGGTTTCCAAAACAGCGCCGACGGCCAATTTGCTGGATAAGTTTGGCGATCCCGCCCATCTTTGTTTTACCGATCTGCCTGAAGGCGAATACAATGTCACAGTGGCCATACCGGCCGGTTATAACGCTACGATGTCGTTGAACAAAACATTCAAGCTCAGCGCAGGAGACCAGACCTATCTCAGTTTCGGGGCTCAATTGAACTCGGAAAAAGCAGGGGAACAAGCGATCATCCCCACTTCGCCGGGCCGTTCGCCGGTGCTGGCGCTTGCCGGCGCTTTTCTGCTGTTAGGCGGGCTTGGCCTGGGAATTTACGCGCTGATTATCTTCCGCCGCCGGTAAGCCGAGTATTCTCAGCCGGCCACAGCTCCCGCAGAGCCAGGGACGGCTCAATCCCAGGTAGACTGCTGAACTGCTCGGCAGCGCGTCGCCCGAGGTCGCTGGCGAGCGTTTCTTCGATTGATACGGTCAGTAAGGCAGCCCCCAGGGTGCGCGGCTCTTCCAAAGGCGCCAGGTAGGCAGCCGGCCCGGCGCGTTGAGAAACGAAGGGCGCTGCGCCAGCCACCACCGGCTTGCCGCAGGCCATAGCGAGCAAGAGTGGGTCGCCCCAGGGCGGAATCTCGGCGGGGTGAAACAACACGCTGCACGCTTTGTACAAACAGGCATAAGCGCTGGTGGGTAGCTCCGGCAGAATCTGCAGTGTAGCTCCAAAGGAATACTCGATGGCCAGGCGTTTGAGGCGATCGCGGGCAGCCGTGCTCAGGCCCACTGCCAGCAAGGGGTATTCTGCACCCAACGAGCTGGCCGCCCAACTCCAGGCGGCTGCCAGGCGCTGCAAGCTGGCTTCATCGCCTGGTCCATGGTACAACACGAACGTTTCCGGTAATGCCAGCGGAAAATCCGGCCCAGTCGAAGCAGCCGCTAAATAATCCGGGTGGACAAAGGGCCGGCACAGCAGCGGTTGCGAACTTTTTGGGAGATTGTCAAGGTCGGCTGGCCACAGCATGTGCCGTGCCTGTACCGCCCCGCCTGCGCCGAGAGAAGCGCGCAGGCGGTCCGCCAAACCTTCCCCGGATTGCTCTCCTGAGTAGCTCACCGGGCTTATGGTGCGCCTGATCGGGCTCAAAAATGGCGTATTAGCGATGCCAGTATGCAGCCAGTCTGCCTGGACCTGCCGCGCCAGAGTTGGCAGGCGGCGCTGTGCCCAGGCCAGGCGTTCGCCAGGGTTCGGATCGGCCAGCCTGCTCAGGCTGGCGATGCTACCAGGCAGCCAGGCTGGACGGTTGCCGGGCAGCGCCACGATCAGCTCAATACCATTCAGCACCTGGCCCAAAAGCGCCCAGACATGCACAGCGGCCGGTGAGCCGGGCGCATGCACCAGCGCCCAGCCATCCAGCATCACCAGGCTCATTTTGGCAATTTTTCTTGTTTGGCGTTTACCCGCTTAAGAAAACGAGCTTCGTCGATGATGAACCGCTCGTGCGTTCCTTCGCCTGCCAGCTCACTGGCATCCCTGGCTTCGATCTTCAAACTGATCCGCGCACCATCCACGGCAGTCACCTCCGCCCGCACCCGCAGTGTGCTTCCAAAGGGGGTTGGCGCCAGGTGGCGCACGTTCACAAGCGTGCCGACGCTCGAATATCCGTGCGGCAGGCAGCGGGCCAGCAGGCGGTGCGCCGTGCGCTCCATGAAGCCAATCATCCAGGGCGTGGCCAGCACGCGCGCCGAGCCGCTGCCGACATGGGCAGCCAGATGCCTTTCCTCTACCAGGTATTCTTCTTCCAGGCTGGCGCCAATTTCGATGCAATCACCAAAGTTCATGCTTCTTATCCTTTCTATTTTAGATTTTACCTGAAGATGGGAGAAAGGTCTCAAACCTGATTCAGAGCGAATGCAATCTGCCTCTTCTGACAGTCCAACTTCAGGCGATGGGGGTTTGGGGTTCCCATTCCCTTTCCTTTTTCGGGAGGAGGTCAGCGCCTAAATGCAATGACCTCGCTTTCGTGTTCCATAAGTTCAACTTTCGGGTATACTACTTGAAAATCAGCCAATTTCGGTTCATCCACAATATTTTTTGCCTACGTGCGAAGGAGAGATTATGGCAACGAAACTTACATGGTATGGACATGCAACATTGGGTTTGGAAACTGGGGGCTACTGCCTGTTGGTGGATCCCTTCTTCAGCGGGAATCCAGCGGCTGCCATCACGGCCACCCAGGCGGCGGCAGATTATATTCTGATCACACATGGTCACGGCGACCACGTAGGCGACACAGTCGCCATCGCCAAGCGCACCGGAGCTATCGCGATCAGCAATTTTGAAATCGCCAACTGGTTGGAAAAACAAGGAGTTGAGGTGCATGCCCAACATTTGGGAGGCGGATTTAAGCATCCGTTTGGCTATCTCAAGCTGACCCTTGCACTGCACGGCTCAGCCCTGCCTGACGGCACTTACGGCGGCAACCCGGCCGGTTTCCTGCTCACTACCAACGATGGCAAGAAGATTTACCTGGCTGGCGATACCGGGCTGTTCGGCGACATGAAACTGATCGGCGAGGAGGGTCTTGACCTGGCTGTCATCCCGATCGGCGACAACTTCACCATGGGCCCAGATGATGCGCTGCGAGCTGTGAAATTCTTGCAGCCCAAGCACGTCATCCCCATCCATTTCAACACCTTCGGCTTGATCAGCCAGGATGCGGAAGCCTGGTCGAAACAGGTGCACGCTGCCACGGGCACGCAGGTTCATATTCTGAAGCCGGGCGAGAGCTATACCCTGGCATAGAATCAAATAGTTTGTCACAGGCCTTAAGCCCCAATGATTATTGGGGCTTAAGGCCTTTTTTTGTGGGTGCGCACAGATTAGGGGCTTCTTAACACCAACTTAACGGCGGCTGGCATATAGTGAGCATAATCGGAGGTTATTATGCTCGATCTTCTCTTTGTAATGGTTGTTCTGCTCTTCTTTGCCAGCTGCTTCGCCATGCTTAAAGGCCTTGAGCGGCTGTAAGGTTGGAGATCCTTTATGACAATGATGTACCTGGTTGTTGGGTTGATTGCACTGCTCTTGTTGGCTTACCTGTTCTACGCTCTGCTGAAGCCGGAGAAATTCTAATGACCGTAACTGGCTGGCTCCAAATATTATTCTACCTCGGTGTTCTGACGCTGTTGGTAAAGCCGCTTGGTCTATTTATGGCCAAGGTTTATAAGGGCGAAAGAACATTCCTGGCGCCAATTTTTGGCCCGTTGGAACGATGGTTGTACCGCTTGTGCGGGGTTAACCCTGATGAGGAGATGGACTGGAAAACATATGCTGTCGCCCTGCTGATGTTCAGCCTGGTGGGTTTTGTCTTTGTTTACTTGCTCCAAAGGCTGCAGGGTTATTTGCCGTTCAACCCGATGCACATGCAGGCGGTAGCTCCCGACCTGGCTCTGAATACGGCGGTCAGTTTCGTTTCCAATACCAACTGGCAGAATTATGGGGGTGAGGTTACATTAAGTTACCTGACGCAAATGCTCGGCCTGACCGTGCAGAATTTTGTCTCGGCAGCCAGCGGCATGGCGGTCCTGCTGGCCTTCACCCGCAGCCTGGCCCGCCACAACACCCGGCTGATCGGCAATTTCTGGGTTGATATGACCCGCAGCACTTTGTATATTCTACTGCCACTGTCAGTGATCCTGTCACTGGCGCTGGTTTCGCAGGGTGTTGTGCAGACTTTAGCGCCTTCCATCACAGCAAATGTACTGCAGCCCGGGGTTGGCGGGAGCACGCAAACAATCGCAGTCGGCCCGGCGGCCTCGCAGATCGCCATCAAGATGCTGGGCACCAACGGCGGCGGCTTTTTTAATGTCAACTCGACACATCCCTTTGAAAACCCAACGCCTTTTTCGAATTTGCTGGAATCTCTTTCTATTCTTTTGATCCCTGCCGCCCTGTGTTACACCTACGGCATGCTGGTTGGCGATACGCGCCAGGGTTGGGCCATTTTGATTGCCATGCTGGTGCTGCTGGTGGTGTTCATCGCGCTTACGTATGCTTCTGAAGCGGCTGGCAACCCCAGGCTGACGGCTCTGGGCGTGGACCAGTCATCCAGCATACTGCAGCCGGGTGGCAACATGGAGGGCAAAGAAGTGCGTTTTGGCCTGGCCAATTCGTCGGTCTGGGCGATTGCCACCACGGCTGCTTCCAATGGCTCTGTTGATTCGATGCACGACTCGTACATGCCGCTGGGCGGCCTGGCGGAACTGGTGATGATGATGCTGGGCGAAGTGGTATTTGGCGGCGTTGGCTCGGGGTTATACGGCATGTTGGTATTTGTGATCGTCGCCGTGTTTGTCGCCGGTTTAATGGTTGGCCGCACCCCAGAGTACCTGGGCAAGAAAATCGAAGCGTATGAAGTCAAAATGGCCTCGTTGTTAATCTTGATCATGCCGGTGACGGTCTTAATGCTCACAGCGTTAGCTGTGTCCACCAGCGCAGGCCAGAGTGCTGTTTTGAACCCCGGCCCGCACGGTTTTAGCGAGATACTGTACGCCTTTACCTCGCAAGGCAACAACAATGGCAGTGCATTCGCTGGACTGGGCGGCAATACACCGTTTTACAACCTGACCGGCGCACTAGCCATGCTGATCGGGCGCTTCTGGCTGGCAGTCCCGACTCTGGCGTTGGCTGGATCGTTGGCGGTTAAGAAGAAAACACCGGCTGGGGCAGGTACATTATCTACCACATCTCCACTTTTTATCAGTTGGTTGATTGGCGTGGTCATCCTGGTTGGGGCTTTAAACTTTGTCCCTGCTCTGGCGCTGGGTCCGGTGGTGGAGCATTTATTGATATTCGGAGGTTAATCATGCACACGCCTGTTCGCAAATCATACTCTGTACAGCGCGCTTTATACCAACGCGCCATCCTGGATTCTTTCCGCAAACTCGATCCGCGCATCCAGGCGCATAACCCGGTGATGTTCGTGGTAGAAGTCGGCAGCGTGCTGGCAACCGGTTTGTGGGTGCAGGCTTTGATAGGCCGCGGCGAGGCCCCTTCTGCTTTTATTGGCGCAGTCGCTGCCTGGTTATGGTTCACCGTGTTGTTCGCCAATTTTTCTGAAGCCCTGGCAGAGGGGCGCGGCAAGGCTCAGGCCGAATCGCTGCGCAAAACACGCCAGGAGACAAGTGCTAAGAAACTGCAGCAACCGCTCTCGGATGGCGCGCGCCCAGAAAAATTTGTGCTGACGCCTTCCACTCAATTACGCCAGGGAGATCGTTTCCTGGTAGAGGCCGGCGATATCATTCCGGCGGATGGAGAAGTGATCGGAGGCATCGCTTCTGTGGATGAATCGGCTGTGACTGGCGAGTCAGCCCCGGTGATTCGCGAATCCGGCGGTGATCGCAGTGCGGTGACCGGCGGTACGCGCATCCTCTCCGATTGGCTGGTAGTGCAGGTCACCGCCCGCCCAGGTGAAGGATTTCTCGACCGTATGATCAGTCTGGTGGAGGGTGCTTCACGCCAGAAAACACCCAATGAGATTGCGCTCAATATCTTGCTGGCCGCTTTTACCATCATTTTCCTGGTGGTGTGCATCACCCTGCTGCCATATTCAATATACAGCGTGACCGCCGCCGGCTCGGGCCAGCCTGTAACGATCACGGTGCTGGTGGCTCTTTTAGTCTGCCTGATCCCTACTACTATCGGTGGACTGCTGTCTGCGATTGGCATCGCCGGCATGGATCGCTTGATCCGGCGCAATGTGATCGCCCTTTCTGGACGCGCCATTGAAGCTGCCGGCGATGTTGATGTGCTTCTTCTGGATAAAACCGGCACCATCACTCTGGGTAACAGGGAAGCAGTTGAGTTTATCCCGGTGGGGGGCGTCTCGCCACAAGACCTGGCAGATGCGGCTCAGCTCGCCTCGCTGGCTGATGAGACGCCAGAAGGGCGCTCCATCGTGGTGTTGGCCAAAGAAAAATATGGCCTGCGCGGCCGATCGGTCAGCCCGTCGGAAAGCATGCCCCAAGGGATGAGATTCGTGCCTTTCAGCGCCCAGACCCGCATGAGCGGCGTGACGTTTGATCATTCGGCAATCTACAAAGGCGCGCCTGATACCATGCTCGCCTATTTGCAGAGCCAAGGGGGTATAGCGCCGGTGGAACTGCGCCAGCAGGTTGAACAAATTGCGCGCAATGGTGGGACACCCCTGGTTGTGACCCGCAATCAAACCGCCTTGGGAGTTATCCACCTGAAAGATATCGTCAAAGGCGGGTTGTACGAACGATTCCAACAACTGCGCAAGATGGGCATCAAAACGGTGATGATAACGGGTGACAATCCGCTCACCGCGGCTGCTATCGCCGCCGAAGCCGGAGTGGACGATTTCCTGGCCCAGGCAACCCCCGAGAAGAAATTAACATTGATTCGCGAATACCAGACAGGTGGCAGGTTGGTGGCAATGACCGGCGACGGCACCAATGATGCTCCTGCTCTGGCGCAAGCCGATGTGGCGGTGGCGATGAACACCGGCACCCAACCGGCCCGGGAAGCTGCCAATATGATCGATCTCGAATCGAACCCTACGAAGTTGATTGAAATTGTCGAGATCGGCAAACAACTGTTGATGACGCGCGGCGCCCTGACCACGTTCAGCATCGCAAACGATGTGTCGAAATATTTTGCCATAATCCCGGCGGCGTTTGCTTCTACTTATCCTCAGTTGAACAGCCTCAATATCATGCGCCTGGCGACGCCTGAAAGCGCCATCCTTTCAGCAGTGATCTTCAATGCCCTGATCATCATCATGCTGGTCCCGTTGGCACTGCGCGGCGTGCCGTACCAGGCGGTGGGCGCAGCACGCCTGCTGCGTGACAATTTGCTGGTGTATGGGCTTGGTGGTTTGATCGCTCCATTCATCGGCATCAAGCTGATCGACCTGCTGTTGGTAGCACTGCGCCTGGTTTAGGAGGTAAAACATGCTGAAACAATTGAAAATATCCTTGCTGATGTGTCTTCTCATGATGGTTCTCACGGGAGTGATATACCCCCTGGCGATCACCGGCCTGGCCCAATTGGTTTTCCCAGCCCGGGCCAATGGTAGTTTGGTCAAGAATGAGCAGGGGGTGGTCGGATCAGCCTTGATCGGTCAGCAGTTTGATGATCCACGTTATTTTTGGGGCCGCTTATCGGCCACAAGCGGCGGTGCATATAATGCTGCTGCTTCGTCCGGCAGCAATCTAGGCCCGGACAACCCTGCGCTGATCAAACAGGCCAAGGACCGTATTGTGGAGCTGCGCGCCGCCGATCCGCAAAATTTGCAGCCAGTTCCAGTTGACCTGGTGACCGCTTCAGCCAGCGGTCTAGACCCGGATATCAGCCTGGCAGCCGCTCGCTATCAAGCCGGGCGTGTGGCGCGTGCCCGCGGCCTATCTGTCGACCAGGTAGAAGCGGTGATTGACCAGAATACCGAAAGCCCGCTGTTTGGATTCCTGGGAGAATCGTATGTCAATGTCTTAAAGCTGAATATGGCAGTAGATGCGCTAAAATAGCTATATGAAAGATTACGAGCGCCCTGATCCAGATGAACTTCTAGAGCGGTTTGCTAATGAAGAACATGCTGCCAAGCGCGGTAAGCTCAAAATATTCTTAGGGTATGTCGCTGGCGTAGGAAAAACCTATGCGATGTTGGAGGCAGCGCACCAGCGCCAGCAGGATGGCGTGGATGTGGTGGTGGGATATGTGGAAACGCATGGTCGGAAAGAAACCGAAGTGCTGCTATCCGGTCTGGAAATACTGCCGCGCCGCGTAGTGGATTACCGTGGCACAGAGCTGTCTGACCTGGACCTGGATGCCGCCCTGGCGCGCCATCCACGACTAATCCTGGTGGATGAACTGGCACACTCCAACGCGCCTGGTTTACGTCACCCAAAACGCTACCAGGATGTGGAAGAGTTATTGGATGCCGGCATCGATGTGTACAGCGCTCTGAATATCCAGCACCTGGAAAGCCTCAAAGATGTTGTCCAGCAAATCACCGGGGTTGCGGTGCGTGAAACTGTACCGGACCGCATCATCGATGAAGCCTATGAAATCGAGCTGGTTGATTTGCCGACCGATGAACTGCTGAAGCGCTTGCAGGATGGGAAGGTTTATGTGCCCGACCAGGCCGCGCGGGCGTTGAAAGAATTCTTTCGCAAAGGGAATCTGACTGCTCTGCGTGAGCTTTCTTTACGGCGGGCTGCCGAGCGGGTTGACAGCCAAATGTTGAGCTATATGCAGACCAAAGCTATTCCCGGGCCATGGCCTGCAGGGGAGCGGATCTTGGTGTGTATCAGCTCACATCCCATGGGCGAGCGCTTGATTCGCGCCGGGAGGCGCCTGGCAGATGACCTGAATGCGGACTGGATTGTGGCGTTTGTAGAAACGCCAGGTCATCTGAAAATGCCAGCAGAAAACAGGCTGCGCATGCAAAAAAATTTACTCCTGGCAGAAGAATTGGGCGCCAGGATTGCCAACTTGACGGGCGAATCGGTAGCCGAAGCGGTAATCGAATATGCCCATCAAAATAATATCACCAAAATCATCGCCGGCAAGCCGCTCCGGCCGCGCTGGTTTGAGATTCTGCGTGGTTCTGTGATCGACCAAATTATCCGCCACAGCGGTTCGATCGATGTATATGTGGTCAGCGAGGGCACAGAGGTGCCTTTACGCGTCCAACCCGGTTTGAACCCTACCGGTTTTATCCCGCACCGCCCGTTTGGGCGGTACGCCGGCAGCCTGGCGCTGGTGGCGCTCATGACTGTTTTGGGCTTTCCTCTGAGATATATCCTCGATCCAACCAACCTGGTGATGTTGTATCTCCTGGCAGTGGTGCTCTCGGCAGTGTTTTATGGTCGGGGACCATCCGTCTTTGCCTCGATTGCCAGTGTTGTAGCTTTTGATTTCTTCTTTGTAGAGCCGCGTTACACATTTTCGGTGTCAGATACACAGTACATCCTCACCTTTATCGGGTTGCTCGTGGTTGGTTTGATTATCAGCAATTTTGCTTCACTGCTGCGGGATCAGGTGCTTGTTTTAAGGCGAAGGACTCAGCAGAGCCAAGCCTTGAACAACCTGGGCCGCGAGCTGACTGCATCAATTTCACTCGACCAGGTGCTGCACACGGTCATCTCGCACGTGACTGGCATGTTCAATCGGGAAGTCGTTATTTTGCTGCCTGAAAATGGTCATCTGGAAGTAAAATCTTTCAGCGAAGATTTTTCGATCAGCGAAACCGAGCTGGCAGTGGCAGAATGGGCGTTTAAAAATCACAAAGAGGCCGGTTTGGGGACAAATACTTTGCCCGCTGCCACGATCCGCTGCATCCCACTCGTCACAGCCAGGGAAACCGTTGGTGTATTGGGATCGAAGCCTCAACCAGGCCAGCCTTATCTTTCGAAAGACCAGGTCGAGCTGATGGAAGGCGTCGTCAACTTGGCGGCCATTGCGATCGAGCGGGCATCTTTTGCTGAAAAAGCTGCCCAGGCTGAAATGCTGCGCAATACTGAGAAACTGCAAACGGCTTTGTTGAATTCCATCTCGCATGAGCTGCGCACTCCCTTGGCGACGGTGACCGGCGTGCTCACCAGCCTGGAAGAATCAGAGAGTGTTGTGCCTGAGAACCGGCTCGATGAAGCGACCCGTCTGGATTTAATTCATTCGGCCACCCGCCAGGCCAGGCGCTTAAACCACCTGGTTGAAAACCTGCTGGATATGACGCGCCTCGAAGCCGGCGCGTTGCGCCTGAACCAGGAACCGATCGATTTTCAAGATCTGATTTCTGCTGTCACTTACCAGATGTCTGCAGAATTGTCCAACCATCCCTTGAATGTGCTCCTGCCGCCAGATTTGCCGCCGTGCAGCGCTGACATCGTCTTAATTGCCCAGGTGCTCGAAAATCTACTGGATAACGCTTGTAAATACTCTCTGCCTGGAACAGCCATCACGATTGCAGTTCGCCCTTTGGAAATGCACATCGAAGTTGCCGTCCAAAACCAGGGCGTTGGCATTCCGCCGGAGGATCTCGAGCATGTGTTTGATAAATTTTTCCGTGTGCAGCGCAAGGAAAATATCGCCGGGACCGGGCTTGGCCTCTCGATCTGCCGCGGTATTGTCGAAGCGCACGGCGGTAAGATTTGGGCGGAAAATGATCCCGGCCAGGGAGTGACCATTCGTTTTACTCTGCCTGCCTCAATGGAAAAAGCCCTATGAACGGCAAAAGCTTTCGCATCCTGGTTGTGGATGATGAGCCCGAGATCCGACGTTTCTTACGCGCTTCTCTCAAAACACACTTGCATGAGGTGATCGAGGCTGACAATGGAACTGCAGCCATCCGCCTGGCGCGTGAGAAAAACCCGGATTTGATGATTTTGGATTTGGGCCTGCCTGATATGGATGGGGTTGATATCACACGTCGTGTGCGAGAATGGAATCAGGTGCCGATCATCATTTTATCGGTGCGCAGCCGCGAAGCAGACAAGATCGAGGCTTTGAACGCAGGCGCTGACGATTACATCACCAAGCCATTCGGTGTGGGTGAATTATTGGCCCGCATCCAGGTGGTAATGCGCCGAGTGGTTAACACCGGCACACAGCCGATCTACCAGGTGGGTGATTTGACTCTCGATCACAGCCGCCATCTGGTCACGTTGTCAGGGCAGCCGGTCGATCTGACGCCCACAGAATTTGAGCTGCTCAATATTTTGATTCAAAATGCAGGCAAGGTGGTAACTCAGCGGCACATCATCCAAAAACTGTGGGGAGCAGGCTATGAAGATGAGGCGCGCTTGCTGCGGGTGAATATCAGCAACCTGCGGCGCAAAATCGAACCAAATCCTAACCAACCCCATTATATTTTGACAGAATTGGGGGTAGGATACCGGCTGCGCGACGAAGCGCAATAAGTTTTTTCCTCAAATGAAAATGGGGACAAAAGACCAAAGTTGAATTATGATAATTATGATATAATTGAATGTAATTTTTTAATGTTCACTCTACTTTCTTTTTCTACTTCGAGATGTGAAGTCGATTGTTCATATCGACCCGCTGGAAGCGTTTCATCTAATCAACATTCCGGGTTAATCAATTGCCATAAAGTGCTTGTGGAGTTCCAACATGTTGGCAGGCAGGGCAATTATCTTTCGCAAAGCTAGGGATTTTTGGGTTCGATATCGCTGGTTTATATTGGCGATCACGGTCATTTTTTCCGCGTTGTTTGAGCTCCATGAATATATCTTGCATCCTGATGCTTTGGAGGATACACAGCATATCTTTGAACTCCTGTTGCAGGGTATTATCCTGCCATTACTGCTAGTGACGCTTCAGCGGACTGAAACGCAGAAGAATCTGGCCGTGAATTCGCTGGCGCTGATTGAACAGTATATTTACCAGCTCAATAATGCTCAAAGCTGGGACGAACTTTGCAAGCTGATCGTCCAAATCCCGCGCAGCTTCATCCCGCTGGTTGGGGCAGCACTGTGGCTGTATGATCCTGTCAAGGCGGGGTACATTTCAGCGAATATCCATGTTTTTGATGAAAGCCGCGGGTTATCTACAGATCAGATCGACTGCATCCCTGAGCGGCATCACTGCCAATCTGCGGTGCAAAACCAATCCGGCGCTGTGCTGTGCACCTGTTTATCTCGCTCGGAAAGCGATTTCTTTCCTTTTGCTCGTTGGTGCCTGGTGTTGAACACACCCAATGGGAACGTCGGCTTACTGCACCTCTATACTGCCGGCGCCTACCGCCTCTCGCATGAACAGCTCAACTTTCTTCACAACATTGGATCTGAAATGGCCACCTGCCTTCAAAAAGCGTCGATGCAGCGCAAAATTAAACTGCGTGAAGCCGAAGTAGAAGAGGAAAAGCGCCAGCTTTCGAAAGATTTACATGATACGTTGGGGCAGGATATCGCCTTCCTGCGCCACAAGATCGACTATTTACTTGAGATGGGTGGACCGACTCAGGTTTACATGGATGATCTAAAACAAATGGGCCTGGTTGCCGAAGAAGCCAACCAGATGATCCGCAATATCTTGGCCGGCACACACGGTCAGCACAGCGCGGCCCTGCATACACGCCTGTTGGCTTACGCCCAGGCCATTGGTGAGCGCGCCAACCTCAAAGTTTCTTTTCGTTCCACTGGCCCGATTTGTGAACTGTCAGAGCATGTCAAGTTCCAAATCTTCTTGATTTTTCGCGAAATCCTGGCCAATGTCGAAAATCATTCGCACGCCAGTAATGTGGTGGTTGCCCTCGATTGGGCGGAGCATGAATTGCAAATCACCGTCGCCGATGATGGCGATGGCTTTTTGGTCGAGCAGGCACATCCAGGTCATTTTGGCCTGTCGATTATCCGCGCACGTTCTGAGGTGTTGGGGGGCCAAATGAAGGTTTCTTCAGCACCAATGAAAGGGACGCAGGTTTTCATTCAACTACCACTGAACCAGGCATCCCTGGTGGAGGCGCAGTCGAGATGAGTAATTCCGGTAAACCGACCTCAGCCAAACATAAAATCCTGTTAGTTGATGATCATGTCATCATTCGCGATGGATTGGCCAAAGTCCTGGATGCACAGGCTGATTTTACTGTTGTCGGCCAGGCCGGGACTGCCGCGGAGGCTGTCCAGATGGCTCTGGACCTCAACCCTGACCTGGTTCTGATGGATATTGGCTTGCCAGATGAAAATGGCGTGATCGCCACCCAAAAGATCCTGGTTCAACGTCCTGGGATGATCATCATTATGCTCACCATACACGACACAGACGAATTGTTGTTTGCGGCGGTGCGCAGTGGGGCCAAAGGTTACCTGTTGAAAACGATCTCCGGCAACGAACTGGTTGCCTCGCTGCGGGCCATCCACAGAAACGAAGCTGCTATCTCGCGAGCCATGACTTCGCGATTAATGAATGAATTTTCACGCCTGAGCTCACCCAACCAGCCCAGCCGTTCGATGCTGGAAAAATTGACCTTAAGAGAATACGAAGTGCTTAAGTTTTTGGCTGAGGGGGTGACCAACCAGGAAATTGCCAGTCACTTTCAGGTGACTGAATCGACCGTTAAGAACCAGATTCACAGCATTCTAACCAAATTAAAATTAAAAAACCGGCGAGATGTGATCTGGTTTGCCCGCCAGCATGGAATTCCAGAACCGGCAAATCCGATTGAACCACACCGGCTTTAAAAATCATATTCTTTACAACAAAGCATTGCCGGTAAGGGGCTGAAAAAGCGCCGGCATTTCTGTTTAATCTTTCTTAAACCCTCCGATTAATACCAATGGCAGAACCATTTAAAAAATGGTTCTTTAATTACGCACATCGATTGGGATAGGCTATGGACTGTGCCAGTGCTTAGCTGTATTCTTTAGTGGATAAATAAGATGATTTTTATAGGAAAACAAAAAGGCTGCGCTGGTGAAGCCTGCCTTTACGATATTGTCCAAAGTTGAATTTGATTCAGGAGGTTTGTCATGGCCCATCATGCTTCAGTTCGTCTGATCCTCTTTCGCTTGATACTCATTCCTGCGTTTATCGCCGGGCTGATCACATCTCCGGGATCTGTGAATGCCTCGCCTAACGCGGCAACTCCGATCAAGAACGCTCCCGCAACTTGCGGCACGGGTGACCCGCTCGATCCGCTGACTGCTGCCTCCTGCAGAGTGACGATCGATGTGCGCGATTTCCCCAGCGGCAGTCCTCTGGCGAGTTTCAACTACATCATTAATGTCGACAATACCAAGCTGCCCTCCGATCCGAATTCATTGAGCACCGAGAGCAACAGCCCCATCGTGCGGGTTGGCGACCAGGATCGTAACCAAGTCAGCCTGCCGGATGGGCGCTATTTGGTTTCCGCGCGTTCTCTCGACCATAAAATGTGGGGCGCATATTTTACCCTGCCGAAAGATGCTAATAATGACGGTACGCTCACAGTGACCATCAGCCTGACGATACAAAGCGCTGACCATCCCCTGCCGTTAGGCAAGATCAACGTGTTTGTATTTAACGATAATACCTGGACGAACGGTGCTCCCGACACGGAAGAAGGCGGCCTGAGTGGTTTCCAGGTAGAGCTGAAAGAGCAGACCGACAGCGCGGTCACGGTAGATTACAACAATAACCCGCTCTGCGGCGGAGTGTGCCTCACATCCGACGCCGCGGCCACGCAAGGTTTTGTTTCTATCCCAGATCTTGGGCCGGCTACGTATTTCATCGATGTCCATCCGCCTGACGGTGTGGACTGCGATCCAAAAATTCCCGGCAGCCGCTGGTTCCAGACCACCACGATTGATGGCGGCTTGAGCCTGATCGCACCGACAGAGGAGGGGGCGGATGGCACAGGCGCTCCTGGCGAACAATTGTGGGAACCGCCCACCATCCGGACGGCTTACTGGTTCGGTTTTGTGTGTGAGCCACATCCTTTTGCTAACCCTGGAACAGGGGAAATCGTTGGAACAGCCCACAATTGGGTGGAGTGGGCGCCGTACACGACCGGCACATTCACTGACCCGGTGGAAAATCCATTGGTCGCCCTTTCGGATAACGGCACCGACCAGACTGTTTACGTCGGCCGCGGCGATGCGAATGGTAACTTTGATATCCAAAATGTGCCGCCTGGCGATTACAACCTGGCGATCTGGGATGAACAGCTCAGCTACATTATGCGCTTTAAACCCGTGCATGTTGACGCTGATACAACGGTAGATGTGAACGATGTCGACGACGCCGGCAACTCTGGTATTGGCGTTTCGCGTTGGTTTGGCTGGCTGGATGGCTACGTTTATAAGGACATTAATGGCAACGGCATGATGGATCCTGGCGAGCCAACGATCCCCAACACCGACATGGACCAGCGTTGGCGCGACGGCTCGATTAAAGAGTCTACGTTCACGGACCCGAATGGTTATTACCAGTATCCCACTGCCGAAGGAGGCGCTTTAGGGCGCTGGATCATCAATGAGCAAGGCTTTGCTCGCTTCTCCTCTTTACCCGGCGCCTCGGTTCACGATGAACATACCGGTGTTGTGCTGCCATCTTGCGCGGTCAGCGGCACGGTAGCAGCGAATCCGTGTCTGCCAAACGCCGAAGGTGGGGGTCTTTTAGTGAACCAGCTTTTGCTGGAAGGGCACCGCGCCACGGTGGATTGGGGAAAACGGGATTATGGCGCGAATGAACCCGGGCAAATCGTCGGCATCACCTATTTCGCCACCACGCGTAATGAATTTGACGCCGCACGCCAGGCCCATGAAGATTACGAGCCTGCCATCCCGGATGTGCTGGTTTACCTGGAAACCCCTGGCCTGGATGGCCTACCCAATACGGCGGATGACGTGATCGTCAATAAATATATCACTGACCACTGGGTGCAGCCCAGCGCCGCTGAGGATCCGCTCGACCCGAACAACTCCTTCCGCCAAAACTGCAACCCAATCCGCGATTTCTCCGGTGTTGATATCACCAGCCAATTTAACCCGGGCATCGGGCCGAACTGCTGGGAAGTGCCATTGACAGGCCAACAAACGAAGGAAGGAAAATTCGACGGTGGTTATGCCTTCGCAACCTACTGCCCCAGCGGTTACGATATGATGGCTGACGATGGCACCTGCAATGGCGGCAGTGATCCAGTTGCTCTGGTGGCCGGGAACTACATTGTGCACGTGATTATGCCCCAGGATCCAACCGATTCGCGGGATTGCAATGGAGGTCTAATACCGGGTAACTTAAACGTTACCAACGCAAAAGGCTCAATACCAGGGGGAGGTGCAGGCTGCATTTATCGAATTGTTAAGGAAGAGGATGTCAACGTCGACCTGGGCAATAATTTCGCCATGCAGATTCCGCCCCCTCCCTGTGTTGGTGATATGCACACCATTGATCAGTCAACTTTGACACCGCGCAGCAATTATTATGGCATGGCTGGCGCACAGGCCCCCTTGTGCGACAAGCATCTTGTGGTCTTGAAAAACGGGCAAAACGCCAACGCCGATTTCCACATGATGACGAATTTCCGCACCGACCCCAATGGCACTGATCCGACCGATACACGCACCGGCGATGTGGAAGAGCCGGGGCGGATTGTGGGTCAGGTTTTCAACGATATCTATTTCGAACGCAACCAGAATTCACCCTGGTACGGCGAGCCTCGGCCTATCCCCAATATCCCCGTTGGCATTTATGCACGGGTGGATACTGTTTGCGCTGGCGGCGGGACGAACTGCGCCACACCGAATGTCAATAATCCTTACGATTCGAACCACTGGAGGCTGATCAAAACGATCACCACCAGCGCGGATGGAGCTTATGAGATTCTGCTTCCTTCAACAGAAACTCTGAACTGCCCCATCCCGCAGGGCCCCTGCCCGGGTATGTACCTGGTGACGGTAGATGATCCCGGAACGAAGGAGCATCCCAACGCCAATTACAACCCGAACATGCTGACAGCTACTACGCCTGCCGAAGTCTGGCCTGGCACAACTGACCAACTGGATACGCCGATCGATCCGATTTCCGGCACGGCTTGCGAACTGCCTGCAGGCGAGACGGGGCTGGCGCAGCCCGAACTGCTGCAGGTATCTACGCCTATCATCGCGGCTGGCAGCACAGGCGCTGCGCGGCAGGTTACGATATACGGCGATTTTATTGGAACTACCGGCTCAGCCACAGGCACTACAGGCGTGCGCGTCACCCTCACAGATGTTCGTAACGGTCAGGTGCAGACATTGACGCGCGCTAACGGCGGGATTGTCAGTTGGACACCCGGCTCGGGCAGCATACCTGACACCATCGTCATCCAGGTGCCTCCGCTTGCTTCTAACTCAACCGCCAACATGAATCCCAACACCTCCTTCCGCCCTGGCCCGAAGCAGCTTACACTCATCACTGCCGCCGCTAATGGAGGCGTATCCAGCGCAAACGGCCTGACGCTGCATGTGATGGGTACGAATGGCAGTGGGGCTAATATGGTGACGTATAACCCGCCAGTGGTCAATGTGCCTGCCCCAACGATCAATCCAGCGGATGCTCATTTGCTGCAGAATGCGATTGATGGGGCCGCTCCGGGCAGTCTTCTGGTTCTGAGCGCAGGAACCTACAACGAAAATATCCTGATGTGGAAACCGCTCAAGATTCAGGGGCTGGGACCCGGAGGCATCGTCGGAGCCCATGAACTGGCAGCGCGCGATCCGGAAGACCCTCGTTTCAATGTTCTTGGTACCACCATAGATGGGCGCTATTTCCAGCAGAATTTCACTGACTTCGACAGCCGCGTAACAACGCATGCGCCGTATGTCCTGCCGAATTTCACGACTGGTTTGGCAAGCACGGTGCTGCGCGGTGCGGACATCACGGTTGTCGCCCAGCAGCCCGGGACTGCCTACTTCATCTCCGGGCCTACCGGTATCTTTAACGCCGCCCGCATTGACGGCCTCGGCCTGGTGACAGGGCACGGCGATGGAGCTGGTGGGGTGCAGCTGCAGGCAGCCATCAATAACATCCAAATAACCAACAATGTGCTTGAAAACAACGGGGGCATCTTCGCCGGCGGCATCGGCGTTGGCCAACCCTTTGTGCACGGCAGTCATAACTTCAATGTACGCATGGCTTTCAACCGCCTGATCGGCAACGGCGGGCTGACCACCTCGGGAGGTGTTGGCATCTTCTACGGCTCGGATGGCTATGACTTTGGCAACAATGTTGTCTGTTCGAACTTCAGCGTGGAGTATGGAGCTGGTATCTCGCATATTGGTCTCAGCCCGAACGGAAATATCCACGAAAATAAGATTTACTACAACGAAGCGGTCGATTCGGGCGGCGGCATCGCTGTCGAAGGCGAGCTGGTGGTTGGTTCCGGTGCACTCAGCGATGGCTCAGGCGCGGTCAATATCGACCGCAACCTGATCCAGAGCAATATAAGCACGCTAGACGACGGCGGCGGTATCTTTATCCTTGATGCATTAACTCAACCGATCAACATCCGCAATAACATGATCGTGGATAACGTGGCAGCCGATCTCGGCGGCGGCATCATGCTGGATGATGCCTCCAACGTGCGTATCATCAACAATACCATTGCCAACAACGCCACGACCGGATCGTCCGAAAATTCCCAACTCAATTTGCCGCGTGGAGCCGGCCTGACTTCTGAAGCCAACGACCCCTTGTTCCAGGTGACGCTGCCCGGCACGGCCCCGCATTTCTCTGATCCGGTGGCGCTTTTCAACAACATCTTCTGGGATAACGATTCTATGACGCTCAGCCAGTTTGGACCCGGGGCAACTCTGGTCGACCAGGGCTTCATTGATTTCGAGGTCCACGACCCGTCTAACCCCAGCCAGATCTTTACAAACGCCCGTTACAATCTGTTCACCAATGGCAATGTCGAGCAGTCGGACGGCAGTTTCGCCAATATGCCCGGCGGCGGCGCTCCAGCTTTCGGATTCCCAACAGTCGCGGCCAACCGAGGCAACATCGTCGGCGTAGACCCGCTGTTCGTGACGCCCTTTGTCAATGAGCTGGCGGTTTCAGGTTCTCGCCTTGACCCCCAACAAGCAGCCATCACCATAACAGGTCAAGACCCGCCGATCGGGCTTGTCGGTGATTATCACCTGCAAACAACCTTCGCTGCAGCAGTCGTTTCAGGCGCTATCGATCGAGGCGTCAACTGCTCCAATGCCCCGGTGCCGCCCCTGGTAAATCCGCTGTCATCCTGCGGCACAGGCATCGCTGCACCGACGATAGATTTCGGTGGTAATGCCAGGCCGCTCCTGCACACATTCCGTGTCCGTACGCCGTGGGATTTCGGCGCAGATGAAGTCCCGCTGGTCGGAACCAATCTGGATCCGTTACAAAATGTAACGCTGGTCTATATCCCGATGGTCAATAACCGCTAAATGCGCTGAGAGATGTGGATGGGATGGAACCTTCCCCAAGCAAGCGCCATCCCATCCAGGTACTCGGCCAATAAACAAATGAAGGAGAACAAAATGCACAATTCAAGCAATTTTTCTCGGCGAGACTTTCTCAAAGCAATGGGTGCGGGCGCGTTGGGAGCGGCGGCTGCCGGGTGGTTTGCCAGCGGCCTGGGACATGGATTGTCACTGCCCTCTGTCCAGGCCGCAACGACCACGTTTGGCCTTGCGGCGACGGATGGATATGCGGATGTGCCCGGACGTCCAGGCAACCCCCTTTATATTTTCGGCTTTATTCCTGTCAGCCCTACAGCTTCGGTGGCCAGTTTAATCGCAACATACAAAGGCCATGCCCAGACCAGCGCGCCTACCCTGGACTTCAAGCAGGACGAGGATATCAATATTACCCTGACCAACCTGGGTCTCGTGCAGCGCCCCGATCTGACTGACTCGCACACCATTCATTGGCACGGGTTCGATATCCCTTCGCCGTTGAATGATGGCGTGCCTGAAGTGTCAGTCGCTGTTCCCATCGGAAAGCAGCTCACATACTTTTATCGCCCGCATCGTGAGGGTACTTACATGTGGCACTGCCACTTCGAGGATGTGGAACACGTCCAGATGGGGATGCAAGGCATGGTTTTTGTGCGCCCGCTTCAAGATGGCACGACCAGAGTTTTTGACGGCAAAACATTTACCCGCTTTGCCTATAACGACGGCGATGGCTTCACCGGATATCACCGTCAATTTGCTATTTTGCTGGATGAATTCTGGTCGACATTTCACGACCACGATCGTGATATCCAGGAAACCATCATGACGGATTATGACCCAGAATGGTTCTTGATGAATGGGCGTTGTTACCCTCAAACAACCCTGCCGAACGATGCCGACGCAGTGGCAGCTGGCCGCCCAGACCTGCGTATTGGGACGATCAATACTACCCTGGGTACAACGGATTTTTCACTGCCCAATTCTTCCCTCATCCAGTTAAATCCCGGCGAACGGGCGCTGTTGCGCCTGTCTAACCTGGGATATCAGCAAGATTCTTTGCAACTGCCGGGCATCCCAATGCACGTGATCGGCCAGGACGCCTCGCTGCTGCGCAACGGCAGCTCGGATACCTCGTACTGGACGAATACACTGTATATCGGTCCAGGCGAATCGCGCGACGTCCTTTTCGATGCACCCGCCTTTGACGCCAACCGCCCATCGGGAACTGATGGCCGCGGCGCCTACAATGTTTATTTCCTGAAGAACCGCGACTGGCGCAAGCTGTCGAATAACGGCGCATCTGGTCCGGGCGGCATGATGACCGAAGTGCGGGTGTACCAGGCCCCTCTGCCGGCCCAGGTCGCCGTCAACCAGACTTTCATCTAACCTGAGCGCGTATTACGATTTGAGAAAGGAAAGCTGCAATGATCAAAAAAAATCGTTGGCTTGGTTTGATCCTCATATTGATCCTGGTGACAGCGGCGCTATTCCCTGGGAATGCTTATGCCTTGCCCCCTGGCGCCCCGAAAACTGGCATGGTATGTACTCTAGGGAGCGCTGTTGGTGGTGTGCATACTTTTAACCTTATAGCGAACACTGGCTATATCCAGACGCCGGATGGCAATACCGTCTTCATGTGGAGTTTTGCCAACGGCGATGCGCCTGACAACGGAGCATTTCAATCACCTGGGCCGGTCTTGTGTGTGACCCAGGGAGAGACTGTTGTGGTTAACTTAACGAATAACATCGGCGGCCCACAAGCTGAACCGGTCTCCGTTATCTTCCCGGGGCAAGACTCGCAGGTGACAGCCTCCGGCGGCGTCGCCGGATTGTTCACAAGAGAGGCCGCGACGGGTGGCGGCGCGGTGAGCTATTCCTTTACTGCCAGCCAGCCCGGCACTTATATTTACCAAAGCGGCTCGGATGTTTCCAAGCAGGTGGAGATGGGCCTGTACGGCGCCTTGATCGTGCGCCCGGCGGCCAACCCTGCTTTTGCGTATGATGCTTCCACCCAATTTGACCCGACCCGCGAATATATGCTGCTGTTGGCGGAAATCGATCCGGCTTTGCACCATGCGGTCGAGTTGGGCAATCCGTACGATTTTACAACCCTGCATAACCGCTACTTCACGATCAACGGGCGAAGTTTTCCAGACACGATCCTGGAGAACGGCACGAGCTTGCTGCCTGCCCAGCCTTATGGCGCGATGGTGCGCATCCAGCCCAACACAGCCGTCAACCCTTACCCGGCGTTAATTCGTATGCTCAATGTTGGCGCGGATAACCATCCGTTCCACCCGCACGGCAACCACACACGCCAGGTCGCACAGGATGGCAGGCCGATCAAAATCACCGGCAGTGATGCCTCAACCGAACACTTCGGGGAGACAATCGGTGCCGGACAGACGGAGGATTTCCTGCTGCGTTGGGATAACCAAACCACCGATTCGGCCGGGTTGAACTTTAACGATAACTGGGATCCAAACAGCAACCCGCTGCCGGTGGCTCAACCCAATTACACCAACCTGACGTTCAAAGGTGGCAATACCTGGTATAGCGGCAGCCCATACCTGGGCTATAAAGGCACGCTGCCGACCGGGGTTGTTTCGCAGAATATCTGTGGAGAGTGGTATTTCCCCTTCCACAGCCACGCGCTGAATGAGTTCTCGAACTATGATGAAGGTTTTGGCGGTATGGGTACCCTGCTGCGCGTCGACCCGGCGGGTGGATGTTTTAGCTTCCCTGCGGCCACTGCCATCGTGGGCGGTGTGCTGAAGAGCGGCTCGGTCAGCGCGCTAGGGGTGAATGACAGCACCTATTACCAGGTCAATCCCAAGACAACCAGCCTGACATCTTCCAGGACTGCCGCTCAAACTTCCCTGGCTGTGGCTTCGGCGGCCGGTTTCCCGGCTGCGGGTAGTTTTTACATCCGGGTGGACAGTGAAGTGATGCAGGTTACCGGCGGGCAGGGCACCGCTACTTGGACGGTGGCGCGCGGCCAGCTGGGCACCAGCGCTGCTTCGCATGCCTCCGCCGCTGTGGTCTCGGCGCTGGCCAATGATTGGTATGTCTCATTCTCCAATATCAAAGCTGAGGCGGCTAATTTGCGCGTGACTTATCGTGGCAAGGACTGCACCGGCACGACTGGCAGCTCCTGCGCGGCTTTGACTACCAACCTGCCGCAAATGACTGTGAAGATTTGCGACTGGACTATCAGTGGGGCGGCTGGCTGCGCCTCGGCGACATCCAACGGTTGGGTGACGCTGCCGGCTCCGCCAACCCAACCCCAAAGCATCGGTTCGACCGAACCAGCTCCATCTACCTGGATGCTCAGCGGGCTGGCAAGTCAATATATCGGCACTGGCGCCAACCTGGGCCAGGTGCGGGTGCTGGTGCATACACAACGCTGGACGGCTTCCAACCCGGTGACTTTTTCCACCTGGGCTAACTTAGTATCTATCACTTACGACCTGCCGTAAATGCAGAGCAGAAAAGGAGAGACAGGTTATGATTCCTCTTACCAAGAAATTGATCCGCTTCTGGCTCATATGTACACTGGTGATGAGCGGGCTGATGCTGAATGGCTCGCACGCTCTTGCGGCAGCAGTCACGGTTGAGCTGTGCGCCAAAGCCGGCACAGCAACTTTGACAGGCGCATATACAGTGCCGATCTGGGGTTTTGGCATCCCCGCGAACACCAATGACTGCAGCACCGCGACAGCCAGCCTGCCAGGCCCTGTCATAACCATCAACGAAGGCGATGTAGTGACCCTCACCATCCACAACGCTTTACCTGCGGGTCATACCGTGACCCTGGAGGCACCCGGTCTCTTGTTTGACGCCGGGACACTAAACGCTCCCAGCGGCGGCACAGTCTCGCGCACTTTCACTGCCAGCGCTCCTGGCTCGTACCTTTACGAAAGCAGCGGCGACGCCGGACGCCAGGAGGCGATGGGGCTGTATGGTGCGTTGATTGTGCGCTCAGCCACTGCCGGGCGGGCCTACGATTCGGCCTCCACAGCGTATGATGTCGAATCAATCCTGGTGCTCAGCCAGGTTGACCCGGTATTCAACGGCGTGGGCCAGCCGACCGGGTATGACCCGAACAACTTTAATATGAATGATTTCCTGGCGACTTATTGGCTGGTCAATGGCAAGGCTTACCCGGACTCCGGCGCTTCCAACATAACGGCAGCCTCCCGGCAGCGTATTTTGCTGCGCTTCCTGAACGCCGGCTACGATAACACATCGATGATGTTGCTGGGGATGCACGCACAGGTCCTGGCGCGTGACGCACGCCTGCAGCTCAGTCCCTTCCTGGCTAACAGTGAGACCATTCCGGCAGGTGGGACAGAGGATGCCATCGCCATGATGCCCACTTCTGCTGCGCCATCTGCCAACGGTTTTGCTCTGTTTAACCGTAACTTGCATGTCACGAACGGCAGCACAGCCTCATCAACCTACACCACACCAGGTGGTATGCTGATTTTTATCCATCCTTGAGGCCCGCGCTATGAGCGAAAAGGAGCATGTTGACCCTTCTCGATGGATAAGCAGGCGTATGGTTCGCCTGGCAGGCTACGCTCTGGGCATCCTGCTGGCGGCTGGCTTGGGAGTATTGGGTTATGTTGCTGCGCTATATCTCTCTGGAGATTCCGCCCGGCAGCCTCAAGCCGCGGCAGATATTCCAGCAGCTTACCAACGCCCATTGGTCACCGCTGATGGACTGATGGAGAAGAGCGGCATCAGCCTGATCTATGTAGCTGTGACGGGCGGCGGCGGATTGATCGATCTCCGCTATCGGGTAGTGGATCCCTCGAAAGCCGCCGCCCTCCATGACCAGGCAACCCCTCCCACCATTATCGACCAGTCGAGCGGCCTGGTCGTAGACCAACTCTTGATGGGCCATACGCACACCGGCGCCTTCAACGCCGGGCAGGTTTACTACCTGATCTTTGAAAATCCTGGCAACCTCCTGCAAAAGGGCAGCAAGGTCAGCGTCTTGCTGGGTGATGCCGAAGTCGATGATGTCCTGGTAAAGTAAGAGAGTTAAACAACCGTTTCTGGCTGTGCAATCCCAAGAATCAGGTTTCATGGTGTCCATGCGGAGTAAGCGCTCACATGGACACTTTTTTTGAATAAAGAGCAGTCGACCTAATGCGATTATCCACATGCGGTCCGAATTGCACGAATTGGCTGCCTGGGTTTTTGTTATAATAACCATTCTTACGGAGGTATCTGATGTTTGACAGTTTATTTAAGCGGAGAGAGACGGAAAATAAAATTCGCAGCGAAGGCCGTCTCCCCCCCGGCCAATCGCTGACCCAAAAATTCCCCGTGCTTCATTACGGTCCGGTGCCAGGCTTCAACCCTGCCACATGGGATTTTCGCGTGTGGGGCGAAGTGGAAAAAGAATTCACGCTCTCCTGGGATCAATTCAATCAGCTGCCGCGCACGAAAATCACCATGGATATACACTGTGTGACGCGCTGGAGCAAATTTGACACCACCTGGGAGGGCATTTCTGTCCGCACCCTGCTTGAGCAGAGTCTGTTAAAGCTGAGGCCTTTGGCCAGGTTTGTTATGCAGCATGCCGAGTACGGCTTCACCGTCAATACTCCATTGGAAGTGGTGCTGGCTGATAACTTTTTAATGGCTACTCATTTCAACGGCGAGCCCATTGAGCCGGATCACGGCTATCCACTGCGTGGAGTGGTGGGCTTCGTTCCCGGACGATCCGACCTGCTGACGCCTTATTTTTGGAAAGGCGCTAAATGGCTGCGCGGCCTGGAGTTCATGCCGGCCGATCGACCTGGCTTTTGGGAAATGGGGGGTTATCATATGCGCGCCGATGTTTGGAAAGAAGAACGCTTCGGTTAGAAGAAGCGTACAATTAAGGAGAGAGAACATGAAAAAAGTCTTGCTGTTGTTGGTCGTATGCCTTCTGTTGGTCCTCCCGGGACATGCTTCTGCCCAACAGGCGGTGCATATCTCGAAAATGGAAATTGATTTGTGGCCCGAATACGATCAACCCAGCATGTTGACAATCTATCGTATCACACTGGCCAAGGATACAACCCTGCCCACGAATGTCAATTTTCGTGTGCCAACCGGTTCGAAGGTGAATGCGGTGGCGGTGAAAGATGTTGACACGCAGCTCCTCAATATCACCTATCAAACGGAGACCAGCGGTGCCTACGACATTTTGCACTTCCAGGTCACGCTGCCAGAATTTCAAATCGAGTTTTATGATCCGGGGCTTAAAAAAGATGGCAGCCAGCGCACCTTTCTCTACCAGTGGCCTGGCGATTTTGTGGTTGACCAGGCGGATGTCCTGATCCAACAGCCCTTTGACGCCACCCAGACCAGCGTGATTCCCGGGCCGGTTACCACGCGGGCGAACACCGATGGGATGACATATTATGCAAAATCGGTTGGTTCTTTGAGCGCCGGGCAAAGCTTCCGCCTCGAAATTGGTTACCAAAAGCCATCGGACCGCTTAAGTGTGGAGTTTATGCAGGTTCAGCCATCTGGGACTCTGCCCAGCCAATCGTCCACCACCACCACCAGCCTGACCTCCCTGTGGCCATGGTTGGTGGGGGGCCTCGGCGTGCTTTTGATCGCCGGCGGCGCCTTTTGGTACTGGCGTTTAGGCCGGCAGACATCTTCCCGGCCGGCCCGCAAACGCAGCCGTGCCTCTGGCGAAGAGAAACGCGCTGCTGAAATTGCCCCGGAAACCGAAGCCGAGGCGATTTACTGCCACCAATGCGGCCGCAGAGCGGCACCCTCTGATCGTTTTTGCCGGGTGTGCGGCACGCGCTTGCGTATAGACCACGCCTGAGTTGTTAATCTAATTTTCTTCTCATCGGATTGCGATTGATTTCTCAGGTTGATTTAACCTTCACATGTTAAAAACAAGAAATTGAACTTTACTTCACAATCTGAGCTTTAAAAGGGTGATCTTTTCAGCTCAAGATTGTTCATTAACAAAGGAGCTACATTTCAATTATGGAACCAACCTATGCCCCGAAAGCCAACCGGATGAAATTTATTCTCGGTGGCGTGCTCATCCTGGCGGCGGTGATTTACCTGATCGTCTCTTCTACCAGGGCCAGCGCTCAATATTTCGTGACAATTGATGAATTAATGGCTGACAAATCTAAGAATATGAATCGTGATTTGCGGGTATCAGGTGCGGTCATGGGCGATTCAGTTAAGTATGATGCGGCTACCCTTAAACTCTCATTTACTGTTGCCAATGTTCCCGGAGATAACAATCAAATCGAGGCACAGGGAGGCCTGGCCAAGGTTCTGCACACAGCCGTTGTGGATCCAAATTCCACGAAAATGAGCGTGGTGTATGTGGGACCGAAGCCCGATTTACTTCGTAACGAAGCACAGGCGATTATGACTGGCCGCCTGGGGGATGATGGCGTGTTTTATGCCTCCGAATTGTTGTTAAAATGTCCAACCAAATACGAAGAGGCTGTGCCTTCGCAAGTAGCGCCCGCCGCTACGCCGGTAAAATAAGCCAAAAACCACAGCAGGCCAGGTTCCACGCGAACCTGACCTGTTTGGTTTTCTTTTCCCCTTTACTTGTAATGTTGGAGGAGTTATGGTTGCCAATTTAGGTCTTGGCTCGTTGGTGATTACATTCATCGTCTCACTGTACGGCATTGGCGCTGCTTTGTACGGAGGCATTCGCAATTATCCGAAGTGGATCGATAGTGCTCGCAATGCGATGATGCTGACGTTCCCGCTGCTGACGCTGGTTGCCTTGAGCATTATTTATTTGCTGATCAATGACCATTTTGAGATGGCGTACGTCTCTCAGGTGACCAGCCGCAGTATGGAACCATACTTGCGCATCACTGCACTGTGGGGTGGGCAGGCCGGTTCGTTAATCTTTTGGTCCTGGCTGATGTCAGCCTTCGCTACGGCCGCCACGCTGCGCAAATGGGATCGCGACCGCGAGTTCTTGCCCTGGGTGGTGGTGGTCGCGCTGGTCACGCTGTCCTTCTTCCTGATTTTGAATATCTTCGTCGAAAATCCTTTTGAGCGCTTGTGGGCTCTCAAAGATGGCACGGTCGTCCCTGCGCTTTTTCAACCGCTCAACAGTATTTTGTATAACCCTGGCGACGGCAACGGCCTAAACCCGCTGCTGCGACACCCCGGCATGATCATCCACCCGCCCATGCTTTATCTGGGCTTTGTTTCATTCACCATCCCCTACGCCTTCGCTATGGCGGCCCTGATCACCGGCCGCACCGACGACCGCTGGATTCGCATCACCCGCCGTTGGACGCTGGTTGCCTGGCTGTTCCTTTCCCTGGGGTTAGTCCTGGGAGGCCGCTGGGCGTATGATGTGCTGGGCTGGGGCGGTTACTGGGGCTGGGATCCGGTGGAAATCGCCGCTTTCATGCCCTGGCTGGTCGGCACTCCCTTCCTGCATTCCGTGATGATCCAGGAAAAACGTGGCATGTTCAAGCATTGGAATATGTTCCTGATCATCCTGACGTATGACCTGGTGATCTTTGGCACGTTCCTGACGCGCTCCGGCGTGATCAGCTCGGTGCACGCCTTTGCCCAATCCTCAATCGGGCCATTGTTTTTTATTTTCATCGGCCTGACCTTCATCACCTCGCTGGCCCTGCTGCTGCGGCGCTGGGAAAGCCTGAAGTCAGAAGGCGAACTGCTTTCCATGTTCTCGCGTGAGGCTTTGTTCTTGCTGAACAACCTGTTGTTCCTGCTGATTATGGTGGTGTGTTTCATCGGTGTCGTATTCCCGATCCTTTCGGAGGCGCTGGGCTATGTCGGTACTGCCATCCCAGCGCTTGCCACTGTTTTCACTGGCGAAAAGATGAATGTTGGACCCGAGTGGTACAAACATATCACCGGCCCATTGTTTGGCGGCCTGCTCCTGTTGATGGGCATTGCTCCCCTGTCTGCCTGGCGCTATTCCACATATAAGACACTCGGTCGAGCGGCATTATGGCCGTTTATCGCCTCGCTGGTTATCCTGGGTGGCATTTTTGCCCTGGGTGTGCATGAAATCTGGGGCCTGGTTGCGTTTTGGCTGGTCGCTTTTACTGCCTGTATTCATCTGTATGAGTTCTGGCGCGCCGCCTGGGCTCGTTCCAGAGCGCATGGCGAAAACCCTTTCCTCGCTCTTTGGAACCTGGCAGGGCGCAACCGCCGGCGCTACGGCGGTTACATCATTCACATGGGTGTGATCTTGATGGCGATCGGCATCATCGGCATCGAAATGTTCCAGACACAGACGCAGGGCTCCATCCCGATCGGCGGCAAGCTCACCCTGGGAAATTACGCGATCGTGTATGATGACTTAAAAACCTGGGATACGGTGGATGGCAAGAATGTCACACGCGCCGTGCTGACCGTCTTTAAAGATGGTCAGCAGGTGGGCGAGCTGCACCCACGCCGCGACTATTACTATGAATCCCAACAAAACATGACCATTCCTGGCCTGCGCAGCACCCTGGCGGATGATTTCTACGTTGTGCTGGTGGACTGGCAGCCAATTTCAACCGAAGGCGCCACCTTCAAGATCTACCACAATCCCCTGGTCAACTGGCTGTGGATTGGCGCGATTGTGTTCATCTTGGGCACGATGGTTGCTTCCTGGCCAGACAAAGATCCTGAGCTGTCTGCTGTGCGCCAGCGCAAAGCTCGCCTGGCAGTCGCTCGGGCCTCTGGAGATTAGATGAAAACCCGCTTTGGATTTGCTTTTGTTCTTGGCATCCTTCTGGCTTTGACCCTGGGTGGGTTGGCGCGCGCGCAGAGCGCCAACCCCACTCCGGTGATTACCGATGATCAGGTCAACGCTGTCGCCAAGCAGTTGTACTGCCCGGTGTGCGAGAACACACCGCTGGATGTATGCCCAACCCAGGCCTGTGCCCAGTGGCGCGAGCTGATCCGCCAAAAATTGGGCGAGGGTTGGTCTGAACAGCAGATCAAGGATTATTTTGCCCAGCAGTATGGCATTCGTGTCCTGGGCACCCCGCCTGCGCAGGGGCTGGTCTCGGTATTATATGTTTTACCCTATGTGGCTATTGTTGCAGGCGTGTATGTGCTTTATCGGGTGCTCAAAACTCTGCGCCGCACGTCGTCTGCGCCAGCCAGCCAAAATCAAGAGATGCCTGCGCCTTCAGGCAGCCCCGCCGAAACCGACCAGTACATTCAAAAGCTTGAAGAAGAGCTGCGTAAACGCTGATGTGTTCTTTTGCTCATGTGATTAAAATTTGCCGTTATTCAGGAAAGAATTGTTATGGAACAAAGTGAAGCCATTCAAAATCCCCCTGCAAGCAAACGTAGGAATATTTGGGGAATTGTCGGTTGGGTTGCGTTGTTGGGCCTGCTGGCGATCATTGCTTTAGGCCTGGCGAGCAAACAGCAAGGCCCGGTGGCGCTCAATAAGCAAGCTCCTGATTTCACACTGACCAGCTTTGCAGGCAAGACGTATAAGCTTTCTGAGCTGCGCGGAAAGGTTGTCGTAGTGAATTTTTGGGCTTCGTGGTGCAAGCCCTGCGAGCAAGAAGCTGCAGATATTGAAACGGCCTGGCGGTACTACCAGAGTCGAGATGATGTGATCTTCATTGGCGTGGATTGGACCGACACCGAGATCGCTGCCAAGGGATATCTGGATAAATTTTCGATCACCTACCCAAACGGCCCAGACCTGGGCACCCGTATCTCCCAGACTTTTCGGACGACCGGCGTGCCTGAGACTTATATTATTGACCAGAATGGGGTATTAAAGTTCAAAAAGATCAGCCCATTCGAATCAGTTGCGGAAATTCGCTCTGCCATCGACCCCTTGTTGGGAAAGTAAGCAGTATTTTTGAATCCTGGATAAAGATATGGATATTGGTTCGATTTTTTTGGTTCTTGCCGTGTTCTTGCTGGTTGCCTGGTATTTGGTCAGGCCTTTCCTGGAGAACAAGAGTTTTCTTGTCAGCCGGGAATCCCAAGAACTCTCGCATTTGCTGGCCGAGCGAGACCGGGTGTTAACCGCTTTGCAAGAGCTGGAATTCGATTTCCAGCTCGGGAAAATACCCCAAGAGGATTTTGCTCCGCAGCGCGAGTTAATGCTCCGGCATGGCGCTGACATTCTGCGGCAGATCGACGCTGTTCAGCAGCCAGCCGGCGGTAAGAACGCTGAACCCGAAAGCCAGGCAAGTGCTGCACAGCCGACAGCTGAGGATCGTATTGAAGCGGCTGTCGCAGCCCGCAGGCTGGTAGCCCAGGGCGCAGTGGCGCCCGGTCGCAACGGCGGGAATGGCTCGCATGCTGATGATGATCTGGAAATTGTCCTGGCCGAACGGCGCCGGTCGCGCTCCGGAAAATCAGCCGGATTTTGTCACAAATGTGGTGGAGCGCTGCAGGCTGCCGACCGGTTTTGTCCGAAATGCGGCGCACCTGTCGCCAGCAGGAATTGACATTTTTGAGGAGTTTCATGAAAACCTTTCGCCCGTTGATTTTGATGCTTTTGGCTGCCTTTTTGCTGGCGGCCTGTTCAGTTTCTCTTGCAGAGGATCTCACCCCGCCACCCGGCGCACAGGCGCCCATCAGCGCCCCTCAGGGTGCGTCAATGGGCGCGGGCAGTTCATCGCCTGCCAGCAGCGGTCCGGTTTACCCGGTGGTCGCGCCGGATCCAGAAAAGGGGAAAACCATATACGCCGAGAAATGTGCACCCTGCCACGGCGACAAAGGCATGGGTGACGGACCGAAAGCCGCTCAGTTATCTGTGCCAGTGGCAGCCATTGGCGATCCCAAGAACGCTCGCCAGGCCACACCAGCCTCCTGGTTTACCATCGTGACGAACGGCAATATTGAGCGCTTCATGCCGCCCTTTGCCAATGGATTGACAGATCGCGAGCGATGGGATGTGGTGGCTTATGTCTTTACATTAAGCCAAACGGCCGATACGCTATCAACAGGTAAAGATGCCTATACTGCCAACTGCGCCGACTGTCACGGCCAGACAGGCCTGGGCGATGGGCCGAAAGCCGCTGACAGTAATCCGCGCAGTTTCCATAACCTGGAATTCATGGCCTCGCAGACAGACCAGGCATTGTTCGACGCCATCACCAACGGCGTGCAAAATAAAATGCAGGCTTACAACCAGTTAAGCGAAGACCAACGCTGGGCGCTGGTGGCTTACGTACGCTCGCTGACTTATGCTGCGCCCGGGGCAACCAATGCAGCCTCTGGCGGCACGCCTGAGCCTGCGGCGCAAAGCACCGCGGTTTCCGGCGTGATCACTCCGACTGCCGCCATCTCGACCACCGGCTATGTCACGGTTACCGTCAATATGCCAGTTGGAAAACAGCTTCCGGACAATGTTGAAGTCGCCTTGTATGCTTTTGATAACATGACCCTGGCGTATTCAACCACCCAATCGACCCGCAGTGGCAAGGTTTTCACATTCAATAACGTGGAGATGCCATCCTCGCGCGCCTTCATTGCCAGCGCAAAAGTCGATGGCGTGACCTATGGATCCGATGTAGCTGTGCCAAACGCTAAAGGCGCCATCGGTTTGGTGGTGCCGATATACGAAACCACCACCGATACATCCAGCCTGGTGATTGACCGCCTGCACATGTTCTTCGACTTTACCCAACCCAACTTGGTGCAGGTGGTGGAAGTGTATGTATTCACTAACCCAAGCGATAAAACGGTCACTTCAGCCGAAAAAGGTGGGCCGGTGACGAAATTCGCTGTCCCTGAAGGAGCCACCAACCTGCAGTTCCAGGATGGCTCTCTAGGCCAGAAATACGTTGAGATTCCCGGCGGCTTTGCGGATACTTCCCCGGTGCGCGCCGGTGATACGAGCTACCAGGTCATGTTCGCCTTCGATCTGCCTTATTCTTCGGGCAGCGCAAAGTTCAGCCAATTGTTGAATTACAATGTCAATTCATCGATTGTCTTGCTGCCCGATAATGGCGTCAAGCTAAAAAGCGACACACTCAAAGAGGGTGCGCCCCAGGCAATCCAGGGCGCCAATTACAAGGTGTTCACCGGCGATGTGATCAAATCTGGCGCCAGCGTGGCGATTGAGCTGTCTGGCAAGCCAGGCAGCGCATCTTCTGGCAGCTCGAACCCATTCTCATTCCTGGGCTCCTCTGATTCGCAGACCAGTTTACTGATCGGCCTGGCTGCTCTGGGCCTGGTGTTGATCTTCGCTGGAGTCTGGCTGTGGCGCCGCGAACGCTCAACCAGCGCCGAGCTAGATGAGGAAGAAGATGAAGAGGAAGAAGAGCCTGAGGACGACCTGGATGATGCCGACAGCCTGATGGATGCCATTATCGCTCTGGACGACCAGTATAAGGACGGGCAAATCTCTGAAGAAGCTTATAAGACGCGGCGCGCAGAGATGAAAGAGCGCCTGCGCAAGAGAATGGAATAACCCTGGTGTACGTGCGAGAGTCGCGATGATCCACGTGCGCAAGCTGGTGAAGCGCTTTGGGCTAAAAACCGTCTTGAAAGGCCTGGATTTCGAGGTGGAAGAGGGCGAGTTTGTTGCTTTGCTTGGGCCAAATGGGGCTGGCAAAACAACCTTTTTGCGTATTTTGTCCACTCTTTCTCGCCCATCCATGGGCTACATCCAGATTGCCGGCTACCAACTGCCTGCGCAGTCTGCCGCCATTCGCCGCCGGCTGGGCATCGTTTCTCACCAGCCGCTGTTGTACGGCGACCTGACTGCCGAAGAAAACCTGCAGTTCTTCGCCAGAATGTACTCCCTGGAAAAGTCCGACCAGCGCATCACCGAGGTGCTGGAGATGGTCGGGCTGGCAAACCGCCGGCGAGACCTGGTGCGAACTTTTTCACGCGGCATGCAGCAGCGCCTGGCAATCGGGCGGGCTGTTTTGCACGACCCGGATGTGATGCTGTTCGATGAGCCGCATACGGGGTTAGACCAGGATGCCTGTACGATGTTGGATCACGTTTTGCAAGAAGTGGCAGCCCGCAACCGCACCGTGGTGATGACTTCGCATGACCTGGCGCGTGTCTCGGTGCTGGCTTCGCGTTTCGATGTGCTGTCGCGCGGGGTGATCACGGCATCGGTGCAGCGCTCGCATATCGAACCAGACCAGGTGCTGGCTTTTTACCGCCAGGCATTGGAGAATTGACATGCAGCCAGTCGCCAAGACTTCTCTAGCAGGAGAGGCGCGCGCTTTTACCCGCGCCGTTTTTGCAATTGTGTGGAAAGACCTGGCTGCTGAAATCCGCAGCCGTGAACTGATCTCGGCAATGCTAGTTTTCGCGCTGCTCGTGCTTTTCATTTTTAATTTCGCTTTGGAACTCGACCCCAAGACGCGCAGCACGGTTACTGCTGGTGTGCTGTGGGTGACTTTCGCCTTTGCCGGCACGCTGGGGCTCAACCGCTCGATGGCAATGGAAAAAGACCGCGGCTGCCTGGATGGCTTATTGCTGACCCCGGTTGACCGCAGCGCGATTTTCTTCGGCAAGGTGATCGGCAACCTGGTGTTCATGTTCCTGGTGGAAGCCATCGTCTTCCCGGTGTACACCATTTTGTACTCAGCCAACCTTTTTAACCTTGGCCTGGTTTTGACGGTCATTTTGGGTTCGATCGGCTATATCGCTGTAGGCACACTGCTCGCAACCATGGCGGTTCAGACGCGCACGCGCGATATTCTGCTGCCGATTCTTTTGTTTCCCCTGGCAGTGCCGATCTTGATCTCCGCCGTTAAGGCCAGCGCCGGTTTTTTGGCGAGCGACCCGATGGGCGATATCACACCCTGGATCAATCTAATCATCGTTTACGATGTTGTTTTTATTGCCGCGTCATTTATGGTATTTGACTATATTGTAGAGGAGTGAAAAAAATGGACACAAGACCCCGATTTCTCACTATTTTAGACGGGATCAGCCTGTTGTTGTTCGTCATTGCGGCTGGCATGGTGTTTTTCTACGCCCCGACGGAAATCGTCATGGGCCAGGTGCAGCGGGTTTTTTATTTTCACGTAGCTACCGCCTGGGTTGGCCTGCTGGGCTTCATCGCCGCAGGCGTTGCCGGCATCGGTTTCCTGCGCACCAGCAACTTAAAATGGGATATCGCCAGCATGGCGGCTGTTGAACTCAGCCTTGTGTTTTTCTTCGTGGCAGTCGTGATGGGCTCGATCTGGGCCAGGCCTGCCTGGGGTACCTGGTGGACCTGGGAGCCGCGCCTGACGACCGCGGCAGTGACCGAGCTGATTTACGCCGCTTACCTGCTGCTGCGCCAGGGTATCGAAGACCCGGAACGCCGGGCGCGCTTTGGCGCAGTGTACACTATTTTGGGTTGCGTCAGCGTGCCGATCACCTTTGTTTCCATTCGCCTGTTCCGCACCATCCATCCGGTGGTGATTGGCACGGCAGATGCCGGCGCACAGGGACAGTTCAGCATGACACCCCATATGCTGCAAACCCTGATATTCAGCGTCATCACATTTTCATTTATTTTCGTAGCCTTGTTTTGGCACCGCATCCGCCTGGGTAACCTGGCTGAAAAAGTCGAACAACTGCGCCTAAAGCAGGCCCAATAAAAAGGAGATTCCGATGCCTACCCCCGATACAATCAATTACATGATCCTTGGTTATGTCGTGTTCTCCGTGTGCATGGCGCTATACCTGGTCAGCCTGGTGGTGCGCGCCAGGAATCTCAAGCAGGACCTGGATGTTTTGCAGGAGCTGGATAAGAAGAAATAAGTATGCCTGCAGGAACGCCCCCAACCTTGCAGACCGAACCGCTGCATACGTTTGTTGAGACAGCCTGCGGCGGGCAGGTGCAGTTAACCGATCATACCCCGCAGGGGAATTATCGCGACCAGAACGTGTATTTTTGCCTGCCCGAATGCCTGGAAGGTTTCAAAAGAGATCCGAGCACATCCTGCCTGGCGGCGCGCATTTTGATGGATCAGTAAACAAAAAGCGGTTGGATGAAATGACCCAACCGCTTTTTGTTTGTTCAATTCTTGGCCAGCAAATCCTCCAAAACCGCTTTGGAGCTGGCCTCGATGTCGGCATGCAGGCTGCCGCCGTGGGCATCCATCGTCACCACCACAGGGAACTGCTTGACTTCGATCACCCACATGGCTTCGGGGACGCCGAACTCCATTTTATACACCCCTAGCACCCGTGTGACTGATTGGGCAATAAAGGAGGCGGCCCCACCAATGGCATGGAAGTAAACCCCGGGCGTTTCCTGGCAGCCTTTCAATGTATTGGCGCCCATCCCGCCTTTCCCGATGACGCCTTTGAGATTGAAGTGCTTCATTACAGCCGCCTGGTAAGGCTCTTCGCGGATCGAGGTGGTGGGGCCGGCGGCCACAAATTTATAGGCTTTGGTATCCAGGCCTGAGACGACCGGCCCGCAGTGGTAGATGACCGCGCCGTTGAGCAGTTTTTTTAACTCGGCATACACTTCCAGGTCATTGCCTTGCGGCGGTTTATTTTGTTTAATGAATGTTTCCATCAGCCACTTGTGGGCGGCATCACGCCCGGTAACCATCAGGCCGTTCAGGTGCACCGGATCGCCCACTTTCAGGCTGCGGATCGTGTCATTGCTGATAGGGATATTGATCTCACGCATGCTTTGCTCCTATTCGTAGCTTACTTCGTCGCCTTTGACCGTCATTTTGCGCCGCCGGTAAGCCCAGCACATGTAGGAAACCGATACAAAATAACTGGCAGGCAGGCGGTGCATGCCGGTGATCTTGGTGTCGATGACCGTGGTTTTTCCGCCAAAGCCCATCGGGCCGATGCCCATCTCATTGGCTTCTGCGGTCAGGCGCTCTTCCAGCTCGGCCAATTTCGGATCGGAATTGCGTTCGCCGATTTTATCGTAGAGCACTTTTTTCGAGGCGTAATAGGATGAACCGCGGTCTCCCCCGATGGCGACGCCCAAAATCCCCGGCGCGCAGCCCTGGCCCTGCGCCTTTTGCACCGCATCCAGCACCACTTTGCGCACGCCCGCCAGGTCGCGCCCGGCGCCCAGGCGGTTATCGGGCAGGGAATACTGCGCCCCGACGTTTTCGCAACCACCGCCTTTGAGCATCAGTTCAATGGTTAATTCATCGCCCTCCACTTCTTCGAAATGGATATAGGGGAAATCCTCGCCGCCCAGGTTGTTGCCCGAATTTTTGTCATACACTGCATCCACCGCGTTGGGGCGCATATAAGAGCGTTTGGTAGCCTCAGCCAGCGCGCTGCGAATTTGTTCGCGCAGTTTCAGCGTGCTCCAGCCGGTGGGGTAATAGACATAAAAAATCGGCGTGCCGGTGTCCTGGCAGATGGGCGTGGATTTTTGGCGGGAAAGCTCGATGTTCTTTATGATGGTTTCCATCGCGCCGCGCGCCGCCGAGCCAGGCTCCTCCTGCTCCACGGAGCGGCGCAGGGCCGCTTCGACATCCGGTGGCAGGCTGGTCGAGGTCACTCGGATCAATTCCAGGATTTGTTCAGTCAGGTCTCGCATACCTTCCTCCAATAGTTATCGCAGTAATATCTGGTGAACTGAGATTCGGCCCAGATTGGTTCAAAGGGTTGCAGAAAAATCATACCTCTTTCTTGGGTGAAATTCCAGGGTTAAATGGGGCAATTCTAATCGTCGCTGGCCAGCAGGCCTTTCGGCGCCCCGGGAGCGGCGCGTGGTGTGAACAAGATCAAGCAAATTGGCCCGAGCGCCAGCAGCCACATGGCGGTGGGCAGACCGAACTGCTCCGCAGCCAGCCCGACCAGCCAGGGTATCGCCCCGCTGACCAGTCCGGTCAGCGAGTTGATGGCGTTCAGCGTGCCCGAGCGGCCCGGCACAGCAGCGTACGTCTCTCCTTTTAAAATTGCATACCAGCCCAGAGTGGCGATTTTGACCAACATGGCCAGTGCAATCTTGACCAGCAGCCAGGGTGCTAACAAGAAAGCCGCAAACAGCGCCAGCGCAACGACTGCCGACCAGCGCACCAGGCTGCGGCCCTGGAAACGCTCCAACAGGGGGATGGTTATAGCGTCTGCTATCAAGCTGCCAGCCAGCATCAGGCTGAGCGCCAGGCTGGCCTGTGTATTGTCCATGCCAGCCACATTGGTGAAATACAGCGGCGCAAAGCTGGTAAATATATCCAACAGCAGGTCGGCGATCTCGATCAGCAGCATCCAGCGCAGTAGAGACAGGTTGGTGAGCGCCTGCCAGGCGCCTCGCCCCAGCGCGGACAGCTCTGCACGCCAATTGGCGTGGACAGCCGCGGGCTTTGGAAAAGGACTGCGCAGCACCAGCAGGACCAGCGGCAGCGCCACGGCTGCCAGCGCCCAATAACCCCAGCGCCAGGTGAGGCCGGCGGCGAAGACCCCGGCCAGCAGGATCGGCCCGACCAAGTTGCCGATGGAGCCTGCCAGCGTCCAGCGCGCCATCACCTGGGCCTCCCTCTGCGGATTCTGGTCAACCAGGGTGGCCTGGGCCAGGGTGACGAAGGCCCCGCTGGCCGGAAAAGCCAGGATGGTGGCGCCGAGAATCACCATAAACGACGGTGCGCTGGCGATCAGCGCTATAGCCAGAACGACGGCCAGCCCGCCGCCGATCACCAGCGCTTTGCGCAGGTGTGTATCGCCCAGCAGCATGATGAGCCACTCAATAGCGACGCCGATGATATGGGGCAAACCGAGCAGCAGGCCCACCTGGGCATAGCTCAGATGCAGGTCATCCTGTATGGCAGGCAGGGCCGCTCCACCCAGGGCATAGTGCAGTTCATCGAAGAACTCAATCAGCAGGAGAAGGGCTGTGAAAGTGAAGATCGTGCGCAGGGGGCGGGTCAATTTGTTCAATGGTGCGCCTGTGGTTGTCTCCCCATTATAAACGCAGAAGGTCGCTCATCTTGGGCTATCCTTTTCTTTTTTCAGATCAGTCCTGCCTGGATGAACTTCTTGGCCCAATTTGGCGTAGAAATAAGCAGACAGATTCCGGTATAATACTCCTATATGTCGAACTTTGGCAACGATTTCATATCCTGGGTATTGCGCTTGCCGATGCACCCGTTGCTGAGCGGCAGCATGTTGGTATTGACATTCACGGGCCGCAAAAGCGGCCGCCAGATCAGCACGCCAGTCGGTTATACGCGCCTGGGCGACCGCTTGGTCTGCACCAGCCTGCGCAGGCGCACCTGGTGGCGCAACCTGCGCGGCGGCGCCCCGGTCAAGCTCTATCTGCAGGGCCGCTCAAGCCCAGCCCTGGCACAAGCTGTCGAGAATGATGCTGATGTCCGGCGAGGGTTTGCCGAATATTTCAGGCTGGTTCCTGCGGCAAGGCGCATGTACGGCATCCATCCGAGTCCAGATGGTGTGATTGGCGAACAGGAAATGCAGCACCTGGTGGGTGAACGCCTGGTTGCATATTTTAAGCTGCAAGATGAGTAGGATCTGCCATGATCTGTCCGAATTGTAGAACAGAGCTTCCCAGTGAAGCTCGTTTTTGTATGAACTGCGGCCAGCTCTTACAGCCAGGCGAGCAGGGGGCAGATAAGCGCCTCTCACAGATGGCGGCGGCGGCGCCTGCGCCCCTGGTCGAAAAAGCGCGCCAGGCAAACCGCCTGATCGGCGAGCGGCGCATGGTCACCGCCTTATTCCTGGATGTGGTGGCCTCGCGCGCCATGACAGCCCGCCTGGGAGCGGAGACGGCTGCCGAGGTTATTTATGATGGTCTGGATGTTGCCTGTCCGATTGTTTACCGCTACGAGGGCACGATTACCCAACTGCAAGATGACGAAATGCTGGTATTTTTTGGCGCACCGGTCGTGCACGAGGATGATCCGGTGCGCGCTGTGCGCGCTGCCCTGGATTTGCTGGATGCTGTTCGTAAATACGGCGAAGATGTCAAAGAGAAACACGGCGTCGATTTCCAGGTGCGTATCAGCCTGAGCACCGGCCCGGTGATCCTAGGCCCGGTGGGGGATGATTTGAAATACGAATATTCCGCCCTGGGCGGGTCGTTGAACCTGGTGGCGCACGTGGAAGCGGCCAAGCTGCCAATGACTGTGTTGATCACCGAATACACCTACCGGTTGGTGGCGCCTTTCTTTGAGTGCCTCGACCAGGGTGAGGTGCACCCTGGCGGGCAAGAACGGCCGGTGCATATTTACCGGGTGGAGCGCGCCCGTCCGGTGCCGGCGCAGGCGCGCGGCCTGGCCGGCCTGCAAAGTCCAATGGTTGGGCGGGATAAAGAGCTGGCCAGCTTGATCCAGTTAACCCAATTGGTGCAGGCTGGCATGGGCAGAGTGGCGCTGGTGTTGGGCGAGCCCGGCATCGGCAAAACGCGCCTGATCAGCGAATGGCAAAAAGCTGTGCGGCCTGAGAACAACCCACATGTTCTGGCCTGGGTGCAGGGCCGCTGCCTGTCTTACGGCAGCGAGCAGCCCTACCACCTGGTGATTTCACTGCTGCGTTCCATGGCCGGCGTCAATGAAACTGCCGGTGAACCGGAAACGCGCTCTGGGCTGATTCAACAGTTGGAGAAGTTGTTCGAGCCAGGCGGTGACGAGTTTATGCAAATCTATCCCTACCTGGGGCACCTGATCAATTTGCGCCTGGATGGCGAAGCTCTGCTGCGCACGCGCGACCTGGATCCTCAGGCCCACCAACTGCGTGTCCAGGCCGCCTTGCGACAGCTGTTGGTGGCGCTGGCACGGCGCAGCCCGTTGATCGTCGTGTTGGAAGATGTGCATTGGGCGGATCCTTCATCCGTCGAAATGATCTCTCAAATGCTGCCCCTGGCGGGCATGGAACGGATTATGTTTGTGCTGGTCATGCGCCCTGATCCGGATTCGAGCGGGTGGCGCCTGGCTGCCGCCGCCCGGCAGGCCCTGGGAGGCCGCCTGACGGAAATCTTGCTCGAAGCGCTCTCGGTCGCCGACAGCCGCCAGTTGGTCTCCAACTTGCTTGAGATCGAAGCCCTTCCGGATGGTGTGCGCTCCTTGATCTTGCAAAAAGCGGATGGTAACCCATTTTTTGTTGAAGAAGTCATCCGCATGCTGATCGATCACAACGATATTGTGTTTGAAAATGGCCGCTGGCGGGCTGGCAGTGACATACACCGCGTCCAGATCCCCGATAATCTGCAGGGGTTGTTGATGGCGCGCATCGACCGCTTGCCGGAAGATGTCAAGCACACCCTGCGGGTGGCGGCGGTGATTGGCAGGCAGTTTCCGGTGAAAGTTTTAGAGTATATTTTAGCGAAGGAGCGGAACCAATGAACGTCATCAGCCATCTCAGTACGTTGGAATCGGCCGGGTTGGTGCGCCTGGCGCAGGTGATGCCTGACCTGGAATACCTTTTTCGCCATATCCTGGTACAGGATGCCGTTTACGCATCTCTGCTGCAGCCCGACCAGCAGCGCCTGCATCGCGAAGTGGGTGAAGCGTTGGAGTGGCTGTATCCCGACCGGCTCAACGAGCTGGCGCCCACCCTGGCGCGCCATTATGAAAAGGCCGGCGATCTGGCGCGGGCGCTGCAGTATTTTCAGCGCGCCGCCCGCATCGCCCTCGAATCGTTTGCCAACCACGAGGCCGAGCACCATTATCTATCTGCCCTGGCGCTCAAGCCGGAGAACAGCGTACAGGCCGGGTTGTTCAGCGGCCTGGGCGAAGCTTGTTACCGTCAGGGTCGGTTTAAAGAGGCCATCGAGACCTGGCAGCGAGCCATCGGGATCTACCGCCAGCTTTCAGACCCAGAAAATATTGCCCGCCTGTATGCGCGTTCTGCTCGGGCCGCCTGGTTTCAAGGGGAGATTCCGCACAGCCTGGAAATTTGCAAAGAGGGTCTGCAGGTGGTGACCGGCGCACCCCTGGGGCCTGGCCTGGCCGGGCTGATGCATGAAACCGCCCGCGCTTACTTTTTTAACGGCGATTTTGAACAGGCGCGTCCATTGTGCCGCCAGGCCTTGCAAATGGCCGAGAGCCTGGGCGCGGTGGATGTGCAGGCTGATGCCCTGAGCACGCTGGGCCTGCTGTTGGAAGACTCGCCCGAAGAGGCGATCGGCGTTCTCACCCGGGCGGTGGACCTGGCAGAAGCCGCCGGGCTGCTGGATATTGGCTTTCGCGCCCATATCAACCTGGGCAGCGCCGTGCGCAATTTCAAGAATGATATCAAGGGCTGCCGCAAGCATTTTCTGCGCTCTGCTGAGCTGGCCCGCCGGCGCGGCGCGCTGCAGGAGGAAGTGTTTGCTTTGAACGGCGTCGCCAGCTTGATGCTGCACACCGGCGAAACCGAGGAGCTGGAGACCTTGCTGGCCGAATTGGAGCGCCTGCAAAGCGGCCTGCCCAGCCGCGGCCAATCGGCCGACCAGCTTGACTATATGCGCGGCACGATTATGTTGATGCGCGGCAGCTACGGTCAGGCGATGGATTTGTTCCATTCTCTGCGCCAGGAAGCCGTGAAGCGCGCCGACACCATTGCCCGAGCGAATTTGGATGAATCGCTGGTCAGCGCGATCCTGGATATGTATGAAACCGGCCAACCCTGTGACCTGGCGGAGGCCGAGGCGATTATCCAGGAGGAGCTGGCCGCGCCGCCTGCCGGCAAGCATACCGAGTTTCGCATTTTGTTCCACCTGTTGAGCAGCCGTCTCAAGCTCTACCAGGGCGACCTGGCAGAAGCCAGCCGCCTGCACGAGGCCGCTCAGGCTTTGATCTCAGACGACCACAAAATTTACCGGGTGATGCTGATTCTCACAAAATTAGAGATCGTGCGCGCCCGGGGCGAGCTCGGGAATTTCTGGGAAGACTTCGATTTTATTCATGAAAACCGCAACCGGGTTTTTATCTATTATTACGGGCGCGCCTTGTGGCGTTTTGCCGAAACCGGCCTGGAGCGCGGCGAGCCGGAAGACCTGGAACGCGCTCAGTCTCTGCTCCTGGAGGGAATCGAGCTTTTCCAAAGGTTGAAAAACCCGGTCTTGCTGGAGCGCCTGCAAAAACTGCTGCAGTCTTCGCATGACCAGACGATCGCCCAGGCGGCGGCGCAGAAAAAAGTGGTGCAAGAGCTGGCGATGGCCGCCAGGATCCAGGGCACTTTTCTGCCCGAAGAACCGCCCAGCCTGCCCGGCTGGCAGATTGCCATCGCTTTTCAACCGGCGCGCCAGACCAGCGGCGACTTCTACGACTTTATCCCACTGCCGGGCGGCCGGATGGGGATCGTGATTTCTGACGTAGCCGATAAGGGTATGGGTGCCGCCCTGTACATGACCTCTGCCCGCAGCCTGATGCGTGCGTATGCCGCCGAATTTCCCGATGAGCCCGCGGCGGTCGTCAGCCGCGCCAGCCAGCGCCTGACCAGCGACACACATGGCGGCCTTTTCGTCACCCTGTTTTACGGTGTGTTGGACCCGCAAAGCGGTGAACTGCTGTATGTAAATGCCGGGCATAACCCGCCCTACCTGTTCCAGGCCGGCCAGCCGCCCCAGGCATTGGCCAAGACCGGCATTCCCCTGGGCGTGTTCGATGACGCTTCCTGGAAAGACGGCAGAGCCACATTGCCCCCCGGTTCACTGCTGGTGATGTACACCGATGGCGTGACAGAAGCCATCAACCAGGCCGAGGTGCAGTTCGGTGAAGAGCGGCTGATCGAAGCGGCCAATGACTGCCCGCCGGACAGCCTGCAGTCAGGGCAAAATTACGCCGCCCAGGTGCGCGACTGCATATTGCAGGCCATCCGCCGGCACCGCGGCGCTTCGCCGCAGTCCGACGACATCACGATGATGGTACTGGCGCGCTGAGGGTCTTGCGGCTGGTTATTCCAGGGTGAACAGGCGCCTTGGCGTCCGGTCCTCTTCCAGCGCATTGGGCTCGCACACCGGATGGTAGTGCACGTGCACCAGGCCGAGGAAAGGGATATTGGCGTACAGCGTCTTTTCGGCCTGTGTGGCGATCTTATCTCCGTCGAAGACGCTTAAATTGCCGTCGACCCCGATGGTCAGGTTGATCACCAGGTACGGGCCAAAGCGGTGGGCGTGCACGGCTTCCACCAGCTCGACGCCCGGCACAGTCACCAACAGCTCGTTGACTTTGCTCGCCAGGGCCTCGCTGGGCACGGCATCCATTAACTCGACCGAAGACTGGCGCACGATCTCGACGCCGGTGCGCAGGATGACCAGGGCCACCAGGGCTCCTGCCAGGGGGTCTGCCCAGGGCAGGCCGAACTGCCCGAGGAAAATGCCGATCGCCGCGCCGCTGGCGGAAAAGATATCGTTGCGGTGATCGTACGCCAGGGCGATGACCGCCGGGTTGTCGGTTTCCCGTCCGATTTTGCGCGTGGTGTACAGCAAATAGATCTTCACCCCAACGGTAAACAGGGCAATATACAGAGCGAAACCCTGCGCACCGGCATACTGCCCGGCGCGCACCCACAGATCGAATAATTTGTTGATCGCATCCCAAAAGATGGCGATGGCGGTGGCAATGACGAACGCCCCCACCACCAGCGCGGCTATGCTCTCCAACTGGCTGTGACCATAGGGATGTTCCTCGTCGGCCGGCTTGCGCGCCAGGCGCATGAAGATGCTGACCACCACGTAATAGGCCACATCCGAGGTCGAATTGACGCCATCGGCTAACAAGGCCGGGCTGTGGCCGAGAATGCCGAAGAAGGTTTTCAAGCCAGCCAGCAGGATATTCGCTCCCAGGCCGAGGTTGACCGCGTAGACGCTGCGCTGCTGGCGCGCTTGCGTATTGGTGTATGGATTTTGCATGTGAAAAATATTGTACCAGTGTTTGGTTTTATTTCAAAAGCGGCGGGGTTTGCAGGTGCCACCCGGTGGCCTGCTCGAAGGCGTAAGCGGCCCGCAGCACCGCCGCCTCTTGCCAGGCGCCGCCCACGATCTGCAGGCCGAGCGGCAGCCCCTGGCTGAAGCCCGCCGGGACGGACAGCGCCGGCAGGCCGGTCAGGTTGAAGGGCGCCGTGAAACGGGTGAGCTGTGGGGCGCGCTTGTCGGCGTCTTCGCCGCCGATCTGGTGGGCGGGGGAAGGCGTCGCCGGCAGGAGCAGCAGGTCATACTGTTCGAAAAATTGGGCAAACTTGTGCCTGGCCAGGGTCTGCGTGCGCCGCGCCAGGCTGTAATCGCCGGAAGTGTAAGCCGCGCCGGTCTGCAGGCGGCGCAGCACATCTGCGCCAAAGCCCTGCGGATTTTCCTGCAGGCGCTGGCGGTGGAAGGCGGCGGCGTCGCTGGTGACCAACACCGCGTTGGCCTGCGCATAGCTTTTGAACTCGGGGATGGAGACATGCGTGACCTGCGCGCCCAACTTTTCAAAGACGCGGGCGGCCTGTTCGACCGCCGCCCACATATCGGCATCCACTTCATGGAAATAGGCGTCATCGGCCAGGGCGATGCGCCAGCCCTGCACGCCCGCCTGGAGCGTGTTAAGGTAATCGTCCACCGGAACATCTACCGAGTACGGGTCCTGCGCATCATAACCGGCGATGAGCTGTAAGAGCATGGCGGCGTCGGTCACGCTGCGCGCCATCGGCCCGGCGTGATCCAGGTTCCAGCTCAAGGGGAAAATGCCGCGCAGGCTGCAGCGCCCGGAGGTCGGCTTGAGGCCCACGACGCCGCACAGCGCCGCCGGGATGCGGATCGAGCCGCCGGTGTCGCTGCCCAGCGAGCCGAGGCAGAAGCCGGCTGCCAGGGCGGCCGCCGAACCGCCCGAAGAGCCGCCGGTGATGCAGCGCGTGTCCCAGGGATTGCGGCAGGGGCCGTAGTGCGGGTTTTCATTGGTGATGCCCAGGGCAATCTCGTGCATGTTCAGCTTGCCCAACAGCACCATGCCAGCCTGGCGCAGAATCTCCACCAGGCAGGCGTCTTGCGCTGGGATATGCTGGGCAAAAAACGTGGTCCCGCCGGTGGTGCGCAGGCCGGCGGTATCGTACAGGTCTTTGAGGGCGAACGGGATGCCGTGCAGCGGGCCGCGGTAATGCCCGCCTTTGATCTCTGCTTCGGCCTGGCGCGCCTGGGCGCGGGCCTGTTCGGCGGTGAGAGTGATGAAGGTGTTCAGCCGGGTTTCCAGGGCGTCGATGCGCTCCAGGCAGGCTTCGGTGAGCGCCAGCGGCGAAAGGTCGCCGCTGCGGATGAGGGGGGCTGCTTCGGATAGGGTGTAATCTGGCATGGGGCGTGGCCTCGCAGGATTGAATTATCGCCGTGCCGGCTGGGTTGAGGGCCAGGCGCGGCCGTTGAGGATTTGGGTCAGGTCGGCAATGACTTGCTCGCTGTTCATGAATTGGATGCCGTACAAGCCGGCGGCGCGGGCGCCCTGCACGTTTTCCGCCACATCGTCGATGAAAACCGCCTGGCCTGGCTGGACGCCCAGCTCAGAAACAGCCAGCTCGAAAATGCGCCGGTCGGGTTTCAGCAGGCCCACTTCGCCGGAGACCACGATGGAATCGAAGGCGTCGGCGATTTGCCATTTCGATTGGATGGTGGCGCGCACATCGTTAAAAGCGTTGCTGATGATGCCGGTCTTGTAACTGGCATGGCAGCGGCGGATAAATGCCACCAGGGCCTGGTCCAGGCGGTCGCCCGCAAAGAATTCGTCCAGGAAGGCGGCGGCCTGGCTGGCGGGCAAGCCAAGCTGGCGGCAGACTGCCTGGATATGCTGGGCTGCGTCGATTTTCCCCGCCTGGGCCAGGCGGCCCTGCTCGCCGCCAAAGACAAACTTTTCCATTTCGGCGTAGCTCATGCCGTGGCGTTCGGCCAGGCGGGTGCGCGGGGCGCGGTCCATGGTGCGCACCAGGACGCCGCCAATATCCCAGAGGAGGGCCTGGATGGGCGCTGCAGGGTTAGCTGGAAACGTCATGGCTCAATTTTACCCCAAGCGCGGCGCGGGATTGAGGCCAATCTCATCTCACCTGGTTTTTTCAAACTCCAGCCAACGGCTGTGGACGGTGAAACCGGCTGAGCGGTAGAACGGCTCTAGCTCTGCCTCCACCGGCCCGACCACCACCCTGTGCATACCCAGGTCGAACAGGCGGCGCATGGCAAATTGCAGAACGGCCCGGCCCAACCCGCGGCCGCGCAACGCCGGATGGGCGCCGACCGGCTCGAATTCAGCGCAGCGGTTGGCTTCGTCCAGCCAGGCCTGGGCGTAGGCGGCGATGGCGCCATCCGCGGCGCGCACCACCCAGTCCAGTTCCGGGCGGTAACCTGGCCAGCTCATCAGACGTTCATAAGCCTGGGTTGTCATACGCTGGCTTTCAAAGGCAGCCCGGTGCACTGTGGCGCGCTCGCCAGCCTGCTCAGCACCTGCCAGGCTGCCGGCGGCAAACCCCTCCGGCAGGCTTACAGCGGGTAGGCCGGGCTCGAGAGCGGCGGTCAGCAGCAGGGCGGCGGGCCGATCGCCCGCCGCCTGGAACCCGCGCCGCTCCAGTGAATCGATGAAAGAGCTGTCCAGCTCACAAACGCCCGAATCGCACACCAGGCGGCCGCCGGGGACGTTAGACCAACGCTGTTCTGCCCAATCCAGCATGGCCTCGGCCAACGGACGAACCTGGGGACTGCACTGCACATCCAGCCCACAGCGCCCGGTGGGATAGACATAGAAACCGCTGAAACCGGCCAACTCGCCGCCGGCGTACCACAGGTTCATGTTTTGCGCCGGGTCGCCGTCCCGTGACTGCAGGAACAGGCGCCAGCTGGCGTCGCCGGGGTGCCAGAGGGGAGCCAGCCCGGTGATTTGCCGGGACTGGCTCAGAAATCGGCGCATTTCCCACAGGTCGGCGAGACCGGTGTATGGGCGGGTCTCAAAGCCCATCAATCCGCCTGGCCGGCCTGCGCCTGGCTTTCGACAGCCTGTGTGGCCAGGTCGATGCCGGGCCGCAGCTCTTTTTCATACAGGTCGTTCATCTGCAGCGGGTCAGAATGCATCCCGGCCTTTTCATACAGGCGGGTGGCGCCGGTCAGGCTGGACGAATCCACGCCCAGGCCCACCCGGCGCTGGCCGCGCTCGTAGAGGGCGCAGAAAGAATGCTGCAGCAGGGCCAGACCCAGGCCGCGCTTGCGCCACGGTCGCAGCACGCCCAACTGTCCGACCCAGCCCATGCCGGGATCATCGCTGATCGAGCGGCGGCAGTAAGAAAAGCCGGCGATCTCGTCGCCGTCCAGGGCAAGGAAGCGCAAAGACGGGTCGTAGAGCGGATCGTTGCGGGCGAAGTATTCCCAGCGGGCGAATTCTTCTTCGAAAGGCCGCTCGATGTGCCCCCAATGATCTTTGAAAGCCTCGTTCAAAGCCCAGAAAGCGCGGCGCTCTTCGCCCGGCTGCACACTGCGCAGGGTGATGCCTTCCGGCAGCACAGGACGGGCCGGCTGCTCGGGCAGGTCAATGACCATGCGCCAGTAGCGGCGCACCATGGAAAAGCCGGCCGCTTCGAGCTGTTGGCGCAGGTATTCATCCTGCGCCGGGGTGTTCGAGTGCAGCGCCACGCGCAGCTCCGGAGAGATATGCGCCAGGTTCTGGCGGGCACGCTGCTCGGCCCAGTCCAGCAGGTAGCGCATCGTGTCAGTGCGGCGGCAGGCAGGGTCCACGCGCCCCCATGAAAACATCGTCACCTGCGGGTAGCGGTTGTCCCAAAATTCCATGTAGCCCACCAGGCGCGGCTGCGCGTCGAAGACCAGCCGGATGTGCGTCTCGGGGCGGTAACCTTCCATCTTCCATTCTGTCTCCAGGTCGGCCGCCTCGAGCTTGTTGCTCCCCATGAGCTGGCGGGAATAGGCATTGAGCAGCTCCACCACCGCCGGAATATCGCCGAAGACAGCCTGGCGAGAAGTGTACTCTGCCGGAAGTAAGTTGGGTGATTCCATATTCAAGTCCTTTCTTTCAATATTAGCCATTGCGGTGCAGTTTGCCGGTGCGCTTGGCGTAGTGTTCAGCCAGGCCGAACACCCACAGGCCCAGCGGGATGGCCACCAGGCCCATCACCAGCGTCGGCCAGATGTACGGCCAGAGCGTCCCGGTGGGTGCGCCTTCCAGGAAAGCCTGGCGGACGCCGGTTAATACGTAGGTTGCCGGGCTGAAAACCGCCAGCGTTTGCAGGGCGGATGGCAGCACCTCGATGGGATAATACACCCCCGAGATCAGCAGCATCAGGGCGATGATCACGTGAGTCATCTGCGAGCCGCGCTCCGGGAAGAGCAAAGGCAGGATCGAGCCCATCACCCCCACCCCGATGAAGGACAGGCTGCCAGCCAGCAGCATCAGCACGCCGCCCAGCAAGTTGGCGCGGCTCATGTCGATCTGGAACAGGATCACCGAGAAAACCAGGATGATGCCTGTCGAGAACATCGAATACACGATGGAGAAGAGCGTTTGCCCTGCCATGTGCGTGATGCGCCGCACAGGGGCCATCAGGGTGTATTCGATGGTGCCCTCCCAGCGCTCCATGCCGACGATGTCCGTGATCCAGTAGAAAATCAGCGACAGGTAGCGCCAGACCAGCGTGCCGATGACCAGGTAGAGCACCAGGTAGCGCGCATCCAGGCCAGAGCTCCCACCCGGCGTGCGGCTCAGGCGCTCCATGCCCAGGCCGATGTAGCTGACCGACAGGCTGTTGGCAATGGAATAGGCCAGCCAGACCAGCTCCCACGACCAGTAGCGCTTGATTAAATTGGCGTTGCGCTCGACGAAAGCGTACGTAGCGCGCACTTCAAACATTAAGGCATTCATATACTACCTGCTTTTTTCCACCTGCAGAGCTTCCCATTCCTGGCGCAGCACGCCCATCATCACCCAGCTCCAGCGCTGGCCGTCGCGCAGCACCGCTTCGCGCAGCTTGCCTTCCACGACGAAGCCGTTCTTGCGGTAAGAACGCTGGCCGCGCTCGTTGGTCTCGAAGACGAACAGCGAGACGCGGCGCAGGTTGAGCTCTCGAAAACAAAATGCGAGCATCAGGCGCATGGCATCCGTGCCGTAGCCCCTGCTGCGGTACTGCGCCTCGCCGATGCCGATGGAAACGAAGCTCTCGCCGTTGTTCCAGTTGATGTCCCAGGTCGCCACGAAGCCGATTGGCTTATCTTCGGCCAGGGTGCGGATGGCAAAAGAGTACATCCTGGGCGGGCCTTCCTTTTCGAGCCATTTTTCTTCCCACTCCTTGTGCTGGCGCAGCGAATAGAGACGCGGCGGGTCGCCGTCAAGCGGCAGGATGTAATCCGCATCCTGGTTCCACTGGTGAAATCCCCGGGCGGCCTCCTCGGGATTGAGCGCCGCCAGCCGGACGAGCTCTCCGCTGAACAAAGCGGCGCTCATGATGGCCTCCATGCGGCGCTGAGCAGGCCGAGCATCAGCAGGTCATAAAACTGGCCGTCGCGCTGCAGCGCCTCGCGCCGGCGCGCTTCCACCTGGAAGCCGAACTTCTCGAAGAAGCGCACGGCGTGCGGGTTATCGCCGCCGATGATGGCGGTCAGGCGGTGCAGGTTGACTTCGTGGAAGGCATACTGCAGCGCCAGGCGCATCGCCTGGGAGCCGCAGCCGCGCCGGCGGTCGGCGGGGCTGCCGATGGCGATCTGGATGCAGCCGGCGGCATTCGTCCATTCCAGGTTATAGATCGAAACGTAGCCCAGCAGGCGCTCTTCACCCTGGCTGCGGATGGTGAAATAAAACGGCTGGTGGCTTTCTTCGATCTTTTTCTCCAGCCGTTCGTACTGCTTTTTCACGGCCGCCGGCGAGAGGGGCATGGCGACTTGCTGCTGCATGGCGCGCAGAAAGGCCGGGTCGTGCGTCCAGGCGGATTCAACAGCGGGGTCTTTCTCAAAATCGATCGGGCGCAGGCAGACATCCTGCGCTTCGTAAATGGCTGAGTTCATCGACATAGGGCTTCTTCCTTGGGCCGGGGCAGGCCGTCCCGGATAGAGCCTCCGGGGCAGCCTGCCTCAGCGTGTTATGCGGTTTCTATTTCCAGTTCTTCTTCCTTGACCAGGTTCTTGCCGGTCAGTTCGAGGAACACTTCTTCCAGGCTGGGCGCGTGGCCGTTGCGGCTGATGCGCGCCTTCAAGGCAGCGGGCGTGTCCAGGGCCACGATCTGACCGCCGTCGATGATGGCGATGCGTTCGCACAGCGCGTCCGCTTCGTACATATCGTGGGTGGTCAGCAGAATGGTCGTGCCGTGCTGCTGGTTCAGCTCGCGCACCACATCCTGTACCTCGCGTTTGGAACGCGGGTCGAGACCGGTGGTGGGCTCGTCGAGCAGCAGCAGGCGCGGGCGGGAGAGCAGGGCGCGGGCGATGGCGACTTTTTGCTGCATGCCGCGCGACATCTCTTCCATCGGCTTATAAATGGAGCGCTCCTCCAGGCCCAGGCGCGCCAGGATCTCGATGATCTTCTGGCGGGTTTCGCTGCCGGCCATGCCGTACAGGCGGGCGCCGTACATCAGGTTTTCCATCGGCGAGAGCTTCTTGAAGAAGCTGGCTTCCACCGAAACCCGGTTGATCAGGCGCTGCACCTTCATCGGCTGCTGCACCACGTCGTGCCCGAAGACGGTGATCGTGCCATCGTCGGGCAGCAGCAGGGTGGCGATCAGGCGAATGAGGGTGGACTTGCCCGAGCCGTTGGGGCCCAGCACGCCAAAGATTTCGCCCTCGCGCACGCTGAACGAAATGCGGTTGACTGCCACAACCGAGGCAGCCAGGCTGGCAGGCTGGCTTGAGGAGCCGGCAGACGGCAGGCGTCCAGAGCCAACCAGGCGCTTCCAGGAGGGCAGGCTGGTCTTGCCGAAATGTTTATATGCATTGTGGATGACGATCGCCTCAGACATAACAGTTTCCTTTCATGAAAAATAAAAACGGCCACGGGTGGCGCCCGGGCCGTTCCTGCGAGGAAACAAAAAACGGCCACGGGCTGGAGCCGCCGCGGCCGTTCGATCACAAACCTTGCTTGCTAACGAGCGATAGGCGCACTCCGAGAAGGCAGCACAGAACCACCGTTAACGGCGGCCCCAGAGCCTGCAAAGATGTTCTTGATATCCATCATGAAGTGCGCTTTTCCTTTCTTGTGAATTTCGTTCAAGCCACGTGAGTCTATCATTAATGTCCAGACAATGTCAAGGGCGAAATTAAGAAATCATTTTGCCTCGATTTTCATCTTCCTCCAGGCATGGCATTGTGCTGATCGATTTTCCAGTACTCGATTGGCCGGCAAAACTGAAGGTCAAGAAAAAGACATGACAAATGTCACTTGAAACCGAAAAAAAAAAAATGTACAATAAATACTGATGAATAACGCAAGCACAACACCGAAAAGGGAGGTAATTCATGCGCCGCCAGATCCGATGTCTGAAACGGATGGCGTAAGCGATTGAATTATGACGAAAACAATAATTGAGGTTTGCCGTGATTTGATTTTAATTTTCATGATATTTTTAATAGTTAATTGTGCGAAACCTATTTCGGATTCCAATACACTTCCTACAAACCTGAACAATGAAATCCGTACAATTTCTCCATCGCCCAGCCATCCACTTACATCACCGATGCCAACAATTTATCCGCCATCAACGGTCAGTTCCACTCCGCTTCTTACACCAATACCCACATATTCCATCTCTCTCGCTTCAACTCTGGTTTATTCTCGATGCCTTGAGAAGAGAAATTTGGGTATTAAAGAATTGTCCATTAAAGGTATATTGGTTACTCATGGTTATGGTCTATCTACACCAGCATACTTAATCGATCTTGAATCGGGAATATCGACCACCATTACCAAACAGGATGACGAAATTACGAGCGATATTGCGGTCTCTCCCGATGGAAGCAGACTGGTTTATTCCATTAAGAAAAGACTTAGTCAAGATAATCGCAGGATTTTCATCACGGATCTCAATGGTCGCCAATTGCTTAATTTGCCAGTTCAGAACGATTGGCAATTGGAAAAATGGCTGGATAATGAACACCTTGTTTTTACACGCCGCGGAAAAGATGAGTTGGATTTGTGGTCGGTGATCGTTTTTAATCCATTCACGGGTAGGCAAATGGAATATTTATCAATATATCCAGATATTGATCAAACCTCAATATTGTTGTGGAATCCCAGCCGGGCTTTTTATGATGCAACTTTTAGCCGTGTCATTTACCCATCTCTTATTTCTCACGATTTGATCCTTTGGAATGTGAAAACCGCTGAAGCGATAACAAAAATACCATCAAGTTTTTTAGGTATTCAGCCTGAATGGTCTCCAGATGGGTCTCAGGTGTTGGTAATGGGTTGGATGGGGCCGAGACCCGATGGAGTGCAATTCAATCCTACATTGATATCGGTTGGGCGTAATGGTGAGCAATCCGCATTAATAAAATTGGATCAAACGCATCCTTTGATTGCTTGGATTGATTTCATCAAGTGGTCACCGGACAGCAGTAAGATTGCCATATGGATGAAATTCAATAATACAGATCATACCGAGTCGCATTTTGGTACGTATGATTTAGGTTTGCACCAATTGATTGATTTTTGTTTACAAGCGAATGTGCACACTGGTTCTGTGGTTTGGTCGCCAGATAGTCGAGCGATTATCTTTGGGGCAGATAATTCAAGTGGAGGTATTGATGTATTCCTTGTAGATCTCACAAGGAGTTTTGTAACCAAAATCCTTGAGAATATGCTTCCATACGGTTGGATGGCAAGCGAAAAATAAGGGGACAGAAAAATCGTATGACCTGCCCCCCAAAAACTGATCCAAAATGAAAGTTAGGAAATGGATCAAAAAATGGGTATACTTTTCGAAAGGCAGGTGAAAAAATGCCAAAAAAGAACTTTACAACCGAACAAATCATCAGCAAGCTAAGGGAAGCCGAAGTGTTGGTCAGTCAGGGCCAAACAGTGCCAGCAGTCTGCAAAGTGATTGGAGTAACAGATCAGACCTATTACCGCTGGCGGAAAATGTATGGTGGGATGAAAATTGACCAGGCACAGCGGTTGCGAGAGCTGGAGCAGGAGAATAGTCGGCTGAAGCGGCTGGTGGCGGATTTGGCCTTAGACAATGCGATCATCAAAGAGGCACTGCGGGGAAAATCGTGAGCCCGGCCAAACGGCGGGAGGTGGTAGAAGAGATGCAAGAAGCATTTCACCTCTCAGAGAGACGGGTGTGCCGGGCAATCGAACAACCACGATCAAGTCAGCGCTATGCCATGCAAACAGCTAACCAGGACAAGCCATTGAGCGAACGGATCGTAGAACTGGCAAGGCAGTTTGGACGCTATGGCTACCGGCGGATCACAGCTCTGCTAAAAAACCAGGGGTGGTCGGTAAACCATAAGAAAGTTGAGCGGATTTGGCGTCAGGAAGGGCTGAAAGTCCCGCAAAGACAACCCAAACGAGGCAGATTATGGCTGAATGACGGTACGTGTGTGCGATTACGAGCTGAACATCCCAACCACGTTTGGAGTTATGATTTTGTGATGGATACCACGGCAGATGGACGACCGTTTCGCATGCTCAATGTGATCGATGAATACACTCGGGAATGCCTGGTCATTCAGGTGGCCCGCCGTCTCAAAGCTGGTGATGTTGAAGCTTGCCTGACAGATTTGTTTTGCAGCCGGGGGATACCGGAATATATCCGCTCGGATAATGGGTCCGAATTTACCGCAAAATCAGTTCGAAAATGGTTGGATGAATTAGGCGCCAAGCCGTTGTTTATTGAACCTGGCAGCCCTTGGGAAAATGGCTACGTCGAAAGCTTTATGGAAAATTGGGCGATGAATTACTCAAGCGAGAGATCTTTTACACCTTACAGGAGGCTAAAATTCTAATCGAACATTGGCGAAAAGAGTATAATCAAATCAGACCACATAGTGCGCTGGGATACAAGCCTCCAGCACCTGAAGCGACTATTCCTTCCCCGTTAGCCACTTCCATGCTCCCGACTTTATCCCTGGCCCTAACTTAAGAATTGGTACATACTTCGGGGGCAGGTCAGTTTTCACAAGTTACAAAAATTCAGATAAGCTTGGAACACCAATTACTTAACCCTGCCACAGTTGCATCAGGATCTTTCACGAATGAAAAAACCAATCTATTCACACTTCTAATGATTTCCCCCGGACCAGGAAGACTACCATGATGAGCAATCCATGGCGATATATTTATGTTCTCCTTCTTGAAGTGATACTGTCTACTATTATAACAGGGTGTAATAACGGATTGCCTGGAACAATGCCATTCTTTGCAAGTAATATGACGCCAACGATTGCCAAGCTAATTACGAAAACACCAACACTGCATCCGACTGCCACTCCCACGATGGATACTGTGACACCTACCCCTTTTTCTACCGAGCCTGCGAAATGCGAAAGCGAAATCATCAAAATCCCTGATTTTGCCTTCCTGGGTTGGTGGTCGGGTGACAGCCGTTTTTTG
>JAKOUW010000158.1 GCA_029782365.1 Chloroflexota bacterium
GGCACTCAACTTCGTCCTGCAGGACACTGTTGAATACCGGGTGCAGGAAGTCCTCCAGGAAAAACTGGCCGCAATCCTGGCGGATTTCGGCGTTGACAAGATGAGCGATGTTCTCGACTCGCCTGAGGTAGCGTCTGATTTCGAGGATTTGTATAAAGAGGCTATCCTCAGCCCGGAAGAAGTTGAGTCCCGTATTGAGCGGCTGGAGGCTGAACTTCGGCAGCGCATCCAGGAAGTAACTGCGGCCAACCGGCTTTTGGGAGAAGACGCAGAGCTCGATTCCCGGCTGGTGGAGAAGATTTCCGGCCATCCGCTGCCGTACTGGGTAGAGCGCATGACCGTTAACTTTTTGGTAAGCGAAGGCGGCGCGGTGAAGCCCAAATTGGCAGGTTATGATTTGACCTGGCCCGACGGCTTCACCATGGAGGACGTGACTTTCTCCCGGCAGGAGGCAGATAAGCGCTCACTGTCCTATCTCAGCCTGGAAGAACCGAAAGTTCGCGCTCTTGTCTCCCGCCTGCCCTTGGTCGTGGCGGGTCAGCCCGTTGCGAAGGTTAGGCTCAAAGGACTGCCGAAGGAGATAAACGGCTACTGGTCTTTATGGCGGATATCTCTTGTGGCGGAAAACATGCGTGAGGTTCGGGTTCTACCCTTGTTCGAGCAGGAAAAAGACGGCAAAATACTCATTCCCACCGCCCGCAGGATATGGGATTTGTTATTACAGGAAGAAACCTCCCTCGAAATCCAGGGTTATATTACAGGCGAAAAATCCGAGGAAATCTTTGAGAAGCTCCAGAAACAGGCTGTACGATACGGGCATAATCTTTTCCTGGAACTTAAAGCACAGTATGAAGAGCACCTGCAGAAAGAGCGGGAAAAAGGCCAATATGCGTTCCAAATTCGCCGGCAGGCCATTATGAGGGTTGGCCTGCCCGCCGTGCGCCAGCACCGCCTGGCCGAACTGGAACGCCAGGAGAAAGAGTGGGCCCTGCGGCTCAAGGAGAAGGAAAAAATCTTGCCGGAACTAAGCGCGATTACCATTATTTACGTAGAAGGTGTAGTCCCATGAACTGGCGTGACCTTATCCTTCAGAACTTACAGCCAGGCGTATCAAGGCTTACTTTAGTGGCTGACCCCGACGGCTTGCTCTTGGAAGAAAATGTTCTCTCGACCTTAGGGGAAATGGGGTTTGATGTCCTTGTTTTTAGCGATCCCATCACCTTTCGTTATGCGTATGAAGCAAACTATCGCTCCAGGTGGGATCGGGGCGAAGCGGCACATTTGGTAGTGGTGGTACAGGGCGGCCCGCAGGAATTGCGCCGCCTCCCCTTCGATGTATGGCGAAAGGGGCATAAGCTTTTCTTTAGCCTGGCCGATATCTTTCCCAAACTCAGCTATCCGGTAGTTGCGGCTGTGGAGAAGTCAGACCTGGATAAGCTTTACAGGGCGTACCAGGATTACAATGGTCCTCCGCTGGGGGAGAAGGCGACCAAGGACTTTATCTTAAAACACGTTTTTGGCATAATACCCGACCTGATCAATTCACCGGTCGAACTGATGAAGATGCTGCTTTCGCGGCATTGTAACTTTGTGACTGTGCCCTCGATTTTGAACGAACACCTTATCCATTGTTTAAGAGAAAAGATCGTTTTTAAGAACTGGCCGCTGGAAGCCATCATCCCCGGCAGGGAAGCCTTTTTTGCTTTTCTGGAAGAAAAATGGTGTCGCTTCCTGGAAAGCACGGCCAGAGGAGAGAAATTCACCGAGGTCCCCTTTGACCATTATGACATACGGGTTTACATCGACAACCTGTTCTTGGAAGGCAGTTTAAGGCCTGTTCCGGTTGCGAGTACGGAAGGTATGCCCGCCTGGGTCCTGGCTGGTGTGCTCTTCGATAAACAGGCTGAGGAAAGGCGCAGGATTAAATGGCTGCTAGAGAAGATACGACAAGATTTGCC
>JAKOUW010000213.1 GCA_029782365.1 Chloroflexota bacterium
CATTTCCCAGCTGTAAAACTCCTCCCAGCATAATCCGGAATTCTCGGTAGAGTACAGGGAAAACGAAGAAGAGATGATGTAACCTAATTCTCTAAAGTCACATTCGATTCCTTCTCCATGGATCGACAAAAACCATGCTTTCCATTACTTACCATCAGCATTTGCCATATAGACTCAAGAGGAGCCCGGCGTCTGCTTTAGTACTTCTTAGGCTAACGGCATCTGAGCGAAACCCCGCCTAGCCCCAAGGATCGAAAAGCTAATCTCATACTCTGTCTCGAGCCCCACAAACCATCCTCTGATGCAGGGTGTGAAAACCGTCTCCTGATGCAGGGTGCGAAGACCACCCCCGGATGCAGGGTGCGAAAACCGTACCCGGATGTGAGACGCAAGACTCCATCCTCTGGTGACAAACCCGGCACCTACTCTAACCCGCGGATTTCAGCGCCCAGCTTGTGCTTGGCGTAATAGAAAAGATACTGTTGGGCGTAACCTGCCAAGTCGCCGAATTTCTCCTGTGCGAATTCATGGATGACGCGGAGAGGCACTTTCTTGCCGTCGAAGTACAGGTAACGCATGATCCGGGTAACCCATACGTCTATCGGAAATGCGTTGTAGAATCCGAATGCAAACAGAAGGATGCAGTCAGCCACTTTGCTCCCGATCCCGCGAAACTCCATGAGCTTGCTCTTTGCCTCAACATACTCCAAATCCGCAATCCCGTAGAGGTCAGACTCACCGGACGCAATCTTCTTTGCAGCTTCATTTATGTACGGCACCTTAAAGCCTACCCTGCACTCCAAAAGCCCGTCAAAGCTGGCCTCGGCCAGCGCTTCCGGTCTAGGGAAAGCAAAGAATTCGCCGCAAGCACAGCCTTTGTGTTCATCTGGGATCGGGTCTCCGTATTTTTCTGCTAACAGCTCCACCGAGCGACGGATGAGCGGGATAGAGTTGCGCGCTGAGATGATAAACGTCACCAAGGCTTCCCAAGGGTCCTGCTTAAGAAGACGTATCCCGGGAGCAAAATCAAT
>JAKOUW010000217.1 GCA_029782365.1 Chloroflexota bacterium
CGGCTATGTCCGTGGTGGTGTGCTAGACCAACTTCTAGACCTCTCCGAAAAGGTGCTGTCTGGTGAGATAACCAACCTGCGTTTTCTCCCTCTCATCTACAAGATTGACGAAGAGGAGGAACGGGATAATCCGGAGATGTGGGTCAAAGCGAATCCTTCGCTACCGTATTTCCCAACATTGAAGTTCCAAATGGAGCAGGATTACGAACTTTCCAAGCATCAACCCAGCATGGCGAGTGAGTTTATGACCAAGCGCATGAACCTGCCGGCGGTTGATAGTTACACTGTCGTCGCTCCTTGGGAGAAGATCATGGCTACCGATCAGCCTATCCCGTGGAAGGAGCTTGAGGGGCAGCCGTGCATTGGAGCTTTTGACTATGCGCAGATCAACGACTTCGCAAGTTGCGGCTTGCTCTTCAAGTATAAGGGCAGGCGTTACTGGATAGAGCACACGTTCGTATGTCATCAAGCGCTCAAAATGGAAAACCGGCGCATCAAGTTCCCCGTTGAGGAGATGGCTGAAAAGGGTCTTGTCACTATCGTCTACGGCGACATCATCACGCCGGAGCATATTGCGCACTGGTTCATTGAACAGGCCCGGAAGTACCATATCATCGATATTGTGGCGGACAGATATCGGGCTGAAGTTGTGCGCGATGCGTTTACTAAGGCTGGATTGCCTTTGAGTATTATCCCCAGCGGCCCCATAACGCACGCCAAGATAGCGCCCTTGATTACCACGATGTTTGCTGAAGAGGCGATTGTCTTTGGGGATAACCCAACCATGCGCTGGTATGTTAACAACACCTGCGTAGTACTGGATGCCAAAGGAAACACAACCTACCACAAGATCGAGCCGAGAACCCGTAAAACAGACGGGTTTTTTGCTTTGATACACGCCCTGTCGAAAGACAGCGAACTCCAGGAGGCCAACGACGACTTCCTGTCGCTCGGCGTTTACACGTACTAGAAAGGAGGGATTGCGGTGTGGGAGTACGACAGTGGTTCCTAGACCTG
>JAKOUW010000220.1 GCA_029782365.1 Chloroflexota bacterium
GAGCTTGCCGTCGGTGACCTCCACAGTCATGGACTTGATCATCCATTCGCGGTTGCGCAGCTTGACATTGTGCCAGAAAATGACGTTTTCAACTTTCAGGGAGTAATTCGAGGTCCAGGCGTCACCAATACAGATTTCCACATCATACAGACCGTTTTCAAGCTCGATTTCCCAAACCTTGCCGTTGCGCATATGGGTCATAGTGGCGCGGAGAACATCCCAAGTGTTGGCTTCCGCACCCCGGTTGCGGGTCATGGATTCCGGCTGTTCCCAACCATAGACCAGGCCGTTGTCCTTTGGGCCGAACTCTTCGTGGTAGTCCGCGAACCAACCTTCAGGCACAGGTGTGGCCTTGTCTTGGAAACTGATCCTGATTTCCTGTGCAGCGGCGAAAGCGCTGAAGGCCAGGCACAGGGCGAACACCAGCACAACAACTCTACTGATAGCTTTCATTAACTTTCCCTCCATGCAGAATAATTTCGATTCTCATAAGCGGCAGCTAAACATTAAGCTAAACAAGGTCAATGCTTTCTTGTAAACAGCTGTCCCTATTCTTCTGTCATCCCTCCTCTGCTCAGATGGTACCCGTCTGGGCGCGAACTTGCTTAGGAATCGTCGAGATTTGTGCAGGTGAAGCACTTACACATATTAACATTCCCCATCGAATATGAAATTCCTGCTAAAAATTTTTCGAGAATACACTAGTTTGTTTGGACAGGCCAAGGCGCGGTGGATTGTGACGGTGACAAAACAGCTGAATTATGCTTGTTGGGTTGGTAAACATTTAGCGTTTCGTTTATCACCCGTGGGGGAGGAAGAAATACCCAGGCACAGAATATATAAATGAAAGGCTGATTACTGCGACAGGCAAGGAGGACATCCATGTTATACCGCAGGAATAAAGACAAAAAGCTGGATCCCGAACTTTTCCGCAGGCCGACCAGCGAGTACCGGGGGACACCTTTCTGGGCTTGGAACACGAAGCTGGAACCAGGCGAACTGCTGGAACAGATTGAGATTTTCAAGCAGATGGGTTTTGGCGGGTTTCACATCCATGCCCGGACTGGGTTGGAGACAGCCTATCTCAGTGATGAGTTCATGCACTGCGTCAAGCTCTGCAGCGAAAAAGCGATTCAGGAAGAGATGCTGTGCTGGCTCTACGATGAAGACCGCTATCCTTCGGGTGCGGCAGGGGGCATAGTTACAAAGGACCTGCGCTTTCGAGCCC
>JAKOUW010000228.1 GCA_029782365.1 Chloroflexota bacterium
CAAACGCCTGGGCAAGCCGCGCCGCAAAATGCCCACCTTGAGCACTCTTTCCAGGCGCGGTAAAGCTTCATCCCAGAAAAATTCGGCATAAGGCACCAGGCGGCTGTGGTCGTCAATGAAGCAAAACAGATGTGCCCGGCGTTTCTTACCCGGAGCGTTGGGATCGGGTAACCATGGCCCGACCATGGCATCGCCTTGCCACAGGCTGTTGGGGTGTTCACGCTCAAAGCGCTTGTAAACTCTGGGCTTGTCTGCTGCCAGCAGGCGGCGGGTCTTGCCCTGCTGGCGCAGATGGGTGGATAGGGTATGGGCGTTGAGGTCCTGGATATCCTTCAGTTCAGGATCGCGCTTGAGCAGTTCCACGAGCATGGTTGTGGTCCGTTCTGGCTGCTCTTCACGCAGGGCAATCGCCTTTTGCAGAACTTCGGCCGGGAACGATCGCGGCGTACACCGGTCTGAGCGAGTGTTTGGACGCAGTGCATCAAAGCCGTTTTGCTGGTACAGCTTGAGATAGCGCCGCAAGGTGGAGATGCCAACTTTTGTCCGGCTGGAATAGGGGATGCGGTAGCTCCTGGCGGCAATTTCTTTGAGCGCTTTTTCTACCGCCCCGGATGGCAGCGCGTCGAACAACAGGCTTGAGATGAGCCCGTAGCGAAACAAGGCGATTTCCTGGCTTCGGCTTTCGGCATCTGGCTTTGGAGTCTTTTTTTGAGGCATTTGGAGAGGTTCCTTTCGTCTGAGTGGGATTGTCCGATCCTATCCCGGCCTCACCCTTCTGCCAATTTGGCAAATTGTGTGGGCGCAGTTTTGCCTACACCAGTCTGCTCAGCCCACCATTGGCTCCCCACAGCCACAGAAAATGCACCCGTTTATCCAGGCCGTAGTTCGCCAATTCTGTCCACTCTGTCTTCGCCCAGGCCAGCAGATGTTCGCTCGCCGCCAGCAATGCTTGGGCTGGATTGCTGCTTTGCAATGCTTCTCCCTGTGCATCCAACCAGCCTGACCGGCTGTCCTGGCGCGCCAGCCATTCCTGCACGGCTTTCAGCCAGCGACTTGCCTGCTCCCAAAACGAGCTGCACCAACGCTGGATCGTCCGCAAGGCTGGATATCTTTCAGGCGCATTTCTTGCCAGAATCACTGCCCAACTTGCCAGGTTTTCCAACCGCAGCGCCAGGATCGCTGCGATCACCTCCAGCAGGTAGTGCCGGGAGCGTAGCAGAAAATTGGGCAGCACCGAAACCGTCCGTTTACATGCTTTACACTGCCAGCGTTTTACCTCCAGCCGATATACCCGCAGTTGGTCCCGTGGTTTCCGCCAATAATACCCGTGCCCGATCAGGCAGCCTTTTACCCCACAATGCGGACATTCTTCCGGCCGCGGCGCATCCTCCTGCTTAGACTTGATAATATATTCTTGTGCGTCAGGGCCAAAATCTGCTACAATTGCCATTGGTGGCCCAGTTCAGGTACTGCTCGCGAGGCATGATGCCCTGAACTGGGCGTCCTTTCTTCTGGAAGATTATTTCCCAACCTTACCCAATTTTGACGCAAAAAGGCCGCTCTCTTTGGAGCGACCTTTGGTTTACTGACGATTAGTACTTCAATTTATTCCGGACGATTTCTCTTAATTTCCCCTATTTAATTTGTCCGCGGACAGTATCCCTGACAATAACATCCAATTTCCTATTGTCATACTTTTCTACTTTGGTTGCACAACTTTGTATGAACTAATAAAGCCATTAGAATTCACCATGATTTATCAAGAGAACATCAAAATAGCTTAGAAATGATCGCACATAATATCAACAAAAACATTGTCAGGCTTACCAACCCTGAAAGTTTAATAACGGTAATTTGGTCTCCAAATTTTGATTCCACAAGTTCGGGTTGGTTTTCAAGAATATCTAAAGACTTTGCTAGCGAATTTGTTATTAGTTTGTCTCTAAATATCCTTGAATAAATATTGATCACGCAAAAAAATTGGATTTTTATAATTAGGGAAGGTTGTCTTATAGAGACAGCCCAAAAAGCCAATAATGCGAGACTAATAGGTATCAAACAAAGTACATTTTCCATCTTATTTCTGAAAAAGACCCCCATATTTTTTAAGAATATCATTAACGTTTATCTCTACCAGAGTCCATGTATATGTCACTGTAGCATGAACCTCACCTGGCCAAGGAGCTATAACTGCCGCTCTTCCTCCAAGTGAAGTTCCACTGTAAGTTACTTGTGTTTCAGAATTTTTGAAAAATGTTTTCTCAACATTAACTGTCGCTCCATCACCTAGCTGACCGCCAAATTGAACAGCAACTCCATTTAACTTATCAACCGTTGGAGCATTTGTAGATGTTACACTAATTCCAAAACTCGTACCAATGGAAGAATAGCCCCCTCCTCCTCCACTAAATTGAATAGCAATATTTCCTTCTGAATCCATTATCAAAGAAAGGGCACCACGTATTCCTATTGCCAAAAATGCGGATGCGCCTAAATCAATTGATGTAGTCGTTTTTTGAGCGAGTTTAGTATCATTTTCTCCGATATTTGTATTTCTTTGAGGGCATATATTATGATGTTGGCTAGGAGGAGCATCGCCCTCTTCGATACAATGCCCCGATGGATCATTCCACCGAACGGGGTTGTTGTTCATCCCCGCATAGCGATCCCACGCCTGCACACCCTGGGATTGCTGAGGGATAATTGTGTCAGCCTGGACGAAGCGCCCCAGCCCGCTGTCGTACCACCTGGCCCCATAGTAGTACAGCCCTATTTCCGCCTGGTTGCGCTGACCGGTGTACTGAAAGGTGGTTGCCATCGTCCCGTAAGCGTAGCGTGTCTCTCCCCAGCCACGGTAGCGCAGCTCTGCCTGCGCCACCCCATTCGGGTCAACCATGCGGTTGGTGCTGCTCAGGTGATCGCCCAGCAGGAAGTTCAGCCCCGTCGTCTGCTCCGCACTGCTGCCGCTGCGCATTGCCACCCGCACTGCCCCGGCATAATAGTACTTCACCAGCGTGCTCGTGCTGCCCATCCATTCGAAATAGTTGGAGATATAAACAGTCGTCACGCCCCCCGCCGTGCCCTTCACCCGCACACCGCTGCCATCATAAACAAACGCCGCGCTGGCTGCCCCGCTCACCCCGCTCATCTGGTTCTCGGCGTTGTACGCCAACGTGTAGCTCTGCCCAGACACCGTGCGCTTGACCATGTTGCCGTTCAGGTCGTAGCAGTAGCTTTCGACCCGGCCGTCACCACGGCGTGCGCTTTGCTCAAGGCTCCATCCGGGCAGGTTCCGCTTTGCGCCCCATAACTGTAGCTGCTGCTCCCTTTGCTCGCCAGGTTGCCGCTGGCCGCATTGTAGCTGTAGCTCTCGGCATACGTCCCCCACGTGCCTCCGCTGGCGCCCGCCGACAGCAGCCTGTTCAGGTTGTCATAGGTAAAGCTCTGCGTCTGGATGCCGCCGGCTCGGTAATCCTTGATCCAGTTCAGGTTGCCCATCGCATCGTAATTATACTCGAACGACTGCAGCGAGGTGCGGTCGGTTTGACGGTGGCGCTCGACGCCGCCGCTGCCTCAGCAGGCTGGAAAGACGGCGGCAGGTTGAGGCTGTTCAAAAGAATGGCGATGAAGATGAGGAAACGAATCTGGCGCCGCATGAATGACCTCCCTTTTCGGTATTCTGCGTGGATTACTCTTCAGTATTTATTGTACATTTTTTTTTTTTTCAATTTCAAGTGACATTTGTCATATGATTTCTATCACTTTTCCTCCCCTTTGACATTCTCGCCCTCAACGGCTACAATCGTAGCATATCGCCGCAACCTGGCGGAAATTGTCGCGGAGGAAGCATGAGCGCCTGGCCTGGAAAATTTGTCATCGGTCTGACCGGGAATATCGCCACCGGCAAGAGCGTGGTGCGCAAGATGCTCGAGCATTTGGGCGCCTACGGTATCGACGCCGACGCCCTCGGCCACCGCGCCATTGCGAAGGGCGCCCCCGGCTACCAGCCAGTGGTGCTCAATTTCGGCCGCTGGATCCTGACCGAAGACCAGCAGATCGACCGCGGCCGCCTGGGCAAGGTGGTTTTCTCTGACCCCGAAGCCTTGAAAATTTTGGAGAGCATCGTGCACCCCCTGGTGCGCCAGGCCGCCGATATTCTCATCCGCCGCGCCAAAGAGCCGGTGATCGTGCTGGAGGCCATCAAGCTGGTCGAATCGCCCCTGCGCCAGGGCTGTGATACGCTGTGGGTGACCTATGCCTCGCCCGAGATCCAACTGGCGCGCCTGATGCAGAAGCGCGCCATGCCGCAGGAGCTTGCCCGCCAGCGCATCGGCGCGCAGCGCACCCAGGAAGAAAAAATGGCCGCCGCCAGCGTAGTCATCCGCAACGACGGCTCGTTCGAAGAGACCTGGGCGCAGGTTTCCGCCGCCTGGCAGCGCCAGTTCCCCGCCGCCGCCGACAGCGCCCCCACGCAAACGACGGTTAAGGTCAGCGTCCCCGGAGGCGCCCTGCCCGCCGGCGTGTTCACCGTCGAAAAAGCCCGCCCGCGCCAGGCTGCTGAGATTGCCGCTTTCATCAACCGCGCCAGCGGCGGGACGCGCAAGCTGCGCTACGAAGATATCATGGCCGCCTTCGGCGAGAAAGCCTATATGCTCTTGCGCCTGAACAACATTCCGGTGGGGGTGATCGGCTGCCAGGTCGAGAACTTAGTGGCCCGGGCGGACGATATGTATATCCAAAACAACCTGCCGCTCGAACCGGCCATGAAAGCCCTGTTGGAGCGCCTGGAGGAGACCTCCAGAGATTTGCAGTGTGAAGCCCTGCTCCTCTTCCTGCCGCCCAACATGGCCAGCCAGGCGCAGGTCTGGCAAAACCTGGGGTATGAGCCGCGCAGCGTGGCCGGCCTGGGCGTGCGCGCCTGGCAGGAAGCCGCCCTGGAGACGCAGAGCGCCGGCGAAGCGCTGCTTTTCAAACAGCTGCGCAAAGACCGGGTGCTGCGCCCGGTGTAACCGGCCGGCCGGTGGGAGCCCTCCCGCCCGGTTCGCAAAGGATTGTTTCGTGGAAACCGGCCTGATCAACTTGATCGATAGCTTGCTGTTCATCTTCCGCCGCCTCAACTGGCTGAGCCTGGTGGATCTGTCGCTGGTCGCCTTGATCTTTTTCGCCATCCTGCAGCTCCTGCGCGAGACGCATGCCATGGTGCTGCTGCGCGGCGTGCTGGTGCTGGTGGTGCTGGGCAGCCTGCTGCGCAGCCTGGATGTGCTGCCGGCTTTTTCCTGGCTGGTGCAAACCACCCTGCCGGCCCTGGTGCTGGCCATCCCGGTCATCTTTGCTCCCGAGATCCGCCGCGCCCTGGAACAGCTCGGCCAGGCTGGCCCGCTGCGCGTGGGCTCGGAATTCCCGCTCGACTCGCAGCCGCCCATCAGCGCCCTGGTGACCGCCGCCCTGCGCCTGTCCGACCGCCGGCACGGCGCGCTGATCGTCCTGCGCCGCCAGGATAACCTGGATGAATACCTGCGCACGGGCGTGCAGCTCGACGGCCGCGTCACGCCCGAACTGCTGCTGCAGATCTTTTACCCCAACACACCCTTACACGACGGCGCGGTGATTATCAGCGGCGCCCGCCTGCTGGCCGCCGCCTGTGTGATGCCGCTCTCCGCCAGCGGCGTGCTGACCCGCTCTCCCGAACGACAGATGGGCCTGCGCCACCGCGCCGCCCTGGGCATTTCGGAAGTCAGCGACGCCATCGTGGTGGTGGTGTCTGAGGAGACCGGCGTGATTTCGGTGGTGCACAGCGGGCGCATGATTCGCCGCCTGGACGGCGAGCGCTTGGAGAACATCCTGCGCACCTTCTTCCACCCGGCCTCCGGGCAGGGTGGGCTGGGCGGCTGGCTTAAGAGCCGCCTGCCGGCCGCCTTCCCGCGCGGCAAGGAGGGCAGCTGATGCTCGCTTTCGTGCGCTGGCTGTGGCGCAACCTGGGCGCCTTGCTGACGGCTGTGGCCCTGGCGGTGGTGGTGTGGGTTTCGGCGGTCATCAACGCCGATCCCAACGTCACCAAGCCGCTCGACCGCGCCCTGACCATTGAGTTCGTCGGGCAGAACCCCAACCTGAAGATCATCGGCGATTACACCGCCCAGGTGCGCCTGACCCTGGAAGCGCCCAACTCGCTGTGGGAGAAGCTCAACGCCGATTCTTCGACCATCCGCGCCTGGGTGGACCTGGCGGCCTTGCAGCCGGGTGAGCACACTCTGCCCGTGCAGGTGGATATCGGCTCGGACCTGGCGCGCCTGGTGCGCCAGGACCCGGCGGAAATCACCCTGCGCCTGGAAGCCATCTTGACCCAGTCCTTTCCGGTCACCCTGGTGAGCAGCGGTGAGCCGCCCCTGGGTTACCAGGCTCAGGCGGCACAGCTTGACCCGGCGGAAATCACGCTCTCTGGCCCAGCATCCCTGGTGAACCGTGTCAAAGAAGTGCGCGCCGCCATCGATCTGGCAGGCGCCACCCAGACCCTGACGCGCACCCTCAGCCTCAACCCGGTGGATGCCGCCGGCAAGGCCGTCACCGGCATCTCTCTGCTGCCCAACAGCGTGCACCTGGTGCAAAAGATCGCTCTGCTGGGCGGCTACCGCAATGTGATCGTCAAGCTGGTCACCCAAGGGCTGGTCGCCAACGGCTACCGTCTGACCAATTATTATGTCTCACCGACCAGCGTGGTGGTTTTCTCCAAAGACCCGCGCCTGGTAGATGCCCTGCCCGGTTATGTCGAGACCAAGCCGCTTGACCTGACCGGTGCCAGCGATTACATCGAAAGCCTGCTGGAGCTGAACCTGCCCCCCGGCGTGACGGCGGTGACCGACTCGAAGGTCACCGTGCAGGTCAGCATCGCCGCCATCGAGAGCAGTCTGAGCATCTCCCTGCCCATCGAGATCACTGGCCTGGCGCCGACAATGCTGGCCTCCATCGCCCCTTCCACTATCGACCTGATCGTCTCCGGCCCGGTGCCGATCTTGAATGATCTCAAGCCCTCTGACGTGCGCGTTAAGGTGGACCTGAGCGGATTCCAGGCGGGCACCTACCAGGTGATCCCCGTGGTGGATTTTTTACCGCCGCGCCTGCAAAAAGTCTCTATCTTACCGACGACAGTGGAAGTGACGATCAGCCTGCTGCCCACCAGCACACCCACGCCTACCTTGCCGCCGGGAAGCGCCGGCCGCACGGCCACACCCTCCCCGGCGCCCTCCATCACGCCGACCAAAAAACCATAAGGAAGTCAGCCATATGAGCAAACCCATTGTCGCCCTGGTTGGGCGGCCCAACGTTGGCAAAAGCACCCTGTTCAACCGCCTGGTCGGTGAGCGTCTGGCTGTGGTCGATGAGACGCCCGGCACCACGCGCGACCGCCTGATGGCCGAAGGCGAATGGCTGGACACCGCGTTCTGGGTGATCGACACCGGCGGCATCGACCCAACACAGGTCGGCCCGGGGCGCAGCCTGCAGCCGCTCTCTGTCGGCTCGGCCGAGTTCGTCGAGCAGATCCGCCAGCAAGCCGAGCTGGCCATCGAAGACGCCGATGTCGTCTTGTTCGTTACCGACGCCGAAAGCGGCGTGACGGCCGCCGACCGCGAGGTGGCCGACATCCTGCGCCGCCACCAGCGCGAAGTGGACGGCGAGCTGCGCCCGCCCGTCTTCCTGGTGGTGAACAAGGCCGACAGCACCGCCCGCCGCATGCAGGGCTACGAGTTCTACGAGCTGGGCCTGGGCGAGCCTTACACCATCTCGGCCCTGCACGGCACCGAGACCGGCGACCTGCTGGACGCAGTGGTGGCGGCCTTCAAAAACCGCCAGGCCGAGCCGGAAGACGACGATTCGGTGAAGATTGCCATCGTCGGCAAGCCCAACGTGGGCAAGTCCAGCCTGCTCAACCGCTTGCTGGGTGAGGAGCGCGCCATCGTCAGCCCGATCGCCGGCACCACGCGCGACGCCATCGACACCCACCTGATCTTCAACGAAATCCCCGTCACGCTCATCGACACAGCCGGCATCCGCCGCCGCGGGCGCATCGAGCCGGGCGTGGAAAAGTACAGCGTGCTGCGCTCCTTCCAGGCCATCGAGCGGGCGGATGTCGCCTTGCTGGTGATCGACGCCGTCGAAGGCCTCAGCGCGCAGGATGCCCACATCGCCGGCTTCATCCTGGAAGCCTGGAAGTCGGTGGTGGTGGTGGTCAACAAGTGGGACGCCATCGAGAAAGACAATTACACCATGGAGAATTTCACCCGGCGCATTCGGCAAGACCTGAATTTCCTGGATTACGTGCCTATCCTGTTCATCTCAGCGCAAACAGGCCAGCGTGTCTCGCAGGTTTTGCCGACGGCCGTGCAGGTGCAGGAAGAGCGGCTGGCGCGCATCTCCACCTCGCAGATCAACCAGATCTTGCAAAAGGCCCAGGCCGAGCACGCCGCCCCCTCGCGCACCGGCCGCCCATTGAAAATGTACTACGGCACCCAGGTGCGCAGCGACCCTCCGACCTTCCTGGTTTACGTCAACGATCCATCCCTGGCGCATTTTTCGTATATGCGTTTCCTGGAAAACAAGTTCCGCGAATTTCATCCCTTCATGGGCACGCCGATCCGCATTGTACTGCGCCCCAGGCATTGATCCACAGGGAATTTGGGAGGCGAACAGGCAGCCGTCCGTTCACCCCCCAGATTCATCTTGTTCCCTTGCCCAGGCCGCCAAGGGGTTTTATAATCCCTGGCAGTGAGGTACTTTTGGAAGAAACACATACAGAAACAACCACCGAGCCGCTGGAAGCTCAGGCGCCAGCGGCCGAAAACAATCTGCGCAGTGTCCTGCGCTTTTTAGCGGATCTGCTCGAAACCCTGATCTTATCGGTAGTCCTGTTCGTTGGCATCAACGCCATCACCGCCCGCGTGCGCGTCGACGGCTCCAGCATGGACCCAACGCTGGCCAACGGCGAATTTGTGCTGGTGAACAAGCTGGCTTACCGCCTGGGCTCTCCCGAGCGCGGCGACGTGATCGTCTTTTATTTCCCCCGCGACCCCAACCAGGAATATATCAAGCGGCTGATCGGCCTGCCCGGCGATGTGATTAAGATCGCCAACGGCCGGGTGTATGTCAACGGCCAGCAGCTCACCGAGCCTTACATCGCCGCCGAGCCGACCTACAGCGGCGAATGGACTGTCCCCCAGGGGCATTATTTTGTGCTGGGCGACAACCGCAATAACTCCTACGATTCGCACAATTGGGGCCCGGTGCCGGCCGATTACGTCATCGGAAAATCCATTCTGATCTACTGGCCGATGGCGCGCTTTGGCTTGATCGAGCACATCCCTCTGCTGACACCCACGCCTTGAGAGAGCGCATGAATACAACTTTTTTCGCAAACCTGGCCAGCCTGGCCGAAACATACGATCACCAGCTCCCTGAGCTGCCGCCGCTCCTGCCCGTCCCGCCGGGCGCAGCCATCGCTGGCTGGATTGACCACACCCTGCTCAAGCCCGAGGCCACCCCGGTGCAGGTGGAGCAGCTGTGCCGCGAGGCGCTGGAGTACCGCTTTGCCGCCGTGTGCGTCAACGCCGGCTACATCGGGCAGGTAGCCCACCTGCTGAGCGGTTCGCCGGTGATGGCCTGCAGCGTGGTGGGCTTTCCACTGGGCGCCACCAGCGCTTCGACCAAGGCGTTCGAGACGCTCAACTGCCTGGAGGCGGGCGCGCAGGAAATCGACATGGTAATCCACATCGGCAGGTTGAAAGCGGCCGCCTACCCGGAGGTGCTGGCCGACATCCAGGGCGTGGTGCAGGTGGCGCACGCCGGCGGTGCGCAGGTCAAAGTGATCATCGAAACCTGCCTGCTGACGCGGCAGGAGAAAATCCTGGCTTGCCTGTTGAGCAGGGAAGCTGGCGCCGATTTCGTCAAAACTTCCACTGGATTCGCGAGCGGCGGCGCTGCCGCTGACGACATCGACCTGATGCGGCGGGTGGTAGGCGCTGGGCTGGGCGTCAAGGCCTCCGGCGGTGTGCGTTCTTACCAGGATGCCCTGGCCATGATCCAGGCGGGCGCTACCCGCATCGGCACCAGCTCGGGCATCAAAATCGTGCAAGAGTCGCAATCTCAATCGACGGAGACAGCATGAGCGAAACCCCTGCGCCCTCAGAAAAGCCTGATTACACCCTGCCTTGCTCCGAATGCCACTCCGGTGTGATGCACCTGCGCTATATCACCTACTTCACCTGGCTGAACGAAGAGTTAGTCACGGTGCCCAATTTTCCGGCCTGGGTGTGCGATGTGTGCGGGCGGCGCGAGTACGATTCGCGCGCTGTAAGCTGGTTGAATACCCTGCTCAACCCATCCGCCGGCCGCCGCCCGGCCCGGCGCGGCAAGACCAAGCCCTCTGATCTCGACCGCCCGCGTCCCTGATTCTGCTCACGGAGAGTAGCCCGCATGGTCCAACCGCTGATCTCGCGCAACATTTCTGCAGAATTCCTGACCCACAATCACTACATTTTCGGCCAGGTCAAGGTCACCAACACTGGTCTGCTGGGCTACCTCGCGGATCCTCACTACTCGCACGTGGAAATCAACGACGCCTCCACCGCGCGCATCCTCAAGCCTGATAAAGTGACCAATTATGCGGAAACGCTTTTCCTGGTGAAAAAACAGATCTTTGCCATTTGCGTGGCCAAGCGTGAATATGTCGGCACGGCCGGGCGCGCCGGTTATAACCGCCTGTTCCAATACCCGGTGGTGGTGACCACCCCGGTATACGAAATCCAGGGTACGCTGGAATGGTCAGGGCGCTTTGAATTTTCGGTGATCATGTCCGACGGCAGCAACCCATTCCTGTCCTTGTATGACGCGAAAATCAACGCCTTCTTATTCCCGGCGCTCAGCATTGAAAGCCCGGTGATCTTGCTCAACCGCAATTACGTCGATTCGCTCTCGACCGCCAAGGCTGCCACGTAATTAAAGCGGCGGCGCCACTCTGCCCGTTTTACTGCAAATTCCACAGGTACAAAGCCGACAGCGATTTGCTGTCTTGAATCTCGCCCTGGCTGACCAGGTCGCGCACGTGCTTGACCGGCACGCGTTCCACCGCCAGGAACTCGTCCTCATCGCCCGGCAGGGGGTCAGGATACAGATCAGAGGCCAGGAATACGTGCATATACTCGGTGGAATAACCTGGCGCCAGGAAAAAATTCCCCAGCTTGATCATCTGCCGTGCGCCCATGCCGGTCTCCTCGCGCACTTCGCGCGCCGCGCACACCTCGGGCAACTCGCCCGGGTTCAAGGTGCCTGCCGGCAGCTCCAACAGCTTGCGCCCTGCCGCGTGACGATACTGGCGCACGAACCACACCTGGCCCTGCTCATCCACCGGTAAAATCGTGACCGCGCCAACGTGCTGCACAATGTCCAGGTTCAGGAGCTGCCCATCCGGAGCGCGCACCTGATCTCGGCTCACGCTGAAAGCCCTGCCTGTGTACATAATCTCAGAATTGACCTTTTCAAACTCCATACGACTCCTCGATAAAAAAATTCTGCGGGCGAATGATACCCGCAGAATTGTTGTTGGAGAAAAGAGCCCTTTTCAGGGGATATTCAATATCTGCCCGGAAGTCAGCGTATAAGGAGCAGACAGGTTGTTGGCGGCAGCGATCACCTCTGGCCGTACATCGCCGAACTTGCAGGCGATGCCGTAAATGGTGTCGCCGGCTGTCACGGTGTACTTGGCAGGGTGCGCCTTCAGGACGCGGTCAGAAACGAAGGGATGCCCGGTGGTGGGGATCTTCAATACAGTGCCAGCGCCGACTACCGAGGTGCTGCCCAGGCCGTTCAACGAAAGCAGCTCGTACTGGTCAACGTTGAAGCGGCGAGCGATGCAGAACGGATGCTCTCCCTTTTGCAAAGCGTACGTTGCCGGGTTAGGGCCAGCAGTCGGCAGTACCTGGGTAGACGCTGCAACTGGGGCAGTGGTTGGCTGAGGGTTGTTTTGGATTTCCACCACGCCCGCGGTGGGCTGCACAGCGGGTGTTTCCGTTGCGGCGGGCTGCGGGGTCGCCTGTTCGCCTACCACCTGGGTGCCCATATCCGGCGCGGCGGTGGGCGTGGTCAAATTTTCGAAAATTCCCATATTCTGGGTGCCTTCCGGTGTCGGCACAGAGAAACCCGCATCGCCTGCCTGGGTGCCTACGGCAACGGTAGCGGTGCTTTTCGAGCGCGTGCAAGCAGACAGCGCTATCACCAGTACAACCGCAATCAATCCAGTCAGTACCATCTTCGAAATGCGCTTAATTTTCATCTTCATCGTCTCCTATCATCCTTTTGCAGCCCAATTCGGTGTTGCTCTGGACAAAATTTTCCCCGCACAGGGGACATTTGTATGATACTAGCACAATCCGGAAATACCGTCAAGCGAAAGTGAAAAATAATACCAGGAGGCATGATAGAATCGTTGATGATCTTTCGAAGAGGAGTTATCTATGCCCGAAGCTGTCATCATTGATGCTGTCCGCACGCCGATTGGCGCGCTGGGCGGCGTGCTGGCCTCCGTCCGTCCCGATGACCTGGCCGCCCACATCTTAAAAGCCCTGCTGGCCCGCACCCGCCTCGACCCAACTCTGGTGGAAGAGGTGTACCTGGGATGCGCCAATCAGGCCGGTGAAGACAACCGCAACGTGGCGCGCATGGCAACTCTGCTGGCTGGCCTGCCGGTGGAAGTGCCGGCGGTCACGTTCAACCGCCTGTGCGCGTCTGGCATGGCCGCCATCAACGCCGCGGCGCGCGCCATCCGAGCAGGGGATGGCGATATTTACATCGCCGGCGGTGTGGAAAGTATGTCGCGCGCCCCCTATTCTCTGCCCAAGGCAGAGAAGGGCTTCTCCTTTGGCAACCTGACCGCCTGGGACACAGCCCTGGGCTGGCGCTACCCCAACCCCAAGATGCAAGAAATGTACGGCACCGAACAGATGGGCGAGACTGCCGAAAATATCGCCGAGCTGATGCCCCAGATTACCCGCCAGGCTCAGGATGCCTTCAGCGTCGAAAGCCACCGCAGGGCGATTGCGGCCATCGACTCTGGCAAGTTTGCCGAGGAAATTGCGCCGCTCTCAATCCCGCAAAAAAAGGGCGAGCCTCTCGTGGTGGATACCGATGAGCGCCCGCGGCGCGATACCAGCCTGGAATCGCTGGCCAGGCTGCAGCCCGCTTTCCGCAAGGGCGGCAGCGTCACCGCCGGCAACTCGTCCGGCCTGAACGACGGTGCGGCGGCAGTGCTCCTGATGAGCGACAGCCGGGCTACTGCGCTGGGATACAAGCCGCTGGCGCGTGTGGTCGCCAGTGCCGCAGCCGGCATCGCCCCTCGCCTCATGGGGCTGGGGCCGGTGTATTCCACCCGCAAAGCGCTGCAGCGCGCCGGCCTGGAGATTGACCAGGTTGGCCTGGTCGAGGTCAACGAGGCCTTTGCCGTGCAGACCCTGGCGGTGATGCAGGAACTCGGCCTGCCGCACGAGCGCACCAACGTCAACGGCGGGGCGATTGCCCTGGGACATCCTCTGGGATGTTCGGGGGCGCGCATCCTCACTACCTTACTGCATGAAATGCGCCGGCGCGCGCCTGCCGCAGCTCGCCCTTATTACGGCTTAGCCGGGTTGTGCGTGGGCGTTGGCCAGGGCGAGACGATCATCGTGGAAATGCTCTAATCCCACTGATAATGAACCAACAAAAAACCGGACTCGAAAGTCCGGTTTTTTGTTTCGATCAGGGTTTGGTCGTGGGGGTAGCGCTCGGCTTAGGTGTGCTTGACGCCTGCGGCAGAACCGTGGGCAGCACCGTGCCCACCGTGGCGGTCGGAACCGGAGTGGCGATATTTACCGGGATTTTAATGATCTGCCCGGCTTTGATATCGTTGGCGTTGGTGATCGTCGGGTTAGCCTTCAAGATCTGGTCCACCGTGCTGTTGAAGCGCACGGCCAGTGCTTCGAGCGAATCGCCAGCGACGATCGTGTAGTTCACCAGCGTCCCAGGGCGGATGCCGGTCGGCAGTGGTGTGGCTGTGGGCAGCTTGGTATCGGGGGCAGGGATAATGATCTTGTCGCCCACGTGGATCACCAGGGTAGTTGGATCAATTGTGGGGTTGAGCGCCAGCAGAATTTGCAGGCTTGTATTGAACTTCGTAGCGATGGTTAACAAATTATCGCCTTCCACCACTACATACACGGATGGACCCGAAGGGGTTGGAGAAGGCGTGATGGTCGGGGTGTCTGTAGGTGGCAGAGATGTATTGGTCGGGGTGGCAGTGGGGGTCGAGGTTGAAGTGCTGGTGGGTGTAAATGTTTGCGTCGGGGTTGGTGTCTGCGATGGGAACAAAGAAAAACCTTCTTTGGATGGGGACAACCACCAGAATATCAACAAGACAGCGGCGATCACCAGCACCACGAAGGAAACGATCAGCAGGATTAATGACTGCTGTCTTTGCTTGCGGTAGCCATCGATCACACTTTGGGGGGTTTCTTTTTCAGGCATAAATTTCCTCTAGAGAGTCGGGACTAAATATAGAACGTTACTTTCCTCAGTTTGGTTCCATTTCACCACAGGTGAAATTCACGGTATTCTAACCTATTTTTCATCTGAATGGCAACCTATTTCCGCACAGCCACCTCGGTACTATCTTCGGCCAGGTGAAACTGACTTTTTTTGCTCGATCGGCCCCTGACATCACTGGCTGACCAGGGCACAGCCGTAAGCCGGCGTCTCGGCGGTTGGCGGCTGGCGGTTTTCGATCAATGCCTGCACAGCTTCGGCCAGGAAATGGCGCCTGGCTGTTTTTTGGCGAAAGGTGACATCATCGATCGCGCCGCGGTACTGCAAAACACCATCCCTATCCAACACAAAAACCTGGGGTGTCACCTGCGCCCCAAACAGGTTGACCAGCGCATGGTCAGGATCAAAGAAAATCTGGGAATGCCCCCCGGCGCTGGCCGCTTGCCGGATATCTGCAGATGTTTCGTTGGAGTTAACCGCCACCGGCGCCACAACCACCTGCTCGCCCCAGGCTGACTTCAATGCTAGAAGTTCCCGGTCGCCGCGCTCTGCCCACGGGCATTCGGCCGACCAGATGTACACTACCACAATGCGTCCCTGGTATTCGCGCAGATGATGTTCAACGCCGTCGATTTCGCGCAGGATAAAATCGGGCGCTTTGTGATGCAAGTCGAGATAATTTATGGAATCCATGCGGGCGCATAGCCTCCAATCACGAGCTGGATGGGGTCACTGCCATCGGCATTGACCAGCCACAGTTCCGGTGGGTCGGTCAAGACATTTTGGTTAAATCGGACAAACGCGATCTGCCGTCCATCCGGGCTCCAGGCCATATCATAATAATTATAGAACGGATCGTTGGATAATGCACGCGCTTCCCCGCCGGTGGCGTCCATCACCCACAATTGGCGCCCGGGTGTCCAGCGCTGGGGATCCAGGTATTTGCGGGCAAACGCCAGCCGCTTGCCATCCGGCGAAAAGACCGGCATCGCGTCTTCGATGTTGTTGGCATTGGTCAGATCATGGAAACTTCCCCCTGCGCTGGATGAATAGCTGAGCAAATGGCCGGAGGAGGTGGTGTCCAGCAGGTTTAAATTCTCTTCGAAATACTCGGCCGCCACGAAAACCTGCCCATCGGGTTGCCAGGCGCCGGGGTCGCCGAGTTGGTTTGCCACGCTGACGGGCTGTCCCTGACCGGGCGGGTAAAGCTGGTAGGCCTGGCGGGTCGCATTGTACAGCGCCAGCCAGCCAGTCTGAGACCAGGCCGGGTAGCGCGTGGTTTCCCCAGCCGGCGCCACAGACTGCGCCTGCCGGCTGGCCAGATCCAACACCCATACGGCCACCTCGGCGGCGCTGGCGTTCAAGCCAACCGGGGCGCGCTCGAAAGCCAGCCGGCTGCTGTCGGGTGAAACTTGAGGAGCGCGGCAGGTGGCAGCCGGGCAGTCAAACACCATTTCGGGTTTGATCGCCTGGCTGTCCTGCGCCTGGCGGCTGATGCGCATGATCTGGCTGCCACCATCGCCTGTATCGGCGGTGTAATAAATCCACTGCCCATCTGCCGAAGGGTCGAAATCGCGTGCCCCCGCCCCTTGTGTTAGCTGCACTACCTGGCCGGTGGTGGGCGAGAGAGCGTACAGGTTGGCCAAACCGCTGGCAGGCCACAGGTAAGCCAGCATCAGCGGCCGAACCGTGAAGGTCCATTCATACGCCTGCAGTGATCCAAGTCCCGGCCAACTTTCTGTGCGCGCCCCTGGTGCAAGATGAATGGATATACGCTGCCCACTGCGCCAGGGCGTTTGCGGGGCAATCTGCGCCCGCCCGCCCTGCACCGTCACCTGCACCGCCACAGTCGGGGAGATTAACAGACGGCTGGCGATTGAGCCGCCATCCATCGCACGCGAAAACTCCACCACGAAGGGCTCAGCAGGCGCTGCCCCAGTTGAGCCGCTGGGCGGGGTGGTGGATAATACACGAGGCGAAGCTATCCAAAACAACAATCCCCCCAGGCAGATCAGCAGTATAACGATGGCAATCCAGGCAAACATGCGGCGGCGCTGCATGCCCTTATTATACTGTGTTAGAATGATGGCCATGAAACGATGGAAGTTTTGGCTCGGCGTGGCCATCAGTGTCTTTTTTCTGTACATCGTAGTGCGCAAGTTAGAGTGGGCCGGTTTTGTCGAAGCGTTGAGAAACGCCAATTATTGGTGGTTGGTACCCGGAATTGCCGTGTATTTTGTGGGTGTGTGGGCGCGCGCCTGGCGCTGGCACTACTTGCTGCGCCCGGTCAAATCGATCTCCACGCGCACCATGTTCCCGATCGTGACCATAGGTTACATGGGCAACAATATCTACCCGGCACGGGCTGGAGAAGTCCTGCGGGCAGTCATTCTCAAACGACGCGAAGGTGTGCCGATTTCTGCCTCCCTGGCGACCATCATCGTGGAAAGAATATTTGATGGCGTGGTCATGTTGGCGTTTGTGTTTATCAACCTGGCGGAACTTTCTCACCTCACCAATGTTTCCGTCGCGGTTGGGACATGGAAGTTTGGCATTCAAGATCTGGCGGTTTGGGGCAGCCTGGCGTTTTTTGGTGCTCTGTTGGTTTTCTTGCTGGCTGCCATGTTCCCCAAGGTCACGGAAAAGCTGGTGACTCAGCTCACGGGGCGCTTCGTCCCGGCCCGTTTTCGTGAACAGGTCCTGGGCGTTTCTCTGCGCTTCCTGGGCGGTTTAGAATCTTTGCGTTCGCCGCTGGATGCGCTCATGGTCTTCGTCACCTCCCTCGTGATCTGGCTGCTGGAGACGGCGAAGTACTGGTTTGTCATGCACGCGTTCCCCTTCAACATCAGTTTCTTCGGCTTGATGCTGATGAACGGCGTGGTCAACCTGGCGACCACCCTGCCGGCTGCTCCCGGGTATGTTGGCACCTTTGATGCGCCGGGCATTGCCGTTTTGGAGGGCTACAATGTGCCCAACGGCATCGCCACCGGCTACACAATCGTGCTGCACGTGGCGCTGTGGCTGCCGATCACTCTGTTGGGCGCGTATTATCTGGCGCGTGAGGGCCTCAAGTGGGATGACTCGCTGCGCGCCGAGACAGTCAGCCAGCCGTAACCGGCGCTGTTCAGGATTTCGAGATGCAAGAATCGCAAAAAACTGCTGCAATTGTCGGCGCTGGCATCGGCGGCATGGCTGCCGCCTTTGACCTGGTGCGCCAGGGCTGGAAAGTGGATATCTACGAAGCCGCCGACTATGTCGGCGGACTGGCTTCGGGTTTCAAAGAACCTCACTGGGATTGGAGCGTCGAAAAGTTTTATCACCATTGGTTCGCCAGCGACCGGCACATGCTCGGTCTGATCGATGAGCTGGGCTGGCGGCAGGATGTGCTTTTCCCCCGCCCCCTGACTGTGATGTACGATAAAGGAAAATTTTACCCATTCGATTCCATCCTCAACGCTATTCTGTTTCCAGGGCTGGGTTGGGGCGTTCACAAGGCGCGCTTCGGCCTGATCGGGCTGTACTTGCGCCTGAGCAATAACTGGCAGGCGCTGGAGAAATACACCGTGGACGAATGGATGCGCCGCTGGGCGGGCAGCCATACCTACGAACTGATGTGGCAGCCGATGATGATCGGCAAGTTCGGCGAAAAATACGCCCGCCAGGTCAACATGGCCTGGATGTGGGCGCGGCTCAAATCGCGCACCACCCGCCTGGGCACATTCAAAGGCGGCTTCCAGGCATTCTCCGACCGTTTTGCCGAACACCTGCGCGGCCTGGGTGTGAACATCCAGTTGTCCACGCCGATCGAGCGCCTGGCGCCAGCTTCGAACGGACAGGCTGGCGAGATCCGGGTGCAGACCGCCCAGGGCGCAAAGGACTATGCTCGCTGCCTGGTGACCAGCTCACCAGCGCAAATGGCCCGCCTGGCCCCAGACCTGCCTGCCGGCTATCTGCAGGGATTGTTGGGCCTGCAAAACATGGGCGCGGTGGTCATGGTGCTGGCGTTGAAACAGCCTCTCTCCACCCAGGGGTACTACTGGTACAACCTGCCCAAATCCGCCGGTTTTCCCTTCCTGGCACTGGTGGAACACACCAATTTTCTGTCACCCGATTACTTCGGCGGCGACCACATAATCTATATTGGCGATTACCTGGAGACCACACACGAGAACTTCCGTCTCAGCCAGGACGAGCTTCTACAGCGCTTTTTGCCCTCCCTGACTCGCTTTAACCCGGCTTTTCAAACCAATTGGCTGCGGAAATCCTGGTTGTTCCGCACCAGTTACGCCCAACCCATCCCCCTGGTCAACCATTCGCGCAACATACCGCCCATCGAAACGCCCATACCTGGTTTGTACTTTGCCAGCATGAGCCAGGTGTATCCCTGGGACCGCGGCACGAATTTTGCCGTGGAGATTGGCCGGCGCGCCGCGCGCCTGATACATGGATCTTGACAGCTTCGCCGCCCTGCTCACCCCGCAGGGCCAACAGGCGCTGCAGACAGCTATCGACCTGCAGCCGCGCGAGGAACACTTTCTAAGTCATTTCCAATCCCTCAGCCGCCATTATGCTTCGGGGTTGGCACGCGCCGCCCTGGAAACGGCTATCCTGCGCAGAGAGGCAGCCGCCAAGTTTCCCTTCGCGGACCGGCTTTACTTCACTCGCGAGAGCCTGGAACAATCTTCCGCCTTTCCGATCGCTGTGTACCGCGCTGTCCGCTTCCGCGGTTTCGACCGCCTGTTTGACCTGGGCTGCTCGATCGGCGGCGACAGTTTTGCCCTGGCGGCGGTTGCGCCGCTCACCGCCCTCGATTTAGACCCCCTGCGCCTGGCGCTGGCGCGCACCAACTTGCAGGCACTGGACCTGGCAAGCCAGACCTGCCTGGTGCAGGCTGACCTGCTCAATCCCCTGCCTTTTCGCAGCCTCCCTGGGCGGCAAGCCGGTTTGTTCTTTGACCCCGCGCGCCGCACACAGGGCAGGCGTATCCACCACGTCCACAATTACCAGCCTCCTTTGGAAACTGTCCTTGGCTGGCTGGAGCAGTTTCCGGCTGCCGGCATCAAGCTCTCGCCGGGGGTGGATCTGGTCGAGCTGGCGCCTTATCCGGCCGAGGTTGAATTTATCTCACTGGGCGGCGAATTGAAAGAAGCTGTTTTATGGTTTGGCCCGCTGCGCAGCGCCTCCACCCGCGCCACCCTGCTGCCGGGCGGCTACACCCTGGCCGGCCCGCCGGCTCCTGCCCTGCCTTTAAGCACACCGCTGGCATACTTGTACGAACCTGACCCCGCTGTGCTGCGCGCCGGCCTGGTCAGCAGCCTGGGCGCTTCACTGAACGCCTGCCAGCTTGACCCGGACATAGCCTACCTGACGGCCGCCGTCTTCACACCCACACCTTTCGCCCGCGGCTGGCCGCTGGGGGACTGGTTCCCGTTTCAACTCAAACGCCTGCGCGCTTACCTGCGCGAGCGAGGCGTCGGCCAATTGGTGGTGAAGAAGCGGGGCTCGGCGCTTGAGCCGCAGGATTTGATCCACTCTTTGCGCCTGCAGGGCACCAACCAGGCAACGATTTTTTTGACTCAATGCGATGGCCAGCCGATTGTTTTGGTAGCTGGCACTGAACTGCCGCGCTTCCAGCCGGATGTTTAATCCTTGAATAAAGGCAGATTCCCCAGGGCGATGATACCCGACCAGTCATTGTCGCCTTCCGTGAATACGGCCAGGGTGGCGACAATTTCGGCCCCGGCTTTTTCCATCAACTGCTGCATGCCCTGCAGGGTGGAGCCCGTGCTGATCACATCGTCCATCAATGCCACTTTGCGACCTTTGAGCATGTTGTGGTCTTTTTCATCCAGGTAAAGCATCTGGGGGTGCCCTGTGGTGATCGAAAGCGTTTCGCTGGTGAGCGCCACACCCATATAGGGCTTGTACGCCTTGCGCAGGATGACATACGGTTTTTTCGTCACAACCGACATAGCATGCGCCAGGGGTATGCTCTTGGCTTCAGCGGTGACCAGGATATCAAAATCCGTCCCATCCAGTTTCTTCGCCAGGGCGACGGCGCAGGCTTCAACCAGCTCAGTGTCTCCCAGCAAATTGAGCACCGCGATGCTCAAATGCGGCGCGATCGAGAACAAGGGCAGCTCACGCTGCAGACCGGCAATATTGACAGAATAGGTAGGTCGAACTGGGGTCATAAAACAGTCTCCTTGCAGGGGTATCAAACGGAAGAATTATACCCCTCCTTCAGAATAATCCATATTCTGCTATAATTTCAAAAGATGGATACGCCAGGTCAATCGACTCCTTCGATCAACTGCACGCAATGCGGCGGAGAGCTGCACCCCGATGAAGACCAGATTTTTCTGACCTGCCCTTACTGCGGGTCGACGGTCTTCCTGGATAAGTCACAGGTGGTGTTCCACTGGTCGCTGGCCGCCACATTAAACGACAATGATGCGCGCGGCGCTCTGGCGCGCTGGATGTCTGGCAACCAGACAGTCAAAGACCTGGACAAAAAGGCCACCCTGGCGGGCAAATCGTTTGAATATTTTCCCGTCTGGTATTTTAAGCGGCGCCAGGGTACGAATGAAACCATCATTTTGCAGCCGGCCGCCGCCACCAGCGTCAGCGAACTGCAGCGGTTGCCGCTGGCCGCGGGCGATCTGGAAAAATACAACCCCTCGTTGGACAGCCAGGCGCGCCCACCCAGCGTGCCTCTGGAGACCGCCATTCAATGGCTGAGCCAGCGCCAGGTGCCCTCGGGTGAAATCGTTGAGCGCGCCCTGGTGCATATCCCGTTGTACACCTTCAAATACGGCTACCAGGGTAAAACCTACACTGCCGTGGTGGATGGCGCCAGCGGGCAGGTCTTCGCCAATATTTTCCCTGCCAAGGCGGAGGCGCCGTATGCCCTGATCGCCCTGCTGACAGCGGTTATTTTCTTGTGTCTTGCTTCGGCACCGGTCATTGGTGCCATGACAAACGGGGCAGGATTTGCAATAGGGGCTGGCATTTTGCTTATCGGCGGGCTGATCGCGGCACCCATCTTAATTGGGTTGGCCGCCTGGATTGCGAGCAAGGTATGAGCGCCCAACAAGCCGTTCAAGGCCTGGCGTGCCCGCGCTGCGGGGGTATGGTGCCCATTCCAGAAGGTCAGGTGATCGTCAACTGCCCGTTCTGCGACCTGCGCTCGCTGGTGCGCGGCGAACGCGGCGTGCAGCGTTACCAGGTGCCGCAAAAAATTAACCGCGACCAGGCTGTCCAGGCGGTGCACAAATTCTTAACCGGCAGCCTGGCTATCGCCCGCGACGCCGCCAGCATCAGTAAGATCGATGATATTTTCCTGGTGCACCTGCCTTTCTGGTCGCACCGCGCCCGGGTTTTGGGCTGGGTTTTCGGCGAGAAACGCGTCAGCAGCGGCAAAAGCTCGCACTACGAGCCGCGCGAAAAGACCTCCGCCCAGGATATGCTGTGGGATGGCGCGGCCTGCGATGTCAGCGAATTTGGCGTGGGGCGAGTGGACCTGGCTGGCAAGCCGCTGGAGCCGTTCAAGCCGGATGCCCTGCATGCCACCGGCATGGTTTTCGAACCGGTCAGCTCGGCCAGCGATGCCCGCTCGGCAGCGGAAGCCTATTTTATCCAGAATGTGCAAAACGCTGCCGATTTGTCTCGCATCTCGCAAATTTTTGTGCGCTTCGCCAGTTGGCTCAACAGTCTCGTGTATTATCCGCTGTGGGTGCTGCGCTACAGCTATCACGGACGTTCGTTCCAGGTTGTGGTGGATGGTTTTTCGGGCCAGGTGTTGTACGGCAAAGCGCCCAGCAGCACCATGTTTCGCGCAGCCCGCCTTGTGTTGGGCATCGCGGCTGGAGCGCTGATCTCCATTGATGGGTCTGCCCTGGCGTTTTACCTGGGGGCAGAGTCTAGCAGCAAAGACAGTGGTGGGATCTTCCTGGTCGGCCTGGCCGCGCTGGTCGGCGGCTTTGCCATGATGTTTTCATCCTACCGCGCCTACCGTTTTGGCGAGCACTACGAATTTCGCTTGAACGCGCCCAAAGAAGACACCTTCGCCTCAGTTAAAAGCACATTTTCGAAAGTGGAGAACCTTACATCGTGGCTGAATCAGTGAGCCTGGTGCCCTTATTCTGCACGCAGTGCAAGGCCCCGGTGCCGGCGCAGGCAGGTGAGATTGCCTGGGTCTGCCAGCAGTGTCAGCAGGGACTGCTGTTGGACGAAGACAAGGGATTGCTGCCTTACACGCTCTATTTCCATGCCGCAATCCAACCCGGCTCTGTTGGCCTGCCGTATTGGATTGCGTCGGGCGCTGTGCGCCTGAATCGTAAAATATACGGATTTGGCAGCAGCGAAAATGAGGCTGCCCGTCTGTGGGCGGAGCCGCGCCTCTTTTTCGTGCCCGCCTATACATGCCCATTGGACAAGATGCTCCAAATTGCGCCGCGCATGCTCCTCCAGCCGCCTAAGCTTCAAGCCGGACCGCTGGCCCGGTTTGCTCCGGTTACCCTTTCCATGGCCGATATCCAGCCGCTGACAGAATTCATTGTCATGGGCATTGAAGCCGGGCGCAAGGATAAGTTAAAAGAGTTGAATTTATCGGTGACCCTGGGCGCGCCGCAGTTATGGGTTCTGCCAGCCTGACCTGCCCAGTCATACAAAGGATGGTGGCCAATGGACACAAACGGTAAGTTTTACCTGGGACGCATCCTCGACCCCGCGGCAGGCAGAAACACAGACGAAACTGTGCTGTACGATCCGGCCGATCTGACCACCCATGCGGTGGTCGTGGGCATGACCGGCTCCGGCAAAACAGGGCTGTGCATCAGCCTGCTCGAAGAAGCCGCTCTAAACAACATCCCTGCCCTGGTTATCGACCCCAAGGGAGATATGACCAACCTGCTGCTGCACTTCCCCGGCCTGGCGCCGCAGGATTTCCAGCCTTGGATCGACGCCGACCAGGCGCGCCGCGATCGCAAAACGGTGGAGCAGGTCGCAACCGAGGCAGCCAATCTCTGGCAGCGTGAGCTTACCGGCTGGGAGATCGGCGGCGAGCGCCTGCAGGCTCTGAAAAACGCAGCTCATTTCACCGTCTATACACCTGGCTCAGACGCCGGCATCTCCATCAGCATCCTGTCTTCACTCAAAGCGCCCGGGATCCCTTGGGAAGGGAACCGCGAGGTACTGCGCGAGAAAATATCCGGCACAGTGATCGCTTTGCTCGGCCTGGTGGGCCTGGAAGATATCGATCCTGTGCAGTCGCGCGAGCACATTTTGATCTCCAACATCTTTGAATATGCCTGGAGCCAGGGCAAAGACCTGGATTTGAGCGAGCTCATTTTACAAACACAAAACCCGCCGTTCAACCGCCTGGGCGTTTTCGATATCAATACCTTCTTCCCCGAAAAAGACCGCTTTGGCCTGGCGATGCGCTTAAACAACATACTGGCGGCGCCTGCCTTTCAGACCTGGATCGAAGGCCAGCCGCTCGATATCCCGGCATTCTTGTTTGCGCCTGATGGCCGCCCTCGGCAGAGCGTTTTCTATATCGCCCACCTCAGCGACGCCGAGCGAATGTTCTTTGTCACCCTGCTTTACTCAGCCGTGGAAGGCTGGATGCGGACGCAGACAGGTTCATCCGCTCTGCGCGCCATACTGTATTTTGACGAAATTTACGGCTATCTGCCGCCGATCCGCAACCCGCCCTCTAAGCAGCCCATCTTGCGCATGCTCAAGCAGGCGCGCGCCTTTGGGCTCGGGCAAATCCTGGTGACGCAAAACCCGGTGGATATCGATTACAAAGCCCTCTCCAACGCTGGCACCTGGTGCATCGGAAAGCTGCAAACAGACCAGGATAAACAGCGCCTGCTGGATGGCCTGGAAAGCGCTACACCAGGTGGACTGGATCGCGCCGAATATGATCGCCTGATCTCCAGCTTGGGCAAGCGCATATTCTTACTGCACAATGTCCATGAACACCACCCACGCCTGATCATGAGCCGCTGGGCGATGAATTACCTGGCTGGCCCGCTGACACGCATTCAAATTCCGGCGCTAAACGCCCTGGATGATGCCATGGGGCCCTTACCGGCAGTGAATACGCCAACTCCATCTATCACTATGCCCATCTCCAGCACTCCAGCGGCAGCGACGAACGCCGTCTTCAGTGCAGCGACCGCTGTTTCCGCAATCAGCGCCCCGGCCGCGCCTGCCAGGCAGGCCGCCATTCCGTTGGATCAGATGCAGGCGATTCCGCTTTCTGCTCCTCCGCAGGCGGCGGCTGTTTCGTCCCCGCCAGCGCCTGCTCCGGCCAATCAACTGCCGGGTTCGGCCACCCGCCCCACACCTCCCGCCGGCATTACTGAATATTTTCTGCCGAACAATATCACTTTTTCGGACGCTTTCCGCGAATCAGGAAAACCATATCCGCCAGAATCGGTCAACCTGGGCTTTCTTTACCGGCCAATGGCCCTGGGGCAGGCCAATATCCGCTTTTTCAATACGCGCTACAACCTTGATTTTGTGATCAGCAAGTGCGTCATGGTTGGCGCGGTTGATCGGCGCGGCGCTGTCCGATGGGAGAACTTCCAGGCCACGCCGGTCAACCCGGCTGAGTTGGACAGCCTACCGTTGGCTCAGGCGCGCTTTGCCGGGTTGGAGCCGCCTCTCTCCGATGCGCGCAGCATGGGCATGCTGCAGAAAGATTTCCTCGATTGGGCCTTCCGTAGCTCTCAAATTACCGTGCGCATCAACCAGACGCTGAAGTTGTACGCCGGTCCAGATATTTCCCAGGGAGATTTCCGCACTCGCTGCGCCGAGTCTGCCCGCCATCAGCGCGACGATGAGATTAAGAAAACTGGCGGAGCATTCGATAAAAAACTGGAAGCCTTGAAGCTAAAAATGGCGCACGAGCAGCGTGAGCTCGATGAAAACGAGAGCGAACTGTCGGATCGGCGCATGGAAGAGCTGGGCACGCACGCAGAAAATCTTCTAAGCCTGTTCGGCAGGCGCAACCGGCGCCTGACCACTTCGCTCACGCGCCGCCGCCTGACCGAGCAAGCCAAGGCTGATGTGACCAACGCACGCGAAACCCTGCGCGAAATGGCAGGCCAATTGGCAGAGCTTGAGGAACAAAAAACACAAGCCATGGCCGAAATTAACGAGCGCTGGGGAAAACTGGCGGCTGACATCAGCGAAATCCCCGTGACACCCTTCAAGAAAGATGTGCTCATCGATCTTTTCGGCCTGGCCTGGCTGCCGTTCTACCTGGTCGATATCGGCAGTGAGCTTGTCGAACTCCCTGCGTTCAGCCCGCAAAGGATGAAACCTCAATGAACCAGGAAAACGACCCCGCTGAGCTGTCGCGCTTGAACGCCATTGGTGTGCTGACTCGGCGGGAAATTGAAGCGCGCCTGCTCAGCCCTTTGATCGAGGCCTTAGGGGAGCGTTTTGGCCGCGCCGAGGTGATCGAAATCATCGCCAAGACAATTGCCGAAATCGCCCGCCAACAGGGCGGCGAGCTGGCCAGCCTGGCTGGAGGCTGTGGTCTGCATGAATTTGCCGGTTCGTTGGAAGCCTGGAAAAAAGATGGGGCTTTGCAAATCGAAGTGCTGGAACAGAACCCGAAAAGCTTCGACTTCAATGTAACGCGCTGCCGCTATGCCGAAATGTATGCCCGCCTGGGCATCCCCGAGCTGGGCGCTGTTCTTTCATGCAACCGAGATGCTGCCCTCATCACAGGTTTTAACCCCGCGATTCATTTGGAGCGCACACAAACGATTATGCAAGGTGCCGCTTTTTGTGACTTTCGGTATGAGCTGAAGGAATAAACTTCTGCTACAATACGTATGGGGGAGCAGCGCGCCCACTGCCAAGAACAAGCTGGCGTACCGCCGACAATCGGCCATTGATCCCCAACATATTTTGTTCCCTCATGATAGAATATACATATTAGTGAGGGGCTTAGCATATGGAAACCATTCTGGTTGTTGATGACAGTCATGAAATCGCGAATTTTCTAGCTGGGACCTTGCTTCCCAACCTGGGATATGAGGCTCTGGTAGCCTACCGCGGCGACCAGGCGCTCGATCTAATTCGCCGGCATTATAAATTCATCCACTTGATGCTGCTCGATCTGCATCTGCCCGACTTCAGCGGCCTGGATCTCTTAATAACCCTCGGGCAAGAAAACCACCCAGTTCCTACCATTTTGATGACAGCGGAAGGTTCCGAACAAATTGCCATCGAAGCCTTCCGTTTGGGCGTACATGATTATCTCAATAAACCAATTGAGGAGGGGCAGTTGGGCGCGTCAATTCAGCGCGCTCTGACCAATTCTCGCCTGGTTGAAGAAACAAGGCAGTTGACCTTGCAGTTGAAAGACCAGGTGCGCTGGCTGACTCTGCTGGGTCAAGTTGGTAAATCTTTGACCTCAACCCTGGATGTAGACGTGGTGTTGAAGCGTATCGTCGATGCTGGCGTGGTACTGACCCGCGCCGACGAGGGATTCCTGGCGTTGATTGACCCTCCCAGCAACCAGCTCTATTTGAGAGCGGTGAAGAACATCGATGAGAATATGGTAAAAACCTTGCGCTTGCCAGCAAATGACTCGCTGGCTGGCGGGGTGCTGCGCTCTGGCAAACCGCTGCGCAGCAGCCAGGCAGATGGCCCCTCGCTAAAGGTATCCACCGGCTTCCTGGTTTATTCACTCCTGCACGTGCCTTTAATTTCGAAAGGCATCCCGTTGGGCGTCCTGTCAGTAGATAATCGCACGACGCACCGCTCGTTTTCTGCAACCGATGAAACCATGCTCTTATCCCTGGCTGATTACGCCAGCGCCTCTTTGGAAAACGCCAACCTCTACCAGCGAGCCCGGGATGAGTTGGAAGAGCGCCAGCGCATCGAGGCCCAACTGCGCCATGAAAACCTGCACGATCGCCTGACCGGCTTATACAACCGCTCTTCTCTGCTGGAACGGTTGAAACTGGCGCTGGACCGCGTCCAGCGCCATCCGGAAAACCAGTTCGCCTTGCTGTTTCTGGATCTTGACCGGTTCAAGGATGTAAACGACTCACTCGGACACATGGTGGGTGACCAACTCCTGATAGCTGCTGGCAAGCTGCTGACATCCATCATGCGCCCAATGGATATGGTCGCCCGCCTGGGGGGAGATGAGTTTGTATTGTTGCTGGATGATCTGCGCGACTTGCGCGATGCAGTGCGTGTGGCAGACCGCATCCAAAGCGAGCTGGCAGCGCGTGAATTGATCCCCAACCATAACCTGTCTGTCAGCGCCAGCATTGGCATCGTTCAGGGGTCGGCAGCCTATCACAACCCAGAAGATATCTTGCGTGACGCCGACATCGCAATGTACCGGGCGAAGTCTAACGGGCGTGCTTGTTATGAAATTTTCGACGCCCAGATGCGTGAAAATATCGTCCAGCGTCTGGCCTTAGAGACTGAACTGCGCCAAGCCTTTACAAACAACCAGTTTGCGATCTACTACCAACCGATCTTATCAACCACCTCTAATTCGTTGGTCGGCTTTGAAGCCCTGCTCCGTTGGGCGCATCCGACTCTCGGCTTGATTTTGCCTCAAGAATTTATTCGCCTGGCTGAGGAAACCGGCTTGATTATTCCTCTGGACCGCTGGGTGCTGCGTGAAGCCTGCCGACAACTTAAGGAGTGGCAGCGATTGATTCCGAATCTGCCGCCTATCAAAATGAGCGTCAATCTTTCCGGCAAGCAGGTAGGCAGGTCAGACCTGATTAATTTCGTCATCAAGACAGTTGAGGAGACAGGCATCGCACCGGAAGTGCTGAATTTGGAAATTACCGAAAGTGCGGTGATGCAAAATCATGCTCAGGCGGTGCAAATATTGGAAGCCCTGCAAAATTACGGCATCCACATACAAATTGATGATTTTGGCGTTGGGTACTCATCATTGAATTATCTTTCGCGTTTTCCCCTGGATGCTGTCAAGATCGACCGCTCATTTGTCAGCAACATGGAGATTGATGGCTCGAACTTGCGAATTGTCCAGGCCATTGTTATGATGACCCGCGGCCTGGGAATCAAGGTGGTTGCCGAGGGGGTCGAAACCAACGACCAATATACGCAGTTACGCGACCTGGGTTGCGAGTCAGTACAAGGCTTTTTGATCGCTGCGCCGCTCGATTCATCGGAGACAGGAGCCTTGCTGCGTTCTGTATATACAGACAAAAATCAAGCCCCCTGGGCAGCAAAAACATAATACAATAACACCCGGTTCGTAAAAAATTCGCGCCACGGGCGCTGTCAGAGGAGAAGGTTATGGCCGTAACAATTGTAGTTGGCGCGCAGTGGGGGGATGAAGCAAAAGGGAAAATGGTTGATCTGCTCTCCAGCCAGGCCCGTATTGTGGCCCGCTACAACGGAGGGGACAACGCCGGGCATACAGTGGTGAATCAATATGGCACTTTCAAACTGCGCCTCACTCCAAATGGTTTTTCTAGCCCCCAAACAGCCTGCGTTATCGGTCCGGGGGTAGTGCTGAACCTCGCCACGCTGTTCGATGAAATTCAGATGATTAACAAAGCCGGCATCGATCTGGCTGGGAGGTTATGGGTTTCGCCGCGCTGCCATGTGGTAATGCCTTACCACCCACAAGTGGAAGCCGCCTATGAAGAAGCCAAAGGGACCTTGGCCACAGGCACAACCCGGAGGGGGATGGGACCTGTGTATGCAGACAAAGTGAGTTACAACGGCATCCGCCTGTTCGATTTTGCCGATCCAGAAACGCTGAAGGAGAAACTGGCAGTTCAACTGCGCATCAAAAATCAATTTTTGCAATCTGTCGGTAAACCCAACCTGGATTTAAATTTCATCCTGAATGAAAAGCTGGCGCAGTATGCTCAGATCAAGCAGTTTGTGCGCGAATCTTTCGGGCTGATTCAAGATGCGTTGTCGAGTAACACGGAAATTCTACTCGAGGCTGCCCAGGGTTCTTTGTTGGATAATGACTGGGGGACGTATCCTTTTGTAACCGCCTCTACAACGATATCTGGGGGTGCAGCAGCCGGCCTGGGCATCGCCCCGCGCTGGGTCACGCGAGTGATTGGCGTGGCCAAAGCGTACACAACGCGTGTGGGTGCCGGGCCAATGCCCACCGAGCTGTTCGATGCGGATGGTGAAGCACTGCGCAAGGCAGGCGCTGAATATGGCACAGTCACCGGGCGGCCGCGGCGCTGCGGCTGGTTCGACGCTGCCCTGGTACGATTTACCGCTCAATTGAACGGCTGTACCGATCTGGCTTTGACCAAATTAGATGTCCTGGATCGTCTGCCGGTTATCCGGCTGTGTACAGGTTACCGCCATTCATCCACCGGCGAAGCTATGCGGCAATATTGGGAGGGTGATGCGGCCTGGCTGGACCAGATTAGCCCGGTGTACATCGAAATGGAAGGCTGGCAGCAACCTACCACTCATGTGCGCCGTTTTTCAGACTTACCCGCCCAGGCGCAAGCCTATGTAAACAAAGTCGCCGATCTGACTGGCGTACGGGTAAGCTTTGTCTCTGTTGGTGCCGAGCGTGAGTCAATCATCCGCATCTGACGAACGCAGACGTTTCACATCACAATTACTCGGTTGCGTCCTGCATTCTTAGCGGCGTACATGGCATCATCGGCGCGGTTCAAAAGGGCATCCAGGTCGCTGTCGTTTTCTGCCAGGCTGGCAACTCCCAGGCTCACCGTCAGGCGCAGTTCTTCCTGCTCATCCAGCGCCACGATGATCTGGCCGATCACACTGCGCAGGCGTTCAGCAACCTGCTTGGCTACAATCAGATCGACTTCGGGCAGCAGCACGACAAATTCTTCTCCGCCGTACCGGCCAACGATATCCACCTCGCGCACAGAGCTATAACAGATTTTCCCCAGGGCAGCCAGCACCTGGTCGCCGACTGCATGCCCATAATGATCATTGACCTGCTTGAAATGATCGATATCAAACAGGATAGCAGACAGGTTATGGTGGTAGCGTCGCGAACGCTCCACTTCTCGCCGTCCCAATTCGAACAAACCCCGGCGGTTGTATACCCCGGTCAGCTCGTCGGTGATTGCCTGGCGTTGAAGCCGTTCGTACAGGCGGGCATTCTCCAAGGCGCTCGCCGCCTGGCTGGCAAATAAGCTGAGTAATTCTTGATCGGTGGATCGAAAACTTGCCTTCCCGGCTTGCCGGAAAACCTGGATAACGCCCTCAGCCTGGTCTTGCCAGAGCATCGGCACGCTCAGCAGCGACTGCGGCTTCCAGGCTGCATGGTCATTGGCATGATCTTCCCCCCAGGCTGCTTCGTCATTGAGCAGCGAGGCTTTACCACTCAGGACCGCTCTTCCCACGATTCCTTCGCCATAGGCCATTTTTTCGCTGGCCTCAGGAGCCGGGAACTGTAAGTTCATCACACACTCCACTTCCTGCTTCTTTGGCTCGCACAGGAATAATTTGCCGCCGTCAGCTTTAAGCAGTGCCACAGAACGCTCAAGAATCGTGCGGAATAAGCCAATGATCCCCTGCTGGCGGGTAATTTCCATGGAGGCCAGATACAACGAAGCTAATTCAGCCGCTCGCTGGCGCGCCGCTTCTAACAAACGAGCCTGCTCAACTCTTACTGCCGACAAGTTAGCGATGGTTTCCATCAAGCGGATATCCTGCGAGCCAATCGCCAGTCGATCACCCACGCCAGCGCAACCCAAGACGCCGATTGCCTGGCCATGCAAAACCAACGGCACAGCTACCAGGGTAGCCAACTGGCGTTGGATCGGAAATTGGTAAGCTACACCTTCATGGGGTATACCCAACAAATCGGTGATTCGGATTAACTGGCGTTTAGCGACCTCTTCCATGGGCAAAGAGCTTCCTGAAACATCAAATTCTAGCCCTACCAACGATGTATGGCCGCTCGCGGCATGGTCGGCCACAAAGCGTAAAAGACTGCCTGCTTCATTTAAAAGCGCCACTCCTGCATAGGCCACATCCAGAGCATTTGCCAGGCGATCGACAGCGGTCTGTAGAATATCAGGCACCTCGATCGGCTGGTTGAGAGCGGCTGTGATTTCATTGATCAACTCAGCCTGCTCAATACTTTGTCGAGCTGTTTCAACCCATCGGATACCCGCGCTCTTCTCCACATCCGTTGACTCATCATCATTTGGGCGACTTGCCATACTTGACCTTCCCCAGTAACCTTACAATTTTGTTATGTCTTGGCATTAATCATATCACAAGTCCCGGCATGCCGGTGCGGTCACGATTGAGGGTAACAGGCTGCAGGCCCCGCTGGCGGCACTTATGATATACTGGCAACCGGCGTCGTTTCCGTTTGCCGAATGCTGGCAGCCACAGATTGAGGATTCAAACAATGACTGATCAAATTACCCCCGAGTTATTCCAGCATCTTGTCTTGCTGGCCGCCCTGGAGTTGGAACCAGGCGAAGCCGATTACATTCGCGGTCAACTAAACAACCAGCTCAAGGCTATTAATGAACTGGCCGCCATCCCATTGGAAGAAAACACTCCCCTGGCGGAGCACGGCGTGCCATATACGCCTGATATTACCCCGGCTATCCGCCAGGATATCTGGCTGCCAGAGCCGGACCCGCTGAAAATTTTAGCCCAGGCACCCCAATTCGAAGACGGCTACATCCTGGTGCCCGAAATTCCTCATACGGATCTTTAATCTATGCTGGCTGACCTATCCGCTCATCAAATTGCTGCGCTGGTGCACAGCCGCCAGGTTTCCGCCGCCGAAGTCACCGAAGCCGCCCTGGAGCGCATTCGAGCCGTGGATGGCAGGCCGGGCACCATACTCCCAGGTGAAATAACAGCCGAAGACAAAAGCCGGGTGCATGCCTTCATCACCCTGACCGCCGAACGGGCTCGCTTGCAAGCCGCCTCGATTGACCAAAAACTGGCCGCTGGTGAAGATCCCGGGCCGTTGGCGGGTGTGCCATTTACCGCCAAAGATATTTTTTGTGTGGAAGATACCCCTTCCACAGCCGCTTCGCGCATCCTGGCCAATTTCGTTGCGCCTTACACGGCAACGCCGGTGGCGAGGATGCAGGCGGCCGGCGCCGTTTTGTTAGGCAAAACCAACCTGGATGAGTTTGCCTACGGCTCCTCCAGCGAATCATCCGCTTTTCAACCAGCGCCGCGCAACCCCTGGGATACGCGGCGTGTGCCCGGCGGCTCTTCTGGGGGCAGCGCGGCGGCAGTTGCCGCTGGTGAATGCGCCCTCTCGCTGGGCACAGACACAGCTGGTTCCATCCGCCAGCCGGCTGCTTTCTGCAGCGTGGTGGGTGTCAAGCCGACCTATGGGCGCGTCTCGCGTTACGGCCTGATCGCTTTCGGCTCATCATTGGATTGTCCTGGGCCGGTCGCCCGCAACATCACCGACGCCGCACTGGCCCTCAACGCCATCGCCGGCGCCGATCCGCACGACAGCACTGCCGCCGCCGCACCTGTCCCCGATTACACGCATGGGTTAGAGAAAGGTGTGCGCGGCCTGCGCATTGGCCTTTCGCCCGAGTATTTCCGCATCATCTTCATAAACTCCGCAACTGGTGAGATCGACACCCAGCCCATCACCCCAGAAATCGAAAAAACCGTGCTCGAGGCGGCCAATGTTTACGCCAGCCTGGGCGCCGAAATTATCGAAAAAGTTCCTATGCCCCATACACGCTATGGGATCCCGGTGTATTTTGTCATCTCGCGCGTCGAAGCAGCCTCGAACCTGCACCGCTTTGATGGCGTCAAGTATGGTTACCGCACGCCGCAGGCGGTCGAAGATCTGAGCGCCATGTACCGCAAATCGCGCGGCCAGGCGTTCGGTCCACAGCCCAAACTGCGCATCTTGATGGGCATGTATGTCAGCGCCGCACAGTACTCTGCTCAGTATTACAACCGCGCTCTCAAGGTGCGCACCTTGATTCGCCGTGATTTCGAGCAGGCCTTTGACCCCCAGGGAGCTTTCCGCCTGGATGCGCTGCTCACGCCGACAACTCCGACCACGGCGTTCCCGATTGGAGATATCTACGGCGATTCGGTTTTGATGCAGTATGCCGACCAGTTCACAGTGCCAGCCAACCATGCCGGCACGCCAGGGCTTTCCCTGCCCGGCGGCTTTGACAGCCAGGGGCTCCCGATCGGCATTCAACTGCTCGGTCCCGATTTTTCCGAAGCGCGCCTGCTCCAGATCGGACGGGCTTTCGAAATTGCCACCCAGTCTGCCGCCTGGCGTGCACACCGGCCAGCCTTGCTGGATCCGAGTTGATTATTTCTATTCATGGAGGAAGAGGATGAAATTCTTAATTGCAGTTGATATGGAAGGCATTTCGGGTGTCACCAACTGGGACCAGGTGGATCCCAGTCACTCAGAATACCAGCGCTTCCGCCGCATCATGACCGGCGATGTCAACGCCGCCGTTCGTGGGCTGCGTGAGCAAGGCGAATGTGAAATTGTAGTATCCGATGGGCATTGGAACGGCAGTAACATCCTGATTGAAGAGCTGGACCCGCGTGCAAGCTTGAATTCGGGCACCAACTCGCCTTTCAGCATGGTCGAAGGCATTGGGCCAGACGTGAACGGTGTTATTTTTATCGGCTATCATGCCCGGGCCGGCACGCAGCACGCCATGCTCGACCACACCTGGTCGAACAAATGCGTGGCCAATTTGTGGCTGAACGGCCGATTAGCCGGCGAGGTTGGCTTGAACGCTGCCCTGTGCGGGCATTTTGGTGCGCCAGTGCTGATGGTCAGCGGCGACCAGGCGGTGTGCGCCGAGGCGCGCGATTTGTTGGGGAACATCGAGACTGCCATGGTGAAAAAGTCTGTCAGCCGCTATGCCGCCGAATGCCTGCCGCTAGCCGAGTCGCAGAGCCTGATCCAGGCTGCCGCCGGGCGCGCCTACCGCCGCATGGCGGCGGGCCAGGCGCCAGCGCCGTTGAAGCTTCCCAAGCCGGTCATAGTGCGCCTGGAATTTCATTATTCAGAAATGGGTGATGTGGCTGCCCGCCTGCCGGGGTCCAGCCGCATTGACGGGCGCACCATCGAGTTCAGCGCCCCAGACATGGCCGCCGCTTATACGGTCTTCCGCGCGGCCGTATCCCTGGCTCGTTCTGCCTGAGGCGTATGACCAGCGAGGAGATCCTGGCTTGCCTGCGCAGCCTGGCCAATCCCGACAACGTGGCTGGCATGGCGCGCTACGGCATTAATCCTCACAATACGTTAGGCGTCTCGATACCCGCGCTGCGCACCCTGGCTAAACAGGCCGGGCGCAGCCAGGCGTTGGCCGAAGAATTGTGGGCTTCGCAGGTGCATGAAGCGCGCATTCTGGCCGCCTTCGTCGCCGAGCCGCTCCAGGTCAGCGAAGCGCTGATGGAGCGTTGGGTGCTGGATTTTGACTCTTGGGACGTGTGCGACCAGGTGTGCAGCAATTTGTTCGACCGCACGCATCTCGCCTGGAAGAAAGCTGTCGAATGGTCGGCCCGCCCAGAAGAGTTTGTGCGCCGGGCCGGCTTTGTGCTGATGGCCGCCCTGGCCTGGCATGATAAGAAATCACCGGATGAGCAATTCATCCCCTTTTTCGAGCTGATGCTGGCCCAGGCGCAGGATGAGCGTAATTTTGTTAAGAAAGCCGTCAACTGGGCTCTGCGCGGCGTGGGCAAACGCAGCCTGCGCCTGAACGCTCTGGCAATCGAAACCGCCCGCCAGATGCAAACCATTCCTTCCAAAGCGGCCCGCTGGATTGCCGGGGATGCGCTGCGTGAACTGACATCCGAAAAAATCCAATACCGCCTGCGCTGACGCAAACCAGACGGAGCGAGAGACCACGAGGAGATCAGCATGACTGATTATGAAGTTGTCATCGGCCTGGAGACCCACATCCAGCTTAACACCACCACCAAGATTTTTTGCGCCTGCAAAGCTGACTCCTGGTTCGATCCACCCAACACCAATATTTGCCCGGTTTGCACCGGCTTGCCAGGAGTGCTGCCAGTGTTAAACCGGGCTGTGGTAGAAAAAGGCGTCCTGCTGGCCGCGGCCATGCACGCTGAAATCCAACCAGTCTCGTATTTCGATCGTAAGAATTATTTCTATCCCGATCTGCCGAAGGGCTACCAGATCTCGCAGTATGATCGGCCCCTGGCGCGCGGCGGTTACCTGGATGTGCCCATGCCCAGCGGCGCTGTGCGTCGGGTGACCATTCATAAGCTGCACCTGGAGGAGGACGCCGGCAAAACCAAGAATGAATACGGCCGGCGCCTCATCGACTTCAACCGCTGTGGCGTACCGCTGGTGGAAATGGTCACCGGCCCTGATTTGCGCTCGGCAGATGAAGCCGCCCAGTACCTGATCCGCCTGCGCCAACTCTTACGCTGGATTGGAATTTCGGAAGCCGACATGGAAAAAGCGCATCTGCGCTGCGACGCCAATGTCTCTTTGCGCCCCACAGGGGCAACGTATCTTAACCCCAAAACGGAGATCAAGAACGTCAACTCGATCGTCGCCGTGCGCGAGGCCATCACCAAAGAAGTTGAGCGCCAGACCAAAGAGTACGAAGCCGGCAACCGCATTCAGGCCTGGACATTGGAATGGGATGAAGACTCCGGCGTGCTGCGCAAGATGCGCTCCAAAGAAACTGAAGCCGATTACCGCTACTTCCGCGATCCCGACCTGCTGCCGCTGGTCATCAGCTCGGAATGGAAAAGCCAAATCTTGAGCAACCTGCCCGAACTGCCTTTGGAGCGCAAAGCGCGCTTCGTGCTTTCCTACAGTTTGCCCGAATACGACGCCGATATCCTGACCGGCGAGCGCAGCCTGTCTGAGTACACCGAAGCCGCTGTCAAAGCGTACGGCGGCGACCCCAAGCGCATTTCAAACTGGTTGATGAACGATGTGCTGCGCATGCTAAACGATAAGGGCATCATGGCAGGCCAGTTACGCCTCACTCCCCAATACCTGGCCGAGATCGTCAGGCTGGTGGATTCCAACGCCATCAATAATTCCACCGGTAAGGCCTTGCTCGAAAAAGTGGAGAACAGCGGCAGGGCACCGTCTGAGATCGTGCAAGCTGAAGGGCTGGCCAAAGTCAGCGACGCTGATGCCATCCGAATTGCCTGCGCCGAAGTGCTGGCCGAAAGCCCCGAACAGGTCGCCGCCTACAAAGGCGGTAAAGCCACCCTGATCGGCTGGTTTGTCGGCGGGGTGATGAAGAAAATGCGCGGCAAAGCCGACCCGCAGATGACGCGCACGCTGCTCGAAGAAATGCTGGAATAAGTCTTGAGTGCCAGATCTTCCAGTCAAAGCCATGCACACTTACTCCGCCAGGGTCCGTGAGGTCCGCCTAGACAGCCTGGGAGAGGTCCAGGCCTGGTTAGACTGCCCGCCCCAGGCTGTTCCCGGGCCAGGCCAGTATATCCAGGCGCGCCTGTTCAGCGGCCCACAAACGGCGTTAGCCGCCATCTTGTTCCCCGCCGGGCTTGCCGAGCGCGGCTTTTGGGCGGCGGCTCCCTTTCCCGCATCCTGGCTGCCGGGCGCTGACCTACAAGTAAGCGGCCCGTTGGGCAAAGGCTTCCATATGCCGTCTCCGATTCGCCGGGTGGCGCTGGCCGGGCTGAGCACTCACCTCGACCATTTGATGCCGTTGGTAGAGCAGGCACTGGCGGACCAGGCGGATGTCGCTGTTTTTTGCGACCTGCCGGCGCCCACCCTGCCTGCCAGCGTTGAGATCAATCCACTGCGCCTGCTGGCAGATGCTCTGGCCTGGGCCGATTACCTGGCGCTCGAAGTATCCCTAGCGCAGGTTGAGCGCCTGTCTTCTTTGCTCGGCCTGAGACCTGGCTTTTATCTGCCCTGCCCCGGGCAGGCGCTCATCTTGAGCCCCATGCCTTGCAGCGGCCTGGCCGACTGCGGCGCGTGCGCAGTGCTGGCCAGGCGCGGTTGGAGACAGGTTTGTTCGGAGGGGCCAGTTTTTCAAATACAGGAGTTGATCTAAATCGCAATGAACATCCTGGCTTTTTTTGCTCATCCCGATGACGAAACCATGCTGATCGGCGGCACACTGGCTCTGCTGGCTGGCCTTGGCGCGCATGTCCATTATCTGTGCGCCACGCGCGGTGAAGGCGGCGAAGTCGGCGATCCCGCGCTGTGTGAGCGTTCTCGCCTGGGCGAGGTGCGTGAGCAAGAGCTGGTTTGCGCCGTCCGCGTCTTGCGCGGGCGCAGTCTGACTTTTCTGGACTACATTGACCCGACGGTCGGCCCGGACAACGCATTGTATCCCTACACCGACAACCTGACCATGTTGGCCGGGCAGGTAGCCGCCAGCATACGCCAGTTCGAGATCGACGTGGTGATCACCCACGGCTCCAACGGCGAGTACGGCCACCCTGCCCACGTGCTGACTCACCAGGCGGCCCAATTAGCTGCACGCTCTTTCGCCGACCAATCGAAGTTCAAGCCGCGCCTGTACACTGTGGCCGCCGCTTACCCAGGCCATCCCCGGCCGCGCCTGGCCAACGCCAGCGACAAGGCCCACCTGGTGCTCGATGTCCGACCGACCTTAGTAGAGAAAACCAGCGCTGCCCTGTGCCATGCCACCCAACACGCTCTGTTTGTACGCCGCCCATCCGCCGAAGCCGGGCGGCGGTTGAGCGTGCCGGAGGTGATCCTGTCAGAAGAAAGCCTGCACCGGGCTTACCCGGCTGTCAAAGGCCGGCCGGAGGACAGCCTGGTGCGCCTTCTGCGCGGCTACCGTAAAACACGCCAACAAGACGATGCCTAAGATTGATTTTGGCTTCACCACGCCGTACCTGAATGCCGCCGGCAGCCTGGGATTCCTGCCGCGGCGCGATTTGCCTTCGGTTTGGCCGCTATTGGGCGCTTTTGTGACCAACCCGCTCAGCCTGCGGCCGCGCACTCCCAGCCAGGGGACACGTTTCATGGAGTACCCGGGCGGCTTTTTATTGCACACCGGTTACCCCAATCCAGGACTGAGGACGGCTGTGCGGCGCTGGTCGGCTGCCTGGAATCGCTCGCCCCTGCCGGTGATCGTTCATTTATTGGTGCAAAGCCCGCAGGAAGCGGCGGCGGCGGCTGTGCAGATAGAACGCCTGGAAAACATCATCGGCATGGAGCTGGGGCTGGCGCCTGGCGTGGGCAAAGCGGAAGCACAGGCGTTTGTTCAGGCGGCTGCCGGTGAGAAGATGCTGATCGTGCGCTTGCCTTTCGAACAGGTTCTAGAGCTGGCCCCTGTCGCCGTCTCAGCCGGGGCGGCTGCGGTCAGCCTGGGCGCCCCGCGCGGTGCGCTGCCCGACCTGGCGGGCGGGTTGGTGGAAGGCCGCCTGTATGGGCCGGGCATTTACCCCCAGGCGCTGCAGCGGGTGCGCGAGCTGGCGCGCCTGGAAATCCCTTTCGTGGCAGCCGGCGGGGTATACAACCTGGCGCAGGCTCAGGTTATGTTGGAGGCGGGCGCCAGCGCAGTGCAGTTGGACAGCTTCTTTTGGGCTTGATGGGAGATCGCGTTGGCGCTGGTCAACAGGTATTGTGTGCTGAGAGTACCATCGGCAAACAAGTTCAACGACCGGCTCTCGGAGAGGGCAAAATCCCACAAAGTCACTTCCATCCCCTGCCAGTCGAAAACCGGGTTGCCGCGGTAACTGCCGCGTGCTTCCCACCCAAGCGCCGCCGGGTCAAACCAAGCGTTCCATGAACGCCGGTCGCCGTAGAGTTTACGCAGCGCTACGCGGCGGACGCCAAGCTCCTGGCAGCGCTGCAGGTAGGCTCCCATCTGCGGCGCATTGTTCTCATCCACCAGGCAGGATAATTTCACCGGTATACGTGCTCGAGTCAAGATGCCTTCCAGGTCAGGCGGGCGCGGCACACCCATCATTCGGATATACACATCCGGATCGAAGCTGGGGAAAGAGATGGCGGCGCGGTCATATTGGTTGAAAAGAGCTATTTTGTGCAGCGCCTGGCGCCCGTTAGTGTGCAGAGAAAATTGCACCTCCGGCGGCAGGCGCTGGCGCAGATCGGCCAGCAGGCGCGCCTCGAAGAGGTACAACTGCGGGTCGGTGTTGCTGCCGGTGAAGATCACCTGCGGTATGCGCTCCTGCCAGATGGCCTCCACCCACTTATCCAGGCCGGGCAGCGGGTAGCGGTCCAGGTTCGGCTGGTTCAATTTTCGGTCAATTTGCTGCCCAATGCAAAAGTAGCAGCGGGCGCTGCATGGCCCGGCAAATAACAGGTTGGCGAAGTCATACATCGCTTTACTCCGCTGGCTGGGTCTGGAGCGGTATACCGCTCAACGACGGAATGACAAAGACCGGGGCGGCGCTCAGTTCCAGCAGATGCTGTTTGACTGCTCCGGCGTAAAACAAGGCGATCACACCGTTGTAGCCCTGCACACCGGCAGAGGTCAGGCGCAGGCTGCACGGCGCGCCATCGTGACCAGGGATGTAGTGCATCAGGCCCTGCCCCAGCACGAACGCCACTTCGGCCGGAAAAGCCTGCGCCAGACTCAGGCCAAACTTCTGCCGGAAGGCAGGCAGGTTCACTTCGCCAAAATAAAAGGAGACCGCAATCATCTTGGCCATGGCCGCTTCCAATGACAGATGGTAGAGGTCTTGCAGCGGCAGCAAATCCTGTTCCACCTGCGCCCGGTAATGTTCCATGCGCTTTTCCGCCGCGCCCGAGTTATAAGCCAGGGTGTGCTGGGTAAGCGACTGCGCCCCCAACCCCAGGCCCAGGTAAGGCCGGCCTTTGATCACCCGTTCAGTGAGATAATCGCTGGTGCCCACATCGCCGGCCAGGCGGCTGAAGGTGTTCTTGCCGGGTGTGGCAAAATAACCCGCCGCCAGCAGCATATCCTTGGCCAGTTCGGCCTGGGCGTTGACTTCTCCCAGACTGACATTCTTTGCCTGGGCAGCGATCCGGGTGCCTTTATAGCGGGTGCGATAGAGAGTGATGTAATCGGGCGCCAGGAAGATGACATGTTCCAGGGTGGCCTGCAGGCCAGTCAGCGACTGGTGGGCAAAGCCATACATGATATCGACGTTGAAGCGCCGGAAGCCAGCCCTGCGGATTGCCTCGGCTGCCGCCAGGTTGTAGCTGACACTGGTGGCGCTGCGCCCAACCTCCTGCAGCAGGCGCGGGTTGATAGTTTGCACGCCCATGCTGATGCGCCGGATGCCCAGGTCGTAGTAGCCGCGCATTTTTTCCGGCTGCTGGGCGGCGATCTTGGGCGTGGTCTCAATACTGATCGCCACCCCCTGTGGCAGTTGAAAGCTGTCGCGGACGGCCTCCAGCAGGCGCTCGATGTTCTGCAGGCTGGCTACGGAAGGTGTGCCGCCGCCGATATCAAAGCCGACCAGTCGTTTGTGCGTGGTGCCCAGCGCCTGGCGGTAAGCAGCGATTTCTTTCAACAATAAGTCAAAATACAGGTTTTCCGATGAGTGGATCAGCGCCGGGTCAACCACGGTGTACTCGCAAAAGCCGCAGCGCGCTTCGCAAAACGGGATATGAACGTACAACCCCAGGCGGTCGATCTGCTCCCAGTCCTGCGGAGCGGTTTGCTGGACCAGAGCGCGCGGCACACGATACGGGCGCATGGTGGTCAGGTGAGCGATGGGGTATGCGGTGTTGGCGATGTGGTGCTGGTCGAGCCCGGCGGCGAACACCTCGGCGGGGTCAAATTTCTGCCGGTCGACAGGGGCGGTCAGGTTCCAGTTCATAGCGGTCTCCTTTAGTGTTATATATACACTAATATTATAGTGTAACTATTACACTTTGTCAAGTGCGAGATTCCGTCTCGGCGTGTTAGCAAACCGTAAGAGTTTGCTTAGGCCAGGCTATGAACATGCGATTTTGGCTTGACGGCAATTTTTTAACATGATACAAGTTAGATATACTGGAGAAAATAATGATCCTACAAAAGCTTGCTCATTCAGTCGTTTTCTTGATGGCGGATATCGCAATTTTTGCAGCCTTCTTGGTGGCTGCCCTGGTGCATTACAGCCGCTTGGTATCCTCCCTGCCATCACGCCTTAAGAAAAAATGGAGTGAACGCTGAAGCGCGTTTTGCTTTGCGCAGCCATTGAACCCGGAGAAAACCATGTTTCCATTGTTTTATAATCCCACCTTTCTAATCATCAGCCTGCCTGCCCTGCTGCTGGCCTTGTGGGCGCAGTGGCGTGTGCAGGCTGCTTTTCAAAAATATTCGCAGGTGCGCACCTGGAGCGGCTTGAGCGGCGCGCAGGTTGCCCGACGCGTACTGGATTTTAACGGACTGCAGAACGTATCCGTTGAGCCCGTGCAGGGTATGCTGACAGACCATTACGACCCGCGCAGCAAAGTCCTGCGCCTGAGCCAGGCCGTTTACGCTAGCAGCAGCGTGGCGGCGGCCGGCGTGGCCGCGCATGAAGCAGGCCATGCCGTGCAGGATAAAGAAGGTTACCTGGCTCTGCAGGCCCGCTCGGCCATGGTGCCAGCCGTGCAGATTGGCAGTTGGCTCGGCCCGATTATCTTCATGCTGGGCTACTTTGCCTTACCGCTGGTCGGCACTTCACTGGCCTGGGTCGGTGTAGCCATTTTCGCCGCCACTGCCGCCTTCGCTCTGATCACCCTGCCCGTTGAGTTCGATGCCAGCCGGCGCGCCAAAGAGACTCTGACCGCCCAGGGCATCGTGGCCTATCAGGAAATGAACGGCGTAAACGCCGTGCTGGACGCCGCCGCTATGACCTATGTAGCGGCTGCCGCCCAGGCCATCACAACCCTGCTGTATTACGCCATGCTGTTGATGGGTGGTTCGCGCCGCAGGAGCTAGACTGGGAGATTCCTACTTCATTCGAGCGGGGCTGTTTGTCAAAACTGGCGAGCAGCCCCGCTTTTCGCTGGCTTATTTTCTGTTATAATTCCGACAAATATTATACAATTAGGAGATTCATTGATGCTGGCAAGTATTTTATTATCCTTGCGAGAGGGGTTAGAAGGAGCGTTGATTATCGGAATTGCAGTGGGAACGTTACGAAAAACCGGCATGGATCATTTGTTGCCCGCGTTATGGCGTGGTGTGTTTAGCGCCCTGGGGCTGTGCCTGCTGGCTGCCTTGGCGATGAACGCCATCGGCACAGAGTTGGAAGGCAACGTGGAGGAAATTTACGAGGCCACTACGATGCTGGTGGCTGCCGCTTTCCTGACCTGGATGATTCTGTGGATGCAGAAGCAGTCGCGCAATTACCGCCCAGAATTGGAACGCACGTTTCGCCTGGCTGCCGATCAGAACAACCAGCGTTCCATTTTCTGGCTGGCTTTCCTCACCATCGGGCGCGAAGGCTTTGAACTGGCCCTCATTTTGGTCGCTGCCCGCTTCACTGCGGGGGCCTGGCAAACGCTGATAGGCGCTTTGCTTGGCCTGGGCGCCGCAGTCCTCTTTGGCTGGCTGGTGGTCAGCGGTGCACGCCGACTGAATCTGAAATATTTCTTCGCCGCCAGCAATGTCTTGCTGGTGCTGTTCGCGGCTGGGTTGGTCGCCAGCGGTTTTAAAGCCCTGGTGGAAATCGGGTTGGTGCCGGCTTTGATCGAGCCGATCTGGAACACCTCTGCCTGGCTGGACACCAGCAGCCTGGTGGGCGGTCTGCTCAAAGCGCTCTTCGGTTATAACAGCCAGCCCTCGCTCAGCGAATTGCTGGCCTATCTGGCTTATTTTGCCGCCATCCTGTGGGCCAGTTGGCGCGGGACGGCCAGCACAGGCGGCGGGGAACCTAATCCAGCGTAAACTGCGGCAAATACTCTCCAGTTTTACTGATTTTCCGCCATAAAAGGGGAGGTCGTAGGCCAATCGTGGGGATAGCGTTAAGCAAGCGTCCAGCACTATTTTTATTGTAATAGTATGATAAGTGCAGACAGTTTCTTCTTCTCCTCCTTGAAAGAGAGCCGGGCGATGGGCGACACCCGGCTCTCGTAATTTAATTGGTATAATCTCCCCGACGATGTTGTCTCTAACCCAGCCAGAAATCCAATTCGCAATGCAGGCAGTCGCACAGGCGGCGCAGCTCGCTCTGCAGATGCAGGCCGAGCTGGTTTCGCCAGCATTGGTGAAAGATGACCGCTCGCCGGTCACCATCGCTGATTTTACAATCCAGGCGCTGGTATCTGCCCTGCTGGAAAAGGCCTTTCCAGGGGATAAGCTGGTGGCCGAAGAGACGGCGCAGGCCCTGCGCACGGCGAGCGGTAAAACGACCCTTTCACAGGTCACACATTTCACCCGCCTGGCTTTGCCCCAGGCCGGAGAGGAGCAGGTTTGCGTTTGGATTGAGCTTGGCGCAGCCCAGACAGGAGGCCGTTATTGGGTGTTGGATCCAATCGACGGCACCAAGGGCTTCCTGCGCGCCGGCCAGTATGCGGTTGCCCTGGCTCTGGTAGAAGACTGCCAGGTGAAGCTGGGTGTGTTGGGCTGTCCGCGCCTGCAGCCCGCCTGCCTGGTGGCAAGCGGGTTGGGCCTTGGAACCTGGCGCGCACCGTTGGAAGCGCTGACTGGACCGGCACACGGTTGGCCTTGGGAACAATTCGAACGCTGCCGGGTCTCAGACCTGGAACATCCGGTGCAAGCTCGTTTGCTGCGCTCCTACGAGGCCGGCCACACCAATGTCGGAAAAATTGATCGCCTGGCAGGTTTGCTCGGCATCCAGCCAGAGCCGCGCCGGCTGGACAGCCAGGCCAAGTACGCCTTGCTGGCCTGCGGAGATGGCGATGCACTGGTGCGCCTGACGCCTTTCGACAACTCAGGCTACAAAGAGAAATTGTGGGATATTGCCGCCGGCGCGCTGATCGTAGAAGAAGCGGGCGGTTGTGTGAGCGACCTGGATGGCCGTGCTCTTGATTATTCCACTGGGCGCCTGTTATCCAACAACCGCGGTATCCTGGCGACCAACGGCCGCCTGCACGCGTTATTCCTGAAGGCCCTGGAAACCGTGCAGGCATGAAAGACCGGCTGAACTGGATCGCCCTGGCGCTCAGTTTGCTGGGCATCGCCGCGGCCTGGCTGGTTGCGCACAATATCTTCGATGGTGTGCCACACCTGGAAGACGAAATGGCTTACGTCTGGCAGGCCAGGGTGTTTGCCAGCGGTCGAATAACGCTACCGTCAGTACCATTCGACCAGGAATTCCTGGTGCCATTCGTTGTCGATTATCACGGCCAGCGCTTCGGTAAATATCCTCCTGGCTGGCCCCTGGCACTGGCGGCCGGGATTCTGCTGGGCGCACGCGACCTGGTTAACCCGCTCCTGGCCGGCCTGGCGCTTTGGCTCGTCTACCGGTTGGGGAAACGCCTGTTTACTCCTGCGATTGGTTTACTGGCCGCCGGGCTGCTGCTCATCTCACCTTTCTTTTTGCTCAATTCTGGTTCGCTTCTGTCCCACCCACTTGGCCTGGCACTGGCGCTTGCCTTTTGCCTGTTTTGGCTGGAAGCCTTTGCCACCGAAAAAGCCGCCCACCCTGACCGGGCAGCCTGGGTGGCAGCAGCCTGCCTGGGGTTTTTAGCCCTTACCCGCCCGTTTTCGGCGCTAGCCATTGCTCTGCCATTCGCTGTGCACGCCGTTTTTATTTTGTGGAAAGGCAGCCGCGCCATGCGTTGGCGGCTGGTGATCTTCACGGTGCTGGCCCTGCTGATATCGAGCCTGCTGTTCATCTGGCAGTACAGGCTGACCGGCAACCCGTTATTAAATCCCTATATTTTGTGGTGGCCGTATGATATTGTTGGTTTTGGCCCGGGCCATGGGACTCATCCTGGCGGTCACACTTTGGATGTTGCGGTCAAAAACATGCTCTTCAGCCTGGAAGTTGGCTGGTTGGACTTGTTCGGTTGGGGCAGCTTTTCCTGGCTTCTGCTGCCATTTGGGGCCTGGGCTGCCCGGCGCAACCCGCGCGCCTGGCTTGCCGGCCTGATGTACCCCTGCCTGGTGCTGGCCTACCTGGCTTATTGGATCGGTTCGTGGTTGTTTGGACCGCGATATTATTATGAAGGTGTGTCAGGGCTGGCGCTCTTCAGCTCGGCTGGGTTTGCCTGGTTGGCCGGTTGGCCGCTTCAGACCCGCGCCGTTTCTCCAGCTCTCCCACCTGCCCAGCGCAAGGCGCGGTCGTTAGCTGCTGCAGCCCTGCTGACCGGGCTGGTCGGGTTCAACATGCTGGTTTACCTGCCTATGCGCCTGGATTCAATGAAAAATCTGTATGAAATCTCGGCCGCTGCTTTGGCTCCATTTCAGACGTTGCAAACTCAAGCGATCGCTCCGGCACTGGTCCTGGTGAATTCGCCGCGCTGGATGGGCTACGGCGCCCTGCTCGAACTTGAATCCCCAGATTTGTCCAGCCCCCTGATCTTTGCCTGGAGCAGCGGCCCCATCGTGGATGCAAAAATGGCCGATTATTTCAAAGGCGCCAGGCGGATTTTCACTTACACAGCCGGGCAGCCTGCTTCGCTCCGGGAGATCACACCGCCATAGGGTGTGCCCGGCGCTCGCCATCAAACATAGCGTAAACCTTATGAGATGGAGCGGGCCAGAGCAGTTAAAGCTAGAATCAAAATCGCCAGGCCCAGGTTTATTCTTAGGGCAATACGGTTTTGCCGCTCCAGGCGCTCCGACTCTGGAGCGGGTCTGCCAGCCGCCCTGAGCAGTGCTGCCCTGCGCAACGCCGGCAGCACTCCCCAGGTAAGGTAAGCGCTGGCAGCGATCATCAATCCGAACAGAATGTGTTTGAACAAGATCGCTGCCGCCCAGGTATTATCGATGGCCAGGAACCCTTTGTAATTGGGATTGGCGCTCATCTGAAACATCCCGGTAGCCACCAACAGCAGCAGACAGAACCACCCCAGTGGGTCGAGGCGGCGCTGAAGCGCATCCAATAGGGCTGCCTGCCCCTGACTATCCAAACTGCGCTGCCCAGCAGGAATGACCAACAGCGCCAGCGCTGCCAGGCTGCCTATCCAAACCACAGTTGCCAGCATATGCAGCCAATACACAAAGGTCATTGCAAATGACGGTGCAGTCATAGAGTGTTCAGGGCGTGGGTGTGATTGTTGGTTCGGGTGTAAACGTGGCTGTTGCCGTGTTTTCAACGCCGGGTGTCAGGCTGGGGGTTGGCGTCGGGGGTGTCCCGGAGGGCGTAATTGAGGGCGGCCCGGCTGGTTCTGGGCTCTGTTGTGGCGCGCTGCACTGCTGGGCGGCATATTCTGCCGTGGGCTGCAGGTTGTCGTTATTGCGGATGCCCTGTGCTGTTTCATACTGCGCTTGGGCGTCGCACCAGCGGCCCTGCTGAGCCAACCAATCACCGTATTTCATCAGCGCCTGGTAATAGCGCTCGCTGGCAGTAATTTGCGAACCATCCATCAAGTTGGGGGCAATCGTAGCGATTTCGGAGAAATACAAAACGGCTTTTTCCCAATCTACTCCCCAAAAGCTGGCACCGCGAATATACAGTTCGGCCCAGTCGCGCCAGTTTTTTGCCTCTACATCAAGGGGACCGAAAGCTTGAGCCAACGCAAGATCATATGTGCCGCCTTCCAGGTCCGAATGGCGCGAAATTTTATCCACCCCGCGGTTGCGCAGGCAGACAAAGAGCAAGCCATCCACTTCTACAGCCATGTAAGCCGGGTCTTTCTTGCGCAGCGTCAACAGCGTATCAATGGCTGTATCCCAATCTGCCCCAGCCATCAACTCGCGTGCCCGCAAGTACAATTGATCGCGGTCGCGCAGGTCTGGGGTGGGCGTCGGCGCCAGGGTTGGCATAGGCGTGGGCGTGGCAGTAGTGCCCATCGCCACCATCACTTCGGCCAGCTTGTCGGCTACGCCAGGGAAATCGGGTGCAATTTTGATGATGTATTCCAGGCGCTGGCGCGCCTGCTCGTAATTCTTGGTGGCGATGTCGACCAGCGCCAATGAAAACTGCGCCTGGGCTTCCGTAGCATTGCGCGTGGCCTGAAAAGCTGTGCGCTGTTCGATGGCTGCCTGGTATCCCCCATACACGCTGGTGAGAGCAATTAAAATTAACAGTACAATCCCACCCAATCCCCATAAGATCCACATTTTTGAACGCAGCGCTGGCGCTGGTTCGGTGCTTTGCACTGGATCCTCGCCGCCAGGGGTCGGGGGGACGGCCTGGGTTGGCCTGGTTTCTTCTAGATCCTGATTTTCCATAGGCGGTATTATACCCTAGAACAGAGTGCCCCCTTCCGTCACAAGCTTGGGAACGCGGTACAATATGAACCAATGGATAATGATGACTCTGCAGGGTTGCAGAGGGGAAGCGATTATGCTCTTACATATCACTCCGAGCGCACTTGAAAAAATTGTCTTATTCCAGGGGTTTGAAGAACGGCACTTAGCCTGGGTGGCGGATCATCTGCGCTGCAAAGATTTTCCCGCCGATACCAACATCATTACGGTAGAACAACCAGGAGATGTCGTCTTTATCATCATGAGCGGGACCGTCAAGGTTCACGTTAAGCAGGCTACAGGCGATGATGTGGTGCTGGCAATTCTGGGCAGTGGGGATATTGTGGGCGAAATGAGCCTGCTGGACAGCGCAGGCCGCTCCGCTGATGTGGTGACGCTGGAAGAATCGACTGTGCTGTGGATGGACCGGGTAACCTTCCAGGAAGCGCTCAACAAAATTCCCACTTTTTCAGTCAATTTGTTTCGCCTGCTGGCCCAACGCCTGCGCCTGGCGAATGCTCAAATTATGACCCTGGCTACACTTGATGTTTACGGGCGTGTCGCTCGCCAACTGCTCGCATTCGCTGAAAAATACGGCGAGCCCCAACCTGGCGGCAGTCTGATCATTCCCATCCGCCTGACGCAAGGAGATATCGCCGACCTGGTCGGCGCCTCCCGCAAACGGGTCAACCAGGTGATGGTGAAATTTAAGACCTATCACTATATCGCCGTGGATGTCACCGGCCATATTACCGTGCTAAACCAGCCTGCATTGATGCGCTTTTGTTAAAGAGAGAACTGATGACCCTTCCACCGATTGATACAGACTATATGTTGGAATTTCTGGCCCGGTTGTTGAATACACCCAGCCCAACCGGTTATGCCCAAGAGGCAATTGACTTGTGCGCTGAAACCCTGGCGGCATTTCCTGAGTTGAAGCTCAGCCGCACCCGCAAGGGCGCATTGCTGGCAGTCTGGCCTGGCGAGAGCGACAGCGCGCCGCGCGCGCTGACTGCGCATGTGGACACGCTAGGGGCGATGGTCAAAGAAATCAAGAGAAACGGCCGGCTGAAGATGACCCGCATTGGCGGTTTTGCCTGGAATACCGCCGAAGGCGAAGGCTGCACCGTTTTTACCAGCAGCGGCGCCCGCCTGCGCGGCTCGATCTTGCTGGAAAAAGCATCCGGACATGTGTATGGAAGTCAGGTCAATGAGTTAAAGCGCGATGATGATAACATGGAGTTACGCCTCGACGCGAAAACCACATCCCCTGAAGAAACCCAGGCACTGGGCATCCAGGTGGGTGATTTCATTGCGTTTGACCCGCGCGTTGAGCTGACCAATGGCTTCGTGCGCTCGCGCCACCTGGACGACAAAGTCTGTGTTGCCAATATTGTGGCAGCCGTCAAGGCTTTGCGTGAGGCGGGACTGAAACCAGCTCAAACAACCTATTTGCTGATTAGCAATTACGAAGAAGTTGGTCACGGCGCAGCGGCAGGCATTCCCTCTGAGGTGACTGAGTTGGTAACGGTTGATATGGCCGCGGTGGGGAATGGACAAACCTCTGATGAATTCCACGCTACGCTGTGCGTAAAAGATTCGGGCGGGCCTTACCATCACGGCCTGAGCCAAAAATTGCGCCAGGTGGCCGATCAACACGGCATATCCTATAAAGTGGACATCTATCCGTATTACGGCTCAGACGGCGAAGCTTACTGGCGCGCTGGCGGCGATGTGGCTGTCGCTTTGATCGGGCCGGGCGTGGATGCCTCCCACAGCTATGAGCGCAGTCACCAGGAGGCTTTAAACGCCACCAGCCTGTGGTTGGCGGCTTATTTGCTTTCATAAATTGGAGGGTGATCATGAAAATGGATGCGGCGCTTCCCCCGGTTCAGTTATCCCAGGTGCCAGAATTGGCGCGGGCGGCTGAAGCCATTGGTTTCGAGACTTTGTGGTCCACCGAGACAATGCACGATCCGTTTTTGCCCGGCGCGTTGGTCAGCGAACACACCCAACGCTTACGTTACGGCACAGCAGTTGCCATCGCCTTTGCCCGCAGCCCCGCGACCCTGGCTTATACTGCCTGGGATCTGGCGCAGGCCTCCCAGGGACGTTTTATTTTGGGCCTGGGCACCCAGGTCAAGGCACACATCGAGCGCCGTTTTGGCATGCCCTGGCCTGAGTCGGTGGTCGGTAAGCTGCGTGAGCAGGTGCAGGCTGTGCGCGCTTTCTGGCATACCTGGCAAACTAACGAGCCGCTCAATTTTCGCGGCGAATACTACAAGCTGACTCTGATGACGCCCTTTTTCAATCCCGGCAAGAGCAAATTCCCGCAGATTCCCATCTACCTGGCCGGGGTAAACACCGGCCTGATCCGCCTGGCTGGCGAGATCGCCGACGGTTTCCAGGTGCACCCACTGCACACCCGCCGTTACCTGGATGAGGTCGTGCTGCCCAGCCTGGCCAGCGGCGCAGAAAAAGCTGGCCGGCAACGCCAGGATGTCAAAATCTGCCTGTCGGCTTTTGTTGTAACCTCCGAATTCGAGCGCATGTTCGTCCGTTCTCAATTGGCTTTTTACGCCTCCACCCCCTCCTACCGGGCTGTGTTCAGCTTGCACGGCTGGGATGAGATTGCCGAGCGGCTTTCGGGCCTGGCGGCTCACGGCCAGTGGGGCGACATGCCTGCATTGATCAGCGATGAGATGCTTGAACAACTGGCGGTGGTTGCTGACCCGGCCGATCTGCCAGCCGCCATCAGCGAACGTTACCATGACTGCGCCGATCATTTGATGGTTTACGCTCCATTTGTGCCAGGCGAGCGCGATGCCTTCTGGAAAGCGCTGTTGGCTTATTAAGTCGGGCAGCTTGCTGCGCAGCCTGGCTTTCAACCTGCTGGCGCTGGCTCTGCTGGCAGCCTGCTATCCCACGCCCGGGCCACCTCCGCCAGCAACGCTGACCCCGTCACTGGCTGCTTCACCTGTGCCTGCCTCTGTTCAGCCGACGGTGGTCAGCTCCACCCCCACGGCGACGGCGTCTCCCCAACCATCTCCCACTGCAAGCAAAACAGCCGTGCCTACCTCTTCATCAACGCCCACGCCTGTGCCTCTGGTGCCGCCTTTTTCGCACATCGGGATCATTGTTTTAGAAAACCGCGAATTTGGCAGCGTGATCGGCAACCGGGACATGCCGGTATTCAACCAGTGGGCTAGCCAGTATACTTTGCTCGAACAGCATTACGCTGTCGCTCATCCCAGCCTGCCCAATTACCTGGCGCTGCTCGGGGGCGATACCTTCCAGGTCACCAACGACTGCACGGAGTGTTTCATCAATGCACCCAGTCTGCCAGATCTGCTGGAAGCCAGCGGTCGCACCTGGAAGTCTTACCAGGAGGATTTGCCCTCCCCTTGCTTCATCGGCAACAGCCTCACGTATTATCAAAAGCACAATCCGTTTGTATATTTTGACCCGATCCGCCTGGATGCCGCCCGCTGCCAGAGTAAAGTGGTAAACCTGGAGGAGCTTCAAACAGATTTGGCCGACCACGCCTTGCCGGACTTTTTCTTCATCACCCCCAACATCTGCAACGATGCCCACGATTGCGATTTGAGGACAGCCGACATCTGGCTGGGCAAGCTCGTCCCATACCTGCTGGCCTATCCAGACATGCAACGTGACGGTTTGCTCATCATCACCTGGGATGAAGGCCAGGGCGAGCACGGCTGTTGCGGTATTGAACCCGCCGGCGGCCGTGTGGCGACGATTTTGCTGTCACCATTGGCTCGCCCGGGATTCAAGGATGAGACCCCCTACACGCATTATTCTATATTGAAGACTATCGCCCAGGCCTGGGGGCTGCCAGAATTGGGCCATGCGGCGGATGAGAGTACGGCTTTGATCCGCGCTCCTTGGGAAAGATAATTTTCAAGCCTGGCTGATCGAGACAAACACCATCGGTCTGCGCTTGGTCTTGGTGTACAGGAAAGACTTCACCGATTGTTCCAGGTCAGAGCGCATCTTGCCGTTGCTGGTGCAGTTGACTGTTTCCGCCACAAGCTGGCGGGTGTGCGCCAGCAGATCTTCCGCGTCCGGTTCGTGGATGAAACCGCGCGTGATGATCTCTGGCTCGTTGCGCAAGCGGCATGACTGCCGGTCGAGGGTCAGGTTCACCAATACAAACCCATCCTGGGCCAGGATTTCACGCTCACGCATCACACTCGGCCCAACCTCGCCCACGCTGGAACCATCTACAAACACGTAGCCGCCTGGTATGCGTTCGCCCATGCGCATTTCGCAGTTGGTGAACTCAAGCACCATACCGTTCTCAATCACGGCGGTATTCTCCTCTGGGATGCCCAACTGGTGGGCGATGCGGACATGCTGGCGCAGGTGGCGCAGCTCGCCGTGAATGGGGATAAAATACTTGGGCCTGACCAGGTGGATCAAAAGCTTCATTTCTTCCTGGCTGGCGTGCCCTGAGACATGCACAGGAGCCAGTCGTTCATAAATGACATTCGCCCCACGGCGGAACAGGCGGTTGATCGTGCGGTAAACGCTCTCTTCATTACCCGGAATGGGGTGCGAAGAAAGCACGATGGTATCGCCGGTGATCAGGTCAAACTGGCGGTTCGTGCCCATGGACAAACGTCCCATGATCGAGGTCGGTTCGCCCTGGGTGCCGGTGGACATCAAAACGATATCCCGCGGCTTCATCTTGACCGCCTGATCAACCGGAACCAGCAGTTCATCCGGAATATCCAGGTAGCCCAGCCGACGGGCGATACGCGCATTATCGACCATGCTGGTGCCTACAAAGGAGAGCTTGCGGTTATAGCGTTCAGCGGCATTCGCCACCTGCTGCATGCGTGAGATTAACGAGGCAAAGCTGGCGACAATAATCCGCCCGGGAGACTCGCGAAAAACATCATCGAAAGCCGAATCGATTACCCGCTCGGAAGGCGTCCAGCCAGCCCGGTCGGCGTTGGTCGAATCGGCCAGCAGAGCCAGCACTCCGCGCCTGGAAAATTCGGCCAGCTTGGCGTAATCGGTGGGCCAATTATCCACCGGCGTGTGGTCGAACTTATAATCGCCGGTGTGTATCACCATGCCAGCCGGGGTAGTGATTGCCAATCCCACGCCATCTGGGATGGAATGGCAAACATGGAAAAACTCCACCTTGAAAGGTCCGATTTCAACTTCCTCATTTGCCTCGACGGTGCACATTTGAACGCGGTTCAATAACCCGCCGCGACTGAGCTTTGCCTCCAGCAGACCGCGCGTCAGCGGGGTGGCATAAATCGGGGCGCTGATTTGCTCCATCAGGTGCGGCACTGCGCCGGTATGGTCTTCATGACCATGCGTGATCACCACCCCACAAACTTTATCGCGGTTATTCACCACGTATTCGAAATCTGGGATGATGTAATCGATTCCCAGCATATCATTTTCCGGGAACATTAACCCGGCATCTACGATCAACATTTGACCGTTGTATTCATAAACCATCATATTCTTACCGACTTCCCCGAGGCCTCCCAGGGGGATAATCCGCAGTGGAATATCGTCAAAATTTTTTGACTTCATTATTTTTTATCCTTCTAAAAGTAAAACTGAACAAAATAAATTTCTCTTAAACCCGCGATCTCTTATGATCTAGCAAGCGCATAATGCCAAAAACCCCGACGGTTTCATACCAGCCGGGGCCAGATTGTACTTTCAACACACATTTTTTGTGCAAACAAACGTACCAATCACGGCCGCCGTGGCGGCCAGGTTCTAAAATCGCAACCATCTTGATTGTAGCATGGGCCGATCGATTTGTCAAAACAAAAAAGTGGTTGGGCAGCTTTGCCGCCCAACCACTCGTTGAGAAACGCAAGGGAGATTAATAATCCATCCCGCCGCCGCCAGGGGGCATGGCAGGGGCCTTTTCCTTTTCGGGAATATCGGTCACCAGCGCTTCGGTAGTCAGGATCATAGCAGCGATCGAGGCGGCATTTTCAAGAGCGCCGCGGGTCACCTTGGCGGGGTCAATCACGCCAACTTTCAACATGTCGGTGTACTGCTCGGTGATCACATCGAAACCAATATTGATGTTGCTCGCTTCTTGCTGGTGGCGGCGGCAGGTCTCCAAAACGACCGAGCCGTCTTTGCCAGCGTTTTCAGCAATCTTGCGAATCGGGACTTCGAGTGACTTGCGAACAATTTTCACGCCAATCTGGGCATCATCGCTGTCAACTTTCAGGGCATCCAGGGCGGCCATGGCATTAATGAGAGCGACGCCGCCGCCAGGCACCACACCTTCTTCAACCGCCGCGCGGGTCGCAGACAGAGCATCTTCCACGCGGTGCTTCTTTTCTTTCAACTCAGTCTCGGTGGCTGCACCCACGCGGATGATTGCCACACCGCCAGACAGCTTAGCCAGGCGTTCCTGCAGTTTTTCTTTGTCATAGTCGCTTGTGCTCTTATCGATCTCGACGCGGATCTGCTCAATACGGCCTTTGATCATGCCGCCATCGCCAGTTCCGCCGATAATGGTGGTGTTGTCTTTGTCGCTGACAACCTTCTCAGCCTTGCCCAGATCTGAGATGGCTGCGGTTTCCAGCTTGCGGCCAGTTTCGTCAGAAATCACGGTGCCGCCGGTCAAAATGGCAATGTCTTGCAGCATGGCTTTGCGGCGGTCGCCAAAGCCAGGAGCTTTAACGGCGACGACATTCAGCATACCGCGGATCTTGTTCAACACCAGGGTCGCCAGGGCTTCGCCATCAATATCCTCGGCGATGATCAGCAGTTCACGCTTGCCAATCTGCACCAGTTTCTCCAGGATCGGGACGATGTCGGTGGCGGCGGAGATCTTCTTATCGTAAATCAGGATGAAGGGATTGGAGATGGAAGCTTCCATCTTTTCGGAATCGGTGATGAAGTAAGCAGAAATGTAACCGCGATCGAACTGCATACCTTCTACGTATTCGGTCTCGAACTGCAGGCCCTTGGATTCTTCCACGGTGATGACGCCGTCTTTACCGACTTTGTCCATGACATCTGCAATCAGCTCACCAATGGTGCGGTCCTGGGCAGAAATCGAAGCAACATTGGCAATTTCTTCCTTGGTGGTTACTTCGATCGCCTGGGCGCGCAGTTTTTCGGCCACGGCTTTCGTAGCAGCTTCGATGCCGCGCTTGAGCAGCATGGGGTTATAGCCAGCGGCCAGGCTTTTCATACCCTCTGAAACAATGGCGTGAGCCAAAACGGTGGAGGTGGTGGTACCATCACCAGCGATATCGTTGGTCTTGGTGGCGGCTTCCTTGAGAAGCTGGGCGCCCATATTCTCAAAGGGATCTTCCAGCTCGATTTCCTTAGCGACGGTGACGCCGTCATGGGTGATGGTGGGGGAACCGAACTTGCGGTCGATTGCCACGTTGCGGCCCTTGGGGCCCAGGGTGGTTACCACGGCATTCGCCAGGATGTCCATGCCCTTGGAAAGGCGGCGACGAGCTTCGTCAGCGAAAACTAATTGCTTAGCAGCCATAGATATTCTCTCCTTAAAAAATAATTATTTCTCAACAATTGCGAGCAAATCGCTCTCGCGCAGGATCAGCAGTTTCTTGCCATCCAACTTAATTTCGGTGCCGGAATACTTCGCATACAAAACGACATCGCCGGCTTTCACATCCATGGGAATATACTTGCCATTGTCATCACGCTCACCAGGGCCAGCGGCCAAAACGGTGCCGCGCTGGGGTTTTTCTTTTGCCGTGTCAGGCAGGACGATGCCGCCCGCTGTCACTTCTTCAGCTTCGCTGGGTTCCACAATCACGCGGTTGCCCAAAGGTTTAAGAGATAAAGCCATATCTGCCTCCTGTACGATGGATAGGTTAGTTGATTTTGTTAGCACTCAAGGTACTTGAGTGCTAAAGCGTGCAAATCATAATCGCTTTTAAAGCACAAGTCAAGGGCCTGGCAGCGAATTCTTATAAAATTCTGATACTGAATTGGTTTTTGGGCTCAAAACCGGCTAGGTTAGGCTGGCAATCATTTTCCGTAAGTGCTAAGCAGCTTCTTGCAGGTCGCTTCGTTATCGTCCACGTTTTGCAACAACACTTCCTGGTCCGGGAAAGTCTGGCGCAGTTTTTCCATCAGCACCATTGATTTTTCGCAGAAACCGTTTTTGGAATCTGAAAGAAAAGCCAGGACTGAGCCATAACGGATGTAGTAATATGCAACTGTCAGGTTGGTCAGGCCCAGCGGCTGCACACTCACTGTTTGGGTTAATATTTTTTGATCGACAAAATCCTGGGCCAACTTGTTATCTGTTGCTGCGCAGCCCTCGATGGCGCATTGGAAAGCCGGCAGCGCCGATTCATAATTGCGCGCCTGCACATAGATCATGCCCAACTGCCCGTAGGTGTCTGCGGAAGTCGGGGAGAAAGCCAGCGCTTTTTCGGCGTTACGCGAGGCGATAAAAAATTCGCCTTGTTGGGCATAGGCCTTGGCGATGGCAATGTACGGCTGGGGATCTTTCACGCCTAACTGTTCGTTTACTTTGGCGGCTTTGGCAAAATATTCAAGGGCTGCTTCATAAAGCGGGGCGGCAGCGGCATCTGAGATCGATTGATTCGCCAGGTTTCGGTAGACTAGACCGATTTGCAAGGACAAAAATGTCATGTTCGGCGCCAGGTCAGATGCTTTCTGGTATTCATCTATCGCCGCCCGGTACAGGCCCAACGATTCGAGCACCGTGGCGTACACGCGGTGCACATCCATGGATTCAGGGGCGCGTTCGGCGGCTTGAGCCGCGTATGCCTGGGCCTGGTCCCATTTATTTTGGTCCAACAGCACTTCCGCATAAAAAGCCAGCGCCATCGCGTTCTGTGGGTCGAGAATATAGGCGCGATTCGCCGCCAGTTCTGCTTCTGCCAGGTAAGCTTCTGATTGAGCGGAGTCAATCAAGTTGCTGGAGGCATTCCAGTCCAGAACAAACGCCTTGACTGCCAGGGTTTGCGAATCGTCAGGCGCCAGCTCCGCCGCCTTGCGGATCAAGTCGCGCGCTTCCTCCAGGCGCTCTTTGCGCTGCTGATCATTGCTGAGCATGCGAGATGAATACGTCAAAATGCGCGCCAGGTTTGCCATGATGGCGGGGTTCTGCGGATCGAGAGCCAACGCCAGCTTATATGTGTTGATGGCGTCCTGGCGAGTATTGGGATCTTCCAGTTTTCCGGCGGCAAAATACGCTTCAGCCTGCTGGACGTATGAATCTGCCATGCGGGTTGGTGTGGGGGTGGGTTGAAGCGGAGAAACCATCTTGCCAGACCGCAAGTTGAAAAAGATCCACAAGAAAAGGATGATCAACCCTGCCAGGAACAACCACAAGGTGGTATTGGATGGTTTTCGCTGGCTGTAAACGGGTTGGGCCGAGAGAGGTTTTCCGCGCGCCATGTCGATCTATTACGGAGTAGGGGTAACCGTGGGCGGCAGGCTGGTGCCGGCTGCCTGCTTACAAAAATCGATCCCTTCATTGGCGTTTTGCGCCGCCGGTTCGCTTGGGTCGATTTTCTGGATAATAAACTCAAACACAGGCACCGCATCGGCGCAGCGATTGCGCCGCGCCAGGGCCAGGCCATAGTACGAATAATACTCAGCTACGCGCCCAGAGGCCAGCGGCAGGCCCTCAACTTTGACGCCATCGGCTGTTGTCCCCCCGCGCAATGCCAGTGTCAGGGTTCCAATGGCCTTGTCATAATCGCCGTTTTTGTACTGCATATATCCCAGGTTGCCTTGCAGACGGGCGCTGCTGGGATTGAGCTTGACCGCTTGCTCTGCATACTGCACAGCTTTGCCGAACTGTCCTTGAGTGGCATAGGTGCGCGAGAGATCGATTGGGATGTCGGGGTTGGTCGGGTTATAGGCGATTGCCGCCAACATTTCCTGCTCTGCCAGGGCATATTCTCCGGTAATGCGGTAGGACACACCCAACAAATAGTGCAGGTCCCACAGCTTGTCGTTCATCGCCAGCGCCGCTTTGTATTCAGCAATTGCCTCGTCATAGTTCTGCGTGGCGAGCAGTACAGCGCCGCGCGCCCGGTGCGTCTCCATCGAATTGGCTGATAGCTCACGCGCTTTTTGCGACATGGTCACCGACTGCTGAACATCTTCGAAAGTGCCCCGCCCCACCAAAATCTCAGCGTAATAGGCGTAGGCTGTTGCATTGTTGCTGTCCAGGTCAAGGGCCTTTTTGATCGCCAGCTCAGCCTGGTCATAATCTTCCTGGTAATACAGAGCCCAGGCCTTCACAGCATACGCCATGGAATTATTTTGGTTCAACAGCAGGGCATTCTCAGCGCTTTTTTGAGCATCCGTGTACTGACCGGCATAAATTTGCATGCGGGCCAGCTCGATATAAATCGCCGGGTTGCCTGGGTCAGCAATGATCGCCTGTTTATAGGCCGCTACCGCCTGCGGCAGCTTGCCCTCTTTAAAAAGCGATTGAGCTTCATTTTGAAACGACTCAGGGCTGCGTGTCGTCGTGGGAGTAGGCACGAATGGCAGAGGCATGGTCGGCACTACAACCTGGTTAAAGTAGATGATCATCCCGATTAAGATCAAGATAATGATTATGCGCCACGGGTTGGAACGCCTGGAGCTTTTACGGGTCATACTCCATTGACCGGTACGTACTTTCATACAGTCATCTTACCAGCACATGACGCCTGGCGTCAAGGAAGGGGGGTTTTGGTTGAAAGGCTGTTCACAAAGCCGAAAACACTGCCCGGTGAGTGCCGCCAATCCTTAAACCCTTTGGGCGGCGGGCATGGAAGTGGATGGTTTCGTCGCAGTTGAGCGGCAGGGAAACCGAATCCAAATGCAACGAACCCCGCAATGAAAGGCTCTTACCTGCAAGCTAATGTGCGGCCAAGGCATTCACCGGGAACTTGCGCCTGGCGAATGTTCGATCCAGCCAGAAATATCGTGCATGCAGATGACCTCGCCAGCGCGCAGCGCCGTGCTCTCGCAGTGCGCCACCACACGAGCCTGCTCGCCTGGGTCGGAATTGTCCATCAAGCGCGCCGCGTTGTTCCAAACATCATCACGCCAGTGCCTGATCAGGTGCGAAACCATCAGCTCGTCCACCGGCCCCATCAAATGGTCAATAATCTCCATCCACGGCATATGCGGGTCGATCACCTGATCCTGCACTGCATCGATAGTGGCGGCGATGACATTGTTGACACGCTCATGATCAGCGTGGCGGGCGGCGCGCTGTGCCGGTGTGTGCCCGGCCCATTCACCCCGCAGCACGTCGTTCAGAGAAAGCACCAGGTCGTAATTGATGTGCGCGTTCACGCCCAGCAGCAGCTTCTGCAGCTCGGTGATGTGAGCGGCGCGCGCCGCGTGGTGCGCCACTTGCCATACTGCGGGCGCGGCAGCCGGGCGCTGCTCGAAGGCCTCCAGGGCATTAAAATAATAGACAGCGAAGCGTTGCAGCAGGCGGTCTACCCAGGGAGGATCGTTGAACTCCTGACGCTGGATAGCCGCCAGCACGTTGCTCGTCATCAGGAAGTAGCAGCGCAGGAAGCCCACGCGCGGATCGCTCTGCGCTTCCCAGCGTGCAATCAAGTCTTGCATGCGATTCAAAACGGCATCGTCAGGCGCGCTCATTTGCAATTTTGAACCGCAATAAAGGCTTTAAATTGACGATCGCAAAAATTAGGTACTGACATATATTTTCCATCTTTTTCAGCCAAACTGGAGGAAATTTAGCTGAACCCGCCTAAGTTTAGCACGCTTTTTGACCATTAAAACAAAACACTCACCAATAATTTATCAAAAACTGTGAATTCTCATCCGTTTCACGATCCGGGTTGGGTAGTGCGTTTCCCTGATGAACATTCATTCCCAAGATATGACAATGGCGCCCTCATTATGCACAAACCCGAAATTTCATGTAGAATGAACATATCATGCGCTTCGATATCTTCACCCTCTTCCCAGAAGTGTGCGAAACGTATTTGCAAACAGGCATCCTGGAAAAAGCCCGCCAGCACAACCTGGTGGAATTTCACATGCATAATATTCGCGACTGGACCTATGATCGGCACCACACGACTGACGACATGCCGTACGGGGGCGGCGGAGGCATGGTGATGAAGCCCGAGCCGATTTTTGCAGCGGTCGAAAGCGTTTTGGGCTCTCCCCCGACCTGCCCGGTTATCCTGATGTCACCTCAGGGACGGCGTTTCAACCACAAAATAGCCGAGGATCTCTCGCGTTTGCCGCACATCGCCCTGCTGTGTGGGCGCTATGAAGGCGTGGACGAGCGTGTGGTGGAGCACCTGGTCAATGACCAGATCTCCGTGGGCGATTATGTGCTCAGCGGCGGTGAGTTGCCAGCGCTCAGTATCGTCGATGCCGTGACCCGTCTGATCCCAGGCGCATTGGGCGATCCGGATGGCGCCTGGGATGATTCGCATGCTTCGGGACTGCTCGAGTATCCCCATTACACCCGCCCACCGGAGTTTCGCGGCTGGAAAGTGCCTGAAATCTTGCTCTCCGGAAACCATGCCGCCATTAACCGCTGGCGGCGCGAGCAATCTCTCCTGCGGACATTCTTGCAGCGCCCCGATTTGCTCCAGGCGCAAAGCCTGAGCGCAACTGACCAAAAAGCTCTCGATCAGCTCAAAAAATCCCTGGATTTACCCAACGAGAATATCCCTGACAACGTGTAAACACGGTTTCAATCCCGTTCGAAATTCAACCTGTGGAGGATAGCATGAAGTTCAATTACGGCAAAATATTCCTGCTTGGTTTTGGCTTTTTTGGGGTCAGCGTCATATGGGGCATTTACAATACCTTTGTTCCAGTTTTTCTTTCGGAAAAATTTCAGTTGGATGTGCGCTGGATCGGCTTTTTTATGACTCTAGATAATATCGCCGCTTTGTTCATTCAACCGCCGGTGGGCGCCTGGTCCGATCGCCTGCGCACCCCTATCGGACGGCGCATGCCGTTTCTCTTGATTGGCGCTCCGGTGGGAGCCATCGCCTTTGGCATCATTCCCCTGGCAGGCATTCTGCCCCTATTTGTGGCCTGCACATCCACTCTTCTGCTGAGCATGGCTTTCTGGCGGACGCCGGTTGTCGCACTGATGCCCGACATCACACCTTCACAATACCGCTCTCAGGCGAACGGCATCATCAACTTTATGGGCGGGTTAGGCTTTATTGTTGCCACACTGGTTGGGGCAGCACTATACGAGAAAAATCCGGCTTTTCCGTTTTGGATGGGCTCGGCGCTCGTGCTAATCGCGGTTGCCCTGGTTTTTTTATTTATCAAAGAGCCTAAGGAATACGAACCAAGCGCAGAAGAGCCGAATATGTGGAAAAGCTTGCGCGAAGTGCTCACCAGCAGCGAAAAAAGTTCCTTGCGCATCTTGCTGGCAATTTTCTTCTGGTTCCTGGGGTATACCGCCGTGGAAGCGTTTTTCACGCTGTACGCGATCAATTACCTGAAAATTACAGAAGCAAATGGAGCACGTTTGCTCAGCGAGCTGTCGTTGATTTTCGTGCTCTTTGCCTTACCGGCTGGCTTCATCGGTGGAAGGTTTGGCCGCCGGCGGACGATCAGCGTGGGGATCATCATCATGGGGCTCGTCCTTTTGGCGATTTATTTCATCCCAGTCAACGTTTTGCTCCAAAAAATTGCGCCTCTGCCCATCGTGGGGATCAGCCTGGTGGATAATGGGCCAAAACTGCTGGTCGTGATGGGCCTGCTGATGATGCTGGCAGGAGCTGGTTGGTCGTTGATCAATATCAATTCACTGCCGATGGTTGTGGATATGACCGAGCCAGCCAAGATCGGCACTTTTACCGGTTTGTACTACCTGTTTTCTACTTTATCCGCTATTGTCGGCCCCAACAGCAACGGCTGGATCATCAAACTGACAGGCGATAATTACAATTCGATCATGCTGGCTGCCCCGGTGTTCATGGTTGTCGCCCTGCTGTTAATGGCAGGCGTGCGGCGAGGCGAAGCGAAAATGGCAGTTTGAGGCGATGATGCTCAGCCCTCTGCCCGTCATCTGGCAAGATGAGAGTCTGCTGGTGGTCAACAAGCCACCCGGTGTGCCCTCTCTGCCAGATGGCTATGACAAAAATGCGCCTCACCTGCGCTCTTTGCTGGAGCCGCTTTTTGGCCGCCTATGGATTGTTCACCGGCTGGATCGCGAAACCAGCGGTGTGGTTGTGTTAACCCGCACTGCATCTGCACACCGCAGTCTGAACGGACAGTTCGAACAGCACGCGGTGCAAAAAATTTACCATGCCCTATGCTTGGGACAACCAGACTGGCAGGAGCAGCGCGCTGAGCTGCCGCTGCGCGCCAACGTAGGCCACAAGCACCACACAATCGTCGATTATGTATATGGCAAACCAGCCGTCACTCACTTCAAGGTGCTGCAGCTTCTTAACCAGGCCTGCCTGATCGAGGCTCGCCCTGAGACAGGGCGCACGCACCAGATTCGCGCCCATTTGCTGTCGCTGGGCCTGCCAATCGCAGCAGATCGCCTTTACGGGGGCCAGGAGCAATACGCCCCAATTCCTGGCGCAGCAGTATTGCAGCGCACAGCTCTGCACGCCAGGGCCATTGCGTTTGTCCATCCAACAACCGGCCAGCCAACCAGCTTTAAAGCAAGTTACGCTTCGGACTTGCAAGCTGTGCTTGCGGCTCTCGGAGTTGAAGGCATCCAGGAGTGATTCAACCAGATCCTAATCTTCGAAAAATCAGAATCGCGCCTGAATATTTCCTTCACAAATAAAATAGCCCATGTTATAATCCACCACCGCGTCGCGAAACGCCCGGCGGAATGCTATTGTATTTGTAGATTGTATTGAGAGGTTCAACATGAGCGATCTGATTAAGGCTGTAGAAGCCAATGCCAATCCGAATATCCCGGATCTGCGCTCCGGTGATAATGTCAGCGTCTTCCTGCGCATTAAAGAAGGCAATACCGAGCGCACCCAGGAATTCAAAGGCACCGTGATCCGCCAGAACAACGGCGGCAATGATGCCAACTTTACCGTGCGGCGCGTGGCCAGCAACGGCGTAGGCGTCGAGCGCACTTTCCTGGCTCGCTCACCTCGCATCGAGAAGGTGATCGTACACCGCCATTCGCATGTGCGCCGCAGCAAGCTGTATTTCCTGCGCACCCGCACCGGAAAAAGCGCCCACCTCAAACAGAAATTTACTGCTTAGTTCGGTTTATATTTTATATTAAACGCAAGCAGAATGGGTTGTGCTGGTTAAACGCCAGCACAACCCATTTTTCTGATTCTGTTTATAATGGGAGAATTACTGGAGGATTATGATCCGCTGCTTGCTGTTTGAAAATGGCGCGCTGGTAACACAGACTCTCCCGGTCGAAAACTTTGCAGCCGCGCTGCAGAGTTCCAACACCCTCATCTGGGTAGACCTGGCAGCTGAAGACCCCACCAGCGCGGAAAAAATCCTGAGGGACATCTTCGCGTTTCACCCGCTCGCCATTGATGACGCTTTGCATGAAACCCACGTGCCTAAGGTAGATGATTGGGATACATATCTTTACATTGTTTTGCATGAAATCAATTTCAATTCAGAGAGCGCTGAGCTGGAGACAAATGAACTGGATGTATTTCTGGGCGCAAACTACCTGGTCACCTATCATGACCTGGATATACAGGGTTTAAATCGCGCCTGGAATATCTGCCTCAAAGATGATCGCCACCCGCGCCGGGGGGCGGACCACATCCTTTACTTGATCTCAGATGAGCTCGCCACCGATTACATGTCCACCGTAGATGCCATGGATGAGGAGATCGAACGGGTTGAGAACCAGGTTTTCAACAAACCATCTTCGGATGTCGTCCAAAAAGTGTTTACACTGAAACGTTCTACACTTCACTTGCGCCGCAGCTTATCGCCGCTGCGCGAGGTATACAACAAGCTGGCCCGCGACGATTATGCCGTGATCGACGAACGGGACCAGATTTATTTCAGGGATGTATATGACCACATGGTGCGCCTGCACGATGTCAGCGAAAGCCTGCGAGATGTCGCCAGCGGCGTATTGGATACCTATCTGTCGGTGATTAATAACCGGATGAACGAGGTCATGAAAACCCTGACGGTGATCACCTCTTTATTCATGCCGATTTCATTCATCGCCGGTTTTTTTGGTATGAACTATTTCCAACCTGTGCATGATTCATTGGGAATCTGGACCGACCTGCCTTCTTTTGGATTGAGCATGATTATTTTTATCGGAACACCATTGGGGATGTTTCTTTGGATGAAGAAACGCAGTTGGATATAAGCAAGACAATGGTTGAAATTAAACCCCTCCAGGCGTTTGATGATAAAACGTTCCAACACCTCACGAGCGGCTACACTTCCAATGCCCGCTATGTGGTGAGCACACAATGCGCCCCCGAGCGTTTCGATATCAGCCTGAAACTTGCCCAACTGGACGCCCCTTATATCAAACACTTTGCATCCGATCCGGAAGAACTGGCCCATTACAGGCAGTTCCTGGCGCAGTCTTTCTCGTGGGGGGCGTATGATCAGGGTAAGTTGGTCGGCCTGGCTTTGGCAGAGCCGCGCTGGTGGAACCGCAGCTTATGGATCTGGGAGTTTCATGTTGCGCCAGAATACCAACGGCAGGGGATCGGGCGGCGAATGATGGACTATTGTGCACTGCACGCCCTTCAGGCAGGTTTGCGCGTGCTGGTGTGCGAGACACAGAACACCAATGCGCCGGCAATCGCCTTTTACCAACATGTCGGGTTCGAATTTGGCGGAATCGATCTCTCCTTGTACACGAATCACGATATAGAGGATGGAGAAGTGGCGATTTTCATGAAAAGGAAATTGGAGTGACAAAATGGTTGAATTGAGCTCAAGCGCCCGCAAAGTACAGGAAGCCTTGCAAGCACGCGGGCTGGCGATGCAGGTCGTAGAAATGCCCGCCTCCACCCGCACAGCGATCGATGCCGCCAATGCGGTCGGCTGCCAGGTAGGCCAGATCGTAAAATCACTGGTGTTCAAAAAACAGCAGTCTGGCAAAGCATTATTGATTGCCGCCAGCGGCTCTAATCGCGTGAATGAAGCAGTTGTCGCCAGCCTGGTCGGCGAACCGATTGGCAAAGCGGACGCCGACTTTGTCCGCCAGCAGACTGGTTATGTCATCGGCGGCGTGCCTCCAACCGGGCACATCCAGGCAATTGAAACGTTGGTCGACCAGGATCTGCTACAGTACAGCGAAATCTGGGCGGCAGCAGGCACACCCAATGCCGTGTTCCGCCTCACCCCGATTGACCTGGTGCAACTTACCGGTGGAAATGTGGTAAAAATTTATTAACGATACTTGGCTGAGGAGATACCATGGAAATGAAAGTTAATTTTTATGCAACCCTGCGGCAGATCGTCGGAGGAAAAACGGTCGTTTTCGATGTCGTCGAGTGCATCACTGCTCGCGAGCTGTTGTCGACGATGATCGAGCGATTCCCGGCGTTGCGCGCCGAATTATTGGACAAAGACGGTCAGCTTCACGGGCATGTCCATTTTTTCATTAATGGACGAGATGTTCCACGTCTGGAGGATGTCTTAGATACGCAAATAGGCCCGGAAGACACGGTTAATATCTTCCCGGCAGTTGGCGGGGGTTAAGGGCATTGGATCACGCCCTGCGACCAGAGGCAGCTTCCGCAAGCTGGAAATTCATTACCATAACAATCTTCTTCGTTTGCTTCCGATAAATCACAACCCCCACAGAACGTGCAGGGCGCAAAACGGAAGGACTGCACTTTTTCGCGGTAATCGAAATACGCCGGTTCGTTCCAGATTTCCAACAGGCTGCGTTGGCTGACATGGGCAATGGTATGGCGGCGCGAAAGGCGCGGTTTGCCATGTAAGTAGCTGGTATGCGTATGCATCAACGGCCAACAAGGGCTGACATAACCATCCCAGGCGATCGACATGGTGCCGCTCTGCACAAAATTACAGACATCGTTGGAATTGCTGAAATGATTACCGGCAAAATTCACATGATAGCCACTGTTCACCGCCTGAATAAAAGCATTTTGCGTGAATTCATCCAAATCAATTTTAGGCAGGTTCAGGTGAGGCAGCATGGGCGATGGTATGTAGGCGATATTTTTGAGTGTCTTGCTGTACAGGCTCTGAGACTGCATGTCTGCGGTATAAGGCATGACATTGCTGACCGAGAACAGTGTCGCGCCTAACTGTCGGCCAATTTGAAGCAAGGCAGGCAAGTCATTGAAGTTCTGGCGCATTGCTACGAAAGCAATGCCGATTTCTGGTTTGGGGAAATGCCCGCCACTGCGCAGACGGCGAAAACGATCGATATTTGCCAGAATTTTTGGCAGTTCTGAGCCCAGGCGCACATCGGCGTAATGTTCGGGTGTGGCCCCATCGATAGAGACCCACAACACATCCAAGCCGGCTTCAATCAACTGCCGGGAGCGTTTTTCCGTGAGCGGGGTGCCATTGGTGATCAGCTCAACGCGGCAGCCCAAATCTTTGACGCGCTTGACCCATTGAACTGTCGCCGGGTGAGAGAGCGGCTCTCCAATACCGCCAAAGAACACCGTTGGAACAGGCGAAATCTCTTGTAGGCCACGAAATATATGCTCAAAGGTCTGCGCAGACATGCGCCCCAGCTTCTCGTCCCAGCCGTTGCGTTCACACATAGTGCAGTCAAGATTGCACAGCGTAGTTGGCTCGATATACACTTTCGTAAGCTGGCTGGCCGGACGGAGCAGGCGCAGCTGGTTGCCCTTTTCATCCAAACGCAATCGCGCCCCAGGGAGCACACCCAGGCGCGCGGCAATTTCAGCGGGGAGAATAACGCGGCCCGCTTCATCGACTGTGGCCCATTGAGAAAAGTGATCAATCAAATTAGCTTGCATATTCTACCTAATCCTACTAAATTACTCTTTTTATTATGCCACGAACATGAGGAGAAGCAATATGACGATTGTCATATTTCGGGCATGAATTTGCGGGTGATTTTCTGCGAATCCTGTATAATGCAACTTCAATGAAAATTGAATTTTACGGCACTCTGCGCGACATGACCGGCAGCATATCCATAGAGCTGGATGTCGTCCAAACCCCCACCGTCGCCCATCTGTTCGATTGGATTTTCGAACAGTACCCACACATCCGCATTCATTTACTCGACGCCGATGGTCATCTCGCTGGTCAAATTCCTGTATTTGTCAACGGGCGCAACCCGCGGTTGAAATCGAAAGACCTGGCGTTTGTTCTGAAGAACAACGATACTGTCAGCCTGTTCTCTCCCATCTCAAGCGGCAAAATAAACGTCGAGACGGCTCAAAAAGCGCGTTCCGCCAAATAAAAAGACAGGATGCAGGCGACCGCCTGCATCCTGTCTGCACGACAAAGTAGCGCAGAACTAGATGATTTCCAGTTCTTTCAGCTTAGATTCCGGCACTACGCCGTTCACCCAGCCGCGCGCTTTATAATATTCTTCCAACATCTCCGGCAGCTCACAGACCTGTCCCTTGGAACCGCCAAAATCGGATGGTTCATTCAGGTAACGCTGCGGAAGCGTGTCGCTGCCTTCTCCAATGCCTGCCAGGTTATTGTAGTATCGCTCCAGGTTGTAGACGCGCTCGCCAACCTTAAGCAGATGGCCCGGATCAGAATGAACACCGGTGATGGCTTCGTACTGAGCCGCGAAGGAATCGAGTGATTCGGCGAAAGTAGCAAATTTGCACACATCCAGGCAGTCCGTCACAGCATGAACATTCTGGAAGACGAAATTCATCTCGCCTTTTCCCTTCCAGGCCAGCGGGTCGCCAACGGTGGAGGGGCCAAGCACATTGCCTACAACTTCGGCAGCGGGCGTATAGCCGCGCAGGTGGCAGGCGCCGCGGTTGCTGGTAGCATAGCCCAGGCCCATACCCTTGATGCCGCGCGGATCGTATGCGGGCAGAGATTGTCCCTTGACTTGCATCCCAATTTCTGGGTGGCCAAAATAATCTGCCAATCTCTTCACGCCTTCAGCCAGTTTATCGCCAATACCTTCGCGCTTGCCAATCTTATCGACGGTCGCGACCATTTTCAGGGTGTCACCCCACTGTAAGCCGCCGTCCCCATTGGTGTAACCACGCTGAGTGGCTTCCATGTAAGTTGCCAAAACATTGCCGCATTCGATGGCATCGAAACCATAGTCATTGCACTGGTCGATCATCTTAGCAACCGCGTTGATATCAGAATTGCCACAATGCGCGCCGAAGGCCCAGGCCGGTTCATACTCAACGCTTTCCATGCGCAGACCCTGCCAGGGTCCTTCTTTGATTTCAACTTCCTTTTTGCAGGCAACCGGGCAGGCATGGCAGGTGGGGTCTTCCACCAGGATATTTTGCTTGACATATTCGCCGCTCAACAGCTCTGCCTGCTCACCGAAGCCAGTGCTCTGGCTGTTGCGTGTGGGCAAACCACCAATCACGTTGGTCATATTCATCAACACGTTCGTGCCATAAACCGACAGGCCGCCTTTGCGCGGGGAGGTGACGACACGTTCATCCATAATCTCGGCCAGGGCTTTCTGGTGCGCAGCTTTCCATTTATCGCGATCTGCGGCTTTGACCAGCTTCTTGGTGGCCTTGACAACGATAGCCTTGAGCAGTTTGCTGCCGCCCACTGCGCCTGTGCCGCCGCGCCCGCTGGCGCGATCGTTTTCATTCACCCAGGAGGCAAACTTGACCAAGCGCTCACCACCTTGACCAATGGTGATCACGCTCAGATCTTTCTCGCCATACTTGGCCTTAAAGAATTTAACAACTTCGTGGACGTTTTTGCCCCAGACTTCTGAGGCGTCCATAATTTGAACGGTTTCATTTTCAATATACAGGTAGACTGGCTTGGCAGCCTTGCCCTTGATCACCAGGCCGTCAAAACCAGCCCAGCGCAGGCGTGCTGCGGACCAGCCGCCATGGTGGCTGTCAGTGACTGTGCCGGTCAGGGGGGATTTCGTGGTTACTGCCAGGCGTCCGCTCATATTGGCTTCAGAGCCGGTCAGAGGACCGTTCATGAAGCACAAGATATTCTCAGGAGACAACGGATCCACCTTCGGACCATTTTCAAATACATACCGGACACCAAGGCCACGCCCGCCGATATACTTCAGCGCCCATTCCTCTGGAATGGATTTGTATTCCACTTTTGCAGTGGTCAGATCGATGTGAGCAACACGATCAGCATATCCGCCAAGTTTCATAAAGTCTCTCCTTTTAATGATTGTTTGGGGTCCAATGTCGTTGTTCTGAGTACCGCATACACGATACACAATGTACTCCATAGCATAGCAAAAAATTCCGTATGGCGCAAGTGATACAGGTCATCAATTTGCAAAAATCGGAGGGTGATTTTCCTTTACTGAGCTGGTGAACGATAAAAAACAAGCCTCTCGTAACAGGTATAATCACCAAGCGATGAATTTTCTGAACGCCTTTCGCCTTGAGCGTTCCACCTGCCTGGCCGTCGCCGGCGCCGGCGGTAAGACCAGCACCCTGTTCGCTCTGGCTCGCCTGTACGAGCCGCCAGTTTTGGTGGCTGCTGGCGCACACCTGGCGACCTGGCAGCTCCGGCTGGCTGACAGACATTTCTCCATCCATGACCCGGCGGAATTGAACCACCTGGAAACCGGCGCGCGCCAAGGGGTGATTGTGTTTACCGGTCCAATCGATGAAGATACGCAACGCGCCGGCGGGCTTACACTGCCCGGGTTAGAAATACTGCAGCGCCTGGCGCGGGATTGGCACACCCCGCTTTTAATAGAAGCAGATGGCGCCCGCCAAAGGCCACTCAAGGCCCCAGCCGCCCATGAACCAGCGATTCCCCCTTTTGCGAATGCTGTGTTAGTGGTAGCGGGAATGGCTGGCATCGGTCAGCCGCTCGACGTTGACCATGTTCACCGTCCGGAGATCTTCGCCGGATTGGCTGGGTTAGCTCCGGGTGTCCCGGTGACATTGGAGGGCTTGCGCCGGGTGCTGGTCGCTCCCCGGGGCGGCTTGAAGAACATCCCGGCTGGAGCGCGCCGCCTTGCCCTGCTGACCGGTGCTGACAACCTAGAGAAATTCAGCCAGGCCGCTGAGCTGGCAAAACAACTGTTGGGTGCATACCAGGCAGCAGGCATTTCCGGTCCGCTGGAGGCGGCTAAAAATGATCAAAACCAGCAGGTTGCCGCCTTGTATGAACCCACAGCCGGCATTTTGCTGGCGGCTGGCGCTGCGAAGCGCATGGGCCAGCCCAAGCTGCTGCTGCCCTGGCATGGCGAGCCGCTGGTGCGGCTGGTGGCGCGCCGGGCGCTGCTGGCCGGGTTGAATCCTGTCGTTGTAGTCACTGGCGCCTATCCCGAAGCCATCGAAACTGCCCTGGCTGGGCTGCCGGTGCGCTTTTGCCACAACTCTGCCTGGGAGAGTGGTCAAAGCAGTTCAGTGCGCGCCGGTTTGGATTGTCTATCGGAAGAAACTGGCGGGGCGTTGTTCTTGCTCGGCGATCAGCCCTTCATCAGCACCGCTTTGATAGATGCCTTACTGTCTGCCCATGCACTGAGCCGGACAGAGATACTGGCGCCGTACGTTGGTAAACGGCGTGCCAATCCGGTGTTGTTCGACCGCTGTGTGTTCACCGATTTACGCCAACTGCACGGCGATACGGGCGGGCGCAGCCTGTTCGCGCGCTATCCACCCGCTGTTTTACCCTGGCCGGATGAAAAAATCCTTCTGGATGTGGATACACCTCAAGATTACCAAAACTTGTTGGACGCATCTTTGGAGGGATAATCAGTTGTCAAAGGCCAGTTGGAAAAGCTCTAGAAGGACAGGTGAATTTAAACGCTTTCCGCGAGCAAAGCTCGGTAAGCTTCTCGCAAACAGGTTTCAACTTGCAGCCAGTCTTCTGAAACCGATTGGGAATAGCCACCGGTGATGCGATCGACAGCGGCTGCAGCCTGGGCTCGCGCCTCCGCCGAACGGTGCAGAGCAGGCTGTGGCGCTGCAAACAAAGCGGCGTGCAGGCGCTCCAACGAATCGACCAGGGGCGCCAGGTCAGTATTATGAGCTGGAGCTTGCTGGCGCTCCAAGGCTAAACGGCGGTGGACCTGCCAGTAATTCAGTTCGAGGGAAGCCAGTTCCTCTGCCGTTGCAGACAGCCCGGCTGAACGTCGCGCCAGACTGTAATAGCGCCGCAAGCCAAGCTCTGCGGATCGCAGATTATTGCGCCCATTGGGAGGCGCATAAGCCGCCGAGGCGGCAGCTACGACCAGTGCGGCGAAAAATGCCATCGGCAGGTCCATGTGAAATTCTTCCCGATTCAACCTGACCATCAACCCCAAAACTCGCAGCCAGTTTTTGGCGTAATAGGCTTCCCATCCGGCTTTTTCGTAGTAAGCGACGCGATCGGGGTTGAATGAATAGCCCATTAATTAAAATTATGAATCAGTGCTTTGATGGGAATGTAAACGTGAAAGGGTGCGACCACCGGTAAGGGTTCGGAGTCGCGCAGATATTGTTCGAGCTGGTCCACGCGGCGGCAGTAATCACAAGATGTTTCAATTGCATAGGCCTGCGCCTGTGATTTCCACATTGTAATGATGGTAATTGTATGGTTATGTTGATTGGGCACAAAGCACAGGTTGAGCAGCCCAATTTGGCGCCTCAGCAGCGGCGAAATTTCATTCTTCATCAAGTCCAAGGCGGCTGTTAGGTATTCCGGACGGAACTGGAGTGTATTTTTGTTTTCGTACATGGCTCCTCCAGGAAATAAGCATGAAATATCCAAACAAGATGTAGTTTACTACCTTAGTAATATTAAAAAGTATCAAAAAAGGATCATTTTTATCTTAATAACCTATGAATCTAGCCGGCGCGTATGGCATCGATGATACATACAACCGACTTGCTGGTATAATAAATATACACGGTGTAATTTAGATACAAAATATCCGGTTTTCAATATAATTTACAGATCAAAGATAAACCTGTATGGCAATTGATCGTTTTGGGCGTCGCATCCATTATTTGCGCATCAGTTTAACCGACCACTGCAACCTGCGCTGTGTATATTGCATGCCCGAGGATCAGACTTTCCGGCCGAATGCTGAGTTGATGCAGGACGATGAAGTACTGATGCTGGTGCGCCTGTTTGCGGGGTTGGGTTTTGACAAATTTCGCCTGACCGGCGGCGAACCAACAGTACGCGCTCACATTGTCAAATTGGTGCACGATATCGCCGAAACGCCGGGGGTTAAGTATCTTTCGATGACCACCAACGGTGTGCTGCTCAAGAAACTGGCTTATCCATTGCGGGAAGCCGGTTTACAGCGGGTGAATGTCAGCATTGATACGCTCAACTCCGAGCGTTTCCGCCGCCTGACGCGCTGGGGCACCCTGGACGATGTGTTGGGCGGCATCGAAACCGCAGAAGCGGCCGGTTTGACCCCCATAAAACTGAACGCAGTGGTGGTGCGCGGCTACAACGAACAAGATATCGTGGACCTGGCCGCTCTGACAATCGATAAACCATGGCAAATGCGCTTTATCGAAATGATGCCTTTTGCCGGCGCTACCGAATTACAACTCAAGCAAGTGGTGACTGCGGATGAAATCAGGAGCCAGATCGAAAGCGAGTTTGGCCCGCTGGAAGAAGCCAATAACGGTGAGTTGGACGGTGAAGCGCGCATGTATCACATTCAGGGCGCAGCAGGGGAAATTGGCATTATTTCATCAGTGAGTGCGCCTTTCTGCGCCCAATGTACACGCGCCCGCCTGACAGCCGACGGTCGATTGCGTTTATGTCTTTTGCGCGAAGGCGAAGTGGACCTGCTGACTCCGCTGCGTGCTGGAGCCAGTCTGGATGACCTGCGTCAGATTATCATCGATGGCATCTGGCAAAAACCCTGGGGGCATGGCCTGGCCGATGGACTGATCCCGCTCAACCGCGTGATGAGTGAAATCGGCGGCTGAGCCAGCAGGCGCGGTATAATTTCACAATCTCTCGCTTTGTGAGGTCCGCTTGAATACGAAACACAGCGTCCGGGCTGTTCTATTTGACCTGGATGGCACGCTTCGCCATAACCGCCCGGCTTCTCCCCAAATGATGCTGAATTACGCAGTTCAGCTCGGCGCGCTCGATTCACCAGCCAGGCGCATGAAAAATCTGCGCTGGGTACATTATTATTGGGCCCAATCGCCAGAGCTGCTGGGTGACCTGGAAATATTCAAGACCCTTTCTTCAGAATTCTGGACATTTTACACCAGGCGCAGCCTGGAAGAGTTTGGCTGCACGGCAGATCAGGCAGAGGCCATAGCCCCGGAAATTCACCGTTTCATGAGCGAGGATTACAAGCCAGAGCAGTGGATACCGGAAGATATTCCAGCCACGCTGCGACAACTGCAGGACAGCGGGTTCGCTCTGGCGGTTGTTTCAAACCGCACCAATTCGTACGCAGAAGAACTGGCCAGTCTGGGATTGGACCAATATTTTTCTTTTGCCCTTGCGGCTGGGGAGATCAACGCCTGGAAACCTGAGCCGGAAATCTTTTGGTATGCTCTCGACCGCCTTGGTGTGCAACCCGGCGAAGCCATGTATGTCGGTGACAACTTCTACGCCGATGTGGTTGGTGCGCAAAATGCCGGCCTCCAACCGGTCCTGGTGGACCCGGACGGGTTGTTCCCAGATGCTAACTGCTCTGTGATCCGGCAAATCAGCGAACTGCCAGCTTTGTTAAGCTAGCCAGGCCCACAACGCCGCGGCGACCAACGCCCCTACCAGCGAACACAAAAAATTGACGAGGTCATTATCCAACCAGCGCCAACCGCGCCTGCGCAGAGTGGACGCGCCGCAGGTGTGGCTAGGGTGGCGTTCGGTCTCTTTGTCACACTGTGGGCAGTAGTAAATAGACTGCACAGTAGCCCCCAAAAAAGAATCAAAACTGGAGCCTGCCAGCCCGGCAACCGTCACAACTGCCAGCGCAGCCAAGCGCTGTCCGGCGGGCATAAAGAGTACCGCCGCGCCTCCGATCAACGCTGCCCCACCGATGACAGCCACATACCCGAGGAGGGTCACACCGCCGGAAGTGCCCCGCTCTACCGGCTTGCCGGTGGTAATCAGGCGCGGCGGCTGGCTGCTGAGCACCCCTAATTCTGTCGCCCAGGTGTCCGCGTTGACTGCGGCCATACCCCCCGCATACGCCATCCACAGCCAGGTTTGCGCATGGGGGAAAAGCAGCAAGCCAACAGCCAGCAGCGCTCCCAAACCGCCGTTGGCGGCAACCTGGCCCCAATCGCGCCGGCTGTCCTTGGAAAATTTTTCGTTCAATACAACCTTCCGCCGGGCGAACAAACGCGACAGACCGCTGGAGGTGATAAAGAAAGCCAGCAGCAGCGCCGCCCAGGCTATCCCGCCCAGGCCAAAAATAACCCCACCTGTCAAAGCGGCAGCCCATGCGCCGCTCATGGACAGCGCGCCGGCGCGCCAAGCCAGCAAGGCGATCACGATTCCTAATCCCAGACCAGTTATCAACAGCGTGAACAAATTTCCTTTCCTCCAGCTTAGCGTTATTGAGCTCTTAAGATAAACACCAGCGCAGCCACAAACAGCATGCCGACGACCAAACTGGTCAGCCATAAGATATACGACAGTACCCGGTTTTCGGCGCGCCGGTAAAAAAGAACCCCGAGCACCAGGTCGGCTGCAAAAAGAACCGCATTAATCACCGGTAAAATCAATAAGCGCACGGCTGGCACCGCATCCTTAGTCACTCGGGCCAGTTCGATATGCAAAGAGACCAGGCCCAGGCCGGGGATCAACGCCGCGGTCACTGCCAAAAAAACCAGCATCCACAGACTGCCCAATAACAAAAGCCAGCGAGCAGTCTGGTCGCTCCAAAAATCAGAGAAAAAGAAGGACGGGTAAACCGAACGCGGTGCCAACGGTGAAATCGAGCCTTTTTCCGCCAGACGCTGGTAAGCGAATAAGAATTGGGCTGGATCGCTGGGCGAAATGGCAAAGATTTTGCGCTGAGTGGCGACCAACACCAGGTCATGAACACGATCAGCCATATATTCAACATCCTGTGTTTTCGACAGGCGTCGCACACCCAACACCGCCCCGGGCAGGCTCAGAAAAGGCCTGGGCAAGTTGCCTGAATATTCCGAACGCATCCGCACCCACAAGATCTGGTCCACTGGGATATCCTCGCCGCGCATTCCCCAGCGCAGGCGCATGCCATCTTGCTCCAATGTGTAATTGGCTGTGAGGAGTGCATACAGTTGATAGACCAACAGCGGCGCAACGATCACGGTCAACAGCGCTGGCAGTAGAAAAAAATAAAAAACAAAACCAAAACCGGCCTGATTCGCCTGCCACAAGCCCAGGCCGCTGGCGCCTAAGAGGAGAATCAATATGGCAATCTGGATGCTAACGCCGGATTCCCGGCGAGGAAAAAATGTGATGAGTTCACTCACTGCGCCATTTATACCATAGGCGAGGGGCTGTCCAAAAAGAACTGGGCAGCCCCTTTCGCGTTTAAAGAAAATGTGATTCAATACGGGGTATGAAACACAGAAAACCCGCCTACCCCGTCTTCAAACCGTATACGATGGCACAGCCGAGCCTGATTCCTCCGAGTTGGGATGAATTGGTTCCAGCCAATCACATTGTGAGAGTGGTCAACCGGGCGATAGAGAG
>JAKOUW010000234.1 GCA_029782365.1 Chloroflexota bacterium
CGAAACCGTCAACCACCAGCTTTCGGAGATATTCCAAATTGAGATCAATCACGCTCATACTTTTTGGGGCCTGTGTACCAGGCTGTATTCCAAATTGACCGCACATACCTTGTGTATTTACATCAACCGCTTGTTGGGTAAGCCAGATTTCCTGCAGATCAAATCACTGGCTTTTCCCAATTAGCATAAGACCCGATTAGCAAACCCATACTTCTCTTCTCGTTTCTTGAACGCCATTTCACCACCCTCTAGCACATCGCAAACATGCTCCCTGATTCCACAAGAATAAAGTATTCCTTGATAATTTTGCTCCTCGCCGAGGCGGAAGCTATTTTCTAGCGCACCGGCAATATATTCGAAGCGATAATTCCTGTTTTCGCGATTTATTTGTTGACCATCCTGGTTTGAAACAATTACATTTTCGGCATCAGTTAAAACCACTAAATTTGCATCGTGTGTCACCATTATTATTTGACGGGCTAGCTTTTTACTAGTCACAAAATGCCGTAATTCATTAGAAATTGTGCGATTATCTAGGTTGTCTTCAGGCTGATCTATAAGTATTGGATGCGATGCATTACTGATATGCAAAATCAGTTGTAAAAGAACCAACCCTCTTTTGCCAGGTGACATATCCAAGATTTCATCGTTTCGATACCGAATGTTGTAATCAATATAGAAATAATTTTTGAGCAGTTCAATTATGGCTTGGTTCGCGGTAGCATCTTTTCTGAACACAATGTCATTCCCAGCCTTAGATAGCTTATCGAAAATTTCCCTAATAGTTTTTTGATGACTCGACAAATTAAACTTAAAATCTCCATCATCAGCAAACGCTGAGCCAAAGATTGAGCTAAATCTGGATTGACGGCGATTAAATAAATCCCCAAATGCTCCAGAAAAGGCTTCGGTTTTGAATGACAATGTCGCATCAAGAAAGATGTCATCGTCAATTTTTGAATAGGTTTTATCCTTCAGCTTCTCTAGAATACCAACATAGCAATTTGTTAGATTTGAATAGTTGTAAAAAACCGATTCTCGTAGCTTTGTACCAATTTGAATTACAGATTCTATCTCAGTAGTTTTTTTATTGAAAGCTTCAAGGGATTTCCTTTGGTCCTCCAACTTGGTTTCAAAATCTTTGAGTCTTGTCTGGTCCAATATCTTATCGGAGTATGGCTTTAGGTTTTGAGTTATGTTCGCTTGGGCATCTTCGCTCTGCCGGGTCTTTTGCCGGGCCGATGATGCTAGCTTTTGGTAGGAGGCGATTAGAAAGCTAAGAGTATTCTCCAATGATTTCATCGAAAAAGATCTCATTGAGGAAACAACTCGTTTTTGGAGCGAAGTTGTTACAAGTGAAAATCCGAAACCCCCAATGCTTTGTGTAACTTGTGCCTTTACCTGTTCAAGACTTTTTACAAAACTCTCGACTGTAATGGCGATTTCTTCAAATTCCTTTTTCCTTCTTCCTGCTTTAACTCGTGCATTTAGTAAAATTTGATAATCCGAATTTTCTTTTTCGGTAAGCGTTGAATCTTTCCTCAACTTCCGTATTGCTTCTGTGAGCCTTTCGATTTCAGCAGCGATTGCTTTTTCATCGCCTATCAATTTGCGTTCATTTAGCAAGGCTTTTAGATCATCACGTTTAAGCAATAATTCGGAAAGATCTTGTTGAATGGCTATTTCGAGTTTACTGATATCTTGCCTCATTAGTTGAATAAATTCTCTATATGCAGTATTCTGCTCAAGGATTGATTCTATGAGTTTATAAAGGCTGTTTCGCCCTTGCCTTTCTGCAAGAGAATTAACGTAGAGCTGAGGAATGTATTCGATTTCGCGAACGTTACTTCGGGCAGGATCTGATAATTTATCGCAATGCCCGTCAAGCCAAGCAACTTCAAAATCAAATTCATGTGGTGAGCCGAATCTGTAATCTAAAATGCTTACTTCTCTTTTTCTTTCCTCGATTAATGTGGGTGCAACTGTCTTGGCTATGCGGTAGAGAAGCAGTGATTTCCCTGAAGACTTTCCCCCAATAATCACATTCAAGTTTTCATTTATGTGAATCCAATCGGAAGAAAAGTTTTTATTCGTATTATCAACAAACCGGATCTTATCAATAACCTTATAAGGGATCTTCTCTTGTGGTTGGAGTTCTTGGATTAGGACACGCTCTCTTGGCTCATAAATAATTTGTTTGAATCCCTCAAATGTTGGGTCAGCCTTAATCCAAGTAACTTTATTACCTGGGAATTTTCCGTAATCTGCAAACCGATGAGCATCACTTCCGCAAATGACCGGTTTCTGAATATTATTGAGGGTCTTCTGAAAATTCTTTATGAAATCACGGTTTTTTGCCGTTTCATTATTTAGAAATAGATCAATAACTTCATCTTCGCGAGATTCAAACAAATGGGCCGTTTGCATAAAATAATTATCAGCATGCGAATGGGTTTTCCAGTCCAACTTATCCAAGCCATCCGATGTGTCGTATGGGAGCATGATATAAGCTTGGCCCCGAGGAATAGATTGCATCGCCTGATGTAAGGATTCTTTTGTTATCTCAATGGTTGAAGCCCCAAGCTTTAGGAGATCATTGGTTCCTAAACCTTTGGTGGCATCAAATCCATGAACCTTGGCCTTGCTTACATCGAGGGATTTAGCGAATTGAATAATTGCTTCATCAGATATTGACCGATTTATACTTCGAATTACCAACTTCGACCTAAAGTCATGTAATTGTTGCACTGATAGCTGATCCGATAATATAACGTGGATGTTCAGTCTATAGTTTACCGGCGCTTCAACTCTCAATTCCATGCCAGGGAAAATCGTTTTTGAACAGTTAACGTTAGCATCTTTTAGAAATTGTTTGAATTGAATATAGCCCTCAAACGTCCAATAATCCATAAAACAAAAGACGGCAATATCAGTATTTTCGATCGTTCTAAGTAATTGTTGAAAAGTAGCTTTCTTCTCTTCAGCGTCCATTTCGCGCAAAAGTTTTCCACCACTCCAATGGAATGATGCTGGAGTGTGAACATGTAAATCCCATTTGCGCCATTGTGAACCTTTTGAAGCACCAGTATTATTCATTGACTCCATTTTCCTCTTTACTTGACAATCACGAAAACACTTCCATTTCGATTGGTCATGCAGTGTTATTTTCGGCTATTTCTACTAGCCTCATCTACAAACCGTGATAGCTCAAGAGAACTAATATAGGGAGATTGAATTCGAACCACCTCATTTGTGGTTTTAAAAAGCATGTCACCTTTGCCAATTAGGTTTTCGGCACCAGTCTGATCTAAAATCGTTTGGGAATCATGATGAGATGGTAAGCGAAATGCAATGCGTGCAGTAAGATTAGTTTTAAGGCGAGAGGTAACAATGTCAGCACTGGGCCTTTGCGTGGCGATAACAAGGTGGATGCCAATATTGCGCGCTCGTTGAGCAAGCCGAGTCAATTGGCGCTCAAATTCATCCAACGCTTTTCGATCCAGCACTTGAACCAAATCAGCATACTCATCAATGACTACCACAATAAATTTCATGGGGTTATCTGCAAAGCGAGTGTTGTAATCGTGAATATCACGTGCTCTGACATCACGTAACTGATTTGTGCGATTGTTAAGCTCCTCGTTCATCAAATAAGTCAACTGGGTTATGGCTTCTTCGGGCTCAATAATTACATGATCTCCAAACAGATGGGGGAGACCTTCGAAAAACACAAAATCGGTTTGTTTGGGATCGATTAAAAGAAGAGATAATGCGTCCGGACCGAATTGATGCAACAAACTTACCAAGAAAGAATAAAGGAAAACCGTCTTTCCTGATCCTGTGCTGCCTGCTACTAACAAGTGGGGGAGCTGAGCAAGATCAGATTGAATAATCTGACCATCTGGAGTTTGGCCCACTATAAAAGTCAAATGGTTTTGTAAATTTACAGGAAGACCCGGCAATAAAGACGAAAGACTAATTGAGGTTGGGGTAGGATGCGGAAGATCAACACCGACATAATGGGTACCTCTAACATTTTCTATCATTGGTATTGTATCTAAGGCTAACTCCCTTTGAAGATCCGGAGCTACCCTTTGTAAACGGCTCAAATTCTCTCCTGGGCGCAGACGCACCTTGAAACGAATAACACTTGGCCCAATATCAATATTATCTAAAGTGACAGGATATGTTTGGATACTATAGTCACGGAAAGAGCGAGTCATATCATGTGACTTCGATTGCAACCACTCACTTAGGAAAGTATCACTTGCTGTAGAGAGTTTTGTTTCGTCCGGTTGATTTGGTTTAGATACACTAACACCTATTATTGGCTTTTCAACCTGGCTGCCGGAAGCTTGAACAGATTTCTCACTAGTTTTCTCCGATGTGGCAATCAAAGTATCTGGAATTGGTTCTTCATACTGAGGTTTCCATATATCTACCGGATGTTCATACTGCCATTCATCCACTAGCTGTTGGAAAACCTTGCGCAAACCCGTTCGGCCGAAATGATGATAAGCAAGACTCACATTCTGCGCATTTTGGGCCGTAGTATTTGCAGGGCCATCTTTTCTTTCGCCAATTATTCCGGCTGGGCCATCATAACAAAACACCCATGAATGCCCACTCATCTCTAGAATAAAATTGCCATTAGGGATATTTGTTTTGAACGCATCCCAATACTGATCTTTGCTTGCTTCTAATACAAGGCTTCCAACAACCGCATGATAAAGCTGATCATACCAGTATTGAGCATCTAAATGTTTATTGCCAGGTTGCCAAGCTTGGAATAAGCGATTAATACCTTGAGCAACCTGCTGTTGAGCTTCATTCACTTCTTGAGAAAAACTAATCTCACCAACACATTTCGTTTCTAGTAGCTCGATGTGTAAAACAGGGGTTTGATCAGCATAAGTTGGAATTGCCACAAAAAGTAAATCGGGCATTCGCTTATGATCAAACCAGTGTGCAAAATCGTCCAAATATATCCATGCGGTCATTGCATCAGGGTATTGTTCTCGATACTGCTTTTCTGTGAGAAATTTTGCTGCTACCATACCTATCATTTCATTTAGGTAAGCACCTGGTCCAGCAGATCTCAATACAATATCCCCAGAAACATTTTTGGCCTCTTTTACTAGTTGAGTTGCTACTTTGAGGCGGAATTCATGATATTGTGTTTTGGTGCCAGGAAGTAACCCTTCGAGGTTTTTAGTTAGGCGACGAACAACAATATCATGTGTACGTTGAGAAGATGATACTGTTAGATTGTGCCGCCTTTTTATACCAAGACCCAGGGAATATCTAATTACTTCTACCGCTCCTGGCAATGTATCTTCTAACAAAAACCGATCTACTGTCGTGTCATAACAGATAACCCAATTAAAGCGCTCGTGAAGATTCTTTAGCTCTTCTTCCCAGTCCTGTAGCGAAACATGTAGGCGGAAAGACGCGTTTTGGTTAGCAGGCACACTTTTTTGTTCTAAACTTGCCCATAAAATATTATAAAAATTTTGTATCAGGGTTGCTTGTGGAGCAGGTGTCAGTTCAATACTGCGAGTAAATTCACCTCGCTCAAAAGGATTCTGCTTAGTTTGGTACAAAGAAACATGATTATGATCTTTCTCATCTGTCGAGGTCGGACCAATCACTAATCTAAGCTTCTGTCCACGTTCAGCTAGAACATCAGGCAGAATGACAATATTTGTACCATCAGGTTGCTTCATTAGATCATCGAATGTGCATTCTAGTACTTTAAGAGATACTTTTGGAAAATAACCATCTCCTGGGCGTTCATTATACTCTTCGTGAGTTTTTAGCCATTCCATAATACGTCGATATAAAGGCGCCCCTCCCTGTTTGGGGGTAACATGAACAACCAAATTCAATTTGAATACTTTGCCTTTGATAACTTTTGCTAACTGCTCTACTAAATAACCTGGAAACGCACTATTCTTACATTGGACAATGTATATTTCTAAGCCATCAGAAGCAAACGGATATGTCTCGATATAATCAAGAATCACTCGAGATATCTCTCGAGCAGAAACTTTAGCGGCCTGTTCACTCTCACTTTCTGGAATTAGATCAGATGCCATGCCGTAAGATAGAGTAGCAATGTCTGACTGGCGAAATATCTCATATCCCTGATATTCTTGAACTGGCAAAAACGCCCTCGTTGTTTTTGATCGATCTGGCAAAGCCAATACAGCAGGGTAATTAGCCGAACTGAAAGCTATAGCTAGTTCTTGGCGGAATCGTTTATCATCAACAATTTCTGGTGGATTTTCATTATCCATTAGATGCTCAAGAATTTCATTGAAATGTTGAAGGCGCTTTTTCCACCACAATAATTTAATCGGATGCAGATTTGGCAGTACCACCCAGTTTTCGAAAATTGCAGGACCAACAATCCAGGCTTGGGTAAGTAAACGGAATCCATATAATATCTCGCGCCCCTTCTGCAAGTTTATAGCTGAAGTATTCAACAGCTGAGAATATAAATCCAGAAAACCATCCAAATCCGCACTTAGAATACCCTCCGTTACCGTTTTATTGATGAACTTGGCGTATGAAATTTCAAGCTCATTTAACGAAGTATCGATAATTTTCCATGTAGCTTCGGTAGTCCATGGTTTAAGATCTTCTTTTAGGCAGTTGTGTAAATTGGTGGATTTTTGATACCATACGCCCAGACTTTTAAACGGCTGGCTAAGATCAATATCCCCAATTTCGTCAGATTCAGGAGATGTGTTGTATATAGGGATGCGCAATTGAATCGATTGGGACTGAAAAAGCGGACCTGCTTCAACTTGATCCTTTATTAATTCCCACTCTGATTGGACATGAGCAAATGTCATCGCAAGTGGGCCATCGGAACGGTATTGCCAACATAAATCCGCTGTGTCAAGAATATCCCCTTCTGTTTGTAAGCTGATTTTAAATAACAGTTCTACCTGGCTGGTTTTTTCCTGCTCCCCTTCTTCCTCAATTTCATTTGTACTTATAAGTTTTTTGTTTTCTTCCACTAGTACCCATAAGTCAGATAACTGCCATTGGGCAGCCGGCATCTGTTTTTCTATACCCCCGTATAACGTTCGAAATGCCATTAATGCTTCAGCTTCTTTTTGCGTAATTTTTTCAAACTGCTTTGGTTCAAAAATTATTTGGAGGCTAACCTTAGTGCTTGAATTATCATCCAAGCTATTGCGCATTTGTATCGCAAGATCAATCAGGCCAGTAACAAAATCTGCGCCGATATATTTATTCGTACCACGAAGTTTTTTAATTTGGTTTTTCAAGCGAACTGGCAAATTATCACCCAGTTCATCTAGTAACTCGCCTAACTCATCTGACTCCGGTTCTTTTCCATCAGAAAGTTGTTCGATTACTTGTTGAACAGAAATCGGAAGATCATTTTTGTTTACAAGTTGCTCATCTAATACAACCTGAATTTGCTCATATAATTCTTTGAGCTTTTCTGGTTTTGTTTTTCGCACTTTTTTGTACAAGACAGAAGACACCTCGCTCCAATCAATTTGTAGAGCCCCCATCCATGAACGCCGATCTGCCAATATATCGGTGAGAAAGCTTTTCAATAGTGCACGTTTTTGACTTGGCGAAGCCCCTCCTTGAAGACTGTCATCTTCAAAACTGGCTTCTTCTAAATTCTTGAGCCAAATTTGCTTATCCCGATCATCTAATAGTTGGCTCCTCAATGATGCAGAGCGATAAACCTCTTTCAAAAGATGATCGCCCTTACCCGTATTGAACACTTTTGAAAATTCTCGACAGCGAAATAATCCAAGCAATGGAAGGTTTTCAGAAACCACATCACTAACAGGGGTACCTGGATGTTTATATAATTGGGTGTTTAGAGCCGCAAAGAAAGCAACTAGATCGCGAAGTTGAGGGTGGGGAATAGTCGTTCTAAGTCGATAAACGAAATCTTTAATAGATTTCCGCTGCTCGCCGGACAATTGATAATCATTAAAAGCAACCTCAAGAAGACAATCCAATCCATCAGTGGCCAGCGAATCCTCTGTAACTGGAAAGATATCTTTTAAACTCTGGCTATCGGATGTGCGTTCGTTAAATATTAAGATTAGGGCATGTCCAGGTGCCACATGATTACGATACCAAGTTGCAGATTTGCCTACTTCTAACATTACGCGCTCAAACCCTTGGATAAGTGCAGAAGTGCGCACTTCCAAGGGTTTCTCTGCAATCTTATTGTTATTCGAATCAAGTAAACTTAGAAATTCTTTATAAGATGCATCGTCAAAACCATCCAGGCGAAAAAAACGCCTAACATTTGTGCCTACCTGAATTTTGAGTCCAATAAACTTCTCTAATGATTTCGCAATAATTGAAGGTACAAGATTATCCACGTTCGTCTCCTAAAACCACCTGACGATGCATCACTATAGCAGTGGCATCTGAATACTCTATTGCTAAGCCGGCAAATTTCATTTTTTCCAAAAGTGCGTTTTGGTTATTGCGAAAATACCGTTCATTAATAGGTTTCCTGTCAAGCAAACCCGATACTTTTGCTTCATCGGCCCCAACAATTATTCCGTAACGTTGATAAATTTTTTCCAAAAATTCGTGATAGATGATATCTTCACCAGGCATCAAGTTGGCAATTGTAATGGCTTTTAGTAAAGTATCACCCAATACAAAGCGACCACTAGGCCCTTTCCGTGGCGAAACAAAACAAATAGCTTTTCCAAGTTTTTTATGCACCCCTAAAAAGTTTTTTCGAAAATCATTGAGTAATAGATCTGTGAGGCACTCTATGTATAAATTAATAAAATCTCTTTTTGTGAGTTCTCCTTGGCTAAACCGTTTTTCAAGCTTATCTACAGTTTCATCAAAGGATTTTCGAGTACTTTTTCCCAGCTCATTAAGCCCGAAATATGCCTTGGATTCCGATTCGAAAAAATGGAGAAAGTCTTCCGTATTACTACTTGCTTCACTCCAAGCTTCAACTGTTTGGCGAACATATTCCTTGCCACATTTTACAATATGAGCTTCTTGCTCAGAGAACAAACTTGCAGAAATATTTCGGATAGTACCATTATCTGTACCATCCATTGCATCAACAAGTAGGCTTAAGTTATTTTCAGAATTACCCGATCCTGAAATCTGATTAGCATTACGATATATATAAAGAGTTATGTGAAAACCTATCAAATGCGCCAATAAATCAAGCAGTTCAAGAGAATCCAAATTAGCATGTAACAGCTTATATAAATCATCGGCAATCGACACATAAAAAGAATCGTCCTCATAAGGTATCCAGCCAAGTTTTCCAGTCCTTCCAGGAATGGATTGGGGATCATTTCCTTCAATACATAATTGGTCCCAAACATTATCTATCAAGGAAGCAACATGCCCTAAGGTAGCATTTGAGTAAAGTAGATTTTTAAGTTTGGATGCTATGAATTCACGTTTTTCGGGATAACCTTCTGTGCCTGCCGAAATAAATAAGTAATAAACTTCACCACCACGGGCAAAAAAGTTTCGCTGATCAAAACGGATATCTTTATCAAGCCAAGATATCGGCTTTGAGGATGAGGTAGCACGGCCTTTATACTTTGTGGCTCCCTTGCGTAATGCTTCCCAGATCAATAAGTTGTGATGAGCGGGAAACAAGGACTTGGCGTACCATGAGCGCTGTGCATCAACAGCGGAAAAAGCTTGTAATAAGCTTCGTATCAAATTAACCGGCTCACCCATAACATCAGAATCTAATGGATCAACGTGCTTGCGTAGTTCTTCCAGCAGCAAGTCGTATGCACGATCGTCATCGGGGTGCCGAGTTTTTTCACGTTCATGATAAAACACAAAACGTCGGAGGCCTAACCTGGCAAAACGTTTATACTCCAAGTTTTCTTCGGAGGCATCACGCCCCTCATTGATTCCGCGGCCGAACTGATAATCAAACCCAGCCAATACATTTAGGAACTCTAATAAATATTCCATCCAATCTTGGCCGATTCGCAGCCGATGTCCCCATATCCAAGCGGCTAAAGGGTAACCTGAATTGCTTGCTTCTATATACCCGTACTTTTTCATGCAGCACCTCCCCCTAAGCGGATATGCTCGTTTTCATCAACCCACATTCTCTGCAATTGGTAACGATTCCGATCAGCCGCAAAAAAATCTATTCGATTAGTAGTACCATCTTCTTGATAGAAATGCGATATAAGATCATCCTTGAGTTGTCGAATAGATAATTCACATTCAGCCGACAAAATATTGGCAGTTCCTCCTTGCGATCTGCGCATCAAGTATTCAAAGCGCAATAGGTTAATTCGCCATTCCACAGGAGATGCTTTTACTTTTGCAGGAGGATATATTTTAAGGTTCAGTTCGTTCAATTCCTGATCTAATACCGCAGATTGTTTTGAGATAGGCGAAAGTTCAAGGTTTTCTAATGGGATATTTACTAGAACAATGGGAACGGGTTGCTCTACAGCATGAGCATACTGCGAAGTAACATATATGACTTCCCGATTTGTTAGAAATAAACCAGAAAAAGAGCGATTAAGCCCTAACACTAAATCTCGCTTTGCACTGTATAAACTAGATTGGTCTCCATCTAGCAGCTTGAAATACAACTCAATAAATGAAAATGGTGACAATCTGTTTACAATTTCATTCTGATCCCATTCAAAAAACAGTTTTCGCCTACAGTGTGGCAACCATTTCAAGAAGGAACTGACCTGGTCTGGTTTGGGAGATGTTGCTCCTCCTTGCAAATAGGATGTTCGCTCTTGTTCAAACCTCTTAAAACCTAAATCAAGGGATTCGCTAAATATCTCTTTATGAACCTCACTCGGAGAAGAAACTGTTGAAGAGCCTGTAATAATAAAATCATCCACAGCAAACACTGAAGAATCCCCGACATTTAATTTGCTTAGATTACGAATGGCTAAAGCTTTATAACGAAACGAATCATCTGCAGACGCCCCCCACACATTTTGGTAATAAACATATCTAGGCACTTCTTCTATCCACGCCGATTTGTTCTCAAGATATTTTTGAACAACCTGATAACAACTCATTCCGCCTGTAATGGAATATGCAAGATGGATAAGCATATCTCGAATAGTGACATGAATATCTAAATATTCAAGGACTTTATATAAATGCTGAAATCGGTTAGTAATCAAATCTTCCGAGAGCTTCTTTGCGTTATAGTGTATTGGACATGTACTATTCGCTGGGCATTCCTCGCATGCTTTCCAATTTCCAGTCGCTGTAAACCACTCTAGAGCTTTCTTTACAAATGATGAGGTGCTGATTTGATTAAGGTTTATTACAATTAAATGTTGACTGGCAAAATTGGGGCCATCACGAAGTTGAGCTTCAACATCTGCCCGAAGATCATGTAAATCCTCCCCCTTGGAGAGTATGGCCCGCAGTCGGCCTTCATTTGCTGCTATGAGAAATACTTCATGGGCTGTTTCTTGATAACTATAAGCCAATCGATGCAAGAATTCATCACCAGCTGCTTCACCAACTTCGGATAAATCTTTGAGGATAATGATATTAAAATCAGCTAATTGCTTAGCCCAACTACTTTTTTCTTCCCAATCTCTGGGCAGTGAACCATTCAGATATGTTGCTACCTGACGGCAAAGATAAGTCTTGCCATCTCCCGCGTTTCCGGTAAGGATAACCGACGGTGGATGTTTCTTGGAAAACAAATCGCTAAGTAGGAATTTTTCTATTTTGGTATCTAAGCGAAGATAACTGCCAGATGGTGGCTCAGTTTGTGTAATGAACTCATCAAAGGCTGCTTCATGTTCTGGAGAAATGGTTGTATAACGTTTCAAATAATCAACAAATGGATTTCCACTCATTTTTTGTCCTTATCATACGAATACAAAAAGCCAAATCAGTCTCCCCCACGTTGAGATCGCCAGAGTTCAACTGGGCTCTGATCAAGGATTAACAGAAGAACCAATCCGCGAATATCAGAAGGCATCACTCACTTCTGAACCATAAGACAAATGGAATGTCTAAATAATTATACGACGGTTTTCTCTTCTAAGCTGCGCAAACGGTTAGCTTTTCAAAAGCCGGGAAATAGTCCAGGTATCTAGTAAAATAGACTATTCAGGAAAATGCAAAACGCTTTATTTAGTGTTAGAATATTCGTTCTAGGAAAAGGCAGTAAACACTTTATGCTCGGAAGTTACATTCCTCTAATAAACACCAAATTCAGTTTTAGTGGTCACGAGTCTTTCCCTTTCCGCTACAGTTGGCTTCCCAAAGGCGTGCAGCAAGTCGCCCAGCACGATGATTTATTCTCTCGTGAAGATGCGGTGGTCATTCTAGGAGTTGGCAAGAACATGGTTACATCCATCCAGCACTGGACAAAAACCCTTGGGCTGATCGAATCTCCCAGCAGGGGAATTTATCAAGTAACTGAACTTGGGAAATCGTTGTTCGCTGAAAATGGATGGGACCCTTATCTTGAAGATCCTGGGACACTCTGGCTGATTCATTGGCTTCTAACCAGCCGTGCCGAAAGCAGTTCAACTTGGTATTTGGCTTTTACGGTTTGGAATTCTAATGAGTTCTCTAGACCAGTTTTGGAAGAACGGCTGCTCCAATATGCTGCGCAATCCCCAAGTACTCGTGTCACGGCGGCTTCAATGCACAGGGATGTTGAAGTCTTTCTACGCACCTATATTTCTGGCAGCTCCACTCGTAATCTGATGGCCGAAGATACCTTCGACTGTCCGCTGGTTGACTTGGGGCTGATCGAAGAGGTTGATCGTGGTGTTTATCGTTTCGCGCGAGGACCTAAATCTTCCTTGCCGGATTTAATTTTCACCTATGCTTTGGTTGATTATTGGGAATATTCCAAGAAGCAGCAAGATGCAATATCTTTCGAAAACCTGCTGCACGGCCCGGGTAGTCCGGGAGCCGTGTTTAAGCTTTCTGAAAATGCTTTTGTAGAGCGATTGGAGAACCTACCCGCCTGGAGCGGATTGGTGTATGATGACACATCCGGCATGCGGACGATTTTTCGCCGTTCGAAAGATGTGTCATTGCTTGAAATCTTGCGCCGGTATTACAAAGAAGGACAATGGGAGTAGCATGCCGGCGAATCTGTTGTTGAGCGATATCGTCAAGGTGCGCGGCCAATTCTACCGATCCGTCCAGATCAAGATGGACTGGCATGAAGCGCGCAGCCTGGGCGAATATATTTTGACGCCTACGGCGAAAGCTCTGTCCATTCAGGTTTTTGAAGGCGCATTTTCTGCCCAGGGGCCGAGAGCCTGGTCCGTGATGGGCCCGTATGGTACAGGTAAGTCAGCTTTCTCGCTTTTTCTGGCCGATTTGTTTTGCCGCCGGCCATCCTGCCACCCTGCTGCCAAAGAGATGCAAGAACATCTAGAAAGCAGCGGCAAAGCCTTTCTCCCGGTGCTGATTACCGGCCAGCGCGCTCCCCTTGTGCGAGAACTCCTGCGTAACCTGGGTGAAAGCCTCAAAGGGATTGCGCCGGCCGTTCGAGATGCGGCCGAACAGATGGCCAAACAGCCGGCTATTCAAGACCAGGATGTCACACAACTTTTTCAATCTGCCAGCCAGGCCGTTCAAGAAGCCGGTTTTGGTGGGATGCTGGTTATCATTGACGAGTTTGGAAAGTTTCTGGAGTTCGCTGCCCAGCATCCCGATGTGGAAGATATGTTCATCCTGCAACATCTGGCTGAAATGGCTGAACGCAACTCGCCACCGGTAGTGCTGGTCACTGTGCTGCACACTGCCTTCTCAGAATATTTGCATACGCTGGATAAATCCCGCCAATTGGAATGGCAGAAGGTTCAGGGACGCTTCACTAATGCTCCTTTTCTTGAGCCGCACGAGCAATTGATCCAATTGGTAGGGGCGGCGATTGAGAAGGATTTGCCCGCCGAACTCACCAAGCGTTACCAAAAGCATGTCGATCGGGTTCACCATTCAGAAGCCTTCGGCGAAGCAGCTAAACGGCTGCGGCTGGACGGCTTGCTGCGCAAATGCATACCCCTTGATCCTTTCACAACCCTAATCTTGCCTCCGCTTTTCCGCAGTAAGCTGACCCAGAACGAGCGCTCGCTTTTTGCTTTTCTGACCAGTCGGGAAACCTATGGTTTTCAAGATTTTCTTGGGCGTACGCCAGTTGACCATGCTCCACTCTATCGCCTGGATCAACTGTACGATTATGTATTAGCAGCTTTGGGCGGCTCCGTCTTTCTGGGCGATCGCTCGCACCGCTGGGCTGGCATTGAAGCCGCCTTGCAGCGGGTCGGCGCTGATTGGCCGCCATTAGCCGGGGCCGTGGTGAAAGTGATTGGGCTATTGGGATTGTATGGGCCGCAGGTTGGCCTCAAGCCCTCTCCTGAAACCCTGGAGCTTGTTTTCCATGGCGAGCCCCAATTAGGCGAAGCAATGGGGCGGCTCAAAAAAGCATCTATTATCATTTTTCGTAAGCACGAAGGTGCCTATGGCCTGTGGGAAGGTTCTGATGTCAACCTGGATGAAGAGTACGAAGTAGCCCGAAGCCGGGTAGGCGCCGGCAGCACTGCATCCAGGCTCAAAGAAATCATTGCCCTGCGCCCAATTGTTGCCCGGTCGCATTATATTCGCAGCGGCACGCTGCGTTATTTCAAAGTTGATGTGATTGATGGCAGCGAAGCTGCCTTGCAAGCTGTGCTTACGAACGATTTCCGCCCAGCGAACGGTTGTATTACTTATGTTCTGAGCGCTAACGCCCAGGATCGCCAACTGTTGATCGAACGCGCACAGGAACTGACCAGTCAGGCCGCAATGTCTGATCGCCGGCGTATTCTGGTATTCCCTCGCCCTCTAATTGGGCTGGAGAGCGCCATCCAGGAAGTTGAAATCTGGAAATGGATCCGCGAGAATGTCAAAGCTTTGCAGGGTGATCCGGTAGCGCGGCAGGAAGTCAATGCTCAGATTGTGTATGCTCGCGAGCGCCTGACACAGCTTGCCGGGCAAATCTTGCATTTGAGTGGTTACAAGTTTGACCCAAGTTCATCTGAATGGGTACAAAATGGCTGTGTGCACTGGCCTGCATCAGATTTGCTCTTCCAGCGCTGGCTTTCCCAAGAGTTGGATAAAACATACACCGAAAGCCCGATTGTCAAGAACGAACTGATTAACCGCGACGAGTTATCCTCGGCCGCTGCGGCTGCTCGTCGCAACTTGCTGCAGGCCATGTTGGAGAAAGAACACGAGGCCGAATTGGGCTTTACCGGCAACCCGCCGGAATATACCATCTATCGAGCCTTGCTTAAAGCTGGTGGGTTCCACAAAAAGACTGGCGAGCATTTCACTTTTGGTGAACCGGCTGCAGATTGGCAGCCTGCCTGGCAGACAATGCTTCAGTTCCTGCAGACCACTCACAGTGGGCGCCGGCCGCTGATCGAGTTGTTTGCCATGCTCCAGGAGCCGCCAATTGGCCTAAAAAACGGCGTAATCCCGGTTATTTTATGCGCTCTCTTGTTAGCGAATCGCAATCAGGTGGCGCTGTATGAAAACGGAGTCTTTGTGCCTGAGCTGCGCATCGAAGTTTTTGAGCGCTTGTTCAGAGTGGCAGAAACCTTCGAAATCCAGCAGTACCTGGTGGATAACAAAACCCAGGAAACTTTCCGTGCTTTGCACGATGTCCTGGCTGGCTTGGACCCCGCCCACAGCAGCTCCCAGAATGCGGATATCAACCTGCTTCAGGCAATCAAACCCCTGATTCTTTTCACCAGCAAGCTTCCGGCATACACCAAGAAGACCAAACGCTTGGAGCTGCCCGAAGCCCAGAATATGCGTGAAGCTCTGCTGCGCGCCAGCGATCCGCATAAGCTGCTTTTTGAAGGCTTGCCGGCAGTGTTTGATCTGCCTATACACTCTCAGAAGTTCATGGAACGCCTGCAGGCCAGCCTGGCTGTTTTACAACGGGCTTACCCCCGGCTATTGGATGAAATTGAACAGCAACTGCGCAGCGTCTTTGGATTGCAAGGTAGTTCAGAAGAAGTGCGCCAGCAGCTTTGCCTGCGAGCCAAGCCGCTCAATAGCTTTACGGTGGATAAAAACTTAGGATTATTGGTGCGTGAAGCGGGGCGGCTCGATCAAGACCCCCGCGACTGGCGCGAACTGATTGGACGTGCCGTGAATCAGGGCCTGCCGCCTGATCAGTGGTCGGACTTCCAAATGGTTGATTTTCAAGTGCGGATCGTGCAATTAGCCAATGACTTTGTTCGTCTGGAAGAACTGGTTGCTGCTCAAAAGGGCCAGGGCGCAGCGAAAATTTTGCGTATTGGTATGCTCGACAACGGCATGGAGCAAGAACGTGCCGTAGTATCCGTGCCAGACGAAGCCCAGTCTCAGGTAGATGACCTGGCCAAGCAGATCGCTGATTTATTAGAGAAAAACGTCAATGGCAATTTGGCAGGCAAACAAATTAAGATTGCCGCATTGGCTCAGGTTGTTGTAGAATTGATTAAACGTAAATCTTAGTGGTATTTCCTACGGGAGACTATATGAACAGCAAGCCGGTTCGGCATATCCTTTTGCTTTCCGGGGGCAAAGATAGCACAGCCCTGGCAATTTACATGCGCGACCATCATCCAGAGTTGGTGATGGAATATGTTTTCTGCGATACGCATAAAGAATTACCAGAGACGTATGAATATTTGATTCGTATCGAGTCCTATCTCGGCAGGCCAATTACCAAACTAGCCGCTGAAGAGGGTGACCGCGGGTTCGATCACTTCCTGACTTTGTATCGTGGATACCTTCCTTCTCCACAAATGCGCTGGTGCACCCGCCAGCTCAAAATCGAGCCTTTCGAAAAGTATGTTGGCGATGATCCAGTGTATCTGTACGTTGGTATCCGCGCCGATGAGCATCGCGAAGGCTTCATCTCTACTAAACCCAACATCACCCCGCTCTATCCCTTCAAAGAGGCCGGGATCAATAAGGAAGATGTTTTTCGCATTCTTCAAGATAGCGGCGTGGATTTACCTGAGTACTATGAGTGGCGCACCCGTTCGGGCTGCTACTTCTGCTTCTTCCAGCGTAAGATCGAGTGGGTTGGGCTGATGGAAACTCACCCCGATAAATTCGAAGAAGCCAAAGCCTATGAGAAACCCGAAGAAGGCTACACCTGGGTTCAGGGTGAAAGTTTGGATGAATTATCCAGGCCGGAGCGCGCCCAGGAAATCCGCGAGCAAGATGCTAAACGGAAGGCTCAAGTGGCTGCGAAACGCAAGCCACGCACCCTGGTTGAGATGTTTAGCGGTGAAGTCGCTGAAGAAGATGATGGCGGCGCCTGCCTGATCTGCCATCTGTAACAGTTTCCTATGATCTACCTGGACTATCACGCCACCACACCTTGCGACCCTCGGGTTGTGGAAGCGATGTTACCTTATTTCACGGAGCAGTTTGCCAATCCATCCAGCGCCACACACAGGGCGGGTAAAAGCACTGCCAAAGCCGTGGAGCAAGCACGCCGCCAGGTGGCTGAATTGATCGGCGCAGAGCCGAAGGAAACCATTTTCACTTCCGGGGCCACAGAAAGCAATAACCTGGCCATTCTTGGCCTGGCGCTGCATGCGAACAACAAGCGGCGCAAGATCGTCACCACGGCGATTGAGCACAAAGCTGTGCTGGCTCCAGGGAAACACCTGGAAAAGCTGGGGTTCGAGCTGGTAGTGTTGCCAGTGGACGCGGCTGGTCGGGTTGATCGTGCTGCAGCGCAAGAAGCAATTGATAAGAATACCGTGGTGGTTTCCATCCAGGCTGCCAACAACGAAATTGGCACCATTCAGGATATCGCTTACTTCGCCCACCTGGCGCATGAGCAGGGGGCTTTTTTTCACACTGACGCAGCCCAGGCTGTGGGCAAAATCCCAGTAGATATTGCGGAATGGGATGTGGATTTACTCTCGATCAGTGCGCATAAGCTTTATGGGCCCAAGGGTGTTGGCGCGTTATTTATTCGCGGCGGGCCGTATGCTTTGCCACTTGAACCGCTTGTTTATGGCGGAGGACAGGAAGCAGATGTCCGACCCGGCACAATGAATGTTCCTGGGATTGTTGGGCTGGGCAAGGCATGTGCTCTATGCCAGGGCGAGATGCACGAAGAAGCACAGAGGGTTGCTTCACTACGGGATCAACTGGAAAACCTGTTATTCGCGCAGATTTCCAAAGTACATAGCAATGGTGATTTTACCAATCGGCTGCCGGGTAACAGCAGTCTGACACTTCCAGGCATTGATGCTGAAGCGCTGATTGCTAATGTTCCAGAATTGAGTTTGAGCGCAGGTTCCGCCTGCACTTCTGGAACGCCGGCGCCATCACATGTGTTACTAGCAATTGGGCTGGAGCGAGATGCCGCCCACCAGACGATTAGGGTTGGGTTAGGACGGTTTTCAACGGAGGAAGAAATCACATTGGCCAGTAATCTGATAAATGCAGCAGTAGCTAGGATTCGTCAACTGGCTTCTTGACGGGAATTTCTGCCAGTACAGGGCATATTTTGGGGGATGTTTTCAATGGTCCTTTTATCCGACGTAATTTTTCTGAGCTAATGTGCTACTGAAAGGCTCTTACGCGACCTGTTATGAGTGAAAAAGATCGTACAAATGGTCTTATACGAGCAGATTACCCGCCCAGGTAACCGGCCACCAGGCGGTCAAATGTCTGGTGGAAAGCATCCAGCCAGGCTTCGATGAAGGTGCGTGATTCAAACATCGGCAGTAAGTCCAGCGCCAGATCATGAGTCTTGATGCCGGCAATTTTCTCCTGCAAGGCCAGCATCGCGCTGTGGGTCGTATAATGCTGAGCGCCGTCACGCGCTAGCTTTTCTTCCAGGGGGCGGATGTTTTGCTGCATGAACCACAACAGATCATAAAAGTCTCGCCCCTTGATGTGTGCGCCCCCGCTCCCCTTCTCGAAATTGCGCTCCAGGCAGGCGATCATCTTGCCGGCCATCATGGATTCAAGAGAAAAGTGCGTAGCCACCAGGCTGCGGCCATGCACCAACACCGGCGTGCGCTGGATCACCGCCGTTTGGTGATGCTGGCTAACCTCAACCTTCAGGTGCAGCGCCTCGCTGGCATGCGGAGACAGCCCCAAGGCATTCAGCAGCGGGAAGCGCAGCGTAACCCGGTAGATGCCAGGCCATGTCCCAGCGCCGGCGCCCTCCTGCACTTTTGTCGAAACCTCTGTGTAGCCAAATGTTTTGCGAAAATGCCCTGCCAGATCCGCTGATAGCTGACCGATTTCTACATCGGCAGTGTTGTCAAAATCCAGATCTTCCGACAGGCGATTCAATCCATAGATCACGTGCAGGCAGGTGCCGCCGTAGAAGTTCAGACGGCGATAGTTTGGGTGATTGTAGAGGTAGTCCAGAACATAAGCCTGCAGGACTTCTTTCAAAAGGATGCGTTTGGTTTCCATCGCCAGGTGCGGATCTTTGGCATCCAGTACATTCTGCAGCGTTTGCATCAGAGTTGCCATACGGTTTTCTCCAGGTTGGTCAGGATGCGGCGCATTTTGACACCGCCCATTTTGGATGGGTCGCTTGTCAAAACATATTCAGAAAATTCGCGGCGATCATCGGGAGTAAATTCGCCCAGGTTGAGACGTAGTTCTTCGGCCAGGCTGGCCTGGATCCAATTCCCCACGGACGGACGCAGGTAAAGATAGTCAAACAGCGCTTTGGCAGGCGAAGCAATCGCCACCGGTATGCCATGCACATCGGACAGGCGAAACCCTCGGTACAGTTCAGGCTGAATATGTCTGTAAACGAACGTTCCCAGGGTATTGGTAATCGTCCGGGTGTTCTTCGGTGTGATGGCTGTGATCGGGTAAGTGATCTCAGTCAGGATTTCGTGGGCCTGTAAAACATATTCCAGGGAGAGGTAAGACTGCGGCTGCAAAATGGCGCTGATCATGGCCGAAAAATCCGCTTCCTGGCAGTGGCGTTCGTAGAAGCGGGCATGCATATACACCCCTTTTTTGAGCGCCACCAGGTGTCCTGCTTTGACCCAGCGATAAAGCGTTGTGCGGGCATGCGCATCATCAGACACCTGATCGCCGGCAAGCTGGCGGAACCCTTCCGTAGTGAAGTAGGGTAGTCGTTCAAACGGGGCTAGAATTGTATATCTCATAAGTTGTATCAGATAATCAACACGCTATGTTTATTATCTGATATATTCAGAAATTTGGCAAGCGTTTTTCGTAATTCTGGCATACTTGCTCACGACTCCCCTTCCTGAAGCACAACATGCTGTAAATCGCTTAGAAAGGGGATGGCGCCATATCGTCCTAAGAGGTAGCCGCGCGCCACTGCCTCATCCTTACGCGGGCTGAATTCCGCCAACGCATACAGATGTGAGCAACCCTGACGATCTTTTTCAACAAACCAGATTTGGTCACGCCGGAACAGGCGGGGATCCATCAGGGTAGTATCATAGGTGGTAAAAATGATCTGAGCGTGATGGGGATTACTTTCAGGCTGATGGAATGTATTTACCAGGGAGTACACCAGTAAGGGATGCAGATGGCAGTCAAGATCATCCACAAACAATATTCCACCTTGGCGCAGGGCCTCTATCCATGGTATGGCCAGGGCAAACAGGCGCTTGAGGCCGCTTGACTCTTCCTCGATCGGTATTGATACACTCACATCTGTCCTTGGATGGTAGATCATTTTGACATGCAGGTGCGGTTTATCCTCAACCACAAAATCGGCGATGCCAAAGTCGGCCGACTGGAGCAACTGGCGAATGGCTGCGTGCATTTTGCCATCTGGTTTAGACTGGATCGTGGTTAGGCTCGCTTCACAGGAAGTGAATACCTTTAGGTTATCCCTGAACCAGCGATAGACTGGAAGCAGTTGAGGATGATCATCCTGGGCAGCTTGCGAGAGAAATAGTTGATTGGGCTGGGTGTGTTTTGAGAGACGAATGTTTTCGCCCTTCAATCGCCGGCCAAAATACCAGGTTGGCTCGAGTGCATCGGCTTTTTGGTGATCGCGTTCGAACCAGGTTTGCGGCAGCCCCTTGGGGTAGGCAATCAGCCATTCTTGCACCACGCGTTCGCGAGTGATATGGAAACCATACTGGTAGCGAATGCCGGCCGCGATAAAGGTGACCTCAAACTCAGATGGCGTCGTATTGGGTTCTGCTGCCAACAAGAACGGAGCGGCGTCAATTAGATTTGTGGCTGTCTGTTCGGCAGATTGGTTGATAAAACGAACCACGAATTGGACTGCCGCAACCAGGTTTGACTTTCCCGAAGCATTCGCCCCGTAAATAGCCGCGCTGTGCAGTAGTCTACGTCCACCAAAGCGAGGCGCAGGGAAGGTGTTTGCTGGCAGCGATTTATCGGCGGTCGCCAGCATAGAAAAAGTAAATTCGTCCCGAAACGAGCGGAAGTTCCTGGCCTTAAATTCAATGAGCATGACAGCATCCTTATAAAACAGAAAACGGCGCAATATCAAAAGGAATATTACGCCATTCTCGCAAAAAGGTCAACAGCAATGCCCCCTGTACATACGCCAAGCCGTCAAATCAATTCGAAATATTCGTCTGTATCCAACAAGGGAATGATTTGGTCTACAAGGCTTTGCAGTGGCCCACGACCACAAATGTCCACCCACTCCGGCAGGCTGGACACATACGTTGCTCGTTCGGCGCAGAAGGTGCGCTCTGCTGCATCCACCAAGATGAAATGCAGCATCGGACTATATTGGGCGTTCTTATCCAGAATCTCACGCATACCATCCAATAGCTCCTGCCGGGAGTACCTCGGCAGCGCCTTCCCAAAGATGTCGGCCATGGTTTCAACGTTTGGCCCTAAACGTTCATGAAGTATGATCTGCTTACCTTTTACCGAGACACGGTAATTGTTCCTTTTCGGGTGGCGGTGCAAGGCTTCCTCCACAACCTGAATTTCTTCGGGCTGGATGACCTGCTTGCGGTCTTTGACCAGCGAAACAACGCCGTTGACGCTTTCCTCGATATGATACCCGGCAGGTATTTCCTTCAAGGCGTTCTCCGCTGCTCGATTGGAGAAGAAATAACGATCTTTGCCAGTTTTGGTCACTCCCTGGCACAAGAAAACTGTCTGGCCTTTGTGATTGGTGTATGAAATGGGCATGACTTACACGCTCTCCAATATCTTCAGGATTTCATCCGCCCGGTAGACGCGGTTGCGCCGTCCACCGGTAATCTCGCGCAGCAAGCCCGCCTGGATCAACTGATCAATCAGGCGCTGCGCGCCGAGGAAGTTGGTTTCTAAGGCGGTTTCCACCTGGCGTGTGGTGATCACCGGCTGGGCAAAGAGCAGGTCAACCACCCGCAGCAGCCGGGCTGGGGCACGCCGGGCCTGGATTTGGGCCTGGTACTGGGTGCGGAGGGTCTGCAAGCGGCTAATACGGTCCACGGCGTCCAGGGATTGCTGCTTTACGCCTTCCAGAAAATACAACAGCCAGTCTTCCCAGACCCCGCGCTGGCTGACTGCCAGGAGAAGATCATAATAGTCACGGCGGTTGCTTTCGAAATAGGCGCTCAGATACAGTAACGGCTGTGGCAGCAGTTGCCAGGCCGATAAGAGCAGTGCAACGAGCAGCCGTCCCAATCGCCCGTTGCCATCTAGAAAAGGATGGATGGCTTCAAACTGATAGTGAATCAATCCAAGTCGGATCAGCGGTGGCAGGTTAGAGGGTGCATGGATGAAATTCTCCAAAGCGCTGAGCGCCGCCAACATTTCATCGACAGGCGGGGGAACATAGGGTGCGGTTTCGAGCGTGCTGCCGGCGGGCCCAATCCAGTTCTGGCTGCGGCGGAACTCGCCAGGCGTCCAGATATCGCCGCGCACGCCCTCCATCAATTTGGCGTGCAATTCACGAACCAGGCGCAGGCTGATCGGCAAGGTATGGATGCGCTCTTGACCATATTCCAGGGCGCGCACATAGTTATGCACTTCGCGCACATCTGAACCTGTTTCAAGGAACGAAAGCTGTGTAGCTTCATAAGCCAATAAATCATCCAGTGAGGCGCGCGTGCCTTCGATGCGGGAAGAAAGCACGGCTTCCCGGCGCGCCAGGGGCCGGATCAGCAGGTGCGGGTTGACCAGCGCACCGCCCAAGCCCTTCAATTCACCCAGGGCCCGGTCAGCAACGGAAAGCGCAGAAACCAGTGAGGGGGAAAAGGTCAACGCGGGCGGCAGGGCCGCTGGTAGAAAAGCCCAATAGCCCTGCGGGTGGCGGATCACTTTCCCAGAAGTGGCTGCCTGGAATTTGGTTGGATCCATACTCGGGTTCCTTATGTTCAGAAATGATAATACGACAACCCCATATTATCATTTTGCGCATAAAATGTAAATAAGAGAGATCGGGTTCGCTTAGTGTGTGCTGATATGGTGCTCAGCCAATGGAAATAAACCCACCCCGCTATCCGATGCTCTTGCGAGATCGGAAGGCCGCGCCGGGCGGCTCTTCGCGGGGTGTCAAAAACCATCTGGTTTTCTGGAAATCCTTAATTTAGAAGATGGCAGGCTAAATCGAGATTGCTACACCGGCCAAAGAATCGCTAGCTCTTCTACTTCAGGCACTCTGAATGGCAGGCTGAGTTGGGCTAAATTTGCATAAATTTCCTGCTTTGCCTGATTAAGCCTAATCTCAACTTCGCTAATATTTTCGGGACGGTCGCTAGATTCGAGGCGTTTTATCTTTTTACTTTCGATTATTTCATTTAGGTAAACGAGTAGTTTCCAATCAGCCAAAATCTGACTAAGTTTGCCAGTTGATAGATCTATTTCAATGGCTGCCAGGGCTGATCGCATGACCCCACCAGTTCCAGTTACCCGATCAAAAATCCGAAAAACAAAAATTGGTTTAGGAAGAATAGCAATGGGTAATGTAGTTAGTGATGCTTCAAAATGCCGGGCTTGTTCAAGTGCTCGTTGAAACACTTTTTGGCCTACCCCTAGAATTCGTTGGGCAGCGTTTTTCCCTCGAAGGTTTCGATTGAATACCATGTTCTCATAATTGGGGCGAATTCCAGGTCCATCCAGCCATGATTCGGGGGTTTTAAAATAGAATTCTCCATTTTCCTCTCTGAATCGCCTGCCATTCATCTGCAAAAGCGTCGTAAAAAATGGAATGAGATCAGGCAAATCGACATGGGGAAGCTGCTCAGAGATTTCCTGAAAATCGAATCTAGAAGTGTTACCTATGAGGTCGCGAACCGTTTCGATAACATCTTTACCTCCGAATTGGGCGGTTTTCTGGTTGAACCAGTTGTTTAATTTGTCATGTGCCACCGTACTTGCTTCAGAATAGATCTCGTTGAACAAATGAGGTGAAGTCATCCCTAATACCAGTTGAAGAAGATCTTCTGGTTCATCCATTACCTCGTTCAGAGCCAGTTTTATGTCTTCCAATTTGCTATTTAGCTTTTCCCATATCGCGGACTCAACCGTATCTAGGTTTCTTATGGTCAAAACGTCAACTTGTTCATTCTGTCCATACCGGTTCAGGCGGCCAACACGCTGGTGCATGCGCATCGGATTCCAAGGCAGATCCACGTGTATCAGAGTGTGACAACTTTCCTGTAGATCTATACCCTCACCACCAGCTTCAGTTGAAACTAGAAAACGGACACTACCCGCACGAAATTTGTCAGCCGCTGCCTCTCGCTGTTCGTTTAGAGTTATTGTTCGACCAGCTCGATTGACAACATCGTCAGCGCGTTCATCGCCATTTATAAAGGTAACACACTCATCCCCAAATTCTTCCATCAAGTACGAAATCAATTTTGATTGGGTAGCTTTATATTCCGTAAAAAATAAAATTGTCCGATTGTTATATCTTTCTTTTATCAAGGAGATAATTTTTTGGAGTTTCGTTTCCACCCGGACAGATTCAGCAGCAACCACTAACTCGCGCAGACGTGGTTCTTCGTCTTCCATTAAACGTAAGTGAGCTGAGAGTTCCGCTATTTCCTCTTCAAGTTGGTTGGATTCATCGAGATCGCCAGCATCTAGTCGATCTTGATACTCTACCAAACGCTTACTAAGGGTTTGATATCGATCTTGATTCTCTTGAATTCGGGACAATCGACCTTTTAGGGCTCTCGAAATTGCCGCAACGGAACTTGAAGCCAATTTTTGCATCGTAATCAACACTAATATGACAACTTGGCCTTCTGCAGATGCTAGAGAAGACGCATAAGCCTTTCCGGTGACAATAAACTCCGTCAGCTTCTGATAAAAATGGCTTTCGGCTGGCGAATAGCTATAAGTTTCCGATGTCACCTTAGGGGGTTTAAATAATCGATGGCCTTTTAAATCGGTTACATTTTGTTTGTTGTTTCTAATCATCACCGATGGTAAGAGCGCTAGCTGTTGGCGAAAACCTAACTGGGGATCAAATTGGCTATCCAGCAAACGCATGAGTGATAAAAAATTGTGGTTTTTTCCACGATGTGGGGTACCAGTAAAAAAAACCATAGAGACCACCCGCCCGCTATCTACCAATTGCTGAATTAATTGATATCCGAGTGTTGGGCCGGTTCTTTCATCGGCATTGATATGATGAGCTTCATCAATAAAAAGCAAATCCCAGGGAGTGCTTTCCAATAATCTCTTATGGCGATCTTTATGATCTAATCTGAGTGTTTCTAGCGATGCCACTACAAAGTTATGGGTATCCCAAAAATCTGTAGACGGAGTATCACCTTCAGCCAAGTAATCGGCAAAACGCAGATCAAACATTGTCCGTAAGCGCACCTGCCATTGAGAAACCAAAGATGCAGGAGAAATGATCAGGGCTCGACGAACAATGTTTCGAGCGATTAATGATGCGAGTATTAGGCCGCCTTCGATGGTTTTACCCAGTCCTACATCATCGGCCACCATCCAATGGGTTGGCCAAGTTTCTACCACTCGACGGCAAACCCAAAGCTGGTGAGGCAAAAGAGCAACACGGGACAGAGAAAATACTCCCCAAGAATCGTTTACAGACTGGATAGCATTCGCTTGAACGCGGGTAATTACATCTAATGGGGAATGCCAAGATTTTTGAGATAGCGATTGGTAAGGCGTTTGGATCTTTCGCAATTCACCCTTGATACATTCCTCAATACCATGCTGGAAACGTATAATGACTGTTTCTTTCTCATCCACAATAACCTGACCAATTCCATGAACTGGATGCTGTACCTGATCTCCTCGTTGGAATGCTTCCATAATTTTCTCCTTTTCCTCAAGCCTTAGACTCGATTTTGGCTCCAGAATTCTCTAAAACCGCCATATTGATCGATAATCATCAGGAAAGGAATGTCAAAACTATTAAGAAACGAAGCTTTTTCTTCACCAAGATTGGATACTAGGAAATGGTATATCTGAGTAGACATGGATATATTAGCAGTTTCGCTTAGGTTACAACCCATTTCCATAAAAAATTCACGTAATCTTCTTACAGGTGCATAACAATGTTCGCGGGCAAAAGGCGATGTCACAACATTTTTCCGAACAAGTTCACGTAAAACAAAACAAGCGCCGAGACCAAGCGTATTGGAAACCTGAGGAATTATCGGCAAACCTGATCCGCTAAAAATCTCACTTTCGTTCGGGTTAGTGATTTGATCCAATTGAAAGCGTGCCCGAATTTGATTAATACTTATAAAGACTTCTGCATAACCTATTAAGAACCGAGAAATCTTGTAAATGTTTACAAATTGACGCATGAAAAGATACTGGTATTGAGCGTCTGAATCATCTGATACATGTTCTAGATATCCATCCAAAACATCAATCCACTTATCAGCTTCTGCCGTAGGTAGCGTGAAGGTATCAAACCATCCTCGCTGCTGACAATCTGAGAGGAAATTGCGGTAAGCTGAACTTCGTGTGCGACCAATTGTATGATAGCTTCCCAAGAGAAAGAGCATCATCCATTCTCTTCGGTTTGAAGGATCTTCTAGATATTCCAAATCACTGCAAAGAGGATTAGATGCACCCATAGGATAAATATCTTGCTCATATTGGGAGATCAAGCCAGCATGGTTCCTCTCCCACCAGTCATAGATGGTCTCTAAAATCACATTTGCCGATGGTAAAGGCGGAGGCGGAGGTTCAATAATCGCCTGTTGTAATCGCAAAAGACCCATCAAGATACTCTGATCATACTGATCATAACCTTGTAATAGCTCATGACCCAAGTATAGACTAGCGAGCCAGGATCGCTCAAAATCTACGAGCCGGGACGAGTTACGCATAGATTCAGCCAAATCGCGATGCAATTCACCATGCAAAAGATATTCGAGAACGGCTCTCTGTCTTGTATCATTATCTGCCGTTATAGCCCAATCAACCAATTTTTCGACAGGTGCATATAATTTCTCTCGACATGCACGGAAAAACTGAGTGGCTTTTTCGGAATACTCTCTTGATAAAACCAGGCTGGTAGGTGCGAATTGAGCACGAAGGAATTCATCTAATTCATGTTCTTTTTTTATGTCAGCTACTAAAGTAAGTAGCTCTGGGGCAGGACGATAAGAGCCATCAATAGTCTTGAACTCCAGTTTCCTGAGAAACTGCCCTAAGGATTCCTGTTCGAAGCGATCCAATTCATTAATAAACCCTGACGTTATCAACTGACCAAGCAGGCTAGCCTGTTCAGGAAGAACGCGATTCGCTGGACCAATAACCCAAGTAACCGTTTTCCAAAGCGATATACTTTCCCATTTCGGTGTTTCAGAAAGTAGATGCACTAGCGATTCTCTCACAGTTTTTGACACGATAGTGCCTTTAGGTGCCTTTATAGAAAACCCTGCCCATGCTGAGACTTGATTAAACACATCGGGTTTTTCTAAGACTCCTTCAACCCAGAAACGCACATTTCCTAATTTGGTTAGAGTTTGATATTCGTTTGGCAAATCTGTCGGAAGGGCTTGTTCCTCTGTATATAAATGCTCTAAACCACTGCCACTCGATCCCAAAAAACGTTTTAGTATATTGGCACCCTCACTTGGATCTGTGCGCCTTAGTGGTTCACAAGCAATTTTCCATATTGATTCCCAGAAATCATAAGGCGTAATATCTTGAACCAAACCAACACGCCTACAGAATACCTTCCATTCCCTGTTTGTGTAATTAAACAGATCAACGAGGGATTCACCAAATTTCCGTCCAATATCTCGAGCAAGAACTTGATTTTGTTCTGATGAACGCGCTAGCTGGGCTCGCCCAACATCAAGAGCAAAATTCGCATTTATGACAAAACCAACAGGCAATGCACTCTCCGTTGGTGCAGTAACCCAGATTCTCGGAACATCGGCATCGATCGGTATGCATCCACTATTACTAAAAGTAAAGAGTAGAGATCCATGGTGATTCTTTCCTCCATTTTCATCCACAATACTCGCATTCTTTTGAGCCGTCTTCCATACCAATGCAGAAATTTTTGATGGTTTGCTGCCACTGCCAAAGGTTCGAAGCTTACCAAGAAACCAATCTAATCCTTCAGCGAGTCTTTCAGGATGCCATTCAATCGAACGATGGGCTGACCCTTTTTGCATTAGCTCAATTCTATTTATCTCATGCGCAAATATCACAAGCAAATCAGCCCATTTATAGAAATCCTTGACAACAGTATCAGAGAGAACACTTGGAGATACATCTAAATCTATTGGCAACTCGAACAATGTACCATCTCGATTATTCTCAATACTCCAACCGGCAAGGTGATTAGTCAGATTGGTAAGATCATCTTGTTTGATGCGAGTAGGATAAAGTCCTGCAACTATTTCAAACTTTAGGCGTCCGCTTAAAACAGCAGGCTTTTGGCTAATTAGAAAAACACTCTTAAAGCCTAAGCCAAATTTTCCGGTTAGTTGTTTTATATTTAGCTCAGGAGCAATCAACTTATCTGATCGCTGCATCATTAACATCTTTATTAAGTCGGCATCATATCCATAAACTTCGCCACTTCCTGGACGGATCTGATTGATAGAGCGTCCCCAATGGGCAAATCGGATGCATTCAGCATCCCAATCAACAACAACACGCCTATGGTAATCCCGGAGCGCCAATCTATCTGATGCTACTGATCCCTTTGGGATCTCAGGTAACACCTTGTCAGCAGCTTCATCAAAAAGAACCCCCAATTCAGCTACAGCATCATCAGCATTTTGAAACAATTCAAACAAAATTGAAGAGCGCCTATATTGATATTCCTCGCCTATTTTGCGACGAACGGCTTTGAGCAACTCTGCTCGGATTACTTGTCCTTGACTTTCAGTTGATTCGAGATCACTTTTGAGCTCGTTTCGAAGCTTCTCGCGCTCTTTCTCAAAACTAGTTGTGGACTCCTTGCCTTTTCGACGAGCATTATGTTTTGCCTGAACATCCCGACTGCGAATATCTTCCCATGTCTTGATTTTCTGCCTGAAAAGATTATGAGTTGCTAATCCTAGCGTAGGAATGTAAGTGAAAGCTGAATCTATGATCGTGTCTTGAGCGATCTCAATATCAAGTTGATCCGTTTGTTCTAATTCTCTCCAATAATCATCAAAATTAGGAATATCCTGATAATACGCTTCAAACAGCAATATCCGCGCTGTCTCTTTGAGTAGTTCAATTAAACGACCCGGATCTGTTTGATCCAGCCGCAATTTTCGCAAACAGAGAAAATCATATACCTGCCCTGAAACAATGGGGGGTGTGACAGGGCGTTTGTCTTCACCTTCGTAAAGCAAGTGATGTAAGGTTTCTTCTGGCAATAACCGTGCATTGAAGGTTGCGTCAGTCAATGCTTTAACCATTACTGTTTTTGTTTCAGAATCTACAACCTTGATAAAGAAAAATTGCCGTTTCATCCGCTCGCGAACCGTTTCGCCTTTATGCCACATCGCCGCATCGGTCATCCAATCCAACAGTTCTCTAGTCTGATCTACATCTCGTCGGCCCAAGTATTTTTCAGCCAGGTTATGTAACCCAGGCTGATCACCCAATAAACACAAAAAACCGCCGATAATCTCCAGGTTTTGAATATAGGGTTCCCACTCCGAAAAGTAATTTTTTACCAAATCTGCACCAGTCCTAAGATCATGTTCATAATTGCCTAATGCAGTTGCGCTTATTGTAAAGCTCCCAGTTGTTCCTTTATCAGATGATAGTTTCAAATATCGACCTTGAACATCATCCAGAAGATCATTGGGGTCAATCCCTTTTGCTTTGTAAGTCAACTGATCTGTTCTTTTCCACTTCTTGTTTTTGTTCAATAATCGAATAGCCGGAAGAATATCATTATAGAAATTGGGTAAATCAGCAGCTAAGGCAAGGTAAGAATTAAACACCTCAAGAATATTACCTTTTCGCTCCTGCGCAGCAGTTTCATGAACTTTTGCTACGTGATTGAAAATATCCACCAATCTACTCGTAGATATAGAGCCACATAATAAATTGGCAAATTCGATTACATCAGAAGGTTTTTGCGTTGCCTCAATTACCTGTAGGATTTGAACAGCAGGCAAAATTGTCGAACCGTCTCCATCCCAAAATATTTCAATAAATGTGCGCAAATACTTTGCATCTATCCTGTCTTTTTCTAAATTCCCGATGCAATATTTTTCCAAATTAGCAACTAATGTTCCAAGCCGCTTTACCATTTCGTGTTGATCAGGCAAAACAAATTCAACTAATGTTTTTTGAGCCGGATGGCTTAGTAACTCAGGATTTAACTCGCTAAAACATAAGAAAGGATAGTCAAATTCTTCCAGCAAACTCGATATTTGCGGTTCCATTCCTGAAATATTCAGTATCTCAGAAGGTTCAACCTGACCACCTGCTTTTGTTGGAATCCAAGAGTGAGCTTTGAGCATAGCTAACACGCTTTGGTCAGGTTGCTTTCCCATTGAGTGAAGCGCATCCATAATTATGCGCCAATGTTGCACAGGATACTCAGACGATATGGCTAATTGAATGATCGAGCCAGCGCCGAGTGGAAATACGCCTAATTCTTTATAAACCATCTGTAAATAGTCATTATTGGGAGAGCGTAATAAGGTAGCAAAGCGCGATAAGCTTGAAGGAACTAGTACATTGCTTTCTAAAAATGTGTTAGGGGCTAAGCTCACGAGGGAGCCATTCACAGTTTCATGAATGCGCAAATTTTTCAGCAAATCTTTTGCATCAGCTAACGAAAATTTTGTTAGCAGCTCATTCCGATCTTCAGGAGAAAGATCTACTAACTCAAGAGAGCTTATTTGCCTTGGTGCAAGACTTCGCACCAAGGTTAGTACTGCCTTTTCATCCAACTCAGATATGTTTAACTTCTGTTGAGCGATCGGGGTGAGAAGAAGCGCCATTCTAGGATCCAGAATACGCCATTCTTCTTCTTTGTATCTTAAGAAGGCAAGCGCTAATCGGGCCCAAACATTTGTAGTATCTTTTAGAACAAACAAATTGGATTGATCATTGTATTTTGGTGTAAAACCATGCAGAAGATATCGTAGAATTGCTTTTCTCTTTGGAAAACTGGCGACATTATCCAGAGATTGCAATAAACTCCGAATTAGACCCTCTCTTTGTGCAATATCTGCTAATCTAGGAGCTGACTCTAATAGACTTAGGCAACCGTCCAAGTTACTTTCAGCAGCATTAAGATCCAAGCTTTTGTTTATCTCTCTTCGGATAACGACTGGGCTTATATCTTGTAGGGCAAGACTCAGTACACCTAAAATAGTATCAGTGCCATCCGAAGCATACTGAAAAAGCAAATTCTTATTACTCAGGCTTTTCAATCTTGAAAGGGAAAGGGATTGCTCTTTGGAAATACCTCTCGATAAATATTTCCCTTTGAATAAACTCAAATCACCACATCTCATGATTAACAACTGACGATCTGTCACGCTGTTAAAAACTTGAATGGCTACTTTTTCTTTACTGCCCTCAATACCAGGTAGTTCTATTGAAGTCGAAACCGTTCCTAATGCTTTCAGAATGGCTTCAGCATGAGTCACGCTCAATGAAGTATTCTCAGCATCTGTTGAAATATCAAAATTTGATGGAATAATTATCAGTTCTAATTTAAGCTGGAATAAGACGCTTAGAAGTTCGAGATATTCTGGCTTACGTAAATCTTCATCCTTACCTTGGATAACAAATTTTTTATCCACTGGTATCAACTTTATGATCTGTGCTATTAAACTGCGGTTCTCATCTAATTTGCGAAGATCTATTGTCGCAAAGGTTTCTCGAATCATCTTCAGGAATACGGCCGATAAATTCGAAATGTGTTGTGCAGATATTGAACCAGAATCGGGCAAGGCTATTTTTAAAACATCAACTAAGTAGCCAAGCAATCCTTGGCTTGAGAAAACATCCCTTACTGGCACGGTTGAAAGCAAATTTGCTAAAATACTTTCTTCCCATTTCAGTTGCTCCGTAATATTAGAGAGCTTAGGCTTTCCAATTATTGTGACTGGACCAAAATTCAAGATTTCGGGGAAAACTTTTAATGGACGATCAAGATCTGAGGCTGGTGGCTCAGGGAGATGGAGAATCCTCTGATTTGCTGGAAGTCTACGCCAACCACTTTCACTACCTTGATAACAATAAACCCAATGATTATTTTTACAAATATATTGTCTATATTCCGCAAACAATTTCGATTTTTCAAGCGCACTCGTTAATTGGGAGGTGTCAGCTAATGATAGTCTGGATTTAGTGACAAAATTCTCTAGAGCAGGAATTATCAACTGGAGGGTTCCCTGCTGAGCTAAAGCTCCATTCCATCCTAATGTTAATTCTTCACCTGTTTCAAATACCGGTTGATAGTTATGCTCCCAACCTGGAACTTCTGAACGCCCCGCATCTACAAAAAACCAACCATGTAGGGTTAATCCATATTTCCCATTACCTTTGATATCAACACGCTCAGCTTGTTTCTCAAGTGGTAAAAAAACTGCGCGCCTAATACTTAGGTGGCCCGATTCTGAATCAGAGGAAAATCGGTTGAATATAACTGCGACATGAGGTTGTGCGTTATCGCTTTGTTCAATCAATTCATGGGTTTCAGGATCTTCATTACTATGACGTGGCCATAGCGTGGAAGCTTTCATCTGGCTAAAAATAGGTTTATCAAAACATGCTTCCACGCCAGCATAAATTGCTTCACTGATACGAGCGCCAGATAGTTGTACCTTCAATCCGCCGTGAAAAGGCCTGATTTCATTACTCGGTATTTTTGTTAATGGAAATGCTAATCGCGATGATTCTTTAGCTAATCGCAAATTAAATATACTCTCAAGCTTTCCATTTCCTTCTAAGTGCCAAGATCGGATTTCTTCTAGTGCTCGAAGCTGAGGAAATAATCGGCAAAGTTCATTCTCCAAACCAGATGACTGATTCCCAGAAGGTTGTAGTATTTTTTCGAGATCGTGGCCTTCTTCTCCAGGAAGTTCTTGAATAATGGCATGGCGGCGGTCAAAATGGCTTTTCTTCCTTAGCGGGATCACCAAACAAAGGAAACTAGAATAATCTCTAAGTATCACTTCTAAATTTTTAAGTACAGCTTGACTATCCACCAAACTACAGTTATCCCATTCTGGGTAAGCTGAGTCAACTTCTTGATCTAAACCAATTGTTTCTGCCCAAGGATTAACAATATGCAATTGCTTATCAATATGAGATATGAAGAAAAAAGCTTCACAGAGATGAAAAATGCTTTTTAGCCCCAAGCCATAGCGCCCAACTGCATGAGGATTGCCGGTTTTGCTGCTCAAACCAATGCAGTTAATTGCACGAGCATTTTTCTCATCGAATTCGCCATCGTTTATAACAATTAACGCGGGTCCATTTAGTAAAGGATGCTGCGCTTCTGGAATTTTATCTATCTGGACAAGATCGATATGTTTTGCAAAAGCATCATCAGCATTTTGAATCAATTCTTTTATGATTGGAAAACCAGATTTATAACGGTCTCTGAGGTTCTGACGAATTTGATTGATGATTGAAGCAACAAGCACACGCATATTGACCCCTACCTATCTGATCAAACGAGAAAATTGCTTTGCAATAAATTACAGCTTAGCTTTTTGTGTAACATAATTACATTTTAGCGCCACGTAATGATCGAGCCTGTACAATCTGAAACAATTAACCTTAAACCTGTGTGCGGAAATCTTTCAGCCACTTCCGATCTCCTGGCAAATAATGTTGATACGACCTTGAAACCAGCAGAAGCCTCTCAATCCACTTAATCTGCTCATCAGTCCACGCTACTGGTGGCTCTATACCGCGTAGCCTCAGAGATTTGATCCGCATCACCCCAGTGTAAAGATCTGCAACGCGCCAGGCTATTGCTAGCAATTCCCCACCCAGTGACAGGGCTTGATCCAGGTTGAGCAGATCGACAAATTTAACTTTCTCACTAATATCCTTCTCGAATTTGGATAACCCGCCATGGGTTAGATTCACATCTTTTCCAAGTTTGTTCAGGGATAAACCCTGATCAACTCGGCAGCCCTTAATATAATTGCCCAGGTCAGTCATGGTCATCACACCCCCACTCCAATAGATATTTCGATACGTATCCAAAGTGATTGGGGGGTATTCCGTGTATTCCCAATTGACATATTGCTGGAATATTTGTCTCAAGTTTTCTTGTGGGAGCAAGCCTTCTAGGTTCAGCAAATCGACCGATTTGACATCCAGCATCTTTTCTATGATTTGGGATGCGGCGGCAGGTTTTTTGGCGTGAAGCGCAACAAAATCCTCGATATCAGTGATTGTCAAAGATGGATAATCATCTAGGCTTTCTCTGGCCTTGTCAGAAATCGGTGGAAGGTTCAAATTGGGAAGGCCTAAGTCATCGTATAGGGCTGTAAAGTAGTAATTAAAAGCATAGAAGATGCGCACCAGGGTGAACAACGTCACAGCCGAAGCCCCGTTTTCAATCCGGCTCAATGAAGCATGAGATAGCCCAGCTAAATGAGCTAGCTGAGGTAGAGTCAGGTTTTTGCTTTGGCGGGTATTTTTCAGCCAAATGCCAATTTTCTGAGACGTTTCATCCATTGTGGCCTCTACTTTCAAGAACCAATTTGAAAAATTGCCCTAAATAACCCTTGCATTTTGAAGAGAAACTATTTATAATATTGATAATGTACGCACATTATCTGATCCACGAGAAAGCAAGGATGCAACGATCTTCTACCTACCCAACCGAACAAAGCGACTCTTTTGAACTGCCACCACTGGGCAGAATTGAGCATTATCCGGAGCGAATCCAAAAAATATTGTCCGGGTTTAGCGCATACCTGGTAGTCCGGCGTGACCGCGCGGCTTCAACCGCCGATGCCTATCGCCATGATGCTATTCAGTATATCGAATTCTACCAGAGCCGCCATGATGGTTCGTTGGATAATTTCATGATCGATCCCGATATGTTTATCGAGTTTTCCGATATGCTGAAACGGGATGGTAAGATCCGACGCAGTACGATCAAGCGCCGCTTGATTGGGGTACACCGCTTCTGGGGGTATCTGTATCGGCAAAAAATTGTTCCTTATCCACCCATCTCAATGGATGAAATGGATATTGTGGTCAAGAAAATTCTCAATCCCACCCACCCGGTTGGACCGGAGCGATTCTCAAAACTTCGAAAGGCAGCTCGGCATGGACTTAGCGCAATCTACTAATTTTATGGGGCTACGGGATCTGTCCGTTGTATGGCTTACCCGCAAAGCCGGTTTTCCTCTGCGCCAAACGCTGGAAATCCTACGCGATGAGGTTTTGACCGATTCATCTGCGATTCTCGTTCAGGAGCAGTTGGTTGCAGAGCCTCCCCGCTTTGTGCTGGATTACATGGCCTGCAGGGATGCTCTGTTTGGGAAGAGCCTGTTTCTTTTCCCAACATCCGATGGGGCATTGTACCGTCCTACGAAATTCACCAAGCGGATCAAGAAACTGCTTGAGGAAGCGAATATGGCAACTTCCCCTTCACATCCTACCGAGCTTTCCGATGAGCAGTACCAGGCATTGCTGAACATGCGCTTCAAAATCCAACGCCCAATCTATCAAAGTGCGTTAGCTGTAGCCTTGTGCAGTTACCTGGGTTTGCGCCCGAGCGAAGTGGCCAAGCTGATTACGACCGATCTGGATTTCGACAATCGGAAGATTTACCTGCGACAAACAAAATCTCAAGAAGATCAGGAACTTCCCTTGCTGTCGTTCATGATCGAGCCGTTCAAATCCTATGTGCAAAACCTTCCCCGGCGTTCGCCGCTTTTTATCAACGCCCAGGGGCTGCAGTGGGACCGGCGTGATGTAACTGAAGCGGTTGCACAATGGGGATTGGAGTTTGGCGTCGAGGACCTGACAGCCCGTAGAATGAGGGCTTCTTTGGGAGCGATGCTGGCCAGGATTGGTGTGCCGCCGGCCATGCTTGGTAAAATTCTACGCCATAAAGATGCGGCTACGGCGCTTCGCCACTACAATGAATTAGAAGTTGAGGAAATGCGGCGTTTGCTAGAAAACCTGCAAACGAGGCAATTCAACTATGACCAGCAGACGATTCGAGACTTTCAGCGCCTGTATGATCTCCTGGAGGGTGACGAATGACGCCCCGATCGACATCACTTGCTTTCTGGGTTGTTAATGTGCCGCCATCTAGCCGGTTGAACGAACTAGAATGTACCCCAGGCCGGCCTATAAGCCGCATTCTGTCCAGCGGTTGGGTATCTTCTTGCGAAGACGGCAGCCGCCTGGATGGTCATCCATCTTGGCCGGTCATTGCTGACCGGCTCCAGCAGCCTACCCGAGACAGAAACGGGCCGTTTCATTTGTCTCTGCTTGGCCTTGCTCCCAGCGGGGGTTACCTGGCCGCAGTCATTGCTGGCTGCGCCGGTGGGCTCTTACCCCACCTTTTCACCCTCGCCGCATACCGCCCGGAGGCGGCGTGCGGCACTATGTCTCTGTGGCCCGATCCCGCAGCTAAGCTTGCGAACAAGCCCGCCGCCCCGGATGTTCTCCGGCGCCGTGCCCTGTGGAGTGCAGACTTTCCTCTGGCGGCAGGCGCAAGCGCCTCCCGCCAGCGACCATCCAGCCAGCCTGGGGTATGCTTATCTTATCATATTCAAGCCGCGAAAAAGAAGTACAATTAACCCCAATGCAACCCGGGCACACCCAACCCGTCTTGGACCTGCTCCAACGCCTGCCGCTGTTGAGCCAACTGCGCGCCGAGGACCTGGCCGCCCTGGCGCGTGAAACGCGCCTGGAGCGCCTGGCGGTGGACAAGGTCGTCTTTTACCAGGGTGACTCCTGCGAGCGGGTGTACGTGGTGGCTGCTGGGCGAGTGAAGATCGTCTATCACGACCGCGATGGCCGCGAGGTGATCCTGGAGATGATTGCGCCCGGCGAGATGTTTGGCGGCACGGTGCTGTTCTTCCCCAGCCACCCGGCCACCGCCATGACGATGGAAGAGTCTTCCATCGCCAGTTTCAGCGCCGAGGCCTATTCCCGCCACCTGTTGAATAATCCACCGGTCATTTTGAATATCTTGCGCATGCTGGGAGTGCGCCACCTGTCGATGATCAATATGCAAATCATGGCGGGCGAGCGGGTCGAGCGGCGCATGGCGCATATTTTGCTCAAACTGGCAGCGCGCAGCGGGCGACCTACCCCCCAGGGCACCCTGATCACCATCCCGCTCTCGCGCCAGGACCTGGCCGAGATGGCCTGCACCACGCTGGAAACTTCGATCCGCACGATCTCACGCTTCCAGAAAGACGGCCTGGTTTCCACCCAGCGTGGCGGTTATATTTTGGTGAGGGATCTCAAAGACCTCGAAGAGATGAGCGGCTAGGCGCTATCCGCGGCGGGCGGTGTGCCGCGCTTGCAGTAGGGATAAATGCCGCAGAACGGCGGACGGGGATAGTGCACCCAATTTCCGCAGTTGTGGCACGTGCCCCCTTCCTGATTGCACCACACTTCCACCTCGGCCTCGCCGCAGTGCGGACAGGGTACGTAATCGGGGAAGGGGTCGGGCAGCGGCAGGCCGGTGACTGGGTCCAGGCGTTCGCCCCCGGGTTGGGGAATGGGGAAGGTGGGTTCGCTGGTCATACGGCGGAAATTGTACTGCAACTTGTGAAAATCAGGTTAGTTTTGTTTGATTGGCGCCTGGCCTGCGTCGGGGTGCATTTTTGAGGCAACCAGGCCAGGCGCTCTGCGTGATAAGGTTAGTGACCGCTGCCGGCTACTGGTGTAGCCTGGAAAATATCCGGGGCAGCCGGGCCGTCCACCATCAGGTAACCAGCCAGGCCGCGCTGCAGGCGGGAAAGGGCATGGTCCACCAGAATGTAACGCCCGGGCACCTGCAGTTTGAACTCCACCATGGTGGCGCCGCCGGGCGGCACCATGGTGGTTTGCACATCGGTCAGGGGGGTGCCGGTGAGCGAGGCCTGGTCATACACCCGGTCGAAGATCTCGCCAATCACATGGAAAGACGAAGTGTAGTTGGGGCCGCCTACGCCGAAGAAAATGCGCACTGTCTCGCCTACGTTGGCTTTGAGTGGTTTTTGGGTGGTCAGCCCTCCAACGGCGCCGTTGAAGACCAGGTACTCGGCATGCTCGTCAAGCAGTTTGGTGACATCGGTTGTCATGGCGCCCTTGTCGCCGAATTTGCCGGTGGTGTAGATCTCGCCCTGCATCACGTAGAATTCGCGGTCCACGGCAGGCAGGCCGCCTTCGGGCTCTACCAGGATCAAGCCGTACATGCCGTTGGAGATGTGGTTGGCTACCATGGGCGTGGCGCAGTGGTAAACGAACAGACCGGGGTTGATGGCTTTGAAGGTGAACATCGTCTCTTCACCGGGCTTGGTTTGGGTGGCGACGGCGCCGCCGCCCGGGCCGGTGACGGCATGAAAGTCAACCGAGTGGGCCATGCTGCTGGAGGTGTTGTTCTTCATGTGCACTTCCACTGTGTCGCCGAGGCGCACCCGGAAGAAAGGTCCTGGCACTTTGCCGTTGAAGGTCCAATAGGTGAATGTGGTGCCGTCCGCTAACTGGCCGACCACTTCCTCGGCCACCAGGTCGATGCGCACATTGGCCGGGCCGCGCTGGCCGATCTCAGCGGGCAGGTCGGTTGGGTCGCGCACCACATCCGCGCCGCCCGTAGCTGGGGCGCTGTCGGTGGGCGCTGGCTGGTTCGAGACAGTTTGGGCGGAGGCCTGGCTGTTGCTGCTGGCGGCGGCCTGGGCGGCCATGCCGGTCACTTCCAACATGCCGTGCATGCCAGCGTCTTTGTGGCCGGGCAGGTTGCACTCGTAAGCAAATGAGCCGGGCTTATCCACCACAAACTTGAGCGAAACACTTTCGCCTTTGCCCTTGACGTGCGCCGATTCGGCGTTGAAATCAGGGAAGATAATGTTGTGCTCGACGCCTTCGCCGGAGATCAACTTGATGTCCAGCGTGTCGCCGACGTTGGCTTTCAGGGTGGGGTCGGTCTGGCCGTCGATATCGCCGCCGACGCCCAGGAAGTGCATGCCGTTAGAGCCCAGGTCAGACTGCAGGGTATACGAGCGCGTCTGTGGCCCGGAGCTGGCCTGGCTGGCGCAGGCGCTGAGCAAAAGGGCCAGGATGGTGATAATGATTAAGATTCTTTTCATACAGTACTCCTCAACAGTTTTCTGTCTATCCCGATCCATGCAGATTTTGCAGGACTGGTTTGTTTTCTGGTTTATTTTGACAGAAAGGAGCGAGAAGTGGTATGACAGGGATCATATTTTTGATGGCATATCGGTTGTGTGCAAACACATGACGCGCGGATTTCGCCCGGTATCTCTAAAAAATCACAAGCCACCGGCCTTTTCCTCTTGGAAGTGTTGCGGCGAACAAGAGCAGGTTAAGGATTTGGGATGGGAGTAGGCGTGCTTGTAGTCAGGGCAGGGGAGGTGGGCCAGGTTGTGGCCAGCGCACCTGGTTCGGGAGTATCCAGGGGAAGTGGGGCAACGATAAGAACAACTACTAGTCCACCAGCAGTGCCGTTCTGGATCTCTATGGTTTGGTCTTCGTTATCCTTTTGCATCACCAGGGAGTAATGAATGCGATACTCGCCTCGGTTGAGGGGCGCTACAGCTTGCAGCGTAGTGCTAACCTGGTCGCCTGGCCTGATAACCTTTTCTGCCAGCGGCATTTCGTGCGGCAGCCCGTCCAGGTTATCCTCGCCTGCTACCAGGCGGATGTCTGACAGCCAGTCGCAGGTGCCGATATTGGTGAACTGCCAATCCAGGGTAATTGTCTCTCCAGCAGACAGCTTGACCGACAGGTCGGACAGTTGATCATCGAACTCCGCCATGTAACATGGCAAGGAGGTTGCTGTCGGAGATGCATTGGTAGGGTCAGCAATGTTGATCTTACCCGATATGCTGATTGTATGTTTCCAACTGGCATCAGCCTGGGGAAGCAAATTGATCCACAACATGGCAGCCAAGAGAGCCAAGGCTAACCTGAAACCAGTTATCACCTTCGGGGGTTTCATAGGCGGAAAATCCCTGTGAATAATTCACGGACAACCAGAGATACCAGTCCGACTTTTGGAATCACCCACACAACCTTGCCATGAACCTCGCTCATGCGAACAGGGCTATCGTTGGTATTGTTGTTGTCACCGCGAGTGATAAACACCAGATCACTTTGACTTTCTCGAATAGTGATGATCCGATGTACGACTTCAATGCTTCCTTGATGAAAGCGGATCACATCACCCACCAAAAGAGAAGTTGGATTAACTGGCCTGGTGACTACAATGTCGCCAGCGTTCAAAATCGGCTTCATCGAACTGCCATAGATCACGAAAGGCTGAACACCGAAAAGGCCTGAGCTAAAACCAAACAGTGCCATGCCTACGCTGATCACCAGCGGCCAGGATATGAAAGAAAAGACCGTCTGTGTCGATTTATTTTTTACGGCATCGATGGTCGTTTTTTTATTTTCGGGAACCAGGCGACTATTGAAAAAGAAAAGAACCGCTATAGGAAATAAAGTTCCCAATGCGGACACAACCTGCCAGGGGAGTTGTGGCAAAACCGGCAGCAGCCACTCGAAGCAAACCAAACTCCCCATATAAGCCGCGGCCGCCCACGGACCAACCGTCATTGCCAGAAAGGTTGCCAGTAAATTCCTCGCCAGAGCAGGCAGCAGTGATTGTGCCAGAAATACGAAAGCTGTTGAGGGTGAAGAAAGGAGTGAGAATTGGTTGACCGGGGTCATTAACAAGGTGAATAATATCGCGATACTTGCCAATGACAGGTCGGCATGGCGTGTCCCGAGGGCAGCTCCGAGAAAAGCCCTGCTCATTTCGATCCCCAGAGTCACCGCAGTGATGTAAAACACGTTTTGGAGGATCGCAGCCAGGTCGTGCCCATAAGGGGAACTGCCAAAATGGAAGAAAATGCCTGCCCCCAAAAAAACCACTGCCTGGGCCAAACCTGCAAGTCCGGCATAGATCACCAATCGGTGGCTCAACCACGGCCTATTTGCCAGACGCCGATAACCTAACCAACTCACGCCTAAAAGCGATAAGTAAAGCAATGGTTGCATCGGGAAAAATCCAAATTCTGGAGGAATGACATTGTATAAGATAAAGTTGATGAAGACATAAAGGTCAGCCAGCCAGAAGAGAATAAACAGCACCCATACAATGCGTGTTATTTTGTCAGGCATAGATTTGAGCGTGGATTCTCTCAAGTCGATCATCTTTTATCCGCGGGTTAATGGTCACATTCACTTTTGAAGTTTTGTATATCGAAAGAAAATGATCCGTTAATAACAGTCGAGGGTTGCGCTTCTGTTGTGATCCTGACGATATAAAAGCCAGAGATCTTTTCGCCTGGTTTTACCAGTGCGCACATCTTGGGAAATTCCGATTCCTCTTCTACCACTTCGATCCCAGCCGAATTGGGATCAAATTTGTAACGAGCCTCGCCGACGCGCCACGGCACGCTTCCGGTGTTTCTCACTTCCCAGCTCACTCTGCAAGTGAATCCGGGTACAGCCTGCTCGATCGAAAACGTGGCGTTATAGTTATCGGTGATACTTTTGCTGCAAGCACCCAGATGATCATCTCCATCTTTTACTTCAATGGAAAGAGATTCGATGCGAGCATCCACATCGCCGGTTGACACCAGTCCAGCGGCTGAAAGCGAATGGCCCCAAGCCGCGTAAGCACCTCTCATCCCGAAAATGGCAAACAATCCACAGAAAAGAGCGACCGCAACCGGCAGCAGTTTGCGCAGCATACCTTGTTCGAAGTTACGGGCTTACAGCGCAGCCAGAAGGTGAGTATGCGTTAAATTGAACAATGGTGAACTCGACCGAGTTTTTATAGGTGGTATTTTGAGGCGGATCGAGCGTTAGTGGGATGGCATACGTAAAATCATACAATTTCGATTCGCCTGGCGCCAATGTTTCGCCACAAGTGGGCTTGCGGGGTCCCCAGACGAACACGGAAGTTTGATCATTCTCAGCGGGGTAATAAACAGCCTTTTGCAATGCGACTGGAATATTGCCATTGTTCTTTATTTCCAGGGAAATGGTGCATTGAAAGCCTGGGTAAGCCTGCGCAATGGCAAAAACCACTTGTGGCAACTGCCCATCCGCGTTGACAATCTTGGCACTGCATTCTCCGTAATCAGGCGTGTGTGAAGTGCTTACGTTTTGAAAAACGGGGTTAAATGTGCCCGTTTGTAAAGCACCATTGGCAACTAAAACACTCGTCCACGAGCCATAGGCCGTGCTCATACTGATGATAGCCGCCATGGCAAGGATCAATATCAGGCTGAATGGAATTAATTTACGAAACATTTGGATGCCTCCTGATAAGTTCCAGTGAATGCTGCACCATTACCCGGCCTTGATGCCTCGAAACGCGTTAACAAAATTTCTGAGTGCAATTTGAAATAGATCAAATACATAACCTAACTTCGGGATGGCTAACAGCACTTTGCCGTCAACTTTATTCAATTTATTGTCATCTATGATATTGTTGGCATCGCCTTTGGTGCTAATCAGCCCGTTTTCGATAGCTGCGACACGATGAATGGTCGCTCCCACCGGGGATTGGAAGAGCACCACATCTCCAGGTTTGACGGATAAATCATTTCCGACAAACACAACGGCCATGTCACCGGGCTGGTAGGTTGGCCTCATGGAACCGGAATAGAGATATATGAAACGTATTGGTAAAATCCCGATCTGGGATAAAAAAATGAGGACTAATATTCCGCACAAACTGAAGAAAAGGATATTGCCCAGATTCTTTTTCATATTAATGCCTAGTTTTTGGGAATGGGTGGGAGCGCCAGCACTGCCGGCGCTCCGTAGACAATTGTCGATCCGTGATATTATTTGGGGGCCGTGGCTGGATTGAAGGCCTTAACATTGATCATATAGGTGAGGGAGGCTCCCTGGTATAGGTTGTCGATTGCTCCGGCTCCACCGGGCTCGAGGGCATCATCCATCATTTGCACAGTCATGCAGACGGCTCCTTTACCTCCAGGCGCAACAACCAGGAATGGGTTGTTGTCGTTGGCCCAATCATAACCCTTGCCAGTCCTGGTGCTCCAGCGAGAAAGTTCATTCAAATCGATCCGGTTGTCGCTTTTTTCGTCATAATAACCGCCCGCATAAAATGCGCCGCCTGGTAGCAAATCGGCAGGCCAGACCCACGATGATGGTTCTGTGGTCTTCAGGTATGTGACCTGTAGGCGGTCTGCCAGGTTAACGCTGCCCGTTCCACCTGTCGGTAAGAGTGAGTTGAAATCCCACCGCACTTCCACGCTGGCGAGTGTGCCATTGTTTCGCACCCAAAGGCAGCCTGACTTGGAATCCCCGGGGGCAATGTTCGAGAAATTCCAGGGAGGCGTGGCGGTTGATGCAAATTCGGAATCAGCCGGGGCAGTGCTTGTGTCCAGACCATTGGTGGAAGCGATCGAAATATCCAGGGTGCCGGCGGCAATTGTGGCAACATTGGTATTCCGAGCCGCAGAGAAGTAGGCAAAAGCGCCTGTGCTGAGCATGGCGATGCTCACTAAAAGAATTACAATCGTCAAAATCTTGGTTTTCATGATAGATAATCTCCTTAGAAAAAATATTTTCGGTTGAATTGTTTTGACCCCACTTACGAAAGTGGTCTCACTTTGTTGTGCCAATGAGATAGCAGGAACACAACTAATGCGATCATTGAAAAGATGGTTTTATTTTCCCGCGATATCCTTCCTCCTTTCTCTCCTTGGGTCAGATGTGGTTCAGAGAGCGCCTTCTTGGAGCAGATGGTATCCCATCAACGTTGGTCGGCTGCACATTTGGCATGGGATTTATCTGAGGTTCGTGTCAGGCTATCGGATCGGGTTGGGAGGAAAATATTGACTCTCTATCGCCCCTGTTGTATGATAAATACAAACAGAGGGTGCCATCCTGCGCCTTTTGTTTCTTGCTTCAGGGAGCTGCAACTCTCTGAAGCTTTTTATCCCAATGCTCGCACTGCCGAATGTTGCTTAGTTTAGAAGCGTAACCAGCACCTTCCCTCTAGATGCCAAACACAAATTTGTTTTAACAAGTTCGTCAAAAATAGTTCGGTTGACCAGGACAACCTGGTGTTTCCGTCCGATTGAATACCCACTTAAACCATTTAAGCCTACCACAGATTCGAGCTCTTACTCACTGGGGGGGGCTTTCGGTAACCAGGCTGTCTCAATTTTATGAGATCCTTGGTTTTGCGTCCCTACCTTACGGTAGGTTTGCCTTTGTCGTTATCTCCCTTGGCTACGTTAACTTTCTTAAGCTTACAGAATTGTAAGGCGTATGCATAGTGACAAATGTCATAAAGAAAAGATGACATTTGTCATTTTTAAAGGATAAGTCGGCTCTTTTTTTTTCTTTTTTCTAAATCGAACCAGAACAGGTTTGATCTTCATTAATTTTATTAACTTTCACTTTTTAGATTCCAGGTTTCGAGTGTAACATTTTCTAACTTGAGTTTGCTCATATGATCTACGTCATATGCAATCCATGGATTTGCGGGTATAACCTGGGAGAAAGGAATTCAATCCATGGAAAAAAGCTACCAGTTTGTTCAGGACCTGGCCGAGATGGCCGGCGCCATCCCCAGCGACAGTATCCTCAGCCGCACTTTTTACAACGGGGAAGACAAAGCGATTCTGTTCGCCTTTGCGGCCGGACAGGAGTTATCGGAACACACCGCCTCGCGGCCGGCAATTTTGCACTTTCTGCAAGGAGAGGCGCGCCTGACGCTGGGAGGTGATGAATTCCATGCCCAGCCCGGCACCTGGGCGCACATGCCTGCTCAAATGGCGCACAGCATTTACGCCCAGACGCCCGTAATCATGCTGCTCTACCTGGTCTAGCCATGCAAATTGAACTGCGCCGCATACATGCGCCTGTGCTGGCCCTGGCGGCATGCGCCCTGCTGGCCGGGATGTGGGCCGGGTTGGTGCGCCTGGGCTGGGGTTGGTCGGCTCTGCGGCCGACCCTGCCGATCAGTCACGGGCCGCTGATGGTCAGCGGTTTCTTTGGCACGCTGATCCTACTGGAGCGGGCAGTGGCCCTGCGCCGCTGGTGGGCGTACCTGGGAGCGGCCTGCAACGGCCTGGGCGGTCTGCTGCTTCTGGCGGGCTTCCCTGGCCTGGCCGGCCCGCTGCTGCTCACATTGGGCAGCCTGGCAATGGTAGGGATCCTGGGGTATATCTTGCGACGGGACTCCAGCCTGCACAGTTGGACGATGGCAGCGGGAGCGACCTGCTGGCTGATTGGGAGCCTGATCTGGCTGGGCGGCGCGGCCGTGTACACCATCGTGCTGTGGTGGATGGGCTTCCTGGTGCTGACCATCGCTGGCGAGCGCCTGGAACTGAGCCGCGTGCTGCGCCCCAGCCGGAGGGTGCGCCTGCTGTTTCTGAGCGCTGCCGGCCTGCTGCTGGCCGGTCTGTGCCTGCAGGCTCTTTCCACCCCGCTGGGGGTGCGCGTGGCCGGGTTGGGCCTGCTGGCGCTGGCAGCCTGGCTGGCAATTTTTGATGTAGCGCGGCGCACGGCGCGCATGCAGGGCCTGCCGCGCTTCATCGCTGCCTGTCTGCTGAGCGGTTACGCCTGGATGGCAGTCAGTGGGCTGGCCGCCTTGTTGTTTGGCCCGCAGGTTGCGGGGCCGCGCTACGATGTAATGCTCCACGCCGTGTTCCTGGGGTTTGTGTTCAGCCTGGTGTTTGGCCACGCGCCGATCATCTTCCCGGCGGTGCTGGGCCTGCCGATCAACTACCGCCCGCTGTTGTATGCCCCACTGATCCTGCTGCACGCATCGTTGGCTCTGCGCCTGGCCAGCGGATTGGCGGGTTTTTCGGCCGGGCGGCTGGCCGGGGGGCTGTTCAACGCCCTGGCTATTTTATGGTTTGCAGGGCTGATGATCGTCTCTGCCCGCCAGGGCAAGCGGGCCTCGCCAGCGTGAACGCCTATATACACAGTTCCGCCGAGTTTTCCCCCTGCCGGTCGTACCGCTACGCTCTGCGCCGGGTCTGGCAGCCCTGCCGGCCGCTGGTTCTGTTCATCGGGCTGAACCCCAGCACAGCGGATGCCAGCATGGATGACCCGACCGTGCGGCGCTGCGCTACTTTTGCGCAGGCCTGGGGCTTTGGCGGCCTGCTAATCGGCAACTTGTTTGCCTACCGCTCCAGCGACCCGTCGGTGTTAGCCCGCCTGCCGGACCCAATCGGGCTGGAAAATGACGCCTGGCTGACCTGCCTGGCCGTTGAAGTGAGCCTGTCGGTGGCGGCCTGGGGCAACCGTGGGCGCCTGCACGACCGCAGCCGGGCGGTCAGCAAGCTGCTGGGCGAGCTGAGCTGCCTCGGCCTGACCCGCCAGGGCCAGCCGCGTCACCCGCTGTATACCCGCGCGGACACGATGCTGAAGGTATTGAGGTTGCAATAATGAAGAAGCTGCCAGGGAGACCTCCCAGGCAGCACACTTTTTGAAATCTTTAGTTCGCGCTGGCGGAAATGTAGCCGATAGGCGCGTGAGTGATCGATTCAACCGGCAGCACATCTACCAGTTCGTAATCCCGCTGACCAACGCCGTACTGCTGAGCGAATTTGTTGACGTTGTAGGGATCTTTATAAGGGCCGTGCAGCCAGCTCAGGGGATGGCCGGTGCGGCTGTACACTTCCATCGACGCCGGCAGGTTTTCCTCGATCAGTGGAGTTTTGGCGGTCATATCCAGCACGGCTTCGTCCAATGCCACGATGTCATCCGAGCCGAAGATGCCGGCATCTGGCAGGATGGGCATGCTGGTGAAGCCGAAGCAGTCGCAGACTGGGGTCATTTGCGTGGCCAGCACCACATGGGCGGCTTTCTCTTTGGCGAAGGTGCCCAGCGTGATGGCGACGCTGATGGCGTTGGCTTCATGGAAAGCGGCGAAGTTGACCGGGTCGATTTTCAGGCTGCCGGCCGGCGCCACCTGCAAACAGCGCAGACACTGGTTGCACTGTTCGATGTGCAGGTGCAGCTCCCCGGGGTGATGGCGGTCTTCCACCAGGGCGTTGTGCGGACAGCTCTGGGCGATCTTCTGCCGTGTGGTTTCATTGGGGCACCGCTCGCCAAACCAGTAACGATCGTAATGGCAGGTATCGTGAATGGCCGCGCGCGTCTTGCCGGTCATGCAGCCCAGGGCCAGGTTTTTCATCGCCCCGCCGTAGCTGCAGCTCGGGTGGCCTTTGGCGTGCGCAAAGTTTACCAAAAAAGTGGCGTCTTGGATCATGCCCGCCACGCGCCACTCCTGCATGCCTTTAAACTTCCACTCGTGGGTGTAGAAATAATTTTCGTGGATGCCGGCTGTGGGGTAAACGGGACAGCCCAGCACCTCGGCGGTATAGCCGCGCTCGGCGGCAGTGTTCGCATCCCAATCAACATCGCACACGAACGGTGAGCCGCCGCCGTCTTTGACGGCCTGCACCACCTTGCGCACAAAGACCGGGTGGATGACCGAGTAGCCGATATTGTTTCCGACGTGCAGTTTGATAGCTACAATTTCATCTTTCACCCGCTCTCGCAGATGCAGGTGATCGAGAATCAGGTCAAGCTTGGCGGGCAGCGTCTCTTTGGCTTCCAGGCGAGCCTGGCGCGGTGAGCCGTAGTATACGATCGATTTCATGAAGAACTCCTTGGGAATGTCAAGTGTCTCTTATTATATACAACTTTGACTGCCTAACTGTGTGAATTTGATGGTAAGATAATCACTCTTATGCAGGCTGCCACTGCCACCACCGCCAGCCGCTTGACCCGCGGTTATTTGATCAGTTTTGTCGGCGTCGTGTTCTGGTCTACCACCGGCATCCTGGTGCGCTACCTGTCGGTGGAATTCAAGCTGCCCCCCCTGGTGCTGACCTTTTGGCGCGATGTCTGCATGTCCATCGCCCTTTTCCCGGCCCTGGCGATCATCCGGCCCAGCCTGCTCAAGTTCGAGCGCCGTTGGCTGGCGTTTTACCTGCTGTTTGGGCTGCAGGTGGCGATCTTCAACTCCATTTGGACGTTTTCCGTGGCTTTAAACGGCGCGGCGGTGGCCACTGTGATGGCCTACAGCTCGCCGGCGTTCACCGCCGTATTGAGCTGGCGCCTGCTGGGTGAAAAACTGAGCCCGCTCAAGATTGGCGTGGTGATATGCTGCGTGACCGGCTGCGCCCTGGTGGCGGGCGCTTTAAACCCGTCTGTCTGGCAGCTTAACCCCTGGGGTGTGGTGGTAGGCCTGCTCACCGGCCTGATGTTTTCGGTGTACAGCCTGCTGGGCAAGTATGCTTCGGATCACGGGCAAAATTCATGGACCACCCTGGCGTATGCTTTCGGGTTCGCCACTGTCTTCTTGTTGTTCATCAACCTGGGGGCTGACCTGGGGCGCGGCATTGCGCCGGGCTCGGAGCTGCTCTGGCTGGGCAACCAGTGGAGCGGCTGGCTCGTATTATTCCTGCTGGGCGCCGGGCCGACGATCGGCGGCTTTGGCCTGTACCTGCTCAGTCTCAATTACCTGCCCACCACGGTGGCCAACCTGATCGCCACCATGGAGCCGGTGCTGACTACCATCGAAGCGTATGTGCTGCTCGGCGAGCAGCTCGACCTGGCCCAGGCGCTGGGCGGCCTGCTGATCATCGGCAGCGTGATCGTGCTGCGGGTGCGCGAAAGATAATTTGTTACAACGCCAGGGGGATGATTCTTGATTCCGAAAACCGGAATGCAGTATATAATTTAAGAGTACTTGATGCAATCCAACTATTCCGAGAAAATAAAATTGAACACGATGCCCGCTGATAACCAGATCCATATCGGGAAATTGCTCCTCGCAGTATCCGAGGCCATGGAGCTGATCAGCCCGCTGTTGCACATGCACCAGCAGCGCACGGCGTATATCGCCTGGCAGACCGGCCTTGCTCTGCAGCTCGATCCCCAGGCTTTGATGCGCCTGTTTACGGCCGCGCTCATCCACGATATCGGCGCGTTGACCCCGGAAGAAAAGCTGGCTCTGCACCAATTCGAGGAAGTGAACCCTGAGCGGCACTGCATCCTGGGCGCTATGCTTTTCCACCAGATCAGCTGGCTGGAGCCGTCTGCGGAGACAATCCGCTGCCACCACAAAGCCTGGCAAACTTGGGAACTGCAGCAGGCCAGCGGCGCCAGCCTGGAGGCGCAAATCATCCTGGCGGCCGACGTGCTGGAGCGCCTGCTGCAGCGCGACCGGTATGTTTTGCACCAGGTAGGCGAGCTGCACGACCGGCTGAGGCGTTTTTCTGGCAGCCTGCTGGCGCCGGAGGTGGTCGAGGCCGTACTGCAGGCCAGCCGCATGGAAGCCTTCTGGTTGGATTTAACCTCGCCCTACCTGAGCGACATCCTGCGCCGCACCTCAGTTTTCGAGCAGCTCTCGGTGCCGCAGGCCAGCTTGAACGAACTGTCGTTGATGCTGCGCGGCGTGATTGACTTTCGCTCGGCCTTCACCGCCGCCCATTCGGCCGGCGTGGCTGAATGCGCCAGCGCTTTGGCGTTAAAAGCCGGCTTCGATGGAACACAAGTCGAACGGCTGCACATGGCCGGCAATATGCACGATGTCGGTAAGCTGGCAGTGCCCAATAAAATTGTCGAGAAACGCGGCCGCCTGACCAGGCGGCAGTATGCTGTGATGCGCCAACATGCCTACTACACATACGTGATCCTGGGCGCACTTGACGATTTTGGGGAGGCCCGCCAGTGGGCAGCCCAGCACCACGAACGCCTGGATGGCAGCGGTTATCCTTTTGGCCTGTCGGGCGACAAAATCTCCACCGGCGCCCGCATTATGGCGGTGGCAGATATGTACACCGCCCTGACTGAGACGCGCCCGTACCGCACTGGCATGCCCGAGAACCTGGCGGCTGGCCTGTTGAAGAGCTACGCACACCGCGGCCTGCTGGATGCCTGGGCGGTCAACACCTTGTTGAGTGACTATGCCGAGATTACCTCCAATGTGCACAGCGTGCAAGAACAAAGCTACCACCATTACGCCGAAGCGATCCAGCCTTATGTTTCGAACGGAAAAACTGCAGCGTTAGCCGGATAACTCGAGACGAGCGGGCACGCACAGTACGTGCGGTAAGTGCCCGGTTAACTCGAAGAAACGCAGCAGGTCGGCGCGCCCCAGCACCAGGGTGGCCGTGTTGACCAGCGGGTGGCACATGTAATAGGCGCTCGACCAGACTTCCTCATCCACCACCAGCTTCACCTGGTGGGTGATATCGTGCACCAGACCCAGGACGGTCACAGCGCCGGGTGTCACGCCCAGCATCTCCAGCAGGCGCTGCTCATCGCCGAACTGAAGCTTGGGGGCGCCGAGCGCTTTGCTCAGGCCTTTCAAATCCAGGCGCTTGGTGCAGGCGGTCATTACCAGGAAAAAGCGCTTCTTCTCGTCGCGCAAAAACAGATTCTTGGTGCTCACCCCCGGCAGGTTGGGGCGTAGCCGCTCAGCCTGTTCGCAGGTGTAGACCGGGGGATGCGCCACGTATTGGTAAGAGATGCCACCGGCGGCGAGATAGTCTAACAATTCTTGCTCTTGCATCGCTCCGTATTATATACGATCTCTTTGCAGAGCGTCATAACTGCAGGTAATCGCCCTGAATCAAACTTTTACCGCCGCCAGGGTTTTCTTCAGGTACAATTCAACGCGATGAACAAGCTGAGCGCAATTTTATGGGACCTGGACGGGGTGCTGGTAGATACATCCAGTTTTCACTATGAGGCCTGGCGAGAGGTGACTGTCTCGCTGGGCATCCCCTACTCGTTCGAGACTTTTAAAAACACCTTCGGCATGACCAACCCTACCATTTTAAATATGCTGCTGGGCCGTACCCTGGAGACGGAAGAGATGGAAGCCATCAGCATGCGCAAGGAACAGCTTTTTCGCCGGGCGATCCATGGGCAGGTCGAGGCGCTGCCTGGCGCACGCGCCTGGCTGGCCTGGTTCCAGGCGCAGGGCATTCCGCAAGCGGTGGCGTCCTCGGCGCCGCCGGAAAACATCGATGTGCTGGTGGATGCCCTGGCCCTGCGCCCCTATTTTCAGGCGCTGGTCTCGGCTTATTTCATGCCAGGCAAGCCTGACCCGGCCGTATTCCTGGAGGCCGCCCGCCAGTTGAGCCAGCCGCCGGCCAACTGCCTGGTGATCGAGGATTCCACTGCCGGCATAACGGCCGCCCAGCGCGCCGGGATGCGCTGCCTGGCGGTGGCCACCACCCACCCGCCCGAAAAACTGCAGGAGGCCAGCTGGGTGACGCGGCGCTTGAATGAGCTGGCCCCCAGCCAGGCGGCCGCCTGGTTCAATTCAAACCAATAGAAAGGCTCTCTCATGGCGCTGATCCACTGCGATTTTTTTTCTCACATTCTGAACTTGAGCTGCTCGATGAACGTCATCCTGCCGCAGCCGGGGCCGGCCGCCGCCGGTCAGCTGGCTGGTGAGGCGCGGCGGCGTTATCCGGTGTTGTATTTGCTGCACGGCCTGTCGGACGACCACACCACCTGGCAGCGGCGCACCTCCATCGAGCGCTACGTGGAAGGCCTGAACCTGGCGGTGGTGATGCCGGCTGTACACCGCAGTTATTATGCGGATATGGCCTCTGGTTACCGCTATTGGACCTTTGTCAGCGAAGAGCTGCCGCGCATCGCCCGCTCGCTGTTCCCGCTCTCCGATAAGCGCTCTGAGAACTTCGTCGCCGGGCTGTCAATGGGCGGCTACGGGGCCTTCAAACTGGCTCTATCGCATCCCGAGCGCTTTGCCGCCGCCGCCAGCCTGTCTGGCGCGCTTGACCAGGAAGCCAACACTCATTCTGGCGACCGCGCCTGGCGCAAGGAACTGCAGGGCATCTACGGCGACTTGCGCAAAGTGCCCGGCAGCGCCAACGACTTGTTCGCCTTAGCCGACCGCCTGGCGGCCTCTGGCGCGGCTCAACCTCGGCTGTACCAGTGGTGCGGCACCGAAGATTTCCTTTACCAGGATAACCTGCGCTTTCGCGACCATGCGTATGAGCTGGGCCTCGACCTGCTCTACGAAGAGAGCCCCGGGGAACATGTCTGGTCAGCCTGGGACGCCCAGATCCAACGTGTGCTGGAGTGGCTGGCTCTGGGCTAATCCAGGTCCGACACCTGCAGAGTCAGTGCGTCGATCGAGACCTGCAGTTCGCGCAGCGAAAGCCCGAGCGAGACCAGCAGCAGGATCAGCGCCAGGCCAAAGATCCACTTGGAAAGCTCGGCCTGCCCGATAAACAGGCTGAACATTGTCAGCACGCAGGTGAAGAAACTGCTGACCCCGAAGAGCTGCATATTGCGGATGATGACAATGCGGTATTTCAAATTGTTCAACTGGCCTTTGATCTTGGGGTCGGGCGAGGCCTTGTAGCGGGCGTACAGGTCGCGCATCAGGTTGGCCAGCGTCAGAAACCGGTTGGTATAAGCCAGCAGCAGCAGTGAAATGGCTGGGAAAAGCAGGGCGGGGGTTGAGAGGGTCAGTTCCATCGGGAATTTCCTTTCCAACGAGCAGATTCGCACAACCTATTCTAACCCGAATGCGCTTATTCCAGCCGGGAACGATTCCAACTTCGTTGCCGTTCATTTACTAAAAATAGATTAATTCGATCTTTTTCCTATTTTATAGTATAGTATCCGGGCAGAGGATACGATTCCACCGGTTACCTGTATTAGGCAGGAGGATGAAAGTGATGGATAACCAACCTGTCAAAATGGAAAAAGCCGTGGTGATTGGGGCCAGCGTCAGTGGTCTGCTGGCTGCCCGGGTGTTAGCCAACCATTTTTCCAAAGTGACGGTGATCGAGCGCGATGTTTTACCGCCGCTCGGCGAGCCGCGCAAGGGGGTGCCGCAGGGGCGGCACGCCCACCTTTTGCTGGCTCACGGGCGCGACCTTCTGGAAAGCTTCTTTCCGGGTTTGACTCAGGAACTGGCCTCCCGAGGGGCGACGGTGGGCGACTTATCCGAAATGGGGGTTTATTATTCCAATGGGGCTTACAATCACAGTTTCCATTCGGGCCTGGTCGCAGTGCAGGTCAGCCGCCCGATGCTGGAGGGCTCTATCGCCCGCCGGCTGCTGGCCACGCCGAATGTGACCCTGTTGGAGAACCACGACGCGGTAGGGCTGCTCACCACGCCGTCCACCCCAGGCGCGCAGGTGCAGGTCAGGGGCGTCAAGGTGGAGAACCGCACCGGGGGCGCGCCGGTTGAGTCATCCCTGGAGGCCGACCTGGTGGTGGATGCCGCCGGCCGCGGCTCGCGCTGCCTGGCCTGGTTGGAAGGCCTGGGGTTTGCCCGCCCGGAAGAAGAACATATCAAGATGGACCTGTGCTACACCACGCGTGTCTTCCGCCGCCGGCCAACAGACGCCGGTGGGCGCAGTCCGATTATAGTCTTGCCCACCCTGAAAATTATGCGCGGCGGAACCATGTTGGCCGTGGAAGGAGAGCGCTGGATTATCACCCTGGCGGGTTACCTCGGAGATGCCGCCCCAACCGACATGGCCGGCTACCTGGAATATGCTCGCAGTTTTGCGGCGCCCGATATTTACGAATTCCTGAAAACAGCTGAGCCGCTGGGCGAAGCCAGCCAGTACAAATATCCTGCCAGCCAGCGACGCCATTTTGAAAAGCTCAACCGCTTCCCGGAAGGCTACCTGGCCTGCGGGGATGTCGTCTGCAGTTTCAACCCGATCTACGGGCAGGGCATGACGACCGCCGCCAGTGAAGCCGCCCTGTTGGATGAATGCCTGCAAGCTGGCCTGCCCGGCCTCGCCCGGCGCTTTTTCAACCGGGCCGGCCGCCTGCTCGATGCACCTTGGTCCATGGCCGCCGGAGGCGACCTGGCGTATCCCCAGGTGGAGGGGAAGCGCACCCGCGCCGGGCAGTTGGTGGGGCTGTACCTTGCTCGGCTGCTGGCAGTGGCGCTCGAAGATTCGAGCATCAACCTTGCTTTTCAAAAGGTGACCAACCTGACCGAGCCGCCCACCACCCTTTTCCATCCGAAAATCGTTATCAAAGTGTTGTTTGGAAGAACGAAAAGTTAAGCGTTCTGTTGGATTGGGCTATTGTATGCTTTGTTTCCTGCGAATTTAAAATCTTGCCAAACCTCGCCGCCTCTGCTATAATCTTCACCTACCCCGGGCGCGTAGCTCAGTTGGTCAGAGCGCATGTATCACACACATGAGGTCGGGGGTTCGAGCCCCTCCGCGCCCACAGCTGCTTAAAGAGGTTACGATAGGCAAAAACGCAATAGAAGGTTGCAACCCTACAAGCGAATTTCCACGTAACCAGGCAGCTTCGAGGACAGTCGAAGCCGCCTGGTTTATTTAGTAAAAACACCCAGCCATTTGCGGCTGGCCACTGCCATCAAATCATCGCCACATACAATGTAAAATTCGGCATCGGGCTGTTCCAGTACATTTGTTTCAACGTGTGCGGTTTTGATGGCCTCGATATCCAACAAATCTCCGCAGATGACGCGCTCCGCACCGGAAACTTTTCATTGTGACCCACGCCTGCGTTCAGCGTTGTGCGCATGCAAAACCAACTGGTGACCTTGATCGGCTGACGACATCGCCGACATTTGGCCCAGGCTAGCGGTTGATCCGGTGATCAAAATTCTTGCATTTCAACTCACCTCAACAATGCTTTTCGATCTCCTTAGAACGCTGCTGTGGCCGGGATGATTTCTTTGGCAAAGGCTTCCAGCGGGGTGATTTTGTACACATCCGGCATGTTGAAAATGGCATGCGTGAAGCCCATACCCGCAAGTTCTTGGACGCGGCGGATGATGCTGCCTGTCGTGTCATCCCCTGAAAGATTCACAGTGCAAAGAGATGTTTTCTCAACCGTGGCATAATCTCGCCCCAGAGTCTCACAGTGATGTTTAAGCGTATCCAGCGATTTTTGCATAATTCCCGCGCCAACCCAATCCCCAATATTACAGGCATCGGCATATTGGGCAACCATGCGCAGGGTTTTGTTCGGACCTGTCCCGCCGATCATAATGCGCGGGTGGGGCTGCGATAGCGGGCGGGGATTGTTGGTGATGGCCGGGGCGGAAAAATGCTTGCCGGCAAAGGACGTTTCGTCGACGGGCCACAGGGCTTTGGCCAGTTTGAGGCTTTCCTCTAGCTGTTCGAAGCGCTCGGCGGTGGAGGGGTAGGGAATGCCGTTGCCCTTTGCCTCATCCTCATACCAGGCTGCGCCAATCCCAAAATAGGCGCGGCCCCCGGAGAGAATATCGAGTGTAGTGACCATCTTCATCAAAACCGCGGGATGGCGGTAAATCACGCCGGTCACCAGCACACCCAGATAAGCTTTTTCAGTCAATCCAGCCAGATATCCAAGCGTGGTATAGGCTTCCAACATCGGGTCGGTATAGGATTCTCCGAACAAGCCCTTAATCTGATAATAGTGATCCATGACCCAGATGCTGTAGAATCCAGCTTCTTCAGCCGTTGAGACAATTTCTTTCAGCTTCGGGCGGATGGCAGTTGTGCCACCGGGATATTTGAATGATGGGATTTGTAATCCAATATGCATATTACACCTCCAGTTTTCTGTTGCCCAGCCATTTGACCATCTCGGGGTTGCGATGATCAAAGAAGGAGCTGGTTTTTGTGTCCAGAGTAGCAAGTGCAGACATATCTTCTGGGCTTAATTCAAAATCGAACACACTGAAATTTTCAATCATCCTCTCTTTGCGGGTAGTTTTGGCAAGCGCAATGATGCCTCTTTGGACAACCCAGCGGAGAATGACCTGAGCGACGGTTTTGTTGTATTGCGTGGCAAGCGAAAGCAGAAGTCCATTTTGGAAAATGTTATTCCGGCCCTCGGCAAAAGGCGCCCACGCTTCAACTACAACGTTGTTCGCTTCGAAAAACTTTTGCGCTTCAATCTGCTGTTGGAAAGGATTTACTTCAATCTGATTGACCGCTGGCGTTATTTTGTTATGAATGATCAGATCCATCATTCGGTCAGGCTGAAAGTTGGAAACTCCGATGGCTCTAATTTTGCCCTGTTGATACAGTTCTTCCATGGCGCGCCATTCACCATACACATCTCCAAATGGCTGGTGGATGAGATACAAATCGATGTAATCCAACTGCAAGCGCCGTAATGAATTTTCAAAAGCTCTTTTTGCACCCTCATACCCATTGCTCTGAATCCATAGTTTTGTCGTGATGAATAATTTTTCTCTATCTACACCGCTTTGTCTGATTCCCCTGCCAACCGCCTCTTCGTTCATGTAGGATGCGGCGGTGTCAATATGGTTATACCCAGTTTGAATCGCGTCCACCACGCTTCTTTCACATTCGGCTGGATCAGGGATCTGAAAAACGCCGAAACCGAGCGTAGGGATTTCAACGCCATTGTTCAATTTAATCGTTTGCATCATTTTCTCCTTTACTTGGATCGCTGAAGTTACGGGGTCAGCAGTTTGGTAAACGAAAGAGACGCCAACTTCCAACGATTCTCTTGCTGGACGTACACTTCTGTCACCATAAAAGGGTTGGTAACCTCATTATCGCCGACTACGGCAAGCAGTGTAATCTTGTTCAAGAGAACGGCTGTGTTATCGATGATATTCACCGACACTTCGTGTATATCTGCTTGTTTGTAGTGGATTCCGCCGCTTTTGATAATCTCCAATTCACGCTCTTTGCCCCAGGCTCCGCCCATGTGGACAAAGACGGATTTTTCGTGGAATAGCGCGTCCAGCGTGCCTGCATTACGTTCTGACATCCAATCCCATTTCTCTTTCGAGAGATTGATCACTTCTTGTTCCAGGTTTATATTTTGCATTTTTTATCTTTAGTCTGAGCTGATTTTTACTCCGGCAAGACTTCATTGATGCACCTCAGTGCATTCAGTGTTCGTGGATAGCCAACATAGGGAAGAAGCTGGGTGGTCACGCAGAGCAGCGTTTCCCGGGTGTTACCGACATTCAAGTTACCCTGAATATGCCCCTTCAACTGCGGCTCGCAGCCGCCCAGGGATAACAGCATCGAAAAAGTCAGCAGTTCACGCGTCTTCAGGTCAATGCCCTTTCGGCTGAGATAATCACCAAAGCAGTTCGCTGACAGATACTTCTGAATATGGATTTGGTCGGCCGGAGAGTCTGAATATAATTTATCGATCCGGTCGCCAACCACACCTTTTTGGGTTTCGTAGCCTTTGGCGAAGCGTGTTTCTGGGGTAGTAGTGGACTGCCCTTCTAACGGCAGCCGTATGCCTCGACTCATCAAAATCTCATTCGTGAGATGGATAAAATCATGCACCTTGGCAATGCCCACGTAAGGCACTGCCTGATAGACAATCTCTTTCACTTCCACCGGAGTCACACCCACATTCAAAGCTCCGCCGAGCATGATACGATATTCGCCCAGCGCCTGGCTGGCGATCAATGCGGCCAGGACGACCATCAGCCGGGTTCTGGTGTCCAGGTTACCATATTGAAGCACTTCGTCGAATGCAAAGTTATCAAATACTTCCATCAACTCCGGATCGGTTTCAGCCAGCGTTGATTGGCGATTTGGGAACAATAAATCGTGGTTCTTGAGTGCTCTTTCACTGATGCTCATCGTTTTTTCCTTTTGAGTTTTGCCTTGCTATTACCCAGGTGTCGATGGATTTCCAAACAAAGCCCGGCGCTGCGCATACACTTGATAAATTCTATTCGTCGGATATCGAGTTCACCGAATTTGCGGAAGCCTTTTTCACTTTGCTTGACTCACAAGCTCAGCCCAATACGCTCGTAGTAACGCAGCGTATCCTGAGAAATACCATCTCGATCACTAATTTCAACCATCTTCATCGTCATACTTCTGGAGGGTAGTGTATCATCTGGAGTGGACTCCAAGTCAAGGGTTGTCGGAAATTCATTAAAAACTAATTGTTTGGGCCGTTGAAAAAATCCCCCCCATAAGCGCCATAGGTAACCAGCATAGCCTGTTATAAGAATTTGCAATGAGAACGGGCATTCAGCTTCGTTGTTACGTGATTCACCAGTCGCAAAACCAGTTTTTTGTGGCTCGTAAGATTGGTTAATCTGGCACCATCATAAAAAGGACAAAATAGCTGACTCCGCAATCGTAAAATGAAGATGAATCGGCTGGCAGCAGGCCTTGTTAAATTGTGCCATTCAAAGCGGCTTCTACCTCCTCAACCGTGATCGAGTGGTCATTCTGAATATGCTTCAGCAGGCCGGCTTGTGCTTTTTCGACTGCCATGTCATGGATCGTCAGGCCGCGTAATCCTGCCTCTTTGACCAGCTCGGCTCCCTGGCTGTAACCGATCAGCGGGTTCAACGCAGTAACCACAATTGGATTGTGCGCCAGCCAGCCTTCTGCCCTGGCTTTGTTGGCAGTCAGGCCGTAGACAGCCCGTTCCGTAAAAACTCGCAGCGCGGCAATGGTGATGTGCATCATCTCGAAAAGGTTGTGGGCGATGAGGGGCATCATGACGTTCAATTCGAGCTGGCCAGCCTGGGTTGCCAGCGCAATGGCGGTGTCAAAGCCGATCACCTGGAACATCACCATATCGAGCATTTCAGCCATGACCGGGTTGACTTTGCCTGGCATAATGCTCGAGCCGGGCTGCACCGCCGGCAGTCTAATTTCGTCCAGCCCGCTGGTGGGGCCCGAAGACAGCAGGCGAAAATCGTTGGCAATGCGGATCAAGGTCAGGGCCAGGGTGCGGATGGCGGCGGAGAAAGCGACCATGTCGGCCATGGATTGCATGGACTCGAACAGATTGTCTGAAGCAGTCAGTTGAAGGCCGGTTTGTTCAGATAACTTTTGAACCACCCGACGCTGGAATTCTGGATGTGCGTTCACTCCAGTGCCAACAGCCGTGCCGCCGATACCCAGGCGCCTCAATCCGTCCGCAGAAAATCGAATTCGCTCCGCGTCACGTTCAACCGCTTTCGCATACGCGCCAAATTCCTGGCCCAGGCGAATCGGGACGGCGTCTTGCAGATGGGTGCGGCCCGATTTGACAATATCATCAAACTCAATGGCCTTGGCTTGCAGCGCGCCAGACAGAGTGTATACTGAACTGAGCAGTTCGTCGAGGCGCCATAAACAACCCAGGCGGATAGCGGTCGGGATGATGTCATTGGTCGATTGGGCCATATTCACATGATCATTCGGGTGAACCAGGTAATCTCCCAGGTTTCCACCCAGGAGCCGGGTAGCGCGATTGGCGATCACCTCGTTGACGTTCATGTGGTGGCTGGTTCCAGCGCCAGCCTGGAAGGGATCAACGATGAACTGCGCATTCCACCGCCCATCTGCCACTTCTTGGGCAGCGCGCTGGATGGCCGCCGCGATTTCTGGATCCAGCAGCCCCAAATCCCGATTAACTTCAGCCGCCGCTTGTTTAATCATGCCCATCGACCAGATGAAAGCCGGGCGTGGCTTTAGCCCCGAGATCGGGAAGTTTTCGATGGCGCGTTGTGTCTGTGCGCCGTACAAGGCATGGGCAGGGACCTGGACTACACCAAGCGAGTCATGCTCAATTCGGCTGGACGAAGCCGATGGAGCGAGGGAAGTATCGTGACGAGATACTTTGCGCTTTGTGCGAAGCAGTGCACTTGCAGCCGCATTCTTGACTGCGCTTTTAGTGCTGTATTTTTTGGGTCGGGCATAAGATTTCTTTGGTTCGGTCATTTTCCTTTGCCTGTCGTATTTGGGGAACGCCTCCAAATACAGGCGCTTCTGCGTGTTTATTGCATGAGTATTTATGATGACCCAATCACGCGCTTGCCTGCAGGCGCCGTTTGCAATGGATTCGATAGAATCCATGGTGCGTGCCTGGGTGGGGTAGATTGGATATGTTTCAAAATCCATTATATGGTAATTTTTATCTAAATAATCTTAATTAATACTGAGAGAATAGGGAATGCGATGAAAGCCAGATTTTTTTCTGGAAATAGGATAAAATCAGACTGACAACGTCTGATTTTTGCCGTTATAGGAAGGAGAACGAAGGATGGCCCGACAGAATGTACCGCAAAGTGCATCCCCCCGAAATGATCAAATCTATCGTGAAACGAAATGGCTGGCTGCCTTTATCTTTCCTTTTCTGATCGCCGCTTTTGTGCTGCTGTTCTTTTGGCCGAATGACACCGGTAAGACATTCGCCTGGACAATCAAGCCATCCATGACGCCCATGATGCTGGCCTCCGCTTATATCGGCGGCGCGTATTTCTTTGTCAGTGTGATCTTCAGCAAACGCTGGCATCAAATCAAGGTCGGCTTCTTACCGGTCACCGCCTTTGCCTCGATCCTGGGCATTGCCACCATCTTGCATTGGGACCGGTTTAACCACAGCCACATTTCTTTTTATACCTGGACGGCTCTGTATTGGACGGCGCCATTCCTGGTGATCGCTGTCTGGCTGCGCAATCGCGCCACTGACCCGCACACAGCCGATCCTGATGATGTGGCGATTCCTGTCATCTGGCGCTGGGTAATGGGGATTGTCGGTGCGGTCACCACCCTGGTCAGTTTGTTGTTGTTTTTACAGCCCAGCCTGATGATTTCTGTCTGGCCCTGGACATTGACCCCACTGACTGCACGCGTGGTTGGGGCGATGTTTGCGCTGCCCGGTCTGGTTGGCCTGGGAATTGCCTCAGATTCCCGCTGGAGCAGCGCTGCCTTGATCTTGCGAGTCCAGGGTTTTTCGATATTATTCATTTTGATCAGTGCCGGGCGCGCCTGGCAAGATTTCAAGCCAACCAATCCGGTGACTTACCTATTTGTTGGCGGCCTGGCGTTGCTGCTGGTTGGTATCATCGCAGTTTCACTGGTGATGGACGGGCAGCGCCGCGCCGCAGGCACTCATTAGGCTCGGCAGTTTGCTGCCAAAGGAGTTTATTCAGGAGGTCGCATTGGAATATCGTCAGCTAGGCAAATCAGGTATCAAGGTTTCAGCCATCGGCCTGGGCACCAATCGTTTTGGCTCCGAGGCTGTATCCCAGGCAGAAGTCAACAACATGTTGGACGCCGCGTTGGATCTGGGTATCAACTTCATCGATACTGCCGATGTGTACACTGGCGGGCAGTCGGAGACGACCCTGGGCACGGCGCTCAAAGGGCGCTGGCAGCGGGCGGTGCTGGCAACCAAGGTGTTCCATGCCACCGGTGAAGGTCCCAACGACCGCGGCGCCTCTCGTTACCACATCCAGAATGGAGTGGAAGCCAGCCTGAGGCGTCTGCAAAGCGATCACATCGACGTGTACTACCTGCACCGTTGGGATGAGACCGCCCCCATTGAAGAGAGCCTGCGCGCCCTGGATGACCTGGTGCGCAGCGGCAAAGTGCGCTATTTGGGTGCCTCCAACTACGCCTCCTGGCAGATCGCCAGAGCAAATCTGCTGGCGGAATATCATGACCTGACCGCTTTCAGTGTGCTCCAGTCGCATTACCATCTTTTGGAACGCGGCGTTGAAAGGGAAGTCCTGCCGTACTGCGCCGCCAACGGAGTCGGGTTCGTGCCGTATTTCCCCCTGGCGGGCGGCTTTCTGACCGGCAAATACAAGCGAAGCCAGCCTGCCCCGGCGGGGTCGCGCGGCGAAAGCAGTGCCTATGTCAAAGGCTACATGACTGATAAAAACTACACCGCCGTCGAGAAACTTGAGTCCTGGAGCCTGGAACACGACCATCCGTTGGCTGAGCTGGCCGAAGCCTGGCTGCTGGCCCAACCCGCGGTCTGCTCCGTGATCTCAGGCGCAACCCGCGTGGAGCAAATTCAGGCTAACGTGCGCGGTGTGGAGTGGAAATTATCCGCCGAAGATATGGCTGAGGTTAACTCTATCCTGGACAGCGCCTGATTTTACTCGCCAGCCGGCCCATGCTTTTTCTAGATGAACTTTTAATGCTCTCAGCAGCCACCCAAAACATCAAAAACCCCCGCTTCTAAGGCGGGGGTTTTTGATGTTGAAAAAAGGTTACTTTTTATTCAAGCTGATGATATAGGCGATCACATCGGCGATTTGCTGCGGGGTGAGAGTCTTTTGGTCACCCCAGGCGGCCATTACTTTGTCCGGGCTGGTGCCTTCGGGAGTTGATCCATGCTCAATGAAAAGATCCAGATTGGCGGCGAAGACTTTTGGATCTTTGTCGGCGATGGTTTCGTCGATCGGATTCAAGGCCGGCACGGTGCCATCGGTGGAACCGGCATTGTCCACCCCGCCTTTGCCCTGCTCGCCGTGGCATTTGACGCAGTTATCGGTAAAGATTTTTGCGCCCGAAGTGGCATCGCCGGTCAGGGCCAGCGCCGGGCCGGTATCTCCCGGGTTGGAAGGCTTGGCCGAATTCGGCGAGGGTGTCGCTGTGCCCGAACTGCAGGCTGCCAGCAGCAATGCCAGCGCTATAAACAATGCACCCAGAACGAACCATTTCTTTGACATTTCTTCTCCTTTGGGGCTGTTGAACGCTCAGCCCACGGAACACACTAATCTGCTATTCTAAGCCCGATTAGTCAAAAAAGACCGTTCTGGATGAGATAATATTAATCATCGAATCTTTCATGGTATGATCGTACCGGTATTTCTGCTGCAACCACACTAGCTATGACCTCACCGCATAAAACTTCTCTCCTCTGGACCAGGCTGCTTGTGTGGGCCGGCCTGCTCTCCCTGGCAGCCCCCGCAGCGTTGCTGGCTTACCTGGGCACTTTTACCCGCCTGTACGCAGACGATTACTGCGCCGCCTGGGTGATCCGTTCAATGGGCGCCTGGCAGTCGCTGGTATTCTGGTACACCACCTGGGCTGGTCGATACACTTCCATCCTGCTGATCGGCTTGCAGAGCCTGGGTTGGGCGGCGGCGGCGCGCCTGCTGCCGGCGCTTCTGCTGGTCGCCTGGCTGGCAGCCCTGGGTTGGGCGGCAAACCAGGCCCTGGCCCTGTTGCGCCCAAACGCTGCGCCGGCCTTGGAAGGATCGCACCTGCCGCTGGCTGGCGGCGCGGCTCTGCTGGTGGTGGTCAGCACGTTCTCATTAGCGCCGAATTTGTTCCAATCCTTTTACTGGCAAAGCGCCAGCGCGGCTTATACCTATCCGCTGATTCTGCTGGCCGTCCAGGCCGGCTGGCTGCTGCGCCAGGTGCGCCGGCCGGCAGGCTGGGGCGGGGTATTGGGTTTTGCACTGCTATCCTGGCTGAACGGCGGTTTCTCCGAGGTGTTCAGCGCCGTCCAGGTAGCGCTGTTTGGCATGCTGTGCCTGGCGCTTGGCCTGTTGGCGAGCCGTGACCTGCGCCAGCGCCTTTGGCCCTTCGCCATTGCTGGCCTGGCGGCCGCCGCTCTAGGCATGCTGGTGATGTTCCTGGCGCCGGGTAACCAGGCGCGTTCGGCGGCCAACGCGGCCGGCGAGGCCGCCCAGGGTGTGCATGCCCTGGCGCCGCTGCTGGCTTTGTCTTTGAAATATGCCTTCAAAACCGGCCTGAGCCTGGGTGCATACGGGCGTTGGACCTTTGTGCTGCTGGCGGCTGTTGGCTGCGCCGCTGGTTGGGGGCTGGCTGACCAAAATGCTGGCCGACCCGGTTGGAAGTCATTTGTTATGTTGGTCTGCCTGCCAGTCGTCTGTTACAGCCTCGTTGTGGCGGCCAGCGCTCCGGCTGTGTACGCTTTGAGCTCAGACCTCGACCCACGCGCTCAGGTGATCCCACTGTATTTCATACTGCTCACCGTCCTGGTGTGCGCAGGCCTATTGGGTTGGCAGGCCAGGGCCTATTTTCACAGGCTGCCGGGCTGGCTGCTGGCGGCAGCCGCGCTGGGCTTGCTGGCGGGGATGATCGGCTTTTCGGCTTGGTCAGCGCAAAAATCGCTGCGCGCCCTGCCCGATTACCAGGCTCAGGCCCAGGCCTGGGACCAGCGTGATGCTGAACTGCAGCGCCTGCGCAGCAGCGGCGCAGGGTCGGTCGAAGCCCCCGGCCTGCCGAGCTGGCAGGGGCTGCAGGACTTGCGGGTTGAAGCGGATTTCTGGGTGAATGACTGCATGGCCAAGGCGTACAATTTGCAGTCGATCCGTGGCAAATAGAAACTGGCGTGTCCGCCAGTGCGACTGCTCACGGCTATGGCGGAAGGCTGCAATCCAGTATGGGGTGTGCTGTGAAGTGCGGCCTCCAGCACACCCCCAAGAATTCCCCTTTCAAAAGGCTAGGGTCAGCCGTTTATTTCCTCAAGAAGAGATACAGCGTGTAGAGCGGTTTGACCACAAACGGCAGCGAACTGGACAGGCCGCCGCCGGGCGGCGGGTTGGTGACGCTGATGCTCAGCGAGCCAGGCATGAGCAGGTCGCTGCCCAAGATGAGCACCTGCAGGTGGGTGCCATCGACAAAAGTGGTCGGGCGGCTGGCGCCGTTCACCAGGACGCTGGCCCCCTCAATAAAATTGCTGCCGCTGACCGTGATCAGCGCCTGCTGGCTGGCGGCTCCATGCGACCAGACCCAGGTGGGGTTGAGCGCTGTGATGGTGGGGGCTGGGTTTTCGCCTGGCGCGGCGATCTGGAAGGCGGATGCGTTAGAAACGGTCGAGCCGTTCGCCACGCTGACACTGCCCAGGCCGGGCTGGCCTACATCGCTCGCCAGCAGGGTCACCGTCAGGTGCGCACCGCTCACATAACTGGTAGTGCGATTCTGACCGTTCCAGCGGACGATGCTGGTGTTGGCAAACCCCGCGCCGTACACGTCGACGATGAGGGTGGCGTTCGGCGCCACGCTGCCGGCTACAACGCTCTGCGGCGCCAGGTGATCGATCGAAGGCACCGGCGATTGTAAGGCGCTCAAGACCACGAAATTGAGCGCGTTGTGCGATGCGCCGCCTCCCGGCAGTGGGTTGATCACCAGCACCGGGTAAGCGCCGGGTGTGGCAATATCCGCCTGGCTGAGGGTGAACTTTAATGTAGTGCTGTCCACGTACGTGGTGGCGTGATTTGCACCGTTGAACTCAACCACAGAGCCGGGCAGAAAGTCCGAGCCTTTGACCGTCACGCCGGTCGCCCGGCTGTTGGGCAGCAGGGAACCCGGCAGCAGGCTGGTGAGCGTGGCTTTCGGGTTGATTTTTTGCATTTCGACCACTGCATTGTCTGTCCAGGCGGCAGTGAGCAGCATCTGGCCATCCGGGCTCATGGCGGTATCGCGCGCACCATCCAGGGCGGGTTGGCCGGCGCCGTTGCGTTGATTGATCGTTTCCAGGGTCAGCAGGCCGGTTGATGGGTCTCGCTCGAAAGTAGTCACAGCCTTATCGTTAAAACTGCTGGTGAAAACGTGCGAACCATCGGGAGTGATGGTGATGCCGCTGATGCCGCTGAAGGCATACAAGCCGGTCACGCCGTCAAGCAGGACCTGAGCCAGAGAAAGTGTACCTGTGGTGCTGCGCCGGAAAGCCAGAACACTGGAACTGTACGTGCTGGCGACATAGACGAAGCTGCCATCCGGGCTGATTGTCAGTTGGAATGCGCCCTTCAAACCGTTGAGCGGGAAGATGCAAATATAGGGCTGGTCCACGCAGTCGCCCTGGTAGCGCGCCTGGATGCGGCTCAACGAACCATCAAAGGGATTGCGCTTCAAAACCACCACCCGACCCGTTGTCGAATTGGCATAAGCGGTCACATACAGGTTCTGGCCATCCGGAGAGACTTTTAAACCGTGCGCGCCGTTAAGATCAGTGTGGCTGAATGCTCCGATATACTGGTAGCTGCCGTTGGCGTTGCGCCGGATGATGCCGACGCTGCCGTTCGAAGAAACGTAGACGTAATTGCCGTCCGGGCTGACTGCTACGCCGTAGGCGCCGCTCAGGCCAGTCACGCCGCTTACGCCATCTTTGAAAGTGTAGAGGTGAGCGAGAGCGCCGTTCGTTTGATCAACCACGAAAATTTGCAGGGAGCTGCTCAACTGCGAAGCCACGAAAACACGCGTGCCGTCTGGAGAGACGGCCAGCAGGCGGGCGCCGACCAGGTCTGCGTTGCTGACATGGCTGCGGTTGGCGTACAGCGGCAAACCGCCCAGGCTGGTCTGGCCCATGGTCATCACCTGGCCGCCGGTGTAACTGGTCACAAAGGCAAAGCGGCTGTCGGGGCTGAAAGCCACGCCGTATGGGTTGGTGAACCCAACCGGCAGCAAAATCGAGAGGTAGCTCGTACCGGGCTGGGCCAGATAGGGGGTGGGCACGGGCTTTCCCTGGCACACCAGGTTGTAGGTAGCCTGGTTTGATGTGCTGTCGTTGGTGGCCAGGCTCAGGGTAGCGGTGCGCACGCCAATATCGCTGGGAGAGCACAAGATATTCACCGTCTGGTCTGCGCCGCCGGAAGGCAGGTTTAGGGGGAAGGGAGTGAGAACCTGGAAATCGCCAGGATTGTCTCCTCCCAGTGTTGGGGTTGAAACTGCCAGGGATGCATTGCCTGTATTGTGGATTTTAAAGACGGCGTTGGATGAGCTGCCAAGCAAGGTGTCTGGGAACGTGATCGTCGCGCCGGGGGCGGGAACCGAGCTGTAACCCGGGCTGGGCACGGCTTTGGATTCGCAGGTCAGGTTATACTGCACAGCCAGGTTGTCTGCATCGTTGCTGGCGAAGGTCAGCGTGGCGCTGCGTGTGCCGACCGCAGTTGGGATGCAGGTCAGCTTGATGGATACGGTCTGTTTGGGGAAGATCGTCTGTGGGAAAGAAGTTGTGATGCCAAAATCGCCGGGGTAGGCGCCGCCTTTGACCGGGTTTGAGACCAACAGGTTGATATCTCCGGTGTTGGTCATGCTGAAGACGGCCGTCGTGGCGACATTCACCTGGGTGACGCCAAAATCGACCGGTCCGGGCTTGACCGGAGTGGAACTGAAGCCGGGCTTGGCTGTGTCTTTTTCGAAGCTTCCGATATCGCAAATCGATGAGCCGTTGCCATCGCCATCTTTGGGCCGCGATTTGCCGCGCTGATCTTCATCGTTCACCGGCGCCTTGGAGCAAATGGTCGGGTCACCAGCGTCAATGGCTGCGCTGCCAACCAGCAGCTTTTGAGTGAGCAAGGAACTGAGCGGGCCGCCGTTGAAACCGGGTGTGTCCAGGTTGGCAATCCCACTGCTGATATCCCCAGCGGCGGAGAATCCGCAGGTTGTGCCGCTGTCCAGGTTATGACCGAGCGATTGAATGGCGCCGCCGCAGTTACCCGTGCTGCTGCCGTCCAGGAGGGTGTTGCCCAGGGAAGCCTTCTGGCCGGGGCTGTTGAAGATGCCGCCGCCGTGCCCAGAGGCACTGGCTTCGTTAGCCGAGAAGGTCAAGTTCAATCCCGTGAAGGTGGTTTGCGGGCCGCCGCCTTGCGTCTGGATGACCAGCACACCGCCGCCATCGCCGTTAGGGGCTGAGTTGCCATTGAAGGTGGAATTGGCCACCTTTGCCGAGCCGCCCCGATCCACCACCAGGGCCCCGCCACTGCCGTTGAGCGATGTGTTGCCCAAGAAGGCGCTGCGTGTGATGCGCAGGTAGGGGGATTGATTGTAAATGGCGCCGCCCATCTGGCTGGCAGCCGGTGTGCCGGCTATATTGGCGTTGAAGGAGGTATCGGTGATCGCCAGGTTGCTGCTGATGGTGTTGTAAATTGCCCCGCCATCGCCGCCTGAGCTGATATTGCCGCTGAAGGCGCCGCGCGTGATGTTGACCGGCGTGTCAGCAGACGATTGGTTATAGATTGCGCCGCCTCCGCCGCTGCCGCTGGTGAGGTTGCCTGAAAAGGCCGAGTCGGTGATTTCAGCAGAGGCGCTGCCGCTCAGGCTGATTGCCAGGGCGCCACCCCCGCCCGCCGAAGTGTTGCCGGCAAAGCTGGACATGGAGATTTTGAGCAAATCATAGCCGCGGAAGTTGACCGCCCCGCCGTAGCCGGAGCCCGGCTGCAGGCCCTTGGCCTTATTGCCCGAAAAGTTGCTCGTCGAAATGTTCAAATTGCCGTTAGTGTCGATCGCTCCGCTGTCGTTGTCAGCGGTGTTGTTGATGAATGACGAACCGATGATGTTGATCGTGGCGTGGTTCAGGTTCAAGATGGCTGGCCCGCCGCCAGAGGTGTGTGCATCACGGATTGTCACGCCGATCAGAGTCAGCGTGGCATCGGGTGCCATGTTCAACACATGCAAGTCTCCAGCTGAGCCGCCGCCGTTGAAGGTGACCGGTCCCATGATGACCGTGTCACCATGAACCCACAGGTCGGGGGCGCCGAGCGTTGGGATGGTGATCACACCGCCGGCGGCCGCTCCGCTGAAGACAATTTCGTTCTGACCTGGCCCAGCCGAGCATTCATTGTACGTATTTGAACCGCCGCCATCTGTCACCTGGAAAATCACTTGCAGCGCCTCGGCAAAATCGCAGGCGCCGTCCAGCGATTTGGTGAGCGCCGTGGTTGTGACCGTGACGATGTTTGGCCCAGCCCAGGCTTTTTGATACGGCACAGCCAGCGCCAGGCTGAGCAGCAAACAAAAGATAGCCTTCCACAGGCTTAGAGAATTCTTGTGCGTCTGTTTTTTCATAATTACGCCTCCATGATCGGCTGAGAAATAAAATATCTCGATTAGATTGCCGATGTCCAGCCTGCACTATAACAAAGAAGGTCTACAAATACTTGACTTTTCTTGTCAACGAAGATTAATTTATTTGTTCGCGTCCGATCCCCTCAATCCCGGCCTTATCTGTTACAATTTCGCTGTTTGTCAATCTGGACAGTTGGAGTTTAATTATGGTCATTTTGCAAGCAATCATTCTGGGCATCATCCAGGGCTTAACCGAATTTATTCCCATTTCCAGCTCAGCGCACCTGGTCGTGGTGCCCTGGCTGTTCGGGTGGAACGATCCGGCGATCACCAGCCTGTCTTTTGATGTGGCCCTGCACATGGGCACACTGCTGGCAGTGTTGGCGTTTTTTGCTGCCGATTGGCTGCGGCTCATCAAAGCCGGCATAGCCAGCGTGATCGAGCGCAAAATTGGCGACGACACTGATCGGCGATTGGCCTGGTTTATCCTGTTGGGCTGTATTCCCGGGGCTGTGGTCGGCGCGCTGGCTGAAAGCAAAATCGAGGCGCTGTTTCATGCGCCTGGGGCGCCGATCGCTAAAACGGCAATCATTGTGATGGCATTGATCATCGCCTTGATGGCGTTGATCTTATTCCTGGCCGACCGGGCGGCCAGGCACACCCGTGAAATGCAGAGAATGAGCTTGAAAGATGCGCTGATCATCGGCTGCGCCCAGGCGTTGGCGATTTTCCCCGGCGTCTCGCGCTCTGGCAGCACCATTGCCGCCGGCCTGGCGCTGGGATTGAAACGCGAAAGCGCCGCCCGCTTCTCGTTCTTGCTCGGCGCTCCGATCATCCTGGGTGCCGGCCTGAAGAGCGCCTGGGATATTTACAAACAAATCCAGGCAGGGAGCGGACTGGCCCAGACGGATGTGTTGTTATTTGTGGTGGGCATCAGCGCGGCGGCGGTCAGCGGCTTCCTGTGCATCAAATACTTGCTGCGCTTCTTACAGGGCAATTCGACCAATGTGTTTGTCTATTACCGCTGGGCGCTGGCTGCTTTGATGATTATTGTGGCTTTACTGCGTGGCTGATCTTGGCCCGGCGCGGGCTGACCTGCTGAGTTGCCAGCACCGATTGGTATAAAGCTTCAAATTTGCGCACCACTGCCTCCAGGCTGTGACCGCGGGCGATTTCCAGGCTGGCCTGGCCCATCTCAGGCCAGCGCGGCGCCTCGGCTGCCAGGCGTTCGATCTGGCGCGCCGCGTCCAGTGGATTGCCCGGTTTAAACAGGTATCCATTGACACCCGGCTTAACCCATTCCGGCAGGGCCACGGCATCTGCCAGCAAGACTGGCCTGGCGCACGACAGCGCTTCTAACGTCGCAATGCTGAGCAGCTCGGCTTCGCTGGGCATGACAAAGACATCGGCGCTGTTCAGCAGGCCGGGCAAATCTTCGGCTGGGATATAGCCGGTGAAATGCGCCTTCTCACCCAGGTTCAGGCTGGTACTCATTTTTTTGAATTCATCGAGGTTTTGACCACGGCCAGCGATCGCCAACTGCACGTCGGCGCGCTGGACGCGCTGCATGGCGTGCAGCAAGACGTCCAAGCGCTTTTCCAGGTCAACCCGGCCGACAAATATAAAGATCTTTTTGTCGGGGTCGAGCCCATACTTTTGCAAGTATGCGCGGCGGTCGATATTGGGGTCGGGATGGAATCGCTTTAGGTCGATGCCGCATGAAATCGTGGTCACAGGCACGTGGAAGCCTTGAGCCTGCAGCAGGCGCGCCGCAGCCACCGACTGCGCCGTGGCCGCATCCACCTTGCGAAAAGCGCCCAGCATCCAACGCCAGGCAATCCACATGAAAACTGGTTTGAAAAACGCCAGCCAGGGAACGAATTTTGCCACATTTTCGGGCATAAAATGATTACTGCCGATCACTTTGATACCGCGCCGGCGAGCCTCCCACAGGGCGACCTGGCTGACCGGGTAATGATCCTGGATGTGCACAATATCCGGTTTCACTTCCTGCATGGCCTGTTTTATTTCTCTTTGAGGTAAGACAGAGATATGCGCCATGGGGTTATCGATGAAGGAAGTCAAATTGATTGACGGGACACCCTGCACTTGAACGCCGTTGCGCATCCTGAGAAACCCGTGAGTTTCGGGAGAGTCATAAATCACCCGCACCGTGTGACCGAGTCTGGCCAACCCCTCTGCCAGGTTGCCCATGAAAACAGCCTGTCCGTTTGGTTGAGGGATGTATGTGATCCCTGCAATGATAATCCGCATGCAAAATCCTTAACCGTTCGAGTGATGTGATTCGGAAACTTCTTCTACTGCGGATTCCTCGCGGCGGAAAATACGCCGCGCCAACCAAAGCAAGAATACCAGGAATAGAATAGAGCCGCCGAAAATAATGTATTCAATTCCCTGCTCGACGCGCTGGATAATGTGTGTGCCATAATAACCGATCAAAATGAGCGAACCGGTCCAGATCATCTCACCGATAAAAACGGAAGGGAACCAACGCCGCCAGGGAACTTTGATCAGGCCGGTCGCCACCAGAGAGGGGATCATTGGGCCAACGGATAACTTTGCAAAAAACAGAATGCGGGCAGCATGTTCGTGCAGCCCGGCCTCCAGCCGTTCCAGGTAGCTGCGGTTAATCCCCATCCGCTTGCCAAATTTCAGAAACCACTCCATTTTGCCGAGATATCCGAGTGTGTACCAAAGCGTGTCCGCTGTCAGATTGCCCAGGGAAGCGAAAATGAAAACAGGTATCGGCCGCATAATGCCCGCCGAGGCCGCCGCCGCGCCCAACAGGGTGGCGATCGGTCCTTCCACAGCGACCAGCACAGCGAGCGCAAAATAACTCCAGGGTCCCCATTCTGGAAGCTGGCCGCTAAACAAGTGGATGCCAATTTGGCGTAAAAATTCCAGGATATCCATCAATTATCTCAAGTCCCTTGTGCAGCGCGATTTGTTGCGCCATTTTTGTCTGTTGAAACAGGCTGCTGAAGGGTGGAGCAGCCCAGTATTCCACCACCATTTCATCCTGCGAACCGAGCTTGGAAACCGGTCGAGACTGCTGCCGTGTTCAGCATTTTACCGCGTTTTAGTGTAACCTGTGTAAATTACCTCACAAGGATGCAGTCAACACGCGTCATCTATTTATTTTAGAATGACAGTCAGCGATTTGGAGGCTTGTGTTTTCCCTTGCAAAAAGTAGTGGTGGTGGTATTCTTAACTATTATAACTCAGTCTGCAGGCGGCACGCCGAAGGCGCCTGGAAGATCCCTTTATGACTAAGGAGCGTAAAATGCTGGTCCAGCTTAAAAACTCTCTCGCGCATTGGTTAAATTCCGCAAATGACTTTCTAGACCAGTATGTGCTTCCCTGGCCTGTTCGCTTTCTGACTTTTCGTTTTGTCATTCTCATTACCATTGGCTTGCTGATTCCTTTAATCCTGTTTGCCGGGAATACCGTTCTGGTATTGATGGTCAATAGTTATCTGAACACGATGAGCGTCGCGGTCAGCTCTATAGTGCTGCTGTACGCCACGATCTCTGAGGCGCGCCAAAAGCAAATCGCTGACTTGCAGGAGAAACGCGCCCAGGAAGACCACAGTCATGTCACCGAGATGCACCAGCTAATCCTTGAAAGCCTGCAAAACCAGCGCCAGGAAATTGAAGACCTGAAAAAACTGGTGGCAACTCTGTCGGGACAATCGTATGAATCCGAAACGCTGGCTCCGGTGCAAGATTTGAAAGAACTGCACCCGCGCGGCAGTCAGCGCTTTGCCGAAGGCGAGCCGCACCAACGGTTTGATGAACAACTGCCGCATAATGTCCTGGTTACCACGGTGCGTGACAGTCTGCGCTCGGCGCGCAAGCGCAGCGCTGGGCGTAAGAACACCAACTTGTAAGGGCATGGCAGGCTTTGGGGCGGGTGCTAGCCGCCGGATGGCACCAACGTCATTCCCAACAGCAGGAAAACCAGGAAGCCCACGAAAAATGTGGCAGTAGCCAGCGGGCTTTCTGGTTCTTTATGCGCCTCGACCAGCAGCTCTTCCGTTACCAGATAGAGCAAGGCAGCCAGGCCGAAAGAGAGCAACTCTTCCATGACGGAGGGCGGAATGTACTGGATGATCAGCGCGCCCAGCGCTGCCCCGATCAGGATGATCAGAAAGAGCGAAGAGGTGGTCATCAGGACTTTTTGCCTGCTTTTCTGGGTTTTCCCAAGCGCGCTGGAGACAGCCAGGCCGAGGGAGAGCAGTTCCAGAGTCAGCGCCAGCGTCAGCAAACGCCCCTGGTTGGCCCCGGCCGCGAAGGCAACCCCAATCAGAAAGCCGTCTAAAAAAATGTCGATGCCAACGCCAACCATTAACCCCAGCGGCAGGCCGCTGGCCCCATTCTTCTTTTCCAGTTCGTGGCTGAGGGTGCGCATGCCGAGCATGACCGCAATGCCGAGGATAAATCCGAAAGAAAGCTCCAGGTATTTCGAGTGGTCGCGGGTGATTTCGGGCAGCAGTTCCACTGCCACCACCGAGAAAACCACTCCAGCCGCCAGGTGCTGGATATAACTGCGCGCAGTGGGGGTGGGCGGCTTGAAAGAGGCAATCACGGCGCCCAGAATCGCGCCAGCGACCGGAAAGAGGGCAAAGGACACAATGCTCAGGAATGAAATCATTGGGATTCGCTTTCGTAGGTCGAGTTTTGTTCGGGCAGCTGCACCAACTCAATCTCCGCAAGGCGCAGAAAATCGAGCGTGTTTTCATCTACCCTGTATTGTTTGTCAAAAACGATGCGCACGATGCCGGCGTTGATCAGCATCTTGGCGCAGTTCAGGCAGGGGAAATGGGTAACATAAACGCTGGCGCCTTTGCTGGATACGCCGTGCAGGGCGGCCTGGATGATGGCATTGGCCTCTGCATGGATGGTGCGCACACAGTGACCGTCCACCATTAAGTGCCCCACTTCGTCACAGTGCGGCTGACCGGCTGGCGAGCCGTTGAAACCGGTAGTCAGGATGCGCTTTTCGCGCACCAAAACAGCGCCCACGTCGGCGCGGCTGCAGGTGCTGCGCGCTGCCACGTCGTGAGCAATTTTCATGAAATACGTATCCCAATCTGGTCGCATCTATTGATCTCCTCAGCCTGTTCAATCACCGCTCCCGGCTGTTCATCACTCTTCGATTGTATCATTCATAGCGGAATCTCCAGAGACCGACTACCAGGAAAAGCGCCGCAAATCCCAGCAGCACACCACAGGCAGGCAGCACCTGCACCAATCCCTGCCCGCGCAGAGTCAGGTCGAGCAGGCCTTGCATCGCCCAGGTGGTGGGCAGCACCCGCACCAGGCTGCGCACGAAAACTGGGAACAGCTCCAAGGGATACCAACAGCCGCCCAAAAGCGCCATCACCATACCCAACATGACGCTCATGCCGCTCGCCTGGCCTTCCGTTTTGATAAAGGTGCCCAGGGTGGTGCCCAGCGCGGCAGCCGCCAGGGCAAACGTGATCATCACCAGCGCCAACCCCGCCAGGTCGCGCCCCCAGTTGATTTTCATCACCAGCATGCCGAAACCAATCAATAGGCTCATTTGTGCCAGGGCGATCAGCACCTGACCCAGGATCGTGCCCAATAAAAACTGCCTTTGATGTCGGTGTGGTCAACAGGCGGCGCAGTGTGCCCTGCTGGCGCTCGTAGGCGAACAGGCCTGAGATTCCCAGCAACGGGATGAAAACCCAGGTGATCAACTGACCCGCCGAGGCGTTGACAGCCGGGTCATACGTCACCGGATTGCTGTCGATGGCGGTTTCGACGCTCAATCCAGCCGGCGCCTGCTCAATCAGTTTATTGGCCTGCACCAGCGATTGATCGAAATACGCCTGCCGAGCCGCCGGGCTGTCGAATGGCTGGATCGCTTCCGCCTGTTGTACCGCTTCCAAGGCGACCTGCACAGCCTGGCTGGTGCGCTGCATGGCAACTTGCACAGCGCGCGCAGCGGCCAGGGCGTTCAGGTTGTTGGGTTGTTGGCGCAGCTCCAGCTCGGCCTGCCCCTGTTGCAGACGGGAGGTATTGAAACCTGCCGGGATGATCAGCAGCGCCGATGCCTGGCGCTGGCTGAACTGGCTTTCGGCTTCGGCCAGCGTCAGCACAACAGGCCGCACAGAGCTGGATTGTTCAAGCGCCCTGAGGAGATCAGAGGAAAGCGGTGAGCTGGCCTCGTCCACCACGAGCAAACCGATGCGCGCATCTTGGTTTCCGGATGGAGCGCCGCCCGCCAGGATGAAGGTGAAAACCAACGGCAGAATTAGGAAAAACAGCCACTCAATCGGGCTGCTGAAGCGCAGTACCACATCTTTCCAGATAATGACTATGATCTTCTTCACAGCTCACCTCTGCACAAGCGCCTGGCGATTGAAGAGCGACACAGCGACAGCGAACAACACCGCCCCCATCACACCCAACCCAGCCAGCGGTGCGCCCAGGTCTGCCAGGCTGCCGCCCTGGGCCAGGATGCCGAAGCCATCCAGCCCCCAGGCGTTCGGTGTGATCTTGCTGAGCCATTGCAACCAAACGGGCAGGTTGCTCAGGTTGACAAAACTGCCCCCCAGGATACCGAAAGTTAGCATGAGCGCCGAACCGAAGCTGGCTACCTGCCCAGGTGTGTGCGCCACGGCTGTCAGCAGCATACCCCAACCGGTTGCAGCGAAGACTGCTGCCACGATCAGGGCGCCGATGCCCAAGGGGTCGCCCCATTTTACGTTAAAGAACAGGGTGGTAGCCCCGATCAAAATGGCGATTTGCGCCAGTCCGGTTAAGAAAGTCCCCAGCACTTTGCCGGCCATCACCTCCAAAGACGAGGTTGGGGAGACCAGCAGGCGCGGCAAGGTACCCAGGCTGCGCTCGAGGAGTATCGAGCGGCCGCCGTATGTGGTCGTGTACATCAAAAACATTAAAGCCATACCCGGCGCCATGTATGCCAGGATGTCGAAATCAACCGCCGCCTTGCCCTGGTCAGCTTCCTTGAGCTTGATGAGCGTTTCGGCCTGTTCGTTCGCCCCCATCTGCCGAGCGGCCTGGCTGCCTATCTGCTGAAGCTTACCCGAAGTGGGCGAGACCAGGTTGTTGGCCAGCAGTTGGCGGATGGTGACTTCGCTGCCGATGCGCCCAGCCTCGATACGCCCCAGGAACTCCTCGATGATCGATTGGATCACCGCCGCGCCTGTCGGACGACCGGGGTTAGCATACAGATGAATGACCGCTGGCTGCAAGGCGGCGCTGCCGGCCGGGCCGGGCAGTTGACTGTCGGTAAATCCCTGCGGCACCACCACCAGGGCGGCGAATTCATCGTCATCCACCAACTGTCGGGCGCGCAGTGTGTCGGTCATCACCGTAGGCTGCAGCAGGCCGGACAGTTCTGGCGATTGAAAGACATCCAACAGGGTGCGTCCGAGAGCTCCGTTATCCTGATTGATCAAAACCACAGGAATATCTTTCAGGCTGTTATTCGAACCCCCCGAGAATCGCCCGGTGACAAACCCCAGGCCGATGGTGAGCAAAAAGGGTGCCAGCAGCATCATGATGAGTGCCGGCCGGTCGCGGAAAGCCAGGCGCACATCTTTCATGCCGATCAGAAAAATTTTTTTCATACCGGCCTCCTAATCGCGCAGCGCCCGGCCGGTCAGGTGCAAGAAAACGGCCTCCAGGTTGGGCTCCTGGATATCCAGCGAGCGGATGCGGATCCCGATCTCGTTGGCCTTCGTGACAACACCCGCCAGCGCTTCTTCTGCCGAAGGAGTGACTACGCTGATACTCTGATCGGAAACTTCTGCCAGGCTAACACCCGGCAGACCGCGCAGGGCCGTGGCCAGGGTTTCGGCATCCTGATCCTGGCTGATGTGCAAGAGCAGGGTGTCTGTTTCGCCTACCTGGCGGGTGAGCTCATCCTGGGTGCCCAGCGCGATCAGCTCGCCGTGATCGATAATCCCCACTCGATCGGAGAGCTCCTGGGCTTCTTCCATGTAATGCGTGGTGTACAAGACGGTCATTCCCTGTTGGTTGAGGTTTTTCACCGTGTCCAGGATGGCGCGGCGTGACTGCGGGTCGATGCCCACGGTCGGTTCGTCCATGAAGAGCAGGCGGGGCCTGTGCAGCAAACCAATGCCGATATTCACCCGGCGCTTCATGCCGCCGGAATACGTTTTGACGCGCTGGTTGGCTTTGTCGGTTAGCCCGATTTGTGCCAGCACTTCGTTGGCGCGCTGGTTGAGCGCTGCGCCTCCCAGGCCGTACATTTGTCCCCAGAATGCCAGGTTCTCACGGGCAGTCAAATCCTCGTACAGCGCCAGGTCCTGCGGCACAACCCCAATGGCACGCCGCACATCCATCGGAGCGCTCCTCACGGAATGGCCGGCAATCGTCGCCTCGCCGCCGCTTGGCGCGTAAAGCGTCGAAAGAATTGAGATGGTCGTGGTTTTTCCAGCGCCGTTGGGGCCGAGCAGGCTGAAAATTTCGCCTTGCTCGATGGCGAAAGAAATCCCTTTGACCGCCACAAAGTCACCATACTTTTTTTGCAGGTTATGCACTTCCAATATTGCTGGCATATCTTGCTCCTTCTATCCGGTATGCTGGTCACGGCTCCACCTGTTGGCCTGGCTGACAACTTAGTAATAATTATTATACGGATATTCAGGATTTAGGTTTGCTGTTATTCGTTGTATAATGACCTTAATAGGCAATTTGTGTTTCTGCAATGGAAGCGAACAGTTTGTGGAGGTAAACATGGCTAAGGCAAAGGACAAAAAATCCAAGGAAAAACAAGCCGCCGATGACTCCTCTGGCGAAACGCAGCAGGTAGAAAGCGCCGTCCAGCCGGCGGAGGTGGCATTCGACCCCCAGAAATATAACGAAAAAGGCCGCTTGAAAAACACCTTTTACCTGGAAGAACTGGGTAAACTGCAGGTTGAGCTGGTGAAAATGCAGGAATGGATCAAGTACAAAGGTCTGAAGCTGGTGGTGATCTTCGAAGGGCGCGATGCAGCCGGCAAGGGTGGGTGCATCAAACGCATTACAGAATGCCTGAACCCGCGCTACTGCCGGGTAGCCGCCCTGCCTGCTCCGAACGACCGCGAAAAGACACAGTGGTATTTCCAGCGCTACGTTGCCCATTTGCCCGCGGCCGGGGAGATGGTGCTGTTTGACCGCTCCTGGTACAACCGTGCCGGAGTGGAGCGCGTGATGAAATTCTGCTCAGAAGATGAATACAATGAATTTTTGCGCTCTTGCCCGGAATTCGAGCGCATGTTAGTGCGCAGCGGCATCATCCTGGTCAAATATTGGTTTTCTGTCAGCGACGATGAACAGGAGCGCCGTTTCCAGGACCGCATCGATGACCCGACCAAGCGCTGGAAGCTCAGCCCGATGGATATGCAGTCGCGCTCGCGCTGGGTGGAGTATTCGATGGCCAAGGACCAGATGTTCAAATACACCGATATCAAGCAGTGTCCCTGGTGGGTGGTGCATTCGGACGACAAAAAACGCGCCCGTCTGAACGTCATACGTCACCTGATCAGCCAGGTGCCGTATGAGGATCTGACGCCTGAGCCGATTGTTCTGCCGCCCCGCCAGCAGGATATGGGATATGTGCGCCCGCCGATGAGTGACCAGACTTTTGTGCCGAATTTCTATTAATCATTTCCAAATTGGCACGCATTTGATCTGTTGACGCTGGAGAACTGGCCTGCGCTCGCAGACCAGCTAAAACAGCGCCAGTTACTGCTCTTTTTCTGAGGCGTTACTTATTGACTTTGGGCAGGTAGATCTGCCAGTACGAGTCCAACACAGTCACCTTGCCGCTGTGGCCGAAACCGTCGGTGTAGTTGAATACTCCCGGGGTTGTGAACTGACGGCGAAAGATGCGGCCCGGAACGAGCATGCCGCTGTCCCACCCTGCCGGGTTGGTCAGCGGGTTGAAGACGCTGAGCAAACGCTGCAGCGGGTTGGCAGTCAAACCGGTCAGCGCTTCGGGGGTGGTGAAATCGTCAATAAAGACCTGCCATTCGATGCTGCTGTTCACTCGCACAGTTACATCTGGCATGCTCAATCCCGAGGGCGTCACTTTGATGCGCAGCGCCGGCGCCGCGGTTGGGTACCAGCTCAGCGGGGCGTTCATGTGCACCACCTGGGTAATGACCTCGATAACGGGGCTGCGCCAGCTCTGGTAACCGTTTTTCCCGGTGGCTTCCAGGTAATACAGCCCGGGTGGGGTGAAAAAAGCAAAGTAGCCATTTGCGCCGGTGACCTGCGGGTTCGCCTGGTTGTTGAACAGGTGCGCCGGCCAGGGTATCCAGGAGTTCCATTCCGGCGCCGAATAATAAGCTGTGACCGTGATGCCCGGCAGCGGCTGGTTGGGGCTGTACATGCCGCTCAACGGGTCATAAGCCCCGCCTTTGGCCTGGTCGAAGACAAAACCATCCGGGTCGATCAGCACCACTCCGTAGCTGACCGAATCGGGTTTGCTCGCCCCGCCGCCCGAGCAGTTGGAAGAGATGGTCACATCGTGCGCACCCTGGATATTGAACGTCCACCAATGGCCGGTGTGGCTTTCGGCCGTGGTATACTTCTTGCCGTCTGCCAGCACAATGAAGGGATTGACAGAGCCCTGGCAGCAAGAATACAGGTGCAGCAGGGTGTTGCTGAAACCGTTCACGCCTGGGATTTGAAAATCGTTGGTGGCATAGGTGCCTCTGGCGTTCAAGAAGTGGTAGATATAGTGCGTGCCGTTGACAGTGCCCTCCCAGAACGAACGCTGCGGGCACCAGTTGCCTTTGGGGTACTCAAGGTGGATGCTGCGCGAAGGCTTGCTGCAGCCAGCCCCTGCCTCGCAGGTTATTGTGTAAATCGTCACCGACCGGGTATAGGTCATGGCCGAGTTCCAATCAATGTTAAACTCGCCGGCTGAGGTGGCTGTGACGCTGGCCTTGAGCAGGCCGTTCTCGAAGAGCTGCACCGTGCTGCCGGCGCTGGCCAAGCCGTACGCATTGAGCTGGTGGTTGGCATCCAGGCACATCTCCCCATTTTCAGGCGAAAGCAGGACGGGTGGAAAGACTGGCCGGGCAGGCACTTTCCCGGAATTTTGGAAATTAATCTGCCCGCTGTCGCCGTTTGCCAGGTTGTAGCTCAAATGCCCGCTTGTGTTCACGCTGGAGCCGGGTGCGATGGAAGTCGAACGCGCGGCAGTCCCCACCCAGCCCCAACCGCCGGGTTGCAGTGCAGCCTGGGAAGCCCAACTCAGACTGCTCCCGTTGACCCCCAGTGTGAGCGTCGGGTGCATCGTGGTTCCGATCAAGTTGAGCACCGGTGGGAGCTGCTGCTGGATGGTGAAGTTGGAAACAGCCTGGGCAGGATTGTAATTGGCGAATGGGATCAGGTAGGTTTGCTCGAAATACGTGGAAGGCGGTGAATTCTTGCCTGTGTAAAAGACTTTCCAGGCAGGTTCGCTCGCGGTCAACCAGGCCTGCATCCCGCTGCCAGCCTTGGAATAAGGGCTTTCGTCTGCTCCCAGGTCTGGCGCCATGCCCAGCATGCGCGGTTGGCCGTCGATATCGGTGAGCAGGCCGCTGGCCCCGCCGCCGTCGATCGCTGCCGAGCTGGCAGTCAGGTGGTAACCATCTGCGGCGAATGCCGGGTTCCCGCTGAAGGTGATGTTGGGGTTGACGACGCCGTAGTAAATGGTTTTTGTATTGGTGACCAACCCACTGAACAGCACCCGGTTCAGGCCCAAGACGCCGCGGTTATCGATGCCTACCACGCCGTTGCTGAGGATGGTATTGCTGATGACCAGCTTGCCCCCGCCGTGATAGATGGTGCTCTGATCGCCGGCTGTATTGCCTGACAGAGTCAGTTGGTAAAAGGTGGTGGGGGCGTTGGTGTAGCGGTATATGTAGATACCGCCGCCTTTTCCTCCGGCGCTGTTGTTCAATACAGCCATGTTGCTGACCAGGATTTTCAAGCCCTGGCTGAAGGTTGTTTCCAAGCGCAAACCGCCGCCGTCGACCGCCGCGCTGTTGCCTTTCAACAGGTTGCCATCGACGATCGCCGTGCCTGTATCCGCGCTGCTGGCTTCCCTCAGATAGATGCCACCTCCGCTTTGGTTGGCGTGGTTGTTGATGAACCGGTTGTACAGCAGGTCAACAGTGCCTGTGAGGTGTGCTCCTCCGCCGTTGGTGTTGGCCAGGTTCGCCTGGACCAGGTTATTCCGCAGCACCACCATGCTGGCTGGCAGAGACGGTCCGCTCAAATACAGCGCTCCACCGACTCCTCCGGCGGTGTTGCTCACGAATTGGTTGTCTTGCATCCGGAGCGGGCCGAAGTTTTCGGCGGAGATTGCCCCGCCAAAACAAGACCAGCCCGTGCAGTGATTGTTTTCGAAGCGGTTGGCAGTCAATTCGCTTCCCCACAGATAACTGATCTCGATCGCCCCGCCGCGCCCAACCTCGCCGTTGGGGCTGGTGTTGTTGTTAGCAAAGTGGTTGTGGCTCAGAATCGCATTGGCCGTTCTGAGATGTAATCCACCGCCGTAGCCGGTAGTCAGGCCGCCAGCGGTGTTATTGATGAAATTCGAATTGAGCAGTTGCAGGGAGCCTTTATAAGTTCCCAACCCGCCGCCGTAACCCGATTCTCCGGTCGTGGCCCGGTTACCTCGGAAAACGACTTCATCCAGAACGGCGGACGAGCTGTCGAAATAAGCTCCACCCCCGTACCCTGCCCCTGTGTATCCATTCAGGCCGGCTGTGTTGCTGATAAATTCCGAATGGCTGATCGTGACGGTGGATTGAAAAACATACAGCCCGCCGCCTCGGTGAGAGGCGTTTTCACCCCAATAGGGCAGATTCTGCTGCACCACGCTGTTTTCCATGATCAGGGTTCCACCTGTCAGGTGAATCCCGTTGCCATCTCCATAACCGGCTTTGCAGTTCTGGATGCGGCTGTGCACGATCACCAAACTGGCGCCAGAGGCATAAATACCGCCGCCCGGATAAAAACCGCTTGGGTCAGTCGAGGAACTGCCATTCAGCAATTGCAGCCCATCCAGGGTAACTGTGATCGCTCCGCTGGCAAAGATCAGCCGGCCCTGGCTGCTGCCATCCAGCGTGGTGGTGTAAACGTCTGGATCCCGGCTGGTGAACGTGGCGTTGAAGCCTCCGAAAAGGCCAACCGTTTTACCGATCAGCGCCACCTGGCTGTGGCCGCCTGTGTTTTGCACGGCGTTATATAATCCACTGGCCAGGCGCAGTTCATCACCGCTGGCGGCCTGGTCAATGGCATACTGTACCGTTTTGCACGGCAGGCTGGGGTTGGTGCATGCGCCGCTGTCACTGCCTGACGGGGATAAATAGCGGATCGCGGCCGGGCCGTTCGCCTGGGCAGCCCATGGCGGCAGGATGTACACCACCGCCAGGGACAGCAGTAATGCAAGCGCAACGGAAAGAATGAAATTAAACAGTTTGTTTTTCATAAGTTACCTCAATGATTGCGGCTTCTCTGGTAAAGTGTCGTCGTCTCGTGCGAGCCGGGAAGCTGTGCTTTGCTCATGCAGCAAGCACAACAGCATTTGCTCGTCGCTGAAAGGCAGGTTTTCAGTTTCGCCGACGATTTGCAGCGCGCCGCGCAGGTCTTCAGGATGTTCGTCATCCACCAACAGGCGCAGGACAAAAGTCAAAATAGAGCGCATAACAAACTTATACTCCCCCTGGCTGACAAAAGACTGACAGATTAAAGTTGGCGGAAGAGATCCTGAAGTTCAGCCTGCGGCGCGACGCCCAGCTCCTGGCGCAGGGCCGTTTCCAGGTTGATATACAGGCGGCGAGCGGCAGCGATATCTCCCAACGCAACTGCAGCGCGCATCCCTACCAGCACTGCCTGTTCCTGCCAGGGCTCAACAGCCAGCAAGGCCCGGCAGGCTTGCAGCGCGGCTGAGGCTGCGCCGTTCTCCAGGCGCTGGCGGGCGGCTTGCAGCAAGGCATTTTGGTGTAGCAGAGAATAATGCTGGCGCAGGGGCACGCACCAATCGGTGAAGGGTAGTTCAGGCAAAAAATCTCCCTGGTAAATCTGCAGGGCAGCTTCCCAATCCGCAATCTGGCAGGTATATGTAAACGCTGCAAAATCGACCCAGGCGGTCAAACCGCTGTTCCAAGGGGCCAGTAATTGCGCGCTGCCATCTTCGACGCGCAAATAGCGCGAAGGAAAGCGCGACGGCAGGTCGGGTTCCAGCACACGGCGCAGAGCCGAAGTCGCCTGGTGCAGTAAATCCTGGGCCGCCGGCCGTTCGGGCCACAGTCGTTCTGCGGCTTCTTCCAGGGTCAGGCGCAAACCGGGGCTGGAAAGGAGCAAGATAAGCAGTTCGCCGGAGCGACGCTGGGCAAGGCCTTTTGCTTCGACCCGCCGCCCTCCCTGCCAGACCTGCAAGCCGCCCAGGGTCTGGATTTTCAAGGGTGGTGGAGGCACACGCTGCAGAGCTTCCACCAGGCGGCTGCTCAGGACAGTCAGGGCAGGGTCGCGGCTGGACAGCCCGGCGGTGACCAGCGGGTAGGCAAGCGTGCGTTCCTGGTCGAGTAAGAAATGCAGTCCGTTGGCATGGATGTGCGCCAGGGCTGATTGAATCTCTCTTTTCGCTGGTTCATTCAACTCCAGGCGCAGGGCGGCCAACGCCAGGCGCGCCTGGGCAAGCTCCAGGTTGGCCTGCAAAGGCGAAAGGAGCGCCACTGCAGACTGAAAATGCTGCTCAGCGTCCTTCGATTCGCCATTATCCCTACTGCACCGCCCGCATTCCACCTCGGCCATGCCCTGCAGGTGCCTGTAGCCGACGCGCTCAGCGATCACAGCCGCATCAGCCGCCCAGCACATGGCATTTGCCAGGTCGCCATTTTGCCGCTCAAGGCGGGCCAAGCCCAGGCGCGCCATAAAGTTTAATTCTGGGGAGCCGAGCGCCTCACCGATCGAGCGGGTGCGCCCGAAGGCGGCGCGCGCCTCCTCCATGCGGCCGGCTTGCAAGGCCAGGAAGGCGGCAATGCAGTGCGCCCAGCCTTCACCCAGCGAACCAGGCAGTGCAGCCTGGCGCAGGTCTGCCAACAGGGCGGCACAGCGCTCTAGCTGGTTGGAGAGCCAGCAAACCCAGGTCATGGTGGTCAGAGGGGCCCAGGCCAGCTCTGGCATTTGGCGGTTTTTAATAATGGCTAGCGCTTCTTCATCAGCCGCCAGCGAAAGCCCAAATTGGGCGCGCGGCATATAAACGCCCGCCGAGAGGCTGTGCAGGCCGCGCACCAACAAACGGTCATCGCCTGCCAGGCGGCTGAATTCGATTGCCTGGCGCAGGCTGGCTTCGCCGCCGGGCATATCATCCGTCTCCGCTGCGCAGCGCCCCAACAGCAGGTGCGATTCGGCCAGCAGAGCGCTGCGCGCCGCCAGCCCGCTGGCCGCTGCCAGTTCTTGGTCTGCAGCGACCGCCGCCAGTGCCTGGTGCGAGAGAGCCACGGCAGACGAATACTGGCCCAGGCGGAAATACGCCTCGCCCTGGGCGACCAGCGCAGCGGCCTGCCAGCGCAGGGAGCCGCCGGATGCGGCCAGTTCGAGAGCCTGGGCGGCTGTCTGCAGGGCGGCGCTGATCTCGCCTGCCCGCACATGAGCGGCGCTTGCCTTTAGCAGGCTTTCGACGGCCTCGGCATCCATAGGATGATTATATACCCCAGGGCGAAAGCGTTCCAACGGGGTGCGGCTTACTTCAACGAGTCGTCGAAATCCTCGAACACCCCAGCCAGGCTGCTCTTGCGCACCTGGTCCAGGCATTTCTTCAGCGCCGCACGGTCGGCCGCGCTGCTGGCGACATGCAAGCCGGGCAAATAATGCCGGATCAATGCCTGTGACACTTCAGAGAGTGCTACCAGGTACGCCCAACCTTTACTGCCGACCACGGCGTGTGTAATGGTGGCGTTTTCGAAATGCAAAATGCCAGCCAGCGCCTGAGCGGCGTTGGCGAGCGCGTGCTGCTGGTCGTCTTTCTGGTTTTCCAACCCGCCCTGGAGGCCGGCGATCTCTTTTTTTTGAAGCTCGATCAATGTGCGCGCCTCGGCGAGCTGTTTGTTGCTGTGGGCCAGGTTCTTAGAAAGCCGGAAGATCAGCAGCTCGGCCCACTTAGGGTTCGAGAGAATCAGGCTGAGGTTGGGCTTCGCAAAGCAGTACACCAGGGCCTGGTCGGAGATTGCCCGGATAGTGGCGCTGCGCCGCTCGTCGTTGATCAGGCTCATCTCGCCGACAAAATTGACCGCTTCGATCATGCCGATCTGCGTTTCTTGCCCGGCCATGTTTTTATATACCCCCAGCCGTCCGGAGCGCAGCAGGAAGAGCGACTTGTCGAACTCCTCCTCGATGATCAGCGCTGATCCGGATGGGTAGATGCGGGTAAAGGATAGGAAAGCCGCTATTTCGTCGCGCGGCACATTGAAGCGGTTGGCCAGTTCATTGGGTGGGTATTGACTGCCTTCCATCCAGACATGGGTTGGCTCATTGATTAATGCGCTCATCTCACCTTAATCCTACACCATTTCGATCGGCAGCGCCGTAAAAAACGGGCAAAATATCGACTACCAATTTCCGCTTTTATCCATTAAACTTAATTGCAGGGCAGGTCTGCCTGCGTTTCCCTTCGTTTTCAACAGGAGTATATATGGATCAAAAAGCCGGAGCTCAAATTGGCGTCAGAGCGTTTGTCCAGTCGCTGGTCATTTTGTTCGCTTTGATGATGATCGCGGGTATCTTGACCCTGGTGGTGCCGGCCGGGCATTACACCCGCCTGGATGTGGATGGACGGCAGACGATCGACCCGGCATCTTTCCATTTCATCGACCGACCCGATTATCCTATCTGGCGCTGGTTTGTAGCGCCGCTCGAGGTGCTGGGCAGTTCCAGCGGCCTGGTGGTGATCATCATTATTATCGTCTTGTTCTTTGCAGGTGGAGCGTTTGCCGTGCTGGATAAAACCGGCACCATCAAAGCCTTCATCGGCGGCATTGTGCGCCGCTACCGTCAACGCAAATATCTGCTCTTGATGCTGGTATCGCTGGCGTTTATGTTCCTGGGCGCCGCGCTGGGCACGCTGGAGGAAGTGGTGCTGCTGGTGCCAGTGATGATCGCCCTTTCGTATTCGCTGGGTTGGGATGCCCTGGTTGGCCTGGGCATGTCCATCCTGGCTACCAACATGGGCTTTTCGGCGGCGATTTCCAACCCCTACACCCTGGGCGTATCGCAGCAGTTGGCCGGCCTGCCTTTGTTTTCTGGCGTCTGGCTGCGCATCCTGATTTTCATTGTGATTTACGCACTCTTCATTTACTTTCTGAGCAGCTATGCCCGGCGCATCGATCGCGATCCACAAGTTTCGCTGGTCTATCAAGAAGACCGCGCTGAGCGCTTGAAATACCAGCATTATGAGCAGGCCTTTTCTGAGGAAAGCCCTCTCCAAAACCGGGCCATCCTGTTCTTCGGCCTGTTCTTAATCCTGATCCTGGTGGTGATGCTGGCTGGCCCATTTGTGCCGTTCATCTCTGATTATGCTCTGCCTTTGGTGGGGGTGTTGTTCCTGGTGGGCGGCCTGGGAGCTGGTCTTCTCTCGGGCGCCGGCGGGCGCACGGTCTGGAAGGGGCTGGTGGAGGGGTTAGGCGGCCTGGCGCCTTCGGTGCCACTGATTTTGATGGCCGCCAGCATCCGGTATATCATCGACAGCGGCGGCGTCACCGACACCATCTTGCACGCCGCGGCTGGTATGTTCACCCACCTGGGCTCTTACCCGGCCGCGCTGGTGGTGTACGCCCTGGCGCTGGGCATTGAATTTTTCATCGCTTCTGGCTCGGCCAAGGCCTTTTTGATGATGCCCATCGTGCTTCCGCTGGCCGACCTGGTGGGCGTCACCCGCCAAACGGCGGTGTTGGCTTATATCTTCGGTGATGGCTTTTCCAACCTTGCTTATCCGACCAACCCGCTGCTGCTGATTTGCCTGGGGCTGACGGTTGTCAGTTATCCCAAGTGGATCCGCTGGACGGCAAAGCTGTGGCTGTGGGTGGCGCTGGCAACGCTGGTCTTCCTGGCAGTGGCAGTGGCGGTGCATTACGGGCCGTTCTGATTTTGCTTAAGTAAATGAGAGAAAAGCGGATGTTTTCTATACAAATTTGCTAAAAACGGTTAAGATAGAACAGCAATTTGATCAATCCAAATCCTTCAGGAGGCTGTTATGAATCTTGGAAAAGCGTTCACGTATCCGTTTGAAGATCCCGACTATTTGAAAAAACTGGGCATCGCCGCCTTGATGGCACTGATTCCCATTTTTGGGAGCATGGTGTTGATCGGTTGGCAGGTGGAGATCACCCGCCGGGTGTTCCGCCGCCAGACGCCTGTGCTGCCGGAGTGGACTGACTTTGGCGCTTTATTCATGCAGGGTCTGAAGGCTTTCGTGGTTTTGCTTGTTTACCTGCTGCCGATTATTCTGATCAATGCCTGCGTACAGGTTTCCATGATCCCGCTGCAGTCGCAATCGAACAACACCTTTGTGATGATTTCGAGTGTCGTGGGGATTGTCGGCGGCTGCCTTTCATTCATTTTGGGTATTGCGACAGCACTGCTCCTCCCGCCGGCGCTGGGTATTTTTGCCGATACCGGCCAGATCGGCGCCGCATTGAAGTTCAATGATGTGATCGCCCTGCTGCGCGCCAATACATCCGCTTATTTGTTGGCCTTCGTTGGAAGCCTGATCACCGGCATCCTGGTTCCGCTGGGTATCATTCTATGCTGTGTGGGATTGTTCATCACCCTGGCCCTGGCCTCCGCCATCAACGGCCACCTGCACGGGCAGGCATATGCCCTTGCAAAGGGTATGGGCCCCGTCAATTGACCTTCAACAGAGCCTGGCCATACGAAAGACTGGCCAGGCTCTGTTCCTACCTGCACGAAGGAGCGAGGCCTTACCTGGTCGTTTGACTGAGGCGCGCCGCGCCGGATTTTGCTATACTCCAATTATTCTTATGGAGGTAGACAAATGTCCGAAACAATCAATCCTTTAACTGCATTTTCAAACGCCCTGGCCGATGCCGCCGCCAAAGCCGGCGAGGCTACTGTGCTGGTCAACGGGCGTCGGCGCATGCCATCCAGCGGCGTGCATTTTGCGGCTGGCCTGGTGCTAACGGCCAGCCACACCGTTGAGCGCGAAGAGGCCATCCAGGTGCTGTTTGGCAGCGGTGTGCAAACCGGCGCGGTCCTCGTGGGCCGCGACCCTTCCAGCGACCTGGCCGTCCTGCGTCTGGAGCAAGCCGGCGGGCCTGTGGCCAGCCGCGCCGCCCAGGATGGGCGGGTGGGCCAGTTGGTGCTTTCGCTGGGCCGCCCCTCAGAAAATGGAATCGAAGCCAGTTTGGGTGTAGTCAGCTCGGCCGGTGGGCCAGTCCGCCTGCACGGCGGCGGCTTGCTGGAGCGTTACCTGCGTACAGATACCATCCCTTACCCCGGCTTTTCCGGCGGTCCACTGGTTGACGCCGAGGGCAGTGTGCTGGGCATCAACACCTCCGGCCTGACGCCCGGCTCAGCCCTGACCATCCCGGCCAGCCTGGCGTGGAATGTGGCAGACGCGCTCAGCCAGCATGGGCATGTGCGGCGCGGCTACCTGGGGGTGCGCAGCCAGCCTGTGGAACTGCCGTCCGCCGCCCAGCAGGCGCTGGGCCGCGAACAGAAAACTGGCCTGCTGCTGGTGGGGGTGGACGATGGCAGCCCGGCAGCCCAGGGCGGCTTAATGCTGGGGGATGTACTGGTGGGGCTGGGAGGGCAGGTTGTGGAAGACCCCGATGTGCTGGTCGGCATGTTGAGCGGCAGCCTGGTGGGCACGACAACACCGGTGGAGATTGTACGCGCCGGTCAGCCGCAAACTCTCTCAGTTGTGGTTGGCGAGCGCAAATAGGAAGGCAGGCTAAATATGGATGCCCGTTTATTCGGCCTGGCAGACCAAATGGCCGCAACCATTGCCTCGATCCAGCCCAGCCTGGTCATTGTGCAGGGCAAGCGTGACTCGGCTGGTGCTGGAGTGGTCTGGCGCCAGCAGGGGATCATCCTGACCAACAATCATGTGCTCAACGGCAGCGAGCCGAAGGTGATCTTGCCCGACGGCCGCCAGTTGGCTGCCCAGATCATCCGCCGCGACGAGGAAATCGACCTGGCGCTGCTGCGCGTGGAGGCGCGCGACCTGCAACCAGCGCACGTAGCGCTCCAGGGCCAGCCGCGCACCGGCGAGCTGGTGTACGCCATGGGGCATCCCTGGGGTGAGCGCAACTTCGTTACCGTGGGCATCATCAGCGGGCAGGGCGAGCTGGAGACACGCGGCGGTAGGCGGGTGGCTTTCCTGCGCACGGATGCGCGCCTGGCGCCCGGCAACTCAGGTGGGCCGCTGCTCACAGCAGGCGGGCAGGTTGCTGGGATCAATACGATGATCCTGGGCGGCGACCAGGGCCTGGCGATTTCCGCCCAGGTGGCCGAGGATTTTGCCAGTCAGGCCTTGGTCGAGAACAAGCCCGCTTCCACCAGCCGCTCCAGCGAGGGGTTTATCTAAATGCGCGTATTGGTGGTTGCGCCCACCATGGCCCTGCGGGTCGGCCTGGCTGCCATGCTGCAGGCTGTCGACCCACAGATCAGCGTCAGCGCCCAGGCAGGGACGACTGCCGAAGCGCTGGCGCTGGCCGAGCAGGCTGATGTTGTGCTGCTGGCGGGCGGTCCGTGGCGCGTGAGCGACTTACAGCGCCTGGAAACATTGAAGGAACGGGTCGGCTTGCTGCTCTTGAGCGACGAGCCGGAATACGCCAGCCGCCTGTTTGAAGCCTGGGGCGGCGTGGCCTGGGGAGTTTTGAGCAGCGACGCCAGCCCCGAAGAGCTGGCCGCTGCCCTGCGCGCCGTCCAGGAAGGCCTGGTCGTCGGGCCAGAGCGTTTGCTGCGCCGCCTGATGGCTTCGCCAACCCTGAGCATGATGGGTGGGCCGGCAATGGAAGGTGAAAACGAGCTGACCGCTCGGGAACGTGAAGTGCTGCAGCGCCTGGCGCAGGGGCTGGCGAACAAACAGATCGGCCTGGCATTGGGCATCAGCGAGCACACGGTAAAATTTCACGTCTCGGCGGTATATGCCAAGCTGGGAGCTGCCAACCGCACCGAGGCAGTGCGCTTTGGCCTGCAAAAAGGGCTGATCAGCCTGTAACTGCAGGGTAACAAGGGGATATCTATCCGAAAGGGTATATTTCTTGCACCCTCCGGTGCATGGAGATCAACCGCAAGCTAAAAGTTTTAATTGTGGAGGATGAAATCCTGAATGCCATGGCCCTCCAGCTTCAAATGAAGCAGATGGGTTATGAAACCTGCCACCTGGCCGCCTCGGGCAAACAGGCGCTCCAGGTAGCCGACCAGGAAAAGCCGGATGTAGTGCTGATGGATGTGCATTTGTGCGGGGGCATGAACGGCGTCGAAGCCATGCGCCAGATTGCGGGGTTGGCCGACCGCTCGTGCCCGGCGGTTTTGTATGTGACGGGCGACGATAATGGGGATTTGATGGGTGAGATCGAGGATACTCAGCCGATCGGCTGCGTGGTCAAACCGTATTCCGCCGACCAGATTGATTCGATCATCCAGGGCTGGATCGACAAGCAGGTTTGATTCCTGACCCGGAGCCAGGGCGATTGCCCCGGTTGGGGAGGAACCTTCTTTTACGCTGATTGCCGCGGCCTGCAGAGCTGTGCGCAATTCTGGATATCCAGCGCTTCGCGCGGGCGAATTTCATTATATAATGAGGAATATGTCTGCCTGGAAAAGCGTCCTGTCTGTCTGGAACAATATCAAAGAATTTGAAGTGGCTCCGATTCAAAAGGAAGCCCTGCAAGAAATACACATTCTGCTGACCGGGGTGCCAGGCTCGGGCCGCCATACCCTGGCAGGCCGCATGCTTACGGACCCCGCCCGCCCTGCCTTGGCGCCGGCCCTGGCCGGGCTGCGCATTCTCGACTTGCCCGACGCCGAGCGCGCCGCGCCAGCCGACCTGATGATCATTCTGGTCGATGCCGCGGCGGCTTCGTATGCCGCTGAACAGGCCGTCGCCCGCCGCTGGCGCCAGGCCGGGGTAAAAACCGTGGTGCTGTTTAACCAGCGCGCCCAGGCGCCCATCGCGTCAGAGGCCACTCAGTCTGAGCTGTGGGAAGCCAACCAGGTCTTATACGGCTCGGTTCTGGATACAGCTTTCCTGCTGGAGCAGTTTGTGCCGGCGGTGTGGGGTTTGTTGGTGGAAAAACAGCTTACCCTGGGCCGCAATTTCCCGTTATTTCGCGTCCCGATCGCCCGCCAGTTGATCAACGAAGCCAGCCTGTCGAATGCCGCCTATGCACTTAGCACCGGTCTGGCCGAAATCGTCCCGATGTTGGACATCCCGCTGAACATCACCGATATGGTGATCCTGACCAAGGCGCAGGCGTTTCTGGTGTACCGCCTGGGTCTGCTGCTTGGGTATTCGATTTACTGGCAAAATTACCTGAGCGAATTCGGCAGTGTGATCGGCGCCGGTTTTTTCTGGCGCCAGGCAGCGCGCGAGCTGATCGGCCTGGTTCCGGTATGGGGCATCGTGCCCAAGGTGGCGATCTCTTACGCTGGCACCTACGTGGTGGGCAGCACCGTACTGCAGTGGTACCTGACCGGGCGCAAGCTTACCCGCCAGCAGATCAACGCTATGTACAGCCAGGCCCTGGAGCAGGGGCGCCAATACGCCCGCCGCCTGGTCGAGCGGCTGCCCAAAGTCTCGCCGCCGCGCCTGCCGGCCTGGAAGCTGCCCAGGCTGCAGCTTCCAGCAAAAACTGCCCAACAGCCTGTTGAGGCGAAGCCCAAGCCGGCGCCGAAGCGCGGCAAACGTGTCTGCCCAACCTGCGGGCAGCGCAGTGCGCCAGATGCCAATTTCTGCCAGTACTGTGGCGCCCACTTTATGGAAACCCAAACCGAGCCTGAGCCGCCCGAAATTCCACTGAATTAGCCTGCCAATTTAGATTCATCCCTGAAAATCCGGCTTCGATTTGGAAGTTCTTCTCGCGCAAGGTATAATGAGGCAAATTCTTCGAAATGGAGGCTGCTGTGACCGACAGCCGTTTGAAAGTCGTCATCCCCATGGCCGGTTTGGGCACCCGGCTGCGCCCACATACCTGGAGTAAACCAAAACAGTTGATCAGTGTGGCTGGGAAAACCGTCCTGGCGCATGTGCTGGATATGTTGAACTCCTTGACTGACCCGCAAAATGTTGAATTCATCCACATCATTGGCTACCTTGGCGAACAGATTGAAACCTATGTCCGCCAGAATTACCCGGACATTCCCTCTCACTTCGTTCTCCAGGAAAACCCGCGCGGCCAATCGCAAGCCATTTACCTGGCGAAAGAGCACCTGACCTCCGGTCCGATGTTGATGATCTTTGCCGACACGCTGATCGACACGGATCTGAGCTTCCTGGCGAACGAGGATGCGGACGCAGTCGCCTGGGTCAAGGAGGTGCCCGACCCACGCCGCTTTGGCGTGGCGGAAGTGTCGCCCGAGGGCTGGGTGACGCGGCTGATCGAAAAACCGACCGATTTGAGCAACAACCTGGTATTGGTCGGCTGTTATTATTTCAAGCACTCGGAAGACCTGATCTCTGCCATCGAAGAACAGTTAGAGCGCAACATCCAATTGAAAGGCGAGTTTTTCCTGGTCGATGCGGTGAATATTATGCTGCAGCGCGGGCTCAAGATGCGCACCAAGGTGGTAGAACATTGGTTAGATGCCGGCACGCCGGACGCCTTGTTGGAATCGAACCGCTTCTTGCTGGACCACGGGCGGGCGAATGTCTGCCAGCCCGAAGTGCGCGAAGGCGTGGTGATCAACCCGCCGGTGTTTGTCCATCCCGATGCGCACATCGAAACTTCGGTCATCGGACCGTATGTTTCGATTGGCGCAGGCTGCCAGATTCAAAACTCGATCATCCGCAATACCATCCTGGAGGAAAACGCTCAACTGCGTGACCTGGTGCTGAGCGATTCGTTGATCGGGCGCAAGGCTGAAATCGAAGGCCACCCCTGGATGTTGAACGCCGGAGATAATACGGAACTTTCCGTCTAGCAAGCCGCACAGGTATAAGGAGATCGTATGAGAGAATCGTATATTGCCCGGCACGTCGCCGGCCTCAAGCCCTCCGGCATTCGTAAGTTCTTTGACATCGTTGCCACGATGAAAGATGTCATTTCCCTCGGGATCGGCGAGCCTGATTTTGTCACCCCCGATGCGATCGTCGAAGCAGGCATCCGTTCCATGCACCAGGGCGAGACGCATTACACCTCCAACGCCGGGCTGATCGAACTGCGCCGGGCGGTCGTCCAGTATCTAAAAGCCTCGTATGGGGTCGATTACGATCCGCTGAGCGAGGTGCTGATCACCGTGGGGGTGTCCGAAGCGCTGTACCTGTCGCTATCGGCGCTGCTTGACCCTGGCGATGAGGTGATCGTCCCCACGCCGTGTTTCGTGGCCTACCAGGCGGAGGTGATCCTGGCGGGCGGTAAGCTGGTGGAACTGCCCACCTATGCCGAGGACGGCTTCTTGCCGCGCCCCGAGGCGCTGCGCGCCGCCATCACACCCAAAACCAAGGCCCTGCTGATCGGTTACCCCAACAACCCGACGGGCGCAGTCGCCACGCGCCAGGTATTGGAAGAGATCGCCAAAATCGCCGAGGAGTTTGACCTGGTGGTGATCTCGGATGAGCTCTACGACCAGCTCGTGTACGGCGTGCCGCACGTATGCTTTGCCGGTCTGCCCGGCATGCACCAGCGCACCATTTTGCTGGGCGGTTTCTCCAAGAACTATGCGATGACCGGCTGGCGGGCAGGCTTCGCTGCTGCGCCGGCTTCGATCCTGGTGGGGTTGGCGCGCATTCACCAGTACACCATTATGTCGGCGCCGACCATGGCGCAGTACGCCGCCCTGGAAGCCATGCTGAACGGGCAAAAATACGTCGCCGAAATGCGCAGCGAATACGACCGGCGGCGCAAGCTGATCGTCGGCGGGTTGAACAGCCTGGGCCTGCCCACCTTCGAACCGCACGGCGCTTTCTATGCTTTCCCGAACATCCGCGCCAGCGGCATGGACGAAGAAACCTTCGCCCAAAAGCTGTTGGAAGAGGAAAAAGTTGCCGTGGTGCCGGGCAGCGCCTTTGGACCGGGCGGCGAGGGCTACGTGCGCTGTTCTTACGCCACCGCTTACGAAAAAATTGAAGAAGCCCTGCGCCGCATCGATCACTTCATGCGCCGCCACGGATAAGCTCGCATGGATTTTGAAGCGGTAATTGGTTTAGAGGTGCACGCCGAGCTGGATACCCGGTCGAAGATGTTTTGCGCTTGCCCGGTGATCGATGTCACCACGGCGGCGCCCAACATTGCCGTCTGCCCGGTGTGCGCCGGCATGCCCGGCGTTTTACCGGTGGTCAATGAACGGGCGGTGGAATACGCCATCCGCGTGGCGCTGGCCCTGGAATGCCAGGTCTACTCCACCAGCATCTTTGCTCGCAAGAATTATTTCTATCCCGATTTGCCCAAGGGCTACCAGATTTCGCAGTACGAACAGCCGCTGGCGCGCCACGGGCGGCTGGTGATTCAGACCTCGCAGGGCGAGAAGACGGTGCGCATCCGGCGGGTGCACCTGGAAGAGGATACCGGCAAGCTGACGCACGTCGAGAAGGATGCCCAAAGCTATTCGCTGGTGGACCTGAACCGGGCGGGCGTGCCCTTGTTGGAGATCGTCACCGAGCCCGACATGCACAGCGCTGAAGAAGTGCGCGCCTATGCCCAGGCGCTGCGCTCTGTTTTGCGCTACCTGAAGGTCAACTCGGGCGATATGCAAAAAGGGGTCATGCGCATCGAGCCCAACATCTCGGTGCGCCTGCTGGGCAGCCAGTCGCTGGGCACGCGCGTCGAGATCAAGAATCTCAACAGCTTCCGCGCCCTGGAGCGCGCCACGGCTTACGAAATTCAGCGCCAGAGCGAGCTGGTCAGCCGGGGCGGGCAGGTGCGCCAGGAAACCGTGGGCTGGGACGAAGCCCGCCAGCAGACCTTCACCCAACGGGTGAAAGAGGGCGAGGAAGACTACCGCTATTTCCCCGAACCTGACCTGCCGCCGCTGGTGGTGGAAGAAGCATGGGTAGAACATATCCGGGCGGAACTGCCCGAACTGCCGGCGGCGCGCCAGCGCCGTTTTGAGAGCCAGTATGCCTTGAGCGCCTATGACGCCAGTGTGCTGGTGGCCGAGTGGGAAGCGGCGGAGTATTTCGAACAGGCCGCCGCCGCGGCGGGCGGCGCCCCGGCCAAGACGGTTGCCAATTGGGTCAGCGGCGAGCTGTTTGGCCTGCTCAACCAGGCGGGCAAAGACATCTCCGCCTCACCAGTCAGCCCGCAGGGCATGGGGCGCCTGGTGCGCAGCGTGGCGAGCGGTGAAATCAATAACAACACGGCCAAAACCGTATTGGCCGAGATGTTCGCCGGCGGCCAGGAAGCCGACGCCATCATCGCCGAGCGCGGCCTGCGCCAGGTGTCGGACACGGCGCAGATCGCCGGCTGGGTCGCCCAGGCGCTGGCCGAGAATCCTGACCAGGTGCGAGCTTATCTGAACGGCAAAGACAGCCTCGCTCGCTGGTTGTTCGGCCAGGTGATGCGCCTGGCCAGGGGCCAGGGCAACCCGCAGATCATCCAGGCGGAGCTGGAGCGGCAGTTGAGTGCCTTGAAGAATTAGCCTGCCAGCCGCCGCATGTGATGTTTGGCGCTCTGCCCCTGATTTTATGCCCCCGATCACATGAACAATGTCACTTGACGATGTGTCTGACATTTGCTATTCTTAAGCCAGCCTGGATTTCCCAGGCAGGAGCAGAGCAAACGGCATGAATCGCTTTGTATCATATCGAACAACCAAGCGGGCGCCAGACCGGGGTGCCCGCTTATATTTTAAATTTCCGCGACCGGCGAGATAATCTACCTTAGGAGAGATGAAAATATGAGTGAAACCATTAACGCTTTTCAGATGGCGCAGCGCCAGTTCGATGCCGTGGCGCGCATGCTGAACCTGGATCCCCAGGTGGCAGAGATCTTACGCCAGCCCAGCCGCGAGTTTAAGTTCACCCTGCCCATTCGCATGGATGACGGCTCGATTCGCGTGTTCACCGGCTATCGCGTCCAACACAGCGACGCCCGCGGTCCCTCGAAGGGCGGCATCCGCTGGCACCCATCCGAAACGCTGGACACCGTGCGCGCCCTGGCGATGTGGATGACCTGGAAGACCTCGGTTGCCGATATCCCCCTGGGCGGCGGCAAGGGCGGCATCCCGGTGGATTCCGCCACCTTATCGGTAACCGAAAAAGAGCGCCTGTGCCGCGCCTGGGTGGACCAGATGTGGCGCAATATCGGCCCGCGCCAGGATGTCCCCGCCCCCGATGTGGGCACCACGCCCCAGATGATGGGCTGGATGATGGACGAATACTCCAAGCTGGTTGGGCAGTACACCCCCGGCGTGATCACCGGCAAGCCGGTGGGCGGCGGCGGCTCGTTGGGCCGCACCGAAGCCACCGGTTTCGGCGTGATCTACACCGTGCGCGAGGCGATGAAACATTTGAAGATGGACCCCACGAAATCGGTCGCCGCGCTGCAGGGCTTCGGCAACGTGTCGCAGTACGCCGCCATCGGTTTCATCGATCTGCTGGGCGGCAAAGTGGCCTGCGTATCCTGCTGGGACCGCGATGACCGCACCGCCTACACCTTCAGCCATGCCGACGGCGTCGATCCCAAGTTCCTGCAGTCGATCACCGACCAGTACGGCACGATCGATAAGGTCAAAGCGCGCGCCGCCGGTTACGTCATCGAAGACGGCGATGCCTGGATTGCCAAGGACGCCGATGTGTTGATTCCCGGCGCCCTGGAAGGCCAGGTCAACGCGGAGACGGTCAAGCGCATCAGCCAGCGCGTCAAGATCGTCGCCGAAGGCGCCAACGGCCCCACCACCCCCGAAGCCGATGAAGCCCTGAAGGGCCGCGGCATCTTCAACATCCCCGATTTCCTGTGCAACGCCGGCGGAGTGACCACCTCGTACTTCGAGAGCGTGCAAAACGACATGAACTACTACTGGACCAAGCGCGAAGTGCTGGAACGCCTGGACACCAAGATGACCGATGCCTTCAACTCCGTGCTGGAGATGTCGGTCAAGGAAGGCGTGTACATGCGCGACGCCGCCTACATGGTGGCCATCGGGCGCGTGGTCAAGGCCATGGAGCTGCGCGGCTGGATTTAAGCCCGCATCGAAATCAGGATTTAACGATCGAGGCTGCCTGGAAAAGAGGCAGCCTCGATCGTTTACAGTTGTACGCAGATTCTCTCGTTACGTGCTTACACGTATCACTAAATCGCTTAGGCATGCCTATATGAAATAATGTGAATGATGCGCCTACTGGTGCCGGCTGATGTGGCATGCTATGCTGCTTGGTCTTGATTTCCGTTATAGCGCAAGGAATCGAATTTTTCATCTAGTATGTATATTCTTGTGCCGAGCGGGCGCGGTCCGTGCGGCTTATTACGCGCCTGGCTCAGCGGTTGAGTATTGGAAATATGATATAGGATATAGGATTTAGCGATGGATGAGAGCATTTTTTAACCTTTTCCGCTTGCAGATAATAAGAGGCGATTCTATAATGGGTATATGCATCTATCGAGGGTTGCAACCTTATTCACCCAATGCGGTCTATTTTGCAAACTTAATTCTTTAGTTTATTCTGGTTTTGCCGTTTTGTGCAAGTCTTTCCCAGACACGCTATTGCCACTATTCTATGGCGCGCAGTATCGGGTGTTTTAAGCATTTTCGGGAAGGTGATCCGGTTAGTTACTGATTTTCAAGCATTACATGTTTTATTTCTTGAATTGATCAGTCTCGTTGGAAATAGACAGGTGGATTTGATGAATAAAATTATTCACTTTGCTTTATCGGTTTTTATTTTGGCTTTATCACTTTTCCCCAAATATAGCAATATTTCCGCCACCGGGCAGAAATCTGACGGATCGTTTTCTTTGTTTTTACCGACCGTGAGAGCTTCAGGAGTAAATTTAGGTGAGATGATCCTCGTACCTGCCGGCGAATTTCAGATGGGCTGTGACCCGGCTCATAACGGCGGTTATATCTGCTACTCACAAGAACTCCCACTACATATGGTATACCTGGATGCTTTTTATCTTGATAAGACCGAAGTGACAAATGCGCAATACGCTCAGTGCGTCATGGATGGATCCTGCGCTCCGCCAATTTATAAAAATTCACACACCCACGATCCCTATTACAACAACCCAATATATGCTGACTACCCGATAATTAATGTCGACTGGTATCAAGCCACAGCTTATTGCGCCTGGGCTGGCGAACGTCTGCCGAGTGAAGCAGAGTGGGAAAAAGCCGCCCGAGGCCCGACGGTGAGGGCCTTCCCCTGGGGCGATGCCAGCCCAACCTGCTCTTTTGCCAATTTTTGGAAATGGCCGTACTGCATTGACGACACTACCGCGGTAGGCAGCTACCAGGTTAGTACTAGTCCGTACGGCGCTGTAGATATGGCAGGTAATGTCTTTGAATGGGTAAATGATTGGTTCTCGGGAAGTTTTTACAGCAATTATCCGGCTAATGGATGGCCCAGTGATCCAACCGGACCTGTGACCGGGACTTACAAAGTCCTACGTGGCGGCTCGTGGAACTTCAGCGATGACAATCTTCGAACATCCTATCGGGGCAGTTACCTCCCATCATCCCACCTCAATTACCTTGGCTTCCGCTGCGCTCGTCAACCTTGATGCAGTTTTGATGGGCGCTGGATTTAAGGCTTTAGAACGAAAGTAGTCGGAATGCGTACTGTCAGCAGTAGGTAAAAAACAGCATGAACGATCAGTGCAAGCACTTGGGCTCGCTGGTTAAATACCAATCAGAGGAATGATTTCGAAATCTTGATTTAGTGCCCCATCGCTAAAATCGCTGTTTACAAATCAGAATATTTGTGCTATTAATTAATGGCACCCTTATCCAACCCAAAAGCCGGCATTCTTTTCATGACTTGCAGGAAAGGGAAACGTTTGAACCCTGCTGGGAAAGGCCTGGAATGATGCCCGTTTCGCCTGACATTTTGCGCCTACTGCTGTTGTTCTGCCTGTTGGGCATGGAGCTGTTGGCTGCCGGGTTTCTCAGCCGCCGGCGCATGACGTTCTGGCAGTATGCAGGCTGGGGGCTGCTGGCGGTAGTGGTGCCGGTGCTGGGCCCTTTCCTGGTCATTTTGCTGACCCCGGGCCGCCCGGCAGTGATCCGGCGCAGCCCGCGCCAGCGCCGGCGGGCGCGCCATGCTCGCCTGCCCAGGGCGCTCAACCGGCTGGGCGACCGCTTCAGCCTGTGGAAAAATCCGCCTATTTGACGCTTACCCTATCGTGATGTATACTTTCATCAAATTTCCAGGAGGAGTGTGCGCATGAAGGTATCCGTCTCGCAAGAAAACTTAGCCCATGGTTTAAGCATCGTCTCGCGCGCGGTCTCGCCGCGCAGCACGCTGCCGGTGCTGGCGAATGTATTGATCGCTACGGACGAGGGCCGTCTGCGGCTCTCGGCGACCAACCTGGAAATGGGGATCACCTGCTGGATTCCGGCGAAGATCGAAGAAGACGGCTCGACCACCGCCCCGGCGCGCACCTTCACCGACCTGGTCAGCACGCTCCCCAATGACCGCATCGATATGGCGCTCAACGGCCGCACGCAAACGTTGAAAGTGCACAGCGCCACCTCGAACACCGATATCAAGTGCATCGACGCCCAGGAATTTCCACCCATGCCGATGGTCGATCTCTCGAAGGGTGTGCAGATCAACGTGGCAGACCTGAAAGAAATGATCCAGCAGGTTGTCTTTGCCGCCTCCACAGACGAGGCCCGCCCGGTGCTGACCGGCGTGCAGATGACCATCCAGGGCAACACCATCAACCTTTCGGCGGCGGATGGCTTCCGGCTCTCAATTCGCAAGGCCGAGCTTTCCAGCGCGGTGCAGCGCCCGGTCTCGGCGATCATCCCGGCGCGCGCCCTGAGCGAGCTGGCGCGCGTGGCGACCGATGGCAGCGAACTGCTCACCATGGTCCTGCCGCCCGGCCGCGGCCAGATCATCTTCCGCATGAAAGATATCGAGCTGGTCTCGCAGTTGATCGATGGGGTGTATCCCGACCTGGGGCAGGTGGTGCCGCGCGCCAGCCAGACCCGCACCGTGCTCAACACCGGCGCCTTCCTCAAAGCCTGCAAGCAGGCCGAGATTTTCGCCCGTGAAGGCTCGCACATCGCCCGTGTGAATATCAAACCCGGCGGCGAAATGCAGCCCGGCGCGGTGGAGATCTCGGGCCAATCCGAAGAAACCGGCTCCAACCAGACCGTGGTAGACGCCAATGTCGAAGGGCCGGCCCTGTTGATCGCTTTCAACGTGCGCTTTTTGCGCGAAGTGTTGGATGTGATCAAGACCTCCAGCGTCTCCCTGGAGACGAACACCGATACCAGCCCGGGCATGCTCCGCCCGATCGGCGAAGACGGCTTTATGCACGTCATCATGCCGATGCACCTGGGCAATTGAACGCAACGAACAGGGGCGGGCCGCAAACCCGCCCCTGATTTCTATTTTCTATGACACTGCCTTCTTTCTCGACCGATAAAGCCCTAAGAATATACCTGGCGCTGGTGCAGTACCCGATTCTGAGCACCTCCATCCGCGCTCGCATGCGCAAGGAGTTATTTGAGCGCGGCGTGCTGACGCAGGCGGCCTTCGACGCCGAGGTGCGCGAGCAGGCCATCCGTTCGCAGCAGCGCGAGGCATTGAACAACCCCTTCAGCGAAGAGCCGCCGGATGTTTGGGAAATGCGCTTAATGCGCGTGCGCGATCATCTGACGGATTTTTACTTTGCCTACAACCTGCCGTACGAGATCTTCGAGCACATCGTGCGCCAGGCGCTGGCGGAGCGCGGCGCCCAGACCGTGGATATGTTGGTATCGTTCAATGCCGAGCTGGCGCCGCAGGACATGCTCTTTGAACAGGGTTTCGCCATTGAAAAAATGCAGCCCGCAGAGCGCGCGCGCATGGAGCACCGCCTGACGGAGATCAAGGTGGTGCTGATCCGCACCCTGATCAGTGACCAATTGGCCTACGTTAACATCGCCAAAGACTGGTTCACCATGTCCGACCTGAGCGATATCCGCTGGCGCAAGGTAGGTGGGGGCAAAATCGGCGGCAAATCGGCCGGCATGCTGTTGGCGGCGCGCATTTTGAACACGGTAGCGGATGAGAACATCAAGCAGCACCTGGCGACCCCTGAATCATTTTTCATCGGCTCCGACACCACCTTCCGCTTTACCTCGTTGAATGACCTGACGCGCTGGGTTGACCAGAAGTACAAATCGGAAGAGCAAATCCGCGCCGAATACCCGCTGATTCAACAGGAATTCATGAAAGGCGAATTCCCGCCGGACACGGTGGAGAATTTGCGCGAGCTGTTGGGCCGCATCGGCCACAAACCGATCATCGTGCGCTCATCCAGCCTGCTGGAAGATAACTTTGGCACTTCGTTTGCCGGGAAATACGAGAGCCATTTTCTGCCCAATTACCGCTCGCAGGAAGAGAATTTGCAAGCCCTGCTGCGGGCCATCAAGCGCATCTATGCCAGCGTGTATAACCCGGATGCCCTCAGCTACCGGCGCAGCAAAGAGCTGCAAGATTACAACGAGCGCATGGCGATTCTGCTCCAGGTGGTGGAGGGCGAGCAGGTCGGCAAATATTTCTTCCCCCACGCCGCTGGCGTGGCCTTCAGCCACAACCAGTTCCGCTGGTCGCCGCAGATCCGGCGCGAGGACGGCTTTTTGCGCCTGGTGTGGGGCCTGGGAACGCGCGCCGTCGATCGCGTGGGCAATGACTACCCGCGCCTGGTGGCATTGAGCCACCCGCTGCTGCACCCGACAGCCGCACCGCGCGATATCCGGCGCTATTCCCAACACTTCATCGACGTGCTGGACCTGGAGAAAAACGAATTTGTCACGCTGCCCGTCGAAGAGGTGCTCAATGCGCGCTACCCGGTTCTGCGCTACATCGCCCAGTTGGATGACGGCGGTTTTCTGCGCGCCATTCGCTCCACCATTTTGGATCAGGGCGTGCAGAACCTGGTGCTGACGTTCGACGAAATGCTGCGGCGCACGCCCTTCGCGGCTCGCATGCGTGAAATTCTGCAAATTCTGGAAAAAGAGTACCGCTCGCCGGTGGATACCGAATTCACCGTCGAAATCCTCAACCCCTATTCAACCAATCCCGAGGTGCAAATCTGCCTGCTGCAGTGCCGCCCGCAGAGCCATTATAAGGAGACCAAGACAGCCTTCCCGGAGAGCCTGAACCCGGCGGACGTGGTGCTGGCGACCCAGCGGGTCGTGCCGGACGGCGCAGTGAACCATATCCGCTACGTGGTTTTCGTGACCCCCGAGGGTTATTATTCACTGCCTACCGAGGCCGCGCGGCGCGAGCTGGCGCGCGCCATCGGCATCTTGAACCATAAGCTGGCCGGCCAGGTGTTCATTTGCGTCGGACCGGGCCGCTGGGGCACGTCCAATTCCGACCTGGGGGTGCCAATTGGCTATGCCGATATCTACAACACGCGCGCCCTGGTGGAACTGTCCGGCGAGGGCGTCGGCACCGCGCCCGAGCCGTCTTACGGCACGCATTTCTTCCAGGACCTGGTGGAAGCGCAGATCTTCCCGCTGGCGATCCTGTTGGAAGACAGCTCTTCGGTGTTCAAACGTGATTTTTTCTACCAGACAGCCAACTGCGTTGAGCGCTTCCTGCCGGAAGCCCAGCAGTCCGAGTGGGTTTTCAAAAACACCCTGCGGGTGATCGATGTGCACGCCTACCGCCCGGGCAGCCTGTTGACGCTGATCATGGACGATGACAAAAGCCGGGCAGCCGCCTTTCTGGTAGCCGGGGAGTACAAATGAAACATTCAATCGTCGTTGCCGGGAATATTGGGGTGGGAAAATCCACCCTGGTCAATTTTTTGAGCCAGCGCCTGGGATGGGAGCCGTTTTACGAGCCCGAGGCCGAAAACCCCTACCTGGCGGATTTTTACCAGGATATGCGCGCCTGGGCTTTTCAATCGCAGGTTTTCTTCCTGGCGCGGCGCCTGCGCGCCCACCGCCAACTGCTGGAACACCCCACTTCGGCTATCCAGGATCGCAGCGTGTACGAGGACGCCGAAATCTTCGCCGCTAACCTGTACCACCAGGGCCTGATGGAGGAGCGTGATTACCGCTCTTATGGGGAACTGTACCAGGTGCTTTTGGAATTCTTACCCCCACCGGACCTGGTGATCTACCTGCGCGCCTCGGTGGATACCCTGCTGACGCGCATCGAACAGCGCGGCCGGGGCTACGAACGCAGTATCAGCCGTGAATACCTGGAGCGCCTGAACCAGCTTTACGAAGCCTGGATCGGGGGTTTCGCCCTGTGCCCGGTCTTGAGCGTACCGGCAGACGATCTTAACTTCGTGGCGCATTCGGCCCACCTGGATTTGATCGTGCGTAAAATCCAGGAAAAGCTGACCGGCAAAGAGGAAGTGATCTTTCGCCCGGAGGAGATTTATCCGGCGTAAGCCGGCGACCGCAGGTGCCAGTCGGTCGCCTGCTGGTAGGCGTGGGCGGCTCTGAACAACATATCCTCGCGGAAATGCGGGCCCATGAGCTGGATGCCAACCGGCAGGCCGCCGGAATCGAAGCCCACCGGAAAAGCCAGCCCTGGCACGCCGGCCAGGTTGCCGGGCAGGGTGAATACATCTTCGAGATACATCGCCAGTGGGTCATTGCTGTGTTCGCCGATGCGGAAAGCGGTGGTGGGGGCGACCGGCGCGGCGATGACATCCACCTCCTGAAAGGCGTTCTCGAAGTCGCGCTTGATCAGGGTGCGCACTTTTTGCGCCTGGCCGTAGTAGGCATCGTAATAACCGGCGGAAAGGGCGTAGGTGCCCAGCATGATGCGGCGCTTGACTTCGGCGCCGAATTTTTGGCCGCGCGTCTGGAAGTAGATATCCCACAGTGCCTCGCCGCTCAGGCGCGGGCCGTAGCGGATGCCGTCGAAGCGCGCCAGGTTGGCCGACGCCTCGGCGGGGGCAATCAGGTAATAGACCGGAACCGCGTACTCGGTGTGCGGCAGGCTGATCGGCTTAATTTCTGCCCCCATCGACTGGTAGACCGAAATCGCCTGGCGCACGGCGTTTTCAACGTCAGGCTGCAGCCCGCCGATGAAGTATTCCTGGGGGACGCCCAGGCGCAGCCCGCGCACCGAATCCGGCCCTTGCAGGTCGATCGGCGGCAGGGGGAGATTCATCGAGGTGGCATCCAGCGGATCGTAACCGGCGAACACTTGGAAGATGGGCGCTGCGTCGGCGGCGCTGCGCGCCAGCACACCTATGGTATCTAATGAAGACCCGTACGCTACCAGTCCGTAGCGTGAGACGCGCCCGTAGGTGGTTTTGAGCCCGGTAACGCCGCAGAACGAAGCCGGTTGGCGGACGGAACCGCCAGTATCCGTGCCCAGGGCGGCCGGCGCCAGCCGGGCGGACACCGCCGCGGCGCTGCCGCCGCTTGACCCGCCAGGCACATGCTCCAGGTTCCAGGGATTGTGCGTCACACCGTAAGCCGAGTTCTCGGTGGAAGAGCCCATGGCGTACTCGTCGGTGTTGGTTTTGCCGAGCACCACGATACCCGCCGCCAGCAGCCGTTCGACGACCGTGGCATTGAACGGCGGGATGAAGGTTTCCAGGATTTTTGACCCGCAGGTGCAGCGCACCCCGGCCAGGCAGAGTACATCTTTGATCGCCATGGGCAGGCCGAGCAGGGGCGGCAGCTCGCCTGATGGGCTGCGCCGCCAGGCAGCCAGCTTTTGGTCGGCGGCGGCGGCCATGCTCAGCGCTTTTTCAGGGGTCAGGGTGATGAAGGCATGCAGCCTGTCTTCCTGTGCGGCGATGCGCTCCAGGTAGGCGTGCGTCAGCTCGCGGCTGGAAATTTCACCCTGGCGCAGCTTTTCCAGGGCCTCAGATACGGATAATTCGTGCAGGCCGGGCATAGCTATTCCAATACCGGTGGGACGCGAAACTGGCTGGCTTCGACATCCGGTGCATTTTCTAACAGCGTCTGGGTGGGCAGGCCGGGGCGCGAGACATCCGCTCGCAGCACGCTGCGCGGCGGCAGCACGCTGGCAGTGGGTGGGATGCCCTCCGTATCCAGGGACTGCAGGCGCGCCGCATATTCCAGGATCGCCGAGAGCTGTTCGACGAATTGTTCTTTTTCCTCCAGGGTTAAATCGAGGCGGGCTAACCCGGCGATATGTTCAACATCGGCTAAAGTCAGCGGCATGCGGCGTATTATAATCGGAAAAAGGGGGCGGTTTTCACCAATTTGAGGCGTACCAGCGCAAATAGATATCGGTGTGCGTTCGCCAGTGGGCTTCATCGTGATATCCGGGGAATAAATACCATTCGTGGACGATATTGCGCCTGGTGAGCAGGTCTTCGAGCCAGTACGCCGATTCGGCGATATCCGGCGGGTCGTGATCGGCCAGGTCGATGTAAATGCGGGGCATGGAGTCCGGCGGGATGGTATCCAGCCAGCCTGGAATATAAGGGGAATCATCCCAGAAGATGGCCGGGCTGTTCAAGCCAATCACGCTGAACAATTGCCAGTAACTGAATCCCAGGTGCGCCGCCCAGCCGGCGCCGCGTGACATGCCGCCGACCGCTCGGAAACTGCGGTCGGGGATGGTGCGATACTGCCCGTCGATGAGCGGTACAAGCTGCTCGGCCACGGCTTTGCCGAACAGATCGAGGCTGGGGCCGTTGGTAATGCCGCGGTCAAACGGCATCACGATGATAAACGCCGGCACCACTCCGCTGATGATCAACCGGCTGGCAACCTCATCTACCCCCAGGCGATCCCACTGGGTGTCGTCCGCATACTGCCCATGGAACAAATACAGCACCGGGTAATAGCTTTCCGTCTGCTCGGCATAACATGGCGGCAGGTAAACCCGGTAAACGAGCGGCTTGTCCAGCAGGCTGCTGTTGAGCTGGCTGTGAACCACCCGGCCATTGGCGGCGGCCAGGCAGGCCGGGCGAAGAGAGCCAGGCGCGGCTGCGGGTGGGAGGTTTGGGGTGAAAACAGCGCCAGTCGGCGGGTCAAGCAGACCGGCGAGGGTGGAGGTCGGACCGGGTGTGGTTTCAGGGACAGCCAGGTCGTTGCCTGCAGACCGAGCCTCTGCTGCAGCAGGCGTCTTGGATGTGATTTCTACGGGGGCAGCAGCAGAGACGGCAGCCGCCGGCGGAGAACTGGCCGCTTCAAGCAGAGGCAGCGTGGCCCCAACCGCGGATTGGCAGGCGACAGCCAGCGAAATCATTATCAGGGAGATCAGGAGGTTTTGACAAACCTGGCGCATGTAGAGGGGAGTGTATCACAAATTTGCTGGGTGAAAGTAAGCTCAACCCTGGTACAATTGGCCTACGTTTTTTGGGAGACCGTGGCCGATGTCCAAGAAAAACGCCCTCTGGTTGGCATCGTTGGCGCTGTTGATCAGCGCCTGCGCTGGCCAGGTGGGCCAAGCCTTACCTTCAAACCAGGCGCCTGTTAAAGTCGATATTGCCAGTACGGTAGAACACTCACTTGTCCTCGCCGGCACTGCCGCTGTGCCTGCCACCAGCGCGCCGGCGCCTGCCGGCTGCCGCACCTATGCGCGCGGCAGTCCCACGCCCACCGTGCCCGGCGCGGCGGACGATTACCTGCTGCCCGGCGATTGGATGGTCGGGCCTGAGCACCCGACGCTGACCATCATCTGGTACGGCGATTTTCAATGCCGCGCCTGCGCGCAGTTAGCCCAGGCGCTGGCCCTGCTGTCCAGGGAATTCCCCGCCGACCTGCGCGTGGTGTATCGCTTTTACCCGCAGGTCAGCGCCTCTTCAACCGCCGCACCGGCGGCGGGCACCCCTCCGGCGCTCCTAGACAAATCTGCCCTGGCGGAGCAGGCTGTCATGGCGGCGGGAAAACAGGGGAAATTCTGGTCCATGCAGGACCTGCTGTATGCCGATCAGGAGGCCTGGCTGGCGCTCGATGCGCCTGCTTTCCAGGATTGGCTGGCGGCGCGCGCCGCCGACTTGAAGCTGGACACGGCCCGATTTGCCGCCGACCTGGTAAGCCCGGAGGCAGTCCAAAAAGCGGCCAAAGACTGGCAGGAAGGCCAGGCCATCGGCCTGCCGCCTCCGCCGGCCTTGTTTGTGAATGGCAAGCTGGCCGATTATTCGCTCTCGTATTGGAACCTCTCGGCAGTCATTCGCCTGACGCTCCTGGGCGAGCACCAGTTTGCCACCTGCCCGGACATGCTGATCAACCCGGCCAAGCGCTACGTGGCCACGTTGAAAACCGAAAAAGGCGATATCGTGCTGGATCTGTTTGCCGACCGGGCGCCGCTGGCGGTCAATAACTTTGTTTTTCTGACGCGTCAGGGCTGGTACACCAACCTGACCTTTCACCGGGTGCTGCCCGGTTTTGTCGCCCAAAGCGGCGACCCTTCTGGGACAGGCTTCGGCGGGCCGGGCTATGCCTTCGATAACGAGATCGTCCCCTCGCTGACCTTCGACCGCCCCGGTCTGCTGGCAATGGCCAACGCCGGGCCGAACAGCAACGGCAGCCAGTTCTTCATCACCTACGCCCCGGCCCATGACCTGGACGGAAAATATACCATTTTCGGCCAGGTGGTCGCCGGTATGGAGGTGGTGAACAAGCTGGCGCCCCGCAATCCCGGGCAAAACGCCGATTTACCCCCCGGTGATAAGATTCTGGAAATAATGATCGATGAGAAATAAGGGGCAGGGCGAGCCGCCCGGCCCCATTAAGCATTGAAAGGACACCCTGCAAGATGGATTTTGTGCTTCAGTTAGTCAATATTTTCTTACACCTGGATGAATACCTGACCCAGGTGGTCGGTCAGTATGGGGCGCTGACGTATGGCTTCTTGTTTTTAGTGATCTTCATGGAAACCGGACTGGTAGTGACGCCCTTCCTGCCCGGCGACTCTTTGATTTTCGCCGCCGGCGCCCTGGCAGCCCTGGACAGCGGCCTGAACGTCCTCGGCTTGTGGGTTTTGCTGGCGGCGGCCGCCGTGCTGGGCGACACCGTGAACTACTGGATCGGTCACACCATTGGGCCGCGCGCCTTCAGCGGGGAGATAAAATTCTTGAAGAAAGAATACCTGGACCGCACGCACGCTTTCTTCGAAAAGTACGGCGGCAAGACCATCATCCTGGCGCGCTTCGTACCCATCGTGCGCACCTTTGCCCCCTTTGTGGCCGGGGTGGGCGAGATGACCTACGCTCATTTCATCACCTACAACGTGGCAGGCGGGCTGCTGTGGGTGACGCTTTTCACCCTGGGCGGCTACTTCTTCGGTAATATACCCTTCGTAAAGGACAATTTTTCGCTGGTAGTGATTGCCATTATCTTAATTTCCGTGATGCCGGCAGTCTATGAGGTGTTGAAAGCGCGCCGCACCCCGGCCGGGGCGGAGTAGACGCGTGGACGAGCAGTCCGTGCGGGCCGCCCTGGCGGGCCTGCCGCTCGGCGGGCTGCGCTATTACGCCCAGACGGGTTCGACCAACGATGATGCCGCCAAGTGGTTGGCTTCCGGTGCGCCGCACCTGGCGCTGGTGGCGGCGGGCGAGCAAACGGCGGGCCGCGGGCGGGAGGGGCGCACCTGGCAGTCGCCGGCTGGCACCAGCCTGGCGCTCAGCCTGGTACTGCGCCCGGCGAGCGTGGAACAGCAGCCCCTGGCGCGCTACACCGCCCTGGGGTCGCTGGCGGTGTGCAGCGCCCTGGAGCACAGCGGGCTGAGCGCCCGGATCAAATGGCCGAACGATGTGCTGCTGCAGGGCAAAAAGGTCGCCGGGGTGCTGGCTGAGGCCCACTGGAACGGCGAACGGTTGGAGGCGGTCATCCTGGGAATTGGCATCAATGTTGCAACCGAATCGACAGCGCTCGCCGAGCAGCGGGAAGGCCGCCTGCGCTTTCCCGCCACCAGTGTGAGCGCCGCCGCCGGGCGACCGGTGGAACGCAGCAGACTGCTGCGGGCGGTGGTAGCGGAGTTGCTGGCCTGGCAGGCGCGTGCTCTGCCGGCAATCATGACAGCCTGGCAGGAGCGCCTGGCTTTTTTAAACGAGCAGGTGCGCATCGAGACCGATGTCTCGGGAAAGGCGGCATCCCAGGTCGGGCGGGTGCTCGGACTGGAACCGGATGGCTCGCTGAGGCTGGAACTGGCAGACGGCGCTGTCAAAGCGCTTCACTTCGGTGAAATCCGCCTCCACCCGTTGGAAACTGATACAATATAAGTGGATCTGGCAACCCTGATCGTTTGAGACCGCACGTGCGGTATTTCCGGAGGTAACCCAATGTTTGATGATTTCCGCCAACAAGCAGCCGATGACAGCGCTTTTGAGGAGGCGCCCCAGGAAGACGCGGCCAAGTCGGCCCGCAAGGCTCTGGCAAATATGACCCTCAGCCTGGGGAAATCGGCGGAGGAGGATGCGCCGGCCTCGGATCTGGTCTTCGGCCTGACCGGGCCGCAGCGCTTTGTGCTTTCGATCATGCTGCTGATGATGGTGACCATGCTCGGCATCCTGATCCTGCTCGTCACCGGCAAAATCTATATTCCTCTTTAAATAAAGCGATCATACCAAGGCAGGCGAATGCCTTGGCGCGATCACTCCTCAACCACTCCCGCCTGTTTCAAGTCACGAGCTGCAATCCGTCCCACAGAAACCACTGTATCCTCTTTTTGAACACCCATCAAGCGCACACCGCGCGTCGCCCGGCCGCTGCGCTTGATGTCGCGCACCTGCGTGCGCAAAATCACCCCGCCGCTGGAAATCATCGTCAGGTCATCGGCCTCCTGTACGACGCGCGCATCGGCGATGCGGCCGATCTTCTCCAGGGCGTCTTGATCGATGGTGGCCATCCCTGACCCGCCGCGCCCCTTGGGAGAATATTCCGACAACGGCGTACGCTTGCCGTAGCCCTGCGTGGTGATCACCAGCAGGTCGCCTTCCGGCTCGATCACTTCCATGCTGGCCACCCGGTCATCCCCGGCCAGGTCGATGCCTGTCACGCCGCCGGCTGTGCGCCCCATGCTGCGCACGGCCGTCTCCGAAAAGCGCAGCGCCTTGCCGCGCTCGGTGACCAGGATGATTTCATCATCGCCCTGCGTCAGGCGCGCCCAGCCCAGGTGATCGCCCTCGTCCAGGCCGATGGCAATCAGGCCGGAGGGCCGCACCGAGGCCAGTTCGGACAGCGCCAGGCGTTTCACCCGCCCGCGGCGGGTGGCCATGGTCAGGTATTCGGCGGCAGCGAAGTCGGGCACGCACACTGTGGCGGTGATATTTTCGCCGGCTTCGAGCGCCAGGATGTTGACCACTGGCATGCCGCGGTCGGTGCGCTGGGAATCGGGGATCTGGTAGGCTTTTTCTGAGTACACCTTGCCGCGATCGGAGAAGAACAGGATGGTGTCAAGCGTGCGCGCCGGGAAGAGCATGCTGACCTCATCTTCTGCGCGCGTGGCGTGCCCGGTGACGCCGCGCCCGCCGCGGGTCTGCGCCCTGTAGGCCTTGGAGGCGACGCGCTTAATATACCCGCGCTGGGTGATGGTGACCAGGATGGCTTCGTCAGCCACCAGGTCTTCGTCTTCTAACTGCTCCACGGCGTCGTGGGCGATGCGCGTGCGCCGCTGATCGCCGAATTTGGCAGCCAGCTCAAGTACGTCTTCTTTGATCACTGCCAGGATCTTCTCCTGGTTGGCCAGCAGGTCTTCCAGGTAGGCGATGCGGTCGCGCACCTGCTGGGCCTCTTCTTCGATCTTCTGCCGCTCCAGGGCGGCCAAGCGGCGGAGCTGCATGTCGAGGATGGCTTGCGCCTGGGCATCGCTTAGATGAAAGCGTTCCACCAGGCGCTGGCGGGCTGTCTCTGCATCCGGCGATTGGCGAATGGTCTGGATGACGGCGTCCAGGTTGTGCAGGGCGATCAGCAGGCCTTCCAAAATATGCAGGCGCGCCCGCGCCTTGTTCAACTCGAACTGCGAGCGGCGGGTGATCACCTCGCGGCGGTGCTCGATGTACACCTGCAGGGCGCGCTTAAGCGAGATCAGGCGCGGCTCGCCTTCCACCAGCGCCAGCATCTGCACACCGAAGGTGGACTGCAGCGGCGTGTACTTGTACAATTGGTTGAGCACCTTTTTGGGATGAGCGCCGCGCTTTAGCTCGATGATGACGCTCATGCCGCGCCGGTCGGATTCATCGCGCAGGTCTGAGATATCAGCCAGCTTATCTTCACGCACCAGCTCGGCGATGCGCTCCAGCAGGCTGGTCTTGTTTAACTGGTAGGGGATCTCGGTGATGACAATGCGGTGGCGCTCGCGCCCCAATTCCTCGATGTGCGCCATGCCGCGCAGCACGATTCGCCCGCGGCCGGTGCTGTAGGCCTGCAGGATGCCTTCATTGCCGACGATCACGCCGCCGGTCGGGAAATCGGGGCCGGGGATGAACTGCATCAGGTCCTGCATGGTGATCTCTTCACTGCGGCTGTAATTGTCCAACAGGTACACCAGGGCGGCGCTCAGCTCGCCCAGGTTGTGCGGCGGGATGTTGGTCGCCATGCCCACGGCGATGCCCGATGAGCCGTTCAGCAGCAGGTTGGGCAGGCGCGCCGGCAGCACAAGCGGCTCTTGCAGCGAGCCGTCGAAGTTATCGCCGAAGTTGACGGTCTCCTTGTCGATATCCGCCAGCAATTCCTCAGCCATGCGCGAGAGGCGCGCCTCGGTGTAACGCATGGCGGCTGGGGCGTCACCGTCGATCGAGCCGAAGTTGCCCTGCCCATCGACGAGCTGGTAGCGCATGGAGAAGTCCTGCGCCAGCCGCGCCATGGCGTCGTATACCGCCGCGTCGCCGTGAGGGTGATATTTACCCAGCACCTCGCCGACGATGCGGGCGGATTTTTTGTAACTCGAGTTGGCCCGCACGCCCATGTCGTGCATGGCGTACAGGATGCGGCGGTGGACAGGCTTGAGGCCGTCGCGTGCATCGGGGAGGGCGCGGGCGACGATCACGCTCATGGCGTAATCCAGGTAAGCCGCTCGCATCTGGTGGTCGATATCGACCTGTTGAACCGTGCCAATTTCCATACGATTTTCCTGCATACAAAACTAAGCGCCTGCTGCGCAGGCGCGGAGGATAATTATACCTGAGAAAGAGGGAATCATCTTGTTATAATTACCCAGGAGGCACTCTATGTTCACCACCAATTACATCGAAACCTTCATCCAGGTTGCTGATGATTGCCCCGTGGCGCAGGCCGAGATTCCTGCCTTGCGAAACGGGCAACGGACCGCAGCGCTCATTCAATTCGAAATGATCCGCGACCACGCCTATCAATTCACGTCTGACGATGTCATCTTCCAGGTGTATATCGAAAAGAACGCCGTTGACTCGCAGGATTTTGAAGCCGAGCGCGCCCGGTTCTTCAGCACAGGCCAACCCTGCCTGCGCTCATCCCCGCTGGTGAAGCGTTATGGTTGGGGCATTCATAGCGATGCCCAGGGCAGGGTGGCTCTTTACGCCAGGGAGTCAGCTGAATACCAACAGTATTTGGCGAGAAGTGCCATCAAACACCTGAAAGGGATGAAATCCAGGCGCTGAAAACTGCAAAAGCCGGCTGGCTGTCCGAGTTAATTTGAGCTGGTTTTCAAATACGCGTCGATCGAAGCGGCGGCTTTGCGCCCGGCGACCATGGCCGTGACCACCAGGCTGGGCCCGGTGACATCGTCGCCGCCGGCGAACACACCCGGCCGCGAGGTGAGGCCGTTGGCCGGATCGGCACTGATCAGGCCCCATTTATCCGTTTTCAGGTTGGGCGTGGTGTTCATGATCAGCGGGTCGGGCCAGTAGCCCAGGGCCAGCACGGCCGTATCGGCCTGCAGGATGAAGTTGGAGCCTTCTACCGGCACGGGTTTGCGCCGGCCTTTCTTATCGGGCTCGCCCAGCTCCATCTTGATGCACTCGATGGCAGACAGGCGCCCGTTTTCGCCGGCGATGAAGCGCACCGGTTGGGTGAGGAACATGTAGCGCGCCCCTTCCTGCATGGCGAGCTCGCGGTCATGCGCTCCGCCCGGCATTTCTTTCACCGTGCGGCGGTAGACGCAGGTCACTTCTTCGGCGCCCAGGCGCAGGGACGAGCGCAGGCAGTCGGAGGCGGTGTCTCCGCCGCCCACCACCACCACTTTCTTGCCGATCTCGGGCCGCTCTTTCAGGTCTGCGGGCTTCAGCTCTTCAGGCAGGTTGGCGCGAATCAGGTATTCGGTGGCCTTGTACACACCTGGCAGGTCTTCGCCGGGCACTTCCATCGGTGCGTCGATCTCGGAGCCGGTACCGATGAACACCGCGTCGAATTCATCCAGAAGCTGGTCGATGGTGCGGTCTTTGCCGATATAGGTGTTGAACACAAACTGCACGCCGGCGCGCTTGAAATCGTCCAGGCGGGCAAAAACCACCTCTTTGGGCAGCTTGAAGTTGGGGATGCCGTAGGTCAGCAGGCCGCCGCCGTCGGGCTTGGATTCGAAGATCGTCACAGCGTGCCCTTTGCGCAGCAGCTGCTCGGCGCAGCCCAGCCCGGCCGGCCCGGCGCCGATGATGGCCACTTTCTTGCCAGTCGGCGCGCCGGCGGGGATGTCGTAGCCTTCCGTTTTGCGCTGGTGTTCGATGGCAAAGGCTTCGAGAGCGCCGGTGAGCACGGGATCGTTTGATTTGTTCTGCGAGCACGAGCCCTGGCAGAGCTGTTCGTGGGGGCAAACGCGGCCGCACATTTCGGGCAGCGAGCTGGTTTCACGGTACAGAGCGGCGGCGGCGTTGAACTGGCCGTTTTCGATGTACCACATCGCCAGGGGAATGTCGTTATGGGTTGGGCAGGCCAGCATGCAGGGCGCTGGGTCCGGGCACTGCACGCAGCGCGCCGCTTCATACATCGCCTGTTCTGGCGTCATCGGGATAACAGCATCGGAGAAGTCGCACACCCGTTCCGCAGCGGGGCGGGTCTGCACTTCCAACGAGGGGAGATAAGAGCGTGAGCGGCGGTCGAGGGCAAATTCGGCCCGGGAAATCACTAAATCCATAACCACTGTTCCTCCTGTGAAACCACTTAAATTTAACGGCATGGCCATTGGCGCGCCTGCACTGTTCCCATCATACCCAAAATTCTCCGTTTGTTTCAGTCGCGGATGTCACCAAATCACATGACTTTTATCATATCTGGTTGGATTTAACGAACAGCAGAGGGCAGGAGTGCCCTCTGCTATTCGTTTTTGAGAAAGTCAGCCCGTTTACTTTTCTTCAGCGCCAATCGGCAGTTCGGGACCCATCAGCTCGCGGTAGACGGTCAGCCCGTGCTCGGAGAGCAGGCCCTCGTAACCGACGGGAGATTGGCCTGTTGTGCTCTTATAGAGCATGCCCAGGCCGGCCATGATCTCGGCTTGGGTGAAGGCGCAGTGCCCGTAGCGGTCAATGACCAGGGGTTTGAAGTTGAAGCCCAGTCGCAAGCGGTTGACCTTGGCCTGGTACAGCGCCATGTGCGAGACCGGCACAATCGGGTCGCCGGTAGTGTGCATGGCAACCATCGGCCGCCACAGCCAGCCGCTCGTTTCATACTTCAGCATATTCCACAAGGCTGTGGAGGAGGCGGTGTAGCGCATCACCAGGGCGTCCAGGTCAGAACCCAACAGGGCGCTGTAAGGGTAATTGCGGCGGGTATTGTCAAATGGATTTCCACTTAGCACCAGCCTGGCGTTTTCGGTGGCGTTGATGTTGTAATCCAGCACGCCGATCAGCGAAAGCGCCATTGTCCCGGGCACAGCCGCATCAGGTACCGGGCCGTAGGGCACGCCGGCGTTATCCAGCAGTTCTTTCGTCTCCGCCAGGGGCTTTGAAAGGGCGGTCAACACTTTATCCTCGAGTGGCATGTTGTACCAGGCCTGCACCAGGCTGTCGGGGATGTGCACGGCGTCGCCGCCGAACGGCAGCAGCAAATCGGGATAGTAGGCATCAAACATCGTGCGGAAGTCGCCCCAGTAGTTGACCTGCATGCGAAAATCGCCGATCGGCCCGCACAGCTCCAGCCCGGCGTTGTATTTTGCCGGGTAGCGCTCAAGCGAGAGAGTGGTGATCAACCCACCCTCCGAGACGCCCGCCAACACTACGTTGATCAGTGAGTAGCGGTATTGGCTGCGGATCTTCGCCACAGCCAGGTCGCGCACCAGCAGCAGATCTTTCACTGCATCCTGCACCACCAGGCCGTTCGCCCGGTAGCTGGTCGCAGCGAAGTAGTAGCCCAGGTTCGTTACCAGGCTGGGCAGGAATACCGGCGTGACGCCATCGTCGCCCAGGATGGACATTTGATCCCAGGGAATCTGCTTGGGCGGGAAATAGGGGTTGACATAGCCATGCGCGTAGACGATCAGCGTGACGATCAAAGGGTAGCCGCTCAGGGCGGGCGTGCAGATCAGAGTCTGTGAGCCGTTGGCATCGGCGCCCAGCGTGCAGTTGGGCGGCAGGGCGGGCATGTTCCAGGGTGGCTGCAGCACCAGGCTGGGCGCAGCGGCCTGTGCTCCGCCCTGGCTGAGCGGCAGTATGCCGGTTATCAAAATAATCACCATGGACAGCTTGATGAACTTGGACATAAAGAGTCTCCTGTCTGGCAAACTGATCATTTGCATATTTGAACCTTCGGTTGAAAAGCTGTGATTCACCGGGCACGCCATTCGTCACCGCCAGCTTGCAAGCAGTGGTTCGATGAATTCATATCCTGCGGTTCCTGGCGCTCACCAGGTGAGTACAGAAATTGTATCTGGCCTGAGATGCAAACCTTTTCCAGCGGCGGGTTCCCCATCCAAAGTAACCAACGGCAGCCGCGCCCGGCAGGCAGGCCTGAGATTTTTCCTGTTAAGATTGTCGCGCCGCGGTTGGCGGGTTGTCAAGCAGAGGCTTTGAAATAGGCTCGTGAAAATTCTCGACAACCATATTTTGCTATGCAAACGGCTTTTTTGATGTATAATTTATATGTTGTAAAAATATTGTACAGTTTTGGAGGAATTTTCGACATGAGACGGATCGTAATCGCAGTTATGGCGATCGCGGTTCTGGCAGTGGGCGGGTATCTTGGAGTGCGCTATTACCTGCAGGTGCAGCAAGCTCAAAACCTGGCTTCTTACCAGACTGCGACCGTCAGCCGGGGCAACCTGACCGCCACCGTGGGGGCAACGGGTGTGGTGCGCGCCAACCAATCTGTCGTGCTGGCCTGGCAGACCTCTGGCATTGTCGGCGCGAGCAGCGTCAAAGAAGGCGACCGGGTGAGCGCCGGGCAAACCCTGGCCTCCTTGAAACCGGACAGCCTGAGCCAGAACATCATCCTGGCCAAGAGCGACCTGTTGAACGCCCAAAAGAGCCTGGACGATTTGAAGCAGTCCAATGTCAACAAGACCAAAGCCTGGGAGGGTGTCTTGAACGCCCGGCAGGCGCAGGCGCAGGCCCAGCAGGCGCTGGAACAGTTCGACAAGAAGGACTATAAAGACAAGCTCGACCGGGCGCGCGAGGATCTGTCGCGCGCCAAGGACGATCTGAAAACGGCGCAGGACAACTTCGACAAATACAAAGACTATTCCGCTGACAACCAGACGCGCAAAGACGCTGAGCAGCGCCTGACAGATGCCCAACTGAATGTCAATGACAAGCAGCGCGCCCTCGACCTGCTGGGACTGCAAAAAGACCAGGCCCAGGCCGCCGCGGACAGCGCCGATGCCGCCCTGTCCGACGCCCAGCGCGCGTATGACCGCATCAAAGACGGGCCGAACGCCAACGATGTCGCCGTCCTGCAGGCGCGCATCGATGCCGCCCAATCTGCCCTCAAGCTGGCGCACCTCGACGCCCCCTTCGACGCCACGCTCACCAACGCCAGCACCCTGCCCAACGACCAGGTGGCGCCCGGCACGGTGGCCTTCCGCCTGGACGATTTGTCGCGCCTGCTGGTGGATGTGCGCGTCACCGAAGTGGATATTAACCGGGTCTCCATCGGCCAGAAGGCCACCCTGAACTTCGACGCCATCCAGGGCAAAGACTACACCGGCGAGGTGGTTGAGGTCAACGGCAGCGGCAGCGCCACCCAGGGGGTGGTGGAATTCATCGTCACCGTCCAGCTCACCAACGCCGACGGCGATGTGCGCCCGGGCATGACTGCGGCCGTCAATATCGTGGTGGAAGAGCTGACCAATGTGCTGGTGGTACCCAACAAGGCGGTGCGCGTGGTCGATGGCCAGCGGGTGGTGTACGTGCTGGTCAACGGCGAGATGCAGCGCGCCGCTGTCACTCTGGGGTCTTCCTCGGATAACAACAGCGTGGTCACCGACGGCAGCCTGAAGGTGGGCGACACCATCGTGCTCAACCCGCCGCAGGTCTTTTCCACCAACGGGCCGCCGCCTTTCGTGCGGAGGTAAGCATGGCCGACCTGGTCATTGAAGCGCGCAACCTGCGCAAGGTATACCGCATGGGGACGATGGAAGTCCATGCGTTGCGTGGCCTGACTACCAGCGTGACGCGCGGCGAGGTGGTGGCCATCATGGGACCGTCGGGGTCGGGCAAATCCACCCTGATGAATATGATCGGCTGCCTGGATCGCCCAACCAGCGGTGAGTATCTGCTGGATGGTGAGAGCATCGCCCACCTGAACGACGATCAGCTTGCCACCATCCGCAATCGTAAAGTCGGCTTTATTTTCCAGAGCTTCAACCTGCTCTCGCGCACCACAGCCATGGCCAACGTGGAGCTGCCCATGCGCTACGCCGGCGTGACAGCGCGCTCCCGCCGCGAGCGCGCCGCGGCCGCCCTGCAAGCCGTCGGCCTGAGCGACCGCATGTCGCACCGGCCAAACGAACTTTCCGGCGGCCAACAGCAGCGCGTGGCGATTGCGCGCGCCCTGGTGAACGACCCGGCCATCCTGCTGGCCGACGAACCGACCGGCAACCTGGACAGCAAGTCGGGCAAAGAAGTGCTGGAGCTGCTGCTCAACCTGAACAGGGAGCGCGGCACGACATTGGTGATTGTCACGCACGATCCGAAGGTGGCGGAGCGCACCCAGCGGGTGATCCGCATCAAGGATGGCGTGGTGGACGAAGAAGAAGGTAGCGTATGAACATCGGTGCAGCCATCATCGAAGCATTGGAAAGCCTGTCGCACAACAAACTGCGCTCTGGCCTGACGATCCTGGGGATCGTGATCGGCGTGGCGGCAGTCATCGCCATGGTTTCGGTGGGCCGCGGCGCCCAGGATACCATCACCGGCTCCATCCAGGGCATCGGCACGAACCTGCTGTTTGTCTTCCGCGGCGGCGCTGAGGAAGTGCGCAACCCGAAACCCATCACCCTGGACGACGCCCAGGCCATTGCCGACCCCTTGCAGGCGCCCTCGGTGACCGGCGTGGCGCCGGTTCTGCAGGGCAGCGCCAAGATCAACTTCGGCGGCCAATCCACCACCACCACCCTCAGCGGAGTGACGCCGGCTTACGGCGCGCTGCGCAACTACACTGTCTCAGAAGGCGAGTTCCTCAACGAGAGCCACATGCTGGGCAACGCCTCGGTGGCGGTGATCGGCCCGGACGTGGCCGACAAGCTGTTCGGGCGCAGAGAGGGGGTGACGGGAGAGATGATCCGCATCGAGGGCCAGCCGTTCCGCGTGATCGGCCTGCTGACCCCCAAGGGCGGCTCGGCTTTCTCCAACCAGGACAGCATCGTCCTGATCCCACTCAGCACGGCGCAGGAGCGCCTGCTGCGCCGCAGTCCATCCAATCGGGTGGACCTGCTGCTGGTGCAGGCGGGCAGCGCCGAGAGCGTTCTGCAGGCCTCGGACGAAGTGGCGCAGATCTTGCGCGCCCGCCACCGCACAGCGGTCGGGTTGGACGACTTCACCATCTTGAGCCAGCAGGATTTCATCGCCACCGCCAGCACCATCACCAACGTGCTGACCATTTTCCTGGGCGGCATCGCCGCCATCTCCCTGCTGGTGGGCGGCATCGGCATCATGAACATCATGCTGGTCTCAGTGACTGAGCGCACGCGCGAAATTGGCCTGCGCAAGGCGCTGGGCGCCCACAAGCGCGACATCCTGGTGCAGTTCCTGGCCGAGTCGTCGGTGCTCAGCCTGATCGGCGGGCTGATCGGCATTTTCCTGGGCTGGCTGATCGGAGTGGTGGTCGGGCGCATCGCGGCGGCCAACAACGCCGCCATCAACCCCACCATCGGCCTGGATATCGTGCTGCTGGCGACGCTCTTCTCCACGGCCGTCGGGCTGTTCTTCGGCCTGTACCCGGCCAACCGGGCGGCCAACCTGCAGCCGGTGGAAGCGCTGAGGTATGAGTAGGTATAGGAAAACTGCCCAGGAACTGCTCTTTTGAACAGCCTCCTGGTTTAACAGATGGCCAGGTGCGAGAAAGGGCTGTCTAAAAAGGAAAGACGTGGGATAGCCCGATCACCACGGGTGGTGGTAGGGGCGGGTCTTAGACCCGCCCCTACTGGCAGAACAATCAGTTTATCTGGTTTTTGGGCTGCCCCTATGAGCAGGCGGCTTTGGCAGGCTCGAGAGTTACAGAGTTTCCAATAATTCTTTGAAAAAACGCAGTGAACGCCGGGTCTCAAACCAGAATCCAGCGTTGAAGAGCACAAAACCGAATAGAAACATCGCCAGGGGAATCCCTAAATCGCCTGTGGAGGCGCTGCCGTCCCAAAATGCCAGCAGCCCTGCGGCCAAAACCAGCAGTACCATGCTAAACCAGATCACCCCGAAGAGGTAAACGGCCGGATGCATCGCCAATGTCAGGCTGACCAGGCTGCCGGGACCCTCGGGCGTAACCCTGCCGGTGATGAAGGGTTGGAATGAATTCTGGTAGCTGATTATCCGGCTGATTTTGAACCGGTCGGGCTGTAAATCGCCTTCGTAGGATTTACTGCTGTCAACGGCCGGCTGCCGGAAGAGCTCAGTCATTCTTTCTGCGAAGGTGCGCCGCGGGCGCACCTCGCCATCCAAGCGGTGGAACACTTCCTGCGGTGAGAGGGGCGAATACAGAGCGGCGCGCTGGTACGGGAAAATGTACATCGGCGGGCGGGTGTTACTTGTGCAGTGCTGCCCGCATGCGCTCCAGCGCCTCTTGAAGGGTCGCCCGCGGGCAGCCAAAATTGAGGCGCACAAAGCCCTCCCCCGGCTGGCCGAAGGTCTTGCCGTCGTTCAGGGCCACACGGGCGTTTTTCAAGAAGAACTCGTAGGGGCCGCCCGGCAGGTCCAGGGCGCGGCAGTCCAGCCAGGCCAGGTAGGTGGCCTCCGGCAGGCCCATGCGCACGCCGGGCAGGTTGTCCTGCACGTACTTGTAGAGAAAGTCGCGGTTAGCCTGCAGGTAAACCATGAGCTGGTCTAGCCATTCCTGGCCGCCGGCATAGGCGGCTTCGGCCGCTACCAGGCCCAGCAGGTTGACCCAGCCGCCCATGCCCAGCGTGCCTTTGGCAAACTGCTTGCGCAGGTCTTCGTCGGGAATGACGGCAAAGGAGCACTGCAGGCCGGCCAGGTTGTAGGTCTTGGAGGGCGCCATCAGAGTGACCGTGCGGTTGGCGACGGCCGGGTCGAGCGAGGCGAGCGGGAGGTGGGCTTGGCCGCCGAACACCAGGTCGCAGTGGATCTCGTCGGAGACGATCAACAGGCTGTGACGCAGGCAAATCTCGGCCATTTTTTCCAGCTCCGCCCGGGTGAAAACCCTGCCGACCGGGTTGTGCGGGTTGCACAGCACGAACAAGCGCGTGGCAGGGGTGATGGTCTGCTCTAAGGCGCTGAAATCCACCGTGTAGGCGCCGTCGGCCTGGCGCACCAGCTCATTATCCTGGCGCACCGCACCGGCGTTCTTTGCCATGCCCAGGAAAGGCGGGTAAACCGGCGTCTGCACCAGGATGCCCTGCTCTGCCTGGGTGAAAGCGTGCGCCGCCTGGTTGAGGCCGGTGACCACGCCCGGCACCATGACGATCCATTCGGGCTGCACCTGCCAGCCGTACAGGCCGGCCAGGCGCTGGATGATCGCCTGGCGCAGGCCGTTGAGCTCTTTCTTGGGGTCGCCAAAGCCTTCGGGGTAGCCGAAGACGCCGTGCTCGATGCGGCGCTGCAGCGCCTGGATGACCGGGGCGGGCGAGGCGAAATCCATGTCGGCCACCCACAGCGGCAGGACATCCGGGTCAAAGGCTCTCCACTTAACGCTCTCGCTGTGACGGCGTTCAATTACGGTGTCGAAGTTGTAAACGGTCATGCGCGGCTCCTGGGGTGAATTTTCCTGTATTGTAACGTGAATTGAGGCGCGCGGCGAAGGATAATTGGGCTGGTGAGCGGGGAGAATGGCGAAGAAAAGACATGACAAATGTCACTTGAAATTGAAAAAAAAAAGAAAAATGTACAATAAATACTGAAGAGTAATCCACGCAGAATACCGAAAAGGGAGGTCATTCATGCAGCGCCCGATTCGTTTCCTCATCTTCATCGCCATTCTTTTGAACAGTCTCAACCTGCCGCCGTCTTTCCAGCCTGCTGAGGCAGCGGCGGAGCCGACCGCCATCGTCCAACCCAGCGAAACCCCTACCGGCACCCCCTCCGCCACACCGACAGCGACGCCCACGGCCAGCAGACGCGCAGCACGCAGGATATCTGGGGGCGGACGAGCGAAGTGCACCCGCCGAGCGGGCCGTGGACGGCGTATGCCTATGACGCCGCCGACCGCATGACCGATGTGTACCAGAAAGACGGCGTGAGCGGCAGCCTGCTGGGAACGACCCACCTGGTATATGACCTGGCGGGGCGCAAGCTGAACGTGAACGACCCGGATCTGGGCTACTGGCAGTACGGCTACGATGCGCTGGGCAACCTCAAGACGCAGACCGACGCCCGGCTGTGCGTAACCAGCCTGAGCTACGACC
>JAKOUW010000249.1 GCA_029782365.1 Chloroflexota bacterium
GTTGACAAAAAGGGTAAAGTCAGAATGGGAGTGAATGTCGATAAACCCAGGTGATACCACTAAACCCTCGGCGTCAATCGTAGGACGGTCTTGGGCATCCAGCTTGCCGATGGCCTTTATCTTGCCATCCTTAATACCAATGTCCCCTACAAAACCCTGCTTGCCTGTTCCGTCGATAATCTCCCCGTTCTTTATTACCAAGTCAAACATCGTGTGTTACCTCCTATCCGGATATCGGGCTATAATCCCCGCTTTGGTGCTATTAGGCGAAAGGGGCTGCCCATAATGAGCAACCCCTACCTCAATTTACCTACCTCTTACTTCTCACGGTATACTTGGCCAACAACCCGCATGTCTATACCATCAACGAATTAGGTAGATCCACTCTTCGAATAGGAATCTTAGTCTGTCGATCAATGTTGCACAGCGTCCCATAGTCGCATTGGCAAACGAGGCACCAAAAGCGATCATCATCATGCATCTGCCAACACGAGACAGAGTATCAATCGTCCCGGACAGATGGGAGCCCGAGCCTTTCAATGTGAACAGGAAGTAGCTCACCGTAGCTAAAGTGCCCACCACGGTTATAATGTTGTTTATGCTGTTCAGCGGCATACACGTAGCAGCAATTTGGCGGACAATTTCCGACTCCACGGCACCACGTATAGCCAGAGCTGAACCTATGCCCATGAGCAGTGCTGCTGGATAACGACCCAGCCATGATGTAGACTTGGACATTTTCCCAAACAGGCAGAGCCCCAGCAACAGGGGGACTATTACCAGAAAGTCGCCTTCGGCAAGCTTTTGCAATCCCCTGGACTTGATATTAGAGCAAGCCATGGCGAAGGCATAGCCTGTGCCGACTCCTATAAACGCACTCTCTGCAATGTTATAGAACTTGTTCTCTTTGATGAGGAAAGAGAAAGCAGCTAGGGATAGCAAAGCCGAGAGCCATATTCCAAAGTCAGTAGTCATGCAAAACCCTCCTATGCACTCTATCTCTCGCGCTTCTGGGTTGCAAAAAGGGAAATATTGCCTGCGATGATAAGTCCAATGACCAGTAAGTGGGCAAAGGACTGCGCATCCATGTTAGCCGTTGCCTTACCCGCGTATCCCATGACTGACTCGTATTCAGCAGCTCCCTTTAAGCCGCCTACGAGACCAGCAACCTGACCTGAAGCCAGATAAGGCTCGACTGTAGGAACAAGGGCCGATACGACAACAGTAACAATTTTGACACCCTCAAACCGTGCCATCTGTCTCACATATTCCTGGGGCCCGGGGGTGCCGCCGGAAATCCCGAGGAACATCGCACAGTCTTGGACTGAATTTACTCCTTCCATTATGGGATAGGAGGTTACTGATTGGTTTCTCGAATCAACCGGACAAGTACCAGGTATGTCAGCCAACAAAGCAGCCACTCCTGTTTCAAAGCCCGAGACGAACCCTAGATGAATGAAGTCCTCTCCGTAGACTTTTCCCTTCTCCTCCCATGGAGCCATGAGTATTCCGGGGAATCGGTTACCTTCGGCCAAGAAAGCTACCGTAATCACTTGGATGTCTTTTTCCATCAGATGCCTGAAAATAGCTTCTGCAGCAGGCTGAATTTCAGCGGCTCCTTGAGGTGAATAGTCGAATGAAACCAGAACCTTATCCCCTGGCTGCAAGCTTTCTACTTCCTGAAAAGCCTTCTCAACCCAAGGGGTAACTGAAACAGGCATACCGACTGGAAAAATCAACGGCAACAGAATCACGGCAACAGTTAAGAGATATGCGAATCGCCTGCTAATCCCTTTGTTATTGTCAGGTGCTGCACCCACCTTAAACCCTCCTTGCCTTAGACTCGGTTCATGAGACGCCCGTTATAGATAGCCTCTATCCAAGCCGCATATAACCCTTAGTCCAGTTTGAACGGCTCCAATTCCAGCTCCTATCAGAAGACCTCGCTGCGCTGCCATGTTAGGAGTTGCCATAATCCAGCCAGATGCCTTGGCAAACCAATCCACATATGCCTCTACGATAGGAGCATTACCGAGCAAAATTATCAGGCCTGCCCCTAGGAACAAAGCAGATTCCAATGACTTAGCTCTGAAAGCTCTGTAAGATGCAGTCACCATGAAGAACATACTCATTGATGAAAAAGTGACTCCCAAAGGCATCATGATATGGTCGTAAAGCCAGTTGAAGCCAACGTGTTGCCTGCTTATCACGCCTGTAATAGCCGTTGCAAAGAACAACCCAATGGTTATCAGGCTCATGGCTTTATTCCACGAGTCTTCCCTCTGGTTTGATAGCCTCCTAGTGTGCACCACGATGAGGGTTACCGCACTCAGCACAATCGCGAAGGCAGCAACCAATACGCCCCAGTCAGGTAGTATCTCAGCGGCCATCGTCAAAGGACCTATGTCGAAAAAGTGAGCTAGCACTATAATTAGCCCACTTATGCACGCTATTGCTACTGGTATTTCTGTACGCATGATACTATCTCACCTCACCCTATTTGCTGATGATTGAGCTGATGATGTCTTGTCCCAGCGTGGCTGATATGGCACCCACGGCGATGAGTATACATGCCACTATCTTTGAAATGTCCCCTCCCCTTACCATGCCAAGTTGGGCGGGGTCTTGACTAAGGTAAGCTGACATCACGTAAATCTCTTCGCCGATAAGGCAGTAATCAGATGCTGCAACCAAGTTGTGAATCTGAGTTATTCTGGCAGTTCCCGAAATTGTAATACAACTCAGTGAAGCTGCAGACTCAGCCAGGTACAGCGCCTCCCCCAAGAACAGCCCTACCAGGAATACAGCTCCAACCTGCTCGCGGTGCATAATCCCCGCACATCCGGCACCATAGGCGAACTGTTCTGAAGAGAAGAACAGCACTTGATCCGGCTTGTATGCATCGGGTTTTCCTGCTTCCAGATAACCTTGCTTGATCACTTCCTGGGCTACAACGTGAGTGTCTCCATACCTATTGACAACCCACATAGGCACATCATACTTGGCCGATAGCATAGATACATACTTCATCAATGTGAGCCCTGCTATCGTCTGAGACGCACCGGCATCGGAGAAGTCACTGCTTCCGACAGTGTAGAACAGGGGTTTGCCCATCTCAGCGCATCTGCCCACAGCTTCTTCCACTGCATCAAGGGCAGGCAGTGTGGCAATCTTGGGTGCTTTGCCTTTTTTCGCCCGATCCTTATAGTAAAACATTGTAAATCCGATAAGCAGCAAGTACAGAAGTTCAAAGAATCTGCCTTCAGCTAACATTTGTTGCTGTGCACCTCCTTAGAATCGCATATACAAACAAGCAGTGAAACTGAAAGGCTCAAGTACATCTATCACCTCCTACACACTGTGACGCAATACGATACCGGGCTTGGCTTCCGTATGCTTGCCTTCAGCCACAACGGGCACGCCATTGACTAAGACATGATCTATACCCGACGGGTACACTCTTGGAGACTCAAATGTAGCGTTATCCTTAATCGTAACCGGATCAAACACTACGATATCTGCTTTAAAGCCTTGTTTGACGTATCCCCTATCTGTTATGTTTAAGCGCGCTGCAGGTAAGGACGTCATTTTCCTTATGGCTTCTTCAAGACTAAGTACCTTATTCTGCAGAACATATTTTGAGAGAACTCTCGGAAACGCACCGAAACTCCTCGGGTGTGGAGGCCCGTTTGACAGGATTCCTTCTGGCCTTTGGGCGCGACCGTCCGATCCTACCATTACAAACGGAGCCTTCATTATTGTCTGAACGTCATCTTCTTGCATGGAATAACACACCGATTGAGGGTTGAAGGGTTCAACGACCTTCAGAGTCGTTTCAGCTGGATCAAGCCCGAGAATCTCTGAGATTTCCGCCAAGGATTTCCCTGCGTACTCAGGCTTGGGTGGATACCGTCCCATGACCAGCCGGTCTGGTCCACCTATATTAACAAGATTGCGGACAACAGCTTCCTTTATCTTTTCACGCAATGCCGGTTCGTTGAGCCTAGCCAGGAAATCCTCCTTGGTTCCCGCCTGAGCCCACCTGGGAACCAAGGTGCTCACAACGCTGGAACTGGAAGCCGAATAGGGATATTGATCACCTGCAATGTCAAGCCCACGCTGTCTCGAATCTTCCACCATCCGTACAAGTATGTCGCCCAAACCCCACACTCCAGGTCCGGAGCACTTCATGTGTGAAATCTGGACTCTGGCCCCGCTTTCCCTGGCAACAGTCAGCATTTCCTGCAGTGCTGCCAGAAGCCCAACGTTATCTGCAGATTCAGATCTCAGATGACATGCAACGAGGCCATTGTACTCCGCTACTGCTTCGCTGAACTTGACAATTTCATCTGTGGCAGCATAACTGCCTGGTGCGTAAGCGAGGCCCAAGGACATACCAAACGCGCCATGCTCCATGGCCTGCTTGAGGAGCCGCTCACACTGCTGCCACTCGCTTTCGGTGAGCGGACGATCCGCATAATCAGACACTGCAGTTCTGATAGAACCGTGTCCAGCCAGCACCCCGATATTGACTGAAATCCCCTGAAAACTGATCACATTGAGGTATTCTTCAAGGGTTGTCCAGGGGAAACCATCGGTCCAGCCATAGTATTCAAATATCATTTTGCCGAATCTTTCGGGTAAGAAGCCTACCATAGGAAAGGCGGAATCGCCGCAATTACCCACAATCTCAGTGGTTATGCCCTGCATAACAGAGCTTCTGGCAGTCCCGTCAATGTAGACCTCGGCATCGGAATGGCTATGGATATCTACAAAACCAGGACACACAATTTTACCGGTAGCATCGATTACTTCATATTCTGACTGATTGTCTTTTCCGATCTTGTCTTTCAAGTTCCGGGACACTTCTGCAATAGTGTCGCCATCGATAAGCACATCTGAGTAGAACCATGGATTACCGGATCCGTCTACCACTTTGCCCCCGGTAATCAGGATCTTTTTCTTGGGTTGGGTACTCAAGTGACCACTCCTTTCGGCTTACCGTCCGATGCACATCATAAGCTGAGCCATTACCTGTATAACACTGCAGGGTGTCTGTAATGGCCCAGTCGTCTAGCACTGATTATTCACTTCCGTTTCCGGTTAAGAAACGCCTACACCGAACCAGTTGTTATTACCGGTATCAGCCTGTAATGATCTCTTCGATGCAGAGTGCCAAAATTCCTACTTGTTTTGAGAAGAATTTTGAACGAATGAAACTTGGGTCATTAATAGACCCTGCTTACGACGGCTTTTGTAATATAACGATATCGAGTTATTGTCAACCGGCTTGTATACACAAAAGTGAGTTACCATGTACTTGGAAAAGCAGAGGCATAAGGTTGCCGAGAGGCCGGATTTGTGAGGAGATTATTCTGAGTTAGGTGGTTATGCCTGCCGTCATCTGTATCATCTGTTTTTCAGGTATCGCCTTGCATCTGATGCATCCGAAGGAGCTGGCCGAAATCCCGGACATACACTTCCGACATGGCTTTGATTTCTGCCTGATGGTGCTCTGACGACTTGTCGTACACACCGTAGGGACGCATTCCCGCCGCCCTTATCGCCTTTATTCCAGGCAGAATATCTTCGAACACAATGCAGTTTCCAGGCTCAACGCCGAGCTTGCGGGCAGCCAGCAGGTACACATCGGGGTATTCTTTGCTCCTGCCGGCTTCCTCTGTGGTGGTGAAAGCATCAAAAAGGTGGTAGACTCCGTTATTCTTTAGGGCAGGTTCAGCCAGGCTCCTAGGCAAAGAGGTTGCGGTTCCAAGCTTGATGCCGCGCTCTTTAAGGAACAACAAGTATTCCTTGGCATAAGGCTTGAGGCGTACCTCCGTACTGTACCTGTCTATGGCCATTTGGAACCATTCTTCCATTAGATCCTCAGGGGTTTCATCCAAGTTGAAATACTCAACGGTGTATTCTGCGGTTTCCCTAAAACTCATTGAGCAAATCGCGGCAATATAATCAGCCGGCACGTCAAAACCCCGCCGGCCCAGAAAATCGATGTCTATTTGACGCCACACATCCATGGAATCGAGCAATGTTCCGTCCAAATCAAAAATTGCTGCTTCAAAGTCAAGCACCGGCACTTCTCCTTTTGTCTCATGTGATCTGTTTGAACAATTCTTTCAGTTCCCGCGCCGCCTTTTCTACATCGGCTGCTGCAATTATAGCTGAAACCACCGCAATCCCGTCAATGCCTGTGCCGGCAAAGAGGGGAAGGGTCTGCTTGTTGATACCTCCAATTACCACGATGGGCACAGATACCGCTTGCCTGATACGTTTGAGTTCCTCGATAGTCGTTATGTCTGCATCTGTTTTGGTGCCTGTGGCAAACATAGCACCTACACCCAGGTAATCTGCACCGTCCTCCACCGCTTTGAGAGCTTCTTTGAGCGATGAAGCAGACACCCCGAGGATTTTGTCAGGACCAAGGATTTCCCGCACACGGGCCGCCGGTAAGTCGCTTTGCCCTACGTGCACACCGTCGGCATCTACTGCCAGCGCGACATCCACACGGTCGTTTATGATTAGCGGCACATTGTAGGAATCCGTTATCTTCTTTACTCTCAGGGCAGTCTGGTAGAACTCAAGGGAAGATGCGTGTTTCTCCCGCAGCTGGACCAGGGTCACTCCCCCCCTGATTGCCTGCTCCACGGCTTCCTCCAGGGTAGGCGTGCTCATAAGGTCCCTGTCTGTTACCAGATACAAGGTGTAGTCGACGCTAGGTTTCATGGTAGGTGTTCATCTCCTTTTTCCTCTTGCTCCACATGCTTCCCTCATGTTGTACTCTTCAAAGCACAAGGGACCCGGTGCCCAGTGTCCGAATCCACCGGCTTCCCAATCTGCCGCTTTCCCAATTCCCAGCCTTCCGGCCTGCCCAACCTTGCCAATCTCCCCGACCCTCTACCTAACACTCCCCTGTTTGATCCGGGCAACCGGAACCTGTGGTCCCATCTAGAGCGTGATTGACGATTTCATGATTTAGGATTCATAAACCCTTGCCTTCTGGATAAGGGTGTCACCATCCATCTTGCTTACCGCATCGATGATACCCGTCCGGAAGCTTCCGTACCCCAGGTGTTTTGTGGCTTCGTAAGCAAGTTCACCTGACAGCCCCATTACCAGCACACCGCCTGCCGCTGCAATCAAAGGGCTGTAGCGTTCGCCATCTAGTACCCCGCAGAAAGCCCCCACCAGGGAACTGCACATACAACCTGTGCCGGTAACGTTCGACATATGCTTGGTCCCGTTTTCTATATAGATAGTACGCTTCCCGTCTGTAATAATGTCGGTGGGCCCGGTGATGGCAACTACGCAGCCGAACTTCCTGGCAACGTTTTGTGCCACCTGGGTGCCCTCGTCAGTACCAATCTTCTGGTCTGCCTCGGACACCTCTACACCCTTAGTATCAGCCTCCAGGCCTGCGGTAAACCTGATTTCAGACATGTTCCCCCGCAGTACGGTAACCTTTACTTCAGCCAACAGCCTCTCAGTGGTCTCATTCCTGAGAGCAGAAGCTCCCGCCCCTACGGGGTCTAGCACCACAGGGATGCCCAGTTCATTTGCCTTCTTGCCTGCAGCGACCATGGATTCGATAGTCCTGCGGTTAAGCGTCCCGATGTTTATCACCAACGCAGACGAAATAGAAGTAATGGTTTCCACTTCATCGATGTCATCTGCCATAATGGGCGAGGCGCCTATGGCAAGCACGATGTTGGCACAGTCGTTGACGGTCACGTAATTGGTAATATGGTGGACAAGCGGCTTTTTGGCACGAATATCTTCCATCATGCCGATTATCTGGTGTATTACTTCTCGTGACATTTTAACAGGCTCCCTCCTGTGTGTTCCGGGCAGGATCAGCCGGCAGAGTATCGGCTATGAATCCTCCCTTTCGGTTGTAATCACCAATCCCCGGCGGTACAAATCATAGAAGTGATGTGTTGGCCCGTGGCCTTTTCCTATGTCCAGTGAATGCTTGATTGCAGTGGTAACGTAGTCTTTAGCCCGCTTAACTGCTTCGTACAGGTCAAAACCTAATGCCAGGTTTGCGGCTATAGCGGAGGAAAAGGTGCACCCAGTGCCGTGAGTGTTCTTGGTTTCTATGCGTTCTGAGGAAAAATGCCACATCTGCTTGCCGTCGTACAACACATCCAGAGCATCTCCCATGGCATGGCCGCCTTTGACCAAGGGATACTTGACTCCCATCTCGTGGATGCGCTTGGCCGCTGCTTCCATGTCTGCCACAGACCCTATCTTCATCGCCGTGATTTTCTCAGCCTCGGGGATGTTAGGCGTGAGCACATCTGCCAAGGGGAGGATTTCGCGGATGAGTGTGTCTGCTGAATCGGGATCCATTAGAGGATGGCCGTTCTTGGCAACCATGACAGGATCGACCACCACGTTCTCGGGTTTGTACTCTCTGAGCTTCCGGGCTACAGCCAGCATGCACTCAGCCCGTGAAAGCATGCCTACTTTGACTGCGTCAGTCCCTATGTCTTCGAAAATCGCATCGATCTGCTTTTCTATCATCGGAGGGCTGACGTCCTCAATGTCGATCACCCTGAAGGTATTCTCCGCGACCACCGACACGATCACGCTCATCCCGTATACCCCATGGGCTGAGAAAGTCTTGAGGTCGGCCTGTATACCCGCACCTCCGCTGCAGTCTGATCCGGCGATAGTGAGGGCTTTTTTGATCATTGTTGCACGTCCTTTCCACCTTCTCGACCAGGTTCCGATGTATTGGTTCCCGGTATGCTGTATAGACTCTCCTGTCAGTTTGCTTTGGGGGGAATGTTGGAATGCCAGCGGGAATAGTTCCCTGGAAGGAGACCCGGCCATGCAACCAGAGGCCCTAAAATTCAACAAGTGCCCCATCGCAGGAGGCACCCGTCAAACATCCTGTTTGTGTCTGGTTTGCTTCCCTACGATGGTCTTAACCAACAGGTTCAAAGGGTCAGGTCTTACCTTTCTCAACTCCGAAGAGTTCCCCCGCAAACCGTTTCCATGTTCAGGGTATAGCGTTTCAAG
>JAKOUW010000252.1 GCA_029782365.1 Chloroflexota bacterium
CGCAGCGGGAGGAATGCAGGGCCAAGGCCCAGGAATTAGGCGCAACTGAAATAACAGAATTTGTAGACGAAGGGGTCTCGGGCTCAATCTTAGAGCGCCCCGCCCTGGTGGCGGCGCTGGAAAAGCTTAAAGCCGGCGGCATCCGCTGGTTTATTTGTTTAGATACCAGCCGTTTGTCACGCAGCGTGGCCCACCAGCTTCTCCTGATCGACGAGATCAAAAAAGCGGGAGCGGAGCTGATTTTTGTCAACTCCAAGTTTACCGACACCCCTGAAGACCGTTTCCATTTAACCGTACTTAGCGCCGTTGACGAATACGAACGGGCCAGGACCAGGCTCCGTTCCCTCATTGGTAAAAGGGCGAAGGCAAAGGCGGGAAAACTTACTCACAGTCCTGGACTTTACGGCTATGAATTTGATAAAGAAACAGATACCCTCCATATTATCGAAGAAGAGGCTAAAATTATAAGACTTATGTATCAATGGTTCACTTCTGAAGAAGACGCCAGTCCTTATGAAATAGCGCGGCGATTGAATGCCATGGGCATCCCTAGTCCCAAAGGCAAACAATGGGCCAAACAAACGGTCAAACGTATTTTGGCCAATAGCGCCTATGCGGGCATCCTGTATATCCGCCGCTATGATACTAAGGACGTCAAGTTCAATAAATATAAGCCGCCTGAAGAAAGGGTAAGCCGGAAAGAAAGGCCCCGCGAAGAGTGGGTCCCTATTTCTGTCCCCGCCATTGTTGATAAACAAACCTGGGAGGCAGCCCAAAAGCGTTTTGAGAATTCCCGGAGACGCTGGCGCAGCTACAGCGCTTACCCTTATCTTCTTTCGGGCCTCATGCGGTGCGGCAAATGCGGCGCGACTATGCACGGGAATCTTGTTACGTCAAAAGGAAAGAAGAGGGCTTATTACGTCTGCACCGCGAAATCGCCAGGCTTACCGGGTCGGGAACGCTGCAAATCCCAATATCTTAATGCTCCGGAATTAGAAGAAATCGTTTGGGAAAGAGTCTCCGGTTGGCTGACAAATCCGGAAAGGCTTCGCGCGGAGCTGCAGGCCGCTTTCCCTGACGAGACCGCCAAAGCTTTGGAAATCGAGCTTGCCACCATCAAAAAAGAATTGGTTCAAGCCTCCAAAGAACGGTCACGGGTAGCGACCATGTTCCAAAAAGATTTGATCCCGGAAGTTGAAATGGAACAGCGGCTCAGGGAAATAAAGGAGCGTTGGGAGTACCTCTCGCGCCGCCGGGAGCAGATTTTAAGGGAACTTTCCCGGCACGACCTGGCGGTGCAGGAATTGGAACGGTTAGAA
>JAKOUW010000153.1 GCA_029782365.1 Chloroflexota bacterium
ACTTTTTAATGCCGTGTTCGGCCTTGACTATAAGATTGCGCTGCTGATTGGCGCCCTGGTCATCGTATTGTATACATTTTTGGGCGGTTTCCTGGCTGTCTGCTGGACCGATTTAATCCAGGGCACCTTAATGTTCTTAGCCCTGTTTATTCTTCCAATTTTAGCCGTAGTGCACCTTGGCGGAGCAGCGAAGACTTTTGACCTGGCGGCCGCCATCGCCGGCGTCCCGGAGGGTTTAGGGTTTGGCGAATGGACCGGCATTGGAAGCGGCCTCAATGCCCTGGCAATAATTTCGATTGCCGCATGGGGGCTGGGATACTTTGGACAGCCTCACATCCTTGCCCGATTCATGGGCATTGAAAAGGCCGAACATATCAAACCTGCCCGAAGGATCGCCATGGTCTGGGTAGTAATTACCCTTTTTTCCGCTGTTGTCCTGGGGGTAATCGGCAAAGCTTTCATGTCCACCATTGTTTCGGCGGAAGAATTGAACGCCATGGACGGAGAAAAAATATTTATCTACATGGTCCAGCATCTTCTTACCGGTCCTTTCGCCGCCATACTGGCAGGCCTTCTCTTGACCGCTATACTGGCCGCGATTATGAGCACAGCCGATTCGCAGCTGCTGGTTACTTCCTCGGCCATTTCTGAGGACATTGGCAAAAACCTCTTTTGCAACAAAATTAACGAACAAAATACGATCTGGATCAGCCGCATCAGCGTTCTAGCCATCGCGGTGGTCGCATTTATTATCGCCGGCGACCCCGACAGTTCGGTTTTTGACCTTGTTGCCTACGCCTGGGCAGGCTTCGGAGCAGCCTTTGGTCCCGCCATTTTAATGTCGCTCTACTGGAAGAGAATGAATTGGCAGGGCACGTTAGCCGGCATATTGTCGGGAGGCATCTCCGTGCTGGTATGGCGCAACTTTATAAAAGAGTACATTGATTTGTATGAGCTGCTCCCAGCCTTTGTTATATCGGTAATTTTTATTGTCGTAGTCAGCCTGCTGACCAGCAAGCCGGATGAGGAAATAGAAAAGGAATTTGACGAATTTATAAAGGCCGAGCTGCACAATTAATCCCCATCTATGCTGCAACTGCCACAAGAGAGGGTAAAAAACCATCTGGGGCTGTCCTTGCCGACTTCGAGGACAGCCCCCCATTTTCCCGCACAAAGCCAGGAACTCGCCCCGATATGTTAGGCTTCCCTCAGCTCGGCAAGTATCTTTTCCGCCTCCGCTGCGGGATCTTGCGCCTGGGTAATGGGACGGCCCACCACGATATGGCTCGCTCCGGCCCGGGCCGCCTCGGCGGGAGTCATGATCCGCTTCTGGTCGCCAGCGGCGCTGCCGGCAGGGCGGATGCCCGGCGTTACCCGCAGAAAATCCCGGGGGAATTGCGATAAAAGCGGAAGCTCGGTGGGTGCGCAAACCACGCCGTGAATGCCAGCCTCAAAGGCCAGCCGGGCCAGGGCGGCTACCTGTTCGGCCACCGGCCGGTTCACCCCGATGTGCCCCAGGCTCTCCTGGTCCAGGCTGGTCAAAACGGTCACCGCCAGGAGGCGCGTCTCGCCGCATTGCTCCCGGCAGGCCTTGAGCATCTCCGGGCCGCCGGCGGCATGAATGGTGCATAAATCCACCCCCATTCGGCTGGCCGCCGCTACCGCCCTTCCCGCGGTGTTGGGGATGTCATGAAACTTCAGGTCCAGAAAGACCTTCTTCCCCTGCTCCTTGAGCCAGCTGACCATGGCTGGCCCGGCAGCGGTAAAAAGCTCCATGCCCACCTTGAAAAATTTTACCTTCTTCAGCTCCTTAACCCAGGCCTTGGCCTCTTCTTGCCGGTGAGTGTCCAGGGCTACAATTAGCTCGGTCATGGCAACCTCCTTGTTGTCAATCGTCAATGGCCCATACAACTGTGACCGATTCGGAGATATTTACATCCTGCGGCGTGAAATCGTAGCCGGGGCTTGACATCATTGATTCTGCCGCCATGTCAT
>JAKOUW010000154.1 GCA_029782365.1 Chloroflexota bacterium
TGCGCAAACTGACCCGGGAGGACGTGGAGGAATTCCTGCACAGCCTGGACCTGGACCAGACCTGCCTCTCGGTGGTCAATCCCCTGGAATAAAAAACCGGAGCAGCGCTCCGGTTTTTTGCCGCTCAGGCCTTGACCGTTACGTAACGTAAAGGTTTATAGTAAGAGTGTCGGGAGGTGATGTCATGGAATACACTGTGCAAAAGCTTGGCCAAATTGCCGGCGTAAGTCCCCGGACCCTGCGCTACTACGACCAGATTGGGTTATTGCGGTCGGCCCGGATCACCTCGTCGGGCTACCGCATCTACGGCCGGGCTGAGGTCGACTTGCTCCAGCAGATTCTTTTTTTTCGCGCACTGGGTTTTCCCCTGGCCAGGATCCGGGAGATTATCACCGCCCCGGATTTCGACCAGGTTCAAGCCTTGCGGGAGCACGTGACAAGTTTCTTGAAAAAAGGGCGCAACTGGACCAGCTGATTGCCAATGTGGAGAAGTCCATCGCCAGCAGAGAAGGGAGGGTAACCATGACCGACGAGGAAAAATTCCAGGGCTTTATGCGGCAAATGGTGGAAGAGAACGAGCGAAAATACGGCGCGGAAGCCCGGCAGAGATACGGCCGGGAAGCCGTGGAAAAGGCCAACCAAAAAGTGCTCAGCATGACCCGGGCGCAGTACCAGGAGGCGGCCAATATCAACAGCCAACTGATGGAGACTCTGAAAGAGGCGTACAAGACCGGCGATGCTGCCGGGGAGCTGGCCCAGAAGGCGGCGGATTTGCATCGCCAGTGGCTCTCTTATTATTGGCCTCAGTACGACAAAGAGGCCCACGCCAACCTGGTTCAGATGTACGTCGACGACGAGCGGTTTACCCAGTACTACGACAGGGAGCAGCCGGGCCTGGCCGCCTTTTTGCGGGACGCAGTGCACATCTGCACAGGAAGGAAAGGTGGGCAAAAGTAAGCGGTTTTTCCTTTGCAAAAACAGAAAAAACCGGATTCGTTCCGGTTTTTTCTTTAACGCTCCGGCGGATGGACATCCCAACCGGGGGAGACTATACTGGAGATTGCGAGGAGGGACAGAAGATTGCGTGCCAGAGACATTACACTCATCGCCCGGTTGCTGGCCGTAACGGGCATCTTAAGCCTGATCAGCATTCCCCTGCCCTTTTCACCGGTGCCGGTGACGGGGCAAACCCTGGGCGTTATGCTGGCGGGGATGTTGCTTCCTCCGCGCAAGGCGGGGCTGGCCATGCTGGCCTACCTGCTGTTGGGGGCGGCGGGGGCGCCGGTGTTTGCCGGCGGGAGCGGCGGCTTCAGCGTTATCGCCGGTCCTACAGGAGGTTACTTGCTGGGCTTTGTCCCGGCGGCGATGACCATTGCCCTGCTGCGGGGTCCCAGGCTGCTCCGGCAGGCGGCGGCGCTGACAGCCGGGTTGCTCTGCATTTACGTTCCGGGCACCGTCTGGCTCAGCCAGGTTACCGGCCTTGGCATCCGGACCGCCCTGGCCCTGGGGGTATTGCCTTACCTGCCCGGCGATCTTTTCAAGGCCGCCATAACCATTGCCGTTGCGGCCAAGCTTAAACCGGCCCCGGGGCGGTAAAGAGAGCCGTTAACGGCAATTACTTTCTGTTGCGAAATGCAGTTTATTTCAGCCGCAGTCCTGGAGAAATGGTATAATGGTGCCGTTGGAGGGATTGCCGTGAAGCAAAAGAAAATTAATTTGATTGTCGTCTGCGCTGCCCTGGCCTGCCTGATTACTCTGGTCCTGCTCCATATCCTCTGGTATAAAGGTCTTGCCTCATTATTTCCCATCGCTGTGCCGATGGTTTTGTTGCTGTCCGTTGTGTTCAGAAAGGTGTTCAGGAAAAAGGCAGACAATAATGTTATTTTTTGGCCTGCCTGGGCGGCGGCAATTGTGGTCAGCATTGTGCTCTTCGTCCTGACTGCACCCCCGGTTTCCTATCCCGAGGCAAAAAAAATCGCCCTGGACAGCGGGCTTACTGATTTGGTCAAGCCTCCCTTTGACGTGGCCTTTGCCTCTGAATTGCCCCAGCGCGAAGGGATTTTGGGTTCATACATGTTTATGGGCAAACTGCACGGCCAAGACGTTTACTTCCTGGTCAGTCCCATAGACGGCTCGGTTCAGGTGGAGGCTGTGGGCGAAAGCTACCTGGATGAAGCCATACGGTTGAAAGAAATGCAAAAGAACAAGTAAACAACTATTCACCAATTATTTTAACCAGCACGCGCTTGGGGCGCCTGCCGTCAAATTCGCCGTAGAAGATTTGTTCCCAGGTGCCCAGATCCAGCTTGCCGTCGGTAACCGCCACCACCACTTCCCTGCCCATAATGGTCCGCTTGAGATGGGCATCGGCATTATCCTCAAAAGTGTTGTGGCGGTAGCGGGTATAGGGTTTTTCGGGCGCCAGCCCTTCCAGCCATACTTCAAAATCATGATGCAGTCCTGCTTCATCGTCGTTGATAAAGACGCTGGCAGTGATGTGCATGGAGTTGCACAGCAACAGCCCTTCCCGAATGCCGCTCTCCCGAAGGCAGGCCTGGACCTTGTCGGTGATATTTATAAATGCCCTGCGCTTCGGCACTTCAAAGACCAGTTCCTTGCGATAGGATTTCATGGTACGCCTCCCGGTGTTTTTGCTAATAGTTTAGCACAACAGCTGTTATGGCAGAAACTGCCGCAATAAAAAGAGTTGAATCGCTTTTTTGACGCAAAATGGTTAATTTTTGCCGACGGCTTTAACGTCTTGCAAACTCCATGCCGCTGTGCTAGAATACATATTGCGCCGGAGTGGCGGAATTGGCAGACGCACTTGACTCAAAATCAAGCGGGCTCGCGCTCGTGCCGGTTCGAGTCCGGCCTCCGGCACCACTAGAAAACATAAAGGGTGGATTACTGCCCTTTTTTCTTTTTCAATAAGTCGCCGGCGGTCTTTATCTTCAGCGGGGTTCGGCCAGAAATATACCTCAACTTCGCCACTTTCCAGGAGGAACCGAAGCTGCCGGATGAAGTAGCGAACAATCATGCGATAGGCAACAGACGCCTGGCAGTTGCTGGGCGTTTTCTGTTGCAGTGGCGAGAAAGAAGTTGCATTCACTTGGCGAATTAAAGGAGTTAGGGGCCCTTAAGGGTATGCAATTTAGGTATCCTAGAACATAGCAATGTTGTTTTTATGCAATACAGCATGGAGTTTTGGATACTCCAGAAGGAAGCTGGTATGAATTGAAGCTTCGTGGGATCTCTGGTACAACTCATAATGAAATTGATGATAAGTTCCCTTTATCAAAAAACGCCACCTGGCGAGGAATTTTGTATTTTAAAAGTCTACATGGCCGGAAATGTATTGATTAAGAACCTTCGGTAACTTTTCTGTTGAAGATGTATAAAATCTGCCTGACGATATTGCAATTGGTGGACTGACAGTAGCTTTGGAGCAGACGGACCAACGTATTGACAGTGAAATTACTGTTTCGATAACAAGTTTGGAGGGGAGAAAAATAGATAGAACCCAGTTTGAAAAGGTTTTGAAAGTTATTTATAAAAACTGTGTGGGTGTAAAGGATGATCATGATAACTTTGATGTTGAAATCCAATTAGACGCAATAGTTGATACAATTAAATTAGAAGCAGAGCAAGGAAATCATAAAGCTCAAATGGTCCTTGGGTTGTTGCACTTTCCAGAATATCCAGATGAATCATTTTACTGGTTGCAAAGGTCGGTAAATAGTTTAAATGTGGATGTGCCAGATAGTAACACAACAAAGTTATGTAACGGTAAAGGCAAGGTTTGAGCTTGAAAACATTGCCAAAAATAACCCCGACTGAATAATGGACAAAGGGGACGGTTCTTTTTGTCCAGGCTGCACGTTCGCCGCAGTCCCGTGACTGGACAAAAAGAACCGTCCCCTTTGTCCAGGGTCAGGCGAAGCGGTAGAGGCCTGCTGCCTTGGCGGTTTCTATTGCGGCTTTGTATTCATGGTAATGCAGCCTGCGGTTGAGAGGTGGGTATTTATTGGCCTGGTAGGCGGGGTAGTATTGGTCCATGATGTTGATATAGGTGTGGCGGGATATTTCATTGGCGATGAAATCGAAAACTTTTTCTGTGGCCGCCAGGTTGCCGGGGAGGACCAGGTGGCGGACGAGAAGGCCACGGTATGCGATGCCGTTTGCATCGAGTTGCAAATCGCCGACCTGGCGGTGCATTTCCGCAACGGCTGCTTTAACGGCGGAGAAATAGTTCCTGGCTCCGGTGAGGGGGAGTGCGCTGACGTCATCGCCAAATTTAATGTCGGGCATGTAAATATCGACGATGCCGTCGAGGAGTTCCAGGGCGGTGAGGGATTCGTAGCCGCCGCAGTTGTAAACAATGGGGAGACTTAACCCCTGACCGGCAGCGATTTCCAGGGCGGCAAGGATCTGAGGGAGATAAGGGGTGGGCGTTACCAGGTTGATATTGTGGCAGCCGGTCCTTTCCAGGGCAAGCATGATTTCGGCCAGCTCTTCTGTCGAGACCGTCTGGCCCTGGCGCAGATGGCTGATATCCCAGTTCTGGCAAAACACGCATTTCAGATTGCAACCGGTGAAGAAAATGGTGCCCGACCCGGCTCTGCCAACCAAGACACTTTCTTCGCCAAAATGGGGACCAAAGCTGGAGACCTGCACAGAATCACCCGCTTTGCAGACTCCCTTAGCGCCTTGCAAGCGGTTAGTCCGGCAAGCATGGGCACAAAGGTCGCAGCAGGACAGCCTGGCGCGGGCTTTTCTGCTTCTTTCTTTTAGCTCGCCTGTAATTAATAGCTGTCGGTAAGAGGCTGCCATTTTGTAACCCCCTTTGCAAGGGTGCAGATGCGTTGAATTAAGGTTGTTTGATATCAATGCTTTGCACATATTATACAGCAATTCCGCGAGAATCTCAGGGGGCGCGCAGCATTTATTAATCCGGGCAAAAAAACTCCGGCAGTTGCCGGGGGCAACGCCGGAGCGGGTAAAATTGCGGCAGTGCTATGCAGCTGGCGGGGTCGCGGCGGTATCCTCCTGGGCTTTCTTTTTCCTGCCGGCAAAGAAGTTTAATACCGCAATTATTAAAGCTACTACACCCCAAACCGTCATATCACTGTAAGC
>JAKOUW010000155.1 GCA_029782365.1 Chloroflexota bacterium
GGCTTCCCCGAAGCATGGCATCATCTAAAAAAGGAATTGAAAAATATGTCCTTTCAACCTCTATTTTCAGGTCACGCCATTATCAGCCTACAATGGGGGAATCAATTGAGATACTTCGGGCTTCGCCCTCAAGATGACAAGAACAGGGGTTTCGCTCTGGTATAACAGAAGCAGGGTGCTTTACCCAGGAAATAATTTTACAAGTCTAATCAATCTATCGATTCATGAGGCGATTATCACAGTAAACACGATTCAAACAAAAAAGAGCAATAAACATTACCTCTCGGCGTTTTGGTCTAGTTATAATAAAAGCACTCACCAGTTGGCAAATGCTTAAATCAATTGTTAAGGGCTATTTGGCAGGCGTGGCGTTCCCCTGCATCTCTTTTAGCCATTAAGGCGCGTGGTAGCCACGAGATTGACCACCTCAAATAGCCCTTACGTTACTATACCATTTTTTCACCTTCTCTGTAGGCCTCTTTTGCTTCGTTCAAACTCATAGTGTTTGCCCCTCCACGATAGTCGGGATCATTATTTTGAACATTATCATCTTGCCATCCACAAACCTCGCAAATATCGTATCTTTCCACCATGGCGCCGCAGCAAGCGCATACGGTCTTATGCGCCCCGTAACTTCTTTTCATTTTACCAGTGCTTTACCCCCTTGTCAGGCTTAAACCAAGGTCATTATGCTTTATAAGATCTTCCCACCACAGAATCGTTGCAAATATAACCCTCTATTTCAATAAACTCTGTACTACCTCTTCGCTCCACGGCGCCAGCAACTTTTTGTGTAGAAATGTCTCCGTATGTTTTCTGCAAGTATTTATCCCCTGTCTTTGCAGAACACTTGCTGAACTCCAGATTTATGGTGACAATTATGCTTCTTTGCTCATAACACTCGGAGATGACCTGGAACAAAAGCTTTGAATCGTCCCTATCCAACGGGACATAATCCCATTCATAATAAATTTAAAATTTCTGTTTTTTATTAATCTAAAATCTCAATGCTTAAAATTTCGCTTTCCGGAAAAGAGATTTCGCGCCCTTCAACCTCAATTGTTATGCTGTCTTCCCCAAAGCCGTAATCAGGAGATTCGTCCTCAACATCGGTAACCTCTACCACTTTGCCTGTAAAAACCTGCCCGTCAATGTCTGTAATCTTTATTCGATTGGCATCCTGATAATCCCATACATTAATTATAAGTCATCACCCTTTATTGGCACTATTTGAACTAATCTTCTTTCTCACCGTTCGGCAAGTGTTTTTATCATTGTTAAGGGCTATTCAGGTTATTCTAATCTATCTTTTCACCTTTTCTGTAAGCCTCCTTTGCCTCACCTAAGGTTATTTTGTTTGGTCCCCTCGGATCATCGTCTCTTTCGTCAGGCCCGCTATTGTGCCAACCACATACATCGCAAATGTCAAAAATTTCGACATCGTGGCCACATACGGGGCATTTAATATATATATTCTCGCTCATTATTATTTCCCTTACGTTTTTTTATTTCCATGTAACCAGTACTTGTAAGCATCAACCGGCCTGAACACTATAAGCATGATGCATCAGGCTAGCTTATGACAAAACATTGGTGATATTCCTATATTCATAAATTTACCTATATATCCTTATCTGTCAACACGAGCGCAGCAGCTGGTTGTGTAAACAGTTCTATTAGAGGCCGGGCATGCCCGGCCCCTACATTTTGGAAGGGAAGCCTATTCATGGATGTGCAACTGACGTTGGTGGAAGCCCGCCCCTACGGCTATATCGGAAAGGCCTACCGCAGACAGTAGCAGGTGCGGGCGGGCGGGGAGCTCGCCCTTGCATATTTTGATGTAACTATGAGGCGGGGTGACACCAAACGGCAATGCGGGATCTTTTGGGCTTTTTGAGTGGCGGGGACTGCTGTTTTTTTATTCCCCGATGATTTTGATGACGACTCGCTTGGGGCGCCGGCCGTCGAATTCAGCGTAGAAGACCTGCTGCCAGGGGCCGAAGTCCAGCTTGCCCTTTGTCACCGGGATGAGGACCTGGTGGCCGACAAGCATGTTCTTTAGGTGAGCATCGCCGTTGTCCTCGCCGGTACGTTGGTGATGGTAGTCGGCGCGGAACGGGGCCAGCCGCTCCAGCATCTCGTCAATGTCGCGGATCAGCCCGGCCTCGTTGTCGTTGATGTATACCCCTGCGGTGAGGTGCATGGCCGAAACCAGCACCAGCCCTTCCTTGATCCCGCTTTTGGCCAGCGCCTCTGCCACCTGCGAGGTAATGTTGATATATTCGCGCCTTTTATTGGTGTTGAAGGTCAGGTACTCGGTATAGGATTTCACCAACCGTCACCCTTTCGATCAAGCCGTGCCCTGCGCCCGGGCGCAATGGCGCGGCCTTGGAATTTTTTATATTATAGCACCCGCATAGGGGGCAGACAAAACGGCGGTTCAGGATGGAACCCCACACGAACCCTGGCGGGCGAGCGCGGAAGCCAGTCCCCGACACGGAAGTGCCTATCGCAGTCAGAAGAAGGCAATTGCAAAAGCACAGGCAATCGTAGATTAAAATCTTCGCGGCCCCCTTGAAAAAAGGGGACTATTGATGCCGCGGGGATGGAAGCTTGGCCCTACGGGTTCAGCGGGCCTCCAGGAAAGCTTCCAGGGGAATGTCCAGGTAAGGGGTGGGCGTCCCCGTCACATCGTTGAAGTGCCACCATTCGGTCGGGGCCACCTTGAAGCCGGCGCTCTCCATGACCGAGATAAGGTAAGCCGCGTTGCTCCGGGCTTCCTCGGAGACATGCGGATAGCCGGGCGCAGCTTTTTCGCTGAATTCATCGAAGGCGGTGGGCATCTCCAGTTCGTTGCCGTAGCGGTCCAACAGGGTGATATCCACGGCCATGCCGTTGTAGTGCCGGGCTTTGAATCCGCTGGTTGGAAGCTGATCCTCCGGCTTGATCACGTAGCGCGGATCAGGAAAGACTTCCCAGAGGCGGCGCTGCGCCGAATAGGGACGGTAGGCGTCCCAGAGCTTGATCGTGTAGCCGTCCGCCTGGAAGATCCGGTTGGCCTGCACCAGCCTCTCGCCCGTCTCCTTCTTGATCGCCGCCACGGCCATGGGGTAGATCACCTGCCCGGTGAAGTTGTCCGTGGTGGCGTATTTCAGGTCGATGACAATGGTATCGTCCAGGTCGCTGACCAGCACCAGCCCCTCAATCTCCACCGGATCGCGCGGCTGCTCCGTGTCATTCTCCTCGCCACCGGAAGGAGGCTCCGGGGTGGAAGGAGAATCTGCAGGCTGCTCCGGTTCGTCTTCTGGAGGCTTCGTCAGGCTATCCCCGCAGCCGCAGGCGAGCAGGAGCGCGAGTAATAGAACCGGCAAGAAAAATTTCTTCATATATCCCATCTCCCTGTTACACATTAGTAGGGTATTACCCTCTCGATCGTTAGCTCACCAGGCTTTCTTTATATTTACTGTTAGTATACATCAAATGTCCCTCCTTGGTAAGAGTTGAGAGCGCTAACCGGTTCGGGTTCGGGCCGGGCATGCCCGGCCCCTACAATTTGGAACGAAATACAATAATAGGATGTGCGGGCGGGCGTGAAGCCCGCCAATTGAGAAGTGAGAGGTTAGAAATTAGATATGAGATGTATTCGCCAGATTCTGAGATGCAGGATAGAAGAAGTTGTGGATATATTGTAAGGGTGGGGGTAGAGGCCCGGCCCTACGGTTTGCATCATAAATGATGCGAAAGAGTCCCAAGACAGGCTGGCGCTGAGATTCTTCGCATCGCTCAGAATGACATTAAGAAGGCGCGGCGGACGTGACTATGGCGCAGTATGGGATAAGGGGCTAGCGCATGGCAGTGCGTTTTCCATTGCCGGTGAGGAGGTCTTTGAGGTGGTTTTTGAGTTGGGTTATGGCGGTAGTGACTTCGGGGCTCAGGCTCTCTCCGAAAGAAAGATCCCGGGGTTGGATGCCGAGCATGACAACCCGGCATCCTTCCCGGGCAATATAATCGGCCAGTATGTGCAGGGGCAGGGTGTGGGTGCTGAAGCCGGCCCCGGTGATCTGGGCCGGGTCGATGACCCTGATGGAGCCGGGCTCAAGGCCCAGGTTGGCCGCATCCACCATGAGCACATGGCTGGGCATAAACTTGCGC
>JAKOUW010000247.1 GCA_029782365.1 Chloroflexota bacterium
CTTTTTCCAGCAGCGCAGGCGATCAGATACTGACCTTGCCAGGGGTTCATCGTACCGGCCTAACGACCAAAGAACTCTATGGCTGACCTGCTTCCCATTTCGGAAAGACTCTACGACTTGAGCATACTTCTTGTCTTTCGCTTTGACGATACGTACGAACATGATGTTCTTTTAAACCATCATATTCCGGTAGAAGAAGTCTGGTAACATGTGGGACCTAATCCGCTGGACGATGCCGCGGCAGACCATCAAGACCGCTGCCAAAGGACTCCACGGTAGTTCGCCTTCCTCCAAAGTGGCAAAAACGCGCTAGAACTCATCCCTAGAATCAACGGTATAACCCAGCCTCTTTTTGACATTAGTGGAAGGATTTGGCAATGATGGTGTGGAAGCAATTGGAAACACAAGGAATGGGGGAAGCAGGTGAAAAGAAGCGTTTTGCAATTGGCGGCGCTGGCTCTGGTGGTGCTGCTTCTTGTTGGCTGCAGCGAGGACGGTGGTGTTCCATACAGTGTAGCCGGTAGGGTGGTTGACAGCAGCGGCACAGGAATCCCCGGTGTTGAGCTGGCTTTCAGCGGAGATTTTGGCATAGCTGAGACGGACTCTGCTGGTCAATGGCAGAAGGTGGGATTGCTCGGGACAGTGCGGATCACTCCCTACAAAGCCGGTTGGGTTTTCGCAGCCAGGACTGTGAGCGGGGAAGACGAAGGTGTTGTATTTGTGGGTCACAGGGTTGGCACAGAAGAGGTAGTACAGATCGCCACGGCAGATAACCACTTCTTCCGTTACCGCGACACAATGTATACCAGCGGACTCCTCTATCCCGTAAGTTTCCCTGCCAATGGACTGATCAAGGTGGAAGTGGCTCGGGCTTTCGCGGAATATCCAGAGAGGACAGGGATTTATGGAGTCCTCCATGCCTCTGAGCAGGTCACGGTCGTGCCGGAAATACAGGGAGCGTTAGTTGAGGATAAGCGGATAGATGGCCAGGGTGTTCTGGAGTTCTCTTTTGAGGGCGCCACTGCCCTATGGGTGGTTGGAACAGGCGGCACCGTGAACCTCTACGCCTTTCCCGTGCCGTTCTTCCACTGGGACAATAGGGGCACAGCCAAGATGCAGCTGCCTGTGGAGCTGGTGACCAAAACTCGCGGTGGAAGGTACAACGGGTTCATTGTCACCCAAGCGCCCCATGCCTATGTCCATCAGGAACAGATCCCCTATGAAGAAACGGTTTACAAACACGTCTGCCCGCTGAAGCCTTTGAGCGGAGATTATAGGCAGTTCAATCATCCCTTTCTCCCCGCTGTACACACTGTGCACTTCGTTTCAGAGTTGCCGGTGGTGATCCAGTGCTCAGCGCCAAGGCTAGAGGACTACCAGGAGGAATGGATCTACAGCGCCCAGCTCCGCAAAGAACTTGATGAGCAAGACTATGAGTTTTGGGTCATGGCCGATGATCGCTCATCTCAAGCAGCCACAGTTCGCCAGGTGCTGAAGACCTCCATGGAACACGCCGCGCAATACCTTCCCACCAGCGTCCAGCTGGACAGGGTGATTGTCTTCGGGCTCAGGGGGGTGGGCAGAGAACTGGGTCATTCCCATGCGGTCTCAGATTACATTGACGAAGAACATGCCTTTGCCCACCACATCGCTTTGGCCATGGAAAACTGGTCTAGAGAGTCCAAGGACTGGATTACAGAGCTGGTAGCCCACGAGTTTGGCCATATCATCCATGCCAGCTGCTACGCCTGCGGCTCTATCATCCCCTACTCCTGGTTCTCCGAGGGATTTGCCCAGATCTTCAGCAGTGAAGTGCTGAAACTCTGTGGTTACCGGCCGTTGGGCCTTTCCACAGTATCCGCGGGGTATAAGTACGTTGCTGATATGGAAAAGCACCTCTATGTTGATTGGTCCAACTGGCAGGGCGGGAACATAGAGGAGAGCGCCATTTGCGTTGATGATTATGAAATTGGCCTGAACTTCATGGTCTATCTCAAAGAAGTGTACGGTGATGATGTGCTGAAACGCTACTTCGCCGCCATTGCACCCAAGATGTTAGAGCAGGTCATGAGCTACGGGATATACGGTGCGGTGTGGTCGACCACAACATCACATGTTGGGATACACTGAAAGAAGTCACGTCCCCCGATGTATACAAGAATTTCAAGGCATGGTACGATGCAAGGCATGGGCTGTAGCTGCCTGAAGAGCGCAAGAAGCCTTCTGGATGGTTGCAAAAAGCAGATGGCGGAGAATCACTTGCCGGTTTAAAGAACGAGGAAGCTCTGGTTCACCAGGCAGTCTAAGCAGCAGAATACAGCCAGTTGATCCTTGGCACGTGGAAGGAAGGGAACAAGCAGTGTTCCCTTCCTCAGACTGTCGAAAAACCCCTGCGTTTTCCATGGTTTATGGATCGCGGGGGTTCTTGGTTTATGCTAAAATCGATATGGTGATGGGAATGCTTGACAAAGCAGGTAACAGAAGAAATCAGATCCAGATGGTTGACGTGGACATGCTGGTTCCAGAGGAGCACCTTCTGAGGAAAGTCGATCGAGTCATCAACTTTGACCG
>JAKOUW010000077.1 GCA_029782365.1 Chloroflexota bacterium
TCGCGCTTGAGCCTGTCAGCAATGATCGCCTCAAGCTCGGCCTGCGTGAACGTCTTATCCGGCTGTTTGTCGTCCAGCTTCATAGCTGGAGCCTGCCCGCCGTCGGCAGGGTTAGCAGTATTCTTCAAATCATCAGCCATTTTCTCTTGCCTCCCTCATTGTCCGCACTTACCGGCGTGCGTAGCCGTTATTATTTAATATCTAACTCCCTCTCTAGCTCCTCAATCTCTTTATCAAGGTCGATGTAAAGTGATACAGCGTGGCGGCAGTTACAATGCATCAATCCGGATGCCTTGGCTTCCTCAAATGTTGGATAACCTTTGGTCTTTCCACTTATGCTAAGAATCTTCCCTTCCCAAGGGGTACATAGCGGGCAGGCCCCTCTGTGTCTGCTGACTATAATCAAGTCATGGCCTTGCTCGCTCAAACGGTTAAGAGTTCCTTCTGTATGAGCCTGTTGAGTTGTTGTCCTTGCGACCATCTCTGTGTAAGTGGTCATCCGCCACATGCGCCCGGACCTATCCTTAAATCCCGTTACTCCACGTTCTGCAAGTTGCTCTCTAAACCTTCGGGCCGTCTGTTTCCACGTATCATATCCAACAACCGTTCCCCGTACGTTTTCCAACGCCAGCTCCCGGTATATATCGTTCACCTGGCGGCCTATTACTTGCACAACGTCCTCCAGCCGCTGATATGTGTTTTCCGCCAACACCTGGGCTGCCTGCTGGTGGATAGCACCGAAACCGGCTTTTACTGAAACGCCCGCATCCTTCAACATTACATCAGCATTTTTCATGCCTTCGGAGTACACATTGGTTATAGCCTGCATGCACCATTCTTTATTACCTTCCCGGAGCTGCCGGAGTATTACATCTATATTCTGGCGCATCTGTTTTAGATATTCAAGTTCGTCTTTCTTGCCCGCAAGGAGGGTTTTGTTTATTTGTACCAAAATCTCCCGCTCGGCCTGCTCGTAGAATTTAACAAGCCGGTTTATTTCGGCATCGCTGAACTGCCTGACGTCTGCCATTATTCTTCACCTTCGCCTTCGCCCCCTGCCGGTGGTAGAGTGATAGGCGGCAGTTCGGTGGTACCCTGCCTTGCCTGCTCGCCTCTAATACGCTCAATTTCCTCCTGCAGTGCTTGACCTTCCAAACCGTATAATCTACGTAATGAGCTTTCAAGGCTTGTCAATCCGGCCGTATACCTCTGGACCTCGTTCTGGGTGAGCTCCTGCTCGTCATCCGGCAGGCCATCTTTCCAATCAATATGAATATTCTCAAGCACTATTGCGCCTGCCATGCCCTGCGCCTTTTCCAGTGCCGACGCAAGCCAAATGACTTCTTTTAGTGCCGGGTCAAACCTCATACGGATACGGTTCACCTTCGCCAACGGAGCCAACATTAACCGGCGTAAAGCGGTTCCGCTTTCGGCCAGTCCTGCTTTCAATTGGCCAAAAGCTGCGGCCGAAGTTTCACTCAAGATGTAAAGCTGTTCCATAAGCAAATCAATCTGCCGGAAAGCTGCCTCCAGCTGCCCGTCCCATGTGACGTATCCCGGAGGCTGTTCGCCCTGGCCAACCGGAAAATACTTGCCGCCGC
>JAKOUW010000078.1 GCA_029782365.1 Chloroflexota bacterium
ACTTGGCGATGGTCTTCCGGTCTCTGCCGGTCCGCCTAGAGATCTCCCTGATGCTGAGTCCTTGGCTGCGCATGAGTTTGATATCCAAAGTTTCCCCGCCTCCTAGCAAGAATCGCACCTCCGAAACTTGGCTCGTTACGGAGTGCTTCTTCGAGGGGGTGGGGGATTTTTCATCCGGCCCTAATGGCGGATTTTACAACCGGCCGTAACAACTTTGAGGAGACCACCGCTGGCCAAGCATTTACCCGTCCGGGCTGCGGGTACCAAACTGCGGTACCTGCCGCAGTTCCGAGCCAGCGTGCGCTAGTGCGAAGAACTGTGATAACCGGCTGAAACTCGAGAACGCACCTTGACAACCAAGATCATGGCTACAAGGATTACTTTGGCCGAACACCGAATGCAATGCCAAAGATCATTTTGAAAGCTCGTTACGATGGCAACGGGTTCCTTTTATGGAAACTGGGGTGGCTCAAATTTCGGCGGGAAAGTGGCTCAATTTTCAGTGGGGGGCTGTTGCCAAACTCGATTCGATAGGAAGTGTTTGTGCCAGCATTGCGCTCGAAATCGAGGGACTGTGTGAATGCTGATAGACTGGATCTTTCAGTGGTTTGATCTGTACCTGGTGAGGGGATCCGTGAGGATCGACTGGGCAATTCAGTTAGACAATGTCATTTGATCACGTAGCGTATGCTTGGCCGCGTTCCAGTCGTGGCAAGGCCAGTACAGCCAGTGAGTCCTGACATTTCTTGAAGCGTGCTTTCACAAGCTGGAAGATATTGTGAGCACATGCTGCAAGCAAATCTTGAATCGTCACTGCAGTGTTCCCGCAGTAGTATGCTTGACAAAGTGACCGGTTATTCTTGAGATCAGCATTCACGGTTTCCACCCAACACTTCCTCTGTGCCATTGCTCGCTTGCCCGTCGAACTCTGCAATACAGCTAGGGCTGACTCAATGGTTTCAGACATCCTCGTGATTGAAGCCCTTTGTGCACCGCAGTCTGGTTGCATGTCGCAACCCCGGCACGCATATCGATGAGCTCTGTAACATATCGTTTCTCCTATCTGCTGCACCTTGTACAGTTTCTTCCCACGTGGGCATATGTACACGTCATCCTTGGGGTCGTAAGTGAAGCCAAGATCTTGCTTTTTGCGTACCCGCGTTTTTCGGGTTCTATGCCTGGGGATTATCGGGATTATGCCCTGCTTATGCAGAAAAACGTACACACTCTGCTTGCCATATCCACGATCTGCTACTACTTCCCGAGGCTTCTTTCGACAGTTGAAGGTGTGCATACCCACCAGAAATGGGACCTGCTTGTACTCGGCTTCAGCGCCAGGCGTGACAGCAACGGCAGTGATTATCCGGGACTCTCCTGCGTCCACTGCCAGGTGTACCTTGTGGGCGAGAAAGGTGCCCTTCTGCTTGGTACGGATGATCGAGCAGTCAGGGTCGGTCCTGCTTACTGTGACCTGATTGGTCTTTTCCCCTTCTGGCTCGTTTTCATCCCACATGTTGTCAACGAATTCCCGTGCATCCGGCAGTTGGCGGTACAGGCTTTTGCTCACCAGCGACTCAAAGGAGGCATTGGCCTTAAGTAAAGTGGCGTCAAGATACACTCTGTCTCCTTCCACCAGCCCTGCATTTCGGCAAATGTCCAGCACCTTCCTAAAGAAGGCTTCGTAGACTTCTTTCCCAAAGCGCTTCCTGCATTTGGACAGGATACTGTGGTCAGGAGGCGTTTCGTCAATGTCGTACCCCAAAAACCATAAGAAAGCTAGATTCAACCGCACCTCTTCGGCCAGCCTTCTCTCGCTTGGGATGTTGTAAAGATAACCGATGAGAGCCATCTTGAACACTACTACCGGGTCCACCGACGGTGTACCAGTATGGCTGTAGTAAGGCTTTACCATGTCGTAAACAAAACTGAAATCGACTACTTGGGTCAATCTGCGCAGAAAGTGATCACGTGGGACTCGTTCCTCGAGCGAAAAATCATAGAAAAGCTTCCTGGCTGCGCTCTTTCTACCCATCATCTCGCGCAATCTCCTTCTTTCTTGCATTATCGCCTCCTATCGCTAGGATACATTTCTGTAACCACTAACACAATTGAGTTTGGCAACAGCCCCGTGGGAATCTGCAATAGAGACCGCGTTCTCACTGCAATATACGAACTTGGAAATAAAGGTTCCAAATCAGTCACACCTGAGCAACTTGAAAATATTGGGTTTACTAAATACCTAAATACTGTGCTAGCTGTGGTCCTGACTTAGGGAGCACTCAGTCACCAAGTGGGCCCGTCGACCAGCGGGCTCATCTGCCTTCTAAAGCGGGGTCTGGGGATAGTAAGGAAGCACGGACGACCTCACCTCAGTGCCTGAGGTGGGGTTTCTTCATGCTCGACTGTCAAGTCTACAACAGAGCTAGATGACGCTTAGTTCGCCTTCGGGGTTCCCGGGCAACAATCACCTTTCCCGCAGTCCCGACAGACGGCACTTAAGGGAACCACCGTAGGGCGGCTGTACTTCTTTGCAGCAGCCAAATTTCTCACCTCCCTCCTTCAGTTTTGGCCTTCTGCTCCGACTGGCTATGTCCGCAGTAGTCCTAGTTCTTCCTTGACCTCCAGTCCAACCTGGGAAAGACGAGCCCTATTGACAGGCAGGTGAACAGCGCAAGGACCGCTAAGTCAGGATAGTTTGAGCTGATCTGACCCCCGGAAAGCCCTGCTCGCAGGAGTCTGGCAACGTAAGTCGTGGGTACAAAGCGGGACGTGATCTGCAGAAAACGGGGCAACGATTCAGCAGGGTAGAACACCGGAGCCAGGTATGTAAGGATTGGGCTTACTATCTGAGTTGCATAGCTTGCTATCCTGCCGGTCTTACTGTAGAAGCCGATAACGGCCCCGATACCTACGAGACTGAATCCGCCCAGCAATGCCGTAATCGGTAGGAGTACGTTGGGACGGATGGGAACGTTCAGCACCACCGTGGCAAATGCCAGGCATAAGATCATCGAGGGCAGGGTGCGAAGTAGCGAACTCCCTACGAGCGCCATGATAAACGACGTCTTGCTTATGGGAAGGGTGGCGTAGTAGTCAAAGACAGCGTACTCTTTCATCCTCCCAATGTCCTGACCCAGCGACAACATGCCCGACATAGTCAGCGATTGCGTGAGGCTACCTGTGATTACGAAAAGAATGGAATCGGGGTTCCCTCTGCCGATGACAAGCCACATAAATATAAGAAACATCACCGCGTCGAAGGACGCAAAAGCGAGATACCACGTCCAGGACATTCGAAGCTCGAGGAGGTTCCCCTTGAGCAGGAGGCAGAAATCAGAAAAGCCTTTGCGCAAATGTCCAGGCGAAGTTCGATTCATTGCCATTGCTTTCCCACCACCGTGACGTAGTAGTCTTCGAGGGTCGGGTTGACAACCCTCACATCTTCAACGGCTTTGGGGTCTAGCTCCCCGGTAATCGCATGGAGCAACGAACTTACCTCCGAACGCGGTACCGTGCAGCTGAAAACGCCTCTTCTCATCTCGGTCCACGCTCCGGTGAGAAGGATCCCAGGTGCTTCGGGCACCCTAAGGCGCACTTCCACGCGGGATTTGTCCGCAATGCTGGCTCTCAGCTCACTCGGCGTCCCCTCGGCGACCACCCTTCCCTCGTCAATCACGGCAACCCGGTCAACCACTTGTTCGGCCTCAAGCACGTTGTGTGTAACCAAAATGATGGTTGTACCGAATTGCTTGTTTACCGCAAACAAGAGGTTCCAGATGTTCTGTCTCATAACAGGGTCCAGCTCCGCCGTCGGCTCGTCCAGAACCACCACGGGTGGGTTCCCCATTAGAGATGTGAGTACACTGACCACTCGGATTTCCCCTCCGCTGAAGGTCGCAAGAAGACGCGAAGCTTTGTGGTCTAGCCCAACTCGGGATATTAGTTCGTCAGCTTGCGCCTTTGCAGCTTTGTCCGTCATACCCCGCAATCTTCCAGTGAACACTAGAAGCTCTATCGCGCTAAGTGTCCAGAAGTAGACAAGTCTCTGACCATAGTAGCCTACCTGCCGGGGTATGACGTCCGGGTGCTGTACTACATCTACGCCGTGGAGGTAGATTCGGCCTCTGGTTGGCCAGAGCAGGCCCACAATCTGTCGTATGAGTGTTGTCTTGCCCGCTCCATTCGGTCCGAAAATGCCAAAGACGATTCCTGACGGCACTACTAGATTCACACCGTTGTTTGCGTAAACAGGGGGCTTTCCAGGTACCTTGTATACTTTAACGAGATCTTCAACACGGTAGGATTCCGTCATCGAAAGCTCCGCCCTCCCTCATAGGTGAATGTAACTCATAGCGTCATTGAACATGGCTATGCAA
>JAKOUW010000094.1 GCA_029782365.1 Chloroflexota bacterium
CATAACGCATGGCTAACCTTCGAGCAGCTGAACAACGAGGAAACCTTTGACCTGGAGAACTTCCGCGGCTTTTACGCCATAGGTGGAGCCGACCTGTCCAAGGTAGGCGATCTAACCTGCGCCACTTTGCTTATGCTAGACCCCAAGACAGAAAAGCGGTTTGTTACGCAGATGTACTGGCTGCCCAAAGAGGGGTTCACAGAGCGCGTGGAGCAGGACAAGGTTCCCTATGACAAGTGGCACAGCCGTGGCCTGCTGCGCTTGTGTGAAGGCAACACGATTGATTACCGCGATGTTACTTCGTGGTTCCTAGAGATGATGGAAAAGTACAGCATAACGCCACTATGGATTTATTTTGATGCCTGGAGTGCCACCTATTGGCGGCAAGAGATGGAGGCCGAAGGCTTTAAGATGGTTCCTGTTCGCCAGGGCGCAAAGACTTTAAGCCTGCCTATGCAACAGCTGGGAGCCGACCTTGCGGCAAAGAAGGTGAACTATGGAAACCACCCGATCCTAAAGTGGTGTTTGTCCAATACAGGCGTTGTGGAGGACAGGAACGGCAATATTGTGCCAGCAAAGGCGCAGATAGCCAAGCAGAAGATTGACGGAACAGCAAGCCTTTTGAACGCTTATGTGGGGCTAATGGAGCGTTACCAAGAATATCTGAACGCATTATAAGGAGGGGCGAAATATGCCTAAAACGATAACAGGCGGCCAGCGTGGAAAATTCCGCATGAAGGACAAGAAAATAACCATTTGGGGAGCCACTTATGGCAGAGATGAATGGGGAAACCAAGTGGAAATACCGGGGCCGATACCAGGCGGCGAAAATATTTGGGCCTATGTGCGCCATGCCAGCGGCAGCGAATACTATGGAGCTGCGGGGGTGCAGCAGAAGGTGGAGATGATATTTGAAATAAATTGGCGGGATGATATTACACCCAAGAACTGGATCGTGTATAAGGGCAAGGAGTACAACATAACCAGAATCGATGACTATGAGGGATACAAGGATACCCTGCGAATTTACGCATACGCCAGGGAATAGTGCAGGGAAAAGGGGTGGCCTGCAGAATGTTTACCCTGTAAACAAGGGGTGAGAATGACGTGGAAGGAGAAAAGGAAAACTGGGCCAAGCATGGCCTGCCCGATGGATGGACAAGGGCCACCTTTATTGTTCGCCAGGACTTGCTGAAGAAGCTGAAAGATCATGCCTGGACGGAGCGAATGACCCTCAAAGAGGCCGTGGAGCAGATGATGGCCGATTATTTGGCAGACAAAAGCCCGCTGCCGCGCAGAAAGTGATTTTTTGCGGACGTTGGCTGAAAAACGAAGCCCTAGAATGGCCCAGGACGGGCGAAAACGCATGGGGTAAGGGTTTTATATGCCTGTTTAAAATGGCCCTTAGAGCGCACCAGGCGGCCCAGGAGCGAAGAAGGGGTTTAGCTGGGCATTTGCTATGCCGCGAGCTGCACCTAGACGGTGGCAATGTTGCCACCGTCTCACCAGCGGGCAAACCCCCACGCGCGCGAGCTGCACCGTATTTCCGAGGTGGCAATGTTTCCACTTCGGGCTTCAAGCAAACCCCACGCGCAGGGGTGAGACTTACCCGATGGATTGCAGATTTTACCCAAAACGACTCCGAAGACGATTTGGGTATTTTTCGCGATTTCGAGCCGGAGCTGTGGATGCGCTGTGAGACACAGGAGCGGATCGCGGAGCAGGTGGGGGTGCCGGTGGGGACTGTACCCGGTTGGATTGCAAGTTTTAGCGAAAACGTCTCCGAAGACGATTCCGCTATTTTTCGCGATTTCGAGCCGGAGCTGTGGATGCGGCGCGAGACGCAGGAGCGAATCGCGGAAGAGGTTGGGGTTAGCGAAGGCTTCGTGAGCGAATTTGCAAAAAACCTCAGAAACGACTCCGAAGCCGATCATGAGATTTTTCGCGATTTCGAGCCGGAGCTTTACACGGTGTGGAACTTCGGCAAAGCGACGAACGAGGTGCGGCACTTCGGCAA
>JAKOUW010000119.1 GCA_029782365.1 Chloroflexota bacterium
CCATCTTTCTGCCGGGTAATCCACTCACCGAGATAACTATAAGTGAGGCTTTCTAAAACCTGCCTGCCTTTGCCATTGCCCTCGGCAAGCTTGTGGTAGTTGACTAGGGCATGGAAACCGTCGCGCCGGCGCCCGTCCCAGATATGCCAGATGAAGGGCCGGTGGTGGAATAGCTTACAGTGCTGTTCAAAGAAATCGTTGCGAAGCCACTCGTCAAGCTCCTTCGCTTCTGAACCCGTTGCTGCGATAAGTTCCTGTTCTTTTGTTGGCGACCAGTCATCCCCATATGCGGCGGCGAGCAACGCCCGAAGGCGTTCAGCAGCCGGGTCTTCTCCGCGAACGGAAGAGATGCACACTATGCCGTCACTATCGGCATAATCTTCCAGCTCCCTGCAGCGCTGTACCAACTCGCGTGCTTCCGGAGACAACCGCATCGAATCATCCAGTTCCGCGGGCCAGCGGTAGCCCAGAAGGCGGGCCACCGCCACCTGAAGGGGGCTGGTAGAAACTGCCGGGTGCCCGTGGAAGATCCACTGAGTCGGGTCGTCCGAATAAGGTTCGGGAAGACCATTGGGATACTTTTCGGCGGCTACTTTCTGCCAGTATTCCAGGTCGAAGGGGACTTTAACCAATGTCGCGTTTGTTACGTTCAGTTTCTGATCAATCTTGCGGACAGCTTCGTTGTATTCCGGTGAAGAGCAGAAGTACCAGATGGCGGGGAGATGGGATGGATTATGAGGAACGATGACGGCAACATTTGTATCAAATACTTCCCCAGTGTATATAGTACAGGGTAATCCACGCATAGCACTTACAACAACTCCTGGTTTTCCCCAGGCGTTTTTTCCACGGATATATGCCTTGCCAATTTCAACAGCCCGTTTAAAATCTGCGTTTTGCCAAAGCATTAGCTCTTTACCGCCATAATGTTGATGCACCGTAACAGTTGACTGCCAAAAAGACCATTCAGGGCAACTAAAACCACTTGATGCTATTTCCCAAAAGAAACGGCCGTAATGTGGAAAGTCTGCAGGCGATATCCCTTGAAATGAATCTGCATATTGTGACAGCAATTTTTTCGAATTAAGCAAATCCAAAACTACCCGCGCATCCGGATTATTCAACTGCTCCGCCTGTATCACCGTTTTAAGTTCGGCGTCTTGAAGAAGCTCCGCTTTTTCCCGCGCTGTGCGGGGGGCGGTGGCGTCGAGGCCGGCGAAGGCGTGACCATCTGGCGGAGCAGAGGCGGAAATGGCCAGTAAAGCAACATTAACCACCTCGCCTGATATAGCTTCGAATGCACCCGGGCCAAGTTTAGCAACGATATCCCATCGTCTTGTTTTCAGCATACGCATCCGAAACTTCTTATAGGTGGTCAGGAAAAGCCAGTTCTGCGGCAGGACCAGGGCTGTAGTGCCGGCAGGTGAATTGAGACGGAGCAGGCGGTCCAGAAATACAGTAGCAATATCATTTTTAGCTTCATCGTAATATTCGGCACAAAATTCTTTGAGCGAATTGGTCTGT